>CAVTER010000006.1:0-118726 GCA_963733835.1 uncultured Spirochaetota bacterium
GACAAGGCTCTCCTTCTCGTCGCGGCTGTCGACGACCTTCGCCTTCTCGACCTTGTAGAACAGCTCGATGATGCTCTCGCGGGTCTCGTACCCCAGGGCGCGCAGGAAGATCGTGGCCAGGATCCTCTTCTTCCTGTCGATCTTGGCGTAGATCAGCTCTTTCTTCTGGTCGATCTCGAACTCCAGCCACGACCCGCGGTAGGGGATGATCCGCGACGAGAACACTCCCTTCTCGTGGCTGAAGATGACGCCCGGGGAGCGGTGGATCTGGCTCACCACCACCCGCTCGGCGCCGTTCACCACGAAGGTGCCCTTGTCCGTCATGATGGGGATGTCCCCCATGTAGATTTCCTTCTGACGGATCTCGCCGGTGTTGAGGAAGATGAGGTTGATCTTCGCCTTCAGGGGGATGGCGTAGGTGAGGCCCTTCTGCTTGCACTCCTGCTCGCCGAACTTGATGTTCTGCTCGTCCAGGGTGTACCCGCAGTACTCCAGCAGCATGTCGCCGTTGGGGCTCTCGACGGGGAACGTGGACTGGAAGACGTCCTCCAGGCCCTGGCGGGCCGGCGGCTCCCCCGCCTGCAGCACCTTGCGCTGGAGGAACCTCTCGTAGGACGCGATCTGGATGTCGACGAGATTCGGCACATCCATCACATCCGCGTACCCCCTGCTGAAGAGGGTCCGCTTGATCTTGGTGTTCTTCGCGAGACTCATCCCATCCCCCTGACATTGAACAGACCACCGGGGCGTTCCACCCCGGTGGTTCGTTCGCGAGTCGAAACGTCGATCGGCCGGCGGCCGCCCGCGTTACTGGATCTCAACAACCCCGCCGGCGGCCTCGACCTGGGCCTTGATCTTCGCCGCGTCTTCCTTGGACACATTCTCTTTCAGCGTCTTGCCACCGGCTTCCACCAGGTCCTTGGCCTCCTTGAGGCCCAGGCCGGTGATCGCCCGCACTTCCTTGATGACGGGGATCTTCTTCGTGTCGTCGAAGCTCTTGAGAACGACGGTGAACTCCGTCTTTTCCTCGGCGGCGGCTGCCGCGGGGCCGGCGGCGGGACCCGCCGCGATCGCCACGGGCGCTGCCGCGGTCACCCCGAACTTCTCTTCCATCGCCTTGACAAGCTCGGAGACCTCGAGCACCGTCATGCCGGCGATCGCCTCGAGGATCTGCTCCTTGGTGAGTGATGCCATTTATCTTCTCCCTTCTCCGTGAAAAATTGTGGAAGCGGCCCAGCTGGCCTTGGTGTCGCGAAGACTGGGTCCGCCGATTCCCGAATGATGCAGCCCCCGCGGGCTGCCCTGCGCGGCCGCTAGGCCGCCTCCGACTTCTTCTTGTCGGCCACCGCGGCGAGGGTGCGCACCAGCTTGGAGGACACCCCGTTCATCACGGACATCAGGTCGCGCAGCGGCGCGTTCATGGTGCCCATGAGCATCGCGATGAGATCAAGCCGTCCCGGCAGCCTCGCCAGCGCCTCGATGTCCTTCGGGGTCGCGAGCTTTCCGCCGATCACCCCGCCCTTGATCCCCAGCGGCGCGCCGCGGGTGAAGTCCATCATCACCTTCGCGGCGGGGCCCGGGTCGCGGCCGAGGAACGCGAGAGCCGTGGGGCCCTCCAGCATCGTGGAGGCGTCGGGAAGCCCGACTTCCTTCATGGCGATGCGGGCGAGGGAGTTGCGCACCACGCGGTACGCGGTCTCCTTCTCGGTGAGCTTCGCCCGCAGGTCCGTCATCTGGGGAAAGGTCATCCCGCGGAAGTCGGAGAAGATGAGGTCAGGGGCCGCCGAGAAGAACCCCTTCAGCTTCTCCACCGCCTCCTGCTTCTTCGGCTGGATCTTCTTCACAGTCTGTGCCATGTGCCTGCTCCTATGCGACGAAGGCCTTGTCCTTGGGGGACAGGCGGATGCCGGGGCCCATCGTGGAGGAGAGCACGATGGAACGGATGTAGTCGCCCTTCAGGTCCGAGGGGCGGCGCTTGACGATCTCCGAGATGAACGCCAGGGCATTCTCCCTGATCTTCTCCGCGTCCATCGACAGCTTTGCCACGGCGAGGTGCACCACCCCGCCCTTGTCGGCGCGGTACTCCACGCGGCCCTTCTTCAGCTCGTCGAGGGCTTCCTTGACGTTGAAGGTGACCGTCTGCGTCTTGGGGTTGGGCATGAGGCCGCGGCGGCCCAGGATCTGGCCCAGCTTGCCCACGTCCTTCATCATGTCGGGGGTGGCCACCGCCACGTCGAAGTCCAGCCAGCCGCCCTTGATCTTCTCTATCAGGTCGTCGTCGCCGACGAAGGCGGCGCCGGCCTTGCGGGCCTCCTCTGCCTTGTCGCCCTTGGCGAACACGAGGATGGTCTTCTCCCTGCCGAACCTGTGCGGGAATGCCATCACGTCGCGGATGGTGTGCTTGCTCTTGATGTTCAGCTTCATGGAGACCTCGACGGTCTCGTCGAACTTCGCGTAGGCAAGCTGCTTCACCAGCTCCACGGCCTTCTCCAGCGGGTAGGACTCCGCGGCATCGTACTTCGCGAGCGAGGCCCTGTATTTCTTTCCGTGTGCCATCGCCGTCAGCCCTCCACCGTCACGCCCATGCTGCGGGCGGTCCCGGCGATGATCTTCATCGCCGCCTCGATGTCCTTCGCCGTGAGGTCGGGCATCTTCGCCTGCGCGATGGCCTTCAGCTGCTCGCGGGTGAGTGCGCCGACCTTTGTCTTGTTCGGCTCGCCGCTGCCCTTCTCCAGGCCCAGCGCCTTGCGGATCAGGACCGCCGCGGGGGGGGTCTTCGTGATGAAGGTGAAGCTCTTGTCCGTGAAGATCGTGATGACCACGGGGATGAGCACGCCCTCTTCCTGCTTCTTGGTCCTGTCGTTGAACTGCTGGCAGAACTGCGCCGCCTGTACGCCGTGCGGCCCGAGGGCCGGGCCCACCGGCGGGGCCGGGGTGGCCTTGCCGGCCGGTACCTGCAGCTTGACGATCGCCTTGACTGTCTTTTTCGCCATTCGCCTTTCCTCCTCCGTGGTACAATCGCCCGTTCCCCGGCACGCACCGCGCGCCGCACCGGTCCGGCGCACGCGCGCCGTCCCGCACGGGACGGGCTCCCAATGCCCGGCGGCGGTACACCGCGCCGGGCCTCAAGAGGCTCTCTGAACCGTCAGACTTTCTCGACCTGGAGGAAGTCGACCTCCACGGGGGTGGAGCGTCCGAATATCCCCACCATGACCCGCAGCTTCCCCTTCTCCGTGTTGACTTCCTCGACGCTGCCCGTGAACGAGTCGAACGGGCCGTCGATGATCCTCACCGACTCGCCGACCGAGAAGCTCTGGCGGGGCTTGATGACCCTGTCCGCCTTGATCTCGCCTGCCTTCTGCAGAATGCCGCGCGCCTCGTCCTGCGAGATGGGCGCGGGCTTCTGGTTCCTGTTGGAGCCCACGAAGCCCGTCACGCCGGGGATCTTGCGGATCTCCTGGCAGATCTCCTTCCAGCCCTGGTCGGGGAGGTCCATCTCGACCATGATGTAGCCGGGCAGGAACTTCTTCGTCGAAACCTTCTTGCGGCCATCCTTGATCTCGACGACCTCTTCGGCGGGAACCTTCACGTCGAAGACGTGTTCCTTCAGGGTCCCCTTGTCGACCAGCATGCGCACGTGCCGCTGGACCTTGTTTTCGTATCCCGAGTAGGTATGGACGATGTACCAGGCCTTCGCCACTCTCCCGCCCCTCTAGAAGATCCAGTCGACGAGCTTGAACAGGATGAAGTCGATCAACCCGAGGAAGAGGGCGATGATGAGCGTGGAAACCAGGACCACCTTGGTCGACGCCGTGGCGTCCTCCCGGCTGGGCCAGGCGACCTTCTTCAGCTCCGCGAAGCTCTCTTGAAAGAAAAGGATGATCTTCTTCATGTTCCCCCGTCCCCCGGATTCCCCTTCCGCCCTACAGGCCAGGCAGGACTCGAACCCGCAACATCCGGTTTTGGAGACCGGCGCTCTACCATTAGAGCTACTGGCCTATGGATGAACGCCCCCTACTTTACCTTCGATTCCTTGTGCAGCGTGTGCTTGCGATCCCAGCGGCAGTACTTCATCAGCTCCAGCTTGCCCTGCATGTTCTTCCGGTTCTTCGTGGTCGTATAATTGCGCCTGTCGCACTCGCTGCACTGCAGCGCGATCAGCTCCAGGTTCTTTGCCTTGCCCTTTGCCATGCGGATGTCTCCTGCCGGCCGGACGGGGCAGCGCATTGCCCCCCGGACCCTGATGTCGGATGAAACGCAAATTTATATACAGAGGGGGCACAATGTCAAGTGGCAAGACCCGTGCCAGCCCCGCTGTAAACCGGGTTCGAGCCCTCGACCGGAATTGAACCGGTGACCCCGTCCTTACCAAGGACGTGCTCTACCTACTGAGCTACAAGGGCGTGAGCGGGTGGATAGTACTCAGGGACGCGCGGATGGTCAAGTGCACCGGAAGAACAGCACCAGCGACTGGCCGTACTCCCGCCGGTCGGCCAGCTCCAGGCCCGGCCGCTCCACTGCCAGCGCCTCGGCCCTGTGCAGGTGCAGGAGAAGGAGGCTGTCGGGCTTCAGGTGGGGCCCCGCCCGCACCGCGTCCAGCAGCTCTCCCTTGCCGGGGTAGTCGAATGGCGGGTCCAGGAAGACGACATCGTAGGGCTCGCGGCTCGACCGCAGGAACCGCTCGGCGGGCATCATGTGCAGCGCGATCGGGCTCTCGACGAAGGAGATGTTCCTCAGTATCGTGGCCCTCTTCCGCGCATCCTTCTCCACCAGGACGACGGGGCGGGCGCCGCGCGAGGCCGCCTCCACGCCGATGACCCCCGAGCCCGCGAACAGGTCGAGGAACGACTCGCCCGAGAGGTCGCCGAGGATCTGGAACAGCGAAATGCGCATCCTGTCCATGGACGGGCGGATGACCCCGGGCGGGCACAGGATGGTCCGGCCCCTGTAGCTTCCCCCTGTGATGCGCATGTCAGCCTCCTTCCAGGGCGGGTGCGCCGTCCGCCCATGGCGAGCGCGCCGCCAGCCGCAGGGCTTTGCCCAGGGCTGCGTTGCCGGGCGCGAGCAGCCCGGGGTCCTCGCCGAGGACCCTGCGGGCATCGTCGCGGGCCTCCAGGAGCAGGGCGGAGTGGCGCACCAGGTCCGCCACGCGGAAGTCCAGGTACCCGCTCTGGCGCAGGCCCAGCAGCTCCCCCGGACCCCGCAGCTCCAGGTCCCGCTCGGCGATGCGGAAGCCGTCGGTGGTCTCCATCATGATCCTCAGCCGTTCGACGCCCTCCCGGGTCAGGTCCCCGTCGTACACCAGGAACGCGTAGGACTGCGCGGGCCCCCGGCCCACCCTCCCGCGCAGCTGGTGCAGCGTGGAAAGCCCGAAGCGCTCGGCGTGCTCCACGACCATGCACGTCGCGTTCGCCACGTCCACGCCGACCTCCACAACGCTGGTGGCCACCAGGATGCGCACCCTGCCGGACGCGAAGCCGGACATGGCGGCGAGCTTCTCCTCCTCGGGCAGCCGCGAGTGGATGAGGGCGACCTCGAGGTCCGGGTAGATCTCCTGCTTCAGCGCGCGGCAGGCCGTCTCGGCGTCCTTGACCGCGAGCGATCCCGAGCCCCCGATCACGGGGTACACGAAATAGGCCTGGCCGCCCCTGTCCAGCTCCTCGCGCACGCGCCGGTAGACCTTCTGCTCGTTCCCCTGGCGGGCGAGGTGGGTGATCACCGGCCGCCTCCCCCGCGGCATGGTGCGGATCGTGGAGACGTCCAGGTCGCCGAATGCCGTCAGGGCGAGGGTCCGGGGGATCGGGGTGGCCGTCATGAGCAGGAGATCCGGGGCCTCCCCCTTGCGCATGACCGCGCTGCGCTGCAGGACGCCGAACCTGTGCTGCTCGTCCACGATCACCAGGCCCAGCCGACGGAAGACCACGTCGGCGGAGAACAGCGCGTGCGTGCCGAACAGCAGGTCGATGTCGCCGCGGGCGAGCGCCGAAAGCAGCAGCCCGCGCGCCTCCCCGGACACGCTGCCGGAGAGAAAGGCGATGCGCACGCCCAGCGGCTCGAGCAGGCGGGCAGCGTTCTCCGCGTGCTGTCGGGCCAGCAGCTCGGTGGGAGCGACGAACGCCGTCTGCTCCGCGCCGGAGGCGCATTTCTTCTCGGCGCCGGAGGCGCATTTCTTTTCGGCGCCGGAGGCGAGCAGCAGCGCCGCGAGCAGCGCCACGAGCGTCTTCCCGCAGCCCACCTCGCCCTGGAGCAGCCGGGCCATGGGCGCCGCCGACCCGAGGTCGGCCGCGATCTCCGCCAGGGCTGCCTCCTGGTCGGGGGTCAGGCGGAAGGGAAGCCGGGCGAGCAGCCCGTCGCGCAGCGTGCCGTCCAGCGCACGGCCGCGGGGGCGCACCACGGCGAGCGCGCGGCGCCTGCGCAGCACGAGCGCCTGGAACAGGAACAGCTCCTCGTAGGCCAATGCCGTCCTGCACGCCTCCGCCTCCTCGAGGCTGGACGGAAAGTGCACGCCGCGCAGGGCGGCGCCCTTCGCGGGAAACCCGCGGCCGTGCGCGAGCGGGGCCGGGCAGCTCCCCCTCCACGCTGTCCGCCTCCTCGTCGAGGGCCTGGCGCACGAGCCTGCGCACGGCCGCCTGCGTCAGTCCCTCGGTGAGCGGGTAGACCGGGAGAATGCGGCCGAAGCCGGCCGGGGCCGGGCTCCACGGCTCCAGCTCGAAGTCCGAGCACTCGAGGCCGCCCCGGCGCAGATGGAAGCTGCCCCACACATAGAACCTGCGGCCCTCGGCCAGGACCTTCCAGAGGAAGGTCCTGCCGAAACACAGCAGGCTCGCCTCGGCCGTCCCGTCCCTCACGGTGACCCTGGGCGTGCGTCCCCTGCCCCGCCCCAGCTGCGCGCGCGTGACCACCTCCACGGCCACCGCGGCCTTCGGCAGGAGGTGCGCCTGGGCGAGCGGAACCACGGTGGACCTGTCCTCGTAGCCCCGCGGCATGAGCAGGAGCAGGTCGCCCACGCTGCGCACGCCCAGCCGCTCGAGGCGGCCCGCGAGGGCCGGGCCCGCGCCGCGCAGCGAGGTGACCGGGCGGGAGATCTCGGCGAGGAACATGGCCCCTAGATCGGGAGGGCCCGGAAGAGCGCGGCGAGACTGCGCACGCCGAACTCCCCCAGCAGCAGCAGGGCCAGCAGCGCGCCCGCCGCGAGCACGAGCGCCTGGGCCGCAGCAAGCCGACGCGGCCTTCCCAGCAGGCGATCGACGGCGGAGACGACGGGTTGCAGAAGGGCGTCCACCGCCGCCCAGGCAGGGGCGCCGGGCAGGAGCCGGAAGCGCAGGGCAAGGGCCCGCAGGAGCGCCAGCACGAGGTAGAAGACGGCGAGGAACCGTGCGCCGGACCAGAGGGCGAGCAGCAGCGAGGCCAGGAAGAACCCGAGGGTGATGCGGCCGTGGGCCAGGAGGCCGTTCACCAGGTCGAGCGCGACGACAAGCACCAGCAGCGCCGCGACGGGCGAGAGGTCGATCCTGCCCCTGTGCAGGAAGCCCAGCCGGGAGAACAGCGACAGGTAGGGATCGGTCAGGGCGGCGAGCCAGCGCCCCGGGCGGCCGAAATCGCGGCCCGCGAACCACGTGAGCGCGATGCGCACCGACAGGAGCACGAGGAAGGCGATGAGAAGGCCGTCGAGGATGGTCAGGGCGACGACGAACACGGCGGTCCCTCCTATGCGAGAAAGGTAGAGGGCACCAGCCTCTCCACCAGCGCGACCATGGACTTGTTGATCCGCTCCAGCTCCTCGGCAGTCAACCCGGAGCCGAAGGCGACTTTCTCGCGCCAGTCCGGCGTCATGATGTCGGCCGGCGCGTGCGCGTCGGAGTTGATCGCCATCTGCGCGCCCGCCTCCCGTGCCAGCGCCACAAGCCGCCCGTTGCCCAGGCCGTGGCCATGCCGCGCCGAGATTTCCAGCGTCACCCCGCACTCCACCGCCAGGCGCACCTCCTCCTCGGAGATGAGCCCCGGGTGCGCGAGGATGTCGGCCCCCGCCTCGATGCCCGCCCTGTTTGTGCCCCGGGCGACCGGCTCGCACACCGTCTCGCCGTGCACGATCACCAGGCGCGCTCCCAGCTGCCGGGCAGCGGCGCACGAGCCCTGCGATCTGGCCGGGGGGAACATGGGTGAGCTCGACGCCCGGCGACGACCCGGATCTTGAGGTAGGGCTGCGTCTCCCGCGCGAAGCGCACCGCCGAGGAGACGAGATCCTCGAGGTTGGCGGCGTCCGCGTGGTCGGTGATGCCGATGGCCCTGTAGCCCGCCTGCTCGGCCCGGCGGACGAGCTCCGCCGCCCCCAGGAGGCCGTCGCTCAGGAAGGTGTGCGTGTGCAGGTCGATCACGGGTTCAGCCCTCACCGGGCCCGGCGAGGACCCGGAAGTAGCGCGACTGCGGGAAGATGCCCTCGGAGGAGACGATGCGGCCGAAGGCCCGGCGCACCTGCGCTTCCTCCGCCTCGTCGACCAGCACGTAGAGGTCCGAGGGCAGCGACTTGTCCTCCCACTTCTGGTGCACGCTCTCGATGTTGATCCCGTCCTCCGCGCAGATTCCAGTCACCAGCGCCCAGATGCCCGGCCTGTTGGCCGTGATGAAATGGAAGTAGTAGCGGCTCCGCATCGACTCCACGGGGTGCAGAGACGCGCAGGCGGTCACCTCGGCCCGGGGACGGGGTCCCGAGCGGGTCACGATCATCCGCACCAGGTCTCCCAGGTCGGAGGCGACCGACGAGGCGGTGGGGTCTCCCCCGGCGCCGCGGCCCTCGTACACGGACGGGCCCAGGAAGTCGGCGTCCACCATCACGGCATTGTACTCGCCCCGCACCGCGGCCAGGGGGTGGTCGAGCGGGACGAGGGCAGGGTACACGCTCACCAGCGGCCTGTCCTCGAGCATCCGGGCCTGCGCGATCAGCTTGAAGACGAATCCGGCCGACGAGCAGAACTCGATGTCGCTCGGGCTCACCGACTGGATGCCCTCGCAGAGGATCGTGCGCCAGTCGACCCAGCAGCCGAAGGCGATGCTGGCGAGGATGCTGATCTTCTGGGCCGCGTCGCCCCCGCCCACGTCCAGGCTGGGGTCCGCCTCCGCGAAGCCCTTCTCCTGCGCCTGGCGCAGGGCCTGCTCGTAGGGCAGCCTCTCCTCGGTCATGCGGGTGAGGATGTAGTTGGTCGTGCCGTTGACGATGCCCAGGATCGCCGTGATCCTGTTGCCGGACAGGCTCTCCCGCAGCACCTTGACGATGGGGATGCCCCCGCAGACAGAGGCTTCGAACTTCAGCTCCACGCCCATGCGGCCGGCGAGGTTGAACAGCTCCGCCCCGTGCAGGGCGAGCAGGGCCTTGTTTGCCGTGATGACGTGCTTGCCCCGGGACAGGGCGCCCCGGATCAGCTCGAGGGGCGCCTCAATCCCTCCCACCATCTCGATCACGATCCTCACGGACGGGTCGTCGAGGATCTCGCGGAAGCCCTTCACAAGACGGGTGGAGGCGCCGAGGGAACGCGCGCGCGACGGGTCGCGCACGCCGACCCATGCCACCTCGATGCGCGCCCCGAGCCGCGCGGCCAGCTGGTCGGCGTTCGCCGCGAGCAGCGCGTGCAGGCTCCTGCCCACCGTCCCCAGGCCGACCAGGGCGACCTTCACTGTGTCCATACGTCCTCCACCTGCGGCCACTCCCGCACCCGCTCCAGCACGCTCGGGGCCTCCGACACGCGGATCTGCGTCGAGGCCGCCACGACCGTGTCCGCCGCCCCGTCGCAGCCGAGGTGGAAGAACAGGCTGCAGGCGCCCCGGTTGTCCAGGAGGTACTCCCGTATCTGGTGCAGGCTCTCCTCGCTGCCGATGTCGTTCTGCAGGCGGATGTGCACCTGCGTCGCCGGCTTCTGCGGCAGGGCCCCCGGCTCCATGATGTCCTCGACCTTCACCTTCGGGTCCCCCCTCGTCGTGTCGATGGTCCCGACGACGCCAACGACAGCGTCATTCGCGATGAGCTGCCGCCGGGCGTCGTAGAGGTCGGAGAACAGGATGCACTCGATGGAGCCGCGCATGTCCTCCAGCTGCGCGAAGGCCATGGCCCTGCCGTTCCTGGTGCGGATTTCGCGCACCTCGCGCAGGACCCCCACAAGGGTGCAGGGCCGCTCGTTCACCAGGGCTTCCCTGCGGGAGAGGTCCAGCACACCGTGGCTCGCGATGAGGTCCCTGAACCGGTCCAGCGGGTGGCCCGAGAAGAAGAACCCCAGGTTCTCCTTCTCGCTGGCGAGCAGCTGCGCGGGGGGCCACTCGGGCAGCCTCTCCAGCTCGAGGGCCGCCTCGGGGGCGGCCGCGCCGGCGCCGAACAGCGAGGCCTGGCCGATGCGCTTCTCCTCCCGGCGCTTGGCCGCGACCTCCACCAGACGCGGGAGGTTGTGCATCAGCGTGGCCCGCGTCTCCCCCAGGGAGTCGAAGGCGCCGGTGATGACGAGGCTCTCGAGGACCTTCCTGTTCACGAGGTGCGTGTCCACCCGCTCGGCGAAGTCGGCGAGGCTGCGGAACGGACCGCGCGCCTCCCTCTCGGCCAGCATCGCCTCCACGGCGCCGGTCCCGACGTTCTTGATGCCCGGCCAGCCCGAAGACGATCTTCCCGTCACGGACGGTGAACTCCTTGTCCGACACGTTCACGTCGGGCGGCAGCACCGTGATTCCCATGTCGCGGGCCTCGTGGATCAGGGAGGCCAGCCTGTCGGTGTCGCTCATGTCGTTGGTGCAGGTGGCGGCGATGAACTCGGCCGGGTGGTTGGCCTTGAGGTAGATGGTGTGGTAGGCGAGCATCGAGTACGCGGCGGCGTGGCTCTTGTTGAAGCCGTACCCCGAGAAGGCGAACAGCAGCTCGAAGATGTGCTCCGCCGTGGCCTTCGCGTAGCCGCGCGACAGCGCCCCGGCGAGGAACTTCTCCTTCATCTTGAGCATCTCTTCCGGCTTCTTCTTCCCCATGGCCCGGCGCAGGATGTCGGCCTGGCCGAGGCTGAAGCCGGCGACCACCTGGGCGATCTGCATGACCTGCTCCTGGTAGACGGGGACCCCGTAGGTCTCCTTCAGCACCGGCTCCAGCTCCGGCAGCGGGTACTGGATAGGCTTCCGACCCAGCTTGGACTCCACGAAGGTGTCGATGTGGTCCATCGCCCCCGGCCGGTACAGCGCGTTCAGGGCGATGAGGTCCTCGATCCGGCTGGGCCGCGCCTGCTTGAGCAGGCTCTGCATGCCCGTGCTCTCGAACTGGAACGCCCCGGTGCTGCTCCCCTCGCAGAACATGCGGAAGGTCGCCGGGTCGTCCTCGGGGATCGACGGCGAGCTCGATGGGCACCCCCTTCCTGCGCACCAGCGCCATCGCGTCCTTGATCACGGTGAGGGTCCGCAGGCCCAGGAAGTCCATCTTCACCAGGCCGCAGTCCTCCAGGTAGTCCATCGTGTACTGCGTCGAGACCGCGCCGGTCTTGGGGTCGCGGTACAGCGGCACGTAGTGGGTGAGCGGCTCGCGGCCGATGACGATGCCCGCCGCGTGGGTGGAGGCGTGGCGGTGCAGGCCCTCCAGCTTCAGGCTGGTCTCTATCAGCTCGCGATGCCTCTCGCTCTTCCTCGCGATCTCTTCCAGCCGCGGGCTCTCCTCCAGGGCCTTCGCCAGGTCCGATCTTCGGCCCCTCGGGGATGAGCTTGGCGATGGCGTCGGCCTCGTCGTAGGGCACGTCGAGCACGCGCGCCACGTCGCGGATGACCGCCCGAGCCTTGAGGGTCCCGAAGGTGATGATCTGGCCGACCTTGTCCTCGCCGTACTTCCTGCGTGACGTAGGCGATGACCTCGTCGCGGCGGCGGTGG
The DNA here is from genome assembly GCA_963733835.1 of uncultured Spirochaetota bacterium. Taxonomy (GTDB): domain Bacteria; phylum Spirochaetota; class Spirochaetia; order SZUA-6; family Fen-1364; genus CAVTER01. The sequence goes on from CAVTER010000006.1 coordinate 11,876, forward strand.
CCGAAGTCGATGTCGAAGTCGGGCATCGAGACGCGCTCGGGGTTCAGGAACCGCTCGAACAGCAGCCCGTACTTCAGAGGGTCGACGTCGGTGATGCGCAGGCAGTAGGCGATGAGCGAGCCGACCCCCGAGCCCCGGCCGGGGCCCACGGGGATGCCGTTCTCCCGCGCGAAGTGGATGAAGTCCCAGACGATGAGGTAGTAGCCCGTGAACCCCATGGAGGTGATGACCGACAGCTCGTACTCGAACCTTTCGGCCACCGCGGGAGGAATGGGCGAGTACCGCTCTGCCAGGCCCCCGCGCGCGAGCTCGGTCAGGTAGCTCTCGGGGGTGTGGCCCGCCGGCACCTCGTACACGGGGAACTGCGGCTTGAGGACGGGGATCTCGAGGGTGCAGGCCTCCGCGATCCGCACCGTGTCGGCCAGGGCCTCGGGGACCTCGGGGAAGATCGCGGCCATCTCGTCGCCGCTCTTGAAGTAGAACTCGGGGAACTCGAACTTCATCCGCTTGCCCTCGGACACCTTCTTGCCCGGTGCCGATGCAGATGAGGATGTCCTGGGCCCGGGCGTCGTCGCGCTCCGTGTAGTGCACGTCGTTGGTGGCGACGAGGGGAATGCCCGGTCTCCCGCGAGATGCGCACGAGCTCCCGGTTCACGGTCTTCTGCTCGGGGATGCCGTGGTCCTGCAGCTCGAGGTAGAAGCCGTCGGGGCCGAACAGCTCGCGGTAGCGCAGGGCCCGCGCGCGGGCGTGCTCCACGCGCCCGTCGAGGATCGCCGCCGGGATCTCCCCCGCCAGGCAGGCCGAGAGGCCGATGAGCCCCGCGCTGTGCGCCTCGAGCAGCTCGTCGTCGATGCGCGGCTTGTAGTAGAAGCCCTCGGTGTACGCGAGGGAGGAGAGGGCGAGCAGGTTGCGGTATCCCTCCAGGTCCCGGGCCAGCAGCACGAGGTGGGAGTGGCGGGTACCCTTTTCCCCCGCCGACTTCTCGCGCCGGGAGCCGGGCGCCAGGTAGAACTCGCGACCCGATGATCGGCACGACGCCCTGCTTCCTGCACTCCCGGTAGAACTGCAGCACCCCGAACATGTTGCCGTGGTCCGTCAGGGCGAGCCGGCCCATCCCGAGGGACTTCGCGCGTGCGACGAGGGCCTCGACCGAGGAGGCGCCGTCGAGAAGCGAGTAGTCGGAATGGCAGTGCAGATGCACGAACGGAGTCACCGGCAGGATCCCCCCCTGGATCGAGCCATGATAGCGGCCCGGCGGCGCTCTGTAAATACGCGCCCTGTTGCGGCCCCGCCTGCCGTGCTACAGTCGAGGCTGCCCGACGGGGCGATGAGGGGAGGCGGCATGGCGCGATACGCGGGACGGACGTGGACGCGGCAGGAGATCCTGGCGAGGGTCGGCGACCCCGCGCAGCTTGCCTTCGCACGGGGCTCGGTCCTCGCCGACGGCAAGGCGGACGGCGTGCGGGCCGTGGAGGTGGCCACCGGCAGCGGCCTGTGCTTCACGGTGCTGCCGGGGCGCGGGATGGACATCTCCTTCGCCTCCTGGCGGGGGAAGGCCCTCTCGTTCCAGTCGGGCACGGGCATCACGTCGCCGGCCTACTACGAGGAACCGGGGGCGGCGTGGCTGCGCACGTTCCATGCCGGGCTTCTCACGACCTGCGGGATCACCAACGCGGGGACGCCCAGCGTCGACGAGGGCCGCCCCTTCGGCCTGCATGGCAGGCTGGCCAACGCGGCGGCCGAGGACCTGTGCGTCGAGCAGGACTGGCAGGGCGACGAGTACGAGATCCGGGTCGCCGCCACGGTGCGCGAGGCGACGGCCATGGGCGAGAACATGCGGCTGCGCCGGTCGATCGAGACCCGGCTGGGTGCGAAGGGGTTTCGGCTCCGCGACACTGTGTCGAACAGGGGCTTCGAACCCCAGCCGCTCATGCTGCTGTACCACTTCAACTACGGCTTCCCGCTCCTCTCCCCTGGTGCACGGGTCGTGGGCCCGATCACGGGGACCGAGGCACGGGACGAGGAAGCGCGGAAGGACCGGGGGGTCGAGGAGTGCCTGCGGTTCCCCGAGCCCGTGCAGGGCTACCGGGAGAAGGTGTTCTTTCACGTGCTGGCCGCCGACGCGGGGGGCCGCACGTTCATCGCGCTCGTCAACCCGGACTGCGGCGACGGGACGCCGCTGGGCATCGTGGCGCGCTGGAGCGCGAAAGAGCTTCCTTTCCTGACCGAGTGGAAGATGCCCCGCAGGGGCTTCTACGTCGTGGGGCTCGAGCCCGGCACGGTCACGCCGATCGGGCGGGGCCCGCTGCGGGAGGCCGGCGGGCTGCCCCTGCTGGAAGGGCAGGCAACGTACAGCGTGACGATCGATTTCGATGTGCTCGACAGCGCGCAGGAGATCGATGCGGTGCAGAAGGAAGCGTCCCTGCTGCTATGAGCGGGCTCCGCGCCGGCAGACCTCCGTGACGGCATCGATCACCCTGTCCACCTCCTCGCCGGTCATCGACGGGTAGATGGGCAGGCTGATCGCAGCCCCGGAAGCACTCCATCGCGACGGGAAAGTCCTCGGGGGCGAGGCCGTAGCTTTCCCTGTAGTAGGTCATGAGGTGCAGGGGGATGAAGTGCACGGAGGTGCCGATCCCCCGCTGCCGCAGCTCCTCGATGAACGTGTCCCTGTCGAAGGCGAGGGCACCGTCGCGGAGGCGCACGATGAACAGGTGCCACGCGTGCTCCCCGGGGGCGGGGGGCAGGAGGAGGCTGTCCAGCCCGCGGAATGCCTCCCGGTAGCGCTCGGCGATGCCCCTGCGCTTCTCGCGGAGGTCCACGGCCCGGGTCGAGCTGCACCCTCCCGATCGCCGAGGCGATGTCCGTGAGGTTGTACTTGTAGCCCGGGGCCACCACGTCGTACTTCCACGACGCGCTGCCCGACGTATAGCGGTTCCAGATGTCCCTGTCGATCCCGTGCAGGCGCATCACGCGGATGCGCCGCGCCACATCGTCCCTGTCCGTGGCGACCATGCCGCCCTCGCCGGTGGTGATGGTCTTGGTCGCGTAGAACGAGTACACCCCGGCGTCGCCGAGGGTGCCGAGCGAACCGCCCCCCGCGCGCACGGGGAACGCGTGCGCCGCGTCCTCGACGACGGGCACGCGGAAGGCCTGCGCCAGATCCCCGATCCGCGCCATGTCGCAGGGCAACCCCCCTACGTGTACCGGCAGGATCGCGGCGACGGGCCGGGATGCCTGACGGCAGGAATGCAGGGCCCGCGCGATGCCCTCCGGGTCGATGTTCAGCGTCTCCCCGTCGATGTCCACGAACAGCGGGTCCGCCCCCACGTACCGGATGACCTCGGCTGTCGCTGCGAAGGTGTACGGCGTGGTGATCACCAGCAGAGCCCGGGCCGGGCTCCCAGCGCCTCGAGGGCGAGGTGCAGGCCCGCGGTCGCCGAGTTCAGCGCCAGGGCGTGGCGCGCGCCGACCATCCGGGCGAACTCCTCCTCGAACCGCGCGGTCTACCGGCCCCGTGGTGAGCCAGCCCGGAGCGCAGGACGGCGAGGACGCCCGCCTCCTCCTCCGGCCCGATGCTCGGGCCGGGCGAAGGGGATCGGAGGGCACGGGTGACTTCCCCTGCATCGCTGCCTCTCAGAACTCCGGCTCGTCATCGAAGGGGCCGAGCCGTGGGGATGACCTCGTGGAGCACCTCGCGCAGGGCGCGCCGGTTGCGGAAGAGGGACGGCTGCGCGCGGGTCGTGGAAGCAGATGGGCTGCGAGGCGCTCGAGCACGGGGATGATCCGGCCGTTGATGAGGGTCGTCGCTGCAGCTTCAGGATCCGCGGGTGCGCGGTCGGCTCGGGCCGCTCGCTGTCCGCGTAGAGCCGCTCGAGCAGCTTCTCGCCCCGGCGCAGGCCGGTGTACACGATGGGGATGTCGGTGCCCGGGCTCGAAGCCGTAGAAGCGGATCATCTGCTCGGCCAGCTCGCGGATCGAGACGTTCTCGCCCATGTCCAGCAGGTAGACCTCGCCCCCGTCGCCCACCCCGCCGGCCTGCAGCACGAGCGAGGAGGCCTCGGGGATGGTCATGAAGAACCGCCGCATGTCGGGGTGGGTCACCGTCACCGGGCCGCCCTTCAGGATCTGCCGGCGGAAGAGCGGGAGGATGCTGCCCCGCGAGCCGAGCACGTTGCCGAAGCGCACGACCAGGAAGTGCCTGCCGCCCTTGCGCCCTCGCGCAGCACGATCTCCTCGGCGAGCAGCTTCGAGGCGCCGTAGACGCTCGCGGGCTCCACGGCCTTGTCGGTGGAGATGAGCACGAAGCGCTCGACCCCGGCCTTCAGCGCGGCGTCGACCACGTTGCGCGTGCCGAACACGTTGTTCTTCACCGCCTCGACGGGGTTCGCCTCCATGCAGCGGCACGTGCTTGTGCGCGGCGGTGTGGAAGACCACGCTCGCCCGCGTGCGGCGGCAGGATGAAGCGCATGTACTCGCGGTCCTGGATCTCCCCGATGATCGGCACGATCGTCGCCCTCTCGCCGACGCCCTCCTCCTGCAGCAGGCGCAGCTCGCGCTCGATCTCGTAGATGCTGTTCTCGCCGTGACCGAAGAGGTACAGGCGCTCGGCGCCCGCCTTCCAGCAGCTGGCGGCACAGCTCCGAGCCGATGCTGCCGCCCGCGCCGGTCACCAGCACGCGCCGGCCGCGCACGTAGGCGAGGCTCCGGCGCAGGTTGACCTTGACCGGGCTGCGGGCGAGGAAGTCCTCGGGGTCGATCTCGCGGGCCTGGATCAGGTGGGCCGTCGCCGTCGAGGATCTGCGAGAGCCGCGGCACGATGCGGATGCGGGAGAACCCCGCGCGGCGCAGCACGGCGTAGATGCGGGCCAGCTGCTCGCGCGAGGCGCTGGGGATCGCGATGATCGCCTCGTCGGCGGGGGTGGTCTTCAGCAGCGCGGCGACGGCGTCGATGGGACCGAGCACCGGGATGCCGTCGATGCGCCGGCCGATCTTGGCGGGGTCGTCGTCGAGGAACGCCACGACCCGGCCGAAGACCGTCTTCGCCCGGATCTCGGCCGCGATCGTGGTTCCGGTGAAGCCGGCTCCAATGATATAGATGGTGCTGCGGGACTCGTCGGGCATCACATTGAGTGTCGGAAAGAAACGGGCGGCGGTATACCCCGCCCTACCCGGGCGTGTCCGCCTCGGGAGTCGAACCTTCCAGGCTCTCGAAACCGAAGTCGATCTCGAAGGAGTCCTCGTACATCTCCAGCCGCACGCGGGCCCTGCCCTTGCGCCTGTCGACACGCACGATCCTGCCTTCCAGCCCCTTCAGGGGGCCCGAGATGACGCGGATGCGCCGGTTCTCGTCGAAGCGGACCAGCGACCGGTCCAGGATCTCGCCGAAGGACAGGAAGTGGGAGAGCAGCTGCTGGTCGCCCGGACCCAGGGGCTGGATGTGATCGTTGGAGGGGAGGAAGCGCAGGAAGCCCGGCGTCGAGCGCAGGGCCGCGAAAAGCGCCTCGTCCACCCGTGCCGCCCGCACGAAGATGTACCCCGGGAAAACGGGGGCGAGGGAGTCGCTCCAGATCCCCGACTTGCGGATACGCAGGCTGCGGCGGGGCCAGACCAGGGCCGCTGCCCCGCGGGCGCGGGTCAGGAAGCGGGCCTCGCCCCCGGTCCGGACCTGGATGGCGAAAAAGGGCATCTACTTCCGCTCGCCCCCGCGGCGGAAGGAGAGCTGGGAGCGGATCACGGCGATCTTCTGCGACTCGGCAGGGTCCTGCCCCGCCCTGTGGAAGTACTCGACGACGAACGCGACGAGCACGGAAACGAAGAAACCGGCGACAGTCGCGATGACCGCCGTCTTCGTCCTGGCGGGCGAGAACCTGAGCTCGGGCACGTCGGCCCGCTCGACGACCTGGAAGGTGGCGCTTGTGTCCATCGACTCGAGCTTTGCCAGCTCGGACTGCTGCTTCAGCAGCGCCAGGGTGGACTGGGAGATCTCGACGTCTCTCTTCAGGCCGAGGTACTGCAACGACAGCGCGGGGATCGTCTTCTGGGAGACAGGGCCCGTGCTGAACTCGCTGCCCCCCTCCTTGAGCCCGGTCATCAGCTTCTGGAGGCCCGCGAGCTCGGCTTTCAGCTTCACGATGCGCGAATCGCTCTCGGGCACGTACTTCTTCTGCAGCTCGAGCTCCATCTGCTTGGACACGATCTGGGACTGCAGCTGGGCGATCGCCCTCGTGTTCTCCGAGGCCTGCGTGGTGAAGTCCACGACCCCGTAGCGCGCCTGGAAAGCGATGAGATCGTCGGACAGGCGCCTTGTCTCCTTCTCCACCGCGGCAACGCTCTGCTCCAGGTAGGCGCGCTTCGCGCTCGCCCTGTCCACGGTGAGCCTCTTGAACTCGCCGTCGAGAAGGTCGACCATCCGGTTCACGATGAGCGTGGCACGCTCGCGGTCGATGTCCTTGTATCCCAGCTCGAGGATTCCGCTCTTCTCGTCGAACTTGGAATAGGTGGCCCCCCCTACGGCCTTCCTCGCCGCGGTGCGCGGAGTTTTCGACTTGTCGAGCCCGAGGACCCTCATCAGGTCGAACTCGCGCACGATCGTGTCCCGCAGCGAGTTCGAGGCGAGGAGTGCGCTCGCCAGGCTAGCGCTGGACGCCTTGCCCCCCGCCCCGCCCACGAGCCCCGAGAGCGCGCCCAGCCCGCTCTGGCTCATGATCGAGGAGAGCGTCGAGCCCTTCGTGGGGTCCTCAACCAGGATTTTCGCCACCGGCCTGTACGTCTCGGGCAGCAGGTTCCACGGGGATGTGGAAGGAATGATCATCATGACGAGCAGGAGGATGACCGTGAGCCCGGCCACGGCGCCCGTGGTGATGATGATGAGCCACCTGCGCCGGGCAAGCACGGCGACGAGGTCCAGGAGGGAGACGGTGTCGTCAGGGGTTTTCTTGGCGTCGCTCATGGCGGTACGGGGGAAGGCTACCATCCCGCGCTGCGTTCATCAAGACCGCGTGCCGGGAGAAACACCCGTTCGGCGCCGATACCTATGCTGATGGTGACCAGGCAACACGCAGTCCGTGCCCTTCGACCGTTTGGGCTCCCGCTGGCGGCCCTTGCCCTCCTTGCGATCCTGTCCCCCTGCCCCGCCTCGGCGGAGACAGTGCTGCTCGCGACCCGGGAGACCGTGGGCGCCAGCCCCTGTGCGCCTCCCCTCCCTCTCGAGGAAGGCCTCTTCTCTGCCCTGTTCGCCGCAGGTCACATCGTGTTCGGCCTGGACGGGGCGGCGGGCACGTGGCCAACCGTCGACCTCCTCGCGCTCGCGCGCCAGGGGGGCGCGGGATGGGTGCTGCAGGCCGACGTCGACTTCCGGGAAGACCGAATCGGCGAGGGCCCGGTCAGGCTCTCGGGCCGGGCCAGGTGGACGCTTCTGCGGGCCGGGGATGGTGTCGGCGCCGGGACAGGAACGTTCGAGGCGGGAAACGACGGAAGGGAGAGGACGGTCGACATGGCACGCCTGGCCGCCGAGCTGGGCGAAGCGATCGCCAGGTCCGTGCAGCCGTTTTTCGACTCCGCGCGGTGAAAAATTCCCGTCAGACACTCCCCTTTTCTTCCGATTATGATAGGAGGAGAATCAGCCGTATGAAGCGATGGATCGCCATAATCATGTCCTTCCTCCCGCTCGTCGCCTCGGCGGCTGGATTCTGGGACGGCAACGCGGCGCTGCAGCGCGGCGATCCAACGTTCGAGAGCGGACTGTTCGCGGTGTCGGATTCCTTCGCACCCGACACGGTGATCCTGGTGGAGAACCTCGAGACGGGGAAGACCGCTCGCATCACCGTGAGCCAGGGCGCACCCAGCCAGGCCAACATCCTCCTGCTGCTCTCGCCTGGAGCGGCAGATGCCCTCGGGATTTCCCCGGGGACCGTGGCCCGGGTACGCGTGACCCTCGCCGCGCGCGCCCCGTCCGACCTCGCGTCCCTGGACCAGGACCGCGCGTCCAACCCCGACCCCGAGATCAATCCTGCCGTGGCCATGGCAGCCCAGGAACCTCAGGAGTCACCCGACGAGCCGGCGCCTCCCCTGGTCGAGGCCGCGCCCGTCGAAGCCGTGCCCGTCGAAGCCGCGCCTGTCGAAGCCGCGCCTGTCGAAGCCGCGCCCGCCGAAGCCGCGCCCGTCGAAGCTGCGCCCGTCGAAGCTGCTCCGGCCCGGCCCGCGGTCGAAACGCCCGTCGTCCCCGAGATGCCCGTGGAAATCGTCTCCGCGCAGCCCGAGCCGGGTGGAACTGCGGCTGCCGCTGTCGAGCCTGCCCCGGTCGAGCCCGCGGTCGCCGAGACAGCCCCGATGACCGAGGACGAGAAGCTGCTGCAGGAGCTCGCCGCGAGGCACCCGCAGAAGCAGCTCTTCCTGCCGCCCCGCGAGGACGAGAAGTTCGCCTACCAGGAAGCCGTGGAGCCCCCCCCGGCAGAGACGGTCGCGGTCGCGCAGGCCGCCCCCGAGCCGGCACCGGCACCCGAGGTCGCCGCGGCGGTTCCGACCGCGGAGCCGTCGGGTGCCGCCCAGCCGCACGAGCTGCCGCCGGACCCGCTGGCCGCCGAGCAGCCCGGTGTGACCCCGCTGGGAATCGAGTCCGAGGCCGCCGCGGCCGAACCCGCGCCGCTTCCCGAGCCGGAGGCAGCTCTCGCCACGGCAGAGGCACCGCGGGAGCCCGTGCCCGACCTGTCCGACGAGGTCGCCGCCGCGGTGCCCGAGTCCCTCGCCGTCGGGCGGCTGCCCGTGCCCGATGCTGCCGAGGTGGCGCAGCAGCCGGCACCTGCCCCCGTGCCTGCGCTCCCCGTTGCGGCCGACGAGCCGACGATCTCCGCGCAGCCCGCGCCGGCAGCACTCGCGGCCGAGCCGATCGCTGCCCTGCCGCCCGCGGCAGCGCCGACGGTCGAGCCCGCGCCCCAGGGGCAATCCCCGCAGAAGCCACAGCCCGTGCCGGTGAATCCGCCGGTCTCCGTGCAGAAGGCTCCCCCTGCAAAGGCCGAGACGATCCCGGTGCCGCCGGCCGGCACCCCGTACTACGTGCAGCTTGCCGCATACACCACCGAGTCGCTTGCATCCGGGCTGGCCGCGAGCCTCGCGGCAACGTACCCCGTCCTCGTGCTCACGCCTGCTCCCGGCGCGCGCCAGATCTACCGCGTGCTGGTCGGGCCGCTCAACAGGGCAGAGAGCGGAACGCTCCTGCGTTGGTTCCGCGGCCGCGGTTTTCCCGATGCGTTCGTGAAGCGTCAGTAGGACCCCTCCCCCCCTCTCCCTTGCGCACGCGCACGCTCTCCGGCACAATGGCCGGGAAGTGACGCGAAGCGAAGCCCAGAGGAAGGCCGCGGATCTCGCGGACAGGCTCACCCGGTACCAGCACGCCTACTTCGTCGAGGCGGCACCCCTGGTCTCGGACGCCGAGTACGACAGACTGTTCGACAGCCTTGCCGCCATCGAGAAGGAGTTCCCCGACCTCGCGCGCGACGACTCCCCCACGCGGCGGGTGGGCTCGGACCTCACCCAGGACCTCCCCGAAGCTGCCCACACGATCCCCGTCCTCAGCCTGGACAAGGCCTACACGGCGGCAGAAGTCGCCGCCTGGACCGGGAAGACGGCGCGAAACGCGGGGGAGCCCCTGTCGTTCGTCTGCGAGGAAAAGATCGACGGCGTCTCGATCGTGCTGTACTACGAGGAGGGCGTCCTCGCCCGCGCGGTGACCCGCGGCAACGGCGTGGTCGGCAACGACGTGACGGGCAACGTGCGCACGATCGGCTCGGTGCCGCTGCGTCTCCCCCGGCCCGTCACGGTGGCGGCCCGCGGCGAGGTCTTCCTCGCGAAGAGCCGGTTCGAGAAGGTCAACGCGGAGATGGACGAGCCCTACGCCAACCCGCGCAACCTCGCCGCGGGAACCCTGCGGCGGGTGAAGAGCAGCGAGGTCGCCGCGGTCCCGCTCGAGGTCTTCGTGTACGAGGGCTTCTTCGAAACCCCCCTCCCGTCGCACAGGGCCATCCTCGAGGAGATGGCGGGCCTGGGCTTCCGGCTGAACCCGCGCGTGGGGTTCTTCAGCGCCACGGCCGACCTCGACGGTGTGCGGCGCGTGCACCCCCGCTGGACCGTGGGCGGCATCGACGACATCGGCGCCTTCCTCGAGGCGGAGAAGACCGCGCGGGCCGGGCTGGACTACGAGATCGACGGCATCGTGGTCAAGGTCGACGAGATCCCCGTGCGCGAGGCCCTGGGCTCCACGGGCCACCATCCCCGCTGGGCCGTGGCGTTCAAGTTCGAGTCGCCCGAGGGCGCCACCACGGTGAGCGCGATCGAGGCGCAGGTCGGGAGGACGGGGCGCATCACCCCCGTGGCGCGGGTCGAGCCCGTGCAGATCTCGGGGGCGACCATCTCGAACGTGACGCTCCACAACCAGGAGTACATCGACATGCTCGAGCTTGCCGTCGGCGACAGGGTCGCCGTGTCGCGACGCGGCGACGTCATCCCCGCCGTGGAACGGGTGCTGGAGAAGAACGAGTCCGGCGCTACCGCGTGGAAGCTGCCGAGCTCCTGCCCCTCCTGCGGCGAAGTCCTCGCGAAGCAGGGCGCCCACCACTTCTGCACCAACCCTGCCTGCCCCGACCAGGTCCGCGGGAGGCTGAACTTCTTCGTGGCCCGGGGACAGATGGACATCGAGGGGCTCGGGCCCGAGACGGTCGACGTGCTTCTCAGGAACGGGCTCGTGCGCGACGTCCCGGACATCTACACCTTCGACCCTGCCCGCCTGCTCGGCCTGGCCGGCTTCGGCGAGAAGAAGGTCGCCGCAATCCGCGAGGGCATCGCGCGAAGCCGGGAGAAGCCTTTCCGGATCGTCTTCCAGTCGCTCGGCATCCCGGACATCGGCCAGAAGGCGACAGAGCTCCTCGTCGAGGCCGGCTACACCGACATCGACACGCTGCTCGCGCTGGCGGATGCGGGTGACCCCGCCCCGCTGCTGTCCATCCACGGCATCGGCGAGCGCACCGCGGAGACCCTGATCCGCGAGCTTCGCGACCCCGCCACAAGGGCGCGAATCGAGGGGCTGCGCGCTGCGGGGCTCTGCATGCGGGAGGAGGAGGCGCGGTCCCCGAGGACCCCGGGCCCCTTCGCGGGGCAGACGTGGTGCGTCACGGGGAGCTTCAGAACCTTCTCCCCGCGCGAGAAGGCAATGGAGGAGGTGGCAAAGCGGGGCGGCCGGGTGGCCGCGGGTGTGACGTCGAAGACCACGCACCTGCTGGTCGGGGAGAACCCCGGCAGCAAAGCGCAGAAGGCGGTTTCCGTCGGCGCACGGATCGTGACGGAAGACGAGTTTCTCGCGCTGCTGCAAAACAACACTTGACTTCCCGGTGAGGCGGATTTAGAGTACGCGCAGTCAGGCTCACAACGACACGAAATGGAGGAAAATGCATGAAAAGATTGGTTATTCTCGTGGCAGTTCTTCTCGTCGGCGTCCTGGCGCTGGGCGCCGCGCCGAAGTACAAGATCGGGCTGGTGTTCGACCTCGCCGGCCGGGGTGACAACTCGTTCAACGACTCTGCCTACCAGGGCCTGGTCCAGATCGCGAAGGCGTACAAGGGCTATATCGAGGGCGACCCCGACAACGTGGACTACGGCTCCGAGATCCAGCTCAAGTACATGGAGCCCAAGGCGGGCGGCCAGGACCGGGAGATCCTGATGCGGGCGCTCGCCGAGGACGGCTACGACCTGATCTTCGGCGTCGGGTTCATGTTCTCCGATTCCCTCGCCAAGGTGGCCAAGGAGTTCCCCGACCTGCACTTCGCGATCATCGACGGCTGGATCCCCGACCTGGACGAGTCGAGCAACGTCACCTGCCTCGGCTTCAAGGAGAACGAGGGCTCGTTCCTCGTCGGCGCCGTCGCCGGCCTTCTCAACAAGGGCAAGAAGGTCGGGTTCCTCGGCGGCATGGACATCCCCCTGATCCACAAGTTCGAGAACGGCTTCGTCGCCGGCGCCATGTACGTCAACAGGGGCCTGCGCGGGAAGGGCATGATCCTCAGCCAGTACGTGGGCAAGGACGATCATGGCATTCTACGACCCCGTGAGGGGCTACAACATCGCCTCCAGCCACTACAAGCAGGGCGCCAGCGTCGTCTTCCACGCTGCAGGCGGCTCGGGCGACGGCCTGTTCAAGGCTGCCGAGGAGGCCAAGGCGCTGTCCATCGGCGTCGACTCCGACCAGGGCCTCATCTACGCCTCGGCGGCAGAGGCCGCCACCAAGGCCAGGGCCAAGTTCATCCTCACCTCGATGCTGAAGCGCGTTGACAACGCCGTGTTCCTCACCGGCAAGGACCTGGTCGAGAAGGGCAGGCTTGCGGGCGGCTACAGGTCCTTCGGCCTCAAGGAGGACGGCGTCGGCGTGGCGGAGAACCAGTTCAACAAGGCGCTCCTCGCCCCCGTGAAGGCGCAGATCGCCAACCTGCGCAAGCAGATCATCGACGGCAAGATCGCGGTTCCCGACGAGAACAGCGACATGGCCGCCTGGGCAAAGACTCTGAAGTAGATCCGGGCAGACGGAACAAGCGGGAGCTTCACACGCTCCCGCTTTTTTTTCATGGGAAGGGGTGCCGGAGATGGCGGACATGCTTCTCGAGATGAGGGAGATCACCAAGCGGTTCCCCGGGGTGACGGCGAACGACCGGATCTCCCTCGACCTGCGCGCCGGCGAGGTGCACGCCCTCGTGGGCGAGAACGGCGCGGGAAAGACCACGCTGATGAAGATCCTCTACGGCCTGAAGAGGCCTGACTCCGGGACCATCAGCGTGCGGGGAGAGCGCATCGTGATCCGCGGACCCCGCGACGCGATCCGGCGCGGAATCGGCATGGTTCACCAGCACTTCATGCTCCTGCAGCCCTTCACCGTGCTGGAGAACATCATCCTCGGCGAGGAGGCGCACACGGCCGGCGTGCTTGCCCTCGGCGTGCAGCGACGGCAGATCACGACACTCATGACAGAGAACAGGCTCATGGTTGATCTGGACGCGAGCGTCGAGGACCTCTCGGTCGGCGTGCAGCAGCGGGTCGAGATCCTGAAGATTCTCTTCCGTGGGGCCACGATGCTCATCTTCGACGAACCCACGGCCGTGCTGACCCCGCAGGAGTCGGCCGAGCTGTTCCGCACGTTCCGCGAGATCACGCGCCAGGGAAAGGGCATCATCTTCATCAGCCACAAGCTGGACGAGGTGCTCGAGGTTGCCGACAGGATCACGGTGATCCGGCAGGGACGCATCGTGCAGACCATGCCGCGCGAAGGTGCGACCAAGCAGCGCATCGCCGAGCTCATGGTGGGAAAGCCCGTGCTCATGCAGGTGGATCGGCCCCCCGTTGCGCCGGGTCCCGTGGTGCTCGAGGTGAGAGAGCTGCGGGTGAAAAGCTCCCGCGGCCCTCTCGCCGTGGACGATCTGTCGCTGGATGTGCGCGCCGGGGAGATCTACGGCGTGGCAGGGGTCGAGGGCAACGGCCAGTCGGAGCTCGTGCGGGCAATCGCCGAAGGCTCGGACATCATCTCGGGCGAGGTCCTCCTGAAAGGACAGAACATCGCCCGGTGGTCCGTGCGCAGGCGACGCGACGGGGGCATCACCCACGTCCCCGAGGACAGGCAGAAGTACGGACTGCTGCTCGCCTCGTCCCTCGCGCAGAACCTCGCGCTGGGCCGCCACCACCGCCGGCCCTTCACGACGCGGATCGGGACGATCAGCACGCGCGCGATCCGGCAGTCGGCGCGGCAGATCATCGAGAGGTTCGACATCCGCACCCCCTCCGAGGAAACCCCGGCCCACGCGCTGTCGGGCGGCAACCAGCAGAAGGCGGTGGTGGCGCGCGAGCTGAGCGCGGATCCGAAGCTGCTGCTCGCATCGCAGCCCACCCGCGGCGTCGACATCGGGGCCACGGAGTTCATCCACAAGCAGCTCATCAAGGCCCGGTCGGAAGGCAAGGCCGTGCTCCTGGTCTCGGCAGACCTCGACGAGCTGCTCGCCCTCTCGGACAGGGTCGGTGTCATGTTCAAGGGCCGGATCATCCGGGAGTTCACCCACGACGGGGCGGCGCGCGAGGAGGTGGGCCTCGCAATGACGGGAGGGGAAGCACATGCAGCCGGGTAAGCGCAGGCTCAGCAGGTTCGTCGTCCTGGAACGCGCGGCTCCCTTCATCGGGTTCTTCGCCTCGATGGTGGTGCTGGTGCTCATCTTCTTCGCGCTGCGGGAAAGCCCGGTCAAGGCTTTCGCGGCCATGTACAAGTTCACCCTCAGCACGACCGCCAAGTCCGCCGCCGTGGTCTCGATCATGATCCCCTACTTCCTCTCGGGCCTCGCCGTTGCCATCGCCTTCCGTGCGGGGGTGTTCAACATCGGCGTCGAGGGCCAGTACTTCATGGGCGGATTCGTCGGGGCGCTGGCGGGCATCTACCTGCCCCTGCCTCCGGCGATACACGTGCCGGTCGTGGTCCTGGCAGCGATGGCCGGCGGGGCGTTGTGGGCGCTCGTCCCTGCCGTCCTGAAGGCGACCCGGGGCATCCACGAGGTCATCTCCACGATCATGTTCAACAACATCGGCATCGCGCTGGTGAACTACCTCGTGAACGGCCCGCTCTCCGGCCTGCAGAAGGGCGTGAGCCTCGAGCCGCAGACGAAAAAGATCCTTCCCAGCGCGATCTTCTACAAGCTCAACGGCTTTTTCCGCTCCGTCGGGTGGAAGGTTCCCGACTACGTGTACCTCGACTACAGCCTCGTCGTGGCCCTGGTCATGGGCGTGCTGATCTGGTTCCTGCTCTTCCGCACCCGGCAGGGCTTCGAGATGCGGGCCGTGGGTGCGTCGCTCGACGTCTCCCGCTACGCCGGCATCCCGGTCAGGCGGGTGCAGGTGGGTGCCTTCCTCCTGTCAGGTGCGATCGCCGGCCTCGTCGGCATGCAGGAGATCTTTGCCATCCGCGGTTTCTTCACGTACAACATCGCCTCGGGCCTGGGATTCGACGGGGTGGCCATCTCTCTCATCGGCAGGAACTCGCCCATCGGGGTGGTCTTCTCCGCAGGCCTGTTCGCGATGCTCAAACAGGCAGGCTACGGCCTGCAGCTGGGCACGAAGGTTCCCAACTCCGTGACCTACGCCATGCAGGGCCTGATGATCCTGTTCATCGTGGTGATCAACGAGGTGATGATGCGCTTCGTCCGTGCGCTGCGCAAGAAGGAGGCGCAGCGATGAACCTCTCGATCATCGGCTACTTCTTCGTGAAGGGTCTCGAGATGTCCGCGCCCATCGCCTTTGCCGCCCTGGGGGGAGTGTTCTCGGAACGCGCAGGCGTGGTGAACATTGCCCTGGAGGGCATCATCGGCGTCACGTCGCTCACCCTGGTCTGGGGCGCGATCACCTTTGGCAGCGTCTGGATGGGGATGCTCGCGGCAGTAATCACGGGCATGCTCATGGGCATGATCCACGCCGTCGTCACGGTCACCTTCAAGGTCGACCACGTGGTGTCCGGTGTGGCGATCAACGCATTCGGCCTCGGGCTGTCGCGGTTCCTCTGCCAGAGCTGGTTCGGCGCGGAAACGCAGTCCAGGATCAACCCGCACCTCTTCCCGAAGCTCCTCGGGATCAACTCGGTGGCCTTCTGGCTCATCCCCGTCACGGCGTTGTGCCTGTTCGCGCTCTACCGCACCGTGTTCGGCCTTCGGCTGAGGAGCGTGGGCGAGAACCCCGAGGCTGCCGACACCCTCGGCGTGAACGTGAACCTGTTGAAGTACGTGGGCGTGGTCCTGAGCGGCGCCCTCTGCGGCCTGGCCTCCTGCACGCTGTTCGCAGACAAGTGGATCACCGGCATGGTGGCAAACAGGGGATACATCGCCCTCGCGGCGGTCATCTTCGGCAGGTGGAACCCGCTGGGAGCGGTGCTCGCGTCGCTGCTGTTCGGCTATGCCGACACGCTGCGCATCGTCTTCGAGTCGCAGATCCCCATCCCCAGCCAGTTCGTGCAGATGTTCCCGTACGTCCTCGCCCTGGTCGTGCTTGCCGGCCTGGCCGGCAAGGCGCGGGCGCCCTCGGCCGACGGCAAGCCATTCCTCAAGGGCGAGGAGTAGCTCACCCGCCCGCCGCGTCCCCGCCGTCCCCCGCGCCCCCGTCGCCCGACGGGAGCCGCGGCGGCCGGGCGGCCGGCCTGCGGCCAATGCTCGGAAGCCCGAAGAACAGGGGCAGAAGCAGCTGGCGCCTGTCCAGCGGCACGGCCCCCTTCTCCCTGATCCGCGGCACGAGGACGACGGTGGTCGCAAGCCGCAGCAGCGAGGAGGCGATGAAGAGGACCGGGAACGCGCTCACCGTGAGCCTGCCCAGGGGCATGGTCCACGATCCCACCGCGTCGAGGAACGCCCCCGCGACGAGCGCGCCCAGCCCCCCGCAGACGTTGCTGACCATCGAGGAAACGCCCATGTACATCCCCGTGTCCTCGGGCGGGGGAAAGCGCGTGACCAGCTTCGTGGCCGCGTTGGTCGCGGCGACGGGAAAGATCCCGCCCGCGAGGCTGGAGATGCTGATCCACAGCACCGCCGTGCGCGGCGTGGCCAGCAGCCAGATGGCCGGCAGGAACGACCAGAAGACATGGCCGATCATCAGGACCCTCTGGATCCCCCTCCTGTCCACCATCCTCCCGACCTTCCGGGCCGCCAGAAGCGTGGCGAGCAGGGTGACGCCGGTGATCGCAAACATCCCTCCGAGCAGGTTGTCCTTGAACCCGAGGTTCTCCATGAAGTAGAGGGTGCTGAGAGACCCCCCCAGGAAGAGGCAGAAGTTCCACAGGGCGGCGAACACCAGCCAGGGACGGAACCTGCGATCGCGGAAAGGCGCGAGCATACCCGAGACGGCGCCGCGGCGCGCGACCGGCGGCTGGGGCGGCTCGGGGATCCTGACGTGCACCAGAGCGTCGGCCAGCCCCACAAGGCTCGCCGCGGCCAGCACGATCGCCGCCGTCTCGAGCTTGGCGCCCCGAGGGACGAGGTCCATGAGCAGCCCCGAGGGGAGGGCAACCGCGATCACGGCGAGCGAGATCCAGCTGTCGCGCCTGCCCCAGAAGGTGCCGTGCACGTCGGGGGGGACGATGGTCGCCAGCCACCCGTACCAGGGCGCCGTGGCCACGTTGCCCAGCGCCGTGCCCAGGCACACGGCCGACATCAGCACCAGGTAGGCCAGGGGGTGCCCCCCGCGCCACAGCACCCAGGCGGCGATGATCCCCGCGAACCGCAGCAGCCTGTCGGCCAGGGTGAACCAGAACCAGACCACCTTGCGCGACCCCGCCCTCTCGCCGAGCAGGGCTCCCAGCGGCTGGGCCGCGACAACCCACGCCGTGATCCCGCTGAGGATTCCCCACTGCAGCCGGGTCATGCCGATCGCGTTTCCGAAGAACACGTACACGATGCCCGTGAGGAGCGTGCCCCAGATCGTGCCGAGCGCGCCCGTGAAGATGTGCCGCCGCATCACGGCGGGAAGCTCCCCGGCCGCAAGGGGTCTCTGCGCGAAGGTGCCGCCCCTGCGGGCGACCCGCGCGGGGTGCGTCGTTGCCATTCTATCCCAGTTCCCGCCGAGAGAGTCCCGCGTGGGGGGGGAGGTTGTCAAGAACAGGCGGATTCGGGTAGTGTCCCGCCCATGACGACCCAGACCGCCACCGGACTCCTGCGGCTCCCGGCCCGGGCCGCACGGGATCTCGCCCTCGCGGCCGGCGCATCTCTCCTGGTCGCGCTGTCCGCGCAGATCGCGATTCCCCTGCCGTTCACGCCCGTGCCCCTGACGCTGCAGACCCTCGTGGTGATCCTCGCGGCAGCGGCGCTGGGTGCCCGGCGCGGCACGCTCGCCATGCTGCTGTACCTGGCTGAAGGCGCGGCGGGCCTGCCCGTCTTCGCGGGCGGCAGGGCGGGAATCGCGCACCTGTTCGGGCCCACGGGCGGCTACCTCGCAGGCTTCCTCGCCGCGGCGGCAGTCGCCGGCGCCCTCGCGGAGGCCGGCTGGATGCAGAGGCCCCTGCGGGCGGCTGCGGCGGTCCTCGCGGCCGAGGCCTGCATCTACGGGGCCGGCCTGCTGTGGCTGGGAGCCTGGACAGGGTACCCGCGCGCGGCCGCACTCGGCCTGGTCCCCTTCCTCCCGGGAGAAGCGCTCAAGGCCGCGGCGTGCCTCGCCTCCCTGGCGACCGGCTTCCTTTCCGCCCGGCGCCGGGGCGGCACCTCGTCAGCAGGCCGCCGAGGGACAGCAGCCGCACGGCGAGGATAGCGACCAGCAGCCGGGGCACGAACAGCCAGAACACCCCGCCCACGCCCGCAGACATGAAGAGCAGCGGGTCCTCGATGAACGAGTGGTTGATCGAGATGGAGAGGTTGAGCTTGACCAGCTCCCGGCGCGACAGGAGCCCCGCCTTCGCTTCCTCCACCACGAGCGGCGCGCAGTAGGTGAGACCGAAGACCCCGGCGGCCGTCCAGATGTAGCCGGTCTCCTCTCCCAGCCCGAGCACACGCAGGACAGGCGTGAGCGCTTTCACGAAGCGGCGCAGCCACCCGAGGGCCTTCAGGATCTCCAGCACCACGAGGAGCGCGGTGATGATGAGGAGTATCTTCGCAGACAGCTTCAGCGTGGACAGCGCCCAGCCGCCGAGGAAATGCAGGAAGGGGATCCGCACCGCCTCGGCAGCCGGCGCAGCCGCGGCAACTGCCGACGCAGCGGCCGGCGAGGGGATGAGCAGTCCGCACACCCAGGTCGTGAGCGCGGCCGTGCCGATCCGGAATGCCGTGACCACCCACCCGTTGATGCCCGACTTCCCCTGCACGATCCCTTCGAGGACCAGGTTGTGCGACATGAGCAGGAAGATCGCGACGAGGGTCGCCTGGGCCGGGGTGAGGGGAAGGCTGGCCATCGCGGCGAGCCCGCCGTAGATCCCTCCCGCACCGCCGATGAGGATGGGCAGCGCGGCCATCCCCGGCAGGTGCAGGATGCCCATGACAGGGGCGAGAAAGCCGCTCAGCTTCTCCAGGAGCCCGCTCCACCCCAGCATCGAGGTGCCGAGGGACACGGGCAGGAGGATGCGCAGCATCCACAGGAAGCCATCCAGCCCCTTGCGGAGGCCCGCCGCTGCGCCCAGCCGCACGGCTTCGGAGGTCTGCCGCGTCACGGCGAAATCCGTCGGCCGGTCGCGGCGGCGCCGGTGGCCCGCCCTGCCCGGCAGAAGCGCACCAGCCCGCGCCGGCCGTTGGTGAGCCAGTCGGGGTCTTCGGCCGCCAGCGCGGCCTCCCGCTCCCGCGGAACGTCGACCACGATCTCGCTCTTCATGGTCCGCAGGCAGGCGACAGGCGCCGGGAAGTAGGAGGCGATGTCCTCCATCGAGACGTCCTTCTCCCACCTCCTGTCCTCGAGGAGCCTGCGGTAGTTCGCGTCGCCCTTGACCACGACGAGGTCGGCCGCGGCGACCGTGCCGGCCAGGTCGACGGGCATGCGCGGGAAATGGAGGGGGCTGCTCCAGAACCAGTGCTCCCGCAGCACGAGCCTGCCCGCCGCCGCTGCCGCGGCGAGCAGCCGACCGCAGGCTGCCAGCGCGGGATCGGGATCGGAGGCGAAGGCCGCCAGCGTCAGCCCCAGGTCCTCCATGGTGGCGTCGGACACGAAGAAGGGGGTGCGCTTGACGTGCAGCGCCAGTGAGCGCCCCGGGGAACCCGCGAGGAACCGGCTGGCGAGCAGCAGATCGCAGGCCAGCTCCGACCCCGCGTTGTCGAGGACCACGTCCACGCGCCGGGCCTCCCCGAGAGCGTCGAGGACGGCCGGCGTGTGGTCCACGACGAGGCTGTCCCTCCCGTGCGACAGCACCTCGCGCCTGCGGCTCTCGTCCAGCTCGTGGCAGCCCAGGTCGACCCTGTTGCCCCACACGGCAGCGTTCAGGAGGAAGCCGAGCGCTTCCCTCTCGGCCGGTATGCCGGCAGCCTCGCGGGCAATCCTGCGGGCGAGGAGGATCCCCTCCCCCGCCCCCATGAGCTCCTCCTCCTTCAGGGCGTGAAACGGGTCGGCCGGCCGGCCGTCGTCCGCGCGCGCGACGCCCCGCGCCCGCAGGCCGTAGTACCCCCAGGCGAGAAGCAGGCGCAGGTAGAAGTACGCTTCGGCGAAGTACCATGGGATGTCGAGCCAGCGCCGCCCTGCCTGCCGCGCGATCTCCCCCTGCCAGGCGCGGCGCTCCCCGGCCTCGAAGCCGCCGTCGGGCTGCGGGTCGGCGGCGATCGGGTCGACGATCACCCCCGAGCGGATGTCGCGCACCAGCGCGTCGAGAGCCGCGCGGACCTCGGGCGGCACGGGGTTGGACCGGATGACATCCGCGACGATTCGCGGCTTTCGCTCGACGATCGTGCGCATGGCGAAGGACCCCTCGTCACCCGTGGAGAGGGGAGAAGGCAGGCGCGGCATGCGCCACGCTTGCGGAAACGGGGAAAAAAGTCAACACGACCGCCGCCTCCGGTGGTATAGTAGCCCGCGATGATCCTTGCCTACGACATCGGGACCACGTTCCTCAAGGGCGCCGTGGTGACGGAGACCGGGAGGGTGGTCGCGCGTGCGCAGGTGCCGGTGCGCGCGTCGGACGGCGGGGGGGCGGGCCGCTTCGAGGTCGACGCGGATGCGTGGCTCTCGGGCGTGGCGCTCGTCACGGCACAGCTCGGGCTGCGCGAGAAGGAGGGCCTGCGCGCGGTCGTGGTGAGCGCGAACGGGCCGACCCTCGTGCCCGTCGACGAGGACTGCGAGCCCCTCGCCCCGGCCCTGAGCTGGAGAGACCGGCGCGGGCAGGAAGAGGCGGACCTCATCGCGGAGTTCACAGACACCCCCGTGGACCCGTCGTTCTACCTTCCCAAGACCTTCTGGATCATGCGCCACGATCCCGAGCTGTACGAGAGGACCCGCTGGTTCCTGCCCTGCGCCGAGTTCATCGACTTCTTCCTGACCGGCAGCGCCGTGCGCATCCTGCCGTCGCGGCTGTTCGCCGAGTTCTTCTGGAACGAGACGGCCGTCCCCCGGCTGCACATGGACGCGGACAAGCTGCCCCCGTTCGCCGACATGGGCGACATCATCGGCGCCGTCACGGCCCGCGCCTCGGACACCCTGGGCATCCCCTCCGGACTTCCCGTGATCGCCGGGGGCCCCGATTTCGTGATGTCCATCCTCGGCACGGCGAGCGTGCAGCCCGGCCGGGTCTGCGACAGGGCCGGCACCTCCGAGGGGATCAACCTCTGCTGGTCGGCGCCCGTGCGCGACCCGCGGCTGCTGTGCTTCCCCCACGTGGCGCGCGGCTCGTTCAACGTTGCCGCCATGATGTCCGGCTCCGGCTCGTCGCTGGAGTGGGCAGCGCGCAGCCTCACCGAGAAGCCGTCGGACGTGGAGGCCCTGCTCCGCGAGGTCCAGGCTGCGCCCGCCGGGGCGGAAAGCTCCTGTTCCTTCCCTTCCTGGGCCCCGAGCGATTCCCCGTGTGGGACCCCCGCATGCGCGGCGCCTTCGTCGGCCTGACCCTGGAGCACGGCCGCCGCGAGATGGCCCGCGCGGTCGTGGAATCGACAGGCTACGCCGTTCGCGGCGTGCTGGCGGCCATGGAGTCCTCGGGCTGCCAGCCGGCGGAGCTGCGCGTCACGGGCGGCCAGGCGAGGATCCCTGCGTGGTGCCAGGTCCGGGCGGACGTCACCGGGCGAAAGGTGCTCCTGCCCGAGCAGGGGGAGCCGGACCTGGTGGGCGGAGCCTGCGTCGCGCTCTACGGCCTGGAAGATTTCGAGAGCCCCGCAGCGGCGGCCGAGAGCCTCGTGCGGATCGAGAAGACATTCGTTCCCGACCCGGCCCGGGCGGGCCTCTACGCGGAGATGTTCGACGCCTTCACGCGGGCCTGCGCCTGCCTGGGACCGACCTTTCCCTGACGCTGCCGTAGACCCGGCGCCTGCCCTGCCCCCTCACGGCCACTGTCTGCACGAAGCGGAACGCCCCCGACAGGCTGTCGTTGCCCTCGATGCCCTCGAAGACCTCCTCCGAGAGCAGCATGCTGCGCTTCAGCTCCTTCGTGAGCTGTTCGATGCGGGAGGCGCCGTTGATGCAGTCCCCGATGATGTCGAACTGGCTCTTCGTGCGGCCGCCGATCTCGGTGAACACGACTGGACCGGCGTCCAGGCCGATGCCGATGCGCTCGATGCACGCCGTTCCCTGCTGCTTCCAGATCGCCACAAGGCCGTCCAGCTCGACGAGCATCGCGATCCCCGCCCGCACGGCCCGCTCGGCGCTGCCCGCCGCCGCAAGGGGGAAGCCGAACACGGCGACGATCTGGTCACCCACGTACTTGTTGATGTAGCCGCCCTCCGCCGTGATGCAGCGCTCCATGGCCGCCATGTACTGGCCCATCACCGTCGAGACGACCGCGGGACTGGTGCTCGAGACGTAGGCCGTATAGCCGCGCACGTCCGCGATCAGGATGGCCACCTCCCTGCGCACGGGTCCGCCCGCCCGCGTGTTCTCCAGGCGGAAGGCGTCCACAAGGCGGGGATCGAAGCCCATGGCCTGGCTGAGGCGGGAGGCGAGGATGATGCGCATGTCGACCCAGTGCAGCACGAGCACCGCGGTGAACCCCACGAGGACCGGCGCGCAGCCCACCCACGCGTTGGACGCCGACAGCGCTGCCGTGGCGGCCACGAAGAACCCGATCGGGAGAAGCACGAGCAGAAGGGCGCGCAGCTTCCTCGACCGGACCTCGAAGACGAGGAGCGCCAGGGCGAGGACGCCGGCGGTGAGAAGGCCATCGACCCAGGGCGGGGCCCTGGTGACGGCGGCACGGCACAGGATCGTCTCCACGGCGCAGGCCTGGCCGAAGACCCCGGGGTGCTGGCGGAGCATCGTGTTGGGGAATGCGAACCTGTCGGCCTGACTGGTCCTGTCGTCAAGGCCGACCAGGACGATCCTGTCGGCGAACACCGACAGGGCCGTCCGCCCGGGGTCCGCGATCCGCCCCGCGGATGCCCGCAGCACGTCGGCATAGGAGAAGGAAAAAAAGTGCTCGGGCTCCCACCGGAAGTTGATCCAGAAGCCGGGCGGCCGGCGGAAGCGGATGTCGGGAGGCGCGCGTCCCCGCAGGGCCGCCTCCTGCTCCGCCGCGACCAGGGAGAGCGGCGGGAGGGCCCCGGCCTGCGCGCTCACGCGGAGGTACCGGGGTATCCGGCCCAGCGATTTCCAGCGCAGGTCTCCCACGGCGCGGAAAGCCGGGCGCAGCCCCGGCGTCGTGGACCCCGGCTCGTCCTCGCCCGCAATGACGTTGCCCGCGGCCCGGATGGCCTGGGCCAGCGCGGGATCCCACCGCGGCTCCTCGTCGAGGAACTTCGCGTCGAAGACCACCAGCGAGGCGCCCGCGGCGTTCAGGGTCCTCACCAGGTCGGGGTGGAACTGCCTCCACGCGCTGCCGTAGCGGACCTTCAGCACGTCCTCCGAGTGGTTGTCCATCGCCACGATGGCGACCCGGTCGGATGGTGCCTGCCCGACGCGGAACGAGGAGATGATGAAGAAGCGCAGGTCGACCAGGGCCCGCTCCAGGAAGTTCTCGCCCCGAAAGAGCACCGCCCCGACCGCAACCCCGATGGCGAGGAAGACGAGCTGGCGGATGGGCCGGGGGAGTGCGCGCGGACGCGCGAGGCCGCCCCCAGAGCGCCCCTTCATGGGGCGAGCGCGGCGAACTCTTTCTCGAGCGCCGTCCCCCTCCAGGTCCTCCTGCCCTCCTCGGCCACGATGCGCGCCTTCGCCGTCTCGCCGGCCGCAGCGAGAGCACGGGCGAGGGTGAGCGCCGCGTACGGATCGCAGGGCTCGCCCTTTCTCTGCGCCATGTACGACTCGAGCGGCGGGATCGCCAGGCTCTCCTGACCCAGGAGGAGGTACGAGGAGCCGATCTGGAAGAGCAGCATCCGCCCCCTGGCCTCCGTGTCCGCCGTGCCGACAGCCTCCCGCCCGACCGCCTGCGCCTTCAGCAGGTGCCTGACCGCGCCGGCGTAGTCCTCGAGCTGGAAATGGCAGAACCCGCGCCAGAAGCAGACGTCCCACTCCAGGGCGGGATTGGCGGCCGGGTCAGCCCTGGCAAGGGTTGCCAGGGCATCCGCGTATCGCCCCTCCCCGATCGATGCCTCCGCCAGGGGGAGGAGCCGTGCCGCGTCCGCCTCGTCGAGCGCCCAGTCCACGTCCCCTGCGCCCGCGCCCCCGGATGCATCGCCTGCCTTGCTTCCGAGGGTCGGCGTCTCTTCCGTCTTCTTCGCGGCCTCGGTGAACGACCGGATGAGCCCGGCCACCGCCGAGAACCACGGCAGTCCCGCGCGGCGGGCGCCGGCAGCGAGCAGGTCCGAGACCCGGACAGAGGAGCCGGGCGGGATGTCACGGAGCATTCCCTCCAGATCGATACGCGCGCTGCCGTCTGCCGGCGTCTTCAGGACGGTGGCCGGGTACAGCAGGTCCCCGCGGACCGCTGCGATGAAAGCCCCCTTGCCGAACTGGTCGATGAGCACCTTGCCCTCGAGCGAGGAGATCCTGCCGACCGACGAGCCCGCGGCGGCCAGCGGCAGCACGGGAAGGACGACGCACCACAGAAGCGCCTGCAGTGTCTTTCTCATTTTGCCTCCCCTCTGGAGCGACCCGCAGGCCATGGTACCACGACCGCGAGCCGGCTTCCACTGCCCACCGGCGGGCGGCAGGGGGGCTGCTCCAAACGCAAACCGCCGTGGGTCACGGGACCCCGCGGCGGTTTGAAATCGAGTCGGGACCTGCCTACGGCCGGTCGGGACCTGCCTACGGCCGGTCGGGACCTGCCTACGGCCGGTCGGCCAGGTACTTGTAGTACGCGTAGCGCTCCTTGGCGTCCTTGCGCGCGACGTCGAGCAGGGCGGCTGCCCTGTCTGCGTTCATCTGGCGCAGCGCCCGGAACCTGATCTCGTTGTACATGTACTCCGCGATGTCCGCCGTCGGCTCCTTGGAGTCCAGCTGCAGCGGGTTCTTGCCCTCCGCCTTCAGCTTCGGGTTGTAGCGGAACAGCGTCCACGCGCCCGATTCCACCGCCAGCTTCTGCTGGCTGATGCCCTTGCGCAGGTCGAGACCGTGGTTGATGCAGTGGCTGTAGGCGATGATGAGCGACGGACCGTCGTACTCGTCCGCCTCGTTGAAGGCGCGGATGGTCTGCAGCTGGTTGGCGCCGAAGGCGACCCTGGCCACGTACACGTTGCCGTAGGCCATGGCCATCAGGCCGAGGTCCTTCTTGCCCAGCGGCTTGCCGCCCGCCGCGAACTTGGCGATCGCGCCCACGGGGGTCGACTTGGACATCTGGCCGCCCGTGTTGGAGTACACCTCGGTGTCCAGGACGAGCACGTTCACGTTCCTGCCCGAGGCGATCACGTGGTCGAGCCCGCCGTAGCCGATGTCGTAGGCCCAGCCGTCGCCGCCCACGATCCAGACGGACTTCCTGATCAGGCTGTCCGCACTGGTGAGCAGGCGCTTCTCCTCCGCCGAGGAGGCTTTTGCCAGGGCCTTCTTCAGATCAGCGACCCTCTGCCTCTGAGCCTCGACCCCCTCCTGCGTGGACTGGTCTGCCCCGCGGAGCGCCGCCAGGAGATCCTTGCCCACGGCCGACTTCCCCGATGCGATGAGCTGGTCCAGCAGCTCGTTGGCGTACTCCGCCAGCTTGTCGGAGGTGAGGCGCATGCCGTAGGCGAACTCGGCCGCGTCCTCGAACAGGGAGTTCGACCAGGCGGGCCCCCGGCCGTCCTCCCGGGTGGAGTACGGGGTGGTCGGGAGGTTGCCGCCGTAGATCGAGGAGCAGCCCGTGGCGTTGCCGATGACCGCCCTGTCGCCGTACAGCTGGCTCATCAGCTTCAGGTACGGGGTCTCGCCGCAGCCCGCGCAGGCCCCCGAGAACTCGAACATGGGCACCAGGAGCTGCGAGCCCTTGATCGTGTTCCTCTTGACCAGCTTCGGGTCCACCTCGGGCAGGCCGAGGAAGAAGTCGAAGTCCTTCGCCGCGCCGTCCATGATGCCGAGGGACGGGGTCATGTTGATGGCCTTCCTGTCCGTCTTCTCGCCGTTCACCTTCTGGTAGGCCGGGCAGGTGCTCACGCACACGCCGCAGCCCGTGCAGTCGAAGCGCCGAGACCTGGAGGGTGAATGTCTTCCCCTCGAACTCCTTGCCCTTGGCCTCGGTGGACTTGAAGCCCTCGGGGGCGCCCTGCAGGGCCGCCGGGTCGCAGATCTTCATGCGGATGACCGCGTGCGGGCAGACCATGGAGCATTCGCCGCACTGGATGCAGGTCTCGGGGTCCCACACGGGGATCTCCTCGGCGATGCTCCTCTTCTCGTACTTCGTCGTTGCCGTCGGCCAGGTGCCGTCGACGGGGAACTTCGACACGGGCAGCTTCTCGCCGCGGCCCGCGATGATCTCGCCGATCACCTCTTCACGAAGGCAGGGGCGTCGGCGGGAACCGGGAGCCAGAATGTGCAGGTCGCCGACCGTCTTCGCGGGTAGTCCACCTTCTCGATGCGGGTGCGGGCGAGCTCGACGGCCTTCATGTTCATCTCGACGACGTCGCGGCCCTTGTTGCCGTAGGTGTCCTCGATGGCGGCCTTGATCAGCTCCAGCGCCTTCGCCTCGGGCACCACGCCCGAGATCAGGAAGAAGGCCGTCTGCATGGTCACGTTGATCCTGCCGCGCAGGCCGACCTCGTCGGCGATCTTCGTGGCGTCGATCACGTAGAACTTCAGCTTCTTCTCGATGATCTGCTTCTGCACCTCGACGGGGATCTTGCCCCAGACCTCGTCCTTGCCGTAGGGGGAGTTGAGGAGGAACACGGCTCCCTCGCTCGGCCTGGCTCAGCATGTCGTAGCGCTCCAGGAAGCTGAACTTGTGGCAGGCCACGAAGCTGGCCCGCGAGACGAGGTAGGTGCTCTTGATCGGCTTCTTCCCGAAGCGGAGGTGCGAGATGGTGATGGAGCCTGACTTCTTCGAGTCGAACACGAAGTAGCCCTGGCCGTAGTTGTCGGTCGCCTTGCCGATGATCTTGATCGAGTTCTTGTTCGCCCCGACGGTGCCGTCGGCGCCAAGGCCGTAGAACAGGGCGCTGTGCACGCCCGCCGGCTCGGAGGAGAACGACGGGTCGAAGGGAAGGCTGGTGCCGCCCACGTCGTCGTGGATGCCCACGGTGAAATGGTTCTTCGGCTTCTTCTGCGCGAGGTTGTCGAACACGCTCTTCGCCATGGCGCCGGTGAACTCGTACGAGCCCAGTCCGTAGCGGCCGCCCACGACGACGGGGTAGTCCTTGAGCGAAAGGCTGCCGTCGGCCATGGCCTCGCCGATGGCGGTGCGCACGTCCTCGTACAGGGGCTCACCGAGGGAGCCGGGCTCCTTGCTGCGGTCGAGGACGGCGATGGACTTCACCGTCTTCGGCAGCGCGGCGACGAAGTGCGACAGGCTGAAGGGCCTGTACAGGCGGACCTTCAGGACGCCGACCTTCTCGCCCTTCGCGACGAGGTGGTCGGTGACCTCCTCGGCTGCCTCGGCGCCGTTTCCCATCATCACGATGACCCGCTCCGCGTCCGGGGCGCCCACGTAGTCGAACAGCTTGTACTGCCGGCCGGTCAACTTCGCGAACTTGTCCATCGCCTTCTGCACGATGGCCGGCACGGCGAGGTAGAACCCGTTCACCGTCTCGCGGCCGGCGAAGAACACGTCGGGGTTCTGCGAGGTGCCGCGGATTGTCGGTTTCTCGGGGTTGAGCGCCCGGGCCCTGTGCGCGGCCACCAGCTCGTCGGTGATCATGGCGCGCATGTCGTCGAAGGAGAGCTGCTCGACCTTCTGGATCTCCATGTACGCCGCGGAACCCGTCGAAGAAGTGCAGGAAGGGCACCCGGGACTCGAGGGTCGCCGCCTGGGAGATCGAGGGCGAAGTCCATGATCTCCTGCGGGTTGTTGGAGCACAGCTCGGCCCAGCCCGTGGACCGGCAGGCCATCACGTCGGAGTGGTCGCCGAAGATGGACAGCGCGTGCGTCGCGATGGCGCGCGCGGCGATGTGGAACACCGTCGAGGTGAGCTCGCCGGCGATCTTGTACATGTTGGGGATCATGAGGAGCAGGCCCTGCGACGCGGTGAACGTCGTGGTGAGGGCCCCGGTGGTGAGCGCCCCGTGCACGGCGCCGGCAGCGCCCGCCTCGGACTGCATCTCGACAACGGAGGGGACCGTGCCCCAGATGTTCTTCGTGCCCTCGGCGGACAGCTCGTCCGCGTGCTCGCCCATCGTCGAGGAGGGGGTGATGGGGTAGATCGCGATCACCTCGTTTGTCGCGTGCGCGACGTAGGCGACGGCGGAGTTCCCGTCGATGGTTACCATCTTTCTGGCCATGTGCGAAATCCTTCTTTCGTCAAGGGTGTGCGTGATGGTATCAGATCGTACAAGAAATCAGCTGTCGTGGCAACGGTCAGCCGCCGAGGGCGGCCAGGAGGGACAGGAAGAAGTCGCGGTTGTCGGCGGGCAGGTAGCGCAGCGTGCCGCCCATGCGGCTGAAGGTCTTGCACTAGCGCAGGTAGTAGGCGGGGTCGCTCGCTGGCGGCTCCCCTGCCCGCGACCAGTCCCACGCCGACTGGGCGATGTCCACCACGAGGATGTAGTGCGCCGCGATGGCCGTCCCGGCCTGCAGCGCCAGGTTCTGGGCCATGGACAGCGACTTCTCGAAGACCATGGGCGACATCACGGCCGAGCCCACCGAGAGGTACACGCCGCCCTCCAGGCGGCTCACCGAGGCGGCGAAGCGCAGGAAGTCGCGCATGCCGGTCCGGCCGATCGCCGCGCCGCTCACCAGGGGGTGGGTGTAGATGATGTCGTGGCCGATCATCGGGTGGCCCGTGAAAGGGATGCCCAGCCTGTACGCAGCGGCCTGCACGCTCAGGGAGCGCTGGGGGTGCGGGACACTCATGCACCCCGCGGGCAGGCCGAACTCCCGGCAGGCTGCCAGCAGGTCGATGGCCGCCGCGGCCCTCTCGGGCACGGCGCCGAAGCCGCGCGGCGGCGCGGGAAAGCTCGTCCTGTCCCGGGATGTCCAGGACCTGCTCCTCGATCAGCCTGCCCACCGACTCGCCGTAGCCCAGCCCGTCGTACGCGCCGACGAGGAGCGCGAGGTCGATGTACCTCCCCGTCTCCTCCCACGTGCCGAACTCGCCGCGCGGCCACGTTCCCGCGCACGTCCTCGCTGGTCGCTGCCCTGGAAGGCGAGCTCCCAGTCGTGGATGATGCCGGCTCCGTTGGTGGCGAGGTGCGTGAGCCAGCCCCGCTCCAGGAGACGGATGAGCACCGGACCCAGCCCGTTCTTGATCGTGTGCGCGCCGAAGGCGCAGCATCACGGGCCTGCCCGCCGCCCGGGCGGCGCGCATACGGGAGGCGGTCTCGCTCGAGGATGGCGGCAGCGGCGGGCGGCAGAGGCGCGGGAACCGCTGTCGGGGAACACGGCGTCGCGCGGGAAGACCACCTTGTTCTTCCGCTCGGCGAGGGGCCGCAGGCGAAGCCTGCGCCGGTCGAAGAGGGGTTCGCTCACGCGCGGATCCCGAACAGCCCGAGCAGGCTTCGCCACTGCGCGAAGTCGGGCACGACGAGGTCGGCGCCCGCGCGGATCAGGCGCGCGCGCTTTGCAGCGTTCAGGCCGTAGCGGCGCAGTTCGTCGCTTGCCACGCCCACCAGTACCCGCCCCGCTTCCGGGTCTCGCGCATCTCGACCGGGCCGTCGCCGAACACGACGATGCCGCTCCCGGGTGCCTGCCCCGCCCCGGCTGCTCCGACCTCCGCAAGGATGCGAATCGATGCACCGCTTGCTTCGCCTCGACACGCACGTCGCCGACCGAGCCGCGGATGCCGCCCGTCGAAAAGGCCCGCGAACCCGAGCGCCGCGGCCTCGGCGGCGCACGTCCTCCTGGTCGGTGCCGCTGGCGAGGTGCAGCTCGCACCCCGGCCGCTCGCAGGACGGCGAGCAGGTCCAGGCTGCCCTTCAGCGTGTAGTCCTCGACGGAGAGCTCCCCGCGCTCGAGCCTTCGCCAGGCGGGCCCGCACCATGGCGAGCAGCTCCTCGTTGTAGACGGCCTTGTAGCCGGCTTCGCGTCCAGCACCCGGGCCGCGGGCACGACGCCGAACTCCCGCACCATCTCCACGAGGCCCGTGCATCTGCACGAGGGTCTGCACTGCCCGTGGTCGCGTCGATGTAGTCGCGCACCCGCTCCGCACCGCTCTCGAAGAGGCCCTGCTCCGCCGCGGCCGCCAGCCCTCCCCGAGGATCGGCGCGGATCATCATGGGCTCCATGATCCGCTCCCATCCCTCGCGAAGCGTCGAGATGGTGCCGTCGTTGTCGAAGATGGCGTGGGTGATGCGCCTGCCCGCGGAAGCGGCGGTGACCACCTCGATCTCGGTGCCCTCCGCGAGGCGGGCCCGGCGGGGGTCGGCGGCGAGCTCGGGCTCGTGGACGTAGTCCGGGTCCGACCCGATCGCGAGGATCTCCGCGGGCGAGGCGGTCCCCGTGGTGAAGAGCTTCTGCACGGTCGACCCCGGCCGCGAAGTTTCCCAGCTCGGCCGCCTCGAGGCAGCCGCGGCCCGCGGCAAGGGCGGCGGCGATGCCCGCGAGCGCGCTGTCGCCCGCGCCGACAGTGTCGATGCGCCCGAGCATCTGCAGGCCGGGCACCTCGTGCAGGCCGTCCCTGTCGCGCACGAGGATGCCCCGCGGCCCCCGGGTGAGGAACACGGGCTCTGCCCACCGTGCGAAGAGGTCCTCGGCCGCGCCGCCACCCGCTCGCGAGGCACGGGCTCGTCCCCCTCCCACGCCTCGCCGCGCAGGCGCAGGGCCTCGCGGTCGTTGATCTTGCGCATGGCCCCGGCGTACTCGTCGCTGCACGCCCTGCTGTCCACGACGGTCGGGAGCGCACCCGGGCCGCGCTCCGCGAGGAGCTCCGCCAGCGCCGCGCGGAAAGCCGGCGTGTGGATGCCGTGCGCGAGCTGCTGGTTGACGATCAGGAGGTCCAGGCCTCGCCGCGCGCCGCGCGAAGCCGCGCCAGCAGCGCCTCCCCGACCGCGGGGTCCAGGGCGTTCGCGTTGCCGAAATCGATCCTGTTCTGCTCCCTGCCCGATTCGATCGGGCTTCACGTAGACCGGCGTCTCCCAGCCCGCCTCCTGGACGAGCACGCCGGCCGTGTCGACGCCCGTGGCGGCGAGGATCGCGCACCATCTCCCGGCCGAAGGGATCGGGCCCGAGGACGCCGAAGGCGCTGCACCCGGGCCACGCCCGAGCGCGACGAGGTTCGCCGCGACGTTGCCCGCGCCCGCCGAGGGAGTAGCGCTGCGCCGCGCACCGCCCGCGTGGCGAGGCCGGTCTCGATGGAGGGCTCGGAGAGCGCGGGGTCGAGGTCCCAGTAGGCGTCGAGGCAGAAGTCGCCGAGCACCGCCGATGCGGACCTTCCGGATGTCGGAGAGAATGCTGTCCAGGTGCTGCCGATCCATCGTGTGTTCCGGTAGGAGGAGTGTAGCGGCGGGTCGGCGCTGCTGCAAGCGTCCCGCGGGTTGCAGAACGGGTGCCCATCCGCTATAGTAGCGCCCTTCGGGAGGGGTACCCTATGCTCGTGACGGTCCTGCTCATCGCTTTCTACCTGCTCTTCCCCGCGCTGGTGATCTGGCTGGGCGAGAGGCGGCTCGCGTTCGTCGACAAGGTCGGCGCCATCATCGTCTGCTACGCAGTGGGGCTCGTGCTCGGCAACCTGCGCCTCATCCCCGCGAGCGCGGCCGGGCTCCAGGACACCCTGAGCTCGGTCATGGTCCCCCTGGCGCTGCCGCTCATGTTCTTCTCGCTCGACATGGGCAGGTGGCGGCGCACGGGCGGCAGGGCGCTGCTCTCGTTCCTGCTGGAGGTGGTCGCTGTCCTGGTCGTGTCGGTCGCGGGCTTCTTCGTCTTCCGCCGCGGGATCGGGCCCGAGGCGTCGAAGATCGCCGGGATGCTGAACGGCGTGTACACGGGCGGCACGATCAACCTCGCCGCCATCGGCGCCGCCCTGCAGGTCGACCACACGATGTACGTGGCCGCCAACACCTCCGACATCGTCGTCTCGGCCCTCTACCTGCTGTTCCTGGTGACGGTGGGCCAGCGGGTGATCGGCCTGTTCCTGCCGAAGTACAAGCCACCCGCCGCCCCCGCCGCCGGGGTCACGGTGGAGGTGGAGGACTACAGGTCCTACACCGGCATCTTCCGCCGCGAGCGGCTCTTCCCGCTCCTGGCAGCCTTCGGCGCGGCCGTCCTGATCGCGGCGGCCGGGTTCTCCCTCACCCTCGTCCTGCCGGGCCAGTGGGGCACGATCGGCGCGATCCTCGCCATCACGACCCTGTCGATCGCCGCCTCCTTCCTCCGCCCGCTGCGCCGCGTGAAGCAGACGCACCAGCTCGGCCAGTACTTCATCCTCGTGTTCTGCCTTGTCGTGGGCTCCACGGCGGACATCACGAAGCTCCTTGCGGCGGCCCCCTCGGTGATCGGGTACGTGACCGTCACGGTCTTCGGCTCGCTCATCCTGCACGTGGCGCTGGCCGCGATCTTCCGAATCGACACGGACACGATGATCGTCACCTCGGTGGCCGGCATCTGCTCGCCGCCCTTTGTCCCCATGGTCGCATCGGCGCTGAAGAACCGTGACGTGATCCTCCCCGGCGTGGTCACGGGACTCGTCGGGTGGGTCGTCGGCACCTACCTCGGCATCGGCGTGTCCACGCTGCTCTCCGGGCTGGGCCTCTAGAGGCCTGCCGCGGCCGCCACAGGAGTACCCATGACATTCCAGGAAATCACCGAACGGGCCAAGGCCCTCGTCGAGCGGCCCGTGCGGGCCCCCGACCCCGCGAAGTACGCGGCGGCCCTGAAGCTGTTCGAGTCGCGCACGCCGACCTCGGCGCGCATGTCCGCCCAGGCCAGGGGCCTTTTCCCGAGGGGCAGCGAACACTCCCTGCCTCCCACCCTTCCCTACCCGCTGTTCATGGACCACGGCAGGGGCAGCAGGGTCTGGGACGTGGACGGCAACGAGTACGTGGACTACATCCTCTCGGGCGGGGCGATCCTGCTGGGCCACAACAACGAGAGGCTGCGCCGCAGCATGATCGAGCTGATCGGGAAGCGGACCAACTTCCACGGCTACTACGACGAGATGGAGATCAAGGCCGCCGAGAGGATCGTCCATCACGTGCCGTCGGCCGAGCGGGTGCGCTTCACCTCGTCGGGGGGCGAGGCAAACGCGGCGGCGATCCGCATCGCCCGGTCCTTCACGGGAAAGAAGAAGCTGATCAAGTACATGGGCCACTACCACGGCTGGGGCGACCAAGTCATGACCGACATGGAGGTCCCGGGGAGCGGGCGGTTCATCTCGCACGGCATCCCCTCGGAGATCCTGGACCTCACCGTGCTCGTGCCTCCCAATGACCTGGACGCGCTGGAGAAGGCGTTCGCCGCGCACGCCTCGGACGGCGGGGTCGCCGCGGTGATCTGCGAGCCGATGGGAGGAGAGTCGGGCCTGGTTCCCTTCGCCGACGGCTTCCACGCCGCTGCCATCGAGATCGCTCACAGGCACGGTGCGCTGTACATCTTCGACGAGGTGGTCACGGGCCTGCGCATGGGTCTGGGCGGCGCGCAGGCGGCACTGGGCGTCTCTCCCGACCTCACGACCCTGGGCAAGGCCCTCATGAACGGGTGGCCTTCCTGCGGCGCGGTCTGCGGGCCCGCCCGCATCGTGGACACGGCGAGCACGGGCCTGCCCGACGGAAAGCCGTACGCGTACATCGTGGGCACGCTCGCGGGAAACACCCTGTCGGCGGCGGCCGCCTACTACACGATCCTCGAGCTGGAGAAGCCTGGCGTGATCGACCGGATGTTCGCCACCGCCGTGGACTACGTGGACAAGCTGAACGCGCTGTTCGCCGCCCGGCGCTGCGGGTACTTCGCCTACAACTTCGGGGGGATCATCCGCATCGAGATGACGGCGCCGCACGCGGTCCCGCTCACGTCGCCGAACGCCTTCGGGGAGGTGATCTACCGGCGCGCGGTGCTCGCCGAGTACTCTCTCATCGTGCATTCCCGCGGCGTCCTGACGAGGATGGGCAGGGACATGATCTCGTGCAGCCACACGCTGCGCGACAACGACAGGGCCGTGGAGGCCTTCGACGCGCTGCTGGACGCCCTGCTGTAGGCGTCGCGGGGCGGGTTCCTACAGCGTCTCCCGCAGGGCATATGCCCTGCTCCATCCCCCCAGCTCCTCCAGGTAGCCGAGGACGACGAACGGATCCTTGCGGTGGATGCGCTCGAAGAGGTGCCCCCGCGCGCCCAGCTCCCACCCCGGCGGCAGCGAGCGCGGGATCAGGTCTTCCGTGCGCACGAGGTCCAGGGACGCCGGCTCGATCGCCACGATGTCGCGCCCCGCGAGGATGCCGATGTCGGGCACCACGGCGGGGTGGTCATGCCCCAGCAGTCGCAGAACGGGGTGATGTTCATCAGCATGTTGATGAACAGGAGGTTCTTCCTCTCGAACGTGTCGAGGACCTTCTGCGCGGCGATGGCCATTCCCTGCTGGAAATCGCGGAACGTCCCCCCGCTCGTGCTGATCGCCTTCTGGGGGCAGATGAGCACGCAGTGCTGGCAGAGCTTGCAGTTGTGGTAGAAGACCTTGAACCTGTCCCCGGGGAAGGAGATGACCCTGTTCGGGCAGTTCTGCTCGCAGGTCCTGCACAGCGTGCACTTCTCCCCGTCCCACTCGAGGCCGCCTTCCAGCCCGTGCAGGGCGGCCCGCGTGGCCTGGTCCACGCAGCCCATGGACAGGTTCTTCGTCGCGCCGCCCAGCCCGCAGCTTCCGTGCCCCTTCACGTGGGAGAAGTCGATGAGCGCCCCCGCCTCCACGATCTCCTTCGCCAGCCGCACCTCGGACAACCCGAGGAATGGCGGGTCGACCGCAACCGCGGACACCTGGCGGTCATCCTCACCGGCCACCGGGCAGGATCGGGCAGCCCAGGACTTCCGGGGTGTAGCCCCGCTCCACCGCCGAGCGCACGGCCTGCGCGCTGTCGGTGGCGAAGACCTCCGCGGCACCGGCAGACTTCACCTTCGCCACCAGTGTGCGCATGAAGTAGGGGTGGATGGTCGTGAAGCCGTACCCGCCGCCGAGGTGCACCTTGATCGCCGTGCGCCTGCCCGGCCACGGCCGAGGCAAGGTCGAGGCTGTCGAGGAGCCTGTCCCACTTGGCGCCGATCGAGTTCTTCGGTTCCATCGTGGCGGGCCTGGACCGGGCGAAAAGGAGTTCCGTTGACATGGGCGCGGATTGTAACCGGCGGGGCCGCGCGGTGCAAGGCCGAGGCGGCCGTGGTATACTGCCCGCATGAAGGCGCTGGTGAAGAGGCGCCCGGTCCGGGGCTTTCCCTGGACGAGGTTCCCCTGCCCCCCATCGGCGGCAATGATCTGCTGATCAAGGTCGACCCAGGCGGCGATCTGCGGCACGGACCTGCACATCTGGAACTGGGACGAGTGGGCCCAGCGCACCATCAAGCCGCCCCTGACCGCCGGGCCACGAGTTCGTCGGCAGGATCGTGGCCATGGGCGCCAACGTGAGCGGCTACCAGGTCGGCGAGCGGGTGTCCGGCGAGGGGCACATCGTCTGCGGCGTGTGCCGCAGCTGCAGGGCCGGCCGGCGCCACCTGTGCACCAACACGGTGGGCATCGGGGTGAACCGCGACGGGTGCTTCGCCGAGTACCTGAGCCTGCCCGCCTCCAACGCGTGGCACGTGCACCCGAGCATCCCCTCCGAGATCGCCTGCGTTCCTCGATCCCCTGGGCAACGCGACCCACGCGGCCCTCTCCTTCGACCTCGTGGGCGAGGACGTGCTCATCACCGGCGCCGGGCCGATCGGCATCATGGCCGCCGCGATCTGCCGCCACGTGGGCGCGCCGCAGGATCGTGGTCACGGACGTGAACGAGTACCGCCTGGCCCTCGCGGCGCGCATGGGAGCCACGACGACGGTCAACGTGGGCCGCTCGTCCATCGAGGAGGCCCGGGAGCGGCTCGGGATCATCGGCTTCGACATCGGCCTGGAGATGTCGGGAAGCGGCGCCGCCTTCGAATCGATGCTCGAGAACATGTACCACGGCGGCCGGATCGCCCTGCTCGGGATCCTCCCGGATTCGACGGGCATCCGCTGGGACCAGGTGATCTTCAAGGGGCTGACCATCAAGGGAATCTACGGCCGCGAGATCTTCGAGACGTGGTACAAGATGCAGACCATGCTGCAGAGCGGGCTCGACGTGTCGCCCGTGCTCACGCACCGCTTCCCCTTCGAGAGGTTCCGCGAGGGCTTCGAGGCCATGCGCTCGGGGGAGTGCGGCAAGGTGATCCTGGAGGTGTCGGAGGACGGCGACGATGCTTGACAGCGCCGCGCGCGCGGACCTCGAGTCCCGGCTGGCGGAGATCCGCGCCGCCGGCACGTCGAAGGACGAGCGGGTCATCTCCAGCCCGCAGGGCCCCCGCATCCGGGTGGGCGGCCGGGAGGTTCTCAACTTCTGCGCAAACAACTACCTCGGCCTGGCCACGCACCCCCGGGTGCTCGCCGCGGCCCGCGCAGCGCTTGACCGCTGGGGCTTCGGCATGGCCTCGGTGCGCTTCATCTGCGGGACGCAGGAGCTGCACCGCGAGCTGGAGCGACGCCTGGCCGGCTTCCTCGGCACCGACGATGCCCTGCTGTACTCCTCGTGCTTCGACGCGAACGGCGGCATCTTCGAGCCGCTCCTGGGCGAGGACTGCGCGCTGCTCTGCGACCAGCTCAACCACGCCTCGATCATCGACGGGGTCACGGCTGTGCAAGGCCCGGCGTCTGATCTACGCGCACGCGGACATGGCGGACCTGGAGGCGAAGCTCACCGAGACGGCGGGGGACGCGGCTTCGCATCGTCGTGACCGACGGCGTGTTCTCGATGGACGGCGACATGGCGAGGCTTCCGGCGATCTGCGACATCGCCGAGCGCCACCGGGCGCTGGTCATGGTGGACGACAGCCACGCCACGGGCTTCATCGGACGCACCGGAAGGGGCACGGGCGAGCACCACGGGGTCCAGGGAAAGCTCGACATCGTATCGACGACCTTCGGGAAGGCCCTCGGCGGTGCCACGGGCGGATGCATCGCGGCCCGGCGGGAGATCGTCGAGCTGCTGCGCCAGAGGAGCCGGCCCTACCTGTTCTCCAACTCGCTCGCGCCCGTGGTGGCGGCGGCGACGATCGGAGGTGCTCGACCTGCTCGAGGAGGACACGGACCTGCGCGACGGGCTGGCGGCGAACACCGCCCGGTTCCGCGCGGGGATCCGCGCCAGGGTTTCGACGTCAAGCCCCGGGCGTCACTCCCATCGTGCCGATCATGCTCGACGACGAGACGGCTGGCCGTCGGCCATGGCCCGGCTGCTCCTCGAGCGAGGGCATCTACGTGGTCGGCTTCAGCTTCCCCGTGGTGCCGAAGGGCCAGGCGCGCATCCGCGTGCAGCTGTCGGCGCTGCACAGCGCGGACGATATTGCCCGCGCGCTCGCCGGCTTCGAGAAGGTGGGACGGCAGATGGGCATCCTCGGCAGGCCGACCGGCGCCTGAGCCGCACGCAACGGCAGAGGACGCCTGGCCTGCGGCCCGGCTGCATGAACATGCAACCGGTGAATTATTCTTGACTGGAATACTCAGCTATGGTACCCTGCCGGTCGGTGTACATGACCGCAATGCACGGGAAAACCGTCTGGAGGTCTCAATGCAGGATTCGATCGTAAAGGAGTTCTGGGCAGTCTGCGAGAAGTATCCCGCCGAGATCGCCCAGATGAGCAAGGACAAGTCCGGCACCTGGCGGGAGGTCTCCTACAGGGACCTGCGCGGGCAGTTCGAGTGCTTTGGCGCGGGCCTGCTCGACTACGGGGTCAGGCGGGGCGACCACGTCGGGATCATCACTGACAATCGAAGAGAGTGGATCGTGGCCAACTTCGCGATCCTCGGCATCGGCGCCGCGGACGTGCCGCGCGGATCGGACACAATGCCCGACGAGGCACGCTACATCCTCGCCCACGCCGAGTGCGGCGTGACCCTCGCGGAGAACGAGGAGCAGGTGCGGAAGATCCTCTCGCAGAAGAAGGGCCTCCCCCTGCTGAAGGCGATCATCGTGATCGACGAGGACTTCGCGCCGGCGGCGTTCAAGGAGCCGACCCAGGGGGTGAGCCTTCTCAGCTTCTCCGAGATCATGGAACGGGGAAAGAAGCTCCTTGCCAGGGACCCGCAGGCCTTCCAGCGCGAGCTGGCGAAGGGCAGGCCCGAGGACCTGGCCACGCTGATCTACACCTCCGGCACCACGGGGGAGCCCAAGGGCGTCATGCTCACGAACGCGAACTTCCTTCACCAGCTTCGCGTGATCGAGCCGCAGGCGATCCGTGTCGGGCCCGAGGACATCTTCCTCTCCGTGCTCCCTGTCTGGCACTCCTTCGAGAGGATCGTCGAGTACCTGGTGATCGCCAGGGGGGCGACCCTCGCCTACTCCAAGCGCGTGGGAAGCGTGATGCTCGCCGACATGGTGAGCGTGCGCCCCACGGTCATGGCCTCCGCCCCGAGGATCTGGGAGGCAGTGCGCGCCGGCATCATCCGCAAGATGAACGAGGAAGGCGGGATCAAGAAGGCGATGTTCAACTTCTTCGTCGCCGTCGGCAGGACGTACGTGCCGCTCGCCGCCATGGTGAAGGGCCTGTACCCGCGCTTCACCCGCAGGGTGCGGTTCCTCGACTTCCTCGTGGCCATCGTGCCGTTCCTCCTCCTGCTGCCACTGCAGGGGCTGGGAAGCGTCCTGGTGTTCAGCAAGATCAAGGCGAAGCTGGGCGGGAGGTTCCGGTTCACCGTCTCGGGCGGCGGCGCCCTGCCTCCCCACGTGGACAGGTTCTTCGCGGCGGCCGGCATCCTCCTCCTGGAGGGATACGGCCTCACCGAAACCACCCCAGTCGTCTCCGTGCGCCTCCAGAAGCATCCCGTGATCATGACCATCGGCCCGGTCCTCGAGGAGATGGAGGTGAAGCTTCTCGACCCCGAGACGGGGAAGCAGGTCGGGCCCGGGCAGAAGGGGGTCATCCACCTCAAGGGCCCCAACGTCATGGAAGGGTACTATAACAGGCCGGACAAGACCGCCGAGGTGCTCTCCGCCGACGGCTGGCTGAACACCGGCGACCTGGGAATGCAGACCTGGGACGGGGAGCTGAAGATCATCGGCAGGACGAAAGAGACCATCGTGCTCCTGGGCGGCGAGAACATCGAGCCCGTGCCCATCGAGGACACGATCATGGAGAGCGACTACGTCGACCAGGTCATGGTGACGGGCCAGGACCAGAAGTTCCTCGCGGCGCTCGTCGTCCCCAACCTGGAGGCGATCGAGAAATGGGCCGCGCACGCCGGGATCACCTCCCTGTCGCGCGAGGACCTGCTGGAGAGCCCCCGGTGCACGAGCTCATCGCCGACGAGATCAACGCGCGTGTCAACGCGAAGCGGGGGTTCCGCGAGTGGGAAAGGGTCTTCCGCTTCACGCTCATCGCGAAGCACTTCGAGGAGCCCGTCGAGCTGAGCGGCACGCTGAAGATGAAGCGCAACGTGATCGCCGATATCTACAGGAAGGAGCTCGCGGAGCTTTTCGCGAAGTAACGCCTATCGCAGCCGTGCCAGTCCGGACGGCTCGACCAAGCCCTTCTCCGTGATGAAGCCCGTGATGTAGCGGGCGGGGGTCACGTCGAAGCCGGGGTTGGCCGCC
Source organism: uncultured Spirochaetota bacterium (assembly GCA_963733835.1). Taxonomy (GTDB): domain Bacteria; phylum Spirochaetota; class Spirochaetia; order SZUA-6; family Fen-1364; genus CAVTER01. The sequence continues at coordinate 51,756 of CAVTER010000006.1, forward strand.
CGGGCGCCCGGGGCGGCGATGCGGATGGTCCTGACAGGTCCGCCCGGGTCGGAGGCGTCGGGGCCGCTCGCCTCGAGCACCTCCTCCTCGCCCCTCTCCTCGATGGGAATCCGGTTGCCGTCGGGGCAGCCGAAATCGAACGTGGCCACGGGGGCGGCCACGTAGAAGGGAATCCCGTTCTCCTTCGCGAGCACCGCCCTGCCGTAGGTGCCCACCTTGTTGGCGGTGTCGCCGTTGGCCGCGATCCTGTCGGCGCCGACGATCACGAGGTCAACCTCGCCCCGGCGCATGTACAGGCCCGCCGCGTTGTCGGGGATGATCCGGAAGTCGATCCCCTCCCCTGCCAGCTCCCAGGCCGTCAGGCGCGCCCCCTGCAGCCGGGGACGCGTCTCGTCGACCCAGACGAACACCCGCTTGCCGTCCCGCTTCGCCCTGTACACGGGAGACAGGGCCGTGCCCCAGTCGGTGAAGGCGAGCCAGCCGGGCATTGCAGTGGGTGAGGATGCGGGCCTTCTGCGGGATGAGCCCGGCACCGAACTCGCCGATCATGCGGCCGGCCTCCGCGTCCTCGGAGGCGATGGCCTCGGCCTCTGCCACTGCCGCGGCCCGGGCAGCCTCCACGTCGGGCAGCGTGGACACGGCGCACGCGGTCACCCTGTCCACGGCGTAGAACAGGTTCTGGGCGGTGGGCCGGGTCCCTTCCAGCGTCCCCGCTGCGGACTGCACGTACCGGGAGAATCCCTCGGGGTCGGCCGGCGCTTCCAGGGCGGCCTGGGCCGCTCCGTAGCCGCCGGCGGCACCGATCGCCCCTGCCCCGCGCACGACCATGTCGCGGATGGCGCGCGCCGTCGACCCGTGGTCGGGGGAGTCGAAAATCGAGAACCGGAAGGGCAGCGCGACCTGGTCGATCATGCGGACCGTCCGTCCCTCGAGCCAGACCGTGCGGTAGTGGGTGCCGTCGACGAGCATGGGCGGCAGCCGCTAGGGCTGGATGGCTCCCGCCGTGGACAGGTCGGCCTTCTTCAGCACGAGGATCCGCCTGTCCTCCCCGTTGATGTACACAAGGTCGCCGTAGAAGCTGATGAACGAATCCCCGTCCACCGGGTCCTTCGACACCGCCACGAGCTTCATGTCCAGGTCGAACTTTCCCAGGTAGTAGGAGGAGCCCCGTGTCACGATCACGTAGACGAAGGAGTCCCGCACCTCCACGAAGCTGCGGTAGAAGACCGGCTCGTCTCCGGCCGCCCTGCGGGCCAGGGTGGCCAGGTCGAGCAGGGTCAGGTAGTGCCCGGCCGCGTGGTCGCCCTTCTGCGTGATCACCGCCACGCCGCCGGGGAAGATGTCGTACTTCCGCCCGCAGATCCCGGCCTCGGGGGACTTGAGGATGACGGAGCCGCTGGCCGCGTTGATCAGCAGCATGTCGTTGTTGTAGTGGCCCCCTGTCAGGTACTCGCGGATGTTGAGGTAGTACAGCTTCCCCCCGAAGATCGCCGCGTCGGTCTCGCCCTTGCGGGCCGCCTCTTCGCGGGCCGCCACATCCTCCTCGCGCGCGGCAAGCTCCGCGCTCTTCTGCTCCAGATCCCGTTTCATCTGCTCGGGCTTCGTCTCGGCGGACACGGCGGCCTTGTCGGCTGCGATGTCCTTCCTCTCCGCGGCGATCTCTCCCTTCTTCTCGTCCAGCGCCTGCTTCTGGGCGGCGATGCGCTGCTCCTCCGCCCGCTGGGCCTCCCGCTGCCTCGCCAGGGCCTCCTCGTCGGATCGGATCTTCTCCTCCGCGGCCTTCCTCGCCTGCTCATCGGCCGTCGCCGCGGCCTCGGCCTTTGCCTTCTCGATCTCCGCCGCCCTGGCCTCGGCCGCCCTCTTGTCCTCGGCCAGCTTCTTCGCCTCCTCGCCGACCGCCTTCTCGCCCTTCGCGACCTCCTTCTGCTTCAGCTCCACGATCTGGGTGCGCTCCGTGACCCCCCTGTCCTCGCGGGCCTTCAGCTCCTCCACCACCTCCTTCGAGGTGAGCTCGGAGGTGCTGAGCGCGCTCAGCACGTCGCGCAGGTCCTTCTCGTTCAGCGGGATCACCATCTGCGTCTGACCAGGCCACTCGTCCCACCGCGTGGAGATGCCGACTTTCTGCGCATCGAGGTGGGCGAGCACGATGGTCTTGTACTTCCCCGAGAAGTAGTCGAAGTCCCTGCGATGCACGGCGTTGTAGTACGAGACGAACAGCGCAAGGAGGTCCGCGTCACGGCGCGGGTAGCGGTAGAGCGCCTCCAGGTATGCGGAGACGATGCGGCGCACGTTGGCGATATGGTCGACCCTCGCCTCCCTGTCGATCGAGACGATGTCGGCGCTGAACTTCTCCGGCTCCTCGGTCCCGACAACGTGCAGGGCCGAGTAGCGCAGGCCCGCCCGCGGCTCTGCCGCGCCCCCCGCCGCCTGCCTGCCCAGGTCCCGCCCGATGCCGCGGATGTTGAGATCACTCTGGAAGATGTTCACGGGGCCCGTGTAGTTCACGAACTCGATCCTGCCCGCGCTCTGCAGCTCGGTCACGTCGACCCCCAGAGCAGGGGCCAGGGCGCACGCCCAGATCAGCAGCGCCGCGGCGAGGAGTGCCCTTTTCATTGTGTGCCGTCCTTCCCCGAGTCTTCTCGTGTGCCATCTCCCAGTATATACGGGGCCCCGGACCATTTCCAATGACGCCCCTTCCAGTGTAGGATGCGCCATGGCCCGCTCCGTGCCCATCGCAGCGGTCTCTCCCCGGGGGGGGCTTCTCTCCGACTGCTGGGAGGCCGCGCCCCGGTTCACCTCGCTCGTGCCCCGGCATTTCCTCGACTCCTCCTCCTATGAACGCCAGGCGGAAGCGGTGGAGCGCAGAGCCCTGGACAGGCGTTCCCTCCAGGCAGTGCTCGCCGCCCAGAACCAGGGGTTCGCCGCCGCGGCGCCGACGGGTGACCGCATCGACATGCTTGCCGACCCGCGGACGCTCGCCGTCATCGGCGGTCAGCAGGCGGGCCTGTTCTCGGGGCCCCTGTACACGATCCACAAGGCCATCACGATCCTCTCCCTCGCCGCCGAGATGGAGCGGCGCCTCGCCAGGCCCGTGGTTGCCGTGTTCTGGATCGCCTCCGAGGACAGCGACGCGGCCGAGATCGACCACGCCACGGTCCTCGACCAGGAAGGCGCGCTGAGACAGATCACCGCCCGGGAGGGGCAGGGACCTGTCGGCGAGGACCCTGCCGGGCGGCTGCCGGTCTCGGCCCTGCGCTTCGGCCCCGAGATCGACGAGGCGGTGGGCGCGCTCGCCTCGCTTCTGCCTGACACGGGCTTCGCAGGGGAGGTCATCGGGGCGGTCCGCTCATCCTACGTGCCGGGCAGGAGCTGGCCGCAGGCCTTCGGCAGGCTCATGGCGCGGCTTTTCTCGCCGCAGGGCCTCGTGCTCGTCGATCCCTCGGATCCCCGGCTGAAAGCCCTTGCGCTGCCCCTCTTCCGCAGGGAGATCCGGGAGAAAAGCCCGGTGAGCGCGGCCGTGCGCGAGCAGTCGCGGAGGCTGGCCGAGGCGGGGTACCAGGCGCAGATAGAGCTGCGGGACGGCATGCTCACCCTCTTCCACCAGGACCCGGGTCGCGAGGCGATCGCCCTGCAGGGTGACGGCTTCCTTCTCAAGGGATCCGGCCGGTCGGTGTCGGGAGAAGCGCTGGCAGCGGAGCTGGAAAGCGATCCTTCCCGGTTCACGCCGAACGCGGCCCTGCGGCCCCTGTTCCAGGACTCCCTCTTCCCCACCCTCGCCGCCGTGCTCGGGCCCGCGGAGCTCGCCTATTTCTCGCAGCTCACCCTTGCATACGAACGCACGGGGATCCCCATGCCTGTGCTCTTCCCCCGTGCCTCCGTCACGCTGCTCGAGCCGCGCACCGCGCGCACCATGGACAAGCTCGGGATCACGTTCGCCGAGGTGCTCACCCGGGGCAGCGCGCTCGTGGACGACATCGTGAAGAAGGAGATCCCCGGGGACCTGCGGGCCGGCATCGAGGACGGCCGCGCCCGTGTGGCGGAGGTGTGGACGGGGCTCGCCGCGCGCATCGGGCGCCTGGACCCGACCCTCGCGCCGACGGCCGAGCTCGCTGCCGCGGCTAGCGCGAAGCAGTTCGATTTCATCGAGAAGAAAATCACGCAGGCGGCGAAGAAGCGCGACGAGACCCTCCGCGGCCAGGTCGGGCGCATCGCCGCGGCGCTCCTTCCCGGGGGCCGCCTGCAGGAACGCGCCCTGAACGTCGTTCCCTTCCTCGCGCGCTACGGCATGGCACTGCTGGAGCGGGAGGGGCGGGTGGTGGACGTGTTCGCGCCCCTGCACCACTGCGTGGAGGTCGAGCCGTGAGCGGGGCGGGCAGGGTCGACATCCTCGCCTTCGGCGCGCACCCCGACGACGTGGAGCTCGCGGCTGCCGGGACCCTCGTGAAGGCAGCCAGGTCAGGCTCCGCGGTCGGCGTCATCACGCTCACCCGCGGCGAGATGGGAACCCGGGGCAGCAGGGAGACCAGGGCTGCCGAGTTCGAGGAGGCGGCTCGTCTCATGGGTCTCGCACACCACGAGATGCTCGCCCTGCCGGACGGGAGGCTCGCGGCGGACGAGGAGGCCCGTCTCGCCGTCGTCCGCGAGATCCGCGAGCACCGTCCCGCGGTCGTGCTGCTTCCCTACTGGGAAGACCGTCACCCCGACCACGGGGCAGCCGCGCGCATCGTGCAGGAGGCCGCATTTCTCGCGGGGCTGCGCAGGCTCGACACGGGGCAGGAGCCGCACAGGCCGGCGGAGCTGGTCTTCTACATGGCCAGCTGGGAGTTCGAGCCCAGCTTCGTCGTGGACATATCCGGGCAGGTCGAGGACAAGAAGCGCGCGATCCGGGCCTACGGGTCCCAGGTGTACGACCCCGCCCGCGCCGGGCAGGGGGAGGAGACCTACATCTCCAGCGAGCACTACTGGGAGCTGCTCCTCGCCCGCATGGCGCATTACGGCAGGCTGATCGGGGCCTCCTTCGGTGAGCCGTTCAAGATCCGCGGACTCGTCGAGGTGCCCGACCTCGTTGCCGCCTTCGGCAGCAGGCGCTACTGACCCAGGGGAGAACCGACCATGATCAAGACCGTCGCACGTCTCATCGTCGCGCTGAACGCGAACACCAGGCCCGCCGAGATCGCCGCGGGGGCCGCGATGGGCCTCCTGCTCGCCCTGGTCCCGGGAGGCAACCTCCTGTGGATCGGGCTTTTCATCGCCACCTTCTTCCTGAAGATCAACATGGCCGCGCAGTTCTTCGTGATGGGGCTGGCGCGCCTCGCGGTGCCCCTGGTCGATCCTGCCCTGGACCGGCTGGGCTGGGCCGTGCTCACGGCCCCGGTCCTGCAGGGCCTGCTCACGTCGCTTGCGAGGCTGCCGGTCGTCGGGTGGACCCGGTTCACCGACACGGTGGTCATGGGAGGCCTGCTCGCCGGCCTTGCCCTGTGGGTGCCCGTCCTCCTGCTCTCCCTGCTCCTCGTGCGGATCTACCGACGCGCGCTGCGGGAAAGGATCGCCGGCAGCAGGCTGGGCAGGGCCGTGGCCCGTGTGCCCCTGTTCTCCGCCATCGGGAAGGCGGTCCGCGCGATCGGCGGCGCGGCCTCCCTGGCAGGGTGAGGGACGAGGCGATGGCAGGCGGGACGCGAAAGGCGGCGAAGGCAGCCAGGCCGCCGAGGCTCTTCCCCCGGCGGATGTCGGAGAGGCAGTTCCAGCGGAAGATCCTGCGGCGGGTCTCCACCACCGGCGACCGCGATTTTCTCCTCGGCATGTACGGGACACAGCGGGATGGGAGCAGGAGCCGGGACGAGGAGCTCTCCGCGCAGGATGCGAAGAGGCTTGCAGGCCTCGCGAAGTCCATCGGCAGGAACCGCGGCGCCGTGCAGGTTCCCAAGCTGGTGATCCTCCTGGTGATCGCGGCAGCCGTCGTTGCGTTCAACCTCTTCTTCAAGAACGCGCTCCTCACCCGCGCCCTGCGGTCGGGCCTCGAGGGGGTGTTCGGCGCCCGCGCGGAGGTCGCGGGGCTCGACTTCAGGCCCGTGCGCGGGAGCATCACGATCGCGCGGCTCGCCGTGGCCGACAGGGAAAGGCCGATGCGGAACCTCTTCGAGCTGGGCCGCACCCAGGTTTCGATCGACGTCCTGCGGCTCCTGGAGGGGCACTTTCTCGTGCGGAACCTCGAGTGCAGGAACGTGCGGTGGGACACAGGGAGGCGGACATCCGGCGCGCTCGCCAGGGGCACGGGTACGGTCGCCGAGCCCGCGGCGGGGGAGCAGCTGGCCGACGGCGGAGGCTTCGCGCAGACCCTCGGCGCTGCCGGGACACACCTCCTCGCGGCGATCGACATCCCCGGCCTCATCGACGCGCAGGCCGACGAGCTGGCGAGCATCCGCCGCATCGCCGAGACCAACGCGCGCCTGTCCGCCCAGGCCGACAAGTGGTCCGCGGAGGTCAGGGCCGGGCGGGACGACTTCGACTCTCTTTCCCCCCGGATCCAGGCCATCCGGGCCTTCGACTACTCCTCCGTCCGCACCCTGCGGGACGCCCGGCAGGTGATCGACGCGATCGGCGCCGCCGCCCCTGCCGTGCAGTCCCTGTCCGCGCGGCTCTCGGCCGCGACGCAGGGCCTCTCCGCCGACCTGAAGAACGCGGCGGCAGAGCGGGCCGCCATCGAGGCGGCGGTCACCGCCGACATCGCCTACGTCAGGTCCAAGGTGAGCCTCTCCCCCGATGCGTGGAGGTCCCTCGCATCCGGCCTGGCCGCGCGCGTGCTCGAGACGTACATCGGCAGCTACTCCGCGTGGGCACTGCGGGCGTGGGACGCGGCAGAGGGCCTGCTTCGGCAGAGGAAGGCGACCGAGAAGAAAGTGAAGCCCCTCGCCCGCAGGGGGCGGACCGTCACCTACCCGGGGGCCGCGCTTCCCCGCTTCCTGCTCTCCTCCGCCGCGCTCTCGCTCGCCGGGCCGCCGGGCGTGCCCGACATCGAGGCCTCCCTGCGCGACCTGACGAGCGACCCCGACATCCTCGGACGGCCCGCGTCGATCTCCGCCGCGGCCGCCCTCGGGGGCCAATCCCTCTCACTGGACGGGACGATCGACACGCGCACCGGCAGGGACAGCGACGCGGCCTTCAGCCTGCGCGCCGACAACTGGGACCTCGCCCTGCAGGAGGGCCTGGAGATGCTGTCGATCAGGTCCCTGGGCGGCACGGCGGACCTCCAGGCCGAGGGGACGCTGGCCGGCGGCGGCGCGAGGGGGCAGGGCCGGGTCTCTGTCCGGGGAATGGCACTCGACCTCGCGGCGGGCGGGGACCCGCTCGCGTCGGCGGCCGCCGACGCGCTGCGCGCCGTTCCCGAGGCGCTGGTCAGCTTCTCGTTCACGGCGCCGGCGGGCGGGCCCACCGACATCCGGACGTCCACCAACCTCGACGGGGCCATCGCCGACGCGATGGGCGCGCAGGCGGGAAAGCTCGCGGCCGAGTACGAGGGGCAGGTCCGGGTGGAGCTGATGAAGAGGCTCGAGGGCGGGCTCGCGGAGAACGGGCGCCTGGCCGACGACCTGGCCGGCCTGCAGAAGACCGCGCGCGGCGATCTCGCCCTGGCAGGCTCCTGGAGCGCGGCGCTCGCCGACGCGAGGAGGCAGCTGGAGAAGAAGCTGAAGACGGCGATCCCCCTGCCGAAGCTCGGGTTCTGACCGGGGGCACTACTCCTCCAGGCTCGCCCCTCCCGTCGCGATCACCCTCTGGTACCAGCTCGCGCTCTTCTTCCAGGTGCGCGCCTGCGTCGCGAAGTCGACGCGCGTGATCCCGAATCGCTTCGAGTAGCCGTACCCCCACTCGAAGTTGTCCATGAGCGACCAGAGGAAGTACCCTTCCAGGCGCACGCCGTCGGAGGCGGCCCGCCGTGCCTCGAGGAGGTGGGAGCGCAGGTAGTCGATCCTGTCGCGATCGTCCACCTGGCCGCCGTCAAACCGGGCATCCGGGAACGCCGCCCCGTTCTCGGTGATCATCACGACCGGGTCGCCCCAGTCCCTCTTCAGCCGGACGAGCAGGTCGTGCAGCGCGGGCGCGTTGATCTCCCACCCCATGTCCGACGTCGGGCAGCCCGGGGGAACCCGCGCCTCGCAGCCCAGCACGGAGTGCTTCTGGCTGGCAGCGACCCGCTGCGGGAAGTAGTAGTTGACGCCGAGGAAGTCGCTGTGCGAGCCCGACAGCAGCTCGGTGTCCCCGGCCTCGATGCGCGGCGCGACGCCCCGGGCCGCGTACAGCGCTGCGATGTCGGAGGGGTAGCTGCCGTGCAGGACGGGCTGCAGGAACCAGCGGTTGTGGTGACCGTCTGCGACCCGCGCCGCCTCCGCGTCGGAGGCGCCATCCGTGAGCGGGTACATGGTGTGCAGGTCAAGGGCGATGCCGATCCGCGCACCGTCCCCTCCCCCGACCTGCCGGAAGGCCTGCACGGCCTTCGCGTGCGCGAGAAGGAGGACGTGGGATGCCTGCACGGCGGTCGGGAAGTCGCGCAGCCCGGGCGCGTGCACACCCTGCGCGTGGCCGGCGAAGGCGGCCACCCATGGCTCGTTGATCGTGATCCACGTGCGCACCCGGTCGCCGAGAGCGGCGAACAGGCACGCTGCGTAGTCCGCGAACCACGACGCGGTGTCTCGTTCGGCCACCCGCCGTGGTCCTGCAGCGCCTGGGGAAGATCCCAGTGGTACAGGGTCGCCACCGCGGGCGATTCCCGTGGCGAGCAGGCCGTCCACGAGCCCCTGGTAGAAGTCGAGGCCCTTCCTGTTCAGCTTGCCCCTGCCCGGTGGGGAACAGGCGCGGCCACGAGACCGAGAACCTGTACGCCGACAGGCCCAGGTCCCGCATGTTTTCCACGTCGGCCCGCCACCGGTGGAAATGGTCGCAGGCCGCATCAGCCGTGTCGCCGCCCGCGATCGCCCCCGGCACCCGGCAGAACCTGTCCCAGATCGACTCGCCCCTGCCGTCCTCCCGCACGGCGCCCTCGACCTGGTAGGCAGAGGTGGCCGCGCCCCAGAGAAACCCGTCGGGAAACCCTCGTCCCGCCATGGCATCCAGTATAGGATGGCGGCCTTCGGCCTGTCAAATCGGCGGCCGCGCGCGCCTGCTCAGACGTGGCCGTAGTAGTCGCGGTGGACCGCCACGGAGTAGGCGTAGTCCAGCAGGGTCCCCCAGCTGAAAACGGGGATATCGATCTCCCGCTGCACGGCCCTCGCGAAGGGCTGCATGCCGGTGCACTCCAGGACCATTGCGCCCATGGTCGGCTGCGCCCGGAAGAAGTCCACCGCGACGGCGACGAACTCCTTCTCCGTCTTCTCGTAGAGTGCGCCGGGCGGGTCGGTCTGCAGGGGCTTGACCCACAGGTGATCGAACTCGGGACAGCGGCCGTCGTCCTCGGCACCCGCGACCACGAAGTTGCTCCCCGGCACGATCCCGACCGATGTCAGGTGCCTCTCTGTCAGCTGCGATTTCAGCGCGGCCAGCACGCCGACCACGCGGCCCGCTCCCACCACCTGCTGGGCGAGGGGAACCTGCAGCAGGCTGGACAGGAAGACGGGCACGCCGACCGAGCCGGCGATCTCCTTCTGAAAGTACGCGTAGTACCCGCACTCGGCCGCGATGGCCCTGCAGCCCATCGACTCCAGTTTCTTCGCGGCCCGCTGGATGGGCCCGAGACAGGGCGACTTGTCCTTTGCCCAGACGAGGGCCTGCAGGTCCACCCCTTCGACGACCTCGTACTGGATGGGAAACGGAAAGGCGCTGGCGTTGCGCACGTCGCCTGGAAACCCGGGGTACGCCTCGTCGCAGATCATGATCCCCAGGCCCATCCCGTAGCAACGGTGGCCCCTGCGCGCACGGATGGCACTGATTCCCATGTCCCGGTTCTGCTGCATCTCCCCTCCCCTTTTCAGCGCGGCCTCTCCGCCTCGACCATCGCCGCCAGCGTCTGGCGGACCCGCGGCGGCAGCGGCCTGGCACGGGCAGCGGCCAGCAGCTCCCGCACCCGCGCGTTCGCGCGCCGCTCCAGCGGCAGCCGCCCGTCCTCCGCCCACGTCTCGAAGCTCGCGCGGTCGAACAGCGACGGCCGCCAGTCCTCGCGCAGCCGGCGTGCCGTGTGCTCGGTTGCCAGGAAATCCCCGTCGGGGCCGACCTGGCCGACAAGGTCCACGGCCAGGGTCTCCTCGCTCACCTCGATGTCGCGCAGGTAGCGCCGCAGCCAGCCGACCATCTCGCTGTCCAGCACCATCAGCTCCAGGGACCCCGTGGTTGCAGAGTCGAGGTACCCGGCATTCTGGACCATGCTCGCACCGCCCACCATCGCCGCGAACAGGCTCAGGGCAGCGTCGGCCGCCGCCTGGGTGTCGAACATCTTGGAGTCGCTGCAGCCCCCCGAGGTGAACACGGGAATCCCGTAGCGAGCCGCCAGCTCGCAGCCGGCCGGCCCCTTGTCCGGCGAGACGAACAGGTCCCGCATCCAGCGCCAGTCCATCGCGCCGACACTGGGGTGGTTGAGGATGAAGGGAGAGCCTTCCCGCGCGAGCTGCGAGAGCACCAGCCCTGCCAGCTGCCCCGCGTTGCCGAGGGCCATCATCCCCGCCGCACTCATCGGGGCGGTTGTGCCCCGGCAGTTGGCAGGCGCGTAGATTGTCGGGATGCCCCGCGCGGCGGCGTACAGGAGCCGCTGGACGCTCTCCTCGTTGTGGCGGAGGGCGGAGGCGGTGTTGATGTAGTTGAGGACAAACGGCCGGCGCGCCAGATCGTCCAGTCCCCCCGCGGCCTCGGCGGCCATCTGCACCGCCCAGCGCGTGCTCGACTCCTCGATCCCGCAGAAGACGATCGGCTTGGTGCTCTCCTCGAGCATCGCCTTCATCTGGCAGCGCTCGTAGCGGGAGGCAGGCACATCGGAGGGCAGGAACATCGACATGAGGAAGTCCAGGCCCGGCAGCCCGTCGACAAGGCGCACGGCGTCCACCACGTCGGTCAGCACGGCCTTCCTCCGCGCCCCGGTCTGCGGGTCCCAGATGAACGCGCAGTCGGAGCCTGTGCCGACGTGGCAGCCCCCCTCCCCCAGGCGCATGGCGGGGCTGCCGTCCCTGTCGAAGATGGCGATCGCCCGGGGGGCGCTGTTCAGCGCCCGCTCCACGAGGGCGGGCGGGATGCGCACGAGAGTGTTGTCAGAGATGCGGGCGCCCGCACGGCGGAAGAGCTCGAGGGCCTCCGCGCAGAAGAAGCGCACCCCCGTTCCCGCCAGGATCCGGAGGCTGGCGTCGTGGAGCAGGTTCAGCTGCGTCTCGCTGAGCCAGCCGCGTCTCACAGGGGCGGCCTCCTGGAGTGCCAGTCCGTGGACTGCTCGTACGCGTGCGCCGCCCTCAGGACTGTCGCCTCCTCGAACGCCCGTCCCACCAGCTGCAGCCCCACGGGCAGCCCGCCGGCGAAACCGCACGGGAGGGTGAGGGATGGCAGACCGGTGATGTTGAACGCGCTCAGGTACTGCGTGTGCAGGGCGATCACTCCCATCGTCGTCTCGCCGATCCTGATGTCGCTCGATCCGATCCGGGTGGCGGTGATGGGCGTCGTGGGTCCGACAAGGAGATCGACGGAGTCGAACAGCTCGCTGCACTGCCGGTTGAACAGGACACGGGCCTGCTGGGCGCGTATGTAGTCGGCCGCCGAGACGAACAGGCCCGCCTCGATGCGCATGCGCAGCGGCTCGTAGAGACCTGCCCCCCGTGCGCACACCAGGTCCCTGTGCGCGGCCGCCCCTTCCGCCAGGAGGAGGATTGTGGAGATGGACTCGTAGTAGTGGTACAACGGCCAGGAGACCTCCTGGACGGATGCGCCCAGGCTGCGCAGCCCCTCGACGGCCTGCAGCACGACCTGCTTCACCTGGGGATCCACGGGGACCTGCGAAAACTCCCTCGGCATCCCGATGCGCAGACCCCTGATGTCCGTCGTGAGTGCTTTCGTGTAGTCGGGCACCGGCACGTCGGCCGACGACGGGTCAAGGGGGTCGTAGCCCGCGGCTGCGCTCAACACCAGCGCGTTGTCCTCCACCGTCCGGGTCATGCACCCGGGGCAGTCCAGCGACCAGGAAAGCGTGACCATGCCGTGCCGGCTGAGCCGCCCGTAGGTCGGCTTCAGCCCCACGATCCCGCAGAGGGAGCAGGGAATCCGGACCGATCCTCCCGTGTCGCTTCCCAGGGCAAAGCCCACCTCCCCTGCTGCTGTGGCCGACCCCGATCCCCCACTGGAGCCGCCCGAGACGCAGCCGGGGTCCCACGGGTTGTGCATGTGGCCGTAGTCGAAGTCGCCCTCTTTCGCGATCGCCCCGTAGGCCAGGGGATTCAGGTTGGTCTTGCCGACCAGGATCGCGCCCGCCTGCTTCAGCCGGGCAATGAGCGTGGCGTCCTCGCCGGGGACGCGGCTGTCGTGGATCCGGGAGCCGAGGGTTGTCCTCATCCCCTTCGACTCGAACAGGTCCTTCGCCGTCATCGGGATGCCGTGCAGCGGGCCCAGGTACCGGCCGGCGAGGATCTCCTTCTCGGCCCTCGCAGCCTCCCGCAGGGCCTCCTCCGGGGCGACCGTGATGAAGGAGTTCAGCGTGGGCTCCAGCGCCTCGATGCGTTCGAGATACGCCCTGACCACTTCGACGGGCGAGAGCTTCCTGCCCTTGAGGAGCCGTCCAAGCTCACTCAGCGTGAGGAAACACAGCTCCGTGCTATTCATCTCTCCTCCCCGTCGCGGGACGGAAAACCATCGAGGGGTCGATTCCCGCGAGGTCCAGGTCGCTGATCCGCTTGAGCTTCGGCATGTAGCGCTGGATGAATGTGTGAAGGTCCGCGGCGCTTGCGGCTGCCTGGCTCTTGTCCTCGTCGCCCTGGATCTTGGGAAGGACCTCCTTGAGATAGGCATGCAGCCTGTCCATGTGCGGGTCGGCCGGGTCCAGGCCCGCGGCCCTCGCGAGGAAATCGAAGGACTGCCTGCTCAGTGTCTGCTCGTCACCCATTCCGTTCTCCCCCTCCCAGCTGTTGCTGCAGTGCTGCCGCCCGCGTGTAGACCCGCCCGTCCTTGATGCAGACCGCGACCAGGTTCCCGCCCAGGCGCTCGGCCAGTTGCGTGTGCGTCGATACGTCCCAGATGACCATGTCGGCCTGCTTGCCCGGCTCGATGCTCCCGATCCGGTCGCCCCTGCCGACCGCGAAGGCTGCGTTGACGGTCGCTGCCGTCAGGGCTTCCGCCGGGGACATGCGCGACGCGTAGCACCCCAGCGCCATCACCAGCTGCATGGACTCCACCAGGCAGCTGGGGTTGAAGTCCGTCCCGAGGGCGACCGCCATCCCGCGCCCGATGAAACGGCGCGCGTCGGCGGCGTGGTCCAGGCGGTGCACGAGGGGAACGCAGGGCAGAAGCACCGCGATCACCCCTGATCGGGCCATGGCCTCGATGCCCTCGTCGGTCGAGCAGATGCAGTGCTCCGCCGAGACCGCATTCCACTTCGCCGCGAGCTCAGCCCCCCCGACAGCCCGGAACTCGTCCGCGTGCACCTTGATTGCCAGGCCCCGTGCCCGGGCGGCGGCGTACAGCGCGGCGGTCTGCTCCGGCGGGTACGCCGTGCCCGAGTCCATGAACAGCGCGAGCCGCCGGTCCGCCACCTCGGGAAGCATCTCCTCGATCACCGTGTCCAGGTACCTGTCCCTGCTCCCGCGATGCTCCGCGGGGACATCGTGGGTTCCGAAGAAGGTCGGGACCAGATCCACCGGGCCCTCGCGGTCCAGGTCCCTGACCGCCTCGAGCAGGCGGATCTCCCCCGGGGTGTCCAGCGCATAGCCGCTCTTGGCCTCGACCGTGGTGGCGCCGTTGGCGAACATCCGCGCGAGGACGGGCCGCGCCTGGCGCAGCAGCTCCTCGGAGCTTGCCCGGCGCGTGGCGGCGACAGTCCGGAGAATGCCCCCGCCGCGCTCCTCGATGGCCTCGTAGGACAGGCCGTCGACGACCTTCTGCACGAACTCGTCCTCGCGCGAACCCGCGAACACGAGGTGCGTGTGCGCATCGACGAGGCCAGGGGTGACGAGCCTGCCCCCCGCGTCCAGGAGCTGCGTGCGGGGCCCGACGCTCACCGCGGCGCGCACCTCGTCGAGGCATCCGACCGCGGCGATCCGTCCGCCCGCCACGGCCACCGCACCGCCCTCGACGATGGCCAGCTCCTGCATCTCGACGCCCGCGTGCGCCCGGCCGCGCGGCAGGGAGAGGGTCGCGAGCTGCGAGGCGTTGTGCAGAACAAGATCTGCCTCGACGGTCATGGCAGCCTGCCGTCCCTCACCGGTGCAGCCCCGGCGCCTCGGCGAGGACCGCCAGCACCAGCTCGTTCTGCTCGCGGCTGCCCACCGTGACGCGGATGTGGCGGGGCATGCCGAAGCCCGAGAGCGAACGGATCACGATGCCCCGGCGGAACAGGTGCATGACGAGCTCGTCGGCGCTCCCGCCCACCTCGGCGCAGACGAAGTTGGTCTGTGAAGGCAGGGGCGCGAGTCCCAGCTGCCGCATCCCCCGCGCGAGCTGCTCCCGGCCCGCGACGGTGACGGCCCGCGTACGCTCGATGTACTCGCTGTCCTCCAGCGCGGCCTCCGCGGCCGCCTGCGCGGGACGGCTGACGTTGTACGAGTTGCGGATGCTGTCTGCCGCGACACGCACCTCGGGGGGGACCACCGCGTAGCCGACCCGAAGCCCCGCGATGCCGCCGATCTTGCTGAAGGTGCGCACGGCCGCGAGCGCCCGCCCCTGGCGGAAAAGGCGCACGCCGTCGACGTGCCCCTCCTCGGTGACGAACTCGGCGTAGGCCTCGTCGATGACCGGGAACACGCGCCCGGGCAGGCGGTCGAGGAAGGACTCGAGCTCCCGGGGCGGCACGAGCAGCCCTGTCGGGTTGTTCGGGTTGCACAGGAACACCAGCCGTGTGCGCCCGCTGACCCGGCCGAGCAGGTCATCCACGTCGATGCGCCAGTCGCGGAGCGGGCTCTCGACAGGCACTGCGGCCATCGCGAGCGCCGACTTGCGGTACACGGGAAAGGACGGGCTGGCGAAAAGGCACTCGTCTCCCGGGTCGAGGAAGAGGTGGCCCAGCAGCAGCAGCACGTCATCGGCCCCGGTCCCAGAATGATGCTCCCGGCATCGACGCCGAGGTGCCGGCCCAGTGCCCTCCTCAGCCCGCCGCTGGTGTCGTCGGGGTAGCGGTGCGCCTCCGACAGGCTGCGCGCGGCTGCCTCGACCGCCCGGGGCGAAGGTCCCAGGGGGTTCTCGTTGGAGGCAAGCCGCGTCAGGGGGCCCAGGTTCAGCTCGCGGGCCATCTCGTCGACCGTCTTTCCCGGCAGGTAGGGCGGGATGTCCCTGATTGCCTGCCGCATCCGCCATTCAGCCATCCGCGCGTCCCCCCCTCAGTCCAGCCGCCCGACCGCCTCCTGCACGCCCGCGAGCAGCTGGCCGTCGTGCAGGAGCCCGGCCACGGCGGCGATGTCGTCGTGGAATATCCGCGACCGCTCGCCGTCCAGCCACGCGACCCGCGAGCGCACGATCTGGTGCGCCCGGCGCACCCCCGTGGCGGACAGGTGCGGGCCCACGAAGTCCAGCCCCTGGGCGGCGCAGAGGAACTCGATGGCCAGCACCTGCTCCAGGTTGCGGGCGATGTCCCTCGCCTTGCGCGCCGCGACGGGTCCCATGCTCACGTGGTCTTCCTGGTTTCCCGCGGTGGGGATGTTGTCCGCGCTGGCCGGGTGCGCCAGCGCCCTGTTCTCCGACGCGAGGGAGGCGGTGACGATCTGGAGGATGCCGAAGCTGCAGCCCAGCGCGGCGTGCTCCGAGAGGCTGGACGGCAGGCCGCTCAGGTGCGGGTCGACGAGGCGGGCCGTCCGCCGGTCGCTGATGTTCGCAAGCTCCGTGAGCCCCAGCGCAAGCGAGTCCATGGAGAGGGCGATGGGCTCGCCGTGGAAGTTGCCCCCCGAGATCACGGCCTCGTCCTCGGCGAATATGAGAGGATTGTCGGTGGCGGAGTTGATCTCGATCTCCAGCAGCCGCCGCACGAACCCGAGGATCTCCCGCACGGCGCCGTGCACCTGGGGAATGCAGCGCAGGCTGTAGGCGTCCTGGGTGCGCGCGCATTTTCCGGGCGCGCTGATCTGGCTGTCGGCGAGAAGCCGGCGCATGTTCGACGCCACCGCCAGCTGCCCGGGCACGGGCCGCACCCTGTGGATGCGCTCGTCGAAGGCCGCCGCGGTGCCCCGCAGCGCCTCGAGGCTCAGGGCAGCGGCGATGTCGGCAAGGCGCGCAAGCCGCTCGGCCGCGAGCAGCGTCAGGGTCCCGACCGCCGCCATGGCCTGGGTGCCGTTCACGAGGGCAAGGGCCTCCTTGGGGCCCAGCACGAGGGGGGAGAGGCCGGCAGACGAGAGCGCGTCTGCGGCCGCGACGAGGGCACCATCCCTGCGCGCCTTTCCCTGCCCTGTCAGGAGCAGCGCCACGTGGGCCAGCGGCACGAGGTCGCCGCTGGCGCCCACCGAGCCCTGCTGCGGGACGACGGGGGTGACCCCCGCGTTCAACAGCGCGAGCAGCGACTCGATGACCTCGAGCCGCACCCCCGAGTACCCCTTGGCCAGAGTGTTGGCGCGCAGGAGCATCATCGCCCGGCAGATGTCGGGCGGGAACTCGTCGCCCACCCCCGCGCTGTGGCTGCGCACCATGTTGTCCTGCAGCTGCGCCGACTGCGCCGCGTCGAGGCTGATCTCGCTGAGGTGCCCCAGCCCGGTGGTGACCCCGTAGACCTTCTGCTTGCTCGCCAGGGCCTTCTCCACCACGCGGCGGGAGGCCAGGATGCCGGGCCTCGCCGTGTCGGCCAGGACGGCGCGGTGGCGGTACACCGCGACGAGCTCGACAGCCTCGAGGCTCAGCCCTTCTCCATCCACGATCACAGGTTCCATGGTCATCTCCCGTTGCGTTCCCCGTCCAGGGCCAGGATCGTGGCAGCCAGCAGCAGGGTCCGGGGGACCATGGTGGCGAGGACGACCCGCTCCTGGCGGCTGCAGTCGTCCAGCGACACCGGCCCCATGCCGTCCAGGGTCGCAGCTCCCTGCGCGGCAGCCAGGCTCCCGTCCGACCCGCCCCGCGTGTGCTCCTCGGGCAGCGGGATCCCGATCTGTGCGGCGACCGCGGCCGCCGCCTGGTACAGGCGCACCGTCCCCTCGGAGCGGGGGTACGCGGGCCTGGTCTGGATTCCCTCCGCGGTGATGGTCACCCGGGGGTCGTCGGCGGCTGCCGCGATGGCCTGGATGCGGCGCATCAGCCGGTCGGCCTCCGCCTGGTCGGGAGCCCGGAAGTCCACCTGCATCTCTGCCGAGGCGGGGATCACCTGCCGCGCCTCACCCCCGGTGAAAACCCCGACGTTGACGATGATCCCCTGCTCGTCATTCGTGAGGGCTTCCAGGGGGGCGACCTTCGCCGCCAGCGCCCGCACGGCGCTCGCCCCGCGCGCGTAGTCCACCCCGCAGTGGGCCGACCTGCCCCGTGCACGGATCGCGAACTTCCCCACGACCGAGCGCGAGGTCACCACCCCGCCGTTCTCCCGGGCCGGCTCCATGACGAACACCCAGTCCGCCGCGCGCGCTTCCTTCTCGATGAGCGGCCTGCTCCAGGGCGTTCCCAGCTCCTCGTCGGGCACGAGCAGGAACGAGATGCTGTCCAGCCGGCAGCGGCCGAGGGCCTGCAGTGCCTCCAGCGCACCGAGGGCCACGACAAGCCCCCCCTTCATGTCTCCCACGCCCGGCCCGCGGGCAAGCCCCTCATTGTCCACCGTGTACGGCCAGTCCCGCAGCGTGCCGGTGGGCCAGACCGTGTCCAGGTGACCGAGGATGAGCACACGCCCGCTTCCCCCGAAGGAGCGCCGGGCCACCAGCTGGTCGCCGAAGGACTCCTGCGGGAAGCGCTCGACCTGCATCCCGGCCCGCTCGAGCTCGCGGGCGAGAAACGCTCCCGCGCGGTCCACGCCCGCCTTGTCGCTCGACCAGCTCTCGATGCGCACCAGGCTGCCGAGCAGGTCGAACAGCCTGCCTTCCCTGCCTCGGAGGAAGGCCGCGAGCGCCGGGTCCACCGTCACGGGGCTGCCCCTCATTCGGCGCTCATGAACTTCTCCAGCCCGATGACGCGCTGGATGATGAAGACCAGCACCACGGTGAGGGCAACGAGCATCGTGGCCATCGCGGCGATGGTCGGGTCGTCCTTGTTCCGCAGGTAGCCCATGGCCGCGATGGACAGCGTCGAGGTCCGGTAGCTGGTCAGGAAGATCACAACGGAGACGTCCTCGAGCACGGTGGCGAACACGAAGATCATCCCTCCCACGATGCCCGGCCGGATCTGGGGAAGAACCACCCTGCGGAAGGTCGTCCAGCGGCTGGCTCCCAGGTTCACGGCCGCCTCCTCGGTGTGGGGGTTCAGGCCGTGCATGTTCGCGCTGATGCTGCGCACCGTGTAGGGCAGGCAGACCAGTGTCATCGCGATCACGAGGTTCCCGAAGCTCCAGCCGGCGCCGATGAGGTTGAACATGGTCATGAATGCGATGCCGGTGACCACCCCCGGGATGATGATCGGCGACATGAGCAGGGCGCTGATGAGGGCCTTGCCCCGGAACTTCCCGCGCACCAGCGCGTAGGAGGCCGCCACCCCCATCGACACGGCGATGGGCGTCACGACCGCCGCGAGGGCAAGGCTGATGAGCGCGCCGCTCTGGAAGTAGTGCAGGCGGAAGAAGTTTGCGTACCAGCGCAGGGAGAGGCCCTGGGGAGGCAGCCGGAAGTACGCCGTCTCGTTGAAAGAGTAGAAGATGATGAAGAGCACCGGCAGCGCCAGGAAGGCGATGATGAGCCCGGCGATGATCCCCAGGGGCCAGCCCACCGCCCCGGGCTCGCGGGTGAGCTTCGGCGCCACGCGGCTAGTCATTCGTCGCCCTCCGCACCGCGCGCTGCAGGCGCGTCATCACCGCCACCACGAGAATCGAGACGACCAGGAGGATCGCTGCCAGCGTCCCCGCGAACGGGAAGTCGAACGTGATGTAGATGGTCTCGTAGATGATGTTGGACATCATCTTCACCTTGCCCCCGCCGAGCATCATGGGGAACAGGAACGCGCTGAGACCCAGGGAATAGGTGAGCGAGGCGGCCTCCACCACGCCGGGCAGCGTGAGGGGAAACACGATCCGGCGGAAGACGGTGAACCGGGAGGCGCCCATGTTCACCGCCGCCTCCTCCAGCGAGCGCGGCACGTTGCGGATCGGGCCGATGAGGGAGAAGGCGGCGAAGGGAACCACGTAATAGACCAGGCAGATGAGGACCCCTGTCCAGTTGTACAGGAACCGGATGGAGGTCTTGATGATGCCCAGCGCCTTCAACGCCGTGTTGAGCAGGCCCACGTTTCCCAGCAGGACCATCCAGGCGTAGACGATCGTGATGCCGCCCACCAGCAGGGGTACGATCATCGCGCTCATCATGAGCTGGCGCAGCACCTTGGAGGAGGTCCTGGCAACGCAGTACGCAAGGGGGTAGGCCACCACGAGGCCGATCACGGTCACCTCCGCCGCCCGGTAGAGGGTCTGCAGCAGGAAGGTGGGGTATACCGCGTCGCGGAAGAATCGCCGGTAGCTGTCGAGGCTCCAGTTCCCCGTGACCGTCGATGTCCCCGGCTTCATCTCCCGGAAGCTCATCACGATGAACGACCCGTAGCTGGCGAGGAAGAGGGCGATGATCGCGAGGGTGGGCAGCAGGACGAGCACGAGGCTGCGCGTGGGGACTGCCTTGAAGTCCTCCACGGGCCGGATCCGCGCTGTCTTTCTCATGCGCCGGCCTGCCCCTCGGAGAGCAGGACGCAGTGGTCTCCCCGCAGGGTGACGGCGAGCTGCTCCCCGACCCTGAGCTCGCGCGTGCGGTCGGTCCGCTGGGCCTCGGCGCAGACGACCCTGCCGTCGGGCAGGCGCACCTCGTACAACACGCGGGAGCCCAGGTTCGTGACGAACTCGAGCGTTCCCGGGACCGAGACGGTGAGCGGTGCATCCCCCGCGGCGCCGTCCCGCGCGCCGGCGTCGGGTTGGCCCAGGCCGACACACTCGGCCCGGAAAGCCAGCGTGAGGCTCCCGTTCGCGGGCTCGGCGCGGAACGGCACGGCGAGGTCCAGGCCGTCGGCGAGGCGCACGACGGCGAGGGTCCCCGTGCGCCGCACGAGGGTCACGGGGAGCAGGTTCTCCATGCCGAGGAACCCCGCGACGAAGCGCGTGCGGGGTGAGTCGTAGATGGAAAGCGGCATCCCCTCCTGCTCCACGCGCCCCTGGTTCATGACCACGATCCGGTCGGACATGATCAGGGCCTCCTGCTGGTCGTGGGTGACAAACAGGGTGGTGATCCCCAGCTTCTGCTGGAGCTTCCTGACCTCGACCTGCATCTCGTCGCGCAGCCGCCGGTCGATGGCGCCGAAAGGCTCGTCCAGGAGCAGCGCCCGGGGCTGGATGGCGATGACCCGGGCGAGGGCGATGCGCTGCTGCATGCCCCCGCTGAGCTGGCTGGGATAGGCCCTGGCGTAGTCGGCCAGGTGGACCAGCTCCAGGACCTCCGTCACCCGCTTCTCGATGGCGGGCCGGTCCATGTGGCGCATCTGCAGGCCGAAGGCACAGTTGTCGAACACGGTCATGTGCGGGAACAGGGAGTAGTTCTGGAACACCAGCCCCACGTTCCTCCGGGCCGGCGGGACGGCGTCGATGCGCTCCCCCGCCAGCCACACCTCCCCGCCCGTGGGCCTGACGAAGCCGGCCAGAATGCGCAGCAGGGTCGTCTTCCCGCAGCCGCTGGGCCCCAGGAGCGTGAGCAGCTCCCCCCTGCGGATGGCGATGGAGACACCACGCAGGGCCTCGAGGTTCCCGTACGACTTGCGCACGTCCTTGAACTCTATGTCGAACCCGCTGTCTGGCATACCCCTGCTTCCCCCGTGATGTGCCCGCGATGCAACGCGGACCTCCCTCCCGCGGGGGAGGGAGGTCCGGAAAAGGACTTCTACTTGCCGATCACCATCTCGCGGTTCCAGCGGTCCATCCACTCGGGCTGGTGCTCGTTGATCGTCTTGAGGTCCAGGACGATGAGGTCCTCGAGCTTGGGCACGGCGGATTCCAGCTCCTTGGCAGGGGCGACCTTGGTGTTCACCGGGATGCACTTCCATTCCACCACCGTCCGCTGCTGGGCGTACGGGTGGAGCATGAAGTTTATGAACTCGTGGGCCAGGGCTTCCTTGCCGCCCTTGATGACCGTGAGCACGTCGTGCTCCAGCGGGGCCGGCTTGGGCGTCAGGAACTTCGCGGGGATTCCCTTCTCGACCATGAACCCGTAGTAGTCGGCGCCGCCGACGGCCACGGCCACCTCCCCCTGCGCCAGCATCTGGCGGGGGGTCTCGTCGGAGTCGTAGATGTTGGCCACGTTGGGCATGAGCTTCTTGATCCGGGCAAAGCCGGGGTCGATCTTGAACTCGCTGCCCCCGTCGAGGTATGCCGCGACGACCAGGAAGTTGTACGAGGCCCCCGGCGCTGGGGATGGACACCTTGCCCTTGAGCGACGGGTCCCAGAGGTCCTCCCACGTCGTGATCGGCTTCGACACCATGTCCGTCCTGTAGGTGATCCCGAACGGGTAGTAGTAGCAGGTGACCCAGTTCTTCCCGATCGTCTTCGGCATCAGATCCGCCTTGTCGGTGATGCGCGAGACGTCGATGTCCGCCAGCAGCCCTTCGGGGCAGCGGGCAACGATGTTGGGAACCGTGAACCAGACGTCGATCTCCGGCGGTGCCCTTGCGGGACTGCAGCCGGATGAGGCCATCGCTGGCGTTCTCCTGGCTCTCGTTGCGGATCTTCGCGCCGGTCAGCTTCTCGAACTCCGCCGCCGCCGCCTGCATGGACTCGTCCCACCCGCTGCCCCACATGAGCAGCGTCAGGGTCTGCCCCTTGTACGCGCCCCCGGCCGCCCCGCCCGCCGCGGGCTCCTTGCCGCCCGACGCCCCGGCGACGGCCGCGAAAGCGAACAGCCCGAGGACGACGAGGCAGGCGAGAACCCGGCCCGTCCCCCTGTTCACAAAAGAGCTCTTCATCTCTGTCTCCCCTTTCCCGTGAGCTTCTCCGAATCGCACCTCGACACGATGATGCACACCGCAGATCTGCCGCCCCGCGCTCCTCCTCTCCTCCGTCGGATTGCCCCGCGGCTTCCCGCGCGCACCGCGCGCTACTCCCTGTCGTCCCCCAGCCAGAGCCCCCGGATCCCCGCTTTGCGCGCGTTCTCCGCCGCCGACCGGTAGCCCGCGTCGGCGTAGCGCAGCATTCCGAGGCTGGTCTCGGCGTTCAGCGTCTTCTCGACCCGCAGCGCCCCCGCCTCTGTCCCGTCGGCGACCACCGTGGTCCCGCAGCTGACCCCGCTGCCCGCGGCCCCGCCGGCCGAGGAGTGGATGGTGACGAGGTCGGCCCGGCATGCCACGTTGAGAAGCGCGTTGAGAAGGGGCCAATCGGCGATGGCGTCGCTGCCGTCGGGCATGTTCTCGGTCTCGCGCCAGGGCATGGCCACGGAGGCCCCGTCGAGGTTGTCCCGCGCGAACGCGACGGGGCCGCGGAGCGCGCCGCGGCGCACCATGTCGTTCACCCGCGTGGCAAGGCGGGACCGCTGCCCGTGCTTCAGCCAGCAGATGCGGGCGGGCAGGCCCTCGAACCGGATGGACCCGCGCGCCATCTTCACCCACATGCTGGCAAACGGGTCGTCGGCGAACTCCTCCAGGACGAGCTGGTCGATCAGCGCAATGTCGGCCGGGTCTCCCGACACGGCCACCCAGCGGAACGGCCCGCGGCCCTCGAAGAAGAAGGGACGGATGAACCGGGGCATGAAGTTGGAAATCTCGAAGGCGTTGTCCACCCCCGCTTCCTTTGCCTGCGCGCGGATGTTGTTCCCGTATTCGAAGACCATGGAGCCGGTCTGCGCTGAAGGCCAGCATCGTGCGCACGTGCACGGCGATGGATTGGAAGACGCGCTTCAGGTAGTCGTCGAGGTCCCGCGCGCGAAGCTCGGCCGCCTGCGCCAGGGAGAGGCCGACGGGTATGTAGCCGTCCACAGGGTCGCTCGCGGAGGTCTGGTCGGTGACGATGTCGGGGATCACCCCGCGGCGCAGGAGCTCGGGGAGCACCTCCGCGGCGTTCCCCACCAGGCCCACCGACAGCGGCGCCCGCGAGGCAACGGCCTGCCGGGACAGCCCGAGGGCCTCGTCGAGGTCATCGGACACCCGCCCGCAGTACCCCGACTGGATCCGCCGCTCGATCTTCGCCCGGTCCACCTCGACGACGAGCGCCACTCCCCCGTTCAGCGTCACCGCCAGCGGCTGGGCTCCCCCCATCCCGCCGCACCCGCTGGTCAGCACCAGGCGCCCCGCGAGGGTCCCGCCGAAGCTCTCGTGGGCGGCGGCGAGGAAGGTCATGTATGTCCCCTGCGCGATCCCCTGCGTGCCGATGTACTGCCAGCCGCCCGCGGTGAACCCCGCGGGCATGGTGAGCCCGCGCCGGTCCAGCTCGTAGAAGACCTCGGGCACTGCCCAGCGGCCCACGAGGTTGGCGTTGGCCATCACGACGAGGGGCGCGTCGGGGTACGTGCTGAAGATGCCCACGGGTTTGCCGGACTGGATGACCAGGGTCTCGCCCTGCTCAAGGACGGTCAGGGCCTGGACGATCTTGTCGAAGGCGTCCCAGTTCCTGGCCGCGCGGGCGCCGGCCGTGTAGACCACGAGGTCCTGCGGCCGCTCGCCCACCTCCAGGACGTTCTCCAGCATGCGCAGGAGCGCCTCCTGGCGCCATCCCCTGCACCGCAGCGCGGTCCCCCTGGCTGCGCGGATTACCCGTGCCATGTCCACATCCGTATGCCGCTCACCGCCCGTTCCTCACTATCCTGTCGATCCCCGCCAGCACGTCGGCAGGCTTGGCCGGCGCCCGGTGCCCGTCCAGCAGCGCGCGGGCGGCCCTGGTGCACCGCGCCGCGAGGTCCAGCCCGCCCCCCTTCACCCACTGGTCGAACCGGGAGCGGTCCAGCAGCCGCGGCATGAACAGGGAACGCCCGAAGTGGTCCAGCGTGTGATCGTCCGACAGGAACATCGAGCCGGCCGCTGCCCTTTGCCACCCGCTCGACCGCGTCGATCGCCAGCGTCTCGCGCGTGACGGGGATGCCCTCCACGAAGTGCCTGCTCATCGCGATCAGCTCATCGGCCATGACAACCATCTCGAGTGACGAGGTGGTCCCGAACTCGATGTAGCCCACGTCGTGGATCAGGTTCGCGCGGCCGAGCATGGCCGTCAGCACGGAGAACATGGCCTCGGCCCCTGCCTGCGCGTCCACGACCTTGGAGTCCGAGGCCCCCGCGAAAGCCCAGATGGGCAGGTGGTAGATCTCGTCGCGCATGTCGGCAAGCGCAGCCTGGGTCAGGCTCCACTCGGGGCACCCGTAGCAGACCACGGTGGAGCTCATGTCCAGGGAGCTGACGTTCGGGCCGAAGATGAACGGCGCCCCGCGCGCGGCCAGCTGGTGCACGACCAGGCCCGCGAGGTTCTCGGCGATGCCCATGGCCATGGCCCCCGCGAGCGTCACGGGGGCCCCTCCCCCCGCGTTCGAGCCGGACGGGAGGCAGAGGGGGATCCCCTTCTCTGCGCAGAAGAGCAGCTTCGCCACGACGCTCTCGGGGAAGCGCAGCGGGCTGATGGCCTCGGAGTAGTTGAGGATGAACGGCTTCTGGCGGAAAGCCTCCTCTCCCCCCGCCACGAGGCAGGCGATCTGGTGGATGCGCGCCATGTCGCGGACGGCCTCCGCGATGAAGACGATGGGCTTTCGCGTGTTCCTCACCATCTCGGCGAACGCGCACACGTAGATGTCCTCGATCGGCACGTCCACGGGGTTGGACATGGACATGGCGAAGGAAATGTTCGCCAGCCCGTCGACCAGCCTCGCGAAGTTCGCGGTGTCCTGCAGGACCGCACGGCGGCGCTCCCCGGTCTCCAGGTCCACGGTGAACAGCGTGTCGGACCCCGTCCCGTAGAAGAAGCTCTCCTGGGCCAGCGGCATGGCCAGGGCGCCCGCCTGGTCGAACAGGTCGATCCGACGGGGAGCCGAGCGCAGGGCATCGTCGACGAGGTGCGGGGGCACCTTCACCCAGCCGTCGCCAGAGACGCTGCAGCCTGCATGCCGCAGCATGGACAGGGCCCCCTCGTGCTCCATCTTCACGCCGATGCGACCGAGGATCTCGAGCGCCGCCCCGTGAATGGCCCAGGCCTGCTCGCGGCCCAGGACCTTCATCCGGGGGTGAAAAACAGGAACGTCGATCCCTTTCACTTCCGTCCTCCCACAAGGTGCGCCGGATGCGGGGCGGCGTCGGGCTGCGCGGACTCCCTGCCCCTCGACTCGACCCGCCAGCCGCGGCCGTCGAAGACCTCCCCGCGCTTCTGGTGGTAGCGGCTGAATCTCTTCAGGTGCCGCAGCATCAGCGTGCGCGCCTGGTCGCCCTGCCTCTTCGCGATCGCCCCGACAATCGCCGCCCAGTCGCGGTGAGCTTCGCACAGGTAGCGCTCATCGACGTCCACGACCTTGAACGAGGGGAAGACGAGGATCTCGTGGATGATGCCGAGGATGACCTCGTACAGCGGGTTCCCGCACATCGTGCCGAGAAAGAGGTGCATCCTCGTTTCCTGGTCGTTGAACTGGTTGCGCGAGGACAGGCCGCTCTCGGCCAGCCGGGCGCTGTCCGCCAGCAGCGCCTTGAGGTCCCGCACGCCGGCCGCGGTGGCCCTGCGCGCGGCAAGGCAGGCGATCTCGCTCTCGATGGTCAGGCGCAGCTCGAACAGCTTCTCGAAGGGGATCTTCCGCTTGCGGATGAGGATGGTGAAGCTGTCGCGCATCCTGTCGGAGCTGCGGTCGGTGACGAAGGCCCCGCCCTTCGAGCCGGTCCTGACCTCGATGAGCCCCTTCTGCTCCAGCACGCGCATGGCCTCGCGCAGCGAGCGGCGGCTCGTGCGGAACACCTCCGTGAGCTTCCTCTCGGAGGGCAGTCTGCTGCCCGGGCGCAGGCTGCCGGAGAGGACGGCCTCCTCGACCTGGTCGACGACCTTCTGGTACACGCAGGAACGCGTCACGGTCTGGAACACCTGCCCGCCTCTCCCGTCCCGTAGAATGGTTGAACCATTCTACCATCTGCCCGGCGCGCTGTCAAACAATTTTGGGGCTCGCGGGAAGACCGCGCGCGCGGGCGGCGGCCGTGCCCTCCCGCGGCCGCCGGATCGCCACCACCGCGGTTGACAGCGCGGCACGGTATGGTAGAATGGTTCCTCCAATCATGGAGCAGGTCGCCAGGGAGGCACGCAGTGACGGACGGACATTCTCCCTCCCCTCTTCTGAATCCCCTCGCGGCGCTGCTCGGGAAGCCCTGCGCCGATTTCCGCCGCCAGGACATGCTGCGGGTGATCGAGACCCTGCGCCTCCAGAGGGTCAGCTTCCACTACACGGGACTGGACGGCAGGCTGAAGGAGCTCGCGGTTCCGGTGACCGACAGTCGCCAGCTCGACGCCGTCCTTGCCGAGGGAGAGCGGGTGGACGGGTCATCTCTGTTCGCGGGAGTTGTCGATGTCGGCCTGTCCGACCTGTACGTGGTTCCCGTGTACCGGACGGCCTTCCTCAACCCCTTCGTCGAGGGGAGCCTCGACTTCGTCTGCCGCTACCTCACGCGGGAAGGCCAGCCCCCACCCTTCGCTCCCGACGCCGTGCTGTCCCGTGCGGCCCGGCTCTTCTCTTCCCGCAGCGGCCTGGAGCTTCGCGCCCTGGGCGAGCTGGAGTTCTTCCTCCTCGGCCACCGCTTCCCCCGCTGCTATCCCTGCGAGCCGCAGCGGGGCTACCACGGCTCGTCCCCCTTCACCAGGGGCGCCGAGGTGCTCGACGAGATGATGCGCACCGTCGCCCGGGTCACCGGCGCCGTGAAGTATGCCCACGCGGAGGTCGGGTACGTGGAGCGCCTCTCGAGCGAGAGGGAAGAGATCCGGGGGGCGCAGGCACAGCAGATGGAGATCGAGTTCCTGCCGCGCCCGGTCGAGGAGATGGCCGACGACCTGGTCATCGGGCGCTGGCTCATCCGCTCGGTGGCCTGTCGGCACGACTGCGTCGCCACCTTCGCCCCCAAGGTGGAGGACGGCGCCGCGGGCAACGGCCTGCATTTCCACGTGGAGCTTCTCCGGGACGGGCGGAACGTCATGAGCGGCCCCGGGGGGAGCTGTCGGGACAGGCCCGCGCGCTGGTGGGCGGCCTGTGTGAGCATGCCGATTCGCTCACCGCCTTCGGCAACACCGTGGCCGCCTCCTACCTGCGCCTGGCCCCCGACCACGAGGCCCCGACCCGGATCTGCTGGAGCGACAACAATCGCAGCGCACTGGTGAGGGTCCCGCTGGGGTGGTCCACGGTCCGGGACCTGGGCGCCAGGGTCAACCCGGGGGAGCCTGCCGCCCCGGCCGAGGCGCCGGGCCGCCAGACCGTGGAGCTGCGCAGCCCGGACGGCAGCGCCAATATCCACCTCGTCCTCGCCGGGATCACAATGGCCGCCGACTGGGCATTGCGGCCGGCACCCGGCGGCTGCCCCCGGGCGGAGCCGCTCGAGCTGGCCGATCGCCTCTACGTCCGGGGGAACATCCAGCAGGACGCCGAGACGATGTCGAGGCTTCCGTCACTGCCATCCAGCTGCGCAGCGTCGAGCCGTGTCCTGGGCGGGAAGCGCGCCCTGTATGAACGCGACGGCGTGTTCCCCGCGGCGACGGTCGACTACGTGAGGCGGCTCCTCGAGGCGGAAGACGACGAGGACCTCCACCAGCGACTGGACGGACTGCCCGACCAGGACAGGCTGCGCGAGAGGCGCCGGGTCATGCACGCCAGCCTCCACCGCCACTGAGCGCGAAGCCGCTCGACGGGGGGGCGGCCCCCGCGGCGTGCGCTCAGGGCGCGAGGGGCTGGTCCCCCTCCACCAGGGGCTTCTGCCACTTCGACACGGGTCCGAAGTTGACGACGTTCGTGTAGCCCATCCCCTGCAGCGTGCGCTGGGCCGTTGCCGAGCGGCTGCCCGAGCGGCAATACACGATGATGAGGGCGGAAGTGTCCGTGGTGGGCGGCCGCGAGCCGATCTCGCTCACGGGAATATTGATCGCGGTCGGGATGTGGCCGAAGGCATACTCCTCGGGAGTGCGGACGTCGACCAGGGTGTAGGGCGGGTTCCCCTTCCCCGCGATCAGCTTCTCCAGCGCGCCCAGGTCCTCGTAGTTCACGCCGGCCTGGCCGAAGGCAAAAGCAGCGGCGGGCAGCAGGGCAACGACAATCGCCAGGAGTCTCGATTTCATGTCTCCCCCTGCTGACAATATACGCACGATTTGACCTTGCGCACAGACTGCCGTATCTTTTTGTGCGCCATGAGATACGACAAGCTGACCGTCAAGGCCCAGGAGGCGCTCCAGGAGGCCGACTCCCTGGCCCACTCGTTCAGCCACGCGCACATCGACGCGGAGCACCTCCTTCTCGCCCTGCTCGAGCAGAAGGACGGGGTCATCGCTCCCCTGCTCGAGCGCATCGGCGCCGACGCCGGGGAGCTGGCCCAGGCGACTGTCGCGCCGAGCTCGCGGGAAAGCCGAAGGTCCACGGCGAGGCGGCGCAGCTCACGATGTGCCCGCGCCTCGCAAGGTCCTGAACCGGGCCGAGCAGGAAGCCGACGGGCTGAAGGACGAGTACACGAGCACCGAGCACCTGCTGCTCGCCATGCTCGGACGGCGAGGGCGACGCGCGCGAGCTGCTGCGCAGCGCGGCGTCACCCGCGAGGCGGTGCTCGAAGGCGCTGCGCCCGATCCGCGGCAACCAGCGCGTCACCGACCAGAACCCCGAGGCGCAAGTACCAGGTCCTCGAGCGCTACTGCCGCGACCTGACCGAGCTGGCCCGCCGGGAGAAGCTCGACCCGGTCATCGGCCGCGACGAGGAGATCCGCCGGGTCATGCAGGTGCTCTCGCGCCGGACCAAGAACAACCCCGTGCTGATCGGCGAGCCGGGCGTGGGCAAGACGGCCATCGTCGAGGGCCTGGCGCGGCCGCATCGTCTCGGGCGACGTGCCGGACTCGCTGAAGAACAAGCGCCTCCTCGCCCTCGACCTCGGCGCCCTCGTGGCCGGCACCAAGTTCCGCGGCGAGTTCGAGGAGCGGCTGAAGGCGGTCATCAAGGAGGTGACCGACGCCAACGGCGCAGATCATCCTCTTCATCGACGAGCTGCACACCCTCGTGGGCGCCGGGCGCCGCCGAAGGGCGCGATGGACGCCTCGAACCTGCTGAAGCCCGCCCTGGCCCGGGGCGAGCTGCGCGCCATCGGCGCCACCACCCTCGAACGAGTACCGCAAGCACATCGAGAAGGACGCGGCCCTCGAGCGGCGCTTCCAGCCCGTCTTCACCGCGCAGCCCTCGGTCGAGGACACCATCGCGATCCTGCGCGGCCTGAAGGAGCGCTACGAGGTGCACCACGGCGTGCGCATCCGCGACGAGGCGATCATCGCGGCGGCGGTGCTGTCGGACCGGTACATCACCTCGCGCTTCCTGCCCGGACAAGGCCATCGACCTGATCGACGAGGCGGCCAGCCGGCTGAAGATGGAGATCGAGAGCCAGCCCACCGAGCTGGACAAGGCCGAGCGCAGGATGCTGCAGCTCAACATCGAGAAGCAGGCGCTCGTCCAAGGAGACCGACCCCGCCTCCCGCGAGCGGCTCGCCGCGCTCGAGAAGGAGCTGGCCGAGCTCGGCGCCGCGGCGCGACGCCATGAAGCTGCAGTGGCAGAACGAGAAGGCGATCATCGAGCGAGATCCGCAAGCTGAAGGCCGACGCTCGAGGAGCTGCACATCGAGGAGACGCGCTACGAGCGCGAGGGCAACCTCGCGAAGGCCGCCGAGATCAAGCACGGCCGGATCCCCGAGGCGCAGCGGAGCTGGACGCGAAGAGCGCGGAGCTGGAGAAGCTGCACGGCGAGACGCGCCTGCTGCGCGAGGAGGTGTCCGAGGAGGACATCGCCCGCATCGTGGCCAACTGGACGGGCATCCCCGTGTCCAAGATGCTCGCCTCCGAGAAGACGAAGCTGCTCGAGCTCGAGGCAGATCCTCGCCCGGCGGGTGGTCGGCCAGGAGGAGGCCATCGCGCGTCGGTCTCCGACGCCATCCGGCGCAACAAGGCGGCCTCTCCGACATCGGCACCGCCCCTGGGCACCTTCCTGTTCCTCGGCCCCACGGGCGTGGGCAAGACCGAGCTGGCCAAGACGCTGGCCGACTTCCTCTTCAACGACGAGAAGGCCGTCACCCGCATCGACATGAGCGAGTACATGGAGAAGCACACGGTCTCCCGGCTCATCGGCGCGCCCCCGGGCTACGTGGGCTACGACGAGGGCGGGCAGCTCACCGAGGCGGTGCGCCGCCGGCCCTACTCGGTGATGCTCTTCGACGAGATCGAGAAGGCGCACCCCGACGTGTTCAACGTGCTGCTGCAGCTCCTGGACGAGGGGCGGCTCACCGACGGCCAGGGCCGGGTCGTGGACTTCCGCAACTGCCTCGATCATCATGACGAGCAACCTCGGCGGCGACATCATCCAGGCGGCCGACGAAGGTCGACGAGGTGAAGGACGCGATCGGCGGCGCTGCTGCAAGGCCACCTTCAAGCCCGAGTTCCTGAACCGCATCGACGAGACGATCTTCTTCAACCGGCTCGGGCAAGCCCGAGATCCTGAAGATCGTGGACATCCAGCTCGGGCTGCTCGCGACGCGGCTGCGCGGAGCGGAAGATCGACCTGGAGGTCGACGCGAAGGCGAAGGCGCACGCTGGCGGAGGCGGGCTACGACCCGCAGTACGGCGCCCGGCCGCTCAAGCGGACGATCCAGAACCTGGTGCAGAACCCGCTCGCGCGGAAGGTGCTGTCGGGCGACGTCGCCGACGGCGACACGGCCGTCGTCGACGCGGGCAAGGACGAGATCGTCTTTCGCAAGAAGTAGCCGCGGAGCCCGCGCGGGTCAGCCCTCCATCTCCAGCCCGCCCGCGTAGCGGCCGGTCCGCGAACGCCAGGAGGCGGGGCAGCAGCACCGCGGCGAGCGCGATCCCCGCGGCAGCGGCAGCGCAGCCGACCAGGAACGGGCTCACGCCCCGCGATGGCGAAGCGCCTCCCGAGAACGCGCCGACGAGCGACCACGACCGCGCGAGCCGCCCATCGCGCCGAGGGCGTTCGTGTTGTTCTTCATGGCCTGCTGCGGGTGCGTCCACTTCAGCAGGGGCCGCTTCAGGTCGAGGAACATGCCCGCCGCGAAGCCGACCACCTGGAACGCCAGCCCCCCGGGGAGCATGAACAGCGAGCGACACGGGCGGGAAGCGGAAGACGACGAGGCGATGGCGCAGTCGAGCAGGAACGCCGAGCCGTAGAGCGATCATGTGCAGCACGAGCTTGGCCCCCACCTGCGTGCGCCCGGCCACGGGGATCGCCAGGCTGAGCCCGAACAGCCGTCCCTCCCGGGAGATCGCAGGTCGACGACACGGTCGTGAGGTTGGTCATGAGCACCAGCACGGCCATGATGAGCAGGCCGATCCAGGGGGACGTGGTGATGAAGCCGAGCGCCTGGCCGAGGTACTGCCTCGGAATCAGGAGGGAATAGACCCCGAGCAGGAGCGGCAGGATCAGCACCTCGCCGAACGCCTCGAACATGAACGTCGAGTTGGAGGCGAGGATCGACCACTCCCGGCCGAGCAGGGTCCGCGCGGGGCTGGCCGCGCCTGCCTGCCGAACGCCGCCGCGGCCGCGGCCGCCCGCCTGCGGCGCGGCTGCGCGAGCCTCCGTGACGTCGCGCAGGAAGCCCAGCGGCGCCAGAAGCGCGCGCCGGCCGAGGCGGCCGCGGTGACGGCCAGAGACAGCACGAGGGCAGGTCCAGCGGCCGCCGACCGCGAAGCTGCGCGCGGCCCACGCGAGGGGCGGCAGCGCCCGGGCCAGGACGGCGAACAGGTCGGGGAACCTGTCGAGGGCTCGAAGGTCCCGCCGCCGACGGCAGCCATGGCTGTCGCGGGAGGCAGGACCTGCAGGCCGATCACCAGCGCGAGCCCGACCCCCATGCCCGCCACCTCGAGGGCGGTGCGGAAGCGCGAGAGGTCCACCGCCGCATCAGGACCAGCACGACGAACACCGCCAGCGCCAGCGGGAGCAGCGGCGACACCAGCGAGGTGCACCACCGCCGCGAGCCGGAGACGGCCGCGCGCGCCGAGCGGCCGCGACGACAGCCACAGCGCCGGCAGCAGAATCAGCGTGCTCATCGGCAGCGCGTACAGGTACAGCAGGAAGCCCTTGGCCGCGACGATCTGCAGCGGGCCGCACGGGCAGCACGCGCAGGAGCTGCAGGTCCTTCGAGTAGGCCATCACCGACAGCGCGATGGGGATCGCCGTCACGAACAGGAACGCCCAGCGACAGCAGCAGCGCGTAGAACAGGGCAGGATCTCGGGGTGCCCCGCGGCGGTCCCCGCGGCGAGCAGGCTCCGAGTACACGCCGACCAGCATGACGGTGAAGGCCCCCAGCCCGACCAGCGTCCCCAGGACCGCCAGCGCGAGCACCCACGGCTTCTCCCGGCGGGCCAGCTCGCGCATGCCGTCGCGGGAGAGCCAGGTGGTTCCCCGGATCGTCGAGCTAACGAGCGCCGGCGTCGTCATCGGTCATCTCCAGGAAGAGGCGTCTCCAGCGTGGCGTTCTCGCCGCCGGCCTTCCGGCGCAGCTCCTCCAGCGGCGCCGCGGCGAGCAGCTCGCCGTGGCTGATGATGCCCACCCGGTCGCACAGGCGCTCGGCGACCTCCATGATGTGGGTGGAGAAGAACACGGTGCGTCCCCGTCGCGCACAGCTCGCGCATGGTCTCCTTCAGCGTGAAGGCCGCGCGCGGGTCGAGCCCGACGATGGGCTCGTCGAGGATCAGGATCTCGGGGTCGTGCAGCAGCGCGGCCATCAGCGAGAGCTTCTGGCGCATGCCGTGGGAGTACGAGGCGACGATCTCGCCGAGGGCGTCCTTCATCTCGAAGCGCTCGGCCAGCTCCGCCGACGCGCGCGCGCCCGCGCGGAGGCGTCCACCCCGTAGACGTCGGCGATGAAGGCGAGGAACCGGGCGCCCGCTCATGCGCTCGTACAGCACGGGCTCGTCGGGGCAGTAGCCGAAGAGCGCCTTCGCCTTCAGGGGCTCGCGCCGCACGTCCACGCCGTCCAGCAGCACCGTGCCCGCGTCGGGCTGCAGCAGTCCCACGAGCATCTTCATCGTCGTGGTCTTCCCCGCGCCGTTGGGCCCGAGGAAGCCGAACAGCTCGCCCTTCGCCACCGTCAGGTCCAGGCCCTTCACGGCCTGCACCCTGCCCTTGTCGTAGGCCTTGGACAGGCCCGAAAGCTCGATCACCGGGTCCTCCCTGCTGTCTGCCGTGCCCCTTCTGCCCGAGGGGGCGCGCCTGCCCTCTTCAACACCGCGCCTGCCCGGGAGATGCCCTGGGCGCCGCTCACCCCAGTGAAACGTCGAGGAAGAGCATCACGCAGACTCCGACAAGGGTCCCGATCGTGGCCAGCCGCTCGTGGCCCTTGCGGTGCGTCTCGGGGATGATCTCGTCTGAGATGACGTACAGCATGGCCCCCGCCGCGAAGCCCATCGCGTACGGGAGGAGCGGCTTCATCGCGCTGACCGCCCAGGCGCCCAGCACGGCGAGCGGCACCTCCACGAGGCCCGCCCGGATCCCCACCATCGTGGCGTAGTAGCGCGAGCCCAGGCCCGCGCTCATCGAGGAGAGCGACACGGCGAGCCCCTCGGGGATGTTCTGGACCCCGATGGCGAACATGAGGAGCACGGCGTCCCTGATGTTGCCTGACCCGAAGGAGACTCCCACCGCGAGCCCCTCGGGCATGTTGTGCAGGGTGATCGCGATGATGAAAAGCCACACCCCGCGGATGCGGCCGGCCCTGGCCCCCTCCTTTCCCGCGAAGAAGTGGGTGTGGGGGATGATCCTGTCGCCGAGACCCAGCAGGATCGCCCCCAGCGCGATCCCCGCGAGCACGGGCAGGACGCCGCCCAGTTCGACCCCGGGCAGGATCAGGCTGGTGAAGCTCGCCGTGAGCATCACCCCCGCCGCGAACCCGAGGGCCACGTCGAGGAAGGCGTCGGAGACCTTCCGCACGACGAGCACGAGCAGGGCGCCGACCATGTTGAAAGCCGTGATGATGAGCCCGCCTATGAGCCCCTGGAGGACACGGTTCCCGGTGATCGAGTCGAACAGCCTGGCCAATCCATCCATGTCGTGGTGCTCCTTCCCGCCCCCGCAGGCGCGGCGGCACCCCACTACTACCGCATTTCTGAGAACCGGGCAACACCGGCGCGGGGCCTTCCTCACTCCACCCTGAAGGCGACCGCGGCCGAGCCGGGAGGCGTGCGGGCCATGATCCGGTGGACCCCGGCCGGGCAGGCACGCGGAGGGTCCCGCCGCTCTGCACGGGGCCGAGCAGGACGCCATCAAGGAGTATCTCCGCCGCGGCCCCGCCCCGACACGCTGCCATGACCGGGCAGCTGCTGGGATGCCGCCGGGGCGGTCGGGTCGAGGTAGAACTCCTGCCCGTCGGCGGGGAAGAGGATGCGCACAGCCTCCCCCGGGGCAAGGAAGCTTTCCATGAGCAGTGCCCGCGCCTGCCCGTCCGGCACGGCCCCCCCGACCCCGGCCGCGTGCACCGCGCAGCGCGCGGGCAGGGCCGGGCCGGGGGCGAAGTACTCGGTGCGAACCGCCGGGCACAGGGGTGCCGCGCGGCCGCCGCTCAGCGTGCAGATCCTCGCTTCCCGCATGCCCGGCGGCATCCGAAACGGCTCGGCCGCCTGCGTGACCCTCTCGAGGATGTCCACGACGATCCGGGCGGGCACCACGCTCCCCGTCCTGTTGATCACCGCCCTGCCGTCGAAGTTCCCCGCCCAGACCGCGACGGTGTGCCGGGGGGTGGCCCCCACGCACCACAGGTTCGTGAACTCGCTCGACGTCCCCGACTTGAACAGGGCGGGAAATGCCGTGCGGAAGTATGTCCGCGTGCCGAACCCCGTCGCGCGCGCCGACGGGTCGGAGAGGATGCTGCAGATCGTCCACGAGGCTTCCGGGCTGAAGACCCGGGTGCCGGGCTCGGCGGCCCCGCTCCCCCCCAGGAGCCGCACGGGCGGCAGGGTCCCGCCGCGCGGGAAGACGGTGAACGCGCGGGCAAGCTCCAGCAGCGAGACCTCCACGTTTCCGACCGCCGCTCCCAGCCCCGCGGTCCTCTCGCTCCGGGGCGGGAAAGAGAAACCCGCCCTGCGCAGCGTGTCGGCAAAATCCCCGGTTCCCAGGCGCGACAGCGCGAAGACGGCCGGGACGTTGAGCGAGCCCGCCAGTGCCGCGCGCATCCGCACGACCCCCCGGCTCCTCCTGTCGAAGTTCACAGGCCTGTAGACCTCGTCTGCCCCGAAGCCGATGTCGGCGTCCGGGCAGCAGCGTGGCCGCTGTCCAGCCCCTCTCGAGGGCGAGCGCGTACAGGAAGGGCTTGAGCGTCGAGGCGCTCTGCCGACGGATGAGCACGCCGTCGACCTGGCCGCCGGCCGCCTCGTCGCCGAAGTCCCGGGACCCGACCCATGCGCGCACCTCGCCGGTGGCGTTGTCCAGCACGACTGCCGCCGCGTTGGTGATGCGCGATGCACGCTCCCTGTCCAGGTGGATGCGGATGCGGGCCTCGACCCAGGCGTTCAGGTCGAGGTCCAGGCCCGTGCGCGCGGCCGTGCCGTCCAACGGAGCGTGGGCCAGCGCGTAGCGTGCGAAGTGCGGGGCCCGCGTCGGCGGCCGCGCGGTGCGGGCCCCGGCAGCCGCCTCTGCAATCCCTTCCACCTCCAGCGGGAAAGGGCCGGCCGCTGCCCGGCGCACCGCGGCGAGCCGGGCAGCGGCGGCGAGCCTGTCAGGGTGCCGGAACGGGTCGTACGCGGACGGGTTTCGCGGAATCACCGCGAGGGTGAGAAGCTCGGCGCCGCTGAGTGACGGCAGCTCCCTTCCGAAGTATGTCCATGCCGCGGCCCCCACGCCCCGCGCGTTTCGGCCGAAGGGCAGGGAGTTCAGGTACAGCTCGAGGATGACCGCCTTCGGCAGGCGGGCCTCGATGCGCAGCGCGGCCGCCATCTCGGCCAGCTTCCCCGCCGCTGAGCGGCCCCGGGGGACGACCATGCGGGCAAGCTGCATCGTGATGGTGGACGCCCCCGACGGAGCTCCCCGGCGGCGCCAGGGCGACGGGACCAGCGAGGAGGAGCGCGCGCGCGAGGGCGAGCGGGTCGACACCGGGGTGGAGGAAGAAACGGCGGTCCTCGAGGCGCACGAACATCCGCCTGCAGGCCTCGGGGATCTCCGCCCCCGATCTCCTCTCGACGAAGGCGCCGTCAGCGGCGGGGGCGACGGCGATCAGCCTGCCCCGCGCATCCAGCAGGCGCGTGCCGGCGGGGTCGCGCGCGAAATGGTCGAGGGCGGGGAAAGGCAGCGCGAACAAGAGCGTCGACGCCAGGGCGGGAAGCAGCAGGAACAGGCCCGCCCGCAGGAGCAGGCGCCTGCTCAGCGCCGGGCCGCGCCGTGCGCCTTCGTCCACGCGAGGGCCCTTTCGCCGTAGAGCATGAACACCAGGGAGAGCAGGATGAGGGGGACCCCGGCCCAGAGGTACGGCGTGGCGGTCTCGGAGCCCAGGCCGAGCCCGAGCAGGAGAGCGATGAGCGGGTTCACCAGGGCGTAGCTCACCAGGCGCGCGGCGGGCTCGTGCGAGACGAGGTAGGTGAAGGCCGCGTAGGCGATCGAGCCCACGACGGCGAGGTACAGAACGCTGAGGGCTGACAGCAGCGACGCCCCGGCCGCCACCGCGGCGGGACGGGGGCCGAACAGGAGGCTCCCTCCCAGGGCAACCACACCCGTGAAGAGCATCTGGATCCCGCTGTTCACAAGGTTGTCACCGGGCACGGGAAGGCGGTGACCGAGGCTGGTGGCGAAGCTCCACGCGGCCACCCCCGCGAGGTCGATGAGGATGAAGGTGGACAGGCTCGACCGTATGGACTGGCCGTTGTACAGGAGAAGGGCGACCCCGGCGAAGCCGCCCACGACGCCGAGGATCCGCACGAGGGACAGCCGTTTGCTCAGCATGACCCGGTCGAAAACGGCGACAAGGATGGGCGCCGAGGCCGACAGCAGTGCGGCGATGTAGCTGTCCACCGACTGCTCGGCCACCGAGATGAGCCCGTTGCCGACCAGGAGCAGGAGGAACCCCAGCACGACCGCCGAAAGGATCTCGCGGCCCGAGGGCAGCCGACGCAGCCTGCCGGTGGCCAGCGCAAGGCCCAGCAGCAGGATGCCACCGACCGTCCAGCGAAGCCCCACCACGTGGAACGGCGGGATCGTGGCCACGGCCTGGCGGATGAAGAAGTACGTGGACCCCCACACGAGGTAGACCGTGAGGTAGCTGGCTGCGACGAGGATCGTCTCGCGGCGCGTGCGGCCCGGGGAGGTCTGCATGACCCCATTCTCTACCATTTCGGGGGGCTCTGGCCAAGACGAGGCTGCGCGTGTACAGTCGCCCGAACCGGGAGGGGGAGAGGGATGGCGGCAACGGAGAGATTCGTCGTGATCGGCGCGGGGGCCATCGGGGGCGCGACTGCCGCCGTGCTCGCGGCTGCGGGGCACGATGTCACCCTGGTCTGCAGGGGCGCGGAGCTCGCCCGCAGGATCTCCACGGAGGGCATCGACATCCGCGGCTCGCGGGGGGAGTTCCGCCGCCGGATCCCCTCCGTGGGGAGCATCGGGGAGCTGTCCGGGACATTCACCATCGCCCTGCTCGCCACCAAGGCAACCGACATGGCCGGCGCCGCGCGGGATCTGCTTCCCCGCTGGGCCCCGACAGCCTCGCCGTGTCCATGCAGAACGGCATGTGCACCGAGGCGCTTGCAGACATCGTCGGCGCGGGGCGCACCGTGGGCTGTGTCGTGGGATGGGGCTCGACGATGGTCGCCCCCGGCGAGATCGACGTGACCTCGACGGGGGAGTTCTCGATCGGGATGCTGCCGGGGTTCTCCTCGGCCCGCCTGCAAGCCCTTCGCGGCGCCCTGGACAGCGTCTTCCCCTGCGCGATCGCCCCCGACATCCTGGCCGAGAAGTACTCGAAGCTCCTCATCAACTGCTGCATCGCCTCGGTGGGCGCCCTGTGCGGCCTGCTCCTCGGGCCGATGCTGGCGCGCGCGCAGGCGCGGCGGATCTTCGTGGCCGTGCTGCGCGAGGGCATGGCCGTGGCCGCGGCGGCCGGCATCCAGGTGCCTCCCTACGCGGGGAAGCTGGACTACTACGGCCTGATGGCCGGCACGGGGCCGCTGGCCGACCTGCGCCGCACGGCAGTCATCCGCGCGTTCGGGTTCAAGTTCCGCAGGCTCAAGTCCTCCAGCCTCGTGTCCCTCGAGCGGGGCAGGCCGACGGAGGTCGAGTA
Organism: uncultured Spirochaetota bacterium; assembly: GCA_963733835.1. GTDB lineage: Bacteria > Spirochaetota > Spirochaetia > SZUA-6 > Fen-1364 > CAVTER01. The sequence continues at coordinate 90,428 of CAVTER010000006.1, forward strand.
TCTGAACGGCTACCTCGAGGGCAGGGGCAGGGACCTGGGCGTGCCGACACCTGTCAACTCGCGCATCGCCGCCCTGGTGCGGGAGATCGAGCAGGGCAGGCGTGCCGTCTCCCCCGCGAACCTCGCCGAGGCCGATCCCCGCGGAGGCTGACCGAACGCCCGGGCGCGGTTGACATTGGCTGTGGCTGCCCGTATTTTGGCACCCATGACAGGAAACGAGCTGCGCCGCAGGTACATCGAGTTCTTCAGGCAGAAGGGCCACGCGGAGATCTCGGGCAGGTCCCTCATCCCGGAGAACGACCCCACGGTCCTCTTCACGACCGCGGGCATGCACCCGCTGGTGCCCTACATCCTCGGCGAGCCGCACCCCGCCGGCAGGCGCCTCGTGGACTGCCAGAAGTGCCTGCGCACGGACGACATCGAGGAGGTCGGAGACCCTTCCCACCTCACCTTCTTCGAGATGCTGGGAAACTGGTCGCTGGGAGACTACTTCAAGAAGGACGCCATCGCTTTCAGCTACGAGTTCCTGACCTCACCCCAGTGGCTGGGCTTCTCCCCGGACGTGCTCTCGGTCACCGTCTTCGCCGGCGACGCCGAGGTGCCGCCGGACAACGACGCGGCCGAGATCTGGAAATCCGTCGGCATCCCCTCCGAGCGCATCCACTTCCTTCCCCGCAAGGACAACTGGTGGGGACCCGCGGGCCAGACGGGACCCTGCGGCCCGGATACGGAGATGTTCATCGACACGGGGATCCCCGCCTGCGGGCCCTCGTGCAAACCGGGCTGCCATTGCGGAAAGTACTTCGAAGTCTGGAACGACGTGTTCATGCAGTACAACAAGACCCCGGAGGGGACGTACCTCCCCCTGGCGCAGAAGACGGTCGACACGGGCATGGGTGTCGAGCGGACCATCGCAATGATGCAGGGCAAGAAGACGGTCTTCGAGACCGAGCTGTTCGCGCCCCTCATCGAGGGCCTGCAGCGCCTCACCGGCAAGGCCTACGGTGCCGACCCCGCGACGGACACCTCGATCCGCATCATCGCCGACCACCTGCGCTCTTCCGTGTTCATCCTCGGCGACGACAAGGGCGTCACGCCCTCGAACCTCGGCCAGGGGTATATCCTGCGCAGGCTCATCCGCCGGGCGATCCGCCACGGGAGGAAGCTGGGACTGGAGAGAAGCTTCCTGGCCGACCTCGCCCCGGCGGTGATCGGCACCTACGAGGGCTTTTACCCCGAGCTTCGCGCCCGGGCGGGCATGATCGGCCAGGAGCTCTCGGCCGAGGAGGGCAGGTTCTCCGAGACCCTGCAGAAGGGCGAGAAGGAGTTCGAGAAGCTCCTGCCCAACCTCCTGAAGAACCCCCAGAAGATCATCCCCGGCAGGGTCGCTTTCCGGCTGTACGATACGTACGGCTTTCCCATCGAGATCACCGAGGAGCTGGCCCGCGAGCACGGCATGGCGGTGGACCGCAAGGGCTTCGACGAGGCATTCGAGAAGCACCAGGAGCTGTCCAAGGCCGGCGCCGAGAAGGTCTTCAAGGGCGGCCTGGCCGACAACTCCGAGATGACCACGCGGCTGCACACGGCCACGCACCTGCTGCACCAGGCCCTGCGCCAGGTGCTCGGCACGCACGTGGGCCAGAAGGGCAGCAACATCACCACGGAGAGGCTGCGCTTCGACTTCACCCACCCCGCCCCGATGACCGCGGAGGAGGTGGCGAAGGTCCAGGAGATCGTGAATGCCCAGATCGAGCGGGACCTGCCGGTGACCATGGAGGTCATGAGCCTGGAGCAGGCGAAGGCCGCGGGGGCGATCGCGCTGTTCGGCGAAAAGTACGAGGAGAAGGTCAAGGTCTATACCGCCGGTGATTTCTCGAAAGAGGTCTGCGGCGGGCCGCATGTCCAGAGGACCGGCGAGCTGGGCAGGTTCATCATCCAGAAAGAGCAGTCGTCATCGGCCGGGGTGCGGCGCATCCGGGCCGTGCTCGAGAACCGGTAGCCCGACGCGGGGGAGCGCCCCGCCAGCGAGGGGGGACACATGGCCGCCGACAGCCCGGGGCACGCCGCGGGGGACGGGCGCCTGTTCGAGAAGGCGAAGGACTGCGCCCTGCAGTACATGCGCTCGGTCGGGGAGCGGCGCGTCTTCCCCTCCCCCGAGGCGGTGCGCGCCCTGGAGGTCTTCGACCACCCCCTGCAGGAGCACCCGGTGCCCGCGGAAGAGGTGCTCGAGATCCTGCACGCGGCCGGTTCCCCGGCGACGGTGGCACAGACCGGCGGCCGCTACTTCGGCTTCGTCAACGGCGGCATCCTTCCCGCCGCACTCGCCGCGCGGTGGCTGGCGGACACCTGGGATCAGAATGCAGCCCTCTCGGTCATCTCCCCCGTCTGCTCACTGCTTGAAAAGGTGTGCGAGCGGTGGCTCATCGGGCTGCTCGGCCTGCCCCCGTCGACCGCGGCGGGGTTCGTGTCCGGAAGCTCAGTGGCCACGCTGTGCGGCCTGGCCGCGGGGAGGGACGAGCTGCTGCGGCGCTGCGGCTGGGACCTCGACGGCAGGGGACTGTTCGGCGCGCCGGACATCCGCGTCATCCTCGGCGAGCAGGCGCACGCGAGCGTGTTCAAGGCCCTCTCGATCCTCGGCCTGGGCAGGGACCGGGTCCACCGTGTCCCGGTTGACCGCGAGGGAAGGCTTCTCGCCTCCGGGCTGCCTGCCCTCGACGGGAGGTGCCTCGTCATCCTCCAGGCAGGCAACGTGAGCAGCGGGGCTTTCGATCCCTTTGCCGAGGTATGCCCCGCGGCCAGGAAGGCGGGCGCGTGGGTCCACGTGGACGGCGCCTTCGGCCTGTGGGCGGCGGCCTCCCGGTCGCGCCGCCACCTCGTGGCGGGAATGCAGGACGCCGATTCGTGGTCCGTCGACGCCCACAAAACGCTGAACGCGCCGTACGACAACGGGATCGTGTTCTGCAGGGACGCCGGGGCGCTTCGGCGGGCAATGAGGCTGAGCGGCCCGTACATCCCCGCGGAAACCGATCGCGACGGCATGGCGTACACTCCCGAGATGTCCCGCCGGGCGCACGGGGTCGACATCTGGGCCGCCCTCAAGAGCCTGGGGCGAAGCGGGGTCGAGAGGCTGGTGGACAGGCTGTGCGCGAACGCCGTGGCCTTCGCGGCCGCGGCCAGGCAGGCCGGTTTCGAGGTCCTGAACGAGGTGGTGTTCAACCAGGTGCTGGTCTCCTGCGGCCGCCCGCAGCTGACTGCCGCCACCCTGGCGGCGGTCCAGGCCTCGGGCGAGCTGTGGTGCGGGGGAACGGACTGGAGAGGCGAACCCGCGATCAGGGTGAGCTTCTGCTCACACGTGACGGACGACCACGACATTTCCAGAGCGGTCGATGCGTTCGCCAGGGCACGGGACTCGGCCCCTGGAGGTGGGGGGGCGACGGGCCGGCACGACTGAGGCTGCCCGGGCGCCTGTCTCGTCAGGGTCCGTCGAGCACCGCGAGCTGGCCGCAGGCCCCGCATACCCCCCTGCCCTTGCGCATCCTCTCCGTGACGGGGATGCCCGCGCGCTCGAGGCCTGACTTGTACCACGCGACTCGCTCGGCGGAAGGCTCGGCCAGGTCGATCTCGGGGGCGGGGTTCCACGGGATCAGGTTCACCATCACCGACAGGGGCGGCACGAACCTCTTCAGGGCCTCCAGGTCCGCGTCCCTGTCCGTCCGCCCGGCGATCAGCACGACCTCGAGGGTGATCCTGTGCTTCCTCGCCGCCTGGTAGGCGGCGAGGGCGTCCTTCAGCTCCGCCAGGCCGTGCGCGCGGGCCACCGGCATGAGCGACCGCCGGGCCTGTTCGTCCGCCGTCACCAGCGAGACGGCAAGCTTCACGTCCGGCCCTTCCGCCGCGACCCTGTTGATGCCCGCGGGGATGCCGCAGGTGGACACCGTGATGCGCCGGGGACTCATCCCCCGCCCGGCGGGGTCGCGCAGGATGGCCACGGCCCGTGCCACCGCGTCCCAGTTGCGAAACGGCTCCCCCATGCCCATGAACACGATGTTCGCGACCGCGGCACCCAGGGTGCGCTCGATGTGAAGGAGCTGCTCCACGATCTCCGCGGACGAGAGGCTGCGCCGCAGCCCCATGAGCCCCGTGCGGCAGAAGGCGCAGCCCATGGCGCAGCCCGCCTGCGTGGACAGGCACGCGGTGCGCCTGCCCGCCCCGTCCTCCAGGGTCATGGCCTCCACCGCGTGGCCGTCGGCCAGGCGGATGCGCAGCTTCACCGAGCCGTCCTCCGCGGCGACCCGCGCCTCGACGGCCGAGCCGCACAGGAGGGCCTCGGCCTCCAGCCGTCCGCGCAGGTCGGCGGGCAGGTCTGTCATGGCGGAGAAGGAGGATGCACCGGCGTGCACCCAGCGGAAGATCTGCGCGCCCCTGTACGGGGCTTCCAGGGGCAGGAGGTCGGCGATCTCGCCGGGCAGCAGGCCCGCGAGTGCGGGTTTCACTGGATCTGCTTCTGCAGCTTCTCGAGCATCTCCCCGATGCCGAGGTTCTTGATGCCCATGCGCAGGGCGCGCGTGAGCACCTCGAGGGCCTTGTCGCGCTTCTCCAGCGCGAGCCAGCACTGGGCGATCTCGATGTACAGCCGCGGGTTTTTCGCGTCGTTGACCAGGAGGCCCGAGAGGCTTTCGATGGCCTCGCTGTAGTTGCCCTTCTCCTTGTTGATGAGGGCCAGGCCCAGCACCGCGTAGCTGTCGAACTCGATGTTGAGCGCCTTGCTGTAGAACTCGCGCGCCGTGTCGAGCTCTCCCATCTGCCTGTAGGAGTCCCCGATGCGGGTCAGGATGACCTTGTTGTCGGGGTCGGCGTCGAGGATCTTCTTCCAGTAGAACAGCGACTCGGCAGGGTCGTTCATCCCCCGGTAGCAGTCGGCCAGCCCGAACAGGGCGTAGAAGTTGGCGGGCTGGAGCTCCAGCGCCAGCTTGAAGTACGGGATACCCTTCTCGAAGGTCTTGAGCTTGCGGTAGCAGTTGCCGATCGAGGTGAGGACCCAGATGTTCTTCGGGTCCTTCTCGTGCATCTTCTCCCAGTACGACAGGGCCTCGCGGTACTCCTTGAGGTCGAAGTGCAGGTAGCCCAGCCCGGTGAGGGCGTAGGGATTGCCCGGGTCGATCTCGAGGATGCGGTGGTAGATCTCCTTCGAGCGGGAGAAGTCCAGCACCTTGCGGTAGGCGTCGGCGATGCGCGTGAGCACGGTCACGTCGCTGTCTCCCTGGGCCAGGTACTTCTCCCAGATCTCGATCGCCCTGTGGAACTGCTTCAGCGAGCGGTAGCTGTCGGCAAGCCCCACCAGCGCGTACTTGTTGCCCGGGTGATGCACGAGGCACTGCTCGTAGTAGGTGATGGCCTCGTGGTAGCTCTTCCTCTTGCGGGCGGCGTCGCCCAGCCCGACCAGGGCGTAGTTGTTCTCGGGCTCCATCGCGACGATGCGGCGGAAGTTCTCTTCCGCCTCCGCGATGTGGTCTTCCTTGAGCAGCTGGTAGCCCCGCTTGGACAGCTCCGAGATGGAGACCTGCACGGGCTCCGACTTTTTTTCCTCTGTGCTCATGACCCCTCGATCCCCTTCCCTTCCCTCAGCCATTGCCGAACCACACCGGACATCTGCCCGATGAGGATCTCCACCTTCTCGGGGCACGGTGCCGCCCAGTACGCGGACAGCGCCTCCAGGGGCCTTCCTGCCAGGGCCAGCCTGTCGCCCACGCGGATCAGCCCGTCGGAGTACCGGGTGGTCAGGAAAATCCGCCTCGCCATGTCCGTCTCGCCCCTGTTGAAGAACTCGTTGCCCCTGCGGATCAGCGCGGCCCTGTTCTCCTGGGACAGCTGGACGGGATTCTCACTGGTGACCTTCAGGAACCCGCTGGAGGGCAACTTTTTCAGGATGTCGTCCGCGTTCATCCTACCCCGATGGACCCTCCCTGTTCAAGATACCTGATTGAAATGGTGAAGTAAACATCTCCCGCCGGGGCAGGGAAACCCGGCGGGGGTCACCCGATCCGTCCCTTCGAGGACATCTCGTCCCCGGCGGGCGCATAGGCCTGGCGCAGGGCCTTCCCGAGCGCCTTGAAGAGGGCCTCTGCCATGTGGTGGCTGTTCTGCCCGCGGCGGGTCTCCGCGTGCAGTGCGATGCGCGCCTGTGAGGCGAGGCCGCCGAGGAACTCGCGGACCAGGGAGAGGTCGAAGTCCCCGACCCATGGCTGGGGGAAGGAGGTCACGAGCGCGAGGGTGGGCCTGCCGCAGACATCGACGGCGACTTCACCGAGGGCCTCGTCCATCGGGATGACAGCGTGGCCGTAACGCGACACCCGACCGGTTCGGGCCAGGATCTCTGACAGGGCCTGCCCCAGCACCAGCCCCGTGTCCTCGACAAGGTGGTGCGCGTCCACCGCGATGTCCCCCGATGCCTCGAGCTCCAGGCGGAACCTCCCGTGGAAGGCCATGCTCGTGAGCATGTGGTCGAGGAACGGCACCCCCGTGCGCACAACGCCGCCGGCGCCGTCCAGGTCGATGGTCAGGGTGATGTCCGTCTCGCGGGTCTTGCGCGCGACAGTGGCCGTGCGGCCGCCGGGGTCCTTCATTGCATCCTCATTGTAGCGACCGGGAGTCCCCGGTTCAATCCCGCTCGTGGAGCAGCACCTTGAGCTGCTTGATCTCTGTCACCAGCCTGTCGCGGTTCATCTCGCGGAACCTGCGGGGGACCATCTCCCGGCTGGTGCACTCGAGAACGGCAACGAGGTTCTGCAGCTCGATCTCGTGCGGGTAGGCGGGGGGCATGAAGTCGGCGATGGTCTCCTCCAGGTCGCCCTTCGTGACGAAGACGTGGTTGTTCATCGCCGAGAGGAACTTCGCGCGGATGAGCACCGACTCCAGGTCGGCTCCCGAGAACTCGTACTTGTATCGACGAAACAGGTCCGCCGCGTTCACCTTCTGGATGCGCAGGGCGAGCTTCTTCACGAGGGTGGAGAACAGGTCTTCCTTCTCCTCCAGCGTCTCGGGGTAGAACAGGGCGAGGTGCTCCTCGGCCCTGCCCTGCCTCTTCAGGTCGATGGGCAGGAGGTCAGGCCTGCAGGTGATGAGAAACCAGATGATCTTTCCCCGATACTCCGTGTTCCCCATGAACGAGGCGATCTGCGCGAAGATGCGGTTGCTCGTCCCCGAGTCGCCCTCCTGGTTCCTGTCCCCCAGGAAGGCGTCGGCCTCGTCGATCATCACCCCGACCGGCGCCATGGCCTTGAGGATGTTCAGGATCTTCTCGAGGTTCGCCTCGGTCACCCCCTGCCACTTGGAGCGGAAGTTCCGGAACTTGACAACGGGGATGCCGATCTCGCCTGTGAAGGCCTGCACCATGAAGCTCTTGCCCGTGCCCACCGGCCCGGCGATGAGGTAGCCCATGGGCAGCACGTCGAAGCGGCCCTCGCGGATTGCGCGGGCGGCGCTGCGGAAGCGCTTCTTCACGAAGTCGTGGCCCGAGACGGCGGCCAGGTCGTGCTCGCTCTCGATGAACTCGAGAAGCCCCACCGCCTCGGCCTCGATGATCTGCTTCTTCCTCTCCTTCAGGTAGGCGAGGTTGATCTCCCGGTCCTCCTGGAAGCTCTCGGCGGCCAGCTGGTTGAGGTTCACGAGGTTCAGGCCGCTGGTGATCTTGGCGAACTCTTCGATCGACAGCGACTCCTCCAGCAGCAGCTTCCCGCTCCTGTCCAGGAAGCGCAGGAAGCTCTCGCGCACCGCCTCGTCGGGGATGGGGATGTTCACCTTGATCGTGCTGGGCGAGCGCACGACGGTCGGGTTGATGTCGGCCAGGTTCTCGGTCAGCAGCAGGATCGAGATGTCCCCCTGGGTGAAGATGGGGTCGCTCGCCCACCTGTTCAGCGTGACCAGGCAGTACCGGTCTTCGTCGGTGTAGCGCGAGATCTCCGTGTTGGGCACCACCGTCTCGGCGTAGTCGATGATCAGGACGATGCGCTTGTTGTGGGTGACGTTGGCCGCGAAGTACTTCTCCAGGCTCGACAGGGCCCGGACGGGGTTTCGCGACAGCAGGCGCGCAGGGGAGGCCTTCGGCGCGAGCTGCTTCATCCGGGCGAGGTAGTCCTTCTTCATCTCGGGCTTGCAGAAGCTCACCCCCGAGGAGCGGTCGTAGAATGCGATGATGTCCCGGTTGCCGAACAGCACCTCGGCCACGTAGTCCTGGATCCGCGCGAAGTTGAACTCTCCCTCCTTCATCTTGTGGGGGAGGAAGTCGCGGATGTTTCCCGACAGGATGTAGAGGTTGGCGGTCTTGGAGCAGTACTTGTAGGAAAGTTCCTGCGACCAGGACGGAAGAACCTTTATGAAAGGAAGGTTCTTGACGATGAGCTGCTCGGCCACTGTTCCCCTCCCAAGGAAATGTTGAGCCAGGCAGGAGTATAGACCGCTCCGGGACGGGCGTCAATCGCGCGACAGCCGGGCCCGGCCGGTTAGACCAGCTTGCGCGCCCGGGCGTCGTCCATGATCCTGCGGTTCCAGAGATTGCGGGTCAGGAACGCGCTCCTCTCGGAGGGCGTCTCGATCCGGCTGGCCCTCTCCTGCAGGCCCTTCAGGGACTTGGCGAGCACGGTGGACTTGTCGTCCAGCTGGTCTGGGGCGGAGTCGAGAAGCACGAGGGAGTACAGGTAGTGCGACAGGTAGGCGTAGGGGTCCTCCTCCGCCTGCCTGCCCCCCCGGGTCAGGCCGTGCAGCTCGCGTGCCGCGTCGGCGGGAGCCCCCCGCAGCGCGAGCAGGTACGCCCGCAGCGCAGAGAGCCCCCGGCGCAGGAGCGCGTCGTTCCTGCTCAGGCGGAAGCAGCGCCCCTCCACGCACCAGAACCCATCCTTCCATCCCGTGGACAGGGGGGGCGGGAAACGCCCGTCGTCGGCAAGGGCGAGGCCCTGCTCTGCGCAGGCGAAGGCGTTTTCGGTCTCCCGGGCGAACAGCCACGCCTCGGCCAGGAAGTACAGCACCTCCCGGCCGGGGGCCAGCCGCTGCAGGCGGTCGATCCCCCGCTCCGTGTCCCCCTGGTACAGTACCGACCTGGCCAGCCAGGCCTCGAGGACCGGCACCGCGGCCCCGACGGCGTACAGGGCGGCGTGGGCGAGGCACTGCTGCAGCAGCGTCCCCGCCTCCTCGTAGGAGCCGAGCTGGAAGCGGATGCGCGCCTTCAGGAAAAGCGCGAAAAGCTCCGCCTCCCTCTGGAGGAGGGCAGCTGCCCGAGCGGCCGCCGCCTCCGCTTCCGCGAGCGAGCGCGAGTAGCGGCCCTCGGTGAACAGGCACGCGGCAAGCAGGGCGGCGGCGCGGAGGGCGCCCAACTGGTCCGATGTCTCCAGGCCCAGCCGCTCGGCCAGTCCCAGGTATTCCACCGCCTCGCCGCTCCTGCCGTCGCCGCACATCGTGGTTCCCAGCGCGAGGTACGCGGCGCGCTCCCCGCGGCGGTCGCCGGAGTCCTGGAACCCGAGCAGCGCCTTCTTCAGCCTGTCCAGCGCGGAGGCCGCGTCGCCGGTGGCGAGGTCGGCCGCGGCGCAGGCGAGCTGTACCTCGCCGCGGCTCGCCTCGCGGGCGAGCAGGGAGGCCGCGCGCGCCGCATCGTCCGCGCTGCCGTCGAGCAGGGCGGCCTCGAGGGCGCCGAGGGTCGTGACCAGGGCGAGTGACCTCTTCTCGGCGGCCGATGGCGCCGCGGAGAACTCCAGTCGGCCCGGGTCGCAGAACGCCCGGGCACCCGCGGCGTCTCCCTCGTCCAGCCGTCGACGGACGATGCCGGGAAGGATCCGCAACGCGAGGTCCGTGCGCCCGCTGCGCGCCAGGAAGAAGAAGAGGAGCACGTGATGGGAGTAAGCGCCCTGCTCCCAGAGGCGGACCACGTGATCGATGAGGGCCTCGCGCAGGCGCTCGCCCTGGGCGCCCAGCAGCTCCTCCAGCTTGCGCCGCAGCGCGGGGAAGCGGGGGATCAGGTGCTCGCCCTCCGCCATGAGCCCCGAGGCGAGCAGGCCCTCGATCGACCTGGCCGCGGCTGCCCTGTCGAAGCCCTCGGTCTCGAGGAACGCCTCCAGTCCCTCCCTGTCCAGGAGGCCGCCCGCGAGGTGCGCGGCGTACAGGGCGAGGAAGTCGTCGTCGCGCAGGGAGCGGATGAGGAACCAGGTCACGGACAGCGGGTCGGCAGGGAGGATTTCCTCCTCCTCCTCGCCCGACTGCACCCAGGAGTTCCCCTGCGCCCCGGCCCTGATCCTGCCCGTCCGCAGGAGGTACTGGAGGTACGCGGCGGCGGTCACGGGGAGACCGTCGGACATCCGCCGCAGCCGCCGGGCCATGGACTCGGGGATCTCGAGCCCGGGGAACAGGTGCTGGGTGAACGACCGGATCTCCCGCCGGCCCAGCGGGTGGATGTGCACGCTGCGCACGTCGAACCCCGAGAACTCCGCGGGAAGGGAGCTCTCCACGGAGGACACCACGGGCAGGAAGTCCGGGCAGCAGAGCAGGGTGTCGAACAGGCGGGCCGCCGCGCTGCGGGCGGCCGGGTGCCAGGTCTCCACGCCCTCGCAGATCATGATGGCCGGCAGAAGCCGCTCACGGGCCATGCGCGTCCAGGCCAGGGCGTACAGACCGAAGGCGATCGTGAAGTCCGCCACGGTCCGGTCGGGAAAGATGTCGCGCGGCGCGAAGCCCCGCAGGAAGGCGAGGAGGCAGCCCGTGTGGCCCCAGGCTGCCAGCTCGCTGCCCCGCAGCCAGCGCGGCACCTCTGCGACGATGCGCGGGTCGACGGCGGCGAGGAAGGGGTGAACCGGCGAACGCCGTCGGAAGAGGGTGTGCAGCCGAAGCGCGGGAATGTCGCTCCCCCCGCCGGTGAGCCGCCGGGCAGCCTCCGCCACGACGGTGGTCTTGCCGGCGCCCGGCGGCCCGTGGACGAAGAGCAGGTCGCGTCCCTCGCCCGAGGCGAGCCGGGGAGCGAGGGCATCGAGCACCTTCCCGACCAGGGACTCCCGCACCCACTGACGGGAAGCCGCCGGCTGCTCGCGGGCGGCCTTCTGCTCGACCAGCGCGACCAGGCGCCACAGACCGCCCGTTTCCTCGAGGGAGCAGTACGGCGAGAAAAGGGCTGTGCACGAGGGGGCCAGCCACAGCTGCTCTTCCTTCTCGGCGGCGGATGCCAGCGCGCGCAGGGTGTCCTGCGCCGACGGCGAGGGAGGGAGGATGGCGAGGAGCATCGTGAAGCCGAACAGCTCGTCCCTGCGGCCGCGCAGGAACTCGAGTGTCCGCAGGGCCGCGGACAGGCAGGCCGCCGCGTCGAGGTCGGCCTCGTCCCCCATTTCGCAGAGGTACACTCCCTGCTCGCGGCTCCCCTGCCGGGGGCGACGTGCCCCCAGCATCGCCGGGAGCTCCGCCTCGAGCTCCGCCAGCGCGGATGCGCGCAGCCGCGTGAGTTGCCTGTAATTGAACAACTCAAGCAGACAATATACCATGGCCACAGTAAACACGATTGCCCGCAGTTGGGAAAGGGAGAGACCACGAGAATGGAGCCAGCGCAGGCTCTCCAGCTGAACGGGAGCAGCGGCCGGTCGGTCCGACTGGCGGTCAGCCCCAAGGCGGACTTCCGCCAGATCATCCACACCTTCGACTCCATCGAGATGCCCCCCACCCGGGTGAGCGTGGAGAACATCCGCTTCGCGATCCTCGAGCTGGTGAACAACTCGCTGCGCGCGCACCGGGAGAAGGGCGAGGAGAGGGACATCCTCATCAGCCTGACGGTGGCCGGGGGCAGGCTCTCTGTGGCCATCCGGGACTACGGCGGGGGGTTCGATCCCGGCAGCCTCCCGTACGACATCGCGGCCGACCCCGCTGCCCTCGACCTGCACTCATCTCCCTTCGAGGAGTACCAGAAGAGGAACGGCTATAAGCGCTTCGGCATGGGGATCATCGTGGCCAGGAAGACCTTCGACAGCTTCCACCTGCAGTTCTTCGACGAGCGCAGCATGCCCTCCCCGTTCGTGCCGGGGAGGATCGTGGGCACGCTCATCACCCTGGAGCTGACAACCGCGGCCTCGCCCGCCGCGGAGAGCGCACGCGCAGGAGGGGCCGCGCATGGGCACTGAGAACAGGAAGAGCCCGCGGATGGCTGCCTACGCCAAGGCGGTCCACCCGGCCACGGCCACGCCGGGCTACATCCGGGACCTGAGCGGCACCGGCTGCCAGGTCGCCTTCGTGCAGCCCCTGCCCGTGCGCGCCGGTGAGCTCGTCGAGGTCCTGGTCATCGCGGAGCACGACCCCTCCATCCCGCCTTTCCCCCTGCGCCTTGTCGCGCGGTGGTCGCGCGCGGACGGGATCTGGTTCTGCGTGGGCGGGGAAATCGCCGAGCCGGACAGCAGCGAGGCGGGGGGAGGCTTCGAGAGGCTTGTCGCTTACTACGGGCAGGGGGGCGAGGGGTCTACCAGTGGTCCCGCGCCGACACCTGGCGCAGCGTCTTCCGCGGGGACGGCTCGGGGCTCTCGGCAGCGTACCCCACGAGCATGAGAAGCACGACGCGCATGGAGAAGGGGACCGTGAGGATCTCCCTCACTTCCTGCTCGTCGAAAGTGGCCAGGCAGCAGGTGCCCAGGCCCTCGTGCACCGCCTGCAGCACCATGAACGAGGCGGCAAAGGCGAGGTCGACGGGGTAGGACAGCTGCCCGTTGGGCATGCGGTAGTCGATGTTCGTGGTGCACACGGCGATGACCGCGGGGGCCTGCCCCACCATCTCCTGGTTGAAAGACGCCTCCATGATCCGCTGGCGCGTCTCCTTCTTCTGGACGATGATGAAGCGCCACTCCTGCCGGTTCTTCGCCGACGGGGCGAGCCGGCCCGCCTCCAGTATCCTCTCCACCTGTTCCCTGCCGAGGGGTTTCGGCAGGAACGACCGGATGGTCCGGCGGGCGAGGATCTCGGGGAGCACTTCCATGGCGACGCGCCCATCCTACAGGAAACCGCGCCGGACGGCAAGTGCGCCCCACGGCAGCTTCCTTGACGCGTGGGGAGGCATCCCCTATGCTGGCCCCATCCATGCGCCGCCTCCTCTGGCTGATCCTCCTCTCCGCTGCCGTGCCGGGCGTTCTCGCCGCTCTGCCGGCCGAGACGGCGGCGGGGGCCCTGCGTCACGACATCGCGGCCGTGGAGGACCTGTACCCCCGCCTGGAAGGCTCGGCCGGCGAGCAGGCCCTTCTCGCCCTCATCGCTGCGCGCCTGCAGTCCCTCGGGCTGCGGGGAGAGGGCTTCGACTTCCGCGACTCGGACACCGCGCATTCCTTCTCCTCGTGCCTGCGGGTCGACGTCCCCGGCGGCGCGCGGCGACACGGTCATCCTGGCCGTGCCGCTGAACCATCCCGCCGATGCCCCCCCGGGCGCCGACGGCAGCGTGGGCGTTGCCCTCGCCCTCGACCTTCTCGGCAGGCTCGCGGGCAGCCGCCCGGCCGTCTCCTTCACCGTCCTGTTCCTGGGTGCGGAGTACGGCGACAGCGCCGCCTACCCCATGGGCAGCGCGCTGTTCCTGCGGGATTTCAGACCCAGCTACCCGGTGGCGGTGGTGATGCTCAACCTGCAGGCGGTTCCCGCGCGGCTGCGCGTGCGCGGCGCGGGCAGGGGCATCGTCAGCCCCTCCTGGCTTCTCACGCGGTGCATGCGCTCCCTCGCCGCTGCCGGTATCCCGGCCGCGGTGTCCGGCGTGGAAAACCAGGTCCTTCGCCTCGGCCTCACCGGCGGGAAGACGCTGATCGAGCCGTACCTCGCGGCAGGGTTCCCCGCCGTGCAGCTGGACGGCGAGGACGCCGAACCCGCGGGCAGCTCGGGCGGGGAGGCGGCCGTCGAGGCCATCCTCGGCAGGTTCCCGCTCTTCGCGGAGGAGTTCCTCGCGGCCAACGCGCAGGGAATCCCGTCCGACTGGGATCGGCACTTCCTGGTCTTCCGCGTGGGCGGCTACCCCCTGGTGATCGGCGAGCGCACCTCTGTCGTGGTCATTGTGTGCACCCTCCTGGGAATGCTCCTGTACTCCCTGGTGTTCCGCCGGGGGCTGCGCAAGTACGTGCGCAGCCTCTCGCGCAATGCCGTGCGGGTGCTCCCCATCCTCGGCCTCACCTTCCTGTTCCTCCTGGCGGGCACCGGCGCCGTGCACGGCGTGCTCGCACTGCGGGGCTTTCCGCGGCTGTGGGAATACGCACCCCTGGAGTTCCTCGGCCTGAAGGTCGCAGTGCCGCTGCTGCTCTACTCCGCGCTGTACGTGCTCCTGCGCAGGCTCCCGTTTCCCCGGGCGGGGAGCTTCTACACCGCGGCCGCGCTGTTCTTCCTCCTGCTGGACATCGTCGCGGTGACTGCCCTGGACATCACCTTCACCTGGTACTTCCTGCTCGCCTTCCTGTTCGTGTTCCTCTCCGCGCTCGTCCCGAACAAGGTCGGCAAGCTCCTGGTGCTGCTCCCTGCGCCGTACGCGCTGGGGCGCGTGCTCGTCGACCTGTTCCTCATGCCGGCGCTCCCCTTCTGCCGCGTGGTGCTCCTGTCGCCCCTGTGGGGCAACCTCCTGGCCGCCGGGGTCCTGCTGCCGTTCATCCTGGCCCTGCTGCGGATCGGGCTGCTGTTCCCCGGCACGGGCCTGCTGCGGCGGGGAACGCGGGAGCCGCTTATCGCGGGGGTCCTGACGGTCGCCGTGGGGCTGCTCGCGGTGCGCCTTCTCACCTTCTCCCCGTTCTCGGCCGAACGCCCGCGCCCCGTGAGCGTGGTGCAGTCCATCGACGAGCGGGCGGGGACGAACACGCTGGACATCTCCAGTCCCGCCCCGCTGGGTGAGCTCTCCCTGGCCGACCCATCTGGCAGCCGCGCCCTGCGCGCCGCCGGGACCGCCGTGCGGGCATCCCTCCCGCCCGCCGCCCCGCTCCTGCGCTTCGAGGTGCGTTCGAGCGAGTTCCTCGGCAAGACAAACCTCGCGCTCCTCCTCGACGCCGGTGCAAGCCCCCGCACGGTGAGCGCCGTGCTCACCGCCGGGCAGGACTTCATCCTCTTCGACTGCTCCCTGCCCTTCGTGCGGGAGAGTGCGAGAGAGTACAGGCTTCTCATCGGGGCATTCCCCCCCGACCCGCTGCCTCTGGAGCTCACCTTTCCCGCCGGCGGGGAGTTCACGCTCACGGTGACGATGGACTTCGACGCGCCCCTTCTCGGCGCGCAGGTGTCTGTGCCCGGGGCCTCCGTGCGCACCCGCCTGCACATCGTGCAGAGCATCCCGCTGCGGTCATGACCCCCGTCGACCCGGTGTTCTTCCACGTCGACCTCGACGCCTTCTACGCCTCCGTGGAACAGCGCGACGAGCCCTCGCTGCGCGGCCGTCCCGTCATCGTGGGCGCCGCCCCCGGGCACCGGGGAGTTGTGTCGGCCTGCTCGTACGAGGCGCGGCGCTTCGGGGTGCGCTCGGCCATGCCCATCTCGGAGGCGTGGCGGCGCTGTCCCCAGGGCGTGTACCTGCCCGGTGCGCATGGAGCGCTACCTCGAGGTCTCCCGCGGGATCATGTCCATCCTCGACGCCTACACCCCGCGGGTGCAGCAGATCTCCGTCGACGAAGCCTTCCTCGACCTCACGGGCACCGCGCTGCTGTTCGGCCCGCCCCTCGAGGTGGGCAGGCGCCTGCGCGCCGAGGTGCGCGCGAAGACGGGACTGGCGGTCACGGTGGGCATCGGGCCCAACAGGTACGTCGCGAAGCTCGCGACCAACGCGGCCAAGCCGGACGGCCTTCTACGGGTGGAACCCGCGGGGGTCGACGCCTTCCTGGACAGCCTCGCGCTGAAGGACCTGTGGGGAATCGGGGAGAAGACCCTCGCCCGCCTGGCCGAGCTCAACATCACCTCCGTGTCCCGGCTGCGCGGGTTTCCCGCGAAGGAGCTCGAACGGATGCTGGGAGCGGGGGCTGCCGGGTTCCTCGCCGCGGTCGCCCGGGGCCGCGACCCGGGCATCTTCTCGGAAGAGCCGAGAAGCCGGTCGCTCTCCAGCGAAACGACCTTCGAGACGGACAGGAAGGACAGGGCGGGCATCGAGCGCGTCCTTCTCGAGCTGTGCCACCAGGTCATGTTCCGCGCCATCGACGAGGGGTGGAAGTCGCGCACGCCCGCGCTCAAGCTGCGCTTCCACGACTTCACGACCGTGAGCGCGCAGAAGACTCTCAAGCACTGGGTGACCTCGGCGGAGGAGCTGCTCAGCGTGGTCCGCGGGATGCTGGCATCACGGTGGACCGGCGGCACCCCGATACGGCTCGTGGGCGTCGGCCTGTCCAACCTCGTGGCCGCCGATGCGGAGGAGCAGATGGAGCTCTTCACGGACGAGTTCACCCGGGCAGAAGCGGGTGGAAGAGGCGGTGTTCCGTGTCCGCCAGAAGATGGGGGATTCGGCGGTCACGAAGGCGAGCCTCATGGGCGGCCCGCGGAGGGGCGGGGGGAGGCGGGGCGAGGACGGGGAACGCAGGGACGGGGACGGCCCCTCCCGCCGTCCCCGCTGACCTCCGCGGGCAAGGGTCCCCGCGTTTCACCAGTCGCCGGCGAGAACCTTCCGCGCTTTCTCCAGGTCCTTGCGGTCTCCCGCAGTCGACTGCGTGAGCTTCTCCAGTTCGCCGATCACCCACTGCACGAGGGCCGTCGCCTCGTCCCTGTCGGACACGGCCTCCAGTGCCACCGCGGCCTCGTAGGCCGCTGCCTTCGCCAGGGGATCGGCTGCCGCCGCGTACTTTGCCGCCTTCTTCGCCTTCCCGGCCGCCCGGGCGGCGGCGGACAGGTTGCGCTTGTGCAGGCTCTTGGCCAGCTCGGTGTAGTACGCGTACGACAGGGCCTTCTCCGCGCCTGACTGGACCTGGGCTGCTCGCAGCTCGGCGGCCCAGCGGCCCAGCGACACGGCCTCGTCCGCGTTGCCGAAGGAGATCGGCCTGCCGGGAAGCTCGCGGTACAGCTGGCCCAGCACGTAGTATGCGTCAGACCGGTCGGGGTTCAGGCTGACCACCTTCACCAGCAGCTCCCGCATCGGCGCTGCCTTCACGAGCGAATTGAGGATCCCCTTGATCTGGCCCCAGCGTCCGATATTGGACGACTTCCAGTAGTACCCCAGGTCGTTCTGCGGATCGGCCTCGACAGCCCTGTTGGCATACCCCTCGCCTTCCTCGAAGATCCTGAGGATGGCCGCCGCGGGCTGCTTCGCGTCCTCGGCCTGGTTTCCAGTCTCGAGGGTTTCCCGGGCAGCGCGCCAGTACAGGTTGGCCTTCTCTGCTCCCCCCGCGGCATCCCCGACGGCGTCGAGAAGGATCCGTTTTGCCTCCGCATACTGGCCCTGGTCGTGCAGGGCGTCGGCCTGCGCGATGACCTGGGCCGTGTCGGCGAGGGCGATCGAGAGCGGGAGCAGAAGCATCAGGCAGACGGCATGTGTTCGCCTCATCGAACGATCTCCTTTCCGGGTCGGTCTTGCGATACGCGGGGCATAGTAGGGGCGCGCGCAGCCCCCTGTCAAGATTGCTGACAAAATCGATCAGGATTGGGCTCCCCCCGCCTCTGCAGGGGGAGCCCGGGAAGAGGTCAGTAGTTCCTGGCCTTGCGCTCCGCGCGGACCCCCACGTCCAGGGCCAGCTCGAAGGTGTAGGAGGTGCCCGCGACGAACTCCATTTCCCCCATGTCGACCGAGAGGGCGCCAGAGGCGATGCGGATCACGTGCCGGCCCGGCGCGACGGGGATCTTCTCCGCCTCCCGCTTCGGGTTGACCATCCTGCCGTCGACGAAGATGCGGAGGTTTTCCCCCAGGTCCTTCTCGCGGAGGTCAGGATCGAGGTACTCTGCGGACACGACGACCGAGAGAAATGCGGTGCCTCCCGGCTGCAGGCCCTGCTGCAGGTTGGCGGTGATGGTCACCGGGCCGTCGAGCGCGATGCTCGCCACGTAGTCGGCGTAGCCGCGCGCGGTCACCCGCACGGTGTAGGTCCCGGGGGGCAGGTACTCCGAGAAGGGCACGGTGCCGCGCGAGACACCGTCGATGACCACGCGCGCGGTCCTGACGTTGGCGGTGACACTGAGGAGGAATCCGCTCCTCTCCAGCGCGACATCGACCACCATCGGCGCGGCCACGTTGATGGACAGCACGGAATCCTCGTAGCCGTCCGCCGACACCTGCAGGGTGTGCACGCCCGCGCTCACCGATGCCACCGTGCCCGCGACGGGCTGGCCGTCGACGGAGATGGAGGCGCCGGGAACGTTCACGCGGACAGTGACGGGGTAGGTGCGGGGCTTCATGCGCACGATGAGCGTCCGGTCGGCGGTCACGTTCACGTTCTCCGTGTAGTCGTACGACCCTTCCACGCGCACGCGCACCGAGTGCACGCCGGGAGCAACGCGGGCGACGGTCCCCGAGATCCGCGCGTTGTCCACGAAGATCTCTGCGCCGTAGGCGTCCACCAGGATGGTCAGATCGTAGGTTCGCGTCTTGAGCCCGCCCGAGCTCTGCGCCACTGCCGCCTGGGCAGACACGAGGGCAACGATGGCAACCACAAGTGCAATACGCTTCATGGCATTCTCCCCCCAGCCGGAGTGTACCCCCGGGGGACGGTGTTTGCCAGCCCCGCGCGGGCCTTGACAGACACTGGCCCTGTCGGTTTGCTGTGTTGTTCTGCGACAAGGGTCCGTGCCGGACCGGCCGCTGCGGCCGTCCGTGCCCGCCCGCCCGTCCGTGCCCGCCCACCCGCACATGCCGCCTCCGCGTGCCGTGGCGGCGATGGCAGCGCCCGGGGGGCGATCACACGAGAAGGAAGAACCAGACCGCCATGAGACAGATCCGCATCCTCGCCGTCCTTTCCGTTGCACTCGGCCTCGCCGCCTGCGCCAAGCCTCCCCAGGCCGGGGTCGCCGAGGCGCGGGCCGAGCTGGAGGCCGCGGCGAAGAGCCCCGACGTTGTGACGTATGCCCCCGACCCCCTGCACGCGGCCCAGGAAACCCTGGCGGCGTTGGAGGAAGAGCTCGCGGCGCAGGCCGACAGGGTGTTCCTCGTGCGCCGGTACGAGGCCGCCGAGCAGCTGGCGCTGCGGCTGCTCGCCGAGTCGCGCACGGCCGTCAAGGCGGCCGCTGACGCCAAGAGGCAGGTGCGTGCCGAGGCGGGTCCGCTCATCGCGGCGACGATCGAGGAAGCGGCGGCGGTCGAGAAGCGGCTGTGGGCGGCCCGGCGCGTCCGGGGGGTGCGGCCGGATTTCCTGGCCCAGGGCGCGGCGGACATCGCCCAGGCGCGCGCGTCGCTCGCCGAGGCACAGAAGGACTTCGACGCCGGGACCTTCGCCGCGGCCAAGGCGAGGGCAATGGCGGTCCGCGACGGCCTGGCGGGCCTCGACGGTCGGATCAGCGAGGCGGTCCGCCTGGCGCGGAAGTGAGAAGTCCCTCCATGAGGGCGAGCCTGCGCGCGTAGTAGGCCGACCATTCCCGGGGCAGGCGGACGGTGCCGTCAGCCAGGTCCCGCAGCATGCCGACCACCATCTCTCCCCGCGCGTTCCTGTAGTTGGCGATGGGCAGCGCCTCCGCGCCGACCACGCTCACCCTGCCACCGCTGACGAGGATCTCGGCGCGCAGGAGGTACGATTCACCGCGCGGCGGCATGCCGGGGGCGGGGTCCGACGGGGACAGCCGCCACGTCATGCCCGAGATGAAGTTCCCCATCGACTGCAGGATGAGACGATCCCCGCCGGGGAAGCGCACGCGCTGCCAGCCCTGGGCGACGTGGGGGTGGTGACCGAGCACCACGTGCGCGCCGCTCTCGGCCAGTCGAAGGAAGAACTCCTGCCGGGCGGGGCTCACTTGGGACGCGTACTCCCTTCCCCCGTGGTACGAGACGATGAGCAGGTCGTGGCGGCCGCTTTCACTGCGCACGAGCTCGAGGAACCTCCCCGCCGCCGCGCCGTCGGCGTAGTCCACGACGTGCACCCATGGCGTGCCCGCCGCGTCGTTCAGGAACTGCGTGGCGGCGAGGAAGCCCACCCGCAGACCGCGCACCCGGATCGACTCCGCGTGGAACGCCGCCCGCCCGTTGCCTCGGACACCCGAGAACCCGAGCGGCCGCCCCGCGGAGGCCCGCACGGCCTCCGCCGAGCGCAGGGTCTGGAAAATACCCTCCAGCTTCTGGTCGAAGGCGTGGTTGTTGGCGAGCGAGAACGCGTCGATACCGCTGTCGACCGCCGCCTGCAGGTACTGCCGGCTCGCGTTGAAGAAGGGGTACCCGGACACGGGCAGCGTCGGCTCGACGGGGAACTCGAGGTTCCCGACGGTGAGGTCATCGCCGCGGAAGATGGGCAGCACGTCCCGGTAGATGTCGCGGTAGTCTGCCATCAGGAAGTTGACGTCGTGGCCCATGATGTCGCCGAGAAACGTGAGGCGCAGGAGCTGGCGTCCCGGGTCCGCAGACGCGGCGGGCGGGCGGAGGCAGAGGCACAACAGCAGGACTGTCGCAGGGAGGATGCGTCGCGGAGCGGCCATGTCGAGGCAGCCATGGTAGCACAGGCGGGGACCCTTTACCACGCCGAGGCGCCCGGCTACCATCGCGGCGGAGGTGCAGCGGTGGATATGAAGCAGATCGTCCTGGCGAACAGGAGCTACAGGCGGTTCGATGCCGCCCGCGGGATCGACATGGCCGTGCTCGACGACCTCGTGGACCTCGCCCGCTGCACGCCGTCAGCAGGCAACAGGCAGCCCCTGCGGTACCTGCTGTGCGCGTCCCCCGACATGGGCGCCCGGATCTATGACACGCTCGCCTGGGCAGCATACCTGCCCGACTGGGGCGGGCCCGAGCCGGCGGAACGGCCGACGGCGTACATCGTGATCCTGCGGGACACGACGGTGGCGAAGTCCCCCGACGCGGAGGTCGACCTGGGCATCGTCGCCCAGACCATCCTCCTGGGCGCGGCCGAGAAGGGGCTGGGCGGATGCATGTTCCTGAGCATCCGCAGGGAGACCCTGGCGGGGATCCTCGCCCTGCCCGCGACCCTCACCGTCGCGCTGGTCATCGCGCTGGGCACGCCCGTCGAGACGGTCGTCCTGGAGGACCTGCCCCCGGGCGGTTCAGTCAAGTACTACCGCGACGCGCAGAGACGGCACCACGTTCCCAAGCGGACGCTGGCCGAGCTGGTGCACGCCCGCTACGCCTGACGCAGAAGGAGGGAGGCGAGCGCGGAGAGGCCGCCCCCGGCCGCGATCCCCACGGCGATCTCGGCCGGGGTGTGACCGACCATCTCGGAGAGCCTGGCGGCACCCGCCTCGGGGTGCCGTGCCAGCAGCGCGTTGAGGGCGCGCGCCTGCTTCTCCACCGCCCCGCGGAGGCGGAAAGAATCGTAGATCACGATGAGGGAGAACACGCAGGAGACGGCGAAGAGGTCCGAGAGGAAGCCGCTCGCGATCCCGACGGACACGCAGAGCGCGCTCACGAAGGCCGAGTGCGCGCTGGGCATTCCCCCGGCAGTGAGAAAGTAGCGCAGGCCAAGCTTCCTGTCGCGGATCGAGTACAGCACGACCTTGAAGGCCTGGCAGGCCACCTGCACGGCCACGGCGACCGCGAGACTGACAGGGAAGCGGTGCGGCATGGCCCCCAGTGTACGCCGACTGCGACCGGGGGGCAAGGAGCGGGCATCGCCGCTTGACAAAGGAGGGGCCCGGCAGCACCGTCGATGCCATGGACAGGCCCGTCGACTCCCTCATCGAGAGCATCCTCGAGTCCTACAGGTCCCTGGGCGGCATCAACCACCTCGAGGGCCCCAACCTTCCCTCGCAGCAGAGCGTCGCCCGGATCGTCGAGGACCTCGAGTCGCTCATCTTCCCGGGGTTCCGCGCGGAGGAGAACCTCGACCTCGCCGTGATGCGCTACGCGATCGGCGAGAAGGTCGTCGCCGTCTCCCGCAGCCTGGGGGCGGAGGTCGAGAAGAGCCTGCGCTACACCTGCAGGGTCATGAAGGACTGCGAGAGGCACCAGGACTGCCGCGGGCGAGGCGCAGGAGATCGTCGGGCGACTTCCTCGCGGAGATCCCCGAGATCCGCCGCAGGGTCAACCTCGACGTGGAGGCGGCCAACCGGGGCGACCCCGCAGCGCGCTCCCAGGAGGAGGTCATCCTCTCCTACCCCGGGGTGGAGGCGATCATGGTCCACCGCCTGGCCCACGAGCTGTGGAGGCGGGGCGTGGCCATGATCCCCCGCATGATGAGCGAGCACATCCACGGCAAGACGGGCATCGACATCCACCCCGGGGCCGCGATCGGCGACTCGTTCTTCATCGACCACGGCACGGGCGTGGTGATCGGCGAGACCACCGTGATCGGCGCCAGCGTGAAGCTGTACCAGGGGGTGACCCTGGGCGCGCTCAGCGTGCAGAAGGAGCTGGCGAGGAAGCAAGCGCCACCCCACGATCGAGGACGAGGTCACGATCTACGCGGGGGCGACGATCCTCGGCGGGAGCACCGTGATCGGTCGGGGCTCGGTCATCGGGGGCAACGTGTGGCTCGTGGAGAGCGTCCCGCCGCACAGCCGCATCTACCACCAGCCCACGCAGGTGAAGGGGGGAGCGCGGTGAGCGGGGCTGACCTGCCACGCCGACCACCCGCGGCCCGTGTCCGATCGGCACATGCGCATCGGCATCTGCTGCTACCCCACGGCGGGCGGAAGCGGCGTGGTGGCCACGGAGCTGGGCAAGCACCTTGCCGAGCGCGGCCACTCGGTGGCCTTCATCAGCTACGCGAGCCCGCTGCGCCTGCGCGAGCTCCCGCCCCGGATCTGCTACCACGAGGTGGACCAGGACAGCCACCCGCTTCTGAGGCAGTTCCCGCACAGCCTCACCCTGACGGCGAAGATGGTGGAGGTGGCCCGCACGCATCACCTGCAGGTCATGCACGTGCACTACGCGATCCCCTTCGCCGCGGCCGCGATCCTCGCCGCGCAGGTCGCCCCCGAGCTGGACCTGAAGGTGGTCACCACGCTGCACGGCACCGACATCACCCTCGTGGGCGGCAGCCCCTCGTTCAAGCCGGTGACCGAGTTCTCCATCAACAGGTCGGACGCGGTCACCGCCGTCTCGAGCTTCCTGCGCGACGAGACCTGCAGACAGCTGGCGGTGCGCACGCCCATCGACGTGATCCCCAACTTCATAGACCCGGACAGGCACGACGTGCGCGTTCCCCACTGCATCCCCGACAAGGACTCCGAGCGCCAGGTCACCCTGATGCACATTTCGAACTTCCGGCCGCTGAAGCGCCTCGGCGACGTGGTGGAGGTCTTCCGCAGGGTGAGCGCACGGATGGACGCGCGGCTGGTCCTCGTGGGCGACGGCCCCGAGTACGGGAAGACCCGTGCCCTCGTGGAGTCCCTGGGGCTGGAGCACAGGGTGCGGTTCGTCGGCGTGGTTGACGAGATCGAGCCCGTCCTGAAGGCGGCGGACCTCCTGCTCCTCCCCAGCGAAACGGAGAGCTTCGGCCTGGTCGCCCTGGAGGCCATGGCGAGCGGCGTGCCCGTCGTGGCGAGCCGGGTGGGCGGATTGCCCGAGGTCGTGGAGCACGGCGTGAGCGGGTACCTCGCCCCCGTGGGCGACGTGGAGGCGATGGCGCGCTTCAGCCTGGAGATCCTCGGCGACTGCGCCGGCTCACGGCGCTTCGGGCGGGCGGCGCGGGAGAGGGCCGTGGAGATGTTCGACTACAGGGACGTCGTGCCGCGCTACGAGGCGATCTACGAGAGGGTGCTCAGCGCGTGACACACCGAAGGTGCTCAGCGCGCTTTCAGCGCGTGACACACCGAAGGTGCTCAGCGCGCTTTCAGCGCGTGACACACCGAAGGTGCTCAGCGCGCTTTCAGCGCGTGACACACCGAAGGTGCTCAGCGCGCTTTCAGCGCGTGACACGCCGCAGGCGCACGGCGCGCTTTCAGCGCGTGACACGCCGCAGGCGCACAGCGCCTGGGCCGAGAATCGGTCAGTTGACCTTGCCGCTCCTCGGCACCAGGGAAATGTAGCTGGATCCCAGGCCCTGGATCTGGCGGACGGTGGCAAGGAACTTTTCCGCCTCGGCCTTGTTCCTGTACGGGCCAACGCGCACGCGGAAGTACGTCTCCGCCCCCGAGGTGTACGAGAAGACCCTCCCGGCCAGGCCCTTGCCCTCCAGCGTCGTTGCCAGCTCCTCGGCCCGTGTCTGACTCTTGTACGAGCCGGTCTGGATCCAGTACTCGGGCCCCTTCGGCGCGGCAGGGGCTGTCGGAGCGGGGGCGGCCGGCTTCACGGCAGCGGCCTTCTGCGCGGGGGCCGCGGGCGCCGCGGGCGCTTCTGCCGGGGCGGCAATCACGGCGGGGGCGGGAGCCGCGGCCGGCGCGGCTGCCGGCGCGGCGGGCTCGCCCGTGTCGCCGATCACGAAATGCATTGTCTCGGTCTCGCCGTCCGATGAAGGCTCCGCCCCCGCCGGCCTGGCGTACTCGTAGATCTGCGTGCCGGGGTCGGTGAGCGGGCTCACGGTGCCGGGCGCCGCGGGAACGGCCGCGGCCGCGGTCGGCTTCTGCCGCAGCAGGAGCACGCCCACGACGAGGACCACGACGACGAAAACGCTCACCGCGAGCACGACCCAGAAGATCTTCTGCCTGTCCATTACCCTTCCCCGTCCTTCATGCGCCGCAGCACGCTCTGGAGGCGGCGCTCCAGGGAACGCGCGGTTCCCCCGTTTCGTACAGTATAAGTATCGACCGCGGGATCATTGAATTGAGGCCGCACGTCGGCCTGCGCCCGGATGCGGGCACAGGCATCCCGCAGGCGCATCCCGTCCCTGCGCATGGCCCGAACCAGGCGAACGGGGGCGGGAGCCGTCACCCAGACCACGGCGTCGCAGTGGGCGACCAGCCCCATGCGCTGCAGGACCGCCGCGTTCACGACCACGTCTCCCGGGAGCGCGGCGATGGACGCCCGCACCCTGTCGACCATGACCGGGTGCACGATGGCCTCCAGCCGGCGCAGGGCGGCAGGGTCGCCGAAGACAAGCCGGGCCACGGCCCGACGGTCCACGCTGCCATCCCGCCGCAGGACCGACGGCCCGAAGGCAGCCGACACCGCCGCGGCCTTCTCCGCGAGCGCCTCGTGGCCCAGGCCGTCCACGTCGATCAGGCGGAATCCCTGCCGGGCGAACACCCGCGCCACCGTGTCCTTGCCCGCGCAGTAGCGCCCTGTGAGTCCGACAACCATTCCCGTTCCCCTGCCAGCCCTCCTAGTGGAAGGCCCCCCAGCTGTCGCCGGTCTCGCATTTCACCGCGAGCGGGATGGGCTGGTCGGTCACGCTCTCCATGACCTCCGCGACGAGGGCCGCGACGGCCGAGGCTTCCTCGGCGGGGCACTCGAGGATCATCTCGTCGTGCACCTGCAGCAGGATGCGGGACGACAGGCCTGCCGCGCGAAGCCGGGAGTGCAGCTTCACCATGGCAACCTTCATGAGGTCCGCGGCCGTCCCCTGGATGGGGGAGTTCACGGCCACCCTCTCGGCGGCCGACTTCTCTGTCTTGTTGGGGCTGCGGATGGCGCTCACCCGACGGCGTCTTCCGAGGAGCGTGCGCACGAATCCCGTCTCCTCGGCCGAGCGGATGGTCTGCTTCAGGAACCTGTCCACGCCCTCGTAGCGCTGGAAGTAGGTGCGGATGAACCTGTCCGCCTCGGCCTTGGGGATCTTCAGCCCCTGGGAAAGGCCGTAGGCCGTCTGGCCGTAAATCACGCCGAAGTTGATGGTCTTCCCCACCCGGCGCTGCTCGGGTGTCACCTCGCCTTCCCCGACACCGAAGATGAGGGAGGCGGTCTGGCGGTGGATATCGCGGCCCTCCCGGAACGCGTCGAGGAGGACCGGGTCCTGCGACAGGAAGGCCATGACGGCGAGCTCGATCTGCGCGTAGTCCGCGCTCACGAATCGCGACCCCGCGGCAGGCACGAACGCCGAGCGGATGCGCCTGCCCTCCTCTTCCCGGATGGGGATGTTCTGGAGGTTGGGATCCTTGCTGGAGAGCCTGCCCGTGGCCGTTCCCGTCTGCACGTAGTGCGTGTGCAGCCTGCCGGTCTCCTCGTTCACGAGCAGCGGCAGGGCGTCCACGTACGTGGACTTCAGCTTGGACAGCTTTCGGTGGGCGAGGATCTTCTCGGGCACGGGGTCCTGGGCGGCCAGAGCCTCCAGGACGTCCATGTCGGTGGAGAAACCCGTGCGCGTCTTCCTGATCGGCGTGAGCTTGCGCCACGTGAACAGGATCTCCTGCAGCTGCTTCGTCGAGGCGATGTTGAACCGCCTGCCGCACAGGGCGTAGGTCTCCTCCTCGATGCGGTGGAGGTCCTTCTCCATCTCCTCCCCGTAGGCGGCAAGCTCGGGCGCCAGGATGCGGATGCCGGCCAGCTCCATCTCGGCGAGCACCTCCACCAGCGGCATCTCCACGCCCGAGAACAGCGCTTCCAGCCCCTCTGCCCGCAGCTCGGGGCCGAGAAGCCTGTACAGGCGCAGCGTGAGGTCCGCGTCCTCTCCCGAGTAGTCGGTCACCGCCTGGATGGGGAGGTCGAACAGTGTCTGCCCCTTGCCGACCAGCTCCGTGTAGGGAAGCGTGCGGTAGGCGAGGCGCGCCTCGGCCATCCTGTCCAGGCCGTAGGTGCCCAGGTCGCTGTCCAGCACCCAGGCGGCCACCATCGTGTCGAAGTGAATGCCCGCCGGGCGGACGCCCCAGCGCCGCATCACCTTGTAGTCGTACTTGGCGTTCTGCAGGACGACGCGCAGGGAGGGGTCCTCCAGCAGCCGGGCGAGCCTCTCTTTGACGGCCTGCTCGGGAATGCACGAGACCCCGGATGCCCGGATGGGCACGTAGCAGGCCTTTCCCTCCTCCACCGACAGCGAGAAGCCCAGCGGCGTCGCGCGCATCTCGTCGGCGCTGTCCGTCTCCGTGTCGAAGGCGAAGACCCCCGCCGCGCGCGCCCGGGCGATCCACCTGTCCAGCTCCGCGACATCCGTGACAGTCGTATACGTCCCCGGCGCGGTTGAGCGGAGGACGGCAGACGCCTGCTCAGTCGGCTGGGCAGGGCGCTCGGACTGGGTCCGGCCGGCTGGCTGGCTGCGCAGGTTCCCGCGGAGGGGCAGCACCGGGGGCGCTCCGCCCCCGAGCCCCTGGAGCTCTGCCGCGAGGCTCTTCATCCCTTCGCGGACGAGCAGAGGCACGGCCGTCCCCGCCCGCAGGCCCTCGAAGGCAAGGGCCTCCACCGGGGGCATACCGGGACAGACCTGTCCAGGGTGACCAGCTCGCGGCTCAGGAAGGCGGATTCTCTGCCCGCGGCGAGCTTCCTGCGCACGCCCTCGGGGGTGACAGCCTCCAGCCCCTCGTAGATCCGCTCGAGGGTGCCGTGCGCGGCGAGAAGCTTCTGCGCCGTCTTCTCGCCGATGCCGGGTACCCCCGGCACGTTGTCCGATGCGTCGCCCGTGAGGGCGAGGAAGTCGACGATCTGCTCGGGGTACACGCCGCGCAGCTCGAAGACCTTCTCGCGGGAGTACTCGGCGATGTCCGTCGTCCCGCGCTCCTGCGCGAGCAGGCGCACGTTGCCCCCGATGAGCTGCAGGATGTCCTTGTCGCCCGAGAGGATCCAGCACGGCCGACCCGACGCCCGGCAGCTGCTCGGCAAGGGTGGCGATCACGTCGTCGGCCTCGAAGCCGTCGGCCCGCAGGCAGGCGATGCCCAGCGCAGCGAGGATCTCCTCGATCACGGGGACCTGGGCGTGCAGGTCGGCCGGCGCCTTCTCGCGGGTCGCCTTGTACGCGGGGTACCTGCGGTGGCGGAAGGTGGGCACCTGCGAGTCCATGGCCACGGCGATGAGCCCGGGGTGCCGCTCGCGCACGATCTGCAGGAGGGTGCGGAAGAACACGAACACGGAGGAGGAGTTCCTGCCGGCGGGGTTGAGGAGAGGCTTGTTCAGGAACGCGAAGTACCCGCGGTAGATGACGCTGTACCCGTCGACCAGGCAGAGCGCGTGGCTCATGTCGTGATGTCGACGAGACTCGGCACGACCTCCGCGAATGGCGAGCCGGCACGGGGCCAGGCGCGCAGCGACCCGATCTCCTGGCGCAGCTGCTCCATTCCCCGCTTCAGGAGGGCCCTGTTGCGCGCGTTCCTCTCGATGACCTGCGCGCCCATGCTTTCCAGGGTGCGGGACAGGGGCGGGATGGTCTGCTCGGGCTCGGGGTAGGCGGCCTGGTACAGCTCCTGCAGCGGCGCGATGA
>CAVTER010000007.1:0-198728 GCA_963733835.1 uncultured Spirochaetota bacterium
GGAACTCGCCCCGCCTTCTTGCCGCTGCCATAGCGCCATTCCCGATCCGGCATCAGGCCCGTGAAAGCGATAAATGAATGGAGTTTCAGGTCCGCGGGCGCTTTCGGCGCGCCGCGCCGAGCCAGATAGTCCGGGCTGGCGACAAGGATGCGCCTGACTTCGCCGACTTTGATCGAGATCAGACTGGAATCCGGCAAGCTGCCGACGCGCAGGGCGACGTCGATGCCCTCCTCGACGAGATTGACGACGCGGTCCAGCAACAGAAGCTTGCACGAGAGGCGCGGGTGGGACTGAAGGAGGGCGTTTACAATCGGCGGCAGAAGCGAGCGTCCCATCGTAACCGACGCCGTCAATACGAGATGCCCCGACGGCATGCTGCTTTCGCCGGTCACCTCCTTCTCGGCGTCGTCGAGATCCGCGAGCAGCGCGCGCGCTCTCTCGGCAAAGCGCATCCCGGCTTCGGTAAGATGAACACTACGCGTCGTGCGGTTGAACAGTTGGACGCCAAGCCTCGCTTCGAGTGCTGCGATCAGACGCGTCACTGCAGGCGGCGAACTTCCCAGTTGCGCCGCCGCCCTGGCGAAGCCGCCGCTCTTGGCTACGGCGACGAGAGTTCTGAGCTCCTGAAAGCGATCCATGCATTATTCCGATCCACGGAATAGTTCATTGCCGCTTTACCATATTCTTCCGGAAACTGTCAGGGCGCATTGTTCGGGTGTGGCCGCGTTCGTGAGTTTGCGGCGTCCATCACCGGGAGCGCATGACATGACCAAAAGCGTCGACACCAGGACGGCTCTCACCCCCGAGCCGACCGCTACGACCGTGCTCGGCAAATTCATCGTCGTCGATGGCCTCAATATCTTCTATCGCGAGGCTGGCCGCAGCACGTCGCCAAAGCTCGTGCTGCTGCATGGCTTCCCCGCCTCGTCGCATCAGTATCGCAATCTGATCTCAGCGCTCGCCGAACGATTTCACGTGATCGCGCCGGATTATCCGGGCTTCGGCAATTCCGACATGCCCGATCCGGCGCGGTTCGCCTACACATTCGACAGGACCTCGGAGATCATCGAGTCGTTTCTCCAACAGGTCGGCTTCACCCGCTTCGAACTCTACGTTCAGGATTACGGCGGGCCCGTCGGCTTTCGCATTGTCACGCGCCGCCCGGAATGGCTGGAATGGCTGATCATCCAGAACACCAACGCATATGAAGTCGGCTTCACGCCGGTCTGGGACGGTCTGCGCGGCGCGTATTGGAAGACGCGCGCCCCTGGAACCGAAAAACCTCTCGAAGAATTCCTGCAGGCCGAAACCGTCAAGCTCGTCTACACGCATGGCCACGCCAGGCCCGAACTCATCGCCCGGACAACTGGAACATGGATCTGCACTTTCTCGACCGTCCGAACGCGCGTCAGGTGCAGCTCGACTTCTTCTACGACTATCGCACCAATGTCGCGCTGTACTTCCAATGGCAGGCGTTCCTGAAGGAGCAGCAACCGAAGACGATCATCTTCTGGGGTCAGGACGACATCTTCTTCACGCGCGAAGGCGGCGAGTTCCTATCTGAACGACCTGCCGAACGCAGAGCTGCATCGCTTGAACTCGGGCCATTTCGCCGTCGAGGACTGCCTTCCACACATCGTCGACACGATGAGCGTTCCACGCGCGCATCGTTACGCCTGCGCCGCTGCGAGCGGCAGGCTGAAGCGTCTTAGGGAAAGGCTGCCCGATGGGCGGCCTCAGCTCGGCTTCAGGGAGATCGACATGGGCCACAACTTTGCGGACATTGCTTTCACGCCAGGCGTGCAACGCATGCAGGAAACAATGGGCAGCCGGCGCGGCTATACGCGGCTGCAAGGCGGGTCCGAAGCATCACGATCGGCTCGGGCCAGACGAAGCAGCCTTTATCGGCGCACGCGACAGCTTTTACATTGCGAGCGTCGGCGAGACCGGCTGGCCCTACATCCAGCATCGCGGCGGCCCCAAGGGTTTCCTGCGCATCCTCGACGAAACCACCATCGGCTTCGCCGACTTCTCCGGAAACCGGCAGTACGTCAGCGTTGGAAATATCGCAGGCGACGATCGTGTCTCACTCTTTCTGATGGACTATCCGAGCCGCACGCGCCTGAAGATCCTCGGCCGGGCGACGCTCGTTGGCCTCGAGGATGCGGCGACGCTGGAGAAATTGATCGTTCCGGGATATCGCGCGCGGGTCGAACGCGGCCTGAAGATCGCCGTCGCGGCATTCGACTGGAACTGCCCGCAGCACATCACCCCGCGTTATACTCTCGAAGAACTTCAGGCCCAGCAAGCCAAGTAACCGCCGTACCGCAAGAAGTCTCGCCAGATAATTCAGGATGGCCGCCCGCACGTCGCCGTACGCCAGCTTCCGCTATGCGCCATTGGACCAAGCCGCTCCGCGGCAAGGGTTGCCCGATCGGAGGCGGCTGAGGTCTGACGCTCGCGATTGCACGATCATGTGGGGTTTCTCTTGAACGGGAGAGCCCCATGAACGATCGC
Source organism: uncultured Spirochaetota bacterium (assembly GCA_963733835.1). GTDB lineage: Bacteria > Spirochaetota > Spirochaetia > SZUA-6 > Fen-1364 > CAVTER01. The sequence continues at coordinate 2,518 of CAVTER010000007.1, forward strand.
AGCAACGAGCAAGGAACCGTCAGCCCGCTCCGCCAGCGGATGCTGTAAGACATGACCATCCGCGGCTTCGGCGATCATACGAAGAGCGACTATGTCCGCCAGGTGCGGATGTTCACGGCGTTCCTGGGCGCCTCGCCCGACTTTGCGGAGCCCGAGGACCTGCGGCGCTACCAGCTGCACATGGCGAAGAACGGCGCAGGCTACGCGACCATGAACATCGCTTGCTCGGCGCTGCGCTTCTTCTTCCGCGAGTGCTCGGGCGCGACGACGTCGGCGAGCGGATGCCGAACCAGCGCACACCGGATGCTGCCGGTCGTGGCGCCCGAGGAGGTCGCGCTGATGCCGGCCTGCGCGAACCTCAAGCACCGGGCGGTGCTCAGCGCCGCCTACGGCTGCGGCCTGCGCATCTCCGAGATCGCTCGAAGGTCGCCGACATCGACAGCAAGCGCATGATGATCCGCGTCGAGCAGGGCAAGGGACGCAAGGACCGCTACGTCATGCTCTCGCCCGATCGGCTCGCGCTGTTGCGGCAATGGTGACGGGTGAAGCGGCCGAAGGGATGGCTGTTTCCGGGCCGAGAGCCCGGCCAGCCGATCACCGCCCGCCAGTTCGAACCGCGCCTGTGCGACGGCAGCAGCGAACGCAAGGCTCGGCAAGCGCGTCTCCATGCATACGTTGCGGCACAGCTTCGCCACCGATTTGCTGGAGCAGAAGGTCGACATCCGCGTCATCCAGACGCTGTTCGGCCACAGGAAGCTCGACACGACAGCGCCCGCGTCGCCTTCAAGACGATCCGCGACGTCGAAAGCCCCGCTCTCGCTGCTCGCCCCGCCGCCCTCGACGTCATGACGCTGCCGGCGTGGCTGCGCCGCGCCTTGAGGTCGCAGGACGATCTTCCGTCGTAATGGGGAGGCGTATGTTCCGGCCACGCCGGCCGTCTGAGCCTCGGCCAACTCAAGGTCGTCTCGGCGATCCGAGCCTGCCGCACCGCGGCGCTCGGCGGCCATGTCGCGCGCTGCCACGGCTGCGGCTATGTCGAGATCGCCTACGACTCGTTCCGCGACCGGCATTGCCCGAAGTGCCAGGCGCCGCGCACGCGCCTGGCTCGAGAACGCATCAGGCCGATCTGCTGCCGGTCGCCTACTATCACGTCGTCTTCACCCTTCCGGCGACGATCGCTGCAATCGCACTCCAGAACAAGGCGGCCGTCTACGATCTGCTCATGAAGGCGGCGGCCGAGACGCTGACGACGATCGCCGCCGATCCGAAGCGGCTCGGCGTGCGGATCGGCTTCACGAGCGTGTTGCACACATGGGGCTCGGCGCTCACCCATCATCCGCATGTGCATATCATTGTCCCCGGCGGCGGACTGTCGCCGGATGGAAGCCGCTGGATCGCTTGTTGGCCGCGCTTCTTCCTGCCGGTGCGCGTGCTCTCGCGCTTCTTCCGTCGTCGGTTACTCGAAGGCCTGCTCGCTCTCCACGAGGCCCGACGGCTGACCTTCTTTGGCGATCTCGCCGAACTCGCCGGTCGTGATGCGTTCACAGCCCGTCTCGCGCCGCTGCGCCGCGCCGAATGGGTCGTCTACGCCAAGCGCCGTTCGGCGAGCCCGACGCTGCCGGTCGACGAGTTCATGTGGCTTGGACGCGATAATCCTTCCAGCGGAATGCGACACGGTGACCATCGAAGGCGACGAGACGGCTGTCTGAGATGGCGACACGTTGGGTGTAGCGCGACAGGTAGGCGAGTACGGCGTCGCTGGTCTTGATCCACGCGCCCGGCGCGCTGGCGTCGCTTTCTGATGCACGTGCTCCCCGGACGGCTTCCATCGTATCCGTCACTACGGCCTTCTCGCCGCCGCTGCCCGGGCCGAGACCGTCGCGCGCATCAGGCGGATGATCTCGGATGTCGATTGCATATGCAGGCCGCCGAGAGCGCCGACGAGCAGCAGAGCGACCCGTCGGGAGCGGTTACCGACGATGAGCACGACACACCGTTCCCGTGCCGATGCTGTGGTGGGCGCATGACAATCATCGAGCGCTTCGCGCGTGGCGCCGCTCCGCGAACGCCGCTCGCAGCGGCATGGAGCGACACCTCATGAGCGATTGGCGGATCGTCGCCGCGAACAACCGGCACGAACGCGCGCAGACCTCTGTGCGACGGGCGAGCGCGTCTCATGCGTCAACCAAAATGGTCACGTCGCCGAGATTACCGTACTCACGCGTCGATCAAGCGAACGCGGAGCCCGTCTGTCCTCGCTTCCGTCGCGCTCATTGTACCGTCGCAACCCAGGCGGCTCTCTCGTCGTCTCGCTCCTGAACGCGAAATCCCCATAGCGCCGCCCGTCCCGAGACGCCCATCGGGCGGCCCGCGGCTTCCTCCCCTGAAGGTTTCCGGACGCCGGCCTCCGCACCCGCACGCACATCCGTGTGAGGCCGGCATCCGAAAACCTCAACAGCACTTTCCGGAAGGGACGCGCCACGAGCCGTCGAGGGCTCGCCGCCATCCGCCAGACATTCGCGCGACCCCGCCCAATGGCTGCGGTCGGACGTCGCGCCAACGGGGACTATCGACCGTTTTCGGTCACTCTACGTGATCTACAGGGCGCCTCGCTAAGACAGAAGAACCACGGCCGAAATTCAATTACGGGGGGACATTGAGGAGACCGCTGACAAGCGCATATGGATCGATATCTCTCCGCACAACCGTGTCGATCATGATATCGGACACCCCGCCTCCGTCGGACCGAAGACGGGTCTCCAGCCGTTCGCGCAGAAAATCTCCTTGGCTCGGTGCCGAACCCGCGCGCGCTTCTGCCGGCTCACTATTTCTGGATGCGCCGCAAGGTCGGCGAAGCGCAGGTCTATCTGGTCGACGAGATCGTCGACGCCGACGCCTGCGTCCCGGGCCTGTGTCTTGACCACCGGCGGAACCCAGCTACGGCCGGGGTGCAGCCGATGTCCGAGCGCGATCATGTCCTGAAGGTGCCGGACGGTTCGGCTGGCCTCGGGATAGTCGCTCTTGTTGACCACGATGGTTTGCCGACACCTTCGGCGCGGAGGAGAAGCGCACGGGCCGGGGGAGGCAGCGCGTACGACCTGCTGGCGGCGAAGGCCGCCAAGGTGCCGCCCAGGGCTTCGAAGGACTGATCGCGCTCGGCCTGCTGGGCGGCAGGAGCTACCCCAGCGATCCCGCGATCCGCGGGATGTGGCTGGGCCACTCGTGGTTCCACAGGAAGGAGCATTTCTACACGGGCGCTCCTGGAGAGCTTCGCCTACGAGTACGCCGCCGTGCTCGCGATCATGCGCGAGAACTACCCCGGCCTCGCCTGCGACGAGATCAGGGTCATCGGCGGCGGGGCCCGGTCCGACCTGTGGAACCAGATAAAGGCAGACGTGCTGGGCGTGCGCTACGCGCGGCTCGCGCGCGACGACTACGCCATGCTGGGAGACATCCTGCTGGCCGGGACACGCGGTCGGCCTGTACCCTGACCTGAAGACAGAGGCGATGAAGTTCGCCGCGCGGGACCGCACCTGGCAGCCCGACCCGGCCCGCACGGCCCACTACCGGTCGTACGTCGAGCTGTACCGGACGCTTTTCGACAGGGAGCGCGACCTGTTCGCCTCCCTCCAATCCATCCCCCCCTTTGCAGGAGCGACACGGGCATGACAGGACACGAGCGCATCATCGCGGCACTCCAGCGCAGGCAGCCGGACGCTGTCCCCACCTTCGAGTGGTTCGTCGACAAGCGGGTCACCAGGGCCCTCGTGGGCACCGAGGATGTGCTGGAGGCCACGGAGGCTCTCGACCTGGACGGCGTGAACATCCGGGCCGACTATGCGCGCAGGCCGATCAGCGCGACCGACTACGTGGACGAGTGGGGCACCACCCGGCGGGTCACCGCCGAGGCGCTCGCGGCGGCGGTGGACTACCCCGTGCCCGACATCAGCCGGCAGGCCGAGTTCCGCTTCCCCGACCCGGCCGCGAGCGGCCGCTTCGCCTCCCTCGAGAAGGCGCTCAAGCGCTTCGAGGGCAGGCGCGCCATCATCCTGAACCTCCGCGACGGGTTCTCCGACATGCGCGAGATCCTCGGCTACGAGAACTGCCTGGTGAGCATGATGATCGAGGAGCAGCACTTCGCGGACCTGCTGGACAGGGTCGTGGACTACAACCTCGCCCTCGCGCGGGTCGCGCGCGAGCGCTATGCCATGCCCGTCGTTGCCATGACCGATGACATCGCCAACGAGGGGGGACTGCTGGTCAGCCCCGAGGTGTACTTCCGGCTCATCGCCCCGCGCTTCCGCAGGGTCGTGCAGGGCTACAAGAGCCTTGGCTACCTCACGATCAAGCACAGCGACGGGGACATCAACGCCGTGGTGGACTGGTGGCTGGAAAGCGGCGTGGACTGCCTGGACCCCGTGGACCCCGCCGCGGGCATGGACCTGGCGGACTTCAAGAGGAGGTTCGGCGGCAGGGCCTGCCTGAAGGGCAACGTGAACTGCACCGGCCCGCTGGCCGACGGCCCCGAGGCCGAGGTGGAGCGCGAGGTGCGGCAGTGCCTCCAGAAGGGCATGCCCGGCGGCGGGTTCATCCTCTCGTCGAGCAACACCATCCACTCCGGCGTGAAACCCGGCAACTACGCTGTGATGCTGAAGACGCTGCGCGCGGCCGGTCGCTACGCGTAGACTCCCGGGCGGCCCGGATCAGGCGGTGACCAGGCGGTAGCCCAGGTACCGGGCGACTTCCCCCACCAGGGGCGAAAGGTCTCCCGCGACGAGACTCACATGGTGGACGAAGCCCTCCTCCACCACGGTGCGCAGCATCCGGTCACCGGTCGGCCACGGACACCCATCCCCAGGAACCGCGCATGCTGTCGCCGCGGGGCACCATGCGGCCCGGCGACGTGCAGCAGGCGGAACTCCCCGTGGTGCTCGACCAGCCGGGTGACCGAGACCTCCCCTCCCCGCAGGGGGAACTCCGCGGCGGCGAGTCGCGCCGGGGAAATCCGGGGCGAAGGAGCAGTGCGGCCTGGCCTGCGGCTTCCCCTCCGGCCGCGCGAGCTCGGCCGAGGCGTTGCCGCAGTGCCAGGCAAGGAACCTGTCCCGCTTCTGACGGGTGCAGCATCAGGATGTCGGCAAGCCACGGGATCGCCTTTCCGCGCACCAGCTCGCGCTGCAGGAGCATGGACAGTGCCCCCAGGACGTCCCCTTCGCAGGCAACGGGGATCCCCATCCGTGTGAGACCGCCCGTTGGTCAGGCAGGGGGTGAGCCCGACGTGGTCCTGGATGGCCGACCAGCACTGGATCGTGAGCGCGTCGAGCCTGTACTCCTCGGCCCAGCGCAGCATCACCATCTCGAGCTTCGCGATCCGCGCGAGGTCGCCTGCCGGCAGGCCACCGCGAAGGAACCGCGTTGATCTCCCCGACGATGCGGCCGACCGCGGGTCCGAGTCGGGGACCGCGTCGATGGCCGCCTTCAGGTCGATCAGGTTCAGAGGGACGGTCTTCGCGCCGTAGCGCTCGAGGAGAAGGCCCTCGTTGAAGATGCACACCTCGAAGTCGTACGGGCGAAACCCGATCATCCCGACCCGGGCGCGCCGCTGGACTGCGCACCGCTGCGCACACGCGCGCGAAGCGATCGCGACCTCCGCGGCCAGGCCCGGGTCCTCCGGGTCGAAGACCCCGGCAAAGGTGAAAGGCACGTTTCGCTTCTGCAGCCCGTACGAGATGGGAAGCATGCCGCCCGACGGACGCTCCCTGCGAGGAACCCGCCGTCCGGCAACGCGCTCCTTCATCGCCACGAGGAGCAGGGGCAGGCCCGGGAGGCTCTCGACGACCTGCAGCGCGGACTTCTCGTCGCCGTAGCCCAGGACCGCGAGGATCGATCACCGTCCAGGTCGATCGCCGGCGAAGTGCTCGGCCACGGCCCGAGCGCGTCCTTCTCGTCGGACACCAGGCCGCCGGAGGTGACGCTCTCGGGGGGCGCGGCGATCTCGCACCCCCTCGATTCCCGACAGGGCCGCCAGGAGCCGCGTCGCTCCGTCGACCGAGAAGTTGCTGTCCATGACGCCCCGGTGGGCGAAGATTGAGCGAGCCCGAGCTTCACGCTGGCCATCCTTTCGGTTGCCCTCACATCGCGGCCAGGGCATCGAGGTGACGCCGCAGCCCCTCGTCGCTGTCGCAGCGCACCACGGTGATTCCCGCCTGCCTGCAGAAGGTCTCCACCTCGCGTGTCACGTCCCCGTCGGTGAGGCAGCCGTGGTTGGACGGCGCCGTCCTGTACAGCAGGGCGGGGTCCGCCTCCGAAGGAGCACCCGGGTCTGCGGCCATCCCGGCGCCCTGTCGATCGTCGTCCTGTCGTCGGGCACCCGCCCAGGCCCAGGTACATGAAGTAGCGGCCCTTCACGCGGAACAGGCGCGCGTAGGTGACGGGGCCGCCCGGCCGCGACGTAGAACACGGAGCTTCCCGACTTCCCGTGCAGCTGCGGCATGAGGTGCACGTGGGGCAGCGAGACGCCGGGGGTCCATCGACCTGCCCGCCCAGTACACGGAGGAGGAGCCGCAGTTCGACAGCAGCAGGCTCTCCCTGCGGAACCAGATCGTGTCCCCGAACAGGGGCGCCGCCTTCGGGTTGATCTGCTGGAGCATGACCATGGTCAGGAGCGCCTTCAAGTCGCCCTCGCAGGATACGGGCACCGCCTGCCGCGCGCCCTCGCTGTCGACGGCAAAGGGAAGGAAGCCGGGGATGAGGCACAGCGTGCAGCCCACGCACTTCGTGGAGACCTCGAAGTGACACTTCACCGAGGTGCCCAGGACGTTCTCCCCGTCCATCTCGGCCAGCCGGTCGCGGGCGGCCAGGTAGTGGCCGGCGGAGAAGCGCAGCACCTCCTCGGTGAGCATCTTCCCGTCCAGGTGGATCTGCGCGCCGTTCTGCTTCAGCCACGCGATGAAGGCATCGACCCGTCGGGGATTGTCGCGCACCAGGGCCCGGGCGCCCTCGACGATCGCGAACTCCTCCTCGATGATGATCTCCCGGACCAGCCTGTTCTCGAGGGCGGCCTCGTCGTCGCGGGTGGCAGGCACGTCGGCCCCGAAGGCGCCTCCCCACATCAGGAGCCTTCCCTGGCGCATGCTCTGCAGGGCTCCCACCCCGCGCACCCAGCGCAGCATGTCCTCCCTCTCCGTGTCGCGGAAACGCTCCACCAGCAGCGCGTTGCGGCTGGGCGCCGCCTCCAGGACGCTCGCCACCGCCGCGCCGGCGGTCGACCTCGCCCACGCTCCAGGCGGGGTCGGTGCTTGCGTACAGCGCCGCGGGGACATCCAGCCCCGTGATGAGCGAGGAGATCAGGGAGATGCGGGGCCACTGGCCCACGCTGGCAACGAGGCAGTGCACGCGCGCGGCCCGAAGCGCGCTCCTCGCAGTAGTCCATCTCCCGCGCCGTGCTGATGCCGAACCTGTCGTGACCGCCGCCCGCGCGCAGCTCCGCGAGGGGACTGACGGCCTGGAAGCCCGCCGCGGAGAGGGCCGCGCACAGCGCGTCGTGCTCGCGCTTCACGAAAGCTTCCCTGTCGGGGGAGGAGCCATACTCGGGAGCGTGGGAGTAGGCGACGACCCCCACCCTGATCCTGCCGTCGGTCATCTCGGTTCTCCTTGGCCGGCGCCGCTCGCTCGGGGGCCGGGCTTCGCGCATACTACAGTGTTTTCGGCCGCGAGGGAACCTCGGGGTCCGGCGCGCCGCCCGCGCGCCTGCCGTGGACAAACCCGGGGAAGCACCCTACAATCCCCGCGCGGGAAGAACATGGCGCAGGCGCACGGCGAAGCCAACCACTACCTCTACGAGAAGATCTACACCGAGCTCCGCGCCGAGATCGTCTCGGGTGTCTACGCCAAGGGCGACTGGTTTCCCCCCGAGCGCGTGCTGAAGGACCGGTTCAGGACCACGCACCTCACTGTCAGGAACGCGCTGGCCAAGCTGGTGCTCGACGGGTTCATCGAGCGCTACAGCGGCAAGGGGACAATGGTGATCTACTCGCCCCTGCGCGGCGCCCGGCAGGTGCCGCGCCTGCGGGTGAAGCGCGTGCACCTCGTTCTCGCGCGCGTCGAGGCGGCCAACGCTCCCTTCCTGAACGCTCTCGAGGAGGGGCTGCGCAGGCTCGCCGTCCCTCTCAGCTTCTCCTGCCACCACGACGATGCGCTGCTGGAGGGCAGCCTCTGCAGGCAGGCGGCCGAGCAGGAAGCACTCACCATCCTGGAGCCTGCCGCCTCGCCCGGCTCCATCCTCGCCAGTGGTGCCCCGCTCACGCACACCATCCTCGTCAACGCGGCGGACGAGTCCTTCGACGGCCCGCAGGTCATACCCGACGAGGCGGACGGCGCCCGCCAGGCCGCCCGTCATCTGCTGTCCCTGGGCCACGTCGCTCTCGGGTTCATCGACGCGGACCCGTCCCGCAGGGGCAGGGAACGGCGGCGCGGGTTCGAGGAGGAGGCGCGGGGCACGGCGGACCTGCGGGAGGAGGATGCATCTCCGGGAGTCGAGGGCGGCGCCCAGGCCTGCGCCCGGCTTCTCGCGGCCGCCCCCTCGTGCAGGGCATTGTTCTGCGCCACCGACGAGGCGGCGGCCGGCGCCTGTCTCGCCCTGCGCGCCCGGGGGCTGTCGCCGGGGCGCGACTGCTGCGTGATCGGATGCGGCGACACGCCGCTCGCGCAGGCGGAGAGGCTGGACAGCGTCGACCCCCGCATGGCCGAGGCAGCCGCCCAGGTGCTGCTGGCGATCCGGTCAGCTGCCACGCACGCCGCCTTCCCGCGCGGCATCACCCTCGTGAAGCCCGAGCTGCGCCTGCGCGGCTCCTGCTGCCGGGCCTGAACCGGCTACTTCTTCCCGCGGGCCGAGAGGGCCTTCTCGATGGCCAGCACCCCTTCGTTGGCGTCCTTCCCGAAAAGGTCCACCCCGTTTCGTTTCGCGAAGTCCTCGGTGACCGGTGCGCCTCCCACGATCGTGAGCACCGTGTCGCGCAGGCCCGCCTTCTTCAGCGCGTCGATCTGCTCGGGCATGCCGCCCAGGGTCGTCGTGAGCAGGCCCGAGTAGCCCACCACGTCGGGCGCGTGCGCCTTCACTGCGGCCACGAACTTCTCGGGGGCGTTGTCGATCCCGATGTCCACCACCTGGAAGCCGTTGCCCTCCAGCAGCGCCCGCACGATGTTCTTGCCGATGTCGTGCAGGTCGCCCTTGATCGTTCCCAGCACGACCTTTCCCTTGCGCGCCGCCTCGGTGCGGCCGGCCAGCAGCGGGGTCAGCACCTTCATGGCCTCCTGCATCGCGCCGGATGCCATTATCAGCTCGGGCAGGAACATGTCGCCGCAGGAGAAATTGGCGCCCACGGCCTTGATGGCCGGCGTGAGCGCCTCGGAGATGACAGCCAGCGGATCGATCGTCGCCGCCAGGGCAGCCTCGACGCTCGCCCTGATCTCCTTCATCCTGCCCCGGTAGACACCCTCGAAGACCCGCTTCAGGGCGGGGGAGGCGATCTGCGCGGTGAAGTCCTGCTCCTTCGCGCGGATCCTCCCCGCGGGCTTCTCCGTCGCCGCCGCCGGGGCTGCCGCGACAGCCCATGCCTTCGCGTCGTAGACCCCGTCCCTGTGAATCGTGTTCAGCATGGTGATGAAGTTCTCGTGCGGCACGTAGTTCACGATGCTGTGGCTGGAGCCGCAGACGTAGCCGCCGCCGGGCATCATGACCTCGAGGTGCTCCTTCACGTCCTTCTCGACGTCCGCGGGGGTGCCGTGCGCCAGCGGGAACTCGATGTCGATGTTTCCCGAGAAGCACACCGCCGAGCCCCACTTCTTCTTGAGCTCGCGGTAGCTGCAGCCGTAGGGGTCCATGGGGTTCACGCAGTCCACCCCGGCATCGAGGAGCATGGGGATGAGGTCGTCGATCTTCCCGTCGGAGTGGAACATCACGGGCTTTCCCGCGCTCACGGCCGGCGCGCAGATCCTCTTGAGACGCGCTCCCCAGATCTCCTTCATCAGCGCGGGGGGCAGGAACAGGCCGGTCTTGAAGGCAACGTCGTCAGCGGCCCAGATGAAGTCGACGCCGTTCCTCACGGCCGCGGCGGCGAACTTCGTGCACCACACGGTGCTGATCTCCAGAAGCTCCTCCAGGAAGTCCCTGTCCTCCTGGACGATCCGCATTGTGTCCTCCAGGCCGATGACGAACTCGTACAGCGTCTGGAAGAAGGCGCCGAAAAGGACGCAGAACCCGATCTTCGTTCCCGACCTGTCGAGGGCCTGGCGGTACTCGCGCACGAATACCATCTTGGCCTCGATGTCCGCGTCGGTGGGGAGGACCACCTTCGAGCGGAAGTCCTGCCCGGTTCTTGATGCTCCTGTCGGCGACCAGGCTCCCCGCGCTGCCGTCGGGGAGCTTCTTCTTGAAGGGGGTCCAGATCGCCTCCACGATGATGGCGTCCTGGCCGATCATCCTGCACAGCTCGATGTAGTCGGGCGCCTTCATGGGCCGTGCCCCCTCCCCCTCCGAGACGCCCTTGGCGGGGTCCCCGCCGAAGGAGAGGGTGTTGCCCGCGTGCCGACCGAGGAGCTTCTGCACGTGCTGGTCCTCGATCAGCACCTCGAAGTTCGGGACCCTGTCCACCTTCTTGTGCTTGAAGGCCGCGAACAGGCGCTGGATGTCCGGCTCGCCGATGTACGACTCGAGTTTCATCTCTCCCTCCTCCTCCGTGCGATCAACCACGCGCCATCGAGGCGATGACGCTGTCTGTGTCTGTGACCCACGCGAAGTAGTTCCGCATGGCGGTGAGCGATGCCGCGTGCAGGTCGGGCCGCGAGGTGAGGCAGGCGTCCTCTGCGACGGTGCACAGGTAGCCCCTGTCGAATCCCTGCCGCACCGTCGACTCGACGCACCCGTCGGTGAGCCCCCCGCAGAACGCGAGCCGGCTCACCCCCCGCGAGCGCAGCACCAGGTCCAGGGGCGAGGAGCAGAAGGCCCCCGTCCCCGTCTTCTCCACCACGATGTCGCCGGCCAGGGGTGCCACGCGGGGATCGATGGCAGCCGCGGGGTCATCCGCGTGCAGCGTGTACGGCCTGCCCGCCGCGTCGGCGAGCTGGCTGGCCAGCCGCTTCCTGCACACCCCGGCCGGCACGTCGGCGAGTCCGGGATCCCGGGAGGCGATGCGCAGGTAGATCACCGGCGCGCCGGCAGCGCGGAAGCAGCCGGCCAGCGCCGAGATATTCGGCAGGACAGTGGTCTCGCAGCGGGAGAAGTAGTACGGGTCGGCCCCGTCCGCGCTCCACCGGCTGGAGTACGATCGGTCGGTCATGTAGCGCTGCATGTCCACCACGATCAGCGCCGTGCGGCCGGCCTCGAGCCAGCACTCGCGGGCGATGCCGAAGGGGCCGCCGGGATCGAGGCGGTAGTCTGTCTGCACCGCGATGCCCACGTCGGGTTCCTCAGTCGATGTGGAAGACCTCGTCGATCACCTCGACGTCGGCGCCGAGGGTCGAGGGGTCCCGCTTCACGAAGAATCTGTCCATCGCCTTCTGCCAGCGGGTGTTCACCTCGGTCTTCCCGAGCCAGGCGAACGCCGCGTCGGGGTCCTTCGACTCGAGGTAGGCGAAGAGGGTGCCGTCGGGGCGGTAGTAGATGGAGTAGTTCCTGATCCCGCTCCTGCGGATCGCCGCGGCCATGTCGGGCCAGATCTCGTCGTGCGCCTTCTCGTACTCGGCCCGCAGCTCGGGCTTGATCCTCATGACGAACGCGTATCTCTTCACGGCACGCTCCTTCGACGCCCCGGCGGCGCTTCGACGCCCCGGCGGTTCACAGCCTACCACGGCCGACCCGTCCGGCCAAATGGAGAAAGTGACTTCGCTGATAGGGTTTTGCGCCGGGCCGGGCGTCGAAGCGCCGCCGGGCCCCGCCATCAGTGCCACTCGGAGGGGGGGTGGCCGGTCTTCTTCTTGAACAGGTGCGAGAAGTAGTACTGGTCGTCGAAGGAGAGCATGTGCGCGATCTCCTTCACCGAGTACTGGCGGCTCTGCAGCAGCTCCTTCGCCCGGGTGATCTTGAGGTCCAGGAAGTACTGGTAGGGGGACACCCCCGTGTACTTCTTGAACATCTGGCGGAATCGGGAGTAGCCAAGGCCCACCGACCGGGAGAGCCACCCGATGTCGAGGTGCGAATCCACGTTGTCCGCCAGGAGGAACTTCGCCTTCTGCACGATCTTCTCGTTGGCCGAGTCGGGACCGAACTGCTGGGTGAGGCTCGAGACGTGCGCGAGCAGGTGACCGATCAGCGATCCGAGGATCTGCTGGTGCCCGGGCGCCTCGGCCCGGGCGCAGTCGAACATCTCCTGGAAGATCTCGAGCAGGGAATCGTGCAGCCCGATTGCCATGACGGGATTCGCGGGCGTGAAGAACCCGTTCTCGACCAGTGCCTTCGGGTAGTCGCCCCGGAACCCCACCCAGTGCTCGTCCCAGCCCGTCTCGGCATCCGGGCAGTACCAATGCCAGACGTCGGGAAAGAGCATGAGGATAGTGCCGGCAGCGACGGGGTACGAACGGCCGCCGTCCGTCCGGAACTGTCCCTGGCCCCGCGTGATGTAGACCAGGGCGAACTCGTCGTAGATCCTTCCCATGTCCCAGTTGAAGAGGTACTTCGGGGGGTGGGCGCCGGGGTCGACCGGGTAGGGAGCACCCGGGGGGACCCTGTAGTGCCCGACCGTCGTGCAGACGACCTGCCAGCGGATGTCACGGGCGGTGACGGTGAGGTACTTGGCGAAGCGGGCGTCCTCGGAAGCCATGAGCGCGGGGATTGTACAGCACCCGCGCGCTTTTGAGAAGTTTCGCCGGGCGGGACGACGGGCCTACGTCCCGCGCCTGTCGATCATCCCGTTCAGCTTCTCCCTGTAGTAGCGGAACTCCTTCCAGTGCACCTCGGGCGGGATGAGGTGGTCGCCGAAGGGCACGTAGCCGCCCATCCCGAGCACCGTCTCGGCCGGCTGGAGGATCTCGTCGATGCGGGCGTTGCCCTTCGGGAACTCCGCCTTCGCGATGCCTCCCATGAGCTGCAGGTGCGGGTAGAGCTTTCGCACCTTCACGATGTCCACCCCGCAGCTCGCCTCCATGGGGTACATGCCTGTCAGGCCGCCGTCGAGGAACAGGGGCACGAGGTCGGTGCACTCCCCGTCCGTGTCGACGAAGATCACCTTCACGCCGTGCTGCTTGAGGAATGCCGTCACCCTTCTATAGTAGGGAACCATGAACTCCCGTATCGCGGCCGGGGAGACCATGGAACCGCTGCCCGCCGAGATGTCCTCCCAGAAAATGAACATGTCCACGCTGGTCTGGGCCAGGACCTCCTCGTACACGGCGAGCCACACCTCGGTGAACGTCTTCTGGATGTCGTGGATCAGTGCCGGGTCGTCGGCATAGTTGTAGAACAGCGTCTCGTAGCCCATGAGGTGCGCCAGCGTGCCGAAGTAGCCCTGGGGGTAGCCGCCCAGCACGAGCGGGAAGTCCCGGTTCCTGTATCGTTCCAGCAGCCGGGGCCAGCTGGCGGGGAAGCGGCCCTTCACGTCTTTCAGGTTGAACCTCTCCGCCTTCAACCGGTTCCACGTGGCCCAGTCCTGGATGGGGTTCTCCAGGGCCGAGGGAATGACGCCGGTCTTCTTGATGAAGAGGCGCTTCACGCCGTCGAGGTCCACGTAGGTCATGGTCTCGTCGGTTTCCTCGATCACCCGCACGTCGAACATGGGGTGGAACAGGAGGTTCACGTTCACGAGGACCTGGCCGAGGTCCATGCCCAGCTCGGCGCGCACGTCGTTGTCGATGGGGAAGCCCTGCGTGGGCCAGTACAGGCCCCCGCCGATCACGGCGAGCCCCGCCGACAGGCGTCCCGTGTGGATGGATTTCCAGCAGGGGAGGTACAGCGAGGAGTTCGGGGTGGAGGTCCGAACGGGCAGCCGCGGGTAGTGCCGGCGGGGCAGGCCCTCGGTGTACCAGTTCTCGATGTTCTCGCCCCAGTAGCCGAACTCCCACTTCGGGGGGCTCACCCGGGCCTTGAAGTCGCTCATCGTCAGGAGGAACCGCTCGCGGACGTTCATCGCGCCTCCCTACTGCCGCACGACCTGGCGGCGCTTGGTGGCCATGATGCGCGCCGCGTCGATGGAGATGGCGAGGATCAGGATGAGCCCCTTCACGACCTCCCGCCAGTAGTAGGAGAGGCCGATCGTTGCCTGCAGCTGCACCATGCCGTTCCTGATCACACCGATGATGATCACGGCGATGATCACACCGAAGAGGTTCCCCTTCCCGCCCGCCATGCTGACCCCGCCGAGCACCACCGCCGTGATCACCTCCATCTCGACGCCCAGGCCCGCGTCGTCGCGGCCGAGGCTGAGCTGGGCCACGAGGATCGCCCCGGCGAGGCCCGCCATGGCGCCCGAGATCACGTAGCTCAGGAACTTGATCCTGCGCACGTTGATGCCGGCCAGGCGCGCCGCGTACTCGTTGGATCCCACCGCGTACAGGTTGCGCCCGTAGCGGGTGTATTTCAGGATGAGGATGGCCAGGGCGTACAGGACCACGATGTAGACGAGGGTGATGGGGATGATGGAGATCTTCCCCGTCGGCAGGTACATGCGCGCGAGGTTGAGGAACTTCTGGTCCGTGACCCTCCCCGTCTTCAGGATCTCGAAGCCCAGGGCGAACCACGAGGACATCCCGCGGGCCAGCGCCATCATCCCCAGCGTGGTGATGACCGGGTTGATCCCGATGCGCGTGATGATCAGGCCGTTGAGGACGCCGAGGGCGGTGCCGATGACCAGGCTGCACAGCACGACGAGAAGGGGCAGCCAGGCGAGGGGGATCCCCGCCTTCTCGAACACGTCGTGGAAGAGCACCACGTTCACCGCCGTGAACCCGAGGATGGACCCCACCGAGAGGTCCAGGCCGCCCACGAGAAGCACGATGGTCATGCCGACGGACAGGATGGCCACGATGGGGAGGTTGCTCGTGATGGCCTTGAAGGTCCCGAGGGTGAAGAAGTTCTTCGTGAAGAAGCCGAAGAACAGCACGAGGATCAGCAGGAGCAGCAGCAGCGCGGGGATCATGCTCTTCCCGTAGAAGAGCACGTCCGCCACCGTGCGCCTTTTCATCCTGCCGTTGGCCGCGGGTCCGCTGCTCATTCTCGTCTCGCCTCCCTAGTACCGTTTCTTCTGGCGCAGCTCGTAGAGGGCCACGATCAGGATGAGGATGATGCCCTGGAAGATGCGGATGTGCACGTAGCGGAACCCGATCATCGTGAACCCGTTGTACAGGACACCGAGGATGAGGACGCCCGCCAGCGTGCCGAGGATGCTGCCCTTGCCGCCGCTCAGCGCCGTCCCGCCCAGGAGCACCGCCGTGATCACGTCCAGCTCCTGGCCGTTGGCGTGCTGTGGCATTCCCACGGCGGTCTGCCCTGTGAGGATCAGCCCTGACAGCGAGGCGGCCACGCCGCTCAGGAGGTACAGGAGGAACTTGACCCGGTTCACCTTGATGCCGGACACCCGGGCCGCGGCCGGGTTGGCGCCGATGCAGTACACCTTGCGCCCGAACTTCGACCTGCTGAGCAGGAAGAACAGGGCAGTGAACATGACTGCGAAGAGGATCAGGGGGATGGGGATCATGATGCCGGGAATCACCGTCCTGCCGAGGAAGCCCGTGACGTCTTCCATGATGAGGATGGAGCGGCTCTTCGTGAGCACGTAGGCGAGCCCGCGCGTCACGGACATGGTGCCCAGGGTCATGATGATGGGGTGCAGGTCAAGTCGCGTGATGAAGAAGCCGTTGAACACACCGATGGCGGCGCCCAGGCACAGGGCGATGGGCACCAGGGCCCAGCCCGGGACGGGGGTCTGCAGGTTGAAGAGGTACGCCACGAGGCAGGAGGTGAGAGCGATGTTCCCCCCGATGGACATGTCGATGCCGCCGGTGATCATGACGAGGGTCAGCGTTCCCGCCACCATGCCGCTGAAGGAGATGTTGGTGAGCATGGTCGAGATGTTCTGGAAGGAGTAGAAGTCCCGGCTCAGGGCGGAGAACACGCCGACCATGGCGACCAGGGCCGCGAAGAGGATGATCGTCGTCGAGACGGGGGTCCGCTTCTTCAGGCCGGGGCCCGGTTGCAGCTGCAGAGTATCGCCCATGCGCGCGCCTCCCTAGAGCGTTGTCGCGTGCAGGAGCTTCTCCTGCGTCGCGTCCTGTCTGCCGAACTCCGCCGTGACCCGTCCCCCGGCGATGACGATGATCCTGTCGGCCATGGAGAGCATCTCGGGAAGCTCCGAGGAGATCATGACGATCCCCGCCCCGGCCTCGCAGAGGCGCTCCATCATCTGGTAGATGTCCACCTTCGCCCCCACGTCGATGCCCCGCGTGGGCTCGTTCATGAGGAAGATGCGCGAGCCGGTCTCGAGGAGCTTCGCGAGGACGATCTTCTGCTGGTTGCCGCCCGAGAGGCTGTTGACGTCTGTGGAGAGGTCGGGGGTGCGGATGCTCACGTCCGCGACCCACTTCTCGGCCTTCTGGCGCTCGAGCTTCCTGTTCAGGAACAGGCCGGCCCCCACGCCGTCGATGTTCGCCATGGTGATGTTGTTCATCACGGACAGGGACAGGGCGAGTCCCTCCAGCTTCCTGTCGATGGGCATGTAGCCGATGCCGTGGGCCATGGCGCCGCTGGGGCCCGTGATGGGGGCGACCTTGCCCTGCACCGAGATGCTGCCGCCGCTGATCCCGTCCAGGCCGTACAGGGCGCGCAGCACGTTCATCCTGCCCGACCCGAGAAGGCCGAACAGGCCCAGGATCTCGCCGCGCGTGCAGCGAGAAGCTGATCTTCTCGATGATGCCGGCGATCGTGAGGTCGGTCACCTCCATGAGCACCCCGCCCACGGGCACGTCGCGCTTGGGGTAGAACTCCGCCAGCTCCCGGCCGACCATCATGCCGATGAGGTGAGACATGTCCGCCTCGGCCGTGATGACCGTCCCGATCCTGCGCCCGTCGCGCAGGACGGTGACCCTGTCGGTGATCTCGAAGACCTCCTTCAGGCGGTGCGAGATGTAGACGATCCCGACCCCCTGCTCCCGCAGGCTGCGGATGATCTTGAACATGGACTGGGTGTCTTCCTCGCCGAGGGCGGCCGTGGGCTCGTCCATGACGAGGATGCTCGCCTTCTTGTTGACCGCCTTGGCGATCTCGAGCACCTGCTTCTGGTGGACTGTCAGGTCTCCCACGATGGTGCGGGGGTCGATGTCGATGTGCATCCGCGCCAGCACGGCGCGGGCGTCCTCGTTCGCCTTCCGCCAGTCCACCGTGCCGAGGCCCGGCCTGCGCGGGAGGTGCCCGACGAACAGGTTCTCCGCGACGGTGAGGGTGTCGAGGGTGATCAGCTCCTGGTAGATGAACTGGACTCCCAGCTCGGCGGCGTCGGACGGGGAGCGGAAGACCGCCTTCTTCCCGTTGATGAGGATCTCCCCTTCGTCGGCGCTGTAGTCGCCCGCGAGGATCTTGATGAGGGTGGACTTTCCCGCCCCGTTCTCCCCGACAAGCCCGAGCACCTCCCCCGCGCGCAGGTCGATGCTCACGTCCTTGAGCGCCTGCACGCCGGGGAACTGCTTGGATATGCCCCGCATCTCCAACAGAATGTTGTCCATTCGCTCCCCCACCCCCCCTCAATGAGAGCGGGGCTGGGCGGAGGCCCAGCCCCGCGGGACACGCGCTACTTCTTCTTCGGGTACCACTTGTCGATGTTCGACTTGTTGATGATCACGTTCTCGACGAAGATGTACGCGGGACCGGGCGCGCCCTGGAGGGCGGCGATCACCGCCGGCACCACGTACTCGCCGTACCTCTCGGGGAAGAAGGCCACCCCGCCGTC
This sequence comes from uncultured Spirochaetota bacterium, assembly GCA_963733835.1. GTDB lineage: Bacteria > Spirochaetota > Spirochaetia > SZUA-6 > Fen-1364 > CAVTER01. The sequence goes on from CAVTER010000007.1 coordinate 20,442, forward strand.
GCTCAGGCCGTCCCTGATCTGCGACTGGCCCAGCTCGTCGACGCCCAGGGTGATGACGACCACGTTCTCGGGGTCCCAGCGCCCGGCTCCCTGCAGCGAGGCGATGATGCCCGCCATGGTCTGCTCGTTGATGGAGGTGACGGCGATCTTCACCGCGTCGGGGTGGGCAGCCAGCACGTCGTCCATGGCCGCCTTGGCCTGCTCGGTCTGTCCCATGCCGCCGTCGAAGCGCACGATCTTGGGGTCCTTCACGTCGATGCCGAAGTCCTCGGACAGGGCCTGCGCGAAGCCCTCGGAGCGCAGCATGACCACGTCGCCGCCCGCGGGCATCTGGCCCAGGGCGACCATGTCGACGCCGTCCCAGCCGCCGAACTTCGCCTTGATCTGCTTTGCCATCTCGTGGCCGCCGATGAGGGCGACCTTCCAGTTGTCGACGCCCATGAAGGGGGAGCCGGGGATGGGAACGTCGATGGCGAGCAGCGGGATCTTCGCCGCGCCGAACTTGCCGGCCACGATGTTGTTGACCTTCGAGTCGGCCTGGAACTCGATGAAGAAGTGGGGCTTCTTGGACAGCATGATGTCGGCGTTCTTGAGGCCGAGCACCGAGTCGTACTGGTTGTCCATGCTGATCCAGCCCTTGGTCAGGTCGACGCCCGCGAGCTTCAGGTGCTGCTTGATGTTGTTCTCGACCGAGATGCAGAACGGCAGGGTGCCGAAGATGTTGGCGAACCCGATCACCTTCCCCTTCAGGGGGGCGCCGGCGTACGGCTTTCCCGCCTTCGCCATGTCGCGGTACTTGTTGAACACCGCGTAGGGATCTGCCGCGAAGGCCATGCCGGCCACCGCGACCAGGGCCAGGACGATGAAAAGAATCCTTGCACGCTTCATCCGCAATGTCCTCCTTCGTTCGTTCCGTGGTTTCGAAAGATCAGAGACGGGCACGAGACCAGCAGCTTCCCTTGTCACCCCCTTTCGGTCCGGTCTCATGACACGAGTGTCCAGTTCGCAGCCGGCCGGGGTCCCCGGCGGTCCGGCTGCTCATTCTACCACAGCCCGGTCCCCGGGGGAATGGAGAAACTGCCCCGGGGATGCGTGATCTGCCTCTCACAGCCCGAAAACGGACTTCGTCATCCTGACCCACTCGGCGATTCGTCCCCGCTCGTGATTGACCGTGTACAGGTCACGGAAGAGGATTTCGACGTTGCAGCCGTGACGGGTGGTCGCCTCCCGGGTCTTCTGCATGTCCGCCCTGGCCAGGTCCCACGGCGGGTTGGCCCCGCTCACCAGCGCCGGGGTCGGTTTGCGGGAGTACACGTACCGCTTTCCCAGCATCTCCGCCACCCGCTCCAGGTTCGACCACCCCGACACGGATACGGAGCGCAGGTTGGGAATGGCCTGCAGTATCAGGTCCAGCCTGTCGTGCACCGGCTCGCAGCATCCCCAGTAGACCAGGCCGAACAGGGCGGAGAGCTCCGCGAGGTAGGGCAGGACGAACTCCTTGAACATGGACGGGGAGATGTTGATAGACTCCTGCGACTCTGCCCATCCCCACAGGTCTTTCAACGCCAGGGGGCCGTCGTGGCCGAGGTTCGGCAGCCCCGACACGTAGCCGTAGGCCCGCGGTCCCGCCATCTGGGTGTCCGTGTTGATGTCGAGAAGCTTCTCCTTCTCCATGAAACGGAACAGGCGCGCCTTGTCGTCGCAGAGGTAGCGCATCAGCCTGTGCAGGGTTTCGGGCTCGTCGTACACCCAGTACAGGAACCTGTCGTTGCCGATCAGCCTGTACAGCTGCCATGTCAGCCCGAAGAAGTAGTTGCCGCAGAACCCCTCGTCTCCGGGGGCCACGATGAACGGGTCGTAGTTGCCGACCCGCACAGGCAGCAGGTCGCCCATCGTCTCCTCGAGCAGGGTCCTGGACCGGGCCGTGGCCTGCCTGTCCACGCCGTGGGCCCGCGCCTGGAGCTTCGCGAGGTCGGCGGGCTCGCGGACGGGGAAGTTGAAGGTGTAGCCGAGTGAGAGCTCGTCGCCCCCCATCACGGCGGGCTTCGTCTGGACGTCCACGCCGAAGGTGGGAAGAAGCATCTGCCAGCCGATGCGGAAGTACGGCTCCACGACGATGTCGTCGCCCACCTCCTCCGCGTGGCGGACGGTCTCGCGCATGTTCCTCTCGACAGACCGCAGGAAGGGATCCTGGCAGGCCAGCTCTGAGGGCAGGACGAACCCGTCGACCGACCCCGTCTCGAAGAGGATCATGGGCCGCACCTGCGCGAGGTCGTGCACCGCCGTCCACAGCCTCTTCCTCTCCGCCATCACGGGATCCGCGGCAAGGTCCCGCAGCGTCGCGGCAAGCCCCCGGATGATCGCCCTGTCCCCGGCCGACACGGCCGGCTGCCTCACTGCACCCACTGCTGCACCTCCTGGGGGCGGCTCAGCCCCTGGCCAGCCGCTCGTCCACGTAGCGGACGTACTCGATGAAGTTGGGCCACGGCACGTTGGGCGGGACGCTGTGGTCCAGCTCGGGGATGTACCCGCCCTGCGCGACCAGGGGCAGGACCCTGTCCACCTCGGCGTGGATCTCGCGCGCGCCGTGCGTGAGGGCCCGCTTGTCGATGCCGCCGATGATTCGCAGGCTCTTCCCGTACTGCCTGCGCACCTCGACCACGTCCATGCCCGACTGGACCTCGAAAGGCCACAGGTGGGTGAGGCCCGCGTCGATCCAGAGGGGGATGAGCTCCGTGATGTGGCCGTCGCTGTCCAGCCCGATGTGACGGATGCCCTTGCTCCGCAGCCAGTCGTTGACCTTCCGGTAGTGCTTCAGGGCGAAGCGGCGGTACATCTTCGGGTCGATCAGCGAGGCGTGGTTGTACGCCATGTCCTCCCAGTACCAGAACACGTCGATGCGGGTGTGCTTCATCACCTCCTCGGTGACGCGGATCACGCTCTCGGCGCGCTCCTCCATCATCCGTTCGACGAGGGCGGGGTCGTCGTAGAAGGCCTGGCAGAGGCCCTCCAGCCCCAGCATGTTGCGCAGCGAGCCGAAGAACCCGCCCCACCTGTCTGCCCAGCACAGGCGGGGATGCTCGTCGCCCGCATGCGCGGAGGCGCCGGCGGGCACGGCAGGCCCCGGGGCGCGACCGGCAGCCTGGCCGTCGGCCACGGCGGTGACGTTCGCCGCGCCCGCCACGGCGTGCAGCCTGCCCGGAGGCCACGCGCTGGCGCCAGTCGGCGGAGAACCGCTTCTCCCGGTTCAGGGAGAGCCTCTCGGCAGCGAAGGCCTCGAACTCGGCGCGGTTTTCCACCGGGAACTTCACGAACTGGGGCATGCTGGTATCCGTGTGGGTCTTGAGCTCCCGCATCAGGATGCCCTCGTGGTTCACGTAGAGGCGGGTCTTCTCGTCCTCCTCGATCACCTTCATCTCGAACTCGGGCACCGGGCCGTACCACGGGTCGACGCGGAGCAGCTCGTCCAGGCCGAACCTCTGCGGCAGGCCCTCCCCGTGCCACCCCAGCTCGGGTCCCTCGTAGCCCTGCCTCCTCCACTCCGCCTCCGTCTCGGGCCAGACGAAGGCGTAGGCGCGGAACCACGGCCTGTCGACGGCCTGGAAGTCAAGGGTCCGCAGGAATCGCTCGCGTGACGTCATCGGCGCTCTCCTCCTCGTGGACGGCAGTGCCCCCGGACGGGCAGCCAATCGTACCACGGGGCCCGGCCCGCCGCAAATGGAGAAAGTGAACCCGGTGATGGGGAGTTTGAAAGGCCCCGGGGAGCCGTCGGCGGGGCGGGGACGTCTTGACAGGATGGTGTAATAACCTTACACTGGGTCGCCCAGTTCTGAAAATATTTAACAGGCGAGGTGTCCGGTGCCCGGTGTGCTCGTGAAGATCCGCTCCCTGCACGCCTCCCTGCCGCGCGCAGAGGGGAGGGTGGCCGACTACATCCTGGCAAACGCGGAGGCCGCCCCCCGCAGCTCGGTGCAGGAGTTCGCGCGCCGGGGCGGGGTGAGCGTGGCGTCGGTGAGCCGGTTCGTGCGGCGCATGGGCTTCGCCGACTTCAAGGACTTCAAGCTCGAGCTGGCACGCGAGACGGGGGCCACGGCCCGCTACATCTTCGAGCAGGTCACCCCCCGCGACACCGACGAGGAGATCGCCCGCAAGGTGTTCCTCGGGACCATCCGCAGCATCGAGGATACGCTGAAGATCCTCCCCCTGGGGGAGCTCGCGGAGGCGGCGAAGGCCATGGCTGCCAGCCGCAGGGTGATGCTCTTCGGCATGGGCGGCTCGGGAAACGTGGCGCGCGACGCGGCGCTGCGCCTGTCGTACCTCGACTTCCAGGCCGAGGGGTACGTCGACGGCTCCCATATCCTGCTGCAGGCCATGCGCGTGCGGCCGGGCGACGCGGTGATCGGCATCTCGCACTCGGGTCGCTCGTCGATCACCGTGGAGGGGATGCGCATCGCCCGCGACCGGGGGGGCGTGACGATCGGCATCTCCAACTACCTGCGCTCGCCGCTGGGCGAGGCGAGCAGGTACTTCTTCTGCACATCCTTCCCCGAGACACGGGTGAAGGTGGCGGCGCTCTCCTCCCGCACGGCGCAGCTGTGCGTGCTGGATGCGCTGTACCTGCTGGCGGCCCGCCACGCGCGGGCGGGCTGGGACGTGGAGCAGGTGAACGCCCTCACGGAGAAGATGCTGCGGATGCGCGTGCGCCGCTGAGGCGGCGGCGGATGGAGTTCGAGGACTGAGAACGGCCGGGGCATCTGCCCGCGGGAGGAGGAGCGCGATGTTCAAGCAGTGGAAGCTGGGGGCCTGCCTGCCCACCTTCGCCTCGTGCGCTGATCGCTACTGCCTGGGCGGCTACGGCCGGGGCGGCGCGACCATGGAGGAGATGCTCTCCATGGCCCGCACGGTGGAGGGCCTGGACGGCCTGGAGCTGGTGGGCAACTGGCACATCAACGACGAGAACATGGCCACGGTGACCCGGCTGTTCCGCGAGCACGGGTTCGCGATCCCCATGATCGTGCCCGACCTGTGGACGCAGGCCAAGTGGGGACGGGGCAGCCTCGCAGCCTCGGACCCGCAGACCCGGCGCGCGGCGGTGGCCGAGGTGAAGAAGTGCATGGACTGGGCGGCCGCGGCGGGCTGCTCCTACGTCGACGTGTGGCCCGGCCAGGACGGGTTCGACTACCCCTTCCAGGCCGACTACGGCGAGGCGTGGAAGTGGCTGCGCGAGGGCGTGGCCGCGTGCGCGGCGCACTCGACACAGGTGAAGGTCCTGGTCGAGTACAAGCTGCGCGAGCCGCGCAGGCACTGCTTCGTCAACAGCGCCGCGAAGACCATCCTGCTGCTGCAGGGCATCCCCAACACGGGGTGCCTGCTCGACGTCGGGCACTCCCTCGCCGCCGGCGAGAACATGGCAGAGGCAGCGGCGCTCCTCGCCGACCACGGGCTGCTCGACTACGTGCACCTCAACGACAACTACCGGAGCTGGGACGACGACATGATCTTCGCCACGGTCCACGCGGCTGAGTACCTCGAGATGGTCTACTGGCTGCTGCGCGCGCGGCTACAAGGGGTGGCTCACGCTGGACATCTTCCCGTACCGCGAGGAGAAGGTCGCCGCGGCCGCGGAGTCCTTCGCCTGGGTGCGCGCGATGATCGAGAGGATCCAGGCCCGCGGACTCGATGCCATCACCGAGGTCGTGCGCCGGGGCGAGGGCACCGATAGCGTCCGGCTGGTGCGCGAGCTGCTGACGGGCAGCGGCGCGAAGGGAGGCGCTGATGGCCACCCCGATCCGCATGCCCGACGTGGGCACGGTCGAGGGCGACGTCGTCCTGTCCCGCTGGCTGAAGAAGGAAGGACAGGCGGTCCGCGTGGGCGAGCCGCTGCTCGAGGTCGAGACGGACAAGGGCGTCAACGAGATCGAATCGGTCGCCGACGGCGTGCTCCTGCGAAGGATCGCCGTCGAAGGGGCGAAGGTCCCGCGCCGGCGAGCTGATCGCGTGGATCGGCGCCGCAGGCGAGTCAGTGCCCGATGCGGGCGCCGGGCCGGCAGCCGCGACTCCCGCGGGAAGCGCCGCGGGGGCCGGACCGGCGGGCGAAGCCCGCGTCCCCCCGGGCCGCGGAGGTTCCCCGGCGCTGCGGCAGCTGGCCGCGAAGCGCGGCGTCGACCTGGCAGCGGTCAGGGGCACGGGCCCCGGCGGGGCCGTGACCAGGGATGACATCCTTGCCGCGGCGCCGGGGGCCCCGGGCGCCGCCTCGTCCGCGCCCGCCCCTGCGGCCGTCGCCGGCCGCACCCCGCTTTCAGGAATCCAGGCTGCCGTGGCCCGCAAGGTCGCGAAGAGCTGGGCCGAGAAGCCGACCTACCATGTGCCGTGCGGTCGACATGAGGCCGTCGAAGCGCACTGCGCGCCTCGAAGCCCCGGCGTGTCCTGGGACGCGCTACCTCGTCGGGCCGTGGGCAGGGCCTCGCCGAGATGCCCCTGCTGCGGGCGCACGTGGAGCGGGAGCGAGGTCGTGCAGGAACGCGACGATCGACGTGGCCTTCGCGGTGGCCGTCGGCCGACGACCTGTACGCGCCTGTCGTGCGCGGGGCGGACGCGAAGACAGTCGATGCCATCTCGCGCGAGATCGACGTGGCCGCGTTCGCCGCGAAGGCGCGCGCGGGCGCCCTCGGCCCGGCCGAGATGGAGGGAGAGCTGCTTCCTCGTGAGCAACCTCGGCATGCTGCCCGTCGAGAGCTTCGACGCCATCGTGTACCCCGGAGCACGCCGCGGCGCTCGCCGTCGGGCGCGGTCGCGCCGACGCCCGGTTGCCGCCGGACGGGCGATGCGCCGTCGGGCCGCTGGCGCGCCTCACGCTCACGCGTCGACCACCGGCTGGTGAACGGCGACGCCGCGGCGCGGTTCCTCGCGCGCGTGAAAGAGATATCTCGAACCGGGGGCATTCGCGTGACGCAAGGCGTTCGCGGAACGGAAGTCCGGGCGGGGTGGCTCCTCGGCCTGTACCGGACAGATGGTGCTGATCCGCGAGTTCGAGGAGCGGGTGAAGATCCTGTTCCTCGAAGGCTCATGCCCGGCACCATCCACCAGTACCAGGGCCAGGAGGCGTGCGCCGTGGGCGTGTGCGCGGCCCTGCGGGCCCGACGACGTCATCACCTCCACCCACCGGCCGCACGGCCACGCGCTCGCCAAGGGCCTCAGCGTCGACGCCATGATGGCCGAGCTGTTCGGCAAGGTCACCGGCTGCTGCAAGGGCAAGGGCGGCTCCATGCACGTCGGCGACCTGTCGAAGGGCATGGTGCCCGCCATCGCCATCGTCGGCGGCGGGCTTCCCGATCGCCACCGGCATGGCGCTGGCCTTCAAGATGCGGAAGCGAGAAGCGGGTGGCGGTCTGCCTTCATGGGCGACGGGGCCACCAACGAGGGCACCTTCCACGAGGCGTCAACATGGCCGCGATCTGGGACCTGCCGGTGGTCTACGTGGTGGAGAACAACCTCTACGGCGCCTCGACGCCCGTGTCGACGGTCGATGAAGGTCGCGCACATCGCCGAGCAGGGCGTGCGCCTACGGCATCCCCGGCGTCGACGGTCGACGGCAACGACGTGCTGGCCGTGTACGAGGCGGCGCGCGAGGCGGTCGCCCGCGCCCGCGCGGGCAAGGGGCCGACGCTGCTGGAGCTGGTGACCTACCGGATCACCGGCCACTCGCGCCGCGACCCGTGCCTCGTACCAGCCCGAGGACGAGCGGAAGCAGGCGCTGGAGCCAACGAGCCCATCGGCCGGTTCGCGAAGCGCCTGCTCGCGGACAAGGTCGCCGACGCAGGCCCGGCTGGACGCGACTGCGCGCCGAGGTGAACGCGGAGATCGAGGCGGCCGGTGCGCAAGGCGCATGGCCGCCCCCGAGCCCCGGCCCGAGGATGCCCTGGAGGACCTGTTCGTATGAGCGCGAAACGACTGAGCATCGCCGAAGCCCTGCGCGAGGCGATCGCGGAGGAGATGCGGCGCGACGCGCGCGTGTTCTGCATCGGCGAGGACATCGGCATCCCCGGCGGCTGGGGCGGCGCCTTCACCGTCACGCTCGGCCTGGAGAAGGAGTTCCCCGACCGCATGATCAACACGCCGATCTCCGAGGCCGGCTTCTCCGGCGTCGCCCTGGGCGCGGCGATGATGGGCATGCGGCCGATCGCCGACGTGCAGTACGCCGACTTCCTCTTCTGCGCCATGGACCAGATCGTCAACCAGATCGCCAAGATGCGCTACATGTCGGGCGGGAAGCTCGACGGTGCCGATGGTCATGCGCGCGCCGGTCGGCGTGACCGGCCGCGGCGCGCAGCACGCGCAGATCATGGAGCCGTACTTCCTGCCCCTGCCGGGCATCAAGATCGTCTGCCCGGCCACGGCCTACGACGCCAAGGGCCTGCTCAAGGCCGCCGTGCGCGACGACAACCCGGTGCTGATGTTCGAGCACAAGCTGCTGTACGGCTCGAAGGGCGCCCGGGCCGGAGTCCGGCAGCGGTCGATGCCTCCAGCGAGATCCCCGACGACGATTACACCGTGCCGATCGGCAAGGGCATCGTGCGCCGCGAGGGCACCGACGTGACGATCATCGCCACGCTGCTGATGATGCACCGCGCCCTGCAGGCGGCGGACGCTGCTGGCGAAGGAAGGCATCAGCGCCGAGGTCATCGACCCGCGCAGCCTCGTGCCGTTCGACTGGGAGCTGGTCAAGGCCTCGGTGGCGAAGACCGGCCGGGTCGTGATGGTCGAGGAGAGCCCGAAGCGCGGCGGCATCGGCGCCGAGATCGCCGCCACGCTGGCCGAGGAGATGCTCGACTGCCTGCTGGCCCCCGTGCGGCGCGTGGCCGCCCCGAACACCCCGGCGCCCTTCTCGCCGCCGATGGAGAAGTTCTACGTGCCCGACGCGGCGCGCATCGCGAAGGCCGCGCGGGAGCTGATGCAGGTCTCCTGACAGGAGGGCCGCATGCTGGCAATCGACCTTTCGGGGCGGACGGTTCTCCTGGTCGGCGGCAGCAGGGGCATCGGGGCCGGGATCACCCGGATCCTCTGCGAGGCCGGCGCGCACGTGGTGTTCACGTGGACGGGCAGGCCCGAGGCGGCGGCAGCGGTGGAGAGCCTGCTGGCCGAGGTGAGGTCTGCCGACGGCAGCGCGCGGGCCGAGGCAGTCGATGCCCTGGACTTCCCTGCCACGCAGGCTCTTGCCGAACGGGTCGCGCGGGAGAAGGGCCGCATCGACACGCTGGTGTGCAACGTGGGAAAGAACACCCCGCCGGCAGAGTCGCTCGCCGTCGAGGAGTGGGAGGCGGGGATCGCGCTGAACCTGGACAGCGCGTTCTTCGCCGTGCGCGCCGCGCTGCCGGGCATGCTCGCCGCCGGCGGGGGCAAGGTCATCCTGATCGGCTCCTCCGCAGTCTACGACGGCGGCGGCGGTGCCATCGAGTACGCCGCCGCAAAGGCGGGCATGACGGGGATCATGAAGTACCTCTGCCGCACGTACAGCCGCAGGGGCATCCTGGCAAACATCGTGCACCCCTGCGTGATCGAAACCGAGCTCCTGCGGCAGCGCTACCCCGACGAGGCGGCGCGGCAGAAGCTGATGGCGCAGATCCCCGTGGGCCGGCTGGGCCGGCCCGCAGACGTGGCGGGCATGGTGGCGTACCTCGCGAGCAGCTGGGGGGACTACATCACGGGCCAGGAGATCCTGCTGGACGGGGGACGGACGACCTTCCGAGGCTAGGGATTTTTGCGGGATTCCTGAAGAATCGTTTGACAACCGGCCGGGTTCCTGTATCATGTGCGGGCGCGGATGGCCCCGGCCGCTTGCGGCAGAGGGCTGGCGCTGCAAGGACAATACGGAATGAGCCAGAACGGTGAGTTTCTCCGCACGGTGCAGCTGACCAAGCGGTTCCCGGGTGTCGTGGCGGTGGACAAGGTGGACTTCGAGGTCCGTCCCGGCGAGATCCACGCCCTTGTCGGGGAGAACGGTGCGGGCAAGAGCACCCTGATCAAGATCCTTGGCGGCGTCTACGGCGCCGACGGCGGGCAGATCCTCCTGGACGGGAAGCCCGTCACCTTCGCCTCCACGCACGAGTCGCAGCGCTCGAAGATCTCGGTCATCTTCCAGGAGTTCAACCTCATCCCCGACCTCACCGTGGCGGAGAACATCTTCGTGGGCAGGGAGCCGAAGACGGCCGGCGGCGCGCTGATCGACTACAGGCGACTGAACGCGCGGGCCGCCGAGATCCTGGCCACGCTGGACATGCCGCTGGACGTGAAGAGCTTCGTGAGCGACCTCACCGTGGCTCAGCGCCAGATGGTCGAGATCGCCAAGGCCCTCTCCCACGAGGCGCGCCTCATCATCATGGACGAGCCCACCGCGACGCTCACCGAGAAGGAAGTCCGCAAGGTCTTCGAGATCGTGAAGAGCCTCCGCCAGCGGGGCGTGTCGATCATCTACATCTCGCACAGGCTCGAGGAGGCATTCGAGCTGGCCGACAGGATCACGGTGATGCGCGACGGCCGCACCGTCGGGACGAAGCTCCCGGGCGAGACGGACAGGAACGGCATCATCGAGATGATGGTCGGCAAGGTGGTCAAGGACTACTTCGCAGAGTCGGCCCGGACGGGGCCGGCCCGCGAGCCGCTGCTGGAAGTGCGCGACTACTCGGTAGCCGACTCCGTGGACGGGGTGTCCCTGACGCTGTACAAGGGCGAGATCCTGGCCCTGGCGGGAGTGCTGGGGTCGGGTGCCCACCAGCTCCTGCAGTCGCTGTTCGGCGTGGTGCCGAAGAAGTCGGGCGAGGTGCTGTTCGAGGGGCGGAAGGTCGAGATCGCCCGTCCGCGCGACGCCATCCGGCTGGGAATCGGGTACGTGACCGAGGACAGGAAGAACGCCGGGCTGCTGCCGGCCATGTCGGTGCTGCACAACCTGACAATCATCATCATCCGGACGCTCTCGTTCCTGCGGGGACTGTTCATCCGCGACACGGAGGAAGGGAAGCGGTTCGACGAGATCCGCAGGCGCCTGGACATCAAGCTGGCTGGCCCCGGGCAGCGCATCATCTACCTCAGCGGCGGCAACCAGCAGAAGGTTCTCATCGGCCGCACGCTGCTCACCGACTGCAAGGCGCTCATCCTCCTGGAGCCCACCCGGGGCATCGACGTGGGGGCCAAGGCGGAAATCCACCGTATCCTGCGCGAGCTGGCGGACAAGGGCATGTCGATCATGCTCACCTCCTCGGAGCTGCCCGAGCTGGTGAACCTTCCCGATCGCTGCATCGTCCTGTACAAGGGACGGAAGGCCGCGGAGTTCACCCGCGAAAGCATGGACAGCGGGAAGCTGGTGGCCGCCCAGATCGGCCAGGCGGGAGGGGCGCGCGCATGATCCGTTTCCTCAAGCTGTACGAGAAGTTCGGCATCTTCTTCTTCATCGTGGCGGGGGCGCTGTTCCTGACCATCGCCACCCCGAACTTCCTGAAGCTGGACACCATCCTCAACATCATCGCGCAGGGCAGCTACGCCGCCGTGGTCGGATACGGCATGACCCTCGCCCTGATGAGCGGGGGTTTCGACCTGTCCGTCGAGTCGGTGATGGCCCTCGTGAGCGTGTTCCTCGCCATCCTCATTCCCGCGATCGGCATTCCCCTGGCCATCCTCGTCTCCGTGCTCATCGGCTCGGTTGTGGGGCTGCTGAACGGCATCATCATCGCGAAGCTGAAGGTGAACCCGCTCATCACGACGCTGTCCATGTCCACGATCATCAAGGGCGTGGCCCTCCTGGTGGCGGGCGGCAGGATGATCGTCATCGGCCAGAAGCAGTTCATGACCATCGGGACGGGCAAGCTGCTGGGGATCCCCATCCCCATCTACGTGATGGTCGTGTTCTTCGCCGTCTTCTACGTCATCGTCTACCGCGCCTCCTTCGGCAGGCACGTGGCAGCCGTGGGCTCCAACGAGAACGCCTCGCGCATCTCGGGCCTGAACGTGGACGCTGTCAAGATCGGCGTGTACGTGCTGGTGGCCTTCATGGCCGGCATCGCGAGCGTGATCCGCACCTCGCAGGCGCTGATCGGGATGCCGTCGATGTCGCCGGGGTTCGTGCTCGTCGTGCTCACGGTCACCATCCTGGGAGGCACGTCCCTGAGCGGCGGCCGGGGCAACCTGTGGGGCACGATGCTCGCGGGGATCTTCGTCTCGATGATCTACTACGGGCTGAATCTCATCAACGTGCAGATCTTCTACCAGATGCTCTCCGTGGGGCTGGTCCTGATGCTCGCGCTGTTCATCGAGGGCCTGCGGATCCGCTACCTGCACGCGGCCAGGGCAAAGGGGATCAAGGTATGAGCGACCCGGCAGCCAGGGGCGGACGCCCCACCCTCCTCGTGCGCGTCGCCCGGCGGTGGGACTCCTTCGGGCTTCCCGCCCTGTTCGTGCTCCTGGTGGCGGTCTTCTCGATCCTGTCGCCGAGCTTCCGCACCGGGTACAGCCTGCTCAGCAACCTCTCCTTCTCCTCGCTCACCGCCATCGGCTCGATCGGGATGGTGTTCTGCATCATCAGCGGCGACATGGACATCTCCGTGGGCGCCATGGCCGCCCTGTCGGGGGTCCTGGGCGCCTCCCTCGTGAAGGTGATCGGCGGCGTGGGCGGTGTGCTGGTGACCGTGGCCGTCTCGACGGTGCTGGGCATGGTGAACGGGGTGTTCGTCACCAAGCTGCGCATCCCCGCCTTCATCACCACCCTGGGCATGCAGTTCGTCTACAGGGCCCTCGCCTACATCTACACGACCAATACGCCGGTCTACATCACGGATCCATTCTGGCTGTTCATCGCCGGGGGCAGTGTGCTGGGAATCCCCTTCCCGGTCATCCTCACGGCCGTCTGCTTCGCGGGGGCGATCTACGTACTGAAGAAGACCCCGTTCGGCCGCTACGTGGTCGCCGTGGGGACCAACAGGAACGCGGCCATGCTCTCGGGGATCAACGTCGACAGGATCAAGAACACGGTGTTCGTCCTCGTCGGCTTCTTTGTCGGCATCGCCACGGTCGTGAACGGCTCCTTCCTCGGCAGCATCAACCCCGGCATGACGGGCCAGGGCTTCGAGTTCCAAGTCATCACCGTGGCCGTGCTGGGGGGCACCCAGCTCACGGGAGGCAGCGGCAACCTGGTGGGGGCCTTGTTCGCCGCGCTTTTCATGACGTTCCTGCAGAACGGCCTGGGCGTGAACCAGGTCAACTCCTACTGGCAGTACGTGGCCACCGGCTTCGTGCTGATCTTCGCCGTGGGCATCAACAGAATAAAGTCCGCCGTCCTGGGGCAGCGGGACACCTGAGCGGTCGGACGAGAACAAGGAGGTGGGCGCAGTGGCCCCGCGCAGCTGTCGCGGATCGAAGCACATCACGCAAGGAGGGATTCACATGAAGAGGATTCTGCTGGTTCTGGTCATGCTCGCCGTGATCGGCGGGCTGGTGTTCGCCGGCGGCGCGGGCGAGAAGGCCGGCGGCAAGAAGACGATCGGGTTCTCCGTGTGGACGATGGAGTTCACGTTCTTCCAGGCAATCGAGAAAGGCGTGCGCGACGCGTGCAAGGACCTGGGCTACAACTACCTCATGATCGACCAGAACCAGAAGGCCGACAAGATGGTCAACGACCTGAACAGCCTGGTCGGCCAGAAGGTGGACGGCATCGTGATCACGCCCGTCGACCCGGGCGCCATCGGCCCCGCGGTCAAGAAGGCCCGCGACGCGAAGATCCCCGTTGTCTGCGCCGATATCGGCAAGTCGGGCCCCGTCAACGCGCTGCTCATCTCCAACAACTTCAAGGGCGGCCAGATGGCCATGGAGTTCATCGCGAAGGAGCTGGAGAAGCAGGGCAAGAAGGGCGCGAAGGTCGGCGTGGGAACCGTGCAGCCCCAGTGGACCTACGCCCGCGGCAGGGGCGATGGTTTCATCGCCAGGGCCAAGGAGCTGGGCTACCCGGTCGCCACGGAGCTCATCGTGCAGAACCCCACCGCCGAGGGCGGCTATGACACGATGCAGCAGATGATGTCCGCGGTCCCCGACCTTGCCGCAGTGTTCTTCTGCAGCGGCCGCGAGGCTGTGGGCGCTGCCAACGCGATCAAGGCGGCGGGCAAGAAGATCATGGTGGTCGGCTACAACGGCGACCCCGAGGAGATCCAGGCGATGAGGGACGGCATCATGGCCGCCGACATCGCGCAGCAGCCGTACAACATCGGCTACGAGTCGGTGAAGCTGATGCAGAAGATATTCGCCGGCGAGAAGTACGAGGACGCGGTGGTCCCCGTCGACGTGGCCCTGCTCACCCCGACCACGATCGACCAGTTCCAGAAGGACTACGAGGCGAAGATGAAGAAGTAGGGCGGCCATCCGCTCGGAAGGGGCGGCAGGTGCCGCCCCTTCTCTTTCGGCGCGCCGCCGCGCGCGCTTGACGGGACTCTGTAACAAAGTTACAATCCGGCTCGTTCAAAAGGTAAACAATTCCACACGCGGAGGAGCGCCGATCATGCCGAGAGCCCTCGCGGGCAGGCTCGTGGACCTCAGCCATCCCCTCTACCCCGGGAAGGAGGAGTACCACCTCACGCTTGACACCCACTTCACCGACGAGCTGTACCCGCAGTACAAGCGCAGCGCGGACACCTGGTACATTCTGCAAGATATCCGCATGTCCTCCCACTGCGGCACCCACATCGAGTTCCCCTACCACCACTGCCGCACGGGCATGGACGCGGCCGCCTTCCCCCTGGAGCGCCTCGTGGGCGATGCGGTGCTCCTGGACTTCCGGCACAAGGCCCCGGGCGACGGGGTCGAGCGCGCGGAGCTGGAAGCCCTGGGCCACAGGATCCGGACGGGCGACATGCTGCTCTTCAACTTCAACTGCGCCCGGTACTACCGCACGCCCCGGTCGCACGACAGGCCGTTCATCTCCCACGATGCCATCCGGTGGCTGGCCCTCGAGAAGCGGATCTCCCTCATCGGCTCCGATGCCTCGGGCATCGAGCTGAAGGGTGTTCCCGACCAGCCCAACCACCAGCTCCTGATGGAGAACGCCATCCCCATCATCGAGTTCGCCACGAACCTCGACGCGCTGCGGCGGGAGCGGTTCACCCTGTTCGCCCTGGCCCTGCCCGTGCACGGGCTGGACTCCTGCCCGGTGCGGCTCCTGGCCCTGGAGGCAGTGCGCAGCCCGCCCAAGGGGCGGTGCAGCAGCCCGCCCAGGGGAGGACGGTAATGGATAAGGCGAAAGCACGGGTGCAACCGGCGAAGAAGAAGCCGGGCGCCACGAAGAGGCCTGCGCGCGACCCCGCGTCCCCGCTGGACAAGGCCCTGGGCCTGCGCCTGTACGCGACAATGGTGCTCATCCGCAGGTTCGAGGAGAAGCTCTACCAGCTCTTCTCCACGCGCGACATGCCGGGAAGCATGCACCAGTACAACGGCGAGGAGGCGGTGGCTGCCGGCGTGTGCGCGCACCTCGCGCGCACCGACTACATCACCAGCACCCACAGGGGCCACGGCCACTGCATCGCCAAGGGCGCCGACCTTCGCGGGGTCATGGCCGAGATGTTCGCAAAGAGCACGGGCTGCTGCCGCGGCATGGGCGGGTCCATGCACATCGCCGACTTTGGCGTCGGGATGCTGGGCGCCAACGGCATCGTGGCTGCCGGCATCCCCATCGCGGTCGGTGCGCGGGCTCACCTGCCAATCCCGAGCCCAGGGACAGGTGTCGGCGGCGTTCTTCGGGGACGGCGCCGTGAACGAGGGGGCCTTCCACGAGGCCATGAACCTTGCCGCCGTGTGGAAGCTGCCCGTGGTGTTCGTGTGCGAGAACAACGTCTACGGGTTCTCCACCCACTACAGGCGGGTCATGGTGCGCGAAGACATCGCCGACAGGGCGGCCGGCTACGGCATGCCGGGCCACGTCGTCGACGGCATGGACGCGGCAGCCGTGTACGAGGCCGCGGGAAAGGCTGTGGCGAAGGCGCGGACCGGGGGCGGCCCCACCCTGCTCGAGTGCAAGACCTACAGGTTCATGGGCCACTCGCGGTTCGAGCCGTCCAGCTACCGCACGAGGGAGGAGCTGGAGCAGTGGAAGAAGAGGGACCCCCTCCTGCTGCTGGCAGAACGCCTGCGGGGCCTTGGCGCGGCCGAGGCCGAGCTGGCCGCGGTGGACGAGGAGGCCGTGCGGCAGATCGAGGATGCCGTGCGCTTCGCGGAGACGAGCCCCGATCCCGCGCCGGACGACTGGCGGAGGTACATCTATGCCTGACGAAGCGCGCTCGATCGTCCAGGCCCTGCGCATGGCCCTGGTCGAGGAGATGGAGAGGGACCCGTCGGTGTTCGTGATGGGCGAGGACATCGGTGTCTTCGGCGGCGCCTACAGGGTCACCGAGGGACTCCTGGCCCGCTTCGGTGAGGCCCGCGTGCGCGACACCCCCATCTCCGAGGCCGCCATCGTCGGCGCGGCCGTCGGCGCGGCCATGACGGGACTGCGCCCCGTCGTGGAGATCCAGTTCAACGACTTCATGGCCTGCGCCATGGACCAGATCGTGAACCAGGCCGCCAAGATCCGGTTCATGATGGGCGGCCAGGTCAGCGTGCCCCTCGTGATCCGCGCTCCCGTCGGGGCCACGGGCAGGGCCGCGCAGCACTCCCAGTCCCTGGAGGCGTGGTTCATGCACGCACCGGGCCTGAAGGTCGTCTTCCCGTGCACACCGTACGACGCGAAGGGCCTGCTGAAGAGCGCCATCCGCGACGACAACCCTGTCATGTTCTTCGAGCACAAGCTTCTCTACGGCGGAAGCTCACCGGGCGGCAAGGCGAAGACGGCCGTCGACGGGCTGGGCCCGGCATTCCGCCGCGGCCCCGCCGACGGAGTACCTCGTGCCCCTCGGGGTGGCAGAGGTGAAACGCCCCGGGAAGGGACGTCACCGTGGTGGCCACCGGGCTCATGGTGCACAAGGCGCTGGCTGCGGCCGCGGAGCTCGCGGCGGAGGGCATCGAGGTGGAGGTGATCGACCCGCGCACCCTCGTGCCGCTCGACCGCGAGGCCATCCTCGCCTCGGTGCGGAAGACGGGGCGGCTCGTGGTGGCCAGCGAGGACGTGCTCACCTGCGGGGTGGCATCCGAGATCGCGGCCCTCGCGGCCGAGCAGGCCGTGTGGTCCCTCGACGCCCCGGTCGTGCGCGTGGCCGTGCCCGACACGCCCATCCCGTTCGCTCCCTCCAACGAGGCTGCCGTGATTCCCCAGACCTCGACCATCGTCGAGGCGATCCGGAAGGTGCTGCCGTGAAGACCGCCTACATCTTCGACTTCGACGGCGTGCTGGTGAACACGATGGAGTCCCACTTCGCCGCGTACGGCAGGGCCCTCGCCGAGGCGGGGGTCCCCCTCGACCGCGCGCGCTTCTTCTCGCAGGCCGGGATGACGGGCAGGGAGCAGATCGCATGGTTCGCCCGGGCGGCCGGGAAGCAGGTCGACGTCGAGGCGGTCTACAGGCGCAAGGTCGAGATCGCGAAGGAGTACGCGGGAAAGGCCGATCCCATCCCCGCGAACATCGAGCTGCTGCGGCGTGCTGCGGGCGGCAGGCCACAGGGTGGCCATCGCCTCGGGAAGCTCACGGCCCTCCATCCTTCCCGTGATGGCGGCCTTCGGCATCGAGGTGGACGCGATCGCGACCTCCGAGGACGTGGCACGGGGCAAGCCCCACCCCGACCTTTTCCTGACAGCGGCCGAGAGGCTGGGCGCCGAGCCGTCGAGCTGCGTGGTCATCGAGGACTCTGACGTGGGCATCGAGTGCGCGAAGAACGCCGGCATGATGGCGCTTCGCTTCTTCGACCTGCCGGCAGCGAAGGGGAGAGAATGACGGCGCGCGAAAAGTTCCTCGCCACGGTTGCCTTCGAGCCCGGCGCCCCGGCGCCGAAGGCCGAGTTCGGCTACTGGGCAGGCGCCGTGCGCCGCTGGCTGCGGCGAGGGCCTTCCCTGCGTGCGAGGAGCTGCCCGACTCCGCGCTGGACGGCGACACGATCCGCGGCTCCCTGCCCTTCGGCTTCGAGAGCGCACTGTGTCTCCAAGTCGGGCACGAGCGAGCTGGTGGACGGCAACGTCATGCCCGCCCTGGGACTGGAGTCGCACCTGGCCAAGTTCCCCATCGACTTCAGCCCCCGGCTGCCGCGCCGGGTGGTCGAGGAGGACGAGCACAGGCGGATCTTCACCGACAGCTACGGCATCACGAAGATGGTGACCAAGGACAACGCGGCCACCTGGCACTCGGTGGGCTTCCCCATCAGGACCCGGCAGGACCTGGGCGACTACATGGCCCGCTACGACAGGAACTTCGCCGCCCGGCTGCCCGCCCCCATCGACGCCCTTGCCGCGGCCCTGGCCGACAGGGAGTACCCGATCCGCCTGGGCGGCGAGCCTTTCGGGTTCACCTACTTCCCGCGCGCCCTGATGGGCGACGTGGGCTACATGACCGCCCTGTACGACGATCCCGGGCTGATCCACGAGCTGTGCGCGTTTCTCCTCTCCTTCACCATGGACTACTGGGACCTCATCCTCTCGCGGATCGACATCGACTGCATCGTCATTCTGGAGGACGTGGCCTACCGCGGGGGCTCCATGATCTCGACGGCCATGTTCGAGGAGTTCGCCGCTCCCTACACTGCGCGCCTCGTGGACTTTGCCCGGCAGCACCACGTGCCGAGCATCGTTGTCGACTGCGACGGGCGGATCGACGAGCTTGTGCCCTCCTGGGTGAAGGCCGGCGTGACGGGCCTGTTCCCCGTCGAGGCCGTGAACGACATCGTTGCCATGCGCAGGGAGTACCCGCGGCTGCAGCTCATCGGGGGGGTGGACAAGAGGCCCGTGATCGGGGGCGACAGGACGGCCATCGACGGGGAGCTGGCCCGCATCGCGCCGCTGGTCGCGCAGGGCGGGTACGTCCCGCACATCGACCATTCCGTGCCACAGGATATCAGCTGGGAGAGCTTCGCATACTATCGCAGGGGGCTGAACGCCATCATCGACGAAGCGGCCGGGAAGGCAGGAGGAAGACCATGAAAAGGCTCACGATCGGGTTTGCGGCTGGGTTCATGGACGGGTTCTCGAAGGCGGGCCTCGAGACCTTCGCCGCGTACAAGGTCCAGCTGGAGAAGCTGGGCCAGGGCATGGGCTTCGACCTGGTGTTCTACCCGAAGGCCGTGATGACGGTGAACGATGCCCGCGCCATACGGGAGGACCTCGACGCGAAGGCGGTCGACTTCCTTCTCCTGTTCCACCCCGCCTACATCGTCGGGGACAACGTGTACGAGCTCATGAAGACCCGGGCGCGGATCGGGCTGTGGGCGATCGAGGAGCCACGCGAAGAAGGGCCCATGCCCCTGGCCTCGTTCGTCAACCTCTGCCAGAACATGGGCATCGCGCACCAGATGTTCAAGGGCAGCCCGAAGAAGGTGAAGTGGTTCTTCGGCCCCCTCGACGGCCCGCTGTTCAAGCCCCGGTTCGAGATCACGGTGAAGGCCCTTCTCGCCATCAAGAACCTCGTGAACGCACGGGTGGCCCAGATCGGGAAGCTCGCCGACGGCCACATCAACCACACGCTGGACAACCGGGACATCTTCGCCCGCCTGGGCATCGACGTGAGCCGCGACTTCGAGGTCGAGGACGTCATGGCCCTCGCGGACAGGATGCCCGACAGCGAGGCGGCGAAGGAGCTGGAGGCGATCGACAAGGCCTGCGCGAAGCAGCGGATCGGCAACGACAAGATCGTGTACTCGGTGAAAATGGCGCTGGCCGTGCGGAAGCTGGCCGCGGAGCACGACTGGTCGGCCGTGGCCTTCTCGTGCTGGCCCAAGCTCATGCCGCTGAAGGGCATGTCGGGCTGCCTGGTGAACGCGCTGCTCAACAACGGGATGCTCCCCGGCGGCTGCGAGGCCGACGTCGGCGGCACCGTGTCCATGCTCGTGCTGAAGCTGCTCTCGGGCCAGAGCACGGTGCTCATGGACCTTCCCCGGTTCGACGAGGCGGACAATTCCCTGATGATCTGGCACTGCGGAACCTCGCCCTTCGACATGGCGAACAGGCGGGGGGTGCTCCTCGAGAGGCACTACTTCGCCGACTACTCCGACGACCCCGGCATGAAGGACTGCGGCCCGGCGGTGGACGTGATCTTCAAGCCCGGCGACATGACCGTGTTCCGGGTCACGGGCGAGGCTGATTCCTTCTACTATTTCACGGGCAGGTTCATGGACACCCAGAAGAAGGCCTTCGGCGGCAGCAGGGGATGGGCGAACGAGCTGAAGCTGTACAGGGAGCCCGTCAAGGTCCTGGACCTCATGAACACGATCATGACCCGGGCGTACACGCATCACTACCCCATGGTCCTCAAGGACGTGAGCGCTCCCCTGGAGGAGTTCGCCTACTGGCTGGACCTGAAGCGGGTGCGGAAGGCGGAGTACCGGGACTATCTCGCAGTGGACTGAGGCGCGCGATGAGAGGTGCCAGCGAACAGGTAAGGCTCTTCCTCGAGCAGCTCGTCGCGAGCGGCGAGGAGCTGGGGCTGCAGGTGGCCGCGTACCACAGGGGGAAGCTGGTCATCGACGCGTGCGCGGGGATCGCCGACCCTGCCACAGGCCGGAAAGTCGACAGCGACACGCTCTTCACGGTCTTCTCCACGACGAAGGGGATCATCTACGCGGCGATCCACCTGCTCGCCGAGCGGGGCAGGCTCTCGTACGACGACCCGGTGGCCCGGTTCTGGCCCGCCTTCGCCGCGCGCGGCAAGCAGGCAGTGACCGTGGGCCAGGTCATGGACCACAGCGCCGGGGTCCCGCAGATGCCCGACCGGGTCGACCCCCGAGGACATCTGCACCTGGGACAGGATCTGCGCCGGTATCGCCGACCTCCCTCCCCTGTGGGAGCCGGGCACGAAGACGGGCTACCACGCCTTCACGGTCGGGTGGATCCTCGGCGAGGTGGTGCGCCGGATTGACGGCAGGTCGGCTTCCCGGTTCGTGCAGGAGGAGATCTGCGCGCCCCTCGGACTGACGGGCCTCTTCCTGGGCATTCCCGACAGCGTGGAGGGCCGGGTGGCGAACCTCGTGGACGCCCCGGCGCCGGTCGGAGTCCGGGCACCGCTCGCCCTGCTGGAAAAGGCCGTGCCGCCGAGCCTCCCCGCGGCCGCGTCCCTCTTCAACAGGCCCGAGGTGCGCCGGGCGTCCATCCCGGGCGCGGGGGGCATCATGACCGCGCGCGACCTCGCCCGGTTCTACGCCTCCCTGGCAGGGGGCGTGGACGGTGTGCGGCTGCTGCCGCCGGCGCGCGTCGCGCTGATCGCCCGCGAGCGGCGGCACGACCTGGACCAGGTGCTCAACCTCGAGATCAGGAAGGGCCTCGGCTACTTCCTGCCCGGGCCCAACGCCGAGTCCATCCCGAACGTCCCGGGCGCTTTCGGCCACCCCGGCGCGGGCGGCTCGGTGGGGTGGGCAGACCCAGCGCACGAGCTGGCGCTCGGTTTCGCGAAGACGCTTCTCGTCTCGCCCGCGGACAGGTGGACGGCGACCGACGTGAGGATCTCGGCAAAGGTGAGGGAAGTCCTGGGAGTCTCCTAGAACCGGGTATCCTTCCGCCGGGGCACTCGCCCCGCGCGGCTGTCGCACGCGGCCGACAGCTCGCGGATCGCCTCGACCAGGCCGTCCACGGCCATGCGGTGCAGGGCCTCGCCGAACTCGCGGGTAGCACCTGTCGGGTCGCCCGCTCCCCCGTGCAGCGAGTCCTCCAGGAACCACGTGGACAGAAACATCCTCTTCTTGCGTGCAGAGGCGCCGTCCACGGGGCAGGTCGCCAGGTCGGAGGTCATGCGGTCGGTGCTGTCCGCGTGGCTCATGTCCACGCGGTCGCCATCGAGGTGCAGCAGCAGGGAGGTCTCGGCCTCGCAGGCGTGGCCGATCCCGCCCTCGGCCGACCTGCGGTGCTCCCGGATCCACGCCTTGTCCCACAGGTCGTACACGTTGACGACCCCGGGGAACACCTTGCGCTCATCGCCGATGGAACGCGCAACGACGTCCAGGACGCCCGGGTTGTTGCCGTGTCCGTTCACGATGAGGATCTTGCGGAACCCCATGTCGATGAGCGACCTGCAGATGTCGGACAGCACCTCGATGAGCACCGTGGGGCGGATGGTGAGCGTGCCCGGCCAGTTCTTGAGCATGGCGACCGAGTAGCCGAACCACACGGGGGGCAGGACCGCGATGGGCAGGGAGGCCGACACCCGCTCGGCCGCCTCCAGCGCTGCCCGGGAGGCGATGGTGGTGTCCGTGCTCACGGGGAGGTGACGCCCGTGCTCCTCGCAGGCCCCAATGGGGACGAGCACGACCGCGCCCCGCGCCGCGAGGTCCCCGATCTCGGGGGAGCGCATCTGGTCGAAGCGGATCTGCATCGGCCTACCCGAAGGCCCTGCGGTAGCGGCCGTACGCCTCGTCCCACGCAGCCCTGTCGCGCGGCGCATAGGAGCGGGTCTCGGAGGAGGCCGCGACGATGCCCCTGCCCTCCTCGAGGCTCCCGATCTGTCCCGTGCCCTTGAGCTGCATGAGGAGGTTGCCGGCCACAGTCGTCTCCACGGGCCCCGCGGTCACGGGCACGCCCGTGGCATCTGCGGTCCACTGGCACAGCGATGCGTTCTGCGTGCCGCCGCCCACCATGTGGATGAGGTCGATCCTGCGGCCGGTGAACCCCTCCAGCTGCTCCAGGCGCCTGCGGAACTTGAGGGCCAGGCTCTCGTAGATGCACCGCGCAGTCTCGCCCCGGCCCGAAGGGGCAGGGAGCCCCTTCGCCGCGCAGCGCTCGGCGATCACGCGGGGCATGTCGGGCTGCACGCCCGCGAAGGCCGGGTCGTCCACGTCGATGAGCGAGCGCAGGCGGGGCGCCTCCAGGCACCCGCGCACGACCCCGTCCCAGGTGATCTCGCTGCCGTCCTCCCGCATCCACTTCTGCCGGCACTCCTGCACGATCCACAGGCCCGTGACATTGCAGGCGAGGAGGTTGCGTCCCTCCACCCCGCCCTCGTTGCCGTAGCCGGACTCGAACACCGCGGAGGAGATCACGGGCGACGACGTTTCCACCCCGACCACGGCCCACGTGCCGATGCTGAGGAACGCCCAGGAGCTCCCGGCCCCGGTCACCGGGACCCCCGCCACGGCAGAGGCGGTGTCGTGGGTGGCAGGGGCGATCACGGGGATCGCCGCAACGTCGAGCTCCCGGCAGACGCTTGCCTGGAGCTTCCCCACCGGCGTGCCCGGCATCACCGGCTCCCGGAACAACCCCGCGGGAATACCGAGGGGGCCGAGGATCCTGTCCTCCCACTTCCGTTCCGCCTGGTTGTATGCCAGCGTCGTGGTGGCCTCGGCGTACTCGTTGGCAGCCTCTCCGGTCAGGAGGTAGTTGAAGAGGTCCGGCATCATCAGCAGCCTGTCCGCCGCTGCCAGCTCGGGGGCGGCGTCGGCTTTCATGGCGCACAGGCTGAACAGGCTCATGTAGGAGCCCACGAAAAGCCCTGTCAGGTCGAAGAGCCTGCGGGCAGGGATGACCGTGCACACCTCGGCCTGCATGCGGTTCCTGCGCGCGTCCCTGTAGTGGACGGGATGGCCCACGATGCGCCCCTTCCCGTCGACCAGTCCGAAATCGACGCCCCAGGTGTCGATGCCGATCGACTCGATCACGCCGCACGCCCGCGCGGCCTTCTCGATGCCGATCGTGATCTCCGAGTGCAGGCGCAGGAAGTCCCACAGGAGGGTCTCACCCGCGAGCACCGGTCGATTCTCGAACCTGTGGATCACCTCCAGGTCGAAACGCGTGCCGTCGAAGCGCGCGGCGACGGCCCTGCCGCTGCTTGCGCCCAGGTCGAAGACGAGGTGGTTCTTCACGGCCATGGATTGTCCCTCCCTCTCACGCGCCCCCCGGCCACCGGATCGAAACTCCCAGGAACTCCGCCTTCGGGTCGAGCAGCATCCCGTAAGCCTTCGGCGCCTCGGCGAGCGCCACCACGTGCGTCACGAGGCTCCCGATGCAGAGAACGCCCGAGGCCACCAGCGCCAGGGTTGCCTCCAGCCTCTCGCGGGTGCGCGAGTTGGGGCAGTGAACGGTGAGCTCCTTGCCCCGCAGCCAGTGCCAGTCCACCAGGTTCTCGGGCGGGGGATAGAAGCCGTTCATCACGAGGTGGCCGCCGTTTCGCAGGATCGACGCGCCCAGGCGGACCGTGGCCGCCGAGCTCGCCGTCTCGACCACGACGTCCACGCCGTTCGGGAAGCGTTCACGCACGGCAGCGGCCAGGTCGCCGCGCCCGGCATCGAACACCTCGTCTGCCGCGAACCTGCGGGCCAGGTCCAGGCGGAAGCTCTGCAGGCCCGAGACGATCACCCGCGCGCCCCTGTGTCGCAGGACCTGGGCCGCGTACAGGCCGACCAGGCCCTCACCGATCACCACGGCCGTGTCGCCCGGTTTCACCGGCGGCTTGCTGGCCCCGTTGTATCCGACCTGGGCGAGGAGGAGCCCAGAGGCGTCGGCCGTCGAGACGGCATCGGGCAGCTTGATCACCGCGGACTCGGGGGCCACGTGCAGGCCCACGTGCCCGCCCCACCAGGATCCCTGCCATCCGGCAGGCGGCGCGCAGTTCCTGCTGAACGCCCTGTCGCCGGGGGCGAGGCTCTTCACGCCGCACCCGACCTCGCGCACGACCCCCGCGGCCTGGTAGCCCGGCACGTGGGGGAATGCAGGGCTCTTCTCGCCGGGGACGACCAGGCCGCCGACCAGGCACCAGCGCTCGGTGCCCGGGCTGACCGCGGAGTGCTGGACCTCCAGCAGGACGTCCGCCTCGCCGAGGGGCGGGATACCCACCGTGCGCACCTCGGCACGCCGGGGCTCGGGAAAGACGATGGCCTGTGCTGTCATGGGTGATGACACTGTATCCCATGCGGGCGGGCTCTGCAACTTTTTTCATCCTCCCCGCGGGGGGGCGGGCCGTGGTACAATCCCCGCGTGAAGCGGCACACCGTGGTCCTGGCGCTGATCCTCGCTCCCGCCGTCCTCCCGGCCCTGTCCCTGCGCTACTTCTTTTCCCCCGAGTGCGGCTCCTGCCGCGATTTCCTGGGCCGGGAGGTGCCCCGGGTCGAGAAGGCGGTGGGACAGAAGCTGCCCCTCGCCCTTCGGGACGTGCGGGCTGCCGGCGTGATCGAGGAGCTGGAGGCGATCCTCGCCGACCGGGGGCTGACGCTCACGGCCGTGCCCGTCCTGGTCATGGACGATGCTGTCCTGGTCGGCACCAGGGAGATCCGGGGGCGATTCGAGGCGGAGGTCCGAAGGCTTCTTGCCCTGGAACCGCAGGCACAGACCGGTGGGGCAGCTGGCAGACTTTCCCCTTGACAACCGCCTCCCGGCGTGAGAGTATCCGGTCGCTCGAATTGCCGCGTGCGGGTCTTTCCCGGGGTCGCCGACCACCGACGGTTGGCGTGTGCCCCGGGGTGTGCGCGGGAAGAGGAACTTCCGGCCACTCCGTTGGGGTGGCCTTTTTGTTGTCGAGCAACCGGCTGCAGACGGAATCGACGGACCCCCGCGCGGGCGCTGGGCGCCCGGGGAGCGGAGAAAGGAGGTGCACGGTGAAGATTGAAGAGAACCAGCCATGTCCCTGGGGGACTGGCACGTAAGGCATTCGAGCCTGGGGCGGCCCCGCGAGGGGCCGCCCTCTTTTTCGGCGTCCCGCCTCGTTCCCCTGCGCAGGCTCAGTCGATGTGGAAGACCTCGCGCAGGTCCTCCGACTGGGGGCCGAGGATCGAGGGATCGGTCTTCACGAAGAACCTCTCCATGGCCTTCTGCCAGCGGGAGTTCACCTCGGTGCTCCGCATGTACGCGAGGGCGGCATCCGCGTCCAGGCACTCGAAGTACGCGAACAGGGTCCCGTCGGGGCGGAAGAAGATGGAGTAGTTCCTGATCCCGCTCTTCCTGATCGCGGCGGCCATGTCGGGCCAGATCTCATCGTGGGCCTTCGTGTACTCCTCGACCAGCTCCGGCCTGATGCGCCAGGTCGACCCGTACCTCTTCAGAGTCTTCATCCCCCACCTCCGTGCGCGACATCGGACACGATCCGCATGTGCCCCCGCGGCGTTCCCGCGGCCATGCAGTCGGCCACCGACAGGATGTATCCCCCTCCCCTGCCCCCGATCTCCAGGCACCTGCGGACTTCCTTCGCCACCGCCCCGGGCGTGCCGAAGCGCATCAGGTGAACCGGATCGAGGTTCCCCTTGAGGCAGGTCGTGCCGCCGATCCGGCGCCACGCCTCCTCGAGGGTGACGTCCCCGAGCGGGGGTGGGGTCAGCGGCTCCAGGCCGTCCCACCCGGCCCTGGCAAAGGACTCGAGCATCGCCTGCACGTGACCGCAGCAGTGGAGGATCGACAGGCCCCCGGCTTCCCGGATCGCGGCGGTCATCTTCTTGTGCCACGGCAGCACGAACTGCTCGTACAGCCGGGGGCCCAGCACGGCATCGGATGCGGCGCCCACACGCACCACGTCCACCCCGTGGCGGAACATGTCTTTGCACACTTCGACGGCGGTCTCGGCGAAGAACCGCATGAGCTCTTCCGCGAAGTCGGGCTCATCGAGGAACACGGTCGCTGCCCTCTCGAGGCCCAGCAGAAGGGTGACCGCCCCGAAGGGCCCGATCGGCGTCCCGTAGAGCGCCACGTTCCCCCCCGTGGCCGAGCGCATGCGTTCGAGGTGGCTGTAGTCGAACCCGGAGAAGTCGGGCGTGAAGACCTGCTTCCACAGCGGCCACTCCTCCCGGTCGCGCATCAGCGTCTCGTAGCCGGAGGGGTTGCCGCTCGCCGTCTCCATGAACAGCGGCAGCCGAAGGCCGTTGTCCCACTCGATGTCGTAGCCGATCGCGTCCGACTCGCGAAGCGAATGCCCCGGGCGCGCGTCCAGGTGCGGAGACCACGGCATCCACACGCACGCGGTGAGGGGGAAGAAGGCCTGCCGCAGCTCCCACGCCGCGGGGGCGGGGAGCCGGGCCGTGCAGCGCGCCTCGGAGGCCCCGATCACCGGCGCGTCGAAGACCAGGTCCGTGTCGAACTCGCGCTGGAAGGCGATCCGCGCCTCGATCTGCCCGGCGAGGTCGAGGGTCGCACGCTGCGCGGGATCGTAGGCCCCCTCCGAAAACAGCAGGCCGCCCTCGTCGAACAGGTCGAACGGCGGCCTGTCCACCGGGCGGAGCAGGAGAGCGTTCAGGACCCGCTCCCTGTGGGTCATGCTGCCCCTACTCTGGCGGCAGCCCGAACACCGCCAGCCCGTTGTCGCGCAGGATCAGCCGCCTTGCCTCGACGGGGATGTCGGCCAGGTACACGCTCGCCAGGTGAGCCCTCTGGTCCAGCCAGGGGTAGTCCGACCCGAAGAGCACCTTGCCCCCGATGCCTTCCCTCACCATCTGCTCGAGGAAGTGCCTGTCCATGATGTCGCCGCTGATGTCCATGGACACGCTGGCGTACTGCCGCGCCATACGGATGGCCTGCCGACGGCCGTCCCCCCTGCCTCCCGCGTGGCCCAGGACGAACCTCACGCCGGGGTACTTCTGCACGCACGGCTCGAACCTCTCGGGGGTGGAGAGGACCTGCACCGGGTTGTAGCTGGAGGCGCTCCACGTGTGCGAGACGATGGGAAGGCCGCGCTCGGAGGCGAACCGCCACACCGCGTCGTAGCGCGGGTCGTCCGCCGGCACCTTCGCGAAGGACGGGTGGATCTTGATCCCCTTGAACCCGCTGGACCGGGCAGCCTTCGACAGCACGGCGATGTCGTCGGCAGACCTGCGGGGGTCGAAGTACCCGCAGAAGAAGATCCTCCCTCCCGATTCCTCGAACTCCGCCTGTGCCTTTTCCATCTCCGCGGCGCTGGCCTGCAGGAAGTTTCGCGCCGAGCCGAGGTTGACCGAGAACCGTATGCCCAGCCCGTCCATGCGCGCGAGCAGGTGCCGCGCGTCTATCTCGGGGGAATAGAACACGTTCGGCGCACCGGTGTGCACGTGCGTGTCGACGATGAACGCGCCGCTCATGGCCGCACCTCCCCGATCAGCCTGCGGGCGTTGCCGCCGGCGATGAGCTCCTTGTCGGCGCGGGAGATGCCCGCGTCGAGGACCATGCCCATGGCCGAGAAGGGATCGTTGGCAGGGAGAAACGACCCGAAGAGGACCCGCGTCGCTCCCCAGCGCTGCGCGATCCAGGCAATGAAATCCTGGCCAATGAGGTTCGAGCTCTCCACCATCACGTTGGCGCAGTCGTCCAGGAGAGCCGCGAGGACCCGGTTGTGGTACAGGATCTTCTGCCACTGGGTGTCGACGACGACGGCCAGCTTCGGAAAGGCTTTCGCAAGGTCGTGCAGCTCGCGCCAGTCCGCCTCGACGTGCCAGATGAAGAGCGGCAGCCGGTGGTCCTCGCACCACTGGCACAGGCTCCCGATCACCCACGGCGAGAGCGGAAAGTGGTGGCTCTTCGGGAACAGACGCACGCCCCTGAGCCGGGCCGGCACCGGACCTGCGCCCGGCAGCGGGCCCGGCTCGCCGGCCGCGAGGGGCAGGCCCGTCCAGACGGTCCAGGCACCGTCCGGGAGAAGGGGATCCGCATCGAGCAGGGCCTGGTTTCCCTCCTGGGCGGACAGCCGGACCCCGTCCCAGTGCGACACCAGCGCTCCGCGAAGGCCGTACTCCTGCATGACCTGCGGGAGGCCGCGCAGGGGAATCTCCTCTGCCAGCGGGAAATAGTCGGGCTGTCCCAGCCAGAGGCTCGCGTCGAGGAAGGCGAGGTCTTCCAGGAGGCTGCGCCTGGCCCGGGTCTCCTCGGTCACGCGTCTGTCGATCATCATCACGGACTCCTTTCCGCGCGCGTGCGCCAGGACGCCGTCCCGGCCGGCTCGTGAACCGCCGACGGGAACCCCCTGGCGAGGCGGGCCTGCAGCTCCGCGGCGCCCGTCACCAGGCCCGCGCCGGCCATCTGCATCCCGATGTTCCCCAGGACAGTGGCCTCGGCAGGCCCGACGGCCACCGGGCGCTCGAGGCAGTCGGCCAGCATCCTGCACAGGAGCGCATTCCGCGCCCCGCCCCCCACGACCACCACGCGGCCGACCCGGCTGCCTGTCAGCGCTTCAAGGTCCCCGAGGGCGCTGCGCGAGGATAGCACGAGACCCTCGAGGACGGCACGGGCCACGGCGCCCCTGCCCGGGCTTGCTGCCTGCCCCGTGCGCGACAGGTACTCCTCCAGCGACCGCGCGGCGTTGGTGGAGGAGAAGAAGGAGGGATCGTTCGAGTCGACACAGGCCGTGAACGGCGGAGAAGCCTCCGCCTCCGCGAAAAGGCCTGTCCAGGAGAGCCCCGGCTCGGCGATCCTCCAATGGCGGAGAAGCTCTTCCAGGAGGAAGAAGCCCATCATGTTGCGGGCCAGGAAGGTGAGCCCCAGCGGCGCGATCTCGTTCACGAAGCCCCGCCGCAGGCAGGCGGGATCCGTGAGGGGCGAGCCGAGAAGCCGCCCCAGGATGAACCAGCTCCCCGTGCACAGGACGGCGCAGTCCCCGTCGCCGGCCGCGCAGAGTGCAGCGCCGGCCGTCGCGGCGCTCATCGTGTCATGTCCTGCCACCGCGTACACGGAGGCGCGCTCGACGCCGGTCGCAGAGCCGATCGCGGGCAGGATGTCCGCCCTGGCCTCGCCCCCGCGGATCACGGGCGGCAGGATCGAGGCGGGAAGCGAGAAAGCCTGCAGGAGCCGGGCGCTCACGGCGCGGGCGCGGATGTCGGCGAGCTGCGTCCCCCAGAGGATTGTCTCCTCGACGCCCGGGCCCCCGCAGAGGAAGTGCCGGATGAGGTCGGGGAGCGGGAGCATGCGCACGCCGCCCAGGAAGGCGGGGCCGAGCTCGCGGCGCAGCTCGAGCAGCCGGGGCAGGGCGGTGATCCGCGAGTAGCCGAAGCCGGTGATCCGGTACAGCTCCTGCTCGTCGATGGTGCCGCGGATCTCCCGCATGGCCTCCTCGGACTGCGGCGAGCGGTACGACACGGGATTTCGCACCAGGCCGCCCCTGTCGTCGACAAGCCCGAAGTCCACGTTCCACGTGTCCACGCCGATGCCTGCCAGCTCCGCGTGACCCGCGGCCGCGCACCTGCAGAGCGCCTCCAGGATGTTCTCCCAGATCCGCAGGAAGTCCCAGTACAGCACCCCGGCCAGCGGCACCGGGCCGTTGGCGAACCTGTGGACCTCGCGCAGCTCCAGTGGCCCGTCGTTGGGAAAGGCGAGCATGGCCCGGCCGCTCGCGGCCCCGATGTCCAGCGCGAGGAAGGGAAGAGCCGTGCTCATCGCGGGTGCGCCGTCACGGCGCGGGCTCACGCCCTGCCGAACACCGCCCTGCGCTTGACCTCGAGGTAGGCCTCGAACTGCGCAAGGCTGATGTCGGGAGGAATGGAGTGGTCGATGGTGGGGATGTAGCCTCCCTGCTCGAGCAGCGGGGGCAGGAGACTCCATGATCTCTTTCTCCATGTCGGCCCGGGGCTTCTTCAGGACGCGCTTGTCGATGCCGCCGATCATGGAGAAGCTCTTCCCGTAGCGCGCGCGAAGCTCGCGGGGGTCCATGCCCGCCGCCCTCTCGATGGGACCGAAGCCGTCCACGCCCGCGTCGAGGAACACCGGGATGAGAGGGCCGAAGCAGCCGTCGGTGTCGACGATCACGTTCTTCACCCCGCCCTTCTTCAGCAGGTCCACCAGTCGCCTGTACGGGGGGAGGAAGATGGCTCGGAAGAGCTCGGGGGAGACGAGCGGCGCCTGGCTCCCTGCCATGTCCTCGTGGATGTAGTACAGGTCGAAGCCGACGTCCGCGCAGCGCCCCCGGCAGGAAGCGGCCGAGCAGGTCGACCAG
Organism: uncultured Spirochaetota bacterium; assembly: GCA_963733835.1. Lineage (GTDB taxonomy): Bacteria > Spirochaetota > Spirochaetia > SZUA-6 > Fen-1364 > CAVTER01. The sequence continues at coordinate 51,397 of CAVTER010000007.1, forward strand.
GAAGTCCAGGCACTCGCGCACCAGGTCGGGGTCGTCGTACAGCATGTAGGAAAGCCCTCGGTGCCCATCCAGTTCCTCATCATGCTGTAGCAGCCGAAGGTGGCGAAGTACCTGTCGAAGAAGGTCGTCGGGCGGGAGGAAGCGCAGAGCCGGGCGGCAACCGACGGCCAGTGGGCAGGGAGCCGCGCCAGCGGGTTCGCTTCGTACAGGGCGCGCAGCCGGGGCCAGTCCTCCCGGCTCCTGAGCGGGAAGGCGACGTAGCTGTCCATGCTGAGGCGCATGCCCCGCACGGTGCCGCTCTTCAGGGCGACCCGGGTGCGTCCCATCCCGTCCACGAAGGTGATGTACCTGTCGTCCTCGCTCACGACGAACTCGGGGGGGCAGGGCTCGGGGAACGTCGTGTTGATGAGCACGCTGTCGTAGCCTTCCAGCCCGAAGTGGGCGTTGCCGGCCAGCAGGTCGGCGCTCGCCGCCGACTCGGGCAGCCCCTCGGCCTTCCACCGCTCGACGGTCTGCTCCCACAGCGCGATCTCCATGAACGGGGGGCGATCGACGTCCCTGGAATGAGAGGGTACTGTCGAGCCTCTCGCGTTCGCTCATCGCGTCAGCCGGCATGGCGTACCGCGTTCCCGTCCAGCTGCCGTGCCGGCAGCCTCACTGCCCGTTCGGCTCGGGGCAGGTCCCGCCGATGAACATGGAGCGCACGATCTCGTCGTGCGTCGTCTCGGAGGTCTTCTTCACCGCGACGATCCTGCCGCCGCGCAGCACGGTGATCCTGTCGCAGGCGCAGAACACGTCGTCGAGCCTGTGGCTGATGAAGATGGCCGGAGATGCCGTTGGCCTTGAGCTGCTGGACAATGTCGAGGACCTTCCCGATCTCCTTCAGCGCGAGGTTGGCCGTCGGTTCGTCGAGGATCAGCATCCTCGGGCCGAAGCTCACGGCCTTGCTGATGGCAACCGCCTGCTGCTGGCCGCCGGAGAGCCTGTCGACGCGCTTTCGCGGGTCCTGGATTTCGATCTTGAGCTTGTGGAGGATCTCCACGGACTTCTTCTCCATTTCCCGCCGGCGCAGGAAGCGGAAAACCGGCTCGCGGAGCAGCTCCCGGCCCAGGTAGAGGTTCTCGAACACGTTGAGGTTCTGGCACAGCTCGAGGTTCTGGTAGACCATCTCGATGCCCAGGCGCTTGGAGGTGTGGGGGCTGTCGATGTGCACCTCTTTCCCGTCCAGGAGGATCTTCCCGCGAGTCGGCGTGGTAGAAACCCGTCAGGATCTTCATGAGGGTGGACTTGCCCGCCGCGTTGTCGCCCACCAGGCCGAGGACCTCGCCGTGGCGCAGCGTCAGCGTCACGTCGTCCAGGGCCTTCAGCCCGCCGAAGGACTTGCGGATGCTCCTCATCTCGAGCAGGCAGCCGTTTTCCATCCCGCCGCTCATCACTTGAACCCTCCCCCGCGCAGGGTGTCCACGAACACGGCCAGGAAGATCACGATGCCCTTCACGATGGTCTGGTAGTAGCTCTGCACGCTGAGGAGCACCATGCCGTTGGCGAGCATCGCGAGGACGAGCACGCCGATCAGCGTGCCGACCACCCTGCCCTTCCCGCCCGAGAGACTGATCCCCCCCAGGATGACCGCCGTCACCACGTCCATGAGCCCGCCCTCGCCGGCGGTGGGCACCGTGGCACCGACCTGGCTGACGAAGACGAGGCCTGCCAGCGCCGCGCTGCACGGCGCTGACGATCAGGCCCCAGAACCTCACCATCTTCACGTTGATGCCCGAGATGTACGCTGCCTCGGCGTTCCCGCCCACCGCGTACACCCGCTTCCCGTAGGCCGTGTAGGTCAGGAAGACGTGCACCAGGGCGTACAGGCCGATCATGATGTACACGCTCACGGGGATCCCCAGGATCCGCCCCGACCCGATGGCGTCGAAGAAGGGCCCGCTGACTCCCAGCGCCTTCGCCTCTGTCAGCTTGAAGGCGATTCCCCGGTACACCATCATCGTCGCCAGGGTGGCGATGATCGGGTTGATCCGCAGGAAGGCAACCGAGACGCCGTTGATGACCCCGCAGACCAGCGCCACCCCGATCGCGATCGGGATCGCGGCGCCGGCCGGCATGCCGCGGCGGATCAGGATGACCATCACGGCGGTGGACAGCGCGAGGATGGCGTACTGGGACACGTCGATCTCGCCGATCACCATTGCGATGAACAACCCCGCGGCCATGATCCCGAGGATCGAGGTGTTCATCGTGAAGTTCAGGATGTTCCTGACGGCAAGGAAGTACGGCGAGGCGATCGAGAAGAATGTGCCGAGGATGAGGAACGCGATGAGGATGCTGATGATCTCGCTCGAGGAGTCCAGCCGCCGCAGGATGCCGGCCCGCGTGGCCTTCCTCGCGATCGCCCGTTCGGCCTGGCGTGGTTCGTCCATTCTGTCCTTTCCTCACTCGAATGACTTCAGGCGAGGGGGAGCGCCTGCGTCGCCCTATTTCTTCGGGTAGAACTTGTCGATGTTGTCCTTCGTCAGGACAAAGTGCTCGGGGGACATCTCCTTCGGAACGCCGGGCTTCTTGTTCAGGATGTCCACGAGCCACGGGATCATGAACTCGCCGTACCTCTCGGGCATGTAGGCAACCGACCCGACCCACACGTCGCCCTTGCCCGCCCGGATCTTCTCCTGGAACGGGGTGTCCCCGCCGTGGGAGACAACGAAGAAGTTCGCCTGCTTCCCCATGGTCTCCACTGCCGCCAGCGCCCCCATGCCGCCCTCGTCGTTGTTCGTGCCGACGACGATCCTGCTCATGGCGGGATGCGCCGTGACGAAGTCGGTCACGATCTGCTTGGTATTCTGCGGCTGCTGGGACGTGGGGTTGTTGTTCTCGAACCTGAACACGCTGGTGTCGGGGAAGCTCTTGTAGGTCTCCCTGTAGCCGTCCAGGATGCCATCCATGCGCTTGATCAGCAGCTCGCCGCACTGGTAGCAGGCGGCGAAGACCATGGCATCCAGCTTGCCGCTCCACTTCCTGCGGACCTGGTCTGCGAGGTACCTCCCCAGGACGACGCCGGCCTGGTACTGGTTGGCGCCGAAGTAGTAGGCGCCCGGCACGACGTAGTCGCCCGTGATCACGACGATGCCGGGGTTGTCCTTGATCCACTTGGCGGTCACTTCGGTGAGCCAGTTGAACTCGAAGATCGCGTCGACCCCCTGGAGGGCGAAGGTGTCGAGGTTGGCCTTCACCTTCTCGGGCTCCATCGCGGCTTCCGCGTAGACCGTCTTGATATTGTACTTCTTGGCCCACTGCTCGATGTTCTGGTGCACCTTGTAGCAGAACTCGTGGTTGTCCGCGTAGTTGTTGATGCCGAGCACGAACTGCTTCTTCTCGGCCCCGAACACCGATGCCGTGGCAACGATGCACGCGAGACAGAGGGCCAGCACGAGAACCTTCGTGATCCGTCGATACATTCCTTCACCTCCTCTTCGAGATATGCTCCCCCGCGCCCGAAATCTCCTGTTCTCCTTCCGCGGTCAGGGCAGCGAACGGGCGGGCCGAAGCCCGCTGTTCACTCCCCTGCCGTTGGGAAGCCGCCCGCTGCGGAACGCGATGCGCAGCGCTGCCGGCTCGTCGGACCAGGAGCCGCCGCGCAGGCACCGCGTCGTCCCGGAGGACGGCCCTCGCGGGTCGACCTGGTCCCCGGCCGAATACTCCACGTACCAGTCATTGCACCATTCCCAGACATTTCCACCCATGTCGAAGAGGCCGAGCGCGCTGGGCGGGTAGCTGCCCACGGGGGCCGTGGTGACGTACCCGTCGGCGTACGCGGGCCACGTGGCAAACGGCCAGGCGGGGAACGCCTGGCGGACCGTCTCGTCCGCACCATTGCCCTGCGGCTCGCCGCGGGCCCAGGCATATTCCACCTCGCGGCCGCCAGAGCGGGCCGCGTATTCCCATTCCGCTTCCGTGGGCAGGCGGTAGCCGTCCGCGCCCCAGTCCGCCGTCACCTCGTCGCCGATCGTGTAGACGGGAGCCAGGCCCTCGCGCCGCGAGAGCCAGTTGCAGAACCTCACGGCGTCGTCCCAGCTCACCATCACGACCGGATCCCTGTCGGTCTGCGGGAAGTACGGTTTCCTCCAGCTGGCGTTGTGCCTGTGCTCCCAGAACACGCCGTTCCAGATCAGCCAGCCGCCCTGGCGCTCGGCGCTCGTGCGATACCCCGTGTCGGTGACGAACTCGCGGAACTGGGCCACCGTCACCTCGAAACGGGACAGGAGGAAGTCGCTGACGGTCACCTGGTGGAGTGGTCTCTCGTCGGCGCGTCCGTGCCCGAAGCAATCCCCCATGAGGAAGGTGCCTCCGCGGACGCTGACCATGTCCAGGAGTCTCTGCTGCTGCTGGGCGGGGAGAGTGGGGCACACGCGCGTCATGGCCGACATGGCAATCATCGCGGTGCGCACTGCCAGCCCCCCCAGGCTCCTCATCAGGGCTTCCCGTCCGTTCCGATTCCGAAAAGCCCGCCCCACAGCTCTTTGCCCGCCGCGAGGACGTCGGCCCGCTCCAGGCTGCCCTGGAGGCTGCGCGTGGCGATTCTCTCGGCGAGCTGGATGAAGCGGATGGTCCGGTCCACGCCCTGCTGCAGCGAGCCGCTTCCGTCGATGCGGTAGGGGAAGATGTCCAGGATGTGCCACCCCTCCCACCCGCAGCGGGCGAGCCAGTAGAAGAACTCGAGGGTCTCCCAGAACGTGACGCTTCCCACGATGAGGTCGTGGTCCCAGTCCCTGTAGTTGTCGTTGAGGTGCACCTGGAACAGCTTACCGGCCCTGTGCAGCAGGACCGCCGCCTCGGCCGGGTTCTCGCCCGCGGCCAGGCTGTGGCCGAGGTCGATGCAGCCGCCCACGTTCTGCATGCCCAGCTCTGCCAGGAGCGCGAGCAGCACGCCGGCGTTTCGCACGTAGCAGTTGGCCCGGGGCTCCTGCTTCTTGTACTCGATGGCGATCTTCACATCGGGCCGGTGCGCGGCCACCTGCCCGATGCCGTCGACGAGGAGCGACCAGTACTTCGCGTAGTCGCTCTGGAAGGGATAGTCGAACCCGTCCTGGCCCGGCCACATGAGGACGTCCACGGCGCCGAGCTCGGCGGCCACCTCCAGCGCCTTCTTGCTCATCTCGATGGCTTCCCGGCGGATGCCTGGATCGGGCGCCGTGTAGGTGCCGTTCTTCCACTTGCTGTCGGGATACAGGCCGATCTCCAGGGTCACGAAAGCGAGGTCGTACTTCTTGAGCAGCGGCTTCACCGCGGCAGGGTCGGTGAACTGGTACGGGTAATCGAGGCCGACCCCGCCGAACCCCTCGATCCGGGAGGCAGCCGCGAACTGCTCCTCGAGGCTCATGGGCGGCCTGTATCCCGACACGTTGAACCTGTCCACGCAGGGGCTGAAAGGCGCAAATCCGCTCGCAATCCTGTACCTTTTGCTCATGGACGGCCCTCCGCAGCGCTGAAATCCGCTCCACTTTACCACAATCCCGGCCGCTGTCAATCCATTTTTGAGATATTGTGATTGACTTTCTAGCTCTATAGTGATAAAGAAAGATCATTCCTGATCATTTTTCAGGAAAAGGAGACAGAGATGGACCCGATCCTCGCGAAAGCCTATTCAATCAAGAAGAGCGAGATTCCGCAGTACGCGAAGCACCTCATGCTCGGCGGCGGGACCCGCGGCGGCCCCCTGCTCGTGAAGGGCAAGGGATGCTGGGTCGAGGACATCGACGGGAAGAGGTACATCGACTGCACCTCGCAGAGCTGGGCGCTGTACCTCGGCTACGCGAACGACGCCATCAACAGGATCGTGGCCGAGCACATGCAGAGCCTGTCCCACGTGCACCAGGGCTTCGACACTCTCCCCCGCTTCGCGCTGGCAGAGAAGCTCACGAGCATCGCGCCCCGGGGGCTGAACCGGGTCTCCTTCACCGTGGGCGGCGGGCCCGCGGTCGAGGCGGCCATGAAGATCGCGATCAAGAACAGGCCCGGCGCCCAGGAGTTCCTCTGCCTCTACGACTCCTACCACGGCACCACCCTGGGCACCATGGGGGCGAGCTGGCAGTCCACGCTCGCAGGCGGACGGCTCATGGCGCCTGCCTCCTACAACAGGCTGACAAAGCAGTTCATCCGCGTGCCCAACCCCTACTGCTACCGCTGCCCGCTCGGCCTCGAGAAGCAGGGCTGCGCGATGATGTGCCTGAAGGTGCTGCGCACGACGATCGAGCGCGGGGTGAACGGGCCGGCAGCCGGCATCATCGTGGAGCCGCTGCAGGCGAGCGGCGGCCAGGTCATCTTCCCGAAGGAGTAGCTGGCAGGGGTGCGCGCGATCTGCGACGAGTTCGGCATCGTGCTGATCTACGACGAGATCCAGACCTTCGCCCGCATCGGCACCTTCTTCGCCGGGGAGTACTACGGGACCGAGCCTGACATCATCGTCCTGGGCAAGGGGCTGGGCGCGGGGTTCCCCATCGGCGCGATCATCATCCGCGACACCCTGGAGGGGTTCTCGCCCGAGACGGAGGAGCTGCACACCTTCGCGAACAACTCCGTGTCGCAGGTGGCGGCGCTGAAGCTGATCTCCGAGCTGGAGGGCGGCGTGCTCGCCAACTGCCGGGCCATGGGCGAGCGGCTGGGAAAGGGGCTGCGCGAGATCCAGGAGGACTTCGCCGTGATCGGCGACGTGCGGCAGGCCGGCCTGCACATCGGCGTCGAGCTGGTGAAGGACCCCGCCACGCGGGAGCCCGACCCCGGGCTGTACGCAGCGGTGCGGAAGAAGGGCATGGAGAAGGGCATCATCTTCGGCCTGGGCGGGACGGCGAAGAACGTTCTCAAGATCAAGCCGCCCCTCATCGTCACCGCCGACGAGGTCGACACGATCCTCAGGCTGTTCCGCGAGAGCCTGGCCGCGGCGCTGCGGTAGCGGGCGGGTCCGGGCCGCATGAGCCGCGACGAGCCCGAGAACATCCTCTCCTCCGAGCGCAGGCGGCGGATCCTCGAGATCGTGACCGAGAAGAGGTCGGTCACCGTGGTCGAGCTTGCCGCTGTCTTCCCCGTGTCCCCGATCACGCTGCGCCGCGACCTGGACAGGCTGGCGGGCGAGAACCTCGTGGAGCGCGTCCACGGCGGCGCGATGGCCCGCTCGGCCATCGCGGTCGCACCCCGTGCCTCCGAGCAGTACCGGCACCTGACAGACACGCAGCTCGCCATCGGGAAGGAGGGGGCGGCCCGCATCCGCGACGGCGACTACGTGATCCTCGAGTCGGGGAGCACCTGCCTCGCCGTCGTGCCGTACCTTGCCGCGCGCAGGAACCTGCGCGTCGTCACCGTCTCGCCCCGGCTCGTCTCGGCGCTGTCCTCGCTCGTGGAGGCCGACAGGGCGGACATGGAGATCATCTCCAGCGGCGGCATCCTCAACGTGCACAAGGACTTCTACCTCGGCCCTCACGCGCGGGCGTTCTTCGAAACCTGCCGGGTGGACCTCGCGCTCCTGTCCGTGACTGCGATCGACCTGGAGGCAGGCATCACCGCCGACAGCCAGACCGAGGCCGAGGTGTCCAGGATCATCCTGGAGAAGTGCGCGAAGAGGAGGATCGGCCTGATCGTCTCGCCCAAGCTCGGCCGCACCTCCTTCGCCCGGGTGGCGGGGGTGGAGGCGCTGGACGAGATCATCACGGACAGGGGGGCCGACCCCTCCGTGCTCGCGCGCTACCGCGAACGGGGCATCACGGTGACGGTGGCCTGAGGCTCGTCGGGGCCCCTTCTCAGCGGATCCCCTCGCCGACGATCCTCAGGTGGTTCTCCTTCGGCAGCGGGCAGACCTTGCAGTCGTTCATGTAGGTGCGCTCGGGCAGCACGACAAGGCAGTGCACGACCTCGGCGCCCAGGGCGAACGGGGCATGGTGCCACACGCCCGGCCGCAGGCAGCACACGGTGCCCCGGGGAACGAGGAAGGCCTCCGCCGTGTCGAGGGGGAACTCCTTCTCGGGCCCGGCGGGAGCCACGTGCATGATGATGTCGCCATCCAGGGGCAGGACGATCTCGCTGCAGCCGTCGTGGTACTCGGAGACGTCCACGACGAACGGGCGGCGCACCAGCTTCAGGGAGCTGAAGGAGGCAAGCTGCGTCGTGCCGAGGGACGAGACGAGCATGTCCCGGAAGAACTGGACCGGCTCCTCTCCCAGCCTCGGGCCGGACGGGCTGGTCAGGTTCGCGCAGGTGCCGAACACGGCGAACGCCTCGGGGTTCACCTTCTTGTACGTGATCTCCCTCTTCGACTGTGCCACGGTGCGATGCCTCCCCTTCTCGATGGTGTGCCGACGGCCCGGGGCCGTCCCTGGAGCGGCGGCAGCCGCCGCCATCGAGATCCGATTATGGCACTCCCGGGCAGTTTGTCAAACGCCCACGGACGCGCGAGAAACGCTCCGCGGGCGCCTGCGTTGACCATCGCGCGGCACCCGGACTACCCTTGGCCCGCGATGATCCGTCCCCGCTGTGTCACGGCCCTGGTCCTCCTCGGCGTCCTCGCTTCCCTGCCCGCCCCTGCCCAGCAGCGGAGGGTGCTCCTCCTGCACTCCTACCAGCAGGGCCCGTCGTGGGTCGAGACGATCACCGACGGCGTGCGCTCGATCCTCGACACCGCCGACCTCGATATCCAGTACAGGTACGAGTACATGAACGTGCTCGACGCGGACCCGGCCGACTACAGGCAGATCTACGAGAAGCGGCTCGGGCGGATGCAGTTCGATCTCGTCCTGTGCGCCGGCAATCCCGCCCTGGAGTTCGTCGTGCGAAACAGGCCCTCGCTGTTCGCCGGGGTGCCTGTCGTCTTCTGCAGCGTCAACCAGTTCTCTCCCGCCCTGCTCGGCGGCGAGGAGGAAATCACCGGCGTCACCGGCACCGGCCGCAGGGACGCGGCAGGGACCCTGCGCATCATCCGCAGCCTGCACCCCCGGATGCGGCACCTGCTCGTGCTGGTGAACAGGCAGGTCGTTGCCGAGGGGGCAGCCTACGACGAGCTTGCGGGCGTGGTGGATGGGGAGGTCAGCCGGGGGGTGGAGGTGCGCTACTGGGAAGACCCCCGGCTGGAAGACCTTGTGCGCCTCGCAGCCGATCCCGACGCGAAAGACACCGTCGTCTTCGACATCGCCTTCCCCACCGATGATCGGGGCCAGGCTCTGCCTCTGCCTTCCAGCACGCGCGAGTTCTCCCGCGCCCTCGGCATGCCGATCTACTCGATCTGGGAAAGCCTGCTCGGCAGCGGGATCGTCGGCGGGATGATCTCGGGGGGATTCCAGCAGGGCGAGGCGGCGGCGCGCATGGCGCTGCGCATCCTGGAGGGAGAGAGGCCCGGGCAGATGCCGGTCATGACCGAGGGCCAGAGCAGGCCGACCTTCGACTGGGTCCAGCTCGGCAGGTTCGGCATCCCGGAGGCGAGCCTTCCGCCGGCGAGCGTGCTCATCAACAGGCCCCTGCCCTTCATCGACAGGTACCGCACGCTCCTCCTGGTGTCGGTGGCGATCCTGGCGGTGCTGGTCCTGCTGCTCACCGTCTCGTTCCTGTACAGCGCCCGGCAGCGCCGCCTGCAGGAGAGCATCAGGAAGAGCGAGCAGCGGCTGTCCCTCGCACTGGATGCCACGGGCAGCGGGATCTGGGAGTACGACCCCGCGAGCGGCCGCACCTGGTACGACCCCCGCTGGTACCGGATGCTGGGCTACGAACCCTGCTGCATGCCCGACGGGTACGGCACGTGGGCCGACCTGCTGCATCCCGACGACAGGCCCGCGGCGGAGGCGGAGCTCGGCCGGCACGTCGCGGAGGGCTCGGATTTCACGATGGAGTTCCGCATGCGGACCCAGGACGGCTCGTGGCGCTGGATTTCTTCCAGCGGGAAGGTCGTGGGCAGGGCAGCCGACGGGACCACCGCCCGCATGGTGGGCACGCACGTGGACATCACGGCGCGCAAGGAGGCGGAGGAGGCGCAGCGCGAGTCGGCGCAGCGCTACAGGTTCCTCTACGAGAGGAGCCCCGCGATCAGCATCGTGATCGGCATCGACGGCATGATCCGCGACGTGAACAACGCGTTTCTCTCCACCCTGGGCTACACGCGGGAGGAGGTGGTCGGGAGGTCCGCCCTCGAGATGGTGGCCCCCGAGCACAGGCGGGCAATCGCCGAGCAGATCCAGAAGGACATGCGCGGCGAGCCGACCCCCCAGATCGAGGTGGATGCCTTCGCCAGGGACGGCACGCGCCGCACGGTCCTGTTCACCGAGAGCTCGGCGGTCCTGCACGAGGGAGATGCGCCGACGGGCATCCTCGCCACGGGAATCGACATCACCGAGCGCAGGCGGGCGATGGAGCGGGCGCGCCTCCAGGACCAGCAGCTGATCCAGGCAGACAAGATGGCCTCGCTGGGGATCCTCGTCTCGGGCGTGGCGCACGAGATCAACAACCCGAACAACTTCATCCTGCTGAACGGCAGGATCTGCGCGCGCGTGTGGGAGGACATCGAGCCGATCCTGGCGGAATACCGCGAGCGTCACGGCGACTTCGTGCTGGCGGGGATGCCCTACTCCGAATCGCAGCCCCGCATCGGCCAGCTCATCGACGGGATCCACGAGGGGGCGCAGCGGATCAAGAAGATCGTGCAGAACCTGCGGGACTTCGCGCTCAGGGACAGCGGCGAGATGTCGGCCGAGGTGAACGTGAACGCGGTCGTCGACTCCGCCGTGACCCTGGTGCGCAACCTCGTCGACAAGTCCACCGTCGCGCTTCTCCGTGGACCTCGCCCCGGACCTTCCGGGGATCAGGGGCAACTTCCAGCAGCTGGAGCAGGTGGTGATCAACCTGCTCACCAACGCCTGCCAGGCGCTGGGCGCGCGGGAAAAGGGGATCAGCGTGCGCACGCGGCAGGGCTCCACCGGCGGGGTGGTCATGGAGGTGAGCGACGAGGGGGTGGGCATCTCGCGCAGGGACCTCTCGCACGTGCTCGACCCGTTCTTCACCACGAAGCAGAACAGGGGAGGCACGGGCCTGGGCCTGTCGATTTCGTACAACATCGTGAAAAACCACGGGGGCGACCTCGCCATCGCATCCGAGCAGGGAGCGGGGACCACCGTCACCGTGGGCCTCCCCGCGGGAGGCGCAGCCGGCGAGGGCCCCGACGGAGGCGCACGATGAGCGGCGCGAAGTTCCCCCCCGCCCCGGTCCTCCTCGTCGACGACGAGAAGGCCATGCTCACCTCCGTGGAAATCACCCTGGCCTCGGAGGGCATCACGCACGTGGTCACCTGCAGCGACAGCCGCGAGGTCATGGCGCTGCTCGCCCAGCGGGATTGTCTCGGCCGTGCTCCTGGACATCAGCATGCCGCACCTCACCGGGCAGCGAGCTCCTGCCCCGCATCGTGCGAGGAGCACCCCGAGGTACGGCCGTGATCGTGCTCACGGGCGTGAACGAGGTGGAGACGGCGGTGCGCTGCATGAAAGACGGCGCCTTCGACTACCTCCTGAAGCCCGTGGACGACACGCGCCTCGGCAGGCGCGGTGCGCCGCGCGGTGGAGATGGGCCAGGTGCGGCGCGAGAACGACGCTCCTCGCCCGCTACCTGCAGTCGGAGGAGCTGCGAGCACCCCGAGGCGTTCTCGGCGATCGTGACGGCGAGCCCCGCCATGCGCGGGATCTTCCAGTACGCCGAAGCCATCGCCGCCTCCGGCCTCCCCGTGCTCGTGACGGGGGAGACCGGGGTGGGCAAGGAGCTGATCGCGCGTGGCCATGCACGGGCTCAGCGGGAGGGCGGGCGACTTCGTCCCCGTCAACGCCGCGGGGCTCGACGACACGCTCTTCAGCGACACGCTGTTCGGCCACAGACGGGGCGGCTTCACCGGCGCCGAGCGGGACAGGCCCGGCCTGATCGAGCAGGCGGCAGGCGGCACGCTGTTCCTCGACGAGATCGGCGACCTTGCCGCCGCAGTCGCAGGTCAAGCTGCTGCGCCTGCTGCAGGAGGGGCGCTACTACCCCATCGGCTCGGATGTGCAGAAGGCGAGCGACGCGCGGGTGTCGTCGCCACCAACCGGGACCTGCACGCGATGCAGGAGAAGGGCGAGTTCCGCAAGGACCTGTACTACCGGCTGCGCACGCACCACGTCCACCTGCCCCCGCTGCGCAAGCGCGACGAGGACCTGCCGCTGCTGGTGGACCATTTCCTCGGCGAAGGCAGCCGCGCTGCTCTGGGCAGGACGCAGCCGACGCCGCCGAAGGAGCTGGTCGCGCTCCTGGAGCACGTACGCGTTCCCGGGCAACGTGCGCGAGCTGGAAGGCATGATCTTCGACGCGGTGAGCCGTCACCGCTCGGGCGTGCTCTCGCTGGAGTCTTTCCGGGAGAAGATGGGAAACGCCGCCTTCGGGGACGAGGCCGAGGACGCGCGGCGCGCGGGAGACGCGGGCCGCGCGGGAGCGGCGGAGCCCGGCGGTGATGCTGCCGGCATCCGTTTCCCCGACAGCCTCCCCTCCCTCGACGATGCCGAGCAGGCCCTCATCGACGAGGCCCTGCGCAGGGCGAAGGGCAACCAGACCATCGCGGCGGGGCTTCTCGGCCTGAGCCGGCGGGCGCTCAACAACCGGCTTCGGCGGGGAGCCTCACCAGCGGAAGGCGTTTAGAGCGGGCAGCACTCCCGCACGCGCGCGAGCAGGTCCTCTTCCTCGAAGGGCTTCTCCAAGTAGGCCGCGCAACCGCGGCGGCGCAGCTCCTCCACGGTCTCCCTGTTCCCGTAGCCCGTCATCACGAGCACGGGGGTCGACAGCCCCGAGGCGCGAAGGCTGTCGATGAGGTCGAGTCCCGTGATGCCGCCCATCTGGATGTCGGTCAGGACGAGGTCGAACGGCGTGCCGGCCTTCGCGCTGCCGCGGACCCGGTCGACGGCCTGCTCGCCGCTTCGCGCGGCCTCGACGTCGTACCCCGCCGACTGGAGGATGAACTGGACGGTGAGGAGCATGTGCTCCTCGTCGTCCACGACGAGAACCCGCCTGCGCTCCACGGCCGCATCCCTCGCGGCTGTCAGGCGCTCAGCAGCGTGAGCCCGCGCTTTCGAAGGCCATCCAGCCTCTTCCTCGCGCCGGTGACGGAAAGCCCGACCTTGTCCGCCGTCTCCTCCCAGGAGAGGTTCTCGACCGTGCGCATCTCGGCGATGCGGCGGGTGCTCTCGCGCTCGCCCTCGAACAGCTGCTCGACCAGGACCCTGTCCAGGGCCTCTTCCTCGGTGCTGCCCGGGCCGGGCAGGGCGCCGAGCAGGTCGTCGTTGGCGATGTCGCGGCGCCGCCGGGCGCTGCGGATCAGGTTCAGGCAGGTGTTGGTGGCGATCCGGTACAGGAGGCTGGAGGGGTAGCGGGCATTCAGGGTGTCCTTGTGGCGGAGGACCTGCACGAACACGTCCTGCATCGCGTCCATGGCCCTGTCCTCGTCGCGGAGCAGGGCCCGGCAGCGACGAAGCACCATGGGACCGTAGCGGCGGTACAGCGCATCCGCGTCGATCACGGGAGCGGGTCCGGGGAAGCTCATGACGTTGGTCGGCTGGCAGGTCGTGCTCATCTCATCCTCTCTCTCGGGAGTAGATAAGCAACGGCCGTGCCAAGCCTGCCTCTGCAGCGGGTCGACCCGCGAAACGACGAAACCTATTTCTTTTCAATAGAAGCATTTGCACGGAGGCCCCCCGCCTTTCCAGCTGCGCCGCGCAGCCTGGTGCGTTCCCGCGCCGGAACAGCAGGCGGGGCAGCATCAAACGTGGCCCCTGCGCCGGAACGTGGCACCCCTGCGCCCCGGGCCGATCCGCGTTTGGACACGCGGATGCGGAAGCCCTATACTGGCATTCGGCACATGGATGAGCAGCGAGACCTGAGAACAATGCCCAAGGTGGAGCTGCACCGCCACCTCGACGGGAGCGTGCGCGTGCAGACCATCCTCGACCTGGCGCGCCGGCAGGGCCTGGACGTCGGCGACCCTTCCAGGCTGACAATCACGACGCCGATGGACGACCTCGAGGCCGTGCTCGCCTGCTTCGCCACGCTGCAGGCCGTGCTCTCTTCGGCAGAGGCGATCAGCAGGGTGACCTTCGAGAACGTCGAGGACGCCTGGGCCGACGGGGTGCGCCTCGTCGAGCTGCGTTTCGCCCCGGCGTTCATCGCGGGGAAAGCACGCATCTCGCACGACGAGATCATCGAGGCAGTGCTCGACGGCACAGCGCGGGGAATGGCGCGCTACCCGGTGGAGGTCGGCCTGATCGGCATCCTGCCCCGCAGCGCGCCCCTCGAGGCGAATGCCCGGGCCACGCGCGACCTGGTGCGCTGGCGCGCGAGCGGCGCCCCCGGCGCCGACAGGCTGTGCGGGTTCGACCTCGCCGACGCCGAGGCGGGGGTGGACCCGCGGCAGTTCGTGCCGCTCGTCGAGCAGGCGCGCGAGGCGGGACTCGGCATCACGATCCACAGCGGGGAGGACAGCGACGCGGCCTCACGTTGCCCGGACCCTCGACCTGTTCAGGCCGCGCAGGATCGGCCACGGCATCAGGGCCTGGGGGGACGCGGAGCTGATGGCGCGCCTGCGCGCCGAGGACGTGCTGCTGGAGGTCTGCCCCACCTCGAACTGGCTCACCCGCGCGGTCCCGTCGCTCGAGGAGCACCCGCTGCCGCTCCTGTCCGCGCGGGGGTGCCGGTGTGCTCAACTCGGACGACCCGCGGCTCATGGCCATCGACCTCGTGCACGAGTACGAGGTGTGCAGGAGGCTCTTCGGCTTCACCGAGCCGATTTCGCGGCCATGAACCGCGCCGCGCTGGCGCACTCGTTCCTGCCCGGGCAGACGAAGGACGCGGTCCTGCGGGAATCCCTTTCGCGGGCTGACGTGTGCCGTCCTGTTGACGGGCCGCGCGCCGCGCGCTATGACGAGGGCAGAGGGGGGGAGAGGGGGCAGCCGCATGGCACGACTGTCTTTTCGTCCCGTCACGGCCGCGGAGTGGAAGGACCTCGTGGCGCTGTTCGGCCCGCGCGGCGCCTGCGGCGGGTGCTGGTGCATGTGGTGGCGCCTCACACGGAAGCAGTTCGAGGCGGGCAAGGGGGCTGCCAACCGCCGGGCCCTGAAGAGGCTGGTCGACGACGGCACGGTGCCCGGCATCCTCGCCTACGACGGCGATCGGCCCGTCGGCTGGTGCTCCGTGGCCCCGCGCGAGGACTTCTCC
Source organism: uncultured Spirochaetota bacterium (assembly GCA_963733835.1). Lineage (GTDB taxonomy): Bacteria > Spirochaetota > Spirochaetia > SZUA-6 > Fen-1364 > CAVTER01. The sequence goes on from CAVTER010000007.1 coordinate 66,649, forward strand.
GCGCTCGAGCGCTCGCGGGTTCTCGCCCGGGTGGACGATGCGCCTGTCTGGTCGATCGTGTGCTTCTTCGTCGCGAAGGATGCCCGCAGGCACGGCCTCACGAAGAAGCTGATCCGCGCGGCCGTGAGCTACGCGCGCGGGAAAGGGGCGCGGATCGTCGAGGGCTACCCCGTGACGCCGGGGCCGAAAGGCATTCCCGACGTGTGGGCGTACACGGGCCTGGAGTCGGCTTTCGCGGGGGCGGGGTTCACGGAGGCCGCCCGTCGGTCGCCCCGGCGGGCCGTGTGGCGCATCACCGTATCCCGAGGCCGGCAAACCTCTCGATCGTGAGGGGGGCGCTTCCCTCGTAGTGGTTGTTCACGTTCAGGTACACGGTCAGGCCGTGCGTCGGCCATGTCCCGGATCATGGAGGCGATCCCCGGCAGCTCCGCGTCCTTCGGGGCGATGATCGTGTCCCACTTCTCGCCGCTCGCCTTCTCCATGCCCTCCCTGTCAGGGCCGTGCAGGCGCACCACGGTCGTCCCGCGGAGCAGCCCGTCGGCCTTCCCGTACACCGCCGTGACCGGGGGCATGTAGTAGCCCTGCAGGAACACGCTGGCCAGGTTTCGGCGGGCGAGAAACTCGAACCACGACCTGTCCAGCCAGTTGGGATTTCGACACTCGATACCGAGGCACGGGCCCCCGTCCTGGCTTCCGGCGTGTGCGACGAGCGCTTCCCCGCCCAGCCGGGCCCCAGTGACCTCGTCCAGGAACCGCTCGAGGTGGACCAGGAGCTCCTCGCGCGAACCCATCTTCTGCCGGTTGAGGTACTCGAACTGCAGCATCAGCACGCCGATCCTGCCCGGCGAGGGGTGAGAGACGGTCGAGCACGTCGGCGAACAGGGACGGGGAAAGAAACTGCGGGTTGGGCCGGAGCTCCGCCTCCCCTTTCCTTCTATAAGAATGCGTGAGGCTCAGCGCGTTGGGCAGCTTGACCGTGAACTTGAAATCCGCGGGCACCGCTGCCGCGTACTCGGCTGCCGCCGCGGGTTCGGGAAGCGCCCAGAACCACTGGTCGATCTCGACGGTCCGGAAGCGGCGGGCATACTCGGCGAGGTAGTCCACACCGGTCGGGCGGGAATACACGAGGCCCGCCCACGAGGGGTACTTCCAGCTGCACGTTCCCACGCGCACTCCCGGCATCGATGAGAGTATAGGGAAAACCGGCGCCTCGGTGTATACTCCCCGCCATGACGAAGACAGCCGCGTTCCTCTCCGGTGCCGCGCTTGCGCTCGCGGTCATGACGCTCGGGGGCTGCCTCCTCACGGTCGGCGCGCCGCTCGTGCGCAAGGTCGAACCCGACAGCCTCGTCATCGAGGCGGGCGGCGGCGGGGTCATGCTCGGCGCCGGCGCCGGCTTCGGCGGCGCGGGATACGCGTATGTCGGCAGGTCGATCGGGAAGCACTTCGAGATCGGCATCCTGCCCACTGTCGCGGCCTTCGGCGCGGGATCCGAACCGGCGTGGTCGATCACGCTGCCGTTCAAGTGGGACCCGCTCCCCTACGAGTCGCCGTGGCACCTCCTGGTGTTCGGAGGCCCCGGGATCACCGTCGCGGGAGCGACTTTCGGCACGCTCCTGCTGGGCACCGGTGTCTCGTGGCAGCCCGCCCCGTGGATGCAGGCCTACGCCGGCGCCAGCCTGCCCCTGAGCGCGGAGCCGAGCACCGCCGGCATGGTCACGGCCAGCGCGGGTGCCCGTTTCCCGCTGCTCCCCTCCTTCGAGCTGAGCACCGGCGTGACATGGACCTACCCCGCGGTGTTCACCGCGATGCTCGCGGGCACGATCCACACGAGACCGCTTCTCGCCGGCTACGGGTTCTAGCGCGTGGAAGCCGCCGCCGCTGCCGCGGCATTTCGACGGGCCCCTGGCCTCCTGCCTCTCGCCCCCGCGGTCCAGCACTACGAATGGGGGGGGTTCGAGTTCATCCCCCGCCTGATCGGCACGGACAACGCGGCGCGGAAGCCGTTCGCGGAGCTGTGGATCGGCGCGCACCCCCGGGGGCCCTGCCTGGCCGAGGTGGGAGGCGCCTCCGTGCCGCTCTCGCAGCTCATCGCGGGCGCGCCGCGGGAGACCCTGGGCGCCGAGACGATCGCCAGGTTCGGCCCCGAGCTCCCGTTTCTCTTGAAGGTCCTCGACGCGCGAAGCCCGCTCTCGATCCAGGCCCATCCCTCGCGGGAGCAGGCCCGGGAGGGGTACGCGAGGGAGTCCGCGGCGGGAATCCCCCTCGACGCACCCGGGCGCAACTACAGGGACGCCAACCACAAGCCCGAGGTCCACGTGGCGCTGGGCGAGTTCCGCATGCTGCACGGGTTTCGGCCGCTGGAGGAGATCGGGCAACTGCTCGAGGAGGTGCCCGAGATCGGCGCGGTCATGCCGGACTTCGAGCGCAGACTCGGCAGCGCCGGCTGGGACCCGCAGGCGCGCAGGGCGGTGCTCCAGGACCTGTACCAGCGGATCATGACCCTGCCGCAGGACCGGGTGGATGCGTTTCTGGGACCCCTCGTCGCGCGCCTTGGCCGGGATTGCCCCGCAGACAAGGACACCCCCGATTTCTGGGCGCTTGCAGCCGCGCGTGCCTTCCCTCTCCCCGGGGGCAGCCTGGACCGCGGCATCTTCTCCATCTACCTGCTGAACCTCGTGCGCCTGCTGCCCGGCCAGGGCACGTTCCAGCCCGCGGGCACGCTGCACGCCTACCTGGAAGGCGTGAACGTCGAGCTCATGGCCAGCTCCGACAACGTCATGCGCGGCGGGCTCACTCCAAAGCACGTGGACCCGCAGGAGCTGCTGCGGACCCTCACCTTCGAGTCGGGCAGGCCCGAGGTGATTGCGGGGACCGCGGTATCAGCAACGGAGACGCTGTACCCCGCGCCGGTCGACGACTTCGTGCTCTCACGGATCCACATGGGGCCCGGCCTGGTCCACGAGAGGCCACCAGGGCACGGGCCGGAATGCCTGCTGGTCATGGAGGGAGAGGCGCTCGCCCGGACGACCGCGCGCACCCTCGTGCTGCCCCGCGGCTCCGCGCTCTTCGCCCCCGCCGGTGTGCCGTACCGGCTTGAAGGCGCGCCGGGGAGCGGGGCTGCCGTCACCTGGAAGGCCGGGGTGCCCGCCGGCCCCCGCCGCTGATGCCCGATCGCATCTCCGACGACCGCGGCCCGGCAACCAGCGTCCTGCCGAACGGCTGCCACGAGGCGGTCGCCCGCGTGATCGAGCTGCACGGGTCACTGTCGACGGTGGGCTGCCTCGAGTGCGGACGGGCCGTGCCCCGCGCGGAGGTCCAGCAGCGCGGCGGCGAGCTTCTCGTCGAAGAATGCCTGTACCTGCCCTGAGAGCGAGAGGTTGGTTGTCACCATCGTCGGGCGGCGGTCGCGCCATTTGTCAATGTCTCCCTGACCGACGCCCCGCCCTTGTCCTTCGATCGCAGCCTCGAGATCCGTGAACCGCACTGCAACAGGGCGCCCCAGGGGCAGAGGCCATTGCACCACACGGCCGCGGGGAATACGCGGCACAGGATGATTCCGATCACCGTGATGATCGTGAACAGGTGGAACCGCACCCTGAAGATCATGGCAACCACCAGCGTGACAAGCAGGATTGAGTACCATGCTGCACGGACCATGGAATGGCCGAGCCATGCGGGGGCATTCCACCTCCCGAGCCGCATCCCCCTGGGCAGCATGGCGTGGAGCCGGTTGCACGTGTTCACCGGGCAGACCGCCCGGCAGTATATGCGGCCGCACAACGGGCTCGCGATGAACCCGGCAACCAGGACAAACAGCCAGATCCTGGTCGATCCAACGAAGTGCAGCGCCGTGAAGGCCCCGAGGAATGCCACCTGGACCAGGAGCAGCACCCACCGCGGCCAGGACCGTTCTTTCAGAGGCTTGTCATGCAACGCCATGCGTGGCTCCTCTTCGGGCGGCGCTGGTGCGGTACATGGTCTTGAGGAACAGGAGACTGGTTGTTGCCAAAGGGAGCGCCAGGGCCGCCCCGCCCACGACGGTCAGTCCCCGGAGCAGGCCTGCCAGGGCCGCCGCCGCCACGAAGAGCACGACGCCCAGGGGAAACAGCGTGGAGTAGAACCCTCGGATTCTTCGGAAGGCATCTGCACTGCTGGTGACCAGCCGGAAAAGGACCACCGTGAAGAACCCGTAGGTCAGGAAGACAAGAGAGGCTCCGGAGAGCGCTCCGATTCCCGCCCTGGCCAGCCACTCCGCCCCGCCGAGGTGACCCGTCGCCGATGCCCGGTCGGAGAGGGGAACGAGGAAGAGAAACGTCCCCCCGGTGCCAAACATGACGAGCGCGGCGCAGTGAATCCGCAGGATCCACCGGACGGACACGTCGCCCGCTCGGGCACGTGGACCTGCTGCCCGACGCATGTTGGCGAGGGCGCCGGCCAGGAATACCGCAAGCATGCCCAGCGTGACCGGTGACAGAAGGCAGTGGAGATACTCGCGTGGAGTCAGGAGCCGAAGCCTGAAAACCATCCACCCCCCCCACAGGAGCGGGCCCCCGACATACATGAATGTGCAGAGCAGCCCGATCTTTGCCCATCTCCAACCTTCCTCTCTTTTCATATCACTCCTTCCTTGCTGCCCTGTGCGGTGTTGCGCAACGACCAGGATCGGACACCTGTCATCGCCAGCCACCGCGAAGGCTTTGTCGCCAAATCGAGGGAACCCTGCCGGCCGCCGGCTCTCCCCGCGCACGCCCCATGGTTCCTTCCCATGGGAAGGGCCCCTGCCCGGTGCGCCTCCGGACCCGACGCACGTGCAGCAGTCCGTGACCCGTCACCTGGCGTTCCCCTGGGCCGGTGGAGAGGTCGAGCGGTTGCACGGGAGCGGCCGAGGCAGGTCCCCGCACGACGATCAACGGCTGTGCATCTTTGATTAACCTGGTTAACCATTGCTGAAAAGAACGTCCCGATCCCCTTCCTGCTGTCCCCCCTCCCCGAGCACGCCGCTACCATGCTGATGCCCGCACAATCGCGACCAGGAAGCCGCGGATCACCCGCCGCTCAGCCGCACTCAGTGCGGACTCGACCGCCTGCAGCGGCCCGAAGACCTTCCGCGTGAACCGCTGGTGCGCCTGGACAGCCCTCTGCCCTTTCGGGCTCAAGGAGAAAGAGACTGCCTTTGCGCTGTGCGCCTGCATGTCCTTCACCAGCAACCCTCTGCGGAGCAGTTTCCCGGCGGATTTGGATGCCGCGGGCTTGGATACGCCGAGGGCGCTCGCAAGTTGCGTCAGGTTGCAGCCCGGCTGTTCGGCCACGGCCATCACGGTGTGGATGTCGCTGGAATAGATAGCGTCCCCAGTCCCGTAGTCACGGGGGGTGCTCTCAAGCTCTCCCAGCCGCCTGTGCGCCCTGTAGATCAGGTCAAGGATTCCCTCGTCATCCATGCCATTATATTAACCTGGTTAATCATATTTGTCAAGTGCCAGTTCTCGGCAGATCTCGCCCGGGGAAGGTGGCCCGCGGCGGGCGGGTATGCAGCCTCGCTCGGTCGTTGACCCGCCTCCCCCGTCCTGGCACCCTGATGGTGCCGAATGGAACACGGTTCGCTCCACGCCACCATCGAATCCCTCGCCGCTCTCATGCGGGGCCGGGACACCGTCGTGCTCAGCGGCGCAGGGATCAGCACGGAATCCGGCATCCCCGACTACCGGGGCCCGGCCGCCAGCGCCCGGCCGGTACGGCCGATCACGTACCGCGAGTTCACCACCAGCGCCGACGCCCGGGCCCGCTACTGGTCGGGGAGCCTCGTCGGCTGGCCGCGGATCGCGGGCGCCGTGCCGAACGGCGGCCACCGGGCGGTGGCCCGCATGGAGACAGGGGGGGCCCTCATGGGCGTGATCACGCAGAACGTGGACGGGCTGCACCTGGCAGCCGGCAGCACCCGCGTGATCGAGCTGCACGGGTCGCTGTCGATGGTGGGCTGCCTCGAGTGCGGACGGGTTGTGCCCCGCGCGGAGGTCCAGGAGCGCATGCTGCAGGAAAACTCCGCGTGGGCCGAAGCAGCGGGCGAGCTCTCGCCCGACGGGGATTCACGGATGGATGTGTCGCGGCTGCCGTGCTTCGTGGTTCCCGCCTGCACCGCGTGCGGCGGAATCCTCAAGCCCCAGGTGGTCTTCTTCGGCGAAAACGTGCCGCGTGAGGTCACCGAGTCGGCCTTCGGCCTGCTGGAGGAGGCCGAGGTGCTGCTCGTGGCCGGCTCCTCGCTCGCTGTCTACTCTGGCTTCCGGTTCGTGGAGCGCGCGGCGCGGGACGGCAAGCCCGTGGCCATCGTGAACCAGGGCGAGACCCGGGGCGACAGCCTGGCCGCGCTGCGCCTCGACCTCCCCCTCGGCGCGGCGCTCACGCGCCTCGCCTCCCTTCTCCAGCGATAAACGGGGACCCGGGCCGCTGGGCGCCCGGGTCACGCCATCCCTCCGTCAGTCGGCGCGCCAGGAAAAGGCGAGGAAGCGCACCAGGTTCACGACAACGCCGATGCCCGCCCCGGCGATGCCGATGATCACGATCACCCGCATCATGGTGTTCAGCCACTCCCCCACCACGTGGGAGAAGTCGAGCGGGAACACGGCGTAGAACACGGCCACCGAGAGGAGGCCTGCGGCCGAGAACACGAGCTCGGCGAAATTGCGGAACCAGCGGGGTCTCCAGAACAGAAGGATGAAGCTGCCGCAGATCTGGATGACCATGGAAAGGTTCGCCGCCCACAGGATGCGCGGCCAGTCACTGGTCACCACGCCCATGGTCCAGGGCTGCCAGACGGGGTAGATGTTCACGGCGATGATGCCGATCACGGCGCCGATGATCGCCCCGATGTAGTCCCCGGGGCCCTTCACCCTCCCCTTCGGGGTCCATCTCTTCGTTTCTGTCGTGTCGCTCACCTTGTCTCCCCTTCCGGCGGGAAGCGGCAGCTGCCCGCCCCCCCCCTCCGATACAACACCGCCGCGGGGCGGTCCCGGCACCTGCCCGCCGCGCCGCCTCGACCGGCCAGGCGTTGGCGCAGGACGAGCAGCCCGGCGCCGGCCGCGAGCAGGATGGCCGTCGAGACGGGGCTGAAGCTGCACTTGGCCCTGTACCCGAGCAGGGAGGGCTTCGATGCCCTCGGGCTGGGCAGGAGGGTCAGGCCCCCTGCCACGAGCAGGACGATGGATGCAATCCGCAGAATGGAGACGATTCTCTGTGTGTCCACGGGTGTTCTCCTTTCACACCCTCTTCGATGCATCGACGGGAGAAAAAGATACGCCGGGGGAACTCCCGACGGGGTCCCCGCGGGAAGGGTCAGTCGGCGGCGATCATGTCCCTGAGCCGGGAAGGAATCCGCCACTCCAGCCCGGGGAAGCGATGGTACAGGTCGGACAGGTCTCCGGCGGCCCTGAAGGCCTCGGCTATCTCGCCGGCGAACCTGCTGCCGGCCCTCACCTCCTCCAGGATGCCGGGGTGCCTGTGCACGAGGTACGTCGCGCAGCTTTCGCACGTGCACCGCCCTTCCCGGGAGTGGCGGCTGCAGCGCCCGCGCAGGTCCTCCTCCAGCTTCGTCCGCGCCCGTGCCATGCGGGCCTTCGCGGCGTTGGCGCTGATCCCGAGGACGGCACCGACCTCCTCAAAGCCCAGCCCCACGTGGCTGCGCAGCAGGAACACGATGCGCTCGCCGGGGGTGAGCAGCCCGAGGATGAAGAAGTGGCATTCCCTCCGCACCTGCGCCACGAGCTCCGCCCAGTCCAGGGCGCCGGCAGGGTCCTGCTTCCACGATTCCAGCTGCGGGCTGGCCGGCAGCCGACCCTGCGCCAGGAGCGCATCGAAATCCGCGTCCGCCCGCCGCACGCGATCCCTGTCCAGACGGCGGCCCTCCCGCAGGCACAGGTTGGCGGTGATGCGCCACATCCAGGTGAACAGGCTGCTCTCGCCCCGGAAGCCCGGCAGCTTGCGGTGCACCAGGAGCAGCGCCTCCTGCACGATCTCCTGGGCGACCTCCCGGTCGCCCGTCATGCGCGCGGCGAGGTTGTACAGGCGGGGACCGTGCTGCCGCACGATGGCATCGAAGTCGGGGACCATGACAGCACCACTATAGCACGGCAGCAGCCGCGTCTCTCGGCGCCCAGCAGGTCCTCCAGCCCAACGGCTGGACAAGCCTCTCCGTGTCCTCCGAGAAGACCGTGCTGGAGGACCTGGGCGGATCGCCGATGGACGACGGCGTCGCAGCCCGGCAGGACCGTCCGGCTCCTGTTGAAGGACCCCGGCGATCCGGACGAGGTCACGACCGGGGTCGTGAAGGGCTCGATCCAGGGCACCGTGTACAAGACGCCCCTGCACGTGACGGCTTGCAGCCAGCCCTACTCGAACCGGAAGCGCCAGACCGCCAGGCCGAAGAAAGCCGCGGCCCACGCGAGGAGGATGCCGGCCGGGGCGAGCACGGAAGCCGCTCCCAGCCCCCGCAGCACGATGTTCTGGAACCCGTCCATCGCCCAGGCCGTGGGCAGCACGTGCCCGGCACGGGCGAAGCCGCTGCCAGCCACCTCCAGCGGGAACCATGCCCCGCCCAGGGCGGAGAAGAGGAACATCGCCGCCATCACGTAGATGATCACGTGCTCCTCCCTCCTCGACAGGGCCCCGATCAGCAGGCCCAGGGAGGAGGCCCACAGGCCGAGGCTCACGGCCATCATGAGCGAGCCCAGGGGAGAGGCAAGGTAGTCCACGCCGAAGAGGAGCTGGCCGCAGGCCATGAGGATGAGCTGCTGCAGGAGGACCACCACGAACATCGCCGCGACGTGGCCGCCGACGATCGTCGCGGCCGACACGGGCGAGGCGCGCATGCGTGCCAGCGCGCGCGACCTGCGCTCGGTCACGAGGATCATCGCCGAGGTGATCAGCCCGTAGATCGCGAACTGCACGAGCATGCCCGGCGAGGACTGCAGGAAGCCCGTGCTCGAGCGGACTTCGCCGTTCGACTTCCCGGCCTTCTGCATGCGCACGCGCACGCCCGGCGACCTCCAGGCATCCAGCGCCCGGCGCGCGGCCGCGAGAACCTTCTCCGCGCCCGCGGCGGCCGCCGCGCTCATGCGAGCTGCCTGCACGCTGCCCATGACCCTGCCGGCGGCAGTGCGCACGGCCTCGCCCGCCGCGCGACCGGAGGGCGAGGCGGAGTCGGCGACAACGAGCAGACCGGGGAGACTGCCCCTCCAGCGCGGCGGCGTGGAAGCCCCCGGGCACCACGACGAGCGCGTCCCGGCGGCCGTCGCGCACGTCCTTCTCGCCGGCGCTGACCTCGACGTCGGCAAGCCGGATGTCGGGCGATTCTTCCAGCGCCTCGCGCACCATGAGGCTGACCTGCGACCCGCCGTCCTTGTCGGCGAACCCGATGCGCAGCCGGGCATCCCGGGGCGGCACGTTCACGACCATGCCGAAGAAGACCGTGAAGGCGAGCGGCATGGCGAGGAGAAACAGACCGGATTTCCAGTCCTTCAGGATCTGCAGCAGGTCCTTGGCGGAGATGGAGAGCAGGCGCATCGGCGGCTCCTATGCGAAGCGGCGTCGGTGCAGCAGCACCCCGACGCAGTAGAATGCGGCGCCCATCAGGGCCAGCACCCCGACCGGGGCGAGGATCCGGTCCGCCGAGGCGCCGGACGCGGCGAGCTTCAACGCGCGCAGCGCCCACCCCTGCGGGAACACGAGGCTCGCGATCCCCAGCGCCGCGGGGCTGCCGGGGATGAAGTTGGTGAAGATCCCGCCGAACATGCTGGTGAGGGTGAGCCCGACGCCGAGTATCACGCCGACGTGGCGGCTGGTGCGGACGAACGACAGCAGCATGATGCCGAAGCCCGTCGCCCCAAGGACGAGCCCTGCAGCGGCCAGCAGCATCGGGCCGGGGCTGCCCCAGCGGATGCCGAAGACGAACGTGGAGACTGCCAGGAGAACCGCGATCTGCACGGCAACGACGAGGGCCACGGCCAGGGACTTGCCCGCCAGCACGGCGGCAGGCCGGGTCGGCGTGGCTGCCAGCCGCGCGAGGGTGCCCTCCTCGTGCTCGTGCACGAGGGACTGCGCCCCGCTCGCGGCGGTGAAGAACACGAAGAAGATGAGCATCGATGCCATGATGCCCGAGAGCATGGCGGTGAACTGGCTCCTGTCCGCCCGGCCGGCCGCGGGGGAGCGCAGCTCGACAGGCGAGCTCGCCTCTGCCCACCGCACGTAGCCTGCCGCGGCAGCAGCCGCGTCCCCGTCGGAGAGCGAGGCTGCGATGCGCGCGCCGACCATCGCGTCGGTGATCGACGTGACAACCGATCGCACGAGCGCCGGCCCCAGCGAGAGGGTCGGGTCGGAGTAGACCAGGATGTCGACCGGCTCCGCCCCCGCCTCTGTCAGCGCGCGGGTGAAGCCGGCCGGGATGACGAGCGCCGCGTCGGCTTCCCTCCGGTCCACCGCCGAGCGGGCGGCAGCCTCGCTGGCGGACGGCCGGACCGCGAGCATCTCCCCGACCGTGCCTTCCCCGAGGTGCTCCACGATCACGTCTCCCAGCGCGGCGCCGCCCGGGCCGGGGCTGTCCAGGTTCGCCACGGCGAGCCGCGTGGGCGTGAAGTCGGGCTTCCCGCCCCGGGAGAGCCCGCCGAAGGCGAAGTACATGAGCCCCGTGATCAGCAGCGGGGCCACGACCATCATGAACAGGCCGAAGACGCTGGCGAACTGGCGCCGCACGTCCTTCAGGAGGATCGCGAGGACCTTCACTGCTGTCCCGCGTCCCGCAGGGCGCGCCCCGTCAGCTGCATGAACACGGCCTCGAGGTTGGGCTCCCGCACGTCCACGGACTGGATGCGCACCCCGGCCCGCGCGGCACTCTCGAACAGGCGGGGCAGCACGGTGGTGGCGTCCTGCGCCAGGAGCACGAGAGTGCCGTCCGCGCCGCTCACCGCGCGCACGCCGTCCACCGCCTTCCACGCCTCGCGCACGCGCTCGGCTTCCCCGCCGATGGTCATCTCGACCCGGTCCAGCTCGCCCACTGTCCGCACGAGCTCCTCGTGCGTGCCCCTGGCGATGACCCTGCCCCGGTCCATGATGCAGATATGTCGGGAGAGCTCCTGGGCCTCTTCCATGTAATGGGTCGTGTACAGGACGGTCATGCCCCGGCGGTTCAGCTCCTTGATGCTGTCCAGGATGTGGCGCCTGCTCTGGGGGTCGATGCCCACGGTCGGCTCGTCCAGGATCAGCAGGGCAGGCTCGTGCATCAGGGCGATGCCGATGTTCACCCGGCGCTTCATGCCCCCCGAGTAGGCAGCGACCCTGCCGTGGCGCCGGTCGGACAGGCCGATGATCTCGAGGACCTCCCCTGCCCGGCGGTGCAGGCGCGCCCCCCGCATGCCCTGCATCCGGCCCCAGAACAGCAGGTTCTCCTGCGCGGACAGGTCAGGGTAGAGGGCGATCTCCTGCGGGACCAGGCCGATGGAGGCCTTCACCGCCATCTGCTCGCGCGTCACGCTCCTGCCGAAGATCCACGCCTCGCCGCCGGTCGGGCGGGCGAGGCAGGAGAGGATCGAGATCGTCGTGGTCTTGCCCGCGCCGTTGGGACCCAGGAGGCTGAAGACCTCGCCCTTCTCCACCGTGAACTCGGCCCCGTCCACGGCGCGCGTGGCCCCATAGTCCCGTGTCAGGCCGGAGACCCGGATTGCTTCCCCGCTCATGTCACCTCCCGCAGCGTCGCGCCGAGCAGCGCCTCGACCTGCTCCCTGTTCTTCCACAGGGCGCAGCCTCCCGTCGTCTCCCGGAACATGTCGTGCTTCCCGCGCATGGCCCGGAGGAACGGCGAGTGAAGCGCCTGTTCCAGGCTCATGGTCTTCAGGCTGGCATCCGAGTAGGGGGCGAAGGGGCAGGGCTCCACGTCGCCCGCCGAGCTGATGTGCACGAAGCCCCTGCCCGAGGCGAGGCAGCCCCCCTGCTCCTCCTCGTCCCACGGCACGGCGATGAACACGGAGCGGAAGCGGCGGCGGAAGCCCGCGACGATCCCCTTCATGTCCCGCCTCTGCCCCTCGGTGATCACCCAGTCGTCGGTCCCCGCGCGGATCGGCGTGTACTCCGCGTGGAAAAAGAGCCTGCAGCCCGCGTCGACCGCCGCTGTCACGAAGCCCGTGTCGGTGACCGTGTCGAAGTTCGACCGGGTCACGGTAAACGAGAGGGCGAAGAAGATCCCCGCGGCCTTGAGCTCGGCCATCTTCCTCTCGAGGCGCTCGTGCACGCCCTTGCCGCGCCTGTCGTCGGTCTCGGCCTGGTTTCCCTCGATGCTCAGCACCGGCACCGTGTTGGGCTGACGCGCGAGGCGCGCGATCATCCCCTGGTCGAGGAGGAGTCCGTTCGTGAAGACGAGGAAGATGATGTGGGGGAACTCCGCCGTGATGTCCAGCAGCTCCGGCCGCGTGAGCGGCTCGCCCCCCGCAACGACGAAAAACGAGATTCCCAGGGCATCGGCCTGCGCGACCACGTTGCGCAGCTCCCCGGCGCTCAGCCCGTCGGGCGCGTCGCCGCGGATGGCCTGCGCGTAGCAGCCCTTGCAGCGAAGGTTGCACCTGTTTGTGATGCTGAAGATCGCGATGGGCGGAACGGTGAGGCCCTCGGCAGCCCGCGCGGCGCGCACCCGCGCCGCCCGCATCTGCCGCACCACCGTGCGCCCGAAGAACAGGGCCTGCGAGGGCCGTCTCAGGCTCACACGGACAAACTCGGAAAAGAAGATGCGAAGGCCCCTGTTGAGGATGTCCGCGGAAGGGGTGGCGCTCATTGGCGGAATCGATCCCTTTCTCCCGCGGGCCCCCGCGGGCGGTAGAATGCGGCCCGTACATTTCCGCAGGTTGGCCGCCGTGGTCAAGAGGGTGGACTGCCTCCCCTGGTACGTGAAACACCGTGGACAGGGGAACCTGCTCCTGCCGGTCTTGCGACCGGCAGGGGGGGCGTGTATCATCGATGGCGAATCGTTGATTGAGAAGGAGGTTCCATGAAGAGGGCGATGGTGTGCATTCTCCTCGTAGCGCTCGCCGCCGCGGGCGCGCTGGCCGACAGGCTGCTGTTTATCGGGCCCGGACTCAGCTACGGGACGGAGAGCCGCGAGGCCCTGCCCGACTGGACCATGACGAGCCTCGGCGTGCACATGGCCACGTTCTCGGGCAAGGCCTTCGGGCTGTACTCGAACCTCGCGATGGGCTGGATCCTCGCCTCGCGCACGGGCGGTGCCCCGATCGACACGAGCCTCTACGACATGCGGTTCAGCCTCGACATGGTCTTCGGCCTGGGCTATCGCATCCCGATCAAGAGCAGGATCCTTGCCATCGTCGGCGCGGGCCTGTACTTCGGGATGGCGACAATGTTCCCCGAGGACTACGCCGACCCCTCCTACGGCGGCGGCTTCACCGTCGGTCCCGGCATCCAGGCGACGGTGACAACCCCCCTCAGGCCCGGCCTGCACGTCGGGGTCAGCCTCGGGGCGGGCTACAGCCTCGCGGAGCCGCTGTGGCTGGAGGACGACAACTTCAAAGGCGGGCTCCACGTGTTCGGGGGGGTAGGGTTCGCCCTGTAGCCCCGACACGCGGAACCCCGGTTCGGAGGAGACCTCAGCGCTTCAGCGCGATGCTGCCCGACACCGTTGTCACGTTCACCTCGTCGCGGCCGTCCCCGATCGTCCCGGCCAGGACGTGACGCGCCCCCCCGTCCCCCGCGCCCGACAGCGTGACGGGGAAGTCGCAGGTGACGCGGCCCGAGACCGATCTGGCCTCCAGGCGGAATCCCGCGTCCGGGGGAAATCCGAGCGACACGGCCCCCGAGGTCGAGCGCGCACGCACGCTGCCCGAGATCCTCCGCACGGACAGGGCACCGCTCACCGAGCCCAGGTCCACGGTGTCGACATCCAGTGCCTCGGCGCGGAGCCTGCCCGACGTGGTATGGAACGACGCCGAGGAGCCGCGGATCGCCGCGAGGTCGGCGCTGCCGGACACGGTGTGCACGGCAAGCGTCGACACGGAAAGGGCGGGGAGCGTCACGCTTCCCGAGACCGTGCCGATGTCGATCCCGCCCACCCAGTCGGCGGGGATGGTGAGGTCGAGGACCAGGCTGCTCCAGTTGAAGCCCACCGTCCCCTGGCGGTCCACGCGGACCTCGATCCGGCCTTCCGTCATGGCCGCGGAAAGCCGGGGAAGAGCCGCGGGATCGCCGATCGTGGCGCGGCCGTGCAGGCGCGCCTCCACCGTGTCGCCCGGCCCGACGCTGAGGCGCACCTCCTCGCTCACAGCGCTGACGATGATCTGCGTCGCGCCTGCCGCGGGGACCGATTCCCGCTGATCCACTGCCTGCCCCGCCCCGGCGCCGAGCCTTCCGCCGCCCGGGCCGCCCCCGATGAACCAGGCCGCCGAGGCCGCCGCGAGGGCCGCGGCAGCAACGATGGCGGTGACGACCACGACCTTCTTCAGCGTGCCCTTCCCGGGGCCCGCGTTCGATGCTTTCATTCGACTCCTCCTACTTCCTGCGCGTGATCATCCGCGCGTTGAATCTGACGTACGCCGCGACCATGCGGATGAACAGCCTGCTGAGCTGCGCCATGCCGATGACCGCGAGCACCCCGAGGGCCGCGACGCCGATGCCCGCGAACACGAGGAACACCGGGCTCACGCCGCCCAGGCTGACGAACCGGGGCGCCACCAGGAGCGCAACCGGGCTCACGGCTGCCGCGAGGCCTGCAAGGGGCAGGGAGACAGCTGCGGCCCACAGTCCGAGCATGGCCCCGGCAAGGCCGACGAACGGCCCGAGCACGAAGATCGCGTTGACCAGGGTCAGGCCGAGGGAGGCGAACACTGCGCGGATGACCGCGCGGGCCCCTGCCGCCCCTCCCTCCCTCGACTCCTCCAGCATCGCGTCGATCCTGTAGGACCTGCCGATCACGCGCGGGTTTCCCAGCGCCTGCGCGGTCTGCTCCTCGGTCCTGCCGTCCGCCGCTGCCATGCGGAAGTGCTCCTCGTAATCGGCGAGGATCTCCCGCTTCTCGGACTCGCTCGCCCGTCCAAGTCCCTTCTTCAGCTCGGTGATGAACTGCTCGCGCCTCATGCCGCGGCCTCCTTTCCCAGCAGGACATTGACCCCCGCGATGAACCTGTCCCACTCGCCGCGAAGGGCGGCCTGGTACTCGCGCCCCTTCCCGGAGATCTGGTAGTACTTGCGCGCAGGCCCCTCGGCGGACTCCTTGATGTAGGTGGTGAAGCAGCCCTCCTTTGTGAGCCGGCGCAGCAGCGGGTAGATCGTGCCCTCGGCGATGTCGATGTTCTTCGAGATGGCCTGCACGAGTTCGTAGCCGTAGTAGTCCCGCCTGCACAGGACCACCAGCACGCACAGCTCGAGAACCCCTTTCTTGAACTGTATGTTCATGATCCCTCCTGTAGTAATCCATGATCACTATAACACCGTGATTGCTATTATATATCACACAGTACAGAACAATGCAAGTATTTTTCCAAAGCCGCCAGGCACTGCCTTGCGCCAGGGTTGGCCCGCGCGGCATGATCCGCTGACAATTCCCTTCGTGGCGGTCATCCGTGTGTTGACAAATGTCACACAAATGATATAGAATGACATTTGTCAGGACTAGCATGGAGGTCGAAATGGATATTCCACGCGAGAAGCTCGCCGAGATGTACACCAAGATGGTGCAGACGCGCAGGTTCGAGGAGACTGCCGCGCGCCTGTTCACCGAGGGAAAGGTCCACGGCACGGCCCACTTCTGCATCGGGGAGGAGGCGACCGGCATCGGCGTCACCTGCGCCCTCGGCAAGGAAGACTACATGGCCGCGACTCACCGGGGCCACAACCAGAGCATCGGCAAGGGCATGCGCCTTGACCTGATGATGGCCGAGTTCCTCGGCAAGGAGACCGGCTACTGCAAGGGCAAGGGCGGGTGCATGCACATCGCCGATTTCTCCGTGGGAAGCCTCGGGCGCCAACGGCATCGTGGGCGGCGGCATCCCCATCGCGGTGGGGGCGGCGCTGAGCCAGAAGCTGCGGGGGGACCCGCACATGACCGTGTGCTTCTTCGGCGACGGCGCCTCCAACGAGGGCTCCTTCCACGAGGCGGTCAACCTCGCCGCGGTGTGGAAGCTGCCCGTGCTCTTCGTGTGCGTGAACAACCAGTACGCCATGTCCACACCCATCCCCCGGCAGATGAACATCCGCGACCTCTCGCAGCGCGCCGTCGCTTACGGGATGAAGGGCGTGACCATGGACGGCAACGACGCGATCGCCATCTACCGGGCCACCCTCGAGGCGAAGGAGTACGTGAAGGCAAACGGCCCCATGCTCCTGGTGCTGAACACCTACAGGCACATGGGCCACTCCAAGAGCGACGCCAACGTGTACCGCACGAAGGACGAGATCGAGCAGTGGAAGAAGAAGGACCCCATCCCCCGCATGCGCGCGGCGCTGCTGGGCGGGAAGCTCTTCACGGCGGCCGAGCTGGATGCCATGGAAGCGCAGGCGAAGAGCGACGTCGAGGCCGCGGTGCGCTTCGCCGAGCAGAGCCCCAACCCGAAGGTCGAGAACGTTCTCGACGACGTGTACGCCCCGTCCCCGCGGGCGGTCGATAGGGAGTCAGCAATGAGAGAGATCACGTACGCGGAGGCCATCCGCGAGGCGATGTGCGAGGAGATGCGCAGGGACCCGAGGGTGTTCATCCTCGGCGAGGACATCGGCGTCTACGGCGGCGCCTTCGGCGTCACCAAGGGAATGCTCGCCGAGTTCGGCGAGGAGCGCGTGCGCGACACGCCCCTGTCCGAGTGCGCCATCGCGGGGGCCGCGGTCGGGCGGCCGCGGTGACGGGCATGCGGCCCATCGCCGAGATCATGTTCAGCGATTTCATCACCATCGCGATGGACCAGCTCGTCAACCAGGGCGCCAAGATCCACTACCAGTTCGGCGGCCAGGTCTCCGTGCCCATGGTCCTGCGCACGCCGGGCGGCTCGGGGACGGGCGCGGCCGAGCAGCACTCGCAGAGCCTCGAAGCGTGGGTCTGCCACGTGCCGGGGCTGAAGGTCGTCATCCCCTCGACCCCCGCCGATGCCAAGGGCCTGCTCAAGGCGGCAATCCGGGACCCCAACCCGGTCGTGTTCATCGAGCAGAAGCTGCTCTACAGGGTGAAGGGCCCCGTGCCCGAGCCGGGAGGCGACGACCTCGTCCCGCTGGGCAGGGCCGACATCAAGAGACCGGGGAAGGACCTCACGATCGTCACCTACGGCCGCATGGTGCAGCGCAGCCTCGAGGCTGCCGCGGCGCTGGCAGCCGACGGCATCGACGTCGAGGTGATCGACGTGCGCACGCTGGTGCCGCTTGACACGCGGTGCATCATCGACTCTGTGAAGAAGACGGGCAAGGCGATGATCGTGCACGAGGCCTGCCAGACCGGCGGGTTCGGCGGTGAGCTTGCCGCCGTGATCGCCGACAGCGAGGCCTTCTTCCACCTCGATGCGCCCATCCGGCGCGTGGCAGGGCTGGACGTTCCCATCCCCTACAACCCCGTGCTCGAAGCCAACGTGGTCCCGACCCTCGAGCGGATCCTCCGCGAGGCCCGGGACCTGGCCTGAGAAGGAGTGCCCATGCCGTCCAGCGTCATCATGCCCAAGACGGGCATGGCCATGGAGGAAGGCAGGATCGTCCGGTGGATGAAGAAGCCGGGCGACGCCGTGAAGACCGGGGAGGCCGTGGCCGAGATCGAGACCGACAAGTCCACGATGGACCTGGAGGCCGAAGCCGACGGCGTGATCCTCGCCATCGTGCACGGCGACGGCGAGACAGTCCCGGTGTCGAGGGTCATCGCCTGGATCGGGGCGCCCGGCGAACCGGTTCCCGCGCAGGCCGCACCTGCCCCTGTCGCGGCAGCCCGGGCGACTGTCGGGCCGACGCCGGCAGCAGCACCCACAGCCCCGGCAGCAGCGATGAGCCCTGCCGCCGGCGGCGGGGTGCCGGCCACGCCCGCGGCGCGCCGCGCGGCCCGCGAGAAGGGGCTCGACCTGGCGCAGGTGGCCCCGTCGGGGAAGCACGGCGAGATCCGCGAGGCCGACGTCCTGCGCGCAGCAGCCACGGCCCGTGCCGGCTCTGCCCCGCGAGCAGCGCCTGTCCCCCCGTCCGCGCCAACGCTCCCGGTGGTGCCTGCCGCGGGGGACACGCGGGTGCCCCTCAGCTCGATCCAGAAGGTCACGGGCCGCAGGATGCTGCAGAGCCACCTCGAGATCCCGCCCGTCACGATCCAGGGAAAAGCCGACGTCACGGAGATGCTCTCCATGAGGGAGCGCATCAACGCGGGCGCGGGGGCCGACGCGAAGGTCACCGTCAACGACATGGTGCTGCGCGCGGTCGCGCGCGCCCTCGCGGCGAACCCCCGCGTGAACTCGGTCCTCGACGGCAGCGACGTGGTCTGCAGGAAGGCCATCGATATCGGCCTGGCGGTTGCCACGCCGCAGGGCCTGGTGGTTCCCGTGGTGCGGGGGGCCGACACGCTTCCGCTGGCGGCACTCGCGGCGCGCACGCGCGAGCTGGCAGCGAGGGCGCGCGAGAAGAAGCTCTCGCAGGCCGACTTCGAGGGAGGGACCTTCACCGTGTCCAACGTGGGCATGTACGGGGTCACCGCGTTCACGCCGATCATCAACCAGCCCCAGGCGGCGATCCTGGGTGTCTGCGCGATCGAGGAGGAGCTGCACCTCGTGGCGGGCGCGGTGGCTGCCCGGAAGGTCCTTGGGCTCAGCCTGACCTTCGACCACAGGATCCTCGACGGCGCCGAGGCATCGGTGTTCCTGAAGGGGTTGAAGGACGTGCTCGAGAACCCCCTCATGATCCTCGTGTAGCCGGGGGCACGCGCGTGTCGGAGAGGGATTTCCTGGTCCAGGTGGCCACGCTGTACTACAGGGATGGCCTCTCCCAGCAGGAGATCGCCTCGCGGGTGGGACTCTCGCGCGCCACGGTCTCGGACGCCCTGAAGAAGGCCCGCGAGGAGGGCATCGTGGAGATCCGCATCCGCGAGACCCCGTCCCTCGCGTGGTCTCTCGCCCGGGAGCTGGAGTCGCGTTTCTCCCTGGGCCAGGCGGTGATCGTGCCTGCCGAGCACGAGCCGGGCTCCACGACGGTGGCAGTGGGCAGGGCAGCGGCAGGGAGCCTGTCGGAGCGCCTGCGCGACGGGATCAGGATCGGCATCTCGTGGGGCACGACGCTGTACCAGGCAGTGGCCGCCCTCGCACCCACGACCGCCTACGCGGGGGTGGAGGTGGTGCAGCTGCTGGGCGCGCTGGGCTCCATCAACCCGCGGCTTCGACGGGTTCGAGCTGGCGCGCGCGCTGGCCGAGAAGCTGCAGGGGGGCTACCGGGTGATCCAGGCCCCGGTCATCGTGGCGAGCAGCGAGGTGAAGCAGATGCTGCTGCGCGAGCCGCAGATCGCCGAGACCCTCCAGCGCGCGCGCGCCGCGGACGTGGCCCTCCTGGGCATCAGCTCGAACAACCCCCCGCACAGCGCATTGGTGCGCGCAGGGTTCCTCACCGCGGAGGAGTCGCGCGAGGTCTACCAGAGCGGGGCCGTGGGCCACGTGTGCGGACTGCACTTCGACGCGGAGGGCCGCATCCTCCCCCACCCGCTCAACGACAGGGCGATCGGCATCTCCACCGAGGACCTGCGCCGCATCCCCGTGCTGATCGGCGCCGCCAGCGGCGCCTCCAAGGTCGAGGCCATCCGCGGGCTGCTGCGGGGCGGGCTCCTGACGGTGCTCGTCACGGACACCGCGACGGCCTCCGCGGTGCTGGGTCTGGCCTGACGGCGGCGCCACCCCTCCCCTGGCCGCGCCGCGGCCCAGGGGCATCTCCCCGCCCCCGCTATCGCGCGCTTCCTTGACTGCCCCCCGGCAAAGGGGATATGACAGGGGCACATATGAGCTACAAAGAATGGCCGTACGTCGAGGCGGAGCGCATCGTCGGCGCGCGCGGCGAAGCTCGGCCGCACCGCGATCACCGCCGAGACCGGCTACGGCCCCTCGGGCCTGCCCCACATCGGCACCTTCGGCGAGGTGGCCCGCACCTCGTTCGTCCTGCAGGCCCTGCGGACCATTGCCCCGCAGATCCAGTCGCGCATCATCGCCTTCTCGGACGACATGGACGGGCTGCGCGAGGTGCCGCAAGAACCTCCCCAACGGCCAGATGCTGAAGGCCGCACCTCGGCAAGCCGCTCACCTCGATCCCCGACCCCTTCGGCCAGGCGCCCTCCTTCGCGCACTTCATGAACGGCAAGCTGCGCGAGTTCCTCGACTCCTTCGGCTTCCAGTACACCTTCGCCTCGTCCACCGAGCAGTACGCCTCGGGCGTGTTCGACGAGGGACTGCGCGGGTCATGGAGCAACTACGACGCGATCAGCGAGCTGTTCAAGGCCACGATCGCCGAGGAGAAGCGGGAGGCGTGGAGCCCGTTCTTCCCCGTGTGCGAGAGCTGCGGCCGCGTGTACTCCACCCGGGTGACCGCGGTCGACCGCGCGGCGTCGCACGGTGAGCTACGCCTGCGACGCCTCGGCTCCCGGGCAAGTACGAGTGCCTGCGGCCACGCGGGCACGGCGAGCGTGCTCGACGGCGGCTGCAAGGTGGGCTGGAAGGTCGACTGGGCCCTGCGCTGGTTCGCCCTCGGGCATCGACTACGAGACGCACGGCGAGGACCTGCTGGATTCGGTGCGCCTCTCCTCGAAGATCGTGAAGGTGCTCGGCGGCGAGCCGCCCGAGACTGTTCAAGTACGAGCTGTTCCTCGACGAGAAGGGCAAGAAGATCTCGAAGAAGATCGGCAACGGCATCTCCATCGAGCAGTGGCTGCGCTTCGCGCCCGTCGACTCGCTGCTGTACATCATGTTCCTCAAGCCGCAGCAGGCCAAGAAGATCGGGCCTGCCGCTCCTGCCCGAGATCGTCGACCAGTACCTCGACCTGGTCGCGCACTGGGACGGCGACGAGGATTCGCCCGTGCCGTTCGTCTCGCGCCTGTCGCGGGCGCGCACGCGGGAGACCGCCGGCGACAAGGTCGTCACCTACTCGATGATCTTCGAGCTCATCACGGCGCTGCACCAGGACGACCCGGCGATCGTGCGCGACTTCCTCGTGACGCTACCAGCCCGACGTCGCGGCGAACATCGCCTACTACGACCAGCTCATCGAGGACGCCCTCACCTACTACCGCGAGGTGCTACCTGCCCGCGCGCACGGCCGAGGAGCCGGGCCACGAGCTGGACGCGGCGCTCGGCCGCTCTGGCCGCGGAGCTCGGAAGCAGGCTGGCCAGGCATCGGGCGCGGCGCGTCGACCGCCGAGGCGCTGCAGACCCTCGTGTTCCAGGTCGCGAAGGACGCGAGATCAGGACCAAGGACTGGTTCCGGGTGCTGTACCGGGTGTTCCTCGGCCAATCGCAGGGACCGCGGATCGGCACGTTCATCGAGCTTCTCGGCATCGACACGGCCGTCGGCGCGCATCGAGAAGCACGTAGCCGCTGCCGGGAGCGCGGCGGGTTGACGGGGGAGGACCGTGCCATGACGACGCAGGTGGTGATCAACCTCCAGCCCGACTTCTTCGGCCCGAAGGAGAGGGTGCTGATCGAGCACGAGGGCCTGTCGGTGAGCCTGTTCCGCTTCGACTCCGGCGTGGAAGCGGTGCGGGTGCGCAACAGCCGCGGGGAGATGACCGTGCTCCCCTTCCACGGCCAGCAGGTCTGGGACGCCCGGTTCGACGGGCGCATCCTCACCATGAAGTCCATGTTCACACAGCCGCTGCCGACGCGCGACTACATGTCCAACTACTCGGCCTTCGTGATCCACTGCGGGGCGACGGCCATGGGAAACCCCGGCACGGACGACACGCATCCCCTGCACGGCGAGCTTCCCAACGCGCCCTACGGCTCGGCGTTTGTCGCCGTGGGCTCGACGCGAAAGGGCCGTACGTCGCGGTGGGCGGCACCTGCAGGCACACCATCGCCTTCAGCCTGAACTACGAGGCCCGTCCCCGGGCGGTGCTGCACGCAGGTGAGGCCACGGTGGGCGTCTCGATCGAGATCGAGAACCTCAAGAAGACGGCCATGGACCTGATGTACATGGCCCACGTCAACTTCCGACCGCTCGACAACGGCCGCCTTGTCTACAGCGCTCCGTGCACGCGCGAGACGGCGCGGGTCCGCACGGTGATCCCTCCGCACGTGAACCCCACCCCGCGCTACCGGGCATTCCTCGAGGAGCTGTCCGAGGATCCGGCGAAGCACAACGTGCTCGCCCCCGGCCTCGCCTTCGATCCCGAGGTGGTCTTCTTCCTGGAGTACAAGGCAGACACCGACGGCTGGGCACGCAGCATGATGGTGCACCCCGACGGGTACGCCAGCGTGATCCGGCACAAGCCCGGGCAGCTCGACCACGGCGTGCGCTGGATCAGCCGCACCCCCGACCAGGACTGCTTCGGCCTGTGCCTGCCCTCCACCGCCGAGCCGGACGGCTACCACGCCGAGAAGGCAAAGGGCAACGTGCGAAGCCTCGCCGGCGGGGCCCGGTCCGCTTCGACTGCGAGGCAGGGCTGCTCACGCCGGCCGAGGCGCGCGACGAGGAAGCCGCGATCGGCAGGATCCTCGCAGTCTGACGCCCTGTTCGTGAGCCGCAGGAAGGCGGCCGGGCTGATCCCGCCGGATCCAGTGGTCACCGCGCTGCTGCCGAGGGCGATCCCCACGGGGATCCGCCGGCCCGTTCATTCGATTGTCAACAAGTAATCATTTATGATAACTTATTGCCATGAGATTCGAGGAGCTCCTCGCCCTGGTCGGCGATGAGCCGGTATTCTCGTCAGCGCTTCTTCGTGTCGTTGGCTTTTCCGCCGGCCAGGCTCACCTTCAAATCGTCCGATGGGTCAACGCGGGGAAGCTGATCCAGGTCAGGAGGGGCCTGTATGCGCTGAACCAACCATTTCGCAGAATCGATCCGCACCCGTTCCTCGTCGCCAACCGCATCCGAAAAGCCTCGTACGTGAGCCTGCAATCAGCTCTCGCGTACTACGGCATGATCCCCGAGCACGTGCCGGTGGTCACCAGCATCACGACCGGCCGCCCCGAAGAGCTCCAGACAGGGTTGGGCGCGTTCAGCTACCGCCATGTCCGAAAGCCTCTTTTCGCAGGATTCCGAAGCGTCGAGGTTGCGCCCGGGCAGAGAGCATTCCTGGCAACTCCCGAGAAGGCCCTGCTCGACCTGGTCTACCTTTCGCCCGGTGGCGGGAGTGTCGCATTCATTGATGAGCTTCGGCTCCAGGGGACAGCAACGCTTTCGAGCACCGCGCTCACGGCTGCTGTCCGACAGTTTCACAGCCCCAGGATCGAGCGGGTCGTCGCTGAAATCTCCGCGAGGATTGCCCATGAAGGGAAGCAAGACGGATGAGAGACCACATCCGTGAGATCGTCGCCCAGCGGCAGGGACCACTGCAGAAGGTCTGCGCGGCCCGTGAGTACCTGCAGGCCCGCATGCTCCAGGCGCTGCAGGAGACGGGGATGTTCCGTCACTGGGCCTTCGTCGGGGGCACCGCACTGCGCTTCCTGTACGCCATTCCGCGATTCTCGGAGGACCTGGATTTCTCCAGCGTGTCCGCGGCATCGCCCACGGACTTCGCGGACGCTGTTGACCGGATCAGAACCGAGTTCGAGGCAGAAGGCTATTCCGTGGCGCTCGCCGTGAAGCCGGGCAGGACGGTGGCGTCCGCGTTCGTGAAGTTCCCCGGCCTGCTCCACGATCTCGGCCTCTCTCCCCACCCGTCGCAGGTTCTCTCGATCAGGCTCGAGGTCGACACGAACCCGCCGGCAGGCGCGGTGCTGGCGACGACCCTTGTGCGGCGACTGGGCATCACGCTGCACCTCACGCATCATGACAAGGCATCGCTCCTGGCGGGGAAAGTGCATGCGCTTCTGACTCGCAGCTATACCAAGGGCCGCGACATCTACGACTTGATCTGGTACCTGGCAGACCCCGGGTGGCCTGCCCCCAACATGAGCTTCCTGGGTGCAGCCCTGGCGCAGACAGGCTGGACTGGTCCTGTCCCGACGGGCGCCACCTGGCGCAGCGTCCTCGCGGAGCGCCTGGCGTCGATCAACTGGCGCGCAGCGCAGGCCGACGTTTCTCCCTTTCTCGAGCGCGAAGCTGATCAGAACCTTGTGACCCGCGAGAACACGATGGGGCTGCTGAGCTGAGTGCACTGGGCAGGCCTCGGTCTCTCGTCCCGGGCGTCTGCGCGCTCCTCAGGCTCCCGCCTTCGACAGTATGCTCACCATCTCCCCGTAGCCGCGCGAGCGGGCCAGCGCGAGCGGCGTCTGCCCCGAGCGGTCGGCGATGGCCAGGTTCGCCCCCGCCTCGACCAGGGCCGCGAGGGTGTCCCTGTGCCGCGGCCCGCCGTCGCCCAGCACAATGGACTCGATGACTGCCGTCCAGCCGAGGTTGTTCACGTGGTCGAGCGGCGCCCCGGCCCGGATCAGCGTGCGCACCACCTCGGCATGCCCGAGGTGCGCGGCCGCGATGAGCGCGGTGCCGTCCCAGCGGCTTGTCACGTTCTTCGCGCTGCCTCCGAGGGCGAGGGCCGCGCGGAGGGTGGGAAGGTCGTCGGCCACGGCAGCGATGGTCACGATGTCGTAGCGGTCGTTCTCCAGCGCGTTCGGGTCGGCGCCCCCGGCAACGAGGAGCCGCATCGCCTCGAGCTGCCCCGCGTGGGCAGCCACGTGAAGCGGCGTGCGGCCATGCCCGTCACGGGCCGTGGGCTTCTCTCCCCGGGCAAGGAGGTCCCGGATCATCGCCGTGTCTCCCGCCTGGGCGGCGAGGAAAAGCCCGGTGTAGGTCGCGACCTCCGTGGCGGACGGGGGCACCTGCGCAGGGGCGACTGCTGCCGCGGCAGAGAGCAGGGTCGCCGCGACCAGTGACCGCATTGAGCGTCTCATGCAGAGAAGGTACTCACGCCTGCCCGCGGAGGCCACCCGGCCGGCAGCGCGCCCGTCTTCGGGGTACACTGACGGGGTCTTGAAGGGAGGAGCCACGCGGTGAAAATCGTCCTTGTCGGCGCGGGAAGCGCGCAGTTCGGGTTCGACATGCTGGGCGACATCTTCAGCAGCCGGGTGCTCGCGGGAAGCGAGATCGCCCTCGTGGACATCAACGCCGCGGCGCTGGCGAGGGTCGCCTCGACCGCGCAGGCGCACGTCGAGAAGGAGAAGCTCGCCTTCCGCATCACCTCGTCCACCGACAGGCGCGCCGTCCTGGCCGGTGCCGATTTCGTCGTGATCTCGATCGAGGTGGGCGACAGGTTCGCCCTGTGGGACATGGACTGGGCGCTGCCCCTGCAGTTCGGCATCCGGCAGGTGTACGGCGAGAACGGCGGCCCGGGGGGTCTTTTCCACGCGCTGCGCGTCACCCCGCCCATTCTCGAGATCTGCGCCGACGTGGAGAAGCTGTGCCCCGGGGCCACGGTGTTCTGCTACTCCAACCCCATGACCGCGATCACGACGACCGTGCACCGCAGGTTCCCGCGGCTGAAGTTCATCGGCATGTGCCACGAGATCGCCTCGCTCGCCCGCTACCTCCCCTCCATCCTCGGCACGCCCCTGGAGAACCTGCAGCTGCGCGCGGCAGGCCTCAACCACTTCAGCGTGCTCCTCGAGGCGGGCTACCGCGACACGGGAAGGGACGCCTACCCCGACATCATGGAGAAGGCGGCGGCATTCTTCGAGAAGGAGATCGGCTACAGCGACGTGCTGGAGTACGTGCGCCGCACGGGGAAGGCCCCCGAGACGGAGGGCAGCACGCACCGGTTCGCCATCGGCAGGGAGAGGAGCGCCCGGCCCTGGTCGGACAGGACACTGTTCCGCTTCATCATGGAAAGGTTCGGCCTGCTCCCCATCACCTGGGACAGCCACGTGGGGGAATACCTGCAGTGGGCGCACGACGTGGCTGACCACCGGGGCATCCGCGACTTCTACGACCTGTACCGCATGAGCCTTGCCCTCGGCGAGGCCGGGATCAAGGGCGAGCGCCAGGAGCGGGCCGTGTTCGTGATGGAGGGGATGGTCGGAGACACGGGCTACGAGGAGGCTGCCGTGAACCTTCCCAACGACGGCCTCATCCCCGACCTGCCCGGGTTCGTCGCGGTCGAGGTGCCTGCCGTGGTGAGGAAGAGCGGCCCGCAGGGTCACAGGTTCGCCACCTACCCGAAGGCCTTCGGCGCGCTGCTCAGGAACTCCTGCGGCGTGTACGACCTCACCGCCGAGGCCATCCTCACCGGCCGACGCGCGTGCGTGGTGCAGGCGCTCCTCGTGAACCCCGTGGTCGACACCTGCGCGCGGATCGACGAGCTGGTCGACATGGTGCTCGATCGCCAGCACCCGTGGCTGGACTACATCAGGTAGAAGGGACATTCATGCAGGATCCCCCGCGGGAGATCAGGAGCGCGCTCGTTGTCGGCGCGGGCGCCGTGGGCGCCGCCGTGGCAGGCATCATCGCGGAGCGCGAACCCGTTGCCGTGCAGATCCTCGCGTCGGGGGAGCGCCTGGAACGCTACCGCCGCGACGGCTTCATCCTCAACGGCAGGCGCCGGGACTTCCCCCTCGCCACCGCGGGAGCGGAGCAGGCCGCCGACCTCGTCATCGTGGCGGTGAAGAGCTACCACCTGGCGCAGGCCATCGACGACATGCGCTCGCGGGTAGGCCCGGGCACGCTCATCCTGTCGATCATGAACGGCATCACGAGCGAGGACGACCTCGCCGCCGCCTTCGGCAGGGACAAGGTCCCCTGGGGGATGATCCTCGGCATCGACGCGGTGCGGGTGGGAAACGACACGCGATTCTCGTCCACCGGGAGGATCTTCTTCGGCGATGCGCACAACGTGGAGGGCGCCTGGAGCGAGCGGGTCGCGCGCATCGCCCGGTTCTTCGACAGGGCGGGGATCTCGTACGTGGTGCCGGCCGACATGGTGAAGACGCTCTGGTACAAGTTCATGATCAACGTGGGAATCAACCAGGTCTCGGCGATCATCCGGGGCACCTACCGGGCATTCCAGGCGGGGCAGGAGGCCGCGGGCCTGATGGAGGCTGCCATGCGCGAGGTCGTGGCCCTCTCCCGGGCCATGGGCACGGGCCTGGACGAACCGGACATCGCCGCCTGGCGCAGGGCCCTTGCCGGTTTCGATCCGGCGAACAAGACCTCCATGCTCCAGGACGTCGAGGCGGGCAGGCGCACCGAGGTCGATGCGTTCGCGGGCACTGTCACCAGGCTCGCCGAGCGGGCAGGCATCGCCGTGCCCATGAACAGGATGCTCCACTCGCTGCTCATCGCCATGGAGGAGGCGCGCGCATGACCGCATCGACCGGCGACTACACCACTCTCCCCGATCCCCCGGCCTCCATGGGCGCGGGCGCGGTGCTCTCGCGCCTGTGCGACGGGATCGGGTTCCGCTACCGGTGGGCCACGGAAGGCCTTGTCGCGAAGGAGCTCGGCTTCAGCCCGGGCCCTGGTTGCATGACCCTGGGGGAGCTTCTCGGGCACATCCTCGAGCTGCTCGAGTGGATCGCCGCGAATCTCGGCATGGAGGAGCTCCCGACAGCCGCCGCGGGGGACGATCCGGATGCCCTGAGGCGCCGCACCATCGGGCTTGCTGCCGCCCTTTCCGCGCGCTTCAAGAAGATGTCGGAGGGGGACCTCGACGCGGTGCGGATCAGGAGCTCGCGCGGCGATTCGCTGCCTGTGTGGAACGTGGTGAACGGCCCGCTCGCCGACAGCCTGACCCACATCGGGCAGGTCCTCTCGTGGCGCAGGCTGGCCGGGTCCCCGCCGGCGCCGGCCGACGTTCTGCGCGGACGCCCGCCCCGGCAGCGCTGAGCCGACGGGCGCCTACTCTATCAGCAGCAGGCCGTAGCTGTTCTCGGGCTTCTTCCTGTCGGTGAGCACCTCGATGGGCCAGCCGTGTGCGCGGGCAGTGGCGAACACGTCGATGCCGCAGGCTTCCATCGAGGGTCGGGCCTTCTCGTGGCCGCAGTGCTCCGGGTCGCACTCCCTGCACAGGCTGCACGGCCCCGCGCCCAGGGCGAAGGCCTTGTGCCAGCCGGCGAGGAACGCCTCACGCTCCAGCTTCACCATGGCGCGGGTCACACGGGTGTCGTTGTCGAAACGGGCCAACAGGGCGGTCGAGTAGCAGTCCAGGACGCGCCTCGTCTCCGCGGGCTCGGGGGACCGGGGAGGGCAGCACCACGAGGTGCCGTACCTGCTGCACCCGTAGCGGCACTTCCACCGCACCCAGTCCGCGGTGACAACGGAGGAAGGTTCGACCAGCTTCGCCTCGGCTGCCCCGAGGGCGACCGCCTTCTCGATCAGCGCGGCGTCCCTGCAGCGGGGAGGCCGCCGACGATCAGCCAAGGAACTCCGGCTCCCGCATGCCGCGCACCCCGGGCTTCACGCGGTAGATGTCGCCTGCCTGCGGGTACTTCGAAAGCTGCTCCTCGGACAGACCCTTCTTCCCCGTGGTGATGAAAAGCTCGTCCAGGCTGGTGCCGCCGAATGCCATGCAGGTGGCCGTGGGCACGGGGACCTCGACGATGCGATCCTTCGTCCCGTCCGGCGCGTAGCGGGTGAGGCGGAAGCCCTGCCAGTGGCCGCTCCACAGGAAGCCGTCCGCGTCCACGACGAGGCCGTCGGGATAGCCTTCCTCGTCGGGAATGGTGATGAGAGGGCGCCTGTGCGACACGGTCCCCTTCGTCGCGTCGAAGTCGAAGGCGCTGATCCTGCGCGCCCACATCTCCGTCACGTACATGGTCCTGCCGTCGGGGCTGAAGGCGATGCCGTTGGGGAGCACGATCCCGTCCTGGATGCAGGTGTACTTTCCATCGGTGTCCAGTCTCCACAGGGCGCCCTCGTCGGACTCGAGCACCTGCATGTTGAGAGAGCCCGCGTAGAACCTGCCGTCGGGTCCCACGGCGCCGTCGTTCATTGTCAGGTGGGACTTGCCCTCGACGGGGTTCCCGAGGAAGCGGCTCTTCCCCGTGGAGGGGTCGAAGATCGCGAAGCCATCGCGCACCACCGTGACCCAGCCGCCGGCCTTCCGCCTGCCGATGGCCTGGATGCGCCAGTCCGTCTTCACGTCCGTCCGGCCCGCCCCGGAGGCGTCGCAGGAGGAGAAGAGGAAGTTCTCCGTGTCGGTCCAGAAGAACCTGCGCGCGACGGGGTCCCAGATCGGCGACTCCCCGCACTGGCTCTGGCAGCTCACAAGGTGCTCGATCCCGCTCATCGTGTGCCTCCTCCCGGCAGGTGTCCTGGCGCCGCCCCTCCCGCCGAGCGCCGCGGCGCCGATTCCTGAGTAAGGCACGGGAGGCAGGTGCATGTCAAACTGCCCGGCCCGCCCCCGCTGCTTACCAGCCGAGCAGGCGCCGCGGGTTGTCGATCGTCATGATGTCGACCTGCTCCTGTGTCACGCCGTTCTGCAGGAGGCGGGGGACGATGTTCTCGAGGATGTGCGCGTAGCCGTGCCCCCCCCACCGGGTCAGGCAGATCTTGAAGGCCACGTCGTGGGAGAGGAGGATCTGGCGCAGGTTGCCGCGCCTGATCTGCTCGACGATCGTGCGGATCCGCATCCCGTCGCTGGGAAGAAAGATCCCCTCATGGGTCATCAGCTCCATCCCGAACTGGTCGAAGACGATGAACGCGCCTCGCTTGGCGAGCGTGTCGGCGTAGTCGCGGTCTTCCATCGTGGGGTCGAGGTGGCTCAGGGCCACCTTTCTCAGGTCCGCCCCCGCCTCCGCGAGGACGTCCAGGATCCGGTGCCCTTCCTTCTCCCAGATCGGCGTGTGGATGAGCAGCGGGCAGCCGAGTATCCGCTGCGCCGCGCCGCTTGCCCGCAGGTTTCTCACCTCGACGGGGTGGCTCATGTCCGAGACGCCGATCTCACCCAGGATGCCGGGGCGGATGCGCCGCGGCCCCACCCCCGAGGAGAACTCCTCCACGATGTCCCGGGTAAGATCGGCCTCGCTCAGATCCAGGTCCCGCGCGTCCCAGGAGGTGTGCACGTAGCGGCCCGAACCCATCACGATGTGCATCCCCGTTTCCGCGGAAATCCTGTAGAGCGCGTCGGGGTCCCTGCCGATCCCGGTATTCGACACGTCGCAGATCGTGGACCCGCCGGCAAGAAGGAACCTGCGGCATTCGTCGACCGCGACCCCGACATCCTTCTGCAGCAGGTTGTCGGGGTAGAAGAAGTTGTGATACACGACGTGGCCCCGGTTCTCCAGCCGCACCGGCTGCAGGCACCGCTGACGCTCGCCCAGCTCCTGCGGGAGAGCCCGCGCCCACATCGAGGCGTCCCAGAGGAGGTGCTCGTGCACGAGAGTCCGGCCGATGTCACCGGGCGCCACGTCGCCCCGGACCGTCACAACGCGCTGCTGCATGCCCTTCCTCCCTTCGGATCCCGTGCCGCACTCGCCGCGAGCCGCCATGGTAGCGCGGAGGAGGCCCCGGCGCAAGTCACCACGCGGTGGTTATGTGAAATCCGCAGGTAACTCTCCCGCCCGACGCTCCCGCACCTGCCATTTGGGAAAAAAAAGTTGAAGTCCAGAAGAGGCCGTGATATCATGCGCCGTCCTTTAGTCGGGTTTCCCGATAAACACCAAGGAGGTGGCGTATGCAGAAACGAAGGCTGGTCTGGCTCGCGATCGTCGTCGCGGCCCTTCTCGTCCCCGGTCTCGCGTTGTTCGCGACCGGGTCCCCGGAGAAGGCGAAGGGAAAGCAGCTGAAGATCCTCTTCATCCCCTTCACGATGGAGCACGTCTTCCAGAAGGAGCTGTGTGACGGCGCGAAGATCCCGATCCCCGGGTACGACGTCCAGGTCTTTGTCGAGGATCCGTACGGGAAGATCGAGAAGGAGCTGGAGATCCTGGAGACGTACATCAACCGCGGGATCGACGGCGTGGTCATGTACCCGATCGACTCGAAGGCCCTGATCCCCGTCGTGAAGGAATACAAGAAGAAGGGCATCTGGGTGTTCACGACTGGCAACCATGTCGAGGGAGAGGATCTTGGCATGGGCACCGACGAGCGCGACGGAGGGCTCCTGGCGGCCGACATGTTCGTCCGGCACTGGACGAAGGAGAAGCCGAACACCGCTGCCCACATCCTGCTCCTCGACGTCCCGCAGATCCCCGAGCCGCAGCGGAAGATGATCGCTTTCGAGGAGGTCGTGAGCAAGAAGCTCCCCGACGCGACGTTCTTCCACGTGGACTCCAACGGGTCGACGGAGCCTGCCATGGTGGGCACCGAGCAGTACCTGCAGAGCCATCCCGAGATCAACTTCATCTACGGCATCAACGCCAGCTCGACGCTGGGCGGCATTGCCGCCTGCGAGCGCGCCGGCAGGCTGGACATCATGCACTCCTCCTCGGGGGCCGAGCCTCCCATCCTCGCACTCATGAAGAAGCCCCTGAACGCGAAGGGGGGCGGGGTGGTCTGGGACGTCGGCTACGGCAAGAGCGCCGTGCAGTACGGCAATCACCTCGTGGAAGTGGCCTGCAAGGCCATCACCGCGAAGTCCGTGGCGGGGCTCAAGATCGATATCGGGTTCCAGGAAGTGTGGCGGTCCAACGTCGACGATGTGATCAAGACGATGCAGGAGTGGCGCAAGAAGGCCAACCTCAGCCCGGTGGAGTTCTGATCGGTTCCTGATCGTGCAGTGGGCGGCCTGCCCCCCGGGCGGGCCGCTTCTTTTCATCCCCTGGAACGACGGGTGAGTGCAGCAGCGCGTGCGGCAACGTCCCGGCACCGGGACGGCGACAACTGGGAGGACGACCGTGGCAAAAAGCGGTGAGACGAAAAAAGGGCGGATCGAGCAGGGCCGGGATCCTCGACATGAAGGGCCTGGCGACGCTCGTCGTCTTCGTCGTCGTGTTCGTGTTCCTGTCCATCGCGAGCCCGAGCTTCCTGACGACGCAGAACCTGATAGGGCTGGTCCGCCAGGTGGCGCTGCTGTGCATCGCGGCCGTGGGCATGACCTTCCTCATCATCGCCGGCGGCATCGACCTCTCCGCCGGCTCCGCCAACGCCGTGACGGGCGTCATCTGCGCCCTCGCGGTGACCCGGCTGGGCTTCCCCACGCCGCTGGGTGTGCTCGCGGGGGTCCTCTGCGGAGGGTTGATCGGCCTCGCCAACGGGCTCCTGGTGACGGGGGTCAACCTCCCGCCCCTCCTGGCGACCCTCGGCATGATGGTGGCGCTGCGCGGCGGCGCGTTCCTGATCACGGGGGGGCACACGATCTACGGGGTGCCCAACGACTACCTGTGGCTGGGCCGTGCGTACGTGGGGGGAGTGGTGCCCGTCGACGTCATCGTCATGATCGCCATCTTCCTCCTCTACTACTTCGTCCAGAAAAGGACGAAGCTCGGCCTGTACATGTACGCGATCGGGGGCGACCGCATCGCGGCCCGCAGGGCCGGCATCAACGACAGGCGCTACATGGTGTTCGCCTTCGTGAACATGGGCCTCCTGGCCGGTGTCGCGGGGGTGATCGCCTCCTCCCGGTTCGGAGCCGCCCTGCCAAACCAGGGGCTGAACTTCGAAATGGATGTCATCACGGCCGTCGTGATCGGGGGCACCAGCATCTTCGGGGGCGTGGGCGGCCTGGTCGGGTCGCTGCTGGGCGTGCTGATCATCGGGATGATCACCAACGGCATGCTCCTCCTGGAGGTGCACAGCTACTGGCAGCAGGTCGCCAAGGGGCTCATCCTCATCATCGCCGTGGGCGCCGAGACGCTCAAGCAGAAGAGGGAGGACTGAGAGATGGCAGACTCCCCCAGCTTCGTCCTGGAAGCGAGGAACATCAGCAAGCGCTTCGGCCGGGTCCAGGCCATCGAGGACATCACGCTGCGGATCGGCGCGAGCGAGATCCTCGCCCTCGTGGGCGACAACGGCGCCGGCAAGTCGACCCTCATCAAGATCATCGCCGGCGCGCTGAAGAAGGACTCCGGGCAGATCCTCGTGGACGGCAAGCCCGTCGAGCTCCAGGATCCGATGCACGCCAAGTCGATGGGGATCGAGGTCGTCTACCAGGATCTCTCCCTCATCAACTACCTCAACGTCTACCAGAACCTCTTCCTCGGACGGGAGATCCAGAAGGGTGTCGGCCCGTCTCAAGGTCCTCGACCAGAGGCGGATGGAGCGGGAATCTGTCGAGAAGCTGCGGGCCCTCGGGGTGAAGGTCAAGAGCTGCCGCGAGTGGGTCTCGCGGCTCTCGGGCGGCCAGAGGCAGTCGGTCGCGGTCGCCAAGGCCGCCAGCTTCGGGAAGAAGATCGTCATCCTCGACGAGCCCACGGCGGCACTCGGCGTCGAGGAGGCCCACCACGTGCTGGAGATCGTGCGGGAGCTGAAAAACCGGGGGGCCTCGGTCATCATCATCACGCACAACATGGAACATGCATTCTCCGTGGCAGACACGTTCCTCGTCATCCGGCTGGGCAAGGTCGTGGGAGTGCGGCGAAAGTCGGAGACGAACATCGACGAGATCGTCAAGATGATCACGGGCGGGGTCTTCATCCCGCACAGCTGAGGGGGGAACAGATGGCAAAGGCAGTCACGGTCCTGGGAGAGACGAGCCCGGAGAACCTCGGCGTCGTGCTTCCGCACGAGCACCTGCTGTGGGACCAGACCTGCTGGGGACACCCGGCGCCGCAGGAGCTGGGAGACCGCGAGGCGTACGGCAGGCCGGTGTCGATCGAGAACAGGGGGCGGGTCGTGTACCACGCCTTCGACTACCACGACAACCTCGTCCAGACCGATGTCGAGGTGGCCGTCGCCGAGGCAAAGCTGTTCCGACTGGCGGGCGGCGGCACGATCTGCGACGTGTCCAGCGCCGGGCTGGGGCGGGACCCGCGCGCCCTGTACAGGATCGCGGTGGAGACGGGGCTGCACATCATCATGGGCTCCGCCCTCTACGTGGCCAGCTCCTGGAGCGACGAGGAGAAGGACAGGACCCCGCAGGACATCAAGAAGGTCCTCGTGGCGGAGTTCATCGACGGGGTCGGTCCGATGCGCATCAAACCGGGGATCCTCGGCGAGGTGGGGATCTCGGACATCTCCAACCCCTTCGAGGTGAAGAGCCTGCAGGGAAGCGCGCTGGCGCAGAAGGAGATCGGCTGCCCGATCCTCATCCACACGCCGATCTGGGGCAAGGACGGCAACGCGATCCTGGACGTCCTGCAGAAGGCGGGGGCCGATCCGCGCAAGGTCGCCCTGAGCCACCTCGACCCGACCATGGCCGACTACGACTACGCCGACTCCCTTGCCAAGCGGGGCGCCTATATCGTCTACGACCAGTTCGGGATGTCGCTCATGAGCACAGAGGGAATCTTCATCCCCAGCGACACCGAACGGATCGCCACGCTGAAAGAACAGATCCGCCGGGGGAACCTGAACAATATCCTGATCTCCCAGGATGTCTGCTTCAAGATCTGCCTCACGAGGTGGGGCGGGCACGGCTACGCCCACATCCTCGAGAACATCGTTCCCCGCCTGAGGCGCGAAGGCATCACCGACGAGCAGATCCGGACCATCCTCGTGGAGAACCCCCGCCGGCTGCTGAGCTGGTAGCGCGGTCCGGTCGGCGGCATCGGACCGGCAGAAAGGGACGCCGCATGGCCACGCTCATCCTCGCGCACGACATCGGGACGACGGGGGACAAGGCGACGCTCTTCCGCGGCGACGGCACCCTCGTCGCCTCGAGCTTCGCGGCCTACCCCACCACCTACCCGCGCCCGGGCTGGGCCGAGCAGGCCCCGGCAGGCTACTGGTCGGCGTTCTGCCTGTCCACGCGGTCGCTGCTCGCCTCCTCTGGCACGACCCCCGCCGAGGTGGCCGTTGTCGCCTTTTCGGGCACGATGATGGCGGCGCTTCCCGTCCTTCGCGACGGCACCCCGCTGCGCGACTCGATCATCTGGGCCGACCAGCGGGCCACCGCGCAGGCGGCGCGGATTGCCGAGCGGGTGTCCCCCGAGAGGGTCTACGCGATCACCGGGCACAGGCTGAGCGCGTCGTATTCCGCCGCGAAGATGATGTGGATCCGCGACAACGAGCCCGACATCTTCCGCAGGGCGGCCGCCTTCATCCACACGAAGGACTTCCTCGTGCTCATGCTCACCGGCCGCATCTGCACCGACGTCTCCGACGCCACGGGCATGAACCTCCTGGACATCAGGTCGCAGGAGTGGTCCGCCGAGATGCTCGAGGCGACCGGGATGCCCGCGGGGATTCTCCCCGAGATCCTGGAGTCGTCGGCCGTGGCAGGGAAGGTCACCGCGGCAGCGGCTGCCGAGTGCGGCCTCGCGGCGGGGACCCCCGTTGTCCCGGGCGGCGGGGACGGGGCCTGCGCGACCTGCGGGTCAGGGGTAGTGCGCGACGGAGATGTCTATCTCAGCCTCGGCACCTCGACATGGCTGGGATCGGCGAGCAGGACGCCGCTGCTGGATCCGAAGATGCGCACCGTCACCTACGGGCACCTGCGGAAGGGCCTGTACTACCTGTGCGGCTCCATGCAGGCAGGGGGAGGATCGCTGAAATGGTTCGCGCACACCCTCGGCTGCGAGCTCCCCGACGCCGGTGGGTCCGCGGCGGGCGCCGAGGATCCCGACCCGCTGGGCAGGGAGGCGCGGGAGGCGCCCCAGGGATGCGAGGGCCTTCTCTTCCTCCCCTACCTCATGGGCGAGCGAAGCCCGTGGTGGAACTCCGCGGCCCGGGCCTGCTTTGTCGGGCTGACGATGCGGCACACCCGGGCGCACATGCTGCGCGCCGTGATGGAGGGGGTGGCCCACAACATGGGAATCATCGCGGAGGCCTTTGCAGAGCAGGGCCTGCGCTTCGGGGAGGTGCGGATCATCGGCGGCGGGGCGCGAAGCGCAACCTGGCGGCAGATCTTCGCCGACGTGCTGGAGAGGCCGGTGTCGACCCTGAACTTCATGGAGGAGGCAGCCTCGATCGGCGCGGCAATCGCGGGCGGGGTCGGCGTGGGGATCTTCGCGGGCATCGAGGACGCTGCGCGCATCGTGCGTGTCGCCGAAACGACGGCGCCGCGGGAGGAGAGCTTCGCCGGCTACCGAGGGGCACGCGCCGTCTTTGTCAGGGCCTACGAGCAGCTGGTGCCCGTGTTCGACATGATCGCAACCCCATGAGCGGTCCTGCCCCGGCCCCGCGGCCCGCCTTCCTTCTCTACCAGGGAGACTGTCGGCAGATGCCCGAGCTTGCCGACGGGACCGTGAACCTCGTCGTGACCTCCCCGCCCTACTGGCAGATCAAGGACTACGGGTGCGAAGGCCAGGTCGGCGCGGGGGAGAGCCTGCACGGGTACCTGCGCTCGCTCGCCATGGTGTGGGAGGAGTGCCTGCGCGTGCTCGCTCCCGGGGGCCGGCTGTGCGTGAACATCGGCGACCAGTTCGCCCGCGCATCGCTGTACGGCCGCTACAGGGTCATCCCCCTGCACGCCGAGGTGATCTGCCAGGCCTGCGCGATCGGCTTCGACTTCCTCGGCTCCATCATCTGGCAGAAGAAGACCACGGTGAACCCGAGCGGCGGGGCGGTGGTGATGGGCTCGTTCCCCTTCCCCCCCAACGGCATCGTCGAGCTGGACTACGAGTACATCCACATCTTCCGCAGCCCGGGCACGCCGCGAAAGCCGACACCCGCCGTCCGCGCGGCCTCCGTCCTGACGAAGGAGGAATGGAAGACCTTCTTCGCGGGCCACTGGAACATCGGCGG
The DNA here is from genome assembly GCA_963733835.1 of uncultured Spirochaetota bacterium. Lineage (GTDB taxonomy): Bacteria > Spirochaetota > Spirochaetia > SZUA-6 > Fen-1364 > CAVTER01. Next base: position 103,480 of record CAVTER010000007.1, read on the forward strand.
CGCGAGGAAGCGGGGCCACGAGGCCCCGTTCCCCGAGGAGGTCCCCCGCAGGCTCATCCGGATGTTCAGCTTCGTCGGGGACACGGTGCTCGACCCCTTCATGGGCACGGGCACCACGGCGCGTGCCGCACTCGCGCTGGGCAGGCACGCCGTCGGCTACGAGATCAACCCGGCCTACGTCGCGGATGCCGCGCGGAGCCTCGGCGAGCTCCTCGTCGAGGTGCGCCGCGTGCAGCCCCGGCCGCCATCGCCCCCGCCGCGGGGCTACGCTCCCCAGGTTCCGGACATGGACCTTCCCCGCGAGCCGGCAGAAGCGGTGAAGGCAGCTCTCGTCCTGCACAGGGTCACGGCAGTGCACCCCGACCTCACCATCGGGCTTGACTCGGGGGAGCGCGTGCGGCTTGCCGGTATCCGGGTGACCGCGCCGCGGGAGGCACTCGCGTACCTCGAGCAGAGGGTGCTGCGCCGGCAGGTGTTCCTGCGGGACCAGTCCGCCGACGCGGACGGCATGGTGCGGGCACGCGTGGTGCTCAAGAACCGGATTCCCGTGAATGCGTCCATGGTGAAAGCCGGCCTCGCGGAAAGCGCCGAAGAAGGCGTCGAGGAGAGCGCCCCGCGGGACTAGGAGGACCGGCCTCCCGACCCGCCGCTCGGAGTGCCCGCGCTCCCCTTCCCGCCCTGCCCGGGCATCCTGTCGACAAGCTCGGGGTACAGTCTCGTGATGCAGTCGGGACACAGGCTGTGGCTGAACTGCGCCTCCGAGTGCTCCGACACGTACTTCTCGAGGTGCTGCCAGTACCCGCCGTCATCGCGGATCTTCTTGCACGAGGCGCAGATGGGCAGGAGCCCCCGCAGGGTCTTGATATCGGCGAGAGCCGCCTGCAGGTCGACGATGAGCTTCTCGCGCTCCATCTCGGCCCGCCTCTTCTCGGTGACATCGCGCACGACGAGCAGCCGACCCGCCGGTCTCCCCCACCTGTCCCTGAGCAGCGAGGCGCTGATCTCGAGGTGGCGCTCGGAATGCGCCGGGGAGCGAGGTTTCAACGCGGGAGTCTCCGCCGTCCAGCCTGGCCAGCGGCTCGGACAGCGCGGCGAGCACATCGTTCGCCCTCATGCCGATGGACTCCTTGCGCAGCCCGAGCAGCCCGAGTGCGGCGGGGTTGGCGTCGACGATCCTGCCCGGCAGAGTCGACGACGAGAAGCCCGTCGGACATCCGTCCCACCAGGACGTCGCGGGCCACGGGAACGAGGTCGAACAGCCGGTAGCGCGTCATGCCCAGGAGGAGGAGCGCGCCCGTGACGGCAAAGCCCATCGATACGAGGTCGAGCCCGGGAAACAGCTGGAGAGGGAGCAGGTAGACCAGGGCCCCGATCCAGGGCACCGCGACGGCGGTCAGCAGGACCACGGTCTGCGACACGTACAGGCCCGGCGAGCGCAGGACCGCGCGGACGAGGATGACAGCCCCGACCAGGCACAGTGCCAGGTAGTAGGCGAGTGAGACCCAGTAAGCGATGCCGTGGCTGTAGATGGCGACATTCAGCGCAGCAGCGCTCTCCATGTCGATGTGGGGCCACACGAGGCCGTGCAGGGGGTTGGTGAAGGCCAGCGCGAGGGTCGCTGCCGGCAGCACGAACAGGGCTGCCACCGCCGCCGGATGCAGACGGACCGAGCGGTCCCTGTAGCGCAGCACGAAAAGCAGGAACAGCGGCGCCACGTTCACGGTGCCGATGTATGCCAGCTGCGAGAACAGGAGCTTCGCCTCCAGGTGAACGGCCCCGGACTCGAAGGCCGACAGGAGCGTCCAGGTCACCACGGCGCACATCATGAGGGTGAACGGGCCGCCGCCGGGGATCGACCGTCGCCTCCACGCGAGCACCGCCACGAGGGCGGAGAGGGCTGCCGCGATGAACTGCGCCACCGCGTAGGGCGTAAGAAGGAAGGTCACCGCGGGGCCTCCAGGTGCGACATCAGCAGGGGCAGCTCGTGCTCGAACATCGGCGTGAGCACCCCCGTGCCCACCAGGGCCTGCACCTCGTCCAGCCCGAAGAACCGTCCCTCGTCGATCTCGCCGGGATCGGGGCGGATGGCGCCGGGCCACTCGAGGACGAACACGCTCGCCACCTCGGTCTCGAAGTCTCCGCCGTAGCGGTACTGGAACAGAAACCGGGCGGCGGTGGCGTCGACGTCCAGCTCCTCGCGCGCCTCGCGCAGCAGGGCAGCGGCGGCGCTTTCGCCGGCCATGACGTGGCCGCCCACGCTGGTGTCCCACTTGCCGGGGTGCGTGTCCTTCCCCCGCGCGCGCTTCTGCAGGTACAGGCGTCCCCGCGGGTCACACACGTGCAGGTGCACGACGAGGTGCACGAGGCGGGGGTTGCCGTGGCAGTCGGCGCGCGCCGCGCTGCCCGCCGGGTTTCCCTCGGCATCGACGAGCTGGAACATCTCCACGGGGAAGGACTGTACGCCCCGGGGGGGCCGATATCAAGCGCCCGCTGCTGCGCGGCGGGCCCGCCGTCGGCCCCCGGCTGTTCCGCGGCTGGCCCGCGGCGGCCCGTCGCGCTATACTGGGCAACGCCCGCGGGGCGGAAAGGAAGAGGCTGTCGATGGATGCGAATCGGGTTGCCCTGGTTACGGGGGGAACGCGGGGGATCGGCCTGGGGATCTGCAGGGCCCTCGCGAAGGACCGCGCGAGGCTGGCCCTCGTCTACCACTCCGACGAGGCGGCCGCCGAGGCCGCGCGGAGCGAGCTCGCCGCGGCGGGAAGCGAGGTCATCCTCGTCAGGGCCGACCTGGGGGCAGCGGGGGAGCCCGCGCGCGTCGTGCAGGCGGTGGACAGGCAGTGGGGAGCGCTCGACATCCTGGTCAACAATGCCGGCGAGTTCCGCTTCGCCTTCCTCGAGGAGATGGACGACGCGTTCCTGGAGCGGCTCATGGCTGTCAACTTCACGGCCGCCGTGCGCATGATCCGGGCAGCCCTCCCCCTGCTGAAGAGAAGCGCAGCCGGCCGCGTCGTCAACGCCGGCTCCATCGCCGGGCGGATCTCCGACGTCGGCCTGATCGCCTACGGCTGCTCGAAGGCCAGCGTCGACATGATGACGAGGATCGCCGCCGCCGAGCTCGCGCCGTGGGGGATCACGGTGAACGCCTACTCGCCGGGCATCGTCGAGACGGACATGACGCGCCCGATGATCCGGGAACGGGGCGATGTGCAGGTGAAGCAGATCCCGGCCGGCAGGTTCGGAGACCCGGACGAGGTGGGCGAGCTGGTGCGGTTTCTCGCCTCGCCCGCGGCAGGCTACATCACGGGAGAGAACATCGGGGTGGACGGCGGGATGTTCAAGGTGCAGAACCCGTTCCGTGCAGCCGAGTTCGCGAGAAGCAGGGGAGGCGCACGATGAGCGACGCACTGGCGGGGGCGAGGCCCATCCTCGAGAGGTTCAGCCTGAAAGGGCGGGCGGCGCTGGTGACCGGGGCAGGCCAGGGCATCGGCAGGGCGCTCGCGCACGCCCTGGGCGAAGCGGGTGCCGCGGTCGCCGTGGTCGACATCCGCACCGATCTGGCGCGAGCGGTGGCGGGTGAGCTTTCCGCGAAGGGCATCGAGTCGATCGCCGTCACGGCCGACGTCACGAAGCCCGGCTCCGTCGCCGAGATGACCGCCGAGGTGGTCCGGGCGTGGGGGAAGCTCACGATCGCGGTGAACAACGCGGGCATCGGCTCGTGGGCCGACGCCGAGTCCATGGACGAGGCGACGTGGCGCAAGGTCATGTCGATAAACCTCGACGGCGTGTTCTACTGCGCACAGGCCGAGGGCCGGCTCATGCTCGCGGCCGGCTATGGGAAGATCATCAACACGGCCTCCATGTCGGGCCACATCATCAACTGGCCCCAGAACCAGGCCCACTACAACGCCTCGAAGGCGGCCGTGCTGCACCTGACGCGCAGCCTCGCGGCCGAGTGGGCGCCGCGCGGGATCCGGGTGAACAGCATCAGCCCGGGGTTCACGCGCACGGCACTGGTCGACACCCTCGTGCAGACGCCCGAGGGGGCGAAGATCGCGCCCCACTGGATGGCCCGGGTGCCCATGGGCCGCATGGCCGAGGTGACAGACCTGCAGGGCGCCGTGGTCTACCTGGCAGGCGAGGCCTCCGACTACATGACCGGCGCCGACCTGCTCATCGACGGAGGGTACTGCGCATGGTGAAAGACTCATCGCCGCGGAGAACTGTGCTCGTGATCGGCGCCGGGGCATCCGGCAGGGGCCACGTGGGCCAGCTCGCTGCCGAGTCGGGGTACCGCCTCGTGCTTCTCGACAAGGACGAGGCCCTCTGCGGGGCCCTGCGTGCCGCAGGAAAGTACACGGTGCGCCTGGTGAGCGCGCACACGCGCGTGGTCACCGTCGATGGGTTCACCGTCCTGCACACCTCGCAGCAGGAGCCCTTCTTCGAGCGCTTCCGGGAGGCCGAGCTCGTTTTCACGGCGGTCTGCCCGGGAAACCTCATGGACGCCGCGGAGCACCTGCGGCCGTTCCTCGCCCGGTGGCTGGAAACGAGCGGCCCGGACGAGTTCAAGAACGTGCTGTGCTGCGAGAACATGAACCGCAGCTCCACGACCTTCCGCGACATGCTTCTGAAGGAGTTCCCCGCGGCGCTGCGGCCGAAGCTCGAGCGGCAGGTGGGCTTCTCCGACACGATGATCGCCCGTGTGGTGGCCAGGCCCACCGACCCGCTCACGCTGCTCGGCGAGGAGTACAGCGAGTGGACCGCGGACGGGAAGGCGATCCGCGGCCCCGTGCTGCCCGCGGTGAGGACACTCGAGCTGGTCGACGACCAGGACCGCTACCTGCAGCGCAAGCTGTACATCCACAACGCGGGCCACGCCACCTTCGGCTACCTCGGGTTCCTCAAGGGCTACAGGTATGTCCACGAGGCGGCCCAGGATCCCGAGATCATGGCCGTCTGCGAGAAGGCGATCGAGGAGTCGGGCTGGGCCATCGAGAAGGAGTACGGCTTCTCCGAGGAGGTTATCCGCGCGTACCGGGCCGCCCTGACGGACAAGTGCGTGAGCCCCGAGCTTCCCGACGAGATCCTGCGCGTGGTGCGCGAGCCCATCCGCAAGCTGGGCACCGAGGAGCGGTTCTTCGGCCCGATCGGGCTCATGCTGAAGCACGGCAGGCAGCCCGAGCACCTCCTGTACGGCGTGTGCGGGGCGCTGCTCGCCCGCATCCCCGGCGACGAGCAGTCCCGGAGGATCGCCTCCCTGCTCGACCAGAAGGGCGTCGCCTGCCTCGAGGAGATCACGGGACGCCCGGTCCCCCGTGCGGTCCTCACCCGCATCGAGGCCATGCTGCCCGTCGTGCGTGAGCGGTTCGCGAGGCCGGGGTGATGCTGGCGCCGTTCAGGACAGAGCCTTCGTTCCACGCCCGGCCGTGGGGGGGCAGGGCCATGGCCGAGCGCCTGGGCAAGAAGATCCCCGACGGCCCGGTCGGCGAGTCCTGGGAGGTCTCCGCCCATCCCCACGGCATCTCGAAAGCCGCTGACGGGCCCCTCGCCGGGATGAGCCTCGCCGAGATCGCCGCCGCCGCACGGGCGCCGAGCTGCTCGGCGAGAGGACGTCACGCCGCCTACGGCGGTGAGTTCCCCGTGCTCGTGAAGCTCATCGACGTGAACTCACTCGCCTCGGTGCAGGTGCACCCCGACGACGGGCAGGCCCTGCGGCTCGAGGGCTATCCGCGCGGCAAGACCGAGGCGTGGTACATCGTCGTCAGCGCGCTCCCTCGGCGCGGTTCTACGTCGGTCTCGTGGAGGGCGTCACGCCTGCGGCCTTCCGCCGCGCCCTGCAGGAGCGAGAAGCGCGCGAGCTTCTCGCAGCGCCCGAGGTCGCTGCAGGAGACTGCCTGTTCGTCCCGCCCGGGCACGGTGCACGCCTGCGGCGAAGGCGTGCTCCTGCTGGAGGTCCAGCAGAGCTGCGACATCACCTACAGGGTCTACGACTGGGACCGGGTGGACGAGAAGGGCGCGCGCCGTGAGCTGCACGTGGAGAAGGCGCTGCAGGTGATCGACTGGGCGGCCAGGCCGGCCGTGCTGCATCCCGAGAGGAAACCCGACGCGCTGAACCCGATCCTCTCCTGCGTGACCTTCGACATCGACGAGGCGCGCGTGCGGGCGGGCATCGACCTGCCGGCCCTGCCGTTGTGCAGGACGGGCACGGTGGTCGAGGGGCGCTGCACCCTGGCGGGGGCGGGCACGCGCCTCCCGCTGGCCTGCGGCGACTCGTTCGTCGCCCCTGCCGGCGCTGGCTTCCGCCTGGAGGCAGGCCCGGCCGCGGTGGTGGTCACGACGATCAGGTAGCGCAGAACGGGACGGGAGGAGGGTGAGAAATGGAGACACTCGGCAGCGGGGCGGAGCTGCGCAGGCGGCGGGAGCACCCCTACATCGGCCGCGCGGTGGTCTCGACCGCCGCCCAGGCCCGTGCCGCCCTGGAGCAGCTCAACAGGGACCGGGACAACAGCCGGGGCCCTGCCGTGGAAGTCACCTACTGGTTCGAGGTGGTGCACGAGGGTGAGCCGCTTTCGGGGCTGGTGACCGCGGGGCGCATGGTGCTCGACCACGGGACCCTCAAGCCCTGGCACAGCGAGGGCGACGCCTCGGTGCGGAAGCCCGACGGCTACGACGAGTTCATGAGCTGGGCCACGGACATGCAGCTGCTGGGACGACAACCCGGCGGAAGGCGTCGAGGCGGGGCTCGTGACCATCGCCTACCCCCTGCGCTTCTTCGACACGCGCGGGGACGGCAAGGTTCCCCTCGCCGCCCTGTTCATGGCCATGGCGAGCGAGCCGTTCTCGGCGTTCTCCTTCTACCAGGGCGCGCGCATCGTGGACGTGCGTTTCCCGCCCGAGCTGCTGGCCCGTTTCCCCGGGCAGACGCTGGCCGCACGCCGCGGGTGCGCGCAGTACCTGGGCTCGCGGGCGGACGAGCCGATCATCGGCACCATCGTCAAGCCCAAGACGGGGCTGACGCCCGAGCTGTTCTCCCGGTCGGTGGTGCAGGCCGCGCTGGCAGGGGCGCGCTTCACCAAGGCCGACGAGAACATGCACCTCACGCTGCCGGACGTGCCGCGCTACGTGGGCCGCGTGGTGAAGGACCTGGAGGCAGCGGGATTCGACCTGGGACGGTCGCAGTCGCCGAAGGGCAGGCGGTTCCTGTTCGCCCCGCACATCACGGCCGACCCCGACAGGATCGAGCGAGTACGCCCGGGCCGCGGTGGAGGCCGGGGCCAACGCGCTCATGTTCTCGCCGTACTACGGCGGCGGCTTCCCGCTCATGGCCGGGATCTCCCGGCGCCACGACGTGCCCGTCTACGCGCACACGGCCGGCATGAACGTGGCCACGGGGAGCCCGACGTGGGGAATCGACCCGCGGGTCACCTACCTCCTGGCCGCGCTGTACGGCGCCGCCTTCATGCAGCTCACCGCCATGCGCGGCTACCTCAAGCCCGACGACGCGGAGAAGGGCCCGATCCTCGAAAGCTTGCGGACGCACGGCCTGGAGGGAAGCGACGGCATGACCCTCGCGATGGCCGGCGGCATCGGGCCGTCGAACATCGGCGTGAACATGAAGGAGCTGGGCATGGAGGGCCGCATGTTCCTCGCGGGCACCTCCGTGTACAGCCACCCCGACGGCCCCTCCTCGGGAGTGAAGGCGATCATCGCGGCCTGGCAGGCCTTCGCGCGCGAGGGCATCACCGACCCGCGGGAGCTGAAGCGCTGGGCAGCGGGCAGGGGCAGCGAGGGCACGGAGCTGCTGCGGGCGCTCGGATAGGGAGAGCAGGTTTCGCCCTTCCCCCTCTCCCGCCCGCCCGGTACACTCACGTCATGGCCGCCTCGAGCAATCAGCCCGTCCCCGCCCGCCGTGCCCGCAGGAAGGGCGCGGGCGGCAAGCTGCGCATCGGCGACAACTGGAACGTCATCCGCATCATCGCCCTTTCCCAGGGCAACCCGCTGAAGGCCATCGCGGAGTTCGTGGAGAACAGCATCGACGCCCGCGCGGGCCTCATCACGATCATCCGGGGGAAGGAGCGGGGGAAGCGTACCTCAAGATCGTCGACGACGGGGAAGGGATTCCGCCTGATGCAGGCGGGGTTCCCGACTTCACCTACGTGGCGACGCACATCGGTGACTCCCTGAAGCGCACACTCAAGGAAAAGGGGGCGCAGGGCATCCAGGGCGAGTTCGGCATCGGCCTGCTGAGCTTCTGGACAGTGGGTGAGTCGCTCACCCTTTCCTGCGCCGGCCCGGACGGCAGGACCTGGCAGATGGGCATGCGCAAGAACGAGCCCGGGTACTCCATCACCGCGCGCCGATCGCTGTTCTCCCACCGGGGGACAGAGCTGCTCATCCGACCGCTCCTCCCCGGGCTGCGACAGCTCAGCGGGGAGAAGATCCAGAACTACCTGGCATCAGAGCTGCGGGACCGCATCCGCAGGTCGGGTGTCCAGATCAGGATCCTCGACCGCGGGGCGAAGAAGGACCTCGAGGTCCAGCCGCGGCAGTACGCCGGCCGGCTCCTGCACGAGCTGTCGAGCCTCCCGACGGACAGGGGTGAAGTCTACCTCGAGCTGTACCTCAACACGCACGCACCGGAGAACCGGGTGGCTGTCTTCCGCGGCGGGACGCGGGTCCTCGCCTCCCTGGCGGAGATCGAAGCGCTGGACCAGGAACCCTGGAACAGCGGCTTCCTGCAGGGCATGGTGGACGCCCCCTTCCTCCAGCTCACCCCCGGAACGCGCAGCGGGATCATCCACGACGAGAGTCTCGAATGCCTGTGCAGAGCGCTGCAGACCGTGCGTGCACCGCTCCTGGAGATCATCGACAGGGAGAAGCAGGCCGAGGAGGAGCAGGCGAGCCGCACCATCCTCAAGAGCGTGCAGAAGGCATTCAAGGAGGCGTTCCTCGCCCTTCCACCCGAGGACTACGGGTGGTTCGACCTGCACACCGGAAGCCGCAGCAGCCGCAATCCCCCGTCGACGTCGGCCGCAGGGGATCAGCCGGAGGAGACAGCCGAGTCCCACCCGACCGACGCGCCCGCAGCCAGCGACATCATGGTTGCAGATGAAACGGGCGAGCGCCGGGAGGAACGCGAGTTCTACAACTACCCCGGTCCCCTGTACAGCGCACTCATCTCACCGGCTTCCGCGGTGATGAAGGTCGGCACGGAGCGGGGCTTCCGCTGCGTCGGCCGTGACAGGATCAGGCGCCCGATCGAGGAAGGTCTCACGGTCCGCTGGCGCATCGCCGAGGGGGAAGGCAGGCTCTCCGCGGAAAGCGGGGAGATCGTCAGCCTCACCGCCCCCGCGGAGCCGGGCCTGTGTATCCTTGAAGCGACCGCCTCCCAGGGGGAAATCGTCACCCGCACGCAGGCCGTCGTCACGGTGAGCGAGACCTTGATCGAGCGCGGCGAGGGTGCCGGGGAAAAGGGCGGCAAGGGCCTGCCGGGCTATACCTTCCTGCGGAAGCCCGGCGAGCTGTGGCGCTCCCGCTACGACGAGAAGAACAACCTCGTGGTGGTGAACAACGGCCACCGGGATTACCTCTATGCCGACCAGAAGCTGGCCCGAAAGCTCAAGTACATCTGCAGGCTCTTCTGCAAGGAGCTCGTGCTCGCCAATTTCCCCGGCTTCGAGAGCAGGGAGCTGCTTGAGCGCCTGATCGAGCTGTCCCTCTACACGGAGGAGAACCTCCGGTAGCCTCGGCGGGGAAAGGCTGCCGCGGCGCAGGCGACGGCCGTGGAAGCAAGCCCTGCCGCCGGTTGACCGCGGGCAGGCTCTGTGCGACCATTCCACGCAGCGAGCATCACCATGGAATCACTCTTGAGCCAGCCCGGGAAAGTCGACGCCATCGTGCGCGCCGTGGTTTCCGCGTACCCCGAGGTCGAGGGAATCTACCTGTACGGTTCCATGGCAGGGGGAGAATCGAACCAGGAAAGCGATGTGGACGTCGCCCTCGTCCTCCCGGGGGCCTCCGCGAGGAGCATTGGCTCCCTGGCCCTGTCGGAATTGAGGTTCGGGCTTGAGGACGTCCTTCGGCGTCCCGTTGACCTTGTGAACGCTCGAGCAGCACCGATCGTTCTCCAGAAAGAGATCATAGCGACCGGGACCCCCATCTATGCGGCAGATCCTGCCGGGCTTCAGCAATACGAGATGATCGTGCTTTCCCTGTACGGGAAGCTGAACGAGGAGCGCAGAGGCATCCTCGAAGACTTCGCGTCGAGCGGCAGGGCGTACCGACCATGAACGACATCGTGATAAACAAGGTGCAGAGCATCCAACGGTGCGTGCGGCGGGCGCGCGAGGAGAAGCGGGCAGCCGCGGAAAGCTTCCCGCACGACTTCACCCGGCAGGATGCCGCGATCCTCAACGTGACGCGGGCCTGTGAACAGGCGATCGATCTTGCCAACCACGTCATACGGGCAGAGAAGATCGGTATCCCCACGGACAGCGCCGAGAGTTTCGAATTGCTGGCAAGAGCGGGTATCATCGCCGCCGAGCTGGGCGTGCGTCTGCGAAAGATGGTCGGGTTCCGCAACACGGTAATCCATGAATACCAGGTCGTGGACATAGGCATCGTGGAGAGCGTGATCACGGATGGCCTGGCGGACCTGCTCGCATTTGCCGACCAGGTTCTGCGGCGAGAAGGCGATCTCTGAGGGCCGATCCGCTGCCCCGGGTCTGCCCTCTCCCACCAGATTGAGATTGACAGCCCGGCTGAGCCCCTGCATAGTCGACCCGTGGGACAGGCGTTCCTGGGCATCGACATCGGCACGAGCAAGACCGCGGCGGTCGTGATCGACGGGAGCGGGAAGACCATCGCGTCGGGGTCCATGACGCACGCCGCGGACCTGCCCGCGGGTCCAGGGCTCTCGGAGCAGGACCCTGCTGCGCTGCTGGAGTCAGCCCGCCTGGTCGTGGCAGGCCTGCCGGCAGGGGCGCGCGGGCGTGTGGCCGCTGTCGGTCTGACAGGCCAGATGCACGGCGTGCTGCTCCTCGACGCCAGGGGGGAGCCTGTCGGACCGCTGGTGACATGGCAGGACGGCAGGTGCACGGTGGGGTTCCTGGACGAGCTTCGCACGCGGACGGGCGCCCAGCTCAGGACCGGGTTCGGGTGCGCGACGCTGGCCTGGTATGCAGCGGGCGCAAAGCTCCCTCCCCAGGCTGTTCATGCGGCAGCCATCCATGACTGGATCGCGGCCCGGTTGTGCGGCCTCGCCAGACCCGTGACCGATCCCACCGATGCGGCGAGCTGGGGCCTGTTCGACCTCGCGCTGCTGGACTGGAACCTCGCGGCCGTGCGGGCCGCGGGCATCCCCGCGGCGCTCCTGCCGAAGGTGGTTCCCTGCGGCGCGGTTATCGGCCGCGTGTCCGGGGCGGCTGCCCGGCTGTTCGGCATCCCGGCCGGCATGCCCGTGTCTGCTGCTATCGGCGACAACCAGGCCTCCCTCATCGCCACCCTGGAGGATCCCGAAAGGGAGCTCGCGCTCACCCTGGGCACGGGCGGCCAGCTCTCCGCCGTCCTGCCGGCATCCCACGCGACACGACTCCTTGCAGAGGCGCCCCGCGGGACGGGCTCGGCCTGGGAGTTTCGGCCGTACCCCGGGGGCAGGCTCCTGGCAGCGGGAGCCAGCCTCTGCGGGGGTTCGGCCTGGCAGTGGCTTGCGGCAACCGTGGAACGCCTGCAGGACGAGCTGGGCGCTCCCCGCATCCCGCGGGACGACCTCTATGCACGGCTGAACGAGCTGGGCGCCGCCTCCCCGCGCGCGGAGGTCTCTGGCATCACCATCCACCCCCACTTCCTGGGGGAGAGGCACGATCCGACCCGCAGGGCCTCCATAGAGGGCATCACCCTGGGCAACGTGTCCCTGGGCACCCTCACCCGAAGCCTTGCCGAGGCGATCACCGCGAACCTGCGGGACATGCTCCCCGCGCACTTCCGGGAAGGAAGAACCCGGATCGTCGCAAGCGGCAACGCCGTGGAGCGAAACCCTTTGCTCCGCCAGGCTGCCGCGGAGGCCATGGGTCTGCCCGTTGTGATGAGCGCGCCTCCCGAGGCTGCCGCTGTCGGGGCTGCCCTCTGTGCTGGCAGGGCGCTCCTCCCCGAAGAAAGCGCTTCCTGACCGAGCCATTTGCGCAGCCTGCGACAGGCAGCATGAAGGGCTCCAGGCTCTCCGCGCGCCACGGGGCACCTTTCCGCGGAAACGTCCCTCGTGGCGAACTTCATTCTGCCCTCGGCAGCAACAGCGAAAATACGTCAGCCCGGAAAAAACTTGACAACTCCAAAGCGCAGGCCTTAGAATACCCAGGCAACCGATCACTTTCTCTCACATTCTGAACTCTTTCGATCGCTGTGGCCTTTTCGAAAGGAGGTGAGAGGGTCTTCTTCTTGATTCTTTTCCCGTCTCCAGCGTGCGTGCCTGGTCGTTGACCGGGCGAAGCTTCGATCAATCGATGGAGGAAGAGAAATGGTGAGTTCCAAGAGGTGGGTCAGGGGCGGACTGGTCGTGCTGTTCTGCCTCCTGTTCGCCCTGTCGGCGTTCGCCGGGGGTGAAGGGGAAGGGAAAGCAGCCCCGGCAAAGGGGTTCGTGGTCGGACTGAGCAACGGTCCGTTCACCCACAGCTGGCGCGTGCAGATGATCGAGAGCCTCCACCAGCAGTCCGAGGAGTACATCGCGCAGGGCCTGGATGAGCAAGCTCATCGTCCAGAACGCGGGCCCTGACGTGAACACGCAGATCGCCCAGATCAGGAACCTGATCGCCAGCAAGGTGAACCTGATTCTCATCAACCCGAACTCGGCCACCGCGCTGACCCCCGTGATCAAGGAAGCGCAGGACGCGGGCATCCTCTGCATCATCTACGACCAGCCCATCGCCAACACCCCCTGCCTGAACGTCTACATGAACCAGGACTGGTGGATGGGTCCCATCGTCGAGTGGCTGTGCCAAGCAGCTCAACGGCAAGGGCAACATCGTGTACATCAGCGGCATCGCCGACCAGCCGGGCAACATCGCCCGCGACCAGGTCGGCCGACAAGGTGCTGGCCAAGTACCCCGGCATCAAGGTCCTGGCCAAGGCGAACGGCAACTGGGACCAGGCCGCCGCACAGCAGGTCATGACCGACCTTCTGGGCTCGTTCCCCAACATCGACGGCGTCCTCACCCAGGACGGCATGACGCTGGGAATCCTCCGCGCCTTCGAGGCTGCCGGGCGCAAGGCCCCGCCGGTGAGCGGCGAAACCCAGGTCGCCTTCGTCAAGGAGTGGAAGCAGATGAAGGACGCCACGGGCTTCTCGACCTTCGGCGTCGAGAACTCCCCGGGCGCCGTGTGCACCAGCCTGGGCATCGGCCTGCGGCTGCTGCAGGGCAAGAAGCTGAAGGACAGCGTGTTCGCGGCCCCCAACACGATCTGGACAAAGCCCGTCCTGTTCGTCGACAACAAGAACATCGACGAGGTGTACAACAAGTACAAGGACGTGGGCGACTCCTTCTACGTGAACACCTGGTACTCGGCCGAGCAGATCGACGCGCTGTTCCAGTAGGGCGGCGCCGACGACGTGCGCGGAGCGGCGGCGGGGAGCCGCCGCTCCACTTTCGAAGGGGGGGCACCCTGGCTGACACGACGGTCCTCGAGGCGCGGCACATCCGCAAGTCCTTTGCCGGGGTGAAGGCCCTGAGCGACGCGAACTTCGTCCTGCGGCAGGGCGAGGTCTGCGGCCTGGTGGGCGCAAATGGCTCCGGCAAGACCACCTTCGCCCGCGTCGTGAGCGGGCTGCTCATCCCCGACGGCGGGGAGCTTCTGCTGTACGGCCAGCCGGTGAACCTCGCGCAGCAGGCTGGACGCGGAGCGCTTCCACATGGCCATGGTGCACCAGAACCTGAGCCTCGTCCCCGAGATGACGATCTGGGAGAACATCGCCCTGGGCCGGGAGCAGACCGGCGCGCTCTCGCTGCTGGACAACCGCCGCGCGATCGAGAGGGCCGAGGCTGCGGTGGCCGCGATCCGGTTTCGGTGCCGGTGCGCGAGCGCGTGAAAAACCTTGCCCCCGACGAGCAGCAGCTTGTCGAGATCGCCAAGGCCATGGCCAAGGACCCGCGCATCCTCATCCTGGATGAGCCGACAGCGTCTCTTGACTTCCACCAGGTGGAAGCCCTGTTCGCGGCGGTCGGGGAGCTCAAGTCGCGCGGGGTGTCCATCGTGTTCATCTCCCACAGGATCTGGGAGGTGGCGAAGATCTGCGACCGGCTGGTCGCCTTCCGAAACGGCGAGACTGTGGGCGACCTGGACTTCTCGACGCAGGAGCGCGACGCCAGGCTCATCGTCCCCCTGATCACGGGGCAGGAAGCCGCCGTGCGGGCGAAGAAGTCCTGCACGCTGCGCGAGGAGGAGATCGCCGCCTTCGCCGACAGGGGGCCGGTCCTCGAGATGCGCGACGTGTCCCTCGACGGCGGACGGCTTTCGCACGTGAGCCTCGCCCTTCGCCGCGGCGAGATCCTCGGCCTGGGCGGCCTGCAGGGCCAGGGCCAGGAGGACGTTCTCATGATCCTCGCCGGCTACCTGCGGGGATACGCGGGCAGGATCCTCGTGGACGGGAAACCGCTCGTGCTTCGCAGCACCCGGCAGGCCATCCGCCAGGGCATCGCCCTGATCCCCGGCGACAGGCAGAAGGAGGGCCTGTTCCTCGAGCACTCGGTGCTCTCGAACCTCCTGTACCCCAAGGTCGCCATGCACCGCGGGGGCCTCTTCCTGCCCCGCCGCCGTTTCCGCGAGACCGCGGGGGCCGCCATCGACAAGGTCTCCCTGGTGCCCCCCGACCCGGCCCTCGTGACCGCGCAGCTCTCGGGCGGAAACCAGCAGAAGGTCGTCGTGGGAAAGTGGCTTGCCATGAACTCCGAGGTGCTCCTGCTGAACGACCCCACCAAGGGCGTGGACGTGGGCACGCGCGAGAACATCTACGCGATCATGACCGCCCTCGCCCGGGCCGGCACCTCGATTCTCCTGTACGCGAGCGACACCGACGAGCTGATAGACAACTGCGACAGGGTCCTCGTCATGTTCGAAGGGAGGATCGTGAAGGAGATCACGGGCGACGACATCTGCGAGGAGAGGCTCGTGGTCTCCTCTCTCAACGTCGAGCATTCCGACGAGCACACGGGGGAGACGCCAGCATGAAGACAGGCCGCGCCCTGAAGGGGATCCTGCAGGACTCCTCGTTTCCCAGCTTCGCGATGCTGGTCCTCCTCATCGTCGTGAACGCCGTGCTGCAGCCCAACTTCTTCTCCTACCAGGTGTTCCGCCTCAACTTGGTCACCTTCGCGCCGCTCATCCTGGTGAGCCTCGCCCAGGCCACGGTGATCCTGTCCGGCGCGGTGGACCTGTCCCTGGGACCGGCCATCTCCCTGGTGACCGTCGTGATGGCCTCGCTCATGGGGACCTCGCCCCTCTCCATCGTCCTCACCGTGCTGGCGGGCATCGGGGTCGCGCTGCTGCTGTCGCTTTTCAACGGCTTCTTCATCGGGACCATCGGCCCCCCGCCGCTGATCATGACATTCGCCACCTCGACGGTGTGGTTCGGGGTTGCCCTCCTGATCATGCCCACCCCGGGCGGCAGCATCGCCGAGGCGTACTACGGGATGTACACGAAGTCCATCGGCGGGTTCCTCCCGGTGCCGGCTGTCGTGCTCCTGGTCGCCTTCGGCATCTGCCTCCTCCTCGGCCGGACCCGTGCCTTCCGCCACCTGTACGCGGTGGGCGGGAGCGAGCGGGCTTCCCGGGCAAGCGGCATCAACGTGACCCGCACGAAGATTTTCGCCTTCCTCGTGAGCGGCGTCTTCACCGCGCTGGCCGCCCTGTGCGTGGTGGCCAACACGGCAACCGGTGATGCCAGGAGCGGGGCGAGCTTCACGATGAACTCGGTGGCAGCAGCGGTGATCGGCGGGATCGCCTTCTCGGGCGGCAAGGGAAACTACGCCGGGGCCGCCATGGGCGGCATCATCCTGGGCCTCCTCATCAACATCATCTACTTCGCCAATATCACGTCGTTCTACCAGGAGTTCATGAAGGGGGTGATCATCATCGTGGCCCTGCTCTTCGGCGCCATCCCGCGGCTGCGCCGTGCGCTGGCGCAGCGCTGAGGAGGCAGCGATGAACGACACGCGTCGCCCGCTTCCCGACACCCTGCGCTCCCTCGCCGCGAACAAGCTGTCCATCGCGGTCCTCGCCGTGATCGCGCTCTTCGTCTTCGGGCAGATCATCTCGCCGGGGTTCCTGAGCTTCAACCACCTGATGAGCGTGCTGCGCCTGTCGGTGTTCCTCGGCGTGGTGGCCCTCGGCCAGAGCCTCGTCGTCATGGCCGGCGGCGAGGGCATCGACCTCTCCGTCGGCTCTGTCATCTCCTTCGGCGTCGTGGTGTCCTCGTCGCTCCTGAACGGGAAGGACGCCAACATCCCCGCGGCCCTCGCCGCGGCGGTCGCCGCCGGGTTCGCCATCGGCCTGGTGAACGGGGCCGGGATCTCGTACATCGGGATCCCGCCCCTGATCATGACGCTGGCCATGGCGAGCGTCGTGGAGGGGCTGTCGCTCATCTACACGCGCGGCTACCCCAGCGGGGTCGCCTCGCCTCTGCTCGAGATCGTGGGAAACGGCAGGGTCGCCGGGGTCCCCAACGTGATCATCCTCTGGATCGTGGTGATCGTCACGGCAACCCTCTTCCTCTTCAGGAAGAGGTGGGGCGCCGTGCTCTTCGGCGTGGGCGCCAACAGCCTCACCGCGGAGCTGTCGGGCATCAAGGTCAAGCGCTTCCGCATGTTCGTGTACGCCATCTGCGGCGGCATCTCGGCTTTCGCGGGGTTCCTCATCCTGGGCTACACCGGCACGCCGTACCTGAACCTCGGGGCGCCGTACGTCATGACCTCCATCGCCGCGGTGGCCGTGGGCGGCATTTCCCTCGCCGGCGGCGGCGGCAGCTACGTCGGGACGGTCATCGGCTGCATCCTGCTCACCACGCTGTCGAGCATCCTCGTCGCCCTGCGCACCACGGAGGCGGTGCGCCAGGTCGTCTACGGCAGCCTGCTGTTTGTCATCGTCGTCGCCTACACGCGGAGGAGAAGAGAATGAAGATCGGGATCTTCACGGCCCTGTTCGGCGACTGGGACCTTCAGAAGGTCGCGACGCACGTGTCGGGCCTGGGCTACGAGGCGGTCGAGCTTCCCATCTGGGCGGGCAACCGCCACCTCGTGCTGGACGATGTGCTGGCCGGGAAGGCGAAGCAGACGAAGAAGATGCTGGCAGACCACGGGCTTTCCATATCGGCAGTCTGCCACGGGGTTGCAGGCCAGCTCTCCATGGGCCCCACCGACTCCAGCACCGACGCGTGGGCCCCGGGCATGACCCCCGAGCAGAAGATCGCGTACGCGGTGGAGCAGCTCAAGCTGACCGCGCGGGCGGCCTCGGAGCTGGAGGTCCCCGTCGTCACGGGCCTCATCGGCTCGCACGTGTGGGACAAGTGGTACATCTTCCCGCCCGCGAACGAGCAGCTGTACGAGAAGGGCTTCGAGCTCTTTGCCGAGCGGTGGAACGGGATCCTCGACGAGTACAGGAAGTACGGGGTCAAGTGGGCCCTCGAGGTCCACCCGACCGGCATCGCCTACAACATCGAAACGGCCCAGTCGGCGCTGAAGGCGCTGGACAACAGGCCGGAGTTCGGCTTCAACTTCGACCCCTCGCACCTGGTCTGGCAGCTCATCGACCCCGTGATCTTCGTGAAGACGTTCGGGAAGCGCATCCTGCACTGCCACGCGAAGGACGGCGAGCTGCAGGAGGACGAGGTGCGCCGTTCGGGGGTCATTCCCACCGGCGGGTGGATGCGGCCCGACAGGGGCTTCCGCTTCCGGGTGCCGGGCTGGGGCCAGGTGAACTGGCGCAGGGTCATGACCGCGCTGGTCTCCGTCGGGTACGACTACGTGATGTCCTTCGAGCACGAGGACCCCGTGATGTCCCCCGAGGACGGCGCCGAACAGGCCATTGCATACCTGAAGCCGCTCGTGATAAAGAAGCCGCTCACGAGCGTGTGGTGGTAGCGGGGGCGGGGCGCCGCGCTGCCGCCGCGGCAGGGGCGCCCCGGGACTGAAGCTGCAGTGAAAGACAAGCTGGACGCGGTTCTCGGAATACTCGCCCGCAAGGGCTACCGCAGCGTCTCCGAGCTGGCGGAGGACCTCGCCGTCTCCGAGGTGACCGTGCGCAGGTACCTCGACAGGCTGGAGCAGCGCGGCCTCATCCGCCGCACCCACGGCGGCGCCTTCGCGGGCCTCGAGATGATAGAGGTCGACTACCGCGTGCGCGAGACCGAGCACAGGGAACAGAAGCAGGCCATCGGCCGGCTGGCCTGGAGCCTCATCCAGCCCGGCGAGAGCGTCTACCTGGACGCGGGCAGCACGGTCGCCTACCTCGCCACCGCCATGGACGATACCCGGCGCATCACCGTGGTCACCAACTCCACCATCGTGCTGGAGGCGCTGGAGAACAGGTCGAACATCGAGACGATCCTGCTCGGCGGCAGGGTGCACGCCGCCTCCCACTCCCTGGTCGGCCTGGTGGCCGAGGAGAACGCCTCCCAGTTCCGCTTCACCAAGGCCTTCCTCGGCGCCGCCGGGGTCAACGTGGAGCAGGGGCTCACCCAGTCCAACGTGGAGGAGGTCCCCGTCAAGAAGCGGGTCGCGGCGAACGCCCGCGAGGTGATCGTGTGCGCCGACAGCTCGAAGTTCGGACGGGACGTGCTGGTGATGTTCCTCGGGCTGGGGCAGGTGCACACGGTGATCACCGACACGGGCCTTGCCGACGGGCACCGGGCAGCGCTGGAGGAAAGGGGCATCCGCGTGCTCCTGGCCCGGCCCGCGGCGGCATCGGGGCCCTAGCGTGTCGCTGTTCTACCCCGCCCGACGGTACGGCAGGTTCGGGCTGTCCATGGGCCTGACGCCGCGCCTCCTGCACGATCGCTACGGCCTGGACCTGGGCGAGCGCTTCCACAGGGACATCCGCCACAGGGTGCGGGCTGTCATGGACATGGACAGGCTGGCCTGGAAGGATTTCGGCCGCATCGGGCTCGGGTTCGAGGAGCCGTTCCCCCGGGCGACCATCGAGCCGTTCGGTCACAGGTTCGTGCCCGTGCTGTACGGGTGCCCCTGCGTGTACGCGAGCGGCGAGGAGCCGGCGGTGCTCCCCCGGCCGCTCGACCCGGACGCGATCGGCTCACTCCCGGCAGTGGACGGCCGAACGCCTCCTTTCCCAGGACGCGGTCCGCGAGGTGCTCGCGCAGGCACAGACGGCGCGGAGGCTGTACGGCGACGCCTGCCGCGATGCCAGGCTTCGCATGGGAGAGAACCCGCACGCGGTGCCCCTCTCCAGCCTGCAGAACCTCGGCTCCGTGATCAACACTGCCGTGTCCACCTTCGGCGAGCAGGTCCTGTGCCTCTACGCGGACGACCCTGCCCTGCTTCGGACCTTCTATCGCAGCGTCACCGACCTCATGCTCCTGTGCCTGCGCATCTTCCCGGAGAAGGACGGGCGCGGGCTGCCCCTCGTGTTCGTGGGCAACTGCACGGTCTCGATGATCTCTCCCGCCCAGTACGAGGCCTGCAACGCACCCTCCGACAGGGAGCTGTCGGCATTTGCCCGGTCGATCGGGGCGCGTTTCCTCGTGCACCAGGATTCGGGTGCCACGCCGCACCTCGAGAACTACGCGCGCCTTGTCCCCGTCCACGGCCTCGACATCGGCCAGGACACCGATTTCGAGAAGGCCGCGCGCCTCTTCCCCGGGGTCTCTGCCAACTGCATCCTCTTTCCCGGCTGGATCGGTTCCACTGCCCTGGAGGGCATCCGCGAGGAGCTTTCACGGCTCATGCGCGCGGGCCGCGGGTTCTCGGAGTTCACCTTCTCCATTCTCGAGGTCGATCCTGTCCTTGCCCAGGGCAGGATCTTCGAGTTCGTCGACATCTTCCGCGCCTGCGCGGAGAGGGAAAGCGAGGGTGCCTTCTCATGAGCTTCGTGCCGATGATGGACCCTGTCGGCAGGGCATTCCGCGGGGGATATGCCGTGCCAGCCTTCTGCGCATGGAACGCCGAGGTGATGGACGTGATCCTGGCCACGGCCGAGCGGCTGCGCGCCCCCGTCATCCTGATGCACGGTCCAGGGGAGTTCCCGCTCCTCGCCCCCGCGCTGATGGCCCGGGTCGCCCGCGCGGCCCTGGAGGGACGGCGCGTGACCGCGGTCCTGCACCTGGACCACGGCGACTCGCTGGGGATGGTCCGCGACTGCGTCGAGGCAGGCTACACCTCGGTCATGCTCGACTACTCGGCCCGTCCCTTCGACGAGAATGCCTCTGCCCTGCACGAGGTCGCCGGCCTGGCTCACCCGCGCGGCATCTCGGTGGAAGGCGAGATCGGCCACGTGGGCAAGGCCGACGAGGCCACGGCGGAAGGCGCCGCGGTCTCTGCCCTGACCGACCCCCGCGAGGCCGCCGAGTACCTGCGGCGCACGGGCGTGGACCTGCTCGCCGTCTCGATCGGCAACAAGCACGGCTTCTACCGCGGCGATCCCCGGCTCGACTTCGGGCTGCTCTCCGAGCTGCACGCGGCAGTCCCCGTTCCCCTGGTCATGCACGGCGGCACGGGCATCCCCGAGGACCACATCCGCAGGTCGATCAGCCTGGGCATCGCCAAGGTCAACGTGGCAAGCGAGCTGGTGCACGCCACCCGCTCCTCCCTCACATCCCAGTGGGAGGCGGGCAGGAACCTGTGGACGCCCGTGGCCATGGGAGAGGCGGTGGCGGGCCTCGTGAAGACGGTCGAGAAGTGGATCCGCATCACCGGCGCGGAAGGCAAGGCACAGGGAGGGGCCGCGTGACAGCGCGCGAGAGGGTCATCGCATCTCTCGAACACCGCCAGCCCGACCGTACTCCGTGGCACATCACCTTCACCGAGCCTGCCCGCCAGGCCATGCAGCGCTGGTACGGGGACCCGGACTTCGAGAGCGGCCTCGGCAACTGCCTCCATGTCATCCGTACCCGGCCGCCCGAGGTCGAGGTGCCCGGCAGGCCCGGCACCTGGTGCGACGAGTTCGGCGTCGAGTGGGACCGAACCATCGACAGGGACATCGGGACGGTGTGCAACCGGCTCATCACCCGTGAGAACCTGGGAGGCCATCGGTTCCCCGATCCTGCAGATCCCGTGCATTTCGCGCACTTCCCCGCGGCGCTGGCCCAGCGGGGCGAGCGGTTCGTCGTGGCCACGATCGGCTTCACCCTGTTCGAGCGGGCGTGGACCCTTGCGGGCATGGAAGAGGTGCTCATGGCCATGGCTGCCGACAGGGGCTTTGCGGACGACCTCTTCGACAGGATCCTCGAGTTCGACATGGAGGTGACCCGCAGGGCCCTCGCCTTCGACATCGACGGCATGCGCTTCGGCGACGATTGGGGCCAGCAGCGCGGCATCATCATGGGCCCCGCGCTGTGGCGGCAGTTCATCAAGCCGCGCATGGCAGAGCTCTACGGCCTGGTGAAGGCAAAGGGCAAGCGCGTGTTCATCCATTCCTGCGGCAGGGTGGACGAGCTCTTTCCCGACCTGGTCGAGATCGGGGTGGATGTGTTCAACCCCTTCCAGCCCGAGGTCATGGACGTGGCAGAGATGAAGCGCAGGCACGGCGACAGGATCACCTTCTTCGGCGGCATCAGCACCCAGAAGACCCTCCCCTACGCCACCCCCGCCCAGGTGAAGGAGGAGGTGCGGCGGCTGCTCTCGACAGTTGGCCGCAGCGGCGGCTACATCGCCGCCCCTGCCCACGACATCCCGAAGGACGCCCGGCCCGAGAACATCGCGGCCATGGTCGAGGCTCTCCGGGACCAATAGGCGGCGTGCGCTCGCGCGCAGGTGGACGGCTCAGCTCTCTGTGCCGTTTGACCGAGGCCGAAAGGAAGGGGCGCGTGTACGGTTGGGCGGGCAGGTACTACGACAGTCTCTACGCCGGCAAGGACTATGAGCGGGAGGCCACGGAGCTTGCGGACCTCATCAGGGCCCG
The DNA here is from genome assembly GCA_963733835.1 of uncultured Spirochaetota bacterium. Taxonomy (GTDB): domain Bacteria; phylum Spirochaetota; class Spirochaetia; order SZUA-6; family Fen-1364; genus CAVTER01. Next base: position 125,590 of record CAVTER010000007.1, read on the forward strand.
CAACGCGAAGGCACAGTCACTGCTGGACGTTGCCTGCGGCACGGGAGCGCACCTGCGGCACCTGGCACGGTCTTTCAAGGTGGAGGGGGTGGATCTCTCGAAGGAGCTGGTGGCCGTCGCACGAGAGCGACTGCCGGGCGTGCCGATTCACGTGGGCGACATGGTGCGGTTCGATCTCCGCCGCAGGTTCGATGCCGTCATCTGCATGTTCAGCTCCATCGGGTATGCACGGACCGCATCGGGTCTGGGACGAGCCATCAGGTGCATGGCAGGCCACCTGAACGGGAATGGAGTCCTCGTGGTGGAACCGTGGTTCACGGAGGAGACGTGGCGGCCCAAGCCGGTGTATGCGACATTCGTCGATGAGCCGACTGTCAAGATCGCCCGGATCTCGACGAACAGGACCAGGGGCAGGACCTCGATCGTCCGGATGGAGTACCTGGTGGGAACTGAGGAAGGGCGTGCGCCACCTGAAGGAACGCCATGTGATGGGCCTGTTCTCGAGGAAAGAAATGATGGACGCCTTCGAGTCGGCTGGCTTGAAATGCGAATACCAGGAACCGGGAATCGCGGGAAAAGGTCAGTATATCGGGCAGAGAATCGGCGACTGAGCAGGCGGGAGCGCTGCGGGGCCGAGCGGGGGCGCCGGCTCAGCGTTTCCGCAGCCTGATGTTCCTCCAGGTGGGAGGATCACCGCGGAAGTCCAGCGCCTCGCCATCCTTCGTGAAGAAGAGCCCGGGCTCCTGCTCGAGCAGTGGCACACCGTCCAGGGCCATGCCGTCGCGCTGCCTTCGCACCTTCACGAACGCAGCCCGGGGCACGCCCAGGGGAAGCAGGAGCCCCGCCCAGGGGCGGAGTGTCCCATAGTGCCCGAGCTGGTAGGACCCGGTGTACCTGCCCCAATTCTCCTTCCAGGTCGTCTTCTCCGGGTGGGCATCGAAGTACCATGCATCGTCGGTCACCCCCTCCAGCGTGATTGCGCACACCGGGAGGTACGTGAGCGGGAACTTCCTGCTCACCACGCCCGCAGCGACCAGCCGATCCACGATACCCTCCGCCAGCCGGACATGGGCCGAGTCGTGCTCTGACGAGTTCGTGAGAACCGCGATGCCGATGTCGAGCGTCGGGTGCCAGGCCATGACGCCAAGGAATCCGTACCCCCCGCCCCCGTGGGTGAAGTACAGGTCATCCCGCCTCCTCCCGATGCCGATCCCGAGCCCGCTGCCGCCATGGTTCGGGGTGGTCTGCAGCTCCCGGAACTCCTTCGCAGAGAGCAGCTCACCCCCGCCGCGACCTTCGCGGAGCATGAAGGAGAGGAACGTGCCAAGATCGTGCGCCGAAGAGTAGACCCCGCCGGCGGCCATCATGGGGACCACCACGGGCAGCTCCTGCAATCCGCGCATGTGGCCCGTGGCCCGGTTGGTCGCGGACAGGATACGGGCGAGGATCCATCGTGGTGCGTGTGAGCCCGAGGGGCTCGAACACCCTCTCCCTCATGAGGTCGGGCAGGGCTCGTCCGCACACCTCCTGGAGGGCGGCACCCGCGAGATCGATCCCGAGGTTCGAGTAGTGGGCGCGTTCACCCACCCGGAAAAGCAGCCACGTCGCGGAGATGCTGTCAACGTGCTCGTCGAATGATGGCTCCGACGAGTCGTTGTTGTTTCCTGCCGGCGCCTCGTGTGTGAAGCCGGCCGTGTGGGTGAGAAGGTGCCGCAGGGTGATGCGGTCCTGGGGCCGGTCCTCGAAAACGCTGCCGACCGTGAAGTCGGGAAGGTACCTGGTGATGGGCCTGTCGAGATCGAGCACCCCGTCGCGCACGGCCGTCAGCACGCCGACCGCCGTGAAGGTCTTCGTCATGGACTGGATGCTGAACATCGTGTCGCCGTCGACGGGGATCGTGCGACCATCATCTGCGTACCCGAATCCCGCCTCCCAGATCGGGCCCCGCGAATCGACGAGCACGATCGAGAGGCCGGGGATCCTGTTGCGGCTCATCGTGCGCCGGGTCATGCGTGCCATCTCCTCGATCAGCGGCGTATACCTCGGGTCGGCGCCCGGCGCGCGGATGCTCCCGGTCATGGGGATCGCCGAGGGCACAGCGCAGCTCGCTGCCGCGAGTGACAGGACGCAGAGCAGGAGTCGCGCGCACGTGTTCACGGCTTCTTCCTTTCGCTGATCGGCTGGCGGTCCGGGGCGGCCGGGTCCGGCGACGCGCCGGCTCTCCACTGCAACACCGCTCCCCCGGACTCCCGCCACCCCTCCCCGGGTGTGACGCGGCCGGGGCAGGCAGCAGGCCGGGGGACCTGTCGACGCTACCGCGGGCGGCCAGCGCCGAGAGCGCGGAATGCGGCGATGCAGGCCTGGTAGTTCGACTCGGAGAGGCCGATGGAGGCGTATTCCTCGATGTAGCCGATGAGGCCGCCGCCCCGCGAGAGGTTCTCGCCATAGCTCTTGACGACACGGAATATGTCTTCGCGGGTGCCCGAGATCGAGGTGGTCTGGTAGCTCACGGGCATCACGAAACAGACTCTGCCCCCGAACGTGCGGCCCAGGGCATCGATGTCGAACAGGTTGGGCTGGCCGAGGTTCAGGAGGTCCACGCCGATCTCGACGAGGTCCGGGACCAGCTCGGCCACTGCCCCGCAGCAGTGGAAGTACACGTCCAGGCCCTGCTGGTGGGCAAGCGCGAACTGGCGCGCATACCGGGGTTTCCAGAAATCGCGCCAGAGGGCCGGCGCGCAGATGAGCCCTCCCTGCGTGCCCCAGTCATCATAGAAGGAGACGGCATCGAAGCCCTGGCCGGGCAGTCGGCGGATCACCTCTTCCTCGAAACCGAAGACGATGTCCGCCAGTCTCTCGACGGGGGGCCGATCGGTCTGGAGGTCGACCAGCAGCGGCGCGAACCCGCGCAGGAAGCTCATCAGGGTGAAGCCCGAGAGCACGAGGCTCGCGCAGTAGTAGCGCTCGCCGAAGCGCTCCGGGTCGACGCGACCTCGGCGAAGCGCGCGGGGTCGGCCGGGATCAGGGATGGCCAGCCGGTCCAGGTCCGCCCATTCACGGATCAGCGGCTCGCGGGGCTGGCCCATGGTCTGGTCGCGGCGCTCCCAGCGAAACCCCCACTCCGAGAGGTTCCTGTCCGCGCCCATGAAGTGGCGCACCACGTCGACCATGATGAGGTCGGAGAGGTCCTTGTCGCGGTTGACGAAGTACAGCGGCACGTAGTCGGGCCCCTGCATGCGGATGGCCGCCCGCACCTGGTCTCTCCTGCTCTTCATCCCCTCTCCTTCCCAGGCGGCGCCGCGCACTGGCCACGCATGCCCGTTCTCCTCTATACTATACGAAAGCTGACCGGCAGGGGAGGAGCATGCGCATACGGATCTGGGGGTGCCGGGGTTCGCTCACCACGGCCGGCCGTGGGATCGTCCGCTACGGCGGGTACACGACCTGCGTGGAGGTGCGGCTGGAGGACGGCACGCTCCTGGTGATCGACGCGGGCTCGGGCATCCACAACCTCGGCAAGGCCCTGCTCGCCGAGCCCGGGCTCACCGACATCTATCTCCTCCTGACCCATTCCCACTGGGACCACCTGACCGGCTTCCCGTTCTTCACCCCCGCGTACCTGGCGACGTACAGCATCCACGTCCGCGGCGGCCCCGACGCGAAGAGCTCGCTCGCCAACTTCCTGCGCCACCAGATGGACCCCCCGTACTTCCCCGTCGAGTTCAGCGTGCTCAAGGCGCGGTTCGATTTCGGCTCCAACGACGGCGGGGAGATGTCGATCGGCAGCGCGCGCGTGGTTCCCATCCCGCTCAGCCACCCCAACGGCGGCTACGGCTTTCGCATCGTCGAGAAGGGAAGACGAGTTTCGTGTTCCTGACCGACAACGAGCTGGGCTTCTCGCACCCCGGCGCCCTGCGCGAGGAGGACTACGTCGAGGCCGCGCGCGGCGCGGACCTGCTCCTGCACGACGCGCAGTACAGCGACGAGGAGTACGCGGCGCGCACGCGGGGCTGGGGCCACTCGACCTACACGCGCGCGGCAGACTTCGCCGCGCGGGCGGCGGTGAAGCGCTTCGGCACGTTCCACCACGACCCCGACCACGACGACCGCCAGATCGACGCCTCGATGCAGGCTCTGCCGGAAGGTGCTCCGCGAGCGCCGCTCGAGCGTGAGCTGCTTCGGCTCGGCCGAGGGCATGATCGTGCGGATCAGGCTGTCGGGGACGCGCGCCTCTGTGCGAGCGAGTGCGAGACGAAGGCGTCCAGCGAGGTGATCGCCGCGCGGATGTCCTCGTAGACGGGCAGCCCGCCCTCCTCCAGCACGGCGACGAACTCCTCGTAGTGCCGGCCCGCGTTCACCGAGACGACCATGGGCTTGCGGCGTGCGGCGCGAGATCTCGACCAGCAGGCTCGCCAGGCTGTCGGGGTCCCGGCAGGTCTCGGGCACCGTCTTGAGGAACACCGCGTGCGGCACCACGGCCACGAACACGCAGTCCACGCCCTCGTCGTCGATGACCGCCTCGACGAACTCGGCGTAGGTGGCGTCGTCGGCCATGGGGGTCAGGTCGAGGAAGGGCGAGTGAGTGTCCACGAGGCCCGTGCCGGTTGATCGCGTTCAGCCTCTCGACGGTGCCGGGGCCGAGCCTCGCCTGGGTGAGGCCCTTCAGCTCGTCGGCGCCGACGGTCGACTCGAAGCCCGCGTTCACCACGCCGGCCACGCGGTTTCCCGCGGGCGGCCTGCCCGCCAGCAGCGAGAAGGTGCGCACGAGGTCGTACCAGTCCTCGATCGTCTCGGCGAGGATCACCCCCGACTGCCCGCAGGCGGCGCGGAAGACCTCGTAGTTGCCGGAGAGCGAGGCCGTGTGCGAGGCGGCCGAGCGCGCCCCGGCCTCGGTGCGGCCCGCCTTGTAGGCGACGATCGGCGTGCGCGACGCCGCGCCAGGTCGAACAGCTGCCGGCCCTCGCCGGGGTCCAGCCCCTCGAGGTACAGGGCGATCAGCTCGACGGCGGGGTCGCGCTCGAACCAGGCGAGCAGGTCGCTCGCCTTCACGTCGAACTTGTTGCCGAAGCTCGCCACGGCCCGGAAGGGCCGGCAGTTGCGCAGCTTGTCGAGGGCCGTGACCGCGAGGGCGCCGCTCTGGGTGAGGAGGGCGGTGTTCGAGGTGCTCCGAGGAGCGCACCTCGAGCCTCTTCTCGTTGAGGAAGAGCGTGTTCACGCCGCGCGCGCCCCGCGTGGCCGCGTGGAAGACCCCCATGCAGTTGGGCCCGATGACGCGAAGCCCGGCGGGCATGGCCTCGCGGAGCTGGCGGGCGAACTCCGCGTAGCTCACCGAGGAAGGCACCCCCGAGATCAGGATCACGGCGCGCACCGAGGTTCCCGCGAGGAGCGCAGGAACTCCGGCGCGCCGACGGCCGGGGCCGCGTACACGGCGAGCTCGACCTTCCGGGCGCTTCGGAGAGGCTGCGCGCGGGCCAGGGAGTACCGGCCTCGCCCAGCCGCACCGTCCCGCCGTGCGGGTTCACCAGGTACAGGTCGCCCCGGGCGGCGGGCCGCCGCGCAGGTCGTGCAGGAGGCTCGGCGATCTCCCTGCCCAGGCTGTACTTGGCCATGTCGGAGGACACGCCGATCACCGCGACGCCGTCGGGGCGGAAGAACGCTTCGAGGTTGGCGGCATTCACCCCCGGGCCCCAGGCATCGGCCTCCGAGGCGCGGTAGAAGCCCGCCAGGCCGTCGAGGGCCACGAACCGCCCGTCGCGGGAGATGGCGAACGGGTTCACCTCCAGCTCGCTGAAGATGTAGCGGGGCTTCTTCGCCAGGGGCGAGTAGCGCTCGCCCAGCGTGGTGAAGGCGGCCATGGCCCGCGCCATGAGCTCCAGGTACCGCAGGTGGCCGATCTGCTCGAACTTGTGCCGGATGTGCAGGCTGTTGCACAGCGCGAGGGCGTCCTCGTAGGCTCATCGGCGGGAGGAAGAGGTTCGCCGGGTCGTACTGCGCCGCGAAGAACTCCGCATCGTCGCCGCCCTTGCTCAGCGTGAGCACGGGGCCGAAGGCAGGGTCCTCGCGGAGCCCGATCAGCACCTCGTAGCCGAGGGCCTCGGTGTGCGGCACGTACTCCACGACGAGAAAGCCGTCGATGCGGGGCGGCACGGCCCCGGCATCCCCTGCCGGGCCGAAGTGCGAGAGCACCTCCTCCTTCATCCTGCCCATGACGAACTGGACGTACAGCACGTCGGCGGCGCTCACGCGCTTCACGCCGCCCAGCTTCTGCTTGTGGGGAATAGCCGCCGAGACGATCTTCACGATCAGCGCGGCGCCGAAGCCGCGCAGGTCTGCCTCGCCGAGGTCGGCGGGGTCGCGGACGAAGATGTGGTGCGGCACCTCGAGCCCCGCGGCGGCGAGCACCGCGTAGACCTCGTGCTCGTACAGGGCGCTTCGGCCGTCGCGCTCGGCAGCGGCGAGCACCGCGTCTATCGTCTTCTCCATTCCGACCCCCGGGGGGACTGTAGCACATCCAGTTCCCACGGGCGAGCCTCATTGTGTATAAAGCCATCCATGAAGAGGAATGCCCTTGTGGCCCAGTCCGGCGGACCCTCGCCGGTCATCAACGCCTCCCTCCAGGGGGTCATCGAGGCCTGCCGTGACCGGTCGGACAGCATCGGCAGCGTGTTCGCCGCCTGGCACGGCATCGAGGGCGTGCTGCTGGAGGAGCTCATCGACATGTCCCGCCAGCCCCGCGAGGAGATCGCGCTTCTGGGCCGCACCCCGGCGGCGGGGGCCGTGGGCACCTGCCGCTACAAGCTCACCGACGGCCAGGAGCAGGACTTCGAGCGCATCGTCGACGTGATGAAAGCCCACGACGTCGGCTGGTTCTTCTACATCGGCGGCAACGACTCCATGGACACGGCCGCGAAGGTCTCGGCACTCGCCCGCGCGCGGGGCGTGGACCTCGTGGTGACGGGCGTGCCCAAGACGATCGACAACGACATCGGCGACAGCGAGTTCCGCATCATCGACCACACCCCCGGCTACGGCAGCACGGCGCGCTACTGGGCCCACCTCATCCAGAACGTGGAGGAGGAGAACAGGGGGATGTGCGTCTCGGAGCCCGTGGCCGTGCTGCAGGCCATGGGGCGCAAGTCCGGTTTCATCACGGCTGCCGCGCGCCTGGGCGACCCCGAGCGCGGGATGCCCCTCCAGCTGTACATGGCCGAGTCGCACCACACCCTCGAGAGCCTGCGCGAGAACGTGAACAGGCAGCTGGCACGGGACGGCCGCTGCATCGTCGTGGTGGGCGAGGGCTTCGACGTGGGCGGCGTGGGAGAGAGGCACGACGGGTTCGGCCACATCGAGTACGGCGCCAGCCGCACCACGGCGTCCCAGGCCGTTGTGAACTACCTGAACGAGAAGGGCCTCGCCGTGCGGGGCCAGGCCACGGGCCAGCTCCCCGGGGTGATCCAGCGGGGAGTCTCGATGTCAGGTTCCACGGTGGACGCCGACGAGGCCCGCAGGGTGGGGGCGCAAGCCGTGGACATCGCCTTCGCGGACGGGACGGGCTGGATGGCCACGATCCTCAGGAAGCCGGGGGAGAGGTACGAGGCATACTTCGACAAGGTGAAGCTGGAGACGGTCGCCAACTCCGTGCGCTACATGCCCGCGGAGTGGATCACGAAGGACGGGCTGGACGTGACAGACGACTTCATCCGCTACGCCATGCCGCTGATCGGCACGGACTGGCCCGACATCGCGCTGGAGCGGGGCCTGCAGAGGTTCGCCCGGATCGAGAGGCGCTTCGTGCAGAAGAGGCTGCCCGCCTACGTGCCGGTGCGCTTGCGGTCGTAGAGCGGCGTGCCGTACCTCTCGGCGTGCGCCGTCTCGGCAAGCGGCCTGCGGCTGGACCTCGCCTCGTAGCCGGCGTGCCCGACGGGCAGGATCGCCACGAGGCTCATGTGCCTCGGGACTGCCAGGAGCCCGCGGATCTCGTCGACCACCGATCCCTTGCCCCCGTCTGCCGCGTGCAGCCCTGCCCAGAAGCTTGCCAGGCCCAGGCTGTGCGCCGCCAGCGCCATGTTCTGGACGGCGGCCGCGCCGCCCTCGACGCAGTGGCTGGGATCGCGCGTCGGGTCGACTGCCACGACCACGAGCACGGGGGCCTGCGCGAAACCCGTCCAGGCAAGGGTGACCCGTTTCAGCACCTCGGCCAGCCGGCCGCGCAGGGCCTGGTCGCGCACCACGATGAAGTCCCACGGCTGCGAGTTGATGAACGAGGGCGCCCACCGGCCCGCCTCGAGGATCGCCTCCAGCTGCTCGTCGTTCACGGGCGCATCGGTGAACCGGATCACGCTCCTCCTGGCCTTTGCCGCCCTGAGGATCTCGTTTTCCATCATGGGGAAAAGGTATGGAGGCCGGGAGAGGAAGGCAACTCGGCCTTCTGCTGCGCGATCTCGGATGCGGAGGCGTACGGGTGCGGGTACCTGCCCTTGCCGGGCGTGAAGGATTTCATGTACCACGTCGACTTGATCTGCACCGCCTCCCGCGGGCAGTAGTTCAGGCAGGCGTAGCAGAAGTAGCACCTGGCGCGTCGCTGCCAGGTCGGCCTCGTGTCGATCAGCCTGACCTTCCCTGACAGGCATACCTTCTGGCAGGTGCCGCAGCCGTTGCACTTCTCGTCGGCGTAGAAGTAGCTGCCTGCCCCGACCCGTCCGATGAGAGCCACCCCCAGGAGCACCAGCCGTTCCACGAGGAAGTTGCCGATCGGCGACAGCCCGAAGCTCACTCCCTCGCGATCCTCCTCGCTGACGGGAGCCCCCGCCCTGACCGCCGCGGCAATCTCGTCGAGCTGCCGCGGCAGGGCAGCATCCAGCCCTGCAAGCGCGACTGGCGACGGCTGGGTGTAGGACGCCAGCTTCGGGTCGTTGGAGAGCATCGTGATGAGGAAGCGCGCATCCAGCCGCCTCCCCTTGCGGGCGAGAATCCTGTCTGCTTTCTCGAATGCCCAGGAGATGGTGCCTCCCCTCGTGGCAACAGCGAACAGGTACCGGCATGGGGCCGGGTCGAGCCGCTCGAGGAACATCCTGACGGGCAATGGCAGCGTGAACCCATGGAGCGGGAAGATGATGCCGACCACCTCCGCGTTCACGCGGATCGTCGGTTGACGGAGCTCGCTCACTATCGGGACGAGCCGGGAACCTTGCAGCCTCTCCTGCAGGCCCCTGGCCACGTGCAGCGTGTTCCCCGTCCCGGAAAAGTAGTGCAGCTCGCTGCTCATGGCCGCGGCAGAAGCAGGATCCGCGCGATGATGCCGACCAGGATCATCACGAGGTACAGGACGATGAGCCCGATGGCAGCCCCCGCACGGGGCGGGCGCGTCCTGATCCTGTCCCAGACATCACGCAGCTTCGGGACCAGCCTGGCGGGGGCTGCGGAGGGCTCCCGGTCCTGGACATCCCGGATGAACCTGTGCAGGAGTTCGTCTGGCGCGCTCTCGATGGAACAGGCTGCCGTCTCGCCGTAAGACGGTGCCAGCTCCCTTGCCAGCCGACCGGCCTTCAACGTCCAGCGGATGGCGACGAGTGACCAGGCGCCGAGGAGCCCGAGAACGGGCGACCTCAGCAGCACTGCGAGTGCAACGAGGCAGGCAGCCGCGATGCCCTGGAAGACTGCCTCCGCGGTGGAACTGCGGATCAGCAGGACATCGCGGAGGAATCTCCCGCCGTCCAGCGGGTACAGCGGGACCAGGTTGAAGAGGTTCAGGACGAGGGAGGTCTGCGCAAAGGAGCGCAGGAGCTCCTGGCGGGTCACACCGAAAGCAACGGCCGCCCCGATCCCCGCGATGATTCCCAGCACGCCGCCCGCGAGGTCGACGAGCGGCCGTGCGCTGCGCGACGATGCCGACGGGTTGCCCGAGGCAGCGGCACCGACCAGGGGGACGAAGAACACGCGCACGTCGCTGTAGCGGAATGCTTTCATGGCGAGCCAGTGCCCGAGCTCGTGGACGGCCAGGGCGGCCACGACGGTGAGGATCCCTGTCAGGGGATCCTTGAGAGTCCCGATCCCGATGAACAGCCCGACGGTCAGGACGAGGATCGCGAGGTTGACGTACCAGGCCTTCTGCGGCTTTCGCAGCTCGGCAACGACCTGCCCGGCCGGGTCAAGCGGCGCGGCGGGACCCGCGGCGTCGGCGACCTGCAGCACCATGCCGCAGTGGGGGCATGCCGTCTCGAAAGAGGCGATCCACTTCCGGCAGCTGGGGCACCTCATCCGTCCTCCGTGCCTGCCCGCCTACTTCGTCGCCGCGCCCCTGCGGATGAATCTTCTCGCGGCGAGCCCGCCTGCCGCGAGAAGGCCCGCACCCAGGGCCAGGCTCAGCACGAGCCACGGTGATGAGGGCCGCTCGTCTTGCGCCGGCCGCACCTCGAGCGAGGCGAGGGTCTGGATCCCGGGCATGGCCGCCTGCGCCGGCCGCGCCGCGTCACCCGAACCACCCGCGACCGTCGCCGACGCCAGCTCGCCGGCAATCGTCTCGGCCACATCCTCTGCGGGCGCAGCAGCGACTGTCGCCCCCCGCGGGACCTGCGCGTCGGCCGTGATCGGCCTGTGGAACTGCACCAGCGGCTGCGCGGCTGCCTGCGCGCGCGACGCCTCCGCCCGCTGACCCGTGGCCGGCTGCTGACCCGTGGCCGGCTGCTGAGCCGCCACCATCCCGCTCGTGCGCGCGACGGGGAAGCTGAAGCTCCCGCCACGGAACGAGGACAGCACCGTCTGCACGGCCCCGCCTGTCCCGCCGGCGCCGTGCGAAGCGGCACTGAAGGAAAGCCGCTTGGCCGTGCCGTCAAGCCCCGCGTTTGCAGCCATGGCATTGCCGACGCTGTCGTACACGGAGGTCGCGCTGCGCGCCTGGACCGCGATGGTGTTGCCTGTCACCGGGGGCGTCGTCCACGTGATGACCACTGTGGCCTGTGCTGCCCCGGTCCTGCTCGTGCCCTGGCTGGCCACGACGCCGGGCCCCGTCTTGACGTCGAGCGCGAGCGCGTCGGAGGCGAGGTCGCCCAGCGCCGCATCGCCGTAGATATTCTCGTTGAATGTCACCACCGCCGAGCTGTTGTCGGCGGAAAAGGTGACGTCGGTGATCTGCGGAGCGGCCGTGTCCAGCACAATGTCGTCGTGGTTCAGCGTGGCCTCGGTGCTCACGTGGCTGTTCGCATCCCGCAGCCGGACGTACACTGTCTTCGTCCCGTTGCCCGGGGAAAGCGTGAACGACACCGGCGATCCTGTCCACGCCGTCCATGCCGTAGTTGTTCCGCCCGTGAAGTCCGCGGCCTCCGACAGCTGGTAGTGCGCGATGCTGCTCCCCGCGTCGGTCGCGCTGATCGCCAGCGAGATGGCCGCGCTCTTCGTCCCCGCTGCCCCGCTGTTGATCGACACCTGTGACGAGAAGACGGGGGCAGCCTGGTCCAGGCTGATGTCGTCGTGGTTCTGCGTCGTGTCGGTGCTGACGTTGCCGTTGGCGTCTTTCAGCTCCACGTAGACGAACCTCTGCCCCTCCCCCGCCGCGAAGGTGTACGTGGTCGGCAGCGGCACCGCTGTCCAGGCGGTCGTCGTGCCGCCCGTGAAGCCCGGGACCTCCGACAGGCGGTACTCCGCCACTGAGCTGCCCGCGTCGGCCGCGCTGATGCTCAGCGAGACCGTTGTCGAGGTGGTCGTTGCCGCCCCGCCTCCCAGCGAGACGGTCGACGAGAATGTCGGCCCCGCGGCATCCAGGGTGATCGAATCGTGGTTCTGCGTCGTGTCGGTGCTGACGTTCCCCATGACGTCCCTCAGGCGGACGTACACCGTCCGCGTGCCGTCCGCGCCGAGGGTGAAGGAGGCCGCCTGCGGAGACCCCGTCCAGGACAGCCAGCCGGTGGTCGTGCCCCCGCTGAAGTCGGATGCCTCGGACATCTGGTAGGTGTCGATTCCGCTCAGGGCGTCCGTGGCGCTGATGCTCAGATCCACGGTCTGGCTCGTGGTGAGCGCCGCCCCGCCCTCGATCGACACCGTGGAGGAGAAGGTGGGAACCTGCTGATCCAGCGTGATGGAGTCGCGGTTGAGGACCGCCTCGGTGCTCACGTTGCCCACGCTGTCGCGCAGCTGCACGTAGACCGTCTTTGCACCGCTGCCCGTCGACAGGGCGCACGTGGTCGGCAGCGGCACAGCCGTCCAGGCGGTGGTCGTCCCGCCGGTGAAGTCGGCGGCCTCGGACAGCCGGTAGTGCGCAATCGCCGTCGCCGCGTCGGAGGCGTCGATGCTGATCGATACGGTCGTGCTTCCCGTGTAGGCGGCTCCGCCGCCCAGCACCACTCCCGACGAGAAGGCCGGCCCTGTCTGGTCGAGCGTGATGGAGTCGCGGTTGAGGACCGCCTCGGTGCTCGTGTTGCCGTTGGCATCCCGCAGCTGGACGTAGATCGTCTTCAGGCCGTCCCCCGCGGAGAGCGTGCACGTCGTCGGCAGCGGCACCGGGGTCCACACTGCCCCCGTGAAATCGGAGGCCTCGGAAAGCCTGTAGTTCGCGACCGAGCTTCCCGCGTCGGTGGCGGCAATGCTGATGGCGACGCTCGTCGTCGCAGTCGCAGCCGCCCCGCCCCCCAGCACCACGGCAGAGGAGAAGGTCGGGCCCTGCTGGTCGAGCATGAGGGAATCGTGGTTGAGCGCGGCCTCCGTGCTGAGGTTGCCGTTGGTGTCGCGAAGCTGGACGTAGATCGTCTTCAGGCCGTCCCCCGCGGAGAGCGTGCAGGTGGCGGGCAGCGGGACCGGCGTCCATGCTGTGGTGGTGCCGCCGGAGAAGTCCGCGGCCTCGGAGAGCCTGTAGTGCGCGACTGCGCTTCCCACGTCCGCCGCGCTGATGGCGATGGAGACTGTCGTGCCCGTCGTGACCGCGGCGCCTCCCGCCAGCACCACGGCGGAGGAGAAGGTCGGCCCGGCCGCATCGAGGGTGATCGAGTCGTGGTTCAGCACCGCCTCGGTGCTGATGTTGCCCGCCCCGTCCCTGACCCGGGCGTACACGGTCCTGGTCCCATCGCCCGCCGAGAGGGTGAACCCCGGTGTCGGCGTCCAGGCCGTCCACGCGGTGGTCGTCCCGCCGGTGAAGTCGGCAGCCTCGGAGAGCTGGTACTGCGTCAGGCCGGTCCTGTCATCGTCCGCGCCGAGGGCAACGGTGATCGATGTGCCCGTCGTCACCGCCGCCCCGCCGTTGATGGACACGGAGGTCATCGTCGGGACAGCCGTGTCGAGCACGACGTCCTGTGACCGGATGTTGCTCTCGTTGTTGACCCCGTCGAGGACAACGACCTCGATGTGCTTCGGGCCGTCCCCCGCGGTCTGCAGGCTGTAGGTGAGGTTCGGGGAGTAGCGCGGGTGATCTCGGCGGTGCGAGGGTCGTCAGGTCGGTCTCCTTCACGCGCATCGTGGTGACCGTGAGGTTGTCTGTCGCAGTCGTCGCGATGGTCAGGCCCGTGGTGCGGTTCGTGGCTCCTCCGTCCGTGATGACCGCGGCCCCATCCTTGAGAACGAAAGACACGAGGTTCGGGTCCTCGGTGTCCTCCTGGCTCCCGGTCTTGAACCACCAGAACATGCCCTGGGGCATCATGTGGCCGTCCAGGTCGGTCACGCTCTTGAGCACATCGACGCGGACATAGTAGTTGACGCCGTACGTGCCGGCTGTCAGCGAGATGGTCACCAGCGAGCCGCTCACCGACTTCGCCAGCGTCACGCCGACGGGAGAAGACCAGGAGACCTTGTCCGGGCTCACCCGCACGAGCACCGTCTCGTCCAGGATGATCGTGCTGTCGTCGACGTCCTCGGAGAAAGTAATTGCGATCGGGGCGTTGACCAGGACGCCGGTGCCCTCGGGCTCCTTGATGACAACGACGGGCCGCGCGTCGAACCGGGCCGTGATCTCGATGCCCACCCCGTTTCCGCTGACCGTTGCCATGGTCTCGGGGCTTGTCGCATCGGCGAAGGAAACATCCCCGTCTCCGGCGGTCTTCTCCCACCGGACGAACGCGTACTCTGACGAGACGGTCGTGGACACGCGAAAGGCGACACCCAGCTTGACCGAGGCCGTGCCGTAGGGATTGGTCAGGCCCATCGCGTCATTCTCCGGCAGGATGCGGACAGTGATCTGCTCCGCGTTGGCCTCGCGCACGTCTTCCTCGATCGCGGCTTTCAGGTCCAGGTCACGGGAAAGGTTCGGGCAGCCCGCCAGCGCGGCCGCAAGGGCTGCGACAAGGAGGGCAAGGATGATTCGGCCCGACATCTTCTCTCGCGCTTTCATCGGAGTTCCTCCACCCGGAAGTCCTGGAATTCGGCCTTGTCGATCGAACGAAAGACGACGGTGACGCCACTCGAGAGGTCACCGAAACCGGGGCTGCTGAGCCGCGGCGTACCGTTGAGCGAAACCGAGACCACACCCTCTTCGGAGCCAAGGCGCACCGATATCTCGTTCCTGTCGAAGACAGACTCCGGCACGATCACCTCGTCTACCAGGGTCATATCGATGTCGCTCTCGGACCTGTAGAGCTGCAGGCGGGTGAAGGTGTCGCCCCGGTGCTTCGGGTCGCTGGTGAGCCAGGCGAGGATCGACCTGCCCTCACCCCAGCCCCGGTGCTTCTCGGCCGAGCTCACGAGCACGTGCAGTCCCACGCCGACCCACCCGGACCCCTGCGACTGCGCGGTGACCGTGTAGCGCAGCGGGCCGCCTGCCTGGGCAAGCGGGACTGCGAGCTTGGCCGTGAGCGCCGTCTCGTCGGTCTGCCGGGCGGACGACTTCTGCACGGTCCACCTGCCCATGTAGCGCACAGCCCCGCCGAATCCCTCGAAGGAAGCACTCGGCTCCTGCTCCACAGGTGGGGCCGCGGCCACCACGACCGGCTCGGAGGGTGGCGGTGGAGCTGGTGGCGGCGGCGGAGATGGAGCTGGGGTGGGCGGTGGCGCAGGCGACGGTGGAGGAGGTGGTGGAGCTGGGGTGGGCGGTGCAGGCGGGGGCACGGGGGCCGGCGCTGGTTCAGCCTGCTTCGGGGCTGCTTGCACAGTGACCACGCGCACGGCTGCCGCTGCCACGACGTCCTTGTCGACCGGGAGCTCCTGGGCGATCTTCGGGGGAGCCTGGGCAGGCGGTGCGGGCGCCGGCGGCGCCGGCACCACGGGGGGCGGCGTCGGCGGGAGGGCCTTCAGCTGCGGTATGGGCGCCTCGATCGGAGCGGTACCCGCCTGGACCGGGTCCGAGTCTGGAAGCTCCACCCGCCTGCCCACGACCACGCGCGGGGCAGGCCGAGGCGTTTCGGCAACGGCCGCCAGCTGCGGCTCGGGCTGCGGCTCGGGCTGCGGCTTCTGGGCTGGCGGCTCGCTCACCGCGGGCTGCTCGACCGTCGCCGGCGGCTCCTCTGGCGTCGGCCTGGCGGCGAGCGCGGGCGCTGCCCTGCCCGGCTCGTCCCACATCGTCGTGCCCAGCCTGTCGGCGAAAGACCACGCCCTCCCCGTCCCTCCCAGGGACGATGCGAGGTAGCCGTACTCCGCGGCAAGGCCGGGGTCCACGGCCGCCAGATCGGCGTAGGCAGCCCCTGCCCTGTCGAAGCGCTCCATCTCGTAGCTGCTGCGCGCGATGCCCAGGAGTGCGACCGGGTTGCGGGGATCCTGCTGCAGGGCCCACTCGAAGTACGAAACGGCCAGCGCGTAGTCGCCGCGCAGGAAAGCCACGTTCGCGAGGTTGGTCCAGCCGTAGACGCGGGGCGCTTTCGCGCAGACGGAAAACTGCGCCCACGCATCGCGCAGCAGCCCGTGCTTCCCCAGGAGGATTCCCAGCTCGTTCGCCGTCTCGGGTGAGCCCCCTGCCTCCAGGCGTGCCCTGTAGTCGCGGACGACGGGATCGATCTCGCGGGCCACATAGCGGTTCACCGCGTCGTCGAAGGCCTGGATGATTTCCGCATCGTCGGGCAGGGAGAACCGGGGGTTCACCCCCGGGGGGCCAACGGCCGGGTACAGCGCCCAGGAATCCTCCATTCGGATAGAAGGACGCCGTGCCGGCGCTGCTCGTGTCGGCCCACTCCTTGGCCCCGACGCGCCACGCCTTGACGAACCCCTCCTTCACCATCGTGATCTCCACGGGCACCCACGCGCGGCCGGAGCGGAAGATGAGGAGCGAGGGGTCGATGAACTCCTTGCGCGCCTCGGCCTCCGTCATGCCGAGGTCGAAGGCCATGAAGATGTGTCCCGGGATGGTGATGAAGGCCGTCTGCACGCCCACGGCCTGCGAGCAGCGCGCAGTAGAGGATGGACATGTCGTCGCAGTCCCCGCCCCTGTAGAACAGGGTCTGGTGCGGGTACTGCAGTGAATCCACGGCGCTCTCGTCCGCCGACATCGAGACGTACGAGCTGTTCGGATCCACGACGTAGCTGAGGCCGAAGATCCGCTCCGCCTCGAACAGCCCCATCGCGCTCTGGAGCGTCGCGCTGATGCCGGCCCGCAGCCTGCTCCTCACGATCCCCGACACGCGCACGGCGAACCACCGCGCGGCGGGGTCGGTGGCCGAGACGAAGGCCGCGGCCTTCCTGTCATCGTCCCAGTTCATGGCATTGCGGTGCAGGAACCTCTGCGCGTAGGTGAGGCGCACCTGCCGTCGGCTGCCCATGAGGCTGTAGTCGACAACGACCTCGCCCGGGACGCGCGTCGCCTCTGTCAGGGACAGCACATCGTCGGTGAAAGCCGCGTAGAGGGGCACCTCCACCCTGCCCCCCCGGCCGATGGCAGGATACACGGCGCATTCCTTGCTGGCCCCGCCCATGTACCTGCCGATGGCGAGCGACACGCGCACGTCCTGGATCTCTCCCGGCTCGTCGTTCACCAGGGTGAAGGAGCCGAGGGGATGGTCGTCGTAGTACTGGTAGAAGACGGGGTACACGGTTCCCGCGCGCACGTTCTCGATGCGCACCCTGCCGCCCCCGCGGGCGAGCCCGCCCGCGTGCACAGTGGCCGAGAGGCCCGCCGTCGCAGCCGTGAGCAGCGGCGCGCCCGGACCGAGGTACGTGCCAAGGCCGCCCCGCGCTGCCAGGGAAATCGAGGGCGACACCCGAAAGCAGATCTCGCCCGCGCCGGAGACGTAGAAGCTGCCGGTGCCGATGTTGCCGCGGTAGGCGGCGTACACGCCGCCGAGGCCCTCCAGGCGCAGGGCCAGGCGCTCCAGGGGGGAGTAGACGGCTGCCGCGCCGACTCCTGCCTGCGCGATGGTGAGGATGTCAGACCCCCGGATGCCGTCGACAGAGACCCCCACGCTGAGGAGGGGACGCAGGAAGGGAAGCGCGGCAAACTCGGCGGTGAGCGAGCCTCCGCCGCCCGGGCGTGAAGAATGCCTGGTCGCCGAAGACGGGCAGCAGCGCCTCGGCCGAGGCCCGCACGGAGATGCGGTCGGCGACCTGCGCGTGCAGGCCCGCGGCCGAAAGGACGAGAAGCACGCAGAGCGCCCCCGCAGCAGAGAGGCCGCGCTCGGCCTGCCCGCCCCCGGTGCTCGTGGATCATTCGCCCTCGTCGTCCCAGAGGATGTCGCGGCGGTCGGCTGCCGCCGATGCCCGCGAGGCGGATCCCGCGACCTGGGAGGAAAGGTACGAGAACCTGTCGGCCAGCTCGGGATCGAGCTGCCGAAGGGCCGAGAAATCCCTGTCCGACTGCGCGAAGAGGTCCAGCTCGTAGTTTGCCCGGGCGCGGCCCAGGAGCGCGGCCTTCGCGTCGGGCTGCAGGCGGATTGCCTTCTCGAAGTGCGCGACCGCCTCCTCGTAGTTCTTCTCGAGGAAGGCGACGTTGCCGAGGTTGCACAGCCCCGGCACGTAGTCATCCGCCGCCGCGGCCTCGAACTGGACGCGGGCCTCCGTCAGCATGTCGTAGCGGGCATAGAGCATTCCCAGGCCGTTGTGCTGCCGTGCCGTTCCCTTGCGCCCCGGCATGCGCGAGAGCAGCCGCTCGGCGCGGGGCCCGATCTCGCGCGAGATGAACCGGGCGATCGCATTCTCGAAGGCCACCGAGACCTGGTCCTCGGAGGGCTTGGGCACGCGCGGCTCCACCCCGGGAACCCCGATGGGGCGGAACTCCCTCCACGCCTCCTCGAGGGTGAACATGCCGACAGGCCCTCCCTGGGCGCCCGCGCACAGCGCGGCCCCGCCCTGCCAGGCGGCGAGAAACCCTTCACGGATGCGGGAAGGCTGGATCGGTACCCACGCCCCGTTGCCGCGGACGATGACGAGGGAGGGATCCACGAAGGCGGACCCGGCCTCGCTCCCTCCCATGGAGAGCTGGAAAGCCACGCAGAAATCGTCGGCGAAGGGGATGAAGGCGGTGCGGATCCCGACCGACTCCAGCGCCGCGGCGTACAGGATCGAAAGGTCGTCGCAGTCGCCGCTCCTGTATTCGAGGGTCTGGGAGGGGTACTGGAGGTAGTCGATAGACCCGGTGCTGGCGTGCATCTGTGTGTAGGGCGTGGTCGGGTCAGGCGCGAAGGTGACCCCGGACAGGCGCAGCCCCTCGAAGAAGCCCATCCCGTACTGGAGGTTCGCGTCGATCCCCCCGCGCAGCCTGTCGCGGACGAGGCCGGCGATGTACTTCGAATGCTCGAGCACCGCGGGATCGTTCGGCGAGACGAAGGCGGCGGCCAGGCGCGGGTCCTCCCATGTGGCCGCGTTCCTGTTCACGAACTGGACCTTCACCTCCTTGCGCGCCTCGCGGTGCGAGCCGAGGAGGGTGTAGGTGACGAGCAGCTCGCCCTGCACCTTGGTGTTCTCCGACAGGGTCAGCACCTGCTCGCTGAAGGCCGCGTACAGCGGCGCCTCGACCGTGGCGCCCCGCGCGACCAGGGCAAAGCGCGCGCAGGCCTTGCGGGCCGAGGTGTAGTCGCCGGCCTGGAACCACACCTCCACGTCGCGGATCTCCGCCTGCTCGGTGTTCGTGATCCTGACCCTGCCCGGCGGGTGTGGACTCGTAGGTGGTGTAGAGGACGGGGAAGACCATCTCGCCCTGCACGTCCTGCACGGCGAGTCCCGTGCTCCGGTTGGAGAAGAGCGACAGGTTCACGTCGGCGGTCAGGCCGATCGCCACGCCCGTGTAGTGGCTGCCGCCCTGGTAGAGGTACTGCGCCAGGTGACCGCCGGCCGACAGGGTGAAGCCGGGCGAGAACCTGTAGCCGACGTCCGCGCCGGCCTTCCAGTAGTAGTTCGTCGTTCCCAGCTCTCCGTAGGTGCCGGCGTAGATGCCGCCGCCGCCCCCGGCGCGCACCTTCAGCCGGGCCGCGGGGAACCACAGGAGGTTCAGGCCCGCGCCGGCCTGGGTGAGCTGGAGGCTGCTGCCCGTCCGCATCGCCGGCTCGGCAGAGAGGCCGACCTCGAGGAAGGGGGCGAGCCGACCGTTCACCTCGAGGTCGGCCGCGACGAGCACGCCCACCCCCGGGCGTGAACAGGCCGGCGGACGACAGGAGGGGAAGGGAGACGATCGGCGTGGCGCGGAAGGCGACGTCAAGCGCCCCCGCGGGGATGGCCGCGAGGGCGACCGCCAGGACTCCGATGAAGAGCCTGCGCAAAACCGGGACCTGCAGGGCCGGGGCGAATGCCGCGCATGGCGCGGACTTCCGCCTGCCCTGCGGAGCACACGAGACCATGTGTCCGCCCCTTTCAACCCGCTGCATGACTCGAGAAGTTGTACCCGGACAAGAACATACACCCCTTGGGGCTGCCCCACAAGTGCGGGGGCGCGGCGGCGGGGTGTCAGCGCTTCCTGCCCCTGGCCGCGGCGATGATGAGGCCCGGGCCGGTGTGCGTTCCCATGACGGGCGTGAGACGGGTCTGCAGGATCGGGAACCCCGGGTGCAGGGCCCTCACCCGCTCGACGATCGCGGCCGCGTCGCCGGGGCAGGCGGCATGGCCGACGGCGAGCTCCTCGATCTCGGCGTATCCCTCGACGAAGGACACGAGGGCGTCGATGGCCTTCGCCCGCGAGCGGGTCATGCCCACGGGGTGCACGACGCCGTGGCGCAGCGTGATGAGCGGGTTGACCTTCAGGAGCGAGCCCAGGAAGACAGCTGCGGCGCCGATGCGTCCACCGCGGCGCAGGTACTCCAGCGTGTCGAAGGCGGCGAGGAAGTCCACCCTGCCCGCTGTCTCGCGCGCCGCCTCCGCCGCCTCCGCGCGGGAGGCGCCCGCCGCGGCGGCGCGGGCGGCGGCCATGACGATGAACCCCTCGCCGTTGGCCGCCCAGCCGCTGTCCATGACATCGACCTGGCCGGGTCGGGAGGCGAGCGAGCGTCCCTGCAGGGCGGCATTGTAGGTGCCGCTGAGCCGGGAGGAGAGCGTGATCGCGAGGACCTCGCTCCCGTCCGCGGTCGCCCGGTCGAACGCGGAGGCGAACGCGGCGGGGGTGGGCGTCGAGGTGCGCGGCATGTCCGCAGATCCGGCAAGCTTCGCGTAGAAAGCGTCGGCATCCATGTCCACGCCGTCGCGGAAAGACTCTTCACCGAATCCGAAGACGAGCGGCACGACGGTGATTCCCAGCTCCCGCGCCAGGGGCGCGGGGATGTCCGACACGGAATCCGTCACGATCCTCAGTGCCACCTGCTCACCCTCCCCCCTGCCGTCATTCCAGGGACACCAGGAGAGGCGCGCGGGCCTGGCCCCCGCGCAGCGTCTCGACCGTGGCCCCGGCAAACCGTGACCTGCAGAACGCCGCGACCCGCTCCACAGCGTCCGCCGGGGCGCCCTCGCCGCCGCAGACGGTGATGATTCCCGCGAAGGAGGTATCCTCCCGCGCGAGCTGCCCCTCGATGTCCGCGACGGGGTCGGCCTGCCCGCCCGCGGCTTCCAGTGTGCGCACGGCGGCGAGGGCGCCCGTCATGGCGGCGGCGTTCTGCTCCAGGGTCCTGTCGAAGCGGAACTCCACAAGCGCCGCGATCCCCTGCGGCTGCGAGAGGGACGGCACGACATGGACCTCCTTCCCGGCAGGCCGGGCGGCGCGCGCCGCGGCCTCGCGCGCGGCAGCCGAGTTGGGAAGCACGATGACCTGGTTCGACGGGGCAGCGGCGAGAGCTCGCGCGATCTCGGCAGGGGACGGGCCGGCCGCCGGGTCGACAGGTTCGACAACCTCCGCCCCCATGCTGCGGAAGACCGCGGCGAACCCGCTCCCATCCACGCACGAGAGGATCGTCGTGTCGGTGCGCGCCGCCGGGCGGCCTGCGGCGAGCGACACGGCCCCGCACTGCCTGTCCAGGTCCTGCACCTCCAGGCGCGAGACAGACCCCAGGGAGCGGGCGTACTCGATGACGGCATCGGGCCTCGCGGTGTGCAGGTGGACCCGGACGGCCCTCCCGTCCCCGACGAGGATGACCGAGGTTCCCTCCCCGTCCAGGCGCTCCCTGATCCGGGCGAGGGGCAGGTTCTCGCCGGCGACGAGGAACTCCGTGCAGAACCCGAACGACCCGGGCTCCTTCGCCACCGCGGCGCGCGGCGGGGCGTCGGCGGCGGGCTCGCGAACGCGCTGCCTGCCGTTGTCCAGGGCGTGCAGGAACCCCTCGAGGATCGTCAGCATGCCCTTGGCGCCGGCATCCACGACCCCCGCTTCCCGCAGGACGGGGAGGAGCGTCGGCGTCCTCTCCACGGAGGCCGCTGCCGCGGCGACAGCTGTCTCGAGGGCTTCCCCCAGCGAGCCGGGCGCCTCCTGGCGAGGCTCCTGCAGGGCACGCGAGACGTCGGCGAGGACCGTGAGGATCGTGCCCTCCGTGGGGTTGCTGATGGCGGCCCGCGCCAGCCGCTCGGCGTTCTGGAGGCCTGCCGCGAAATCTTCGGCCGAGCACAGCTGCTTGCCCTCCAGGGCAGAGGCGAGCCCGGTGAAGAGCTGCGAGAGGATGATCCCGCTGTTCCCGCGCGCCCCCTCCATGGCGCCACGCGCCATGGCAGACGCGGCTGCCGCCGCCGAGAGCGGCCCCGGCAGGGGGGGCAGAGCCTGGAGCGCGGCGCGGACGGTCAGGAGCATGTTGGTTCCCGTGTCCCCGTCGGGGACCGGGAACACGTTGAGCGCATCGAGGGACGGCGCCCCGCTTTCCAGCCAGTCCTGGGCGGACTCGAGCATCCGAAGGAGTGTGACCCCGTCCGCTGCCGCTCGCTTCCTCATCGTGCCCGTCCAAAGGGGCCCCGGCCGTTGTGGAAAGACCGCCGGCGCCCTATGATTGCACCGACACTGTACCGCGGGAAGGCGGGCCGCGTCAAAGCCCGGCTTCCCCGCCCCGCGGAGGACTGGCATGCGCGTCGCGATTGCCGTCGTGATGATCGTCGCTGGATACCTGCTCGGATCGATCAACTTCGCGATCATCGTGACCCGGCTGAGGACGGGCAGGGACATCAGGACGCTCGGGAACGAGAACCCGGGCACCGCGAATGTCGGGAGAACCCTCGGCAGGGGCTGGGGTGCAGTGGTCTTCTTCGGCGACGTGCTCAAGGCGCTCGTGCCGATGCTGGCCGCGCGCCTGCTGTTCTTCCCCGGCGACGGGACCGGGGAGATCCTCGCCGTCTTCGCGCCCGGCCTGGCGGCGATCGTCGGCC
The DNA here is from genome assembly GCA_963733835.1 of uncultured Spirochaetota bacterium. Taxonomy (GTDB): domain Bacteria; phylum Spirochaetota; class Spirochaetia; order SZUA-6; family Fen-1364; genus CAVTER01. The sequence continues at coordinate 148,186 of CAVTER010000007.1, forward strand.
ACGCCAGGCCGCTGTACCACGGTTTCCGCGGCGGGGGCGGCGCGGCGAGCGCCCTGCCCGTCGTGTTCTTCTTCGCCCCTGTCGAGGCGATGGCCGCGCTTCTCCTGGCCTGCCTCGGCGTGCTGTTCGTCGTGGGCAGGGTGCGCTACCGCATCGGCCGCTGGATCCCCCTGCTCTTCCTGGTCATCGCGCCGTTCCTGGCGGCCGCGGTCAACGCGCTCGTGGCCGTGCCCCTCGGCGCGCGCCTCTCCATCGGCGGCCACCCGTGGGCCGTGGTCGCGGGAATGTTCGCCGCGGCGCTCCTCGTGCTCGGGTTCTCCTTCACGGCGGTCCGCCAGGCCTTCGCCGATGCTGCCCGGCGGGATCTCAGCGCATGAGCCGGGTGGCCACCTCGAGCATTGTGCGCGGCAGGTCCGCGTAGCCGCGCACGCGCACGAGCTCTCCTCTTCCCAGCCGTGCCATGCGGGCGCACAGCGCCTCGTCCATCACGTAGTCCTCGGTGAGCAGCACGTGCAGCCGGGGGAAGAGTGCCGCCTCGGGCAGCGGGTCGCCGCCGGCGGTAAACACGCCGTCGGTGATGAGAAGGCCGGCCCGACGGGGGTTCTCCCCCGGGCGAGCTCGGCGCGTCCCACGGCGAGTGCATCCTGGATGTTCGTGAATCCCCGCGCGGGCTGGGAGAGCAGCTCCTCGACGACCCGCGAGGCCGAATCCCTCTCGCCGAGGTGCGTGAGCGCCTTTGCCGTGCTCTCGAAGGCCACGACGGACAGGTCCTCGCTCCTGATCGAGAAGGCAAGGACGGCCGCGGCCACGGCTGCCAGGGCGAGGTTCTTTCCCGACATGGAGAGCGAGGTGTCCATCATCAGGACGACCTCGGTGCGCCTGTCCTCGCGACGGGCCGTGATCCAGTCGCCCGGCTCGGGGTGTGCCTTGCCCAGGATGTTCTCGAGGGTCTCCTCCTCGTCCAGTTCGCCGCGGAAGGCCTCGTCGAGCGGCTCGCGCACCACGCGTCGGGCCGGCTGCACGGGGCCGACCAGCTCGTGGGCCCGGCGCAGGATGCAGCGGGCAGCGAGCTTTCGCGCGTACGCCCGGAGGTTCGGGTCGGTGATCTCGCAGGACGTGGCGGACAGGTTTTCCGCCACGGTCCATCCGTCGAGGTCGGCCTCGGTGAGCTGGAAGGCGGAGGCGAGCAGGCGAAGCGCATCCCCGGGGTCGATGCCGGGCGTGCCCGGCTTCGAGGACTCGGAGCAGGCGGCTGCGGAAGGGTCATCCGCCGCGCGCGCCGTCCCGTCGGGAAGGGTCAGTTTTTTTTTACGATGGAGATGATCTCGTCGACCACGGCCGCCAGGCCGTCGGCAGGGTCCACGCCTTCCTCGTCGCGCAGCTCCACGCGGGTGGCAAGCGAGGCGAGGGCGGCGCTCCTGAGCGCGGGGGAGTCAAGCACGGCGCCGGAAGCGCCCACGGCGTCGGAAACGCCCACGGCGCCCACGGCGTCGGAAGCCCCGTCCAGCCTCTCGGCCAGCGAGACGATGCCCGATGCCGCGCGCACGGAGGCGCCCTTCCTGAGACGGGGGTGGCAGCGGGTCTGTCTGACCACGGCGACCGCCGCGTCCACGAGGGCCTCGTTCACCGAGCCCGTGACCCTGCGCACGATCTGCCGCTCCTCGCCCTCTGACTGGTGGCGAAGCGGGATGTGCTCGAACCTGTCCTTCAGTGCCTCGGACAGGTGCCCCGTGGCGATGTACTCGACCGGGTTCTGGGTGGCGACGACCTGGAAGCCGGCCGCCGCGCGGACCTCGCCGATGCGCGGGAGGATGAGCAGCCGCTCGTCCAGCGCGGGAAGGAGCACGTTCTGCACGGACTCGGGCATCCTGTTGAGCTCGTTGATGAAGAGCACCGCCCCCTCGCGCATGGCACGGACGAGGGGCCCGGCGAGAAAGCTCCCCTCGCCGTAGCCCGTCTTCAGCACGAGCGGCGGGTCGAACCACCCCGTGAGCTTGTTCTCGGTGTACCGCTCGTCGCCGTCGACCCGGATCGTCGACTTGCCGAGGTGCCGGCAGACGGCCAGCGCAACGGTGGTCTTCCCGACCCCGACGGGCCCCTCGAGCAGGAGATGGCTGCCTGCGCCAAGCACGGCGAGGGCGAGGCGAAGCTCCTCGGCCCTGCCGACGATGCCGTAGCGGCTCTGGATGTCAGCGGCGTGGTCCACGATCGGCCTATTGTACGGATTTCCGCCGCATGGACAAGCGGTCGGCGAGCCGGGTGCTGGAGAAGCCCTGCACGTGGGGGATGAGCGCAACCCTCCCGCCGTACCCCTCCACGAGCCGCCTGCCCACGACCTGGGCCAGGGAGTACTCCGATCCCTTTGCCAGGACGTCGGGCCGCAGCCGGCGCAGGAGCGCCCGGGGGTCGTCCTCGTCGAAGATCACCACCAGGTCCACCCCCCTGATGGCGGCCACGATCTCTGCCCGGGCGAACTGCGGCACGAAGGGCCTGTTCCTGCCCTTGAGACGCCTGGCCGACTCGTCGGAGTTCACTCCCACGACCAGCGCCCCGCCCAGCCGGCGCGCGAGCTGGAGCAGCCGGGCGTGGCCAACGTGGAACAGGTCGAACACCCCGTTGGTGAAGACGATGCTGCCGCGCCTGCGGCGAAGTGACTCGCAGGCCCGTGCGGCCTCGTCGGCGTCGGTGACCACGCGCGAGACCCGCAGGTCCGCGCGGATGCGCGAGAATGCCGCCGCCGGCGACGGGCCGGCGGCCAGGCACCCGCGGAAAAGTCCCGCCGCCCGCACACCGCGGGAGCAGCCTTCTGGCAGGACGAGCCATGAGGCGGAAAGGTCGACGCGCTGCCGTTGCGCGAGCCGGCGCCAGGCATCCGGGTCGGCCGGCGCCCTGCCTCGGGGGAGTGCCAGGACGACGAACTCGCGCTGCAGCGCTGACGGCACCCGGTCCGGGCAGTCGGTGAATATGGCCCTTCTCAGGACAGCCTCCGGGCAGCGCGGATGCAGTCCAGGCGGAAGGTCCGCTCCTCGCCCCGCAGCCTGCAGAAGGCGCGGACCACCGCCGCGCCGCCCACCGTGCCGAAGCCGAGCGGCTCGATCTGCCGCACGGTCCTGTCCCCGGCCGCGCTCAGGTACTCGATCTCGGCTGCCGCGCCTGCCCGGCGCGCATCGTCGAGGGCAGCCGCGAACACGGGCTGCCGCGGGGCGTGCGCGGCGAAATCGAGCGGCGGGCCGCTCAGGCGCACCAGGTCCTCGAGGGCGGCACGGCCGCGTTCCTCGAGAACCCGCGCGCACGCGCGGAACAGGGCCATGCAGGTGTGCGCGTCGGCAAGCGCCCTGTGCGCCGCAGCCGCCGGGCCCGCGGGCACCGCCGCGCCGAGGCCCAGCTCGCGCGCGAGACGCTCCAGGCCGTAGCTCTGCCTGCCGGGGAACGCGGCACGCGCGAGGCCGCGTGTGTCGAGGATGGGGCTGTCCGACGCCGCGGCTCCGGCCCGGTCGATGCCCGGCACGAGGAAGCCCACGTCGAAGACCGCGTTGTGCGCGACGGGCACCCCCTGCGCCAGCACCGCGAGGAAGCCCGGCAGCGCCTGCTCGATGGTCGGTTTTCCCCGCACCATGTCGTCGGAGATGTTGTTGACCGCCTGGGCCTGCGGCGGGATGGGGATGCCGGGGTCCACCAGCTGCTCGTGCCGGGCGAGCACGTCCCCGCCGCGAAAGACCACGGCGGCGACCTCGACGATCCTGTCCACCCCCGCGATCAGCCCGGTGGTCTCCGTGTCGAAGGCCACGAAGACCGTGTCGTCAGCCTTCACCTTTGAGCTTTTCCGGGGTCGCCTCTCCGAGCAGGAGGCGGCAGATGTTCCTGTAGCCCACCTTCCGGTGGGCGCGCAGGATTGACTCGATCTCCGCGTAGGCCTCGGGATGGCGCGATTTCAGCGCCTCCAGGCTGCCAAGAGCTGCCTTCAGGTCCTCGAGCGGCGCGACAGCGGCCATGACGTTTTCCTCCACAGTACACAACAGCCCGGATCGCCGCGGCGCTTGCGCCGCGGGACGAGCAGCCGCCTCAGATCGCGGTGAACGACTCCACGGTCTTCGCGTCGAGCCTCTTCACGACCTCGGTCACGAGGGCGACCGCGTTGTCCACGTCCTCGAGGCTCAGCATGCCCACGTGCGCGTGAATGTGCCGCGTGGGAACGCCCAGCACGACGCACGGGCAGCCGGCGTTGGCGATGTGGATGGCCCCGCCGTCGGTGCCGCCGCCGCGCATCTGCGAGAGCTGCAGCGGGATGCGGCATTCCTCGGCAGTGCGGATGATCAGCTCCTTCAGGCCCTGGTTGGGGATCATGGAGGCGTCGTAGGTGACCAGCGACGGACCCAGGCCCATCTTCGCCGCCGCCTCGTGCGGCTCGATGCCCGGCACGTCGCCCGCGATGTCCACCTCGAGGGTGATGCACACGTCGGGCTTCGCCACGTTGGCCGTGGTCCGCGCGCCGCGCAGGCCCACCTCCTCCTGGACGGTGGCCGCGCCGGTCACCGTGTTGGGGTGGTCGATCTTCTGCTCCTTCAGCCGGCGCACGATCTCGGCGGCGATGAACGCGCCGATCCTGTCGTCGAAGCCCTTGCCGGAGGCGAGCACCGTCGTGCCCAGGCTCTTCTCCTCGCTGCCGCCCTCCGGCTTGCGGAACACCGTCTTCTCGAAGGTGGCGAAGGCGGAGTCGGGGACCACGGGGTCGCCGATGCGCACGCCCATCTCGCGCGCCTCCTGCTCGTTGGAGCAGCCGATGTCGATGAACATCTTCTCCTTGGTGACGACCTTTGCGCGCTCGTCGGCCGACATCAGGTGGGGCGGCTTGGCCGCGATGATCCCCGCCAGGATGCCCTTGTTCGTGCGCACCCTCACCCGCTGGCCGAGCAGGACCTGGTCGAACCAGCCGCCGAGGGGGTTGAAGGTGAGGAAGCCCAGGGGATTGACGCCCGACACCACGAAGCCCACCTCGTCGACGTGCCCCGGCAGCAGGACCACCGGCCCCTTTCCCTTCGCGCTGAAGTGCAGCGAGCCGAGCTTGTCGCCCTTCATCTCGTCGGCGAAGGCGCCGACGTACTCCTTGACGATCTGCACGACGTCGCGCTCGAATCCGGACGGGCCGAAGCTTTCGGACAGTTTCCTGAGGAAATCCAGCGCTTTCTGTTCCATGGCGAAAAGGTATGGGCGGGGCGGAGCCTTGTCAAGGCAAGCGATTGCGGGTATGCAGTCCGGGTGACGGAGAAGCTGTACCATTTCGACCCCGCCTGCCTCGAGTTCGACGCGGCGGTCGTGTCCGCGGCGGAGCGGGACGGCAGGATGGCTGTCGTCCTCGACCGGACGGCCTTCTACCCGGGCGGCGGGGGCCAGCCCGCTGACCGCGGGACCATCGCGGGCGCGCAGGTCGTCGAGGTGGGGTACGACGGGGACGCCATCGTCCACACCCTGGCCGCGCGGCCCGCATCCGGGCCGGTCTCCGGGCAGGCCCTCGGGCCCGGCGTGCGCGTGCACGGCAGCGTGGATGCCGCGCACAGGCGCGACTTCATGGAGCAGCACACGGGGCAGCACATCCTGTCGCAGGCGCTGCTGTCGGCCGCGGGCCTGGAGACGGTGTCCGTGCATTTCGGCGACGAGACCACGACGATCGAGGTCTCCGCCGCCTCGGCGGACGAGCCGGCCCTGGCCAAAGCCGAGATGCTGGCCAACGAGATCATCGCCGAGAACCGGCCGGTGCGCACGCACGAGGTGGACCAGGCCGACGCCGGCCGCTTTCCGCTGCGGCGCACGCCGCCCGAGGCGGGGCGACTGCGCATCGTGGAGGTCGACTCCTTCGACTGGGCTGCCTGCGGGGGCGTGCACGTCGCCTCCACGGGGCAGATCTTCCTCGTCAAGATCGTGGGCCAGGAGAAGCTCCGGGGGCACCTGCGCATCCACGCGGTGATCGGCCGGCGCGTCCTGGCTGACTACGGCCGGCGCGTGTCCCTCCTGCAGCAGCTTTCCCGCACACTCACCTGCGGCGAGCCGGAAATGGCCGCGCGGGCGGCGGAGCTGGTTGCCGCGGACAAGGAAAAAGGGCGGCAGGTGAAGGGGCTTCACGTGAAGCTGGCAGGCTTCGAGGCCGATGCCGCACTCGCGGCCGCGGAATCCCGCGGAGGTGCGCTTCTCGTGCGCCGCGCCTTCGACGATGCGGGGCGGAGATTTTCTCAAGGCCTTCGTGGACAGGATCGTCGCCGCCCCCGGACGGGTCGTGGTTGCCGCCGACAGGGCAGCCGACTCCTTCCAGTGGATCGCGGCGCACTCACTGGCCTCCGGCCCCGACCTGGGACAGCTCGCGGCAGCCCTCCTCCCGCTCGCGGACGCCCGCGGCGGCGGCAGGGGCGCGAGGGTCCAGGGTTCGGGGAGGGACCTCTCCGCCGTGGAAAAGTTCGTCGACGCTTTCGCCGGTGCCATACTCGGAGAAAAGGAGACACACACATGAGCCTTGCACGCGCATCCCGACTGTCGCTCATCGGCGCCGCCCTGCTCACCGCGGGAGTCCTGCAGCCGCCCGACGCCGAGGCGCAGTCCGCCGCGGCCGAGAGGGAGGCGTCGGTCCCGCTCACCAACCTCGTGCTCTTCACCAGCGGCGTGGGCTTCTTCCAGCACGAGGGCACCGTGGAGGGCAACGCGCGCATGGAGCTCACCTTCTCCGCCGGCCAGGTGAACGACCTGCTCAAGAGCCTGGTGCTGCGCGACATGGACGGCGGCTCCGTGCAGAGCGTCACCTACTCCTCGCGCGATCCGATCACGCGCACGCTCAAGAGCTTCTCCATCGACCTCACGGCGAACCCCACCCTCGCGGGGCTGCTCCTGCAGACACGGGGCGAGGCGGTCGAGGTGTCCCTGCCCGACAGGGTCACCGGCACCATCATCGGCGTGGAGCGCCGCGAGGAGCAGGCGGGAGAGAAGGGGGCGATCGCGGGTGAGTACGTGACACTCAATACGCAGGCCGGCATCCGCAGCATCGCCCTGGCCCAGGTCCAGGGCATCCGATTCCTGCGCAAGGAGATCCAGGACGACCTGGCCCAGGCGCTGGCGGTGCTGTCCAGCTCGCACGGCATCGAGAAGAAGACGGTGGTGCTGCACTTCACGGGAACGGGAAAGAGGCGGGTGCGCATCGGCTACATCCTGGAGACGCCGGTGTGGAAGACGAGCTACCGCCTGGTGCTGGGCGAGAAGGAGGGCCACCTGCTGCAGGGCTGGGCCATGGTGGAGAACACCTCCGACGCGGACTGGAAGGCCGTGTCGCGCTCGCCCTCGTGTCGGGCAGGCCGATCACCTTCGTGATGGACCTCTACCAGCCGCTGTACCTGCAGCGGCCCGAGGTGCAGCTCGAGCTGTACGAGTCGCTGCGGCCGAAGACCTACCAGATGGCGATGGATGAGCTGCCCCCGAGGCGGAGATGATGGACGAGGAGGTGAGCTTCGCGTCCAAGCGCGCCGAGGCTCCCGCAATGGCCGCCCCGGCTCCCTCCAAGGCACGCGAGATGTCGCGCTCGGCCGCGGGCGCCGGGGCCGCGGCGCGCGATTTCGCCGTCACCCAGGGCGTGTCCGCGGCAGCGCAGGGGGGCGAGGTGGGCTCGCTGTTCCAGTACGCGATCGAGAAGCCCGTGACCCTCACGCGCCAGCAGTCGGCGCTCCTGCCCATCGTGAACGAGAATGTCGGGGGCGAGCGCTACTCCATCTACAACGAGGCCACCCACCCGAAGTTCCCGCTGAACGCGGTGAAGCTGAAGAACACGAGCAAGCTGCACCTGATGCAGGGGCCCATCACCGTCTTCGACGGGGGCACCTACGCGGGGGACGCGCAGATCACCGACCTTGCCGCCGGGGCCGAGCAGATCATCAGCTACGCGATGGACCTCGACACCGAGGTGGAGGCCGTGCAGGGCCCCTCCCCCGAGACGCTGGTGTCCGTGCGCGTCTCGAAGGGCATCTTCACCTACACGAACAAGCAGAACCGCGAGCGGGTCTACACGATGAAGAACAGGGGCTCCCGGGCCCGCACCGTGCTGGTCGAGCACCCCTACGCCGCCGCCTGGACCCTCGTGACGCCGAAGGACCCCCTCGAGCGGGCCCGCGACGTGTACAGGTTCGCCGTGCCGGTGGCGGCGGGGAAGACCGCAAAGCTCTCCGTGCTCGAGGAGCGGATCGTGGAGCAGAGCGTGGCCGTCACCAGCATGCAGGGCTCGACGATCGACTTCTACGTGCGGTCGCAGGTCGTGAGCCGGGCGGTGAAGGACGCCCTCGCCAGGCTGCTCACGCTCAAGCAGAAGCTGGGCGACACGATGGAGAAACGCGCGTCCCTGGAAAAGAAGGTGAGCGAGATCGCCTCCGACCAGGACAGGATCCGCGCCAACATGGACAGGCTGTCGCAGAGCTCCGAGCTGTACAAGAAGTACGTGAAGACGCTCACAGACCAGGAAGAGGAGCTCTCGCGCCTGCGCGACCAGATCGCCCAGGCCCGCGACCTGGAGGCCTCGCAGAAGAAGGACGTGGAGACATACATCCTGTCCATCGACGTGAAGTAGGAGACGCCCGATGAACGCATTCACATGGTACATGCCCACGCGGCTCATCTTCGGTGCCGGGAAGCTTGCGGAGCTGGCCACCACGGAGCATTTTCTCTGGACGAAAGCGCTGCTCGTCGTGGGGGCGGGGGGCTCGACCCGCAGGAGCGGCCTGCTCGACAGGGTCGGCGGGCTTCTCGCCGGGCGCGGCGTCAAGGTCGTGGTCTACGACAAGATCAGGCCGAATCCCGAGGCCGACCAGGTGGAGGAGGCTGCCGGGATCGCGCGGCGGGAAGGCTGCGACGTGGTCATCGGCCTCGGCGGCGGCTCGACAATCGACTCCTCCAAGAGCATCGCGATGCTCGCGAAGAACCCGGGGCGCTACTGGGACTACATGAGCTCGGGCACGGGCGGGCGGAAGGTGCCCGAGAACGGCGCACTCCCCATCGTGGCCATCACGACAACGGCGGGGACGGGGACCGAGGCAGACCCGTGGACGGTGCAGAGCAACCCCCGGACGAAGGAGAAGATCGGCTGGGGGCGCGATATCACTTTCCCCGCCCTCTCGATCATCGATCCCGAGCTGATGACGACCCTGCCGCCGAAACAGACGGCGTACACGGGCATGGACGCCCTGTTCCACGCGGTCGAGGCGTACCTCGCCACCTGCCACCAGCCGGGGAGCGACCTGCTCGCACTCGAGGCGGTCTCGCTCGTTGCGAAGTGGCTCCCCGTGGCGGTGGCCGACGGCTCGAACATCGAGGCGAGGACCGCGCTGGCCTGGGCGAACACCGAGGCAGGGATCTGCGAGTCGCTCTCCTCGTGCATCTCGCACCACTCACTCGCGCACGCGGTCGGGGCGTTCCACCCCGAGGTGGCGCACGGGTGCGGCCTGACCATGCTCTCGGTGGCCTACTTCACCGACCTTGCAGAGCGCAGCCCGGCCCGGTTCGCGGAGCTGGCAGCGGCGATGGGCGGGAAGACAGGCACGCTCGCCGAGAACGACCGGCCGTTCGCCTTTGTCCGCGCCCTCGAGACGCTGATCAAGGCCGCCGGCCTCGCGGAGGAAAAGCTTTCCGCCTACGGTGTCCAGAGGTCAGAGATCCCCGCGCTCGCGCAGAACGCCATCTCCTCGATGGGGGGCCTGTTCTCCGTGACCCCGACGACGCAGGCCGAGGCCGACGTCGTGCGCATCTTCGAGCGCGCCTACCGGTAGCCGGCGCCTGTGACCATGCTCTGCCGTCCTCTCGGCCGCACGGGCCTGCGTGTCCCGGTCCTCGGCTTTGGATGCATGCGGCTGCCCACCCTGGGCTCGGCGGACAGGATCGACGAACCTGCCGCTGCCCGCCTGCTGCACGACGCCATCGAGCGGGGCGTCACGTACGTCGACACGGCCTGGTTCTACCACGCGAAAGTCTTCGGCCAGCCGGGCGAGAGTGAGCCGTTCGTGGGCCGGGCCCTCGCCGGCGGCTGGCGGGGGCGCGTCCAGCTCGCCACGAAGCTGCCCCAGCAGATCATCCAGACCCGCGCCGACATGGACAGGTTCCTCGGGCTGCAACTGGAGCGGCTTCGCACCGACCACGTCGACTTCTACCTGGTTCACGGGCTCGACGGGGGGGCGTGGGACCGGATGCGCGGCCTGGGCGTGCGGGAGTTCCTCGACGGCGCGCGGCGCCGCGGGCTGATCGGCCGCGCGGCGTTCTCCTTTCACGGCCAGGCGGGCGACTTTCCCCGCATCGTCGACGACTACGACGGGTGGGCCTTCGCCCAGGTCCAGTTCAACTACATGGACAGCGGCTTCCAGGCCGGCATCGACGGGCTGCGGTACGCCGCCGGGCAGGGGCTCGGCGTGGTGGTCATGGAGCCGCTCAAGGGAGGACGGCTCGCCAGCGGCCTCCCTCCCGAGATGCAGGCCGTCTTCGACGCGAGGCCCGAGGGCTGGAGCCCCGCGGAGTGGGCGCTGCGCTACGTGTGGGACGAGCCCGGGGTGAGCACGCTGCTCTCGGGCATGAACGGGCAGGCGCAGCTTGACGAGAACATCCGCGTCGCCGAAAGCGCGCGGCCCGGCGCGCTCACGCCCGGGCAGCGCGCCGTGTACGACGCCGCGCGCGCGACCCTGCGGGGCCGGCTGCGGGCCGACTGCACCGCCTGCGGGTACTGCCAGCCCTGCCCCCAGGGCGTGCAGATTCCCGAGGTGCTTGCCGCGCTCAACGCCGCGGCACTCTGGAGCTCCACGGACCCCTGGTTCACGGGCTACACGCGGATCGCGGGCAAGCCCGAAGCCTGCTCGGAGTGCGGACAGTGCGAGGACGTCTGCCCGCAGGGCCTCCAGATCCGCGCCCTCCTGAAGGAAACCGCGGCCGTGTTCCGTAAGTAGGGCTGGCCTGCGGCTTTGACCAGCCCACGGCAGGGGCAGTACATTCCACCACATGGTGTTCAAGCTCATCGCCTGCGAGGTCTTCTATAGAGAGGTGTGCGCCTGCGTGGCATCCTCGCCGCACAGGGTCGACATCGACTTCACCCCGAAGGGCGCCCACGACAGGAGCGACAGCCTGCGCGAGATGCTGCAGGCAAAGATCGACGCGGCTGAGGCGGGGCAGGAGAAGTACGACGCGATCCTCCTCGGCTACGGCCTGTGCGGGAACAGCACCCTGGGCCTGGCCGCGCGCTCGACCCGGCTCGGTGATCCCCCGGGCCCACGACTGCTGCACCATCTTCCTCGGCTCGCGCGAGCGCTTCCGCGAGCACTTCAAGGACAACCCCAGCCTTCCCTTCTCCTCGACAGGGTACATGGAGAGGGGGGGCTCCTCGATCCACGACGCGAGCGTGAGCATCATCCCGGGCCTGGACGGCAGGTACGAGGAGTACGTGAAGCAGTACGGCGAGGAGAACGCGAAGTTCATCATGGAAAGCCTCACCGCCTCTGTTTCCCACGCGGTGGACGGACAGGCCGACGTGCGCTGGGTGTTCATCGACGTGCCCGAGCTGTCGCACCTGGGCTACGCGCAGAAGTGCAGGGCCGAGGCAGAGGCGAGCGGCCGGGAGTTCGTGCTGTTGAGCGGCGACATGCGCCTGGTGCGGGGGCTCGTGCACGGCCAGTGGGACCCCGCCGAGTACCTCGTCGTCGAGCCGGGGCAGAAGATCGGCGCCGTGTACGACTGGGACGAGATCCTGCGCGCCGAGAAGGCGTAGGGCGGGCAGCCCCCCGGGCTACTCCCGCACCAGCGGGGTGTCGGTCGACGGCAGCTGCCCGAGGTCGTACGGCGTGGCCTGGTAGACGTAGTAGTTCAGCCAGTTGGCGTACAGCAGGTGCGCGTGCGACCTCCACGTGACCAGGGCGGCTCGCGCGCGGGTCGTCGCCGGGGAAGTAGTTGCGCGGGCACGGCGATCGGCAGCCCCTTTGCCGACGTCCCGGTCGTACTCCGCCTTGAGGGTGAGACGGTCGTACTCGGGGTGGCCGGTCACGAAGACCATGCGGCCGTCCTCGGTGGCGGCCATGTAGACCCCCGCCTCGTCGGAGACGGCGAGCAGCTTCACGCCCTTCACGGCCGCGACGTCGCTTCTCCCGCACCTCGGTGTGGCGCGAGTGCGGGGCGAAGAACGCCTCGTCGAAGCCCGCGCAGGAGCGGCTCGTGCGGCTCGAGCACCCTGTGCGAGTACAGGCCGAACATCTTGGCCGCCAGGGGGTGCTTGGGCACCCCGAAGTGGCTGGTACAGGCGCGGCCTGCGCGCCCCAGCAGATGTGCAGCGTGGACCAGACGTTCGTCGCGGCTCCAGTCCATGAGCCGCACCAGCTCGGGCCAGTAGTCGACCTCCTCGAAGGGCAGCGTCTCCACGGGCGCCCCGGTGATGATCAGGCCGTCGAAGCGCTCGTGCAGCACGCTGTCGAGGGACTCGTAGAAGGCGTCCAGGTGCTCGGGGGGGGTGTTCTTCGACTCGTGGGTGTCCATGCGGATGAAGGTGATGTCCACCTGCAGCGGGCTGTTGCCCAGCAGGCGCAGCAGCTGGGTCTCGGTGACGATCTTGGTCGGCATGAGGTTGAGCACGGCGATGCGCAGGGGCCGGATGTCCTGGTGGACGGCCCGCTCGCGGGTCATCACGAAGATGTTCTCGTCGGCGAGGGTCTTGCGGGCGGGAAGGTCGTTGGGGATGCGGACGGGCATCGGCGTCCTCCTTGCGGGAGGCAGGGTACCAGCAGCGGGCCGCCCGCATCAAGGCACCGGCGGGTTCCCGCCGACATTGGGAGGGAACGGAGACATCGAGAGTGTCGGAAGAAGCCCTTGCGGAAATCGCGCGGGAGACCGCGCGCGATGCGGAGCTCCTGGGCATCATCAAGGAGCTTCGCGACGTGTTCGAGAACAACTTCGACAGGACGTGGTTCTCGCTGATCATCGACGGCATGCCGATCGACTTCCGCACGGTGCGCGAGATCCGCGAGCTCGTCTCGCTCACCGCGCTGTACCCCGGCGAGGAGGGGCAGCTGTACCAGGGCGTGCAGGAGCTGGAAACCTTCTATAGAACCGTGAAGCGCTTCCTCCTGCCCGTGCTCCGTGACAGGCTGGGCATCTCGTGGCTGTTCCCGCAGAAGCGGATCAAGGACCCGGTGCAGATCATCCTGAGAAAGTTCGTCGCGATCACCTTCCCGCACAACCTCGAGCGCCTGCGCCGGCTCACAGAGACCCTGCGGGCCCGGCTGCTGTTCCACTACCCTTCCCTCGGCTGAGCCCGGGCGGCAGCCCCGCACGCGGTCAGGTTCACGCAGTGCGACGGGATCTCCCCGGACAGGGCCTCGCGGACGGAGGTCGCGGCCGACGTCTGCAGCCGAACGAGGGCCTTCTCCGAGTACCAGGCCGAATGGGGCGACAGGAGGATCCTGTCGGTGTGCAGCACCTCGGCTGACGGGGCGAGCCGGTCCGCCTCCTCCAGCACGTCGAGGCCCGCCGCCGACACCCTCCCCGACCTGACGGCGGACACGAGGGCCGCCGTGTCCACGAGCTCGCCCCGGCCAACGTTCACGATGACCGGGGCTTTCCGCGCGAGGCCGAGCGTCCGTTCGTTGATGCAGTGGGAGCTCTCGGGGGTCGCCGGCGCGTGCAGCACGATGGCGTCGCTCTCCGCCATCAGGGTGTCGAAGTCGACTTTCCGCGCCTCCCAGCCCTCACCGCTTCGGTCGCCCGGGGACGAAGGGGTCGTAGAAGATGACCCGCATTCCGAAGGCGGCCAGTTTCCTCGCGGTGAGCCTGCCGATCCGGCCCAGCCCGATGATCCCGGCGACGGCTCCCGTGAGGCCCCGGATGGGCTTCACGTCCTGCGGCCGGTACCTCAGCGAGGCGCGCACGCTCGCGTCGGCCTGGGACAGCCTGCGCTCCAGGTGCAGGAGCATCGCCACTGCGTGGTCGGAGACCTCGTCCAGGCAGTAGTCGGGCACGTTGGTGACGGGGATGCCCTTCTGCGATGCCGCGGCAATGTCCACCGCGTCGACCCCGATGCCGAAGCGGCTGATGACCCTGCAGCGGTCCAGCGTCTCGATGAGCCGGCGCGACACCGGGGCGTAGTTCACGACCATCACGGCCTCCGCGCCGCGGGCCGCCCCGATCGCCTCGTCCTCCGTGGCGCATGGTGCTCTTCCACCTCCGCCACGCCGTCGAGGATGCGGCGGACGATGGCGACGTCGTCGAAGACGTGATCGAGGAAAACGGCCCTGTACATGCTCCGACGCTCAGATCTTCCCGCCGGGGAACCGCGCCAGCACGCCGGGATCGTGGCTGGTGATCACGTGGTCGGCCGCTGCCTTGATCTTGCGGTAGGCGTCCTTGCACTCCCAGAGGCTGTAGAACATCCCGACGGGGTGCTCCGCTGTCACGTTCTCCTCGAAGAAGGCCACGTCGGAGGTGATGACCACCCTCCCGCGGCTGGTCGCCACCTGGACGGCCATGCAGCAGGGCGTGTGGCCGCCCACCCAGAAGCAGCGGATGCCGGGGAGCACGTCGGCGTCGTCGTCCACGTAGACGACCTTCTCGGCCGGGCAGGCCCACGATGTACTGCACCGTCGCGGGCGGAAAGAGCGCCTCGTCGTAGTAGTACGGCTTGTCCTTCTTGATGAACTCGAGGATCCCCGCCGGGATACCACCACCCGGGCGTTGGGGAACAGGGACACGTTGGAGGCATGGTCGTGGTGGAGGTGCGTGAGGAACACGTGATCGACGTCGCTGGGCCGGAGCTTCGCCTTCTCCAGTATCGCGCCGATCGTCTCGTCCTCCGGCAGGTCAAAGGAGATCTTCCCGCCGAACTCAGCCGCGAGCATCCGGTTGATCGCCGAGACGTCCCCGCAGCCCGTGTCGACGAGCATTGTGTGTTCCCTGCTGCGGACCACGAAGACGTATGTGCAGAGGGTGTACAGCTTGTCCCAGTCCCGCAGGTAGAACATCTCGGGCCCCGGTGCCTGGGTCGTCCCGTTCCTGTAGATCTCCACGGAGTACTGCATGGCCGGGCCTCCTAGTCCGTCACGACGTTGATCATCATGCCGTTGTTGATCATGATCCCGCCCTCCACGAAGATCGTGGACCCGGTGATGTAGTCCGCATCGGGGGAGACAAGGAACGCCGCCGCCGCACCGATGTCGCGGGGGGTTCCCCAGCGGTGCAGGGGCAGGATCCTGTTCAGCCGCTCCACGAGCCCGGGGTACAGCTCCACCTGCTCCCTGTTGATGTCCGTGATGACCGGGCCGGCGGCGATCGTATTCGACCGTGATGCCGTGCTCGGCCAGCTCGAGGGCCATGGTCCGGGCGAGCATGCGGATGCCGCTCTTGCTGATGCTGTAGACCCCCTGGCCGGCGTTCGGCACCTCCTGGTTGAACGAGGTGACGAAGGCGATCTTGCCCCGGATCTTCCTGGCGACGAAGTACCGTGCCACCTCCTGCCCGACGTTGAAGGACCCGACCAGGTTGACGTTCATCTGGAAGTCCCACCCCTCCCTCGTGATCTCGAGGAAGGGCTCGAACCGGACCACCCCGGCGTTCCCCACGAGGATGTCGAGCTGGTGACGGCCGGTCACGCTCCTGACCATCGCGTCGACCTCGACCCTGTTGGAGACGTCGGCCTTGACGCTCCAGGCCTGCACGCCGCCTCTCGTGAGCTCTGCCACCACTTCCTCCGCGGCCTGCGGGTGGCGGGTGTAGTTGACCACGACGTTGCAACCCTCCGCTGCGAGGCTGTTGCAGATCCCCCTGCCGATCCCCCTGCTCCCTCCCGTCACCAGCGCCCACTTTCCCTCCAGCTTCACGGTGCCCCTCCTAGTGCAGCAGCTGCCCGTCCTCGTAGTCGAAAACGAGGGGCAGCCGGGTCATGGTATCGGCCAGCTCGGGACGGGACTTCGACATGGGCAGCGTGATCCTGTTCCACCGCTTCAGGCCCTCGTCCTGCTCGAACACCTTCATCATCCTCTCGTAGTCCTCGACTTCCAGGCAGATGAAGACGCGGTTGCCAAGGAGGAAGATCTCCTCCCTGCGGACTCCCGCCCGCCGGTTGACCGCGATGATCTCAGGCCAGACGTTGTCCTTCCTGTGGACGTCGATGTAGTCCTGCACCCTGTCTTCCTTCAGCTCCATCGTCCACACGACCTTCTGCATGCGCTCGCCTCCTTTCCCCGCTTTCCCCGCACCCTGCCTACCAGATCGGGGCCGGTGCCTTCCCGTCGAGAAGATCACGGTTCAGCTCGTACCCGAAGCCCGGGGCGTCCGTGAGCTCGATGCGGCCTCCCTGCGGCTGCGGCTCTCCCGAGAAGAACGGGGTCCCGCCGCCGGCGAGCATGTCGATGTACTCGGCGCACGGGCAGTTCACCGTGCTCATCGCCAGGTGGTAGGTCGGCGCCCCCGAGCCATGCGGGATGACAGGCACCCCGTAGACCGAGGCCAGCGCGCAGATCTTCCTGACCTCCGGAAATGCCGCCGGCCCTGCCGATGTCGGGCTGCAGGATGTCCACGGCCTGCTTCTCGATCAGCTGCCGAAACCCCCAGCGGGTGAACTCGTGCTCGCCGCCGGTCACGAGGATTCCCATTGGGTTGAGCAGGTCGCGCAGCCTGCGGTGCCCGTCGGCGTACTGGGGCATGAGCGGCTCCTCGATCCACCGGACACGGTACTGCCGCAGCCGCGCCGCCATCTCGATCGTGTACGGCTCGTCCCAGCCCATGTAGCAGTCCAGCATGATCTGCCCGTCCGGGCCGATGCTCTCGCGTGTCGTCCTGACCAGGTCCTCGTTGGCGTCCATGCCCGCGCGGCCGTCGGCCGGGCCGTGGATCATGGCCAGCTTCACGTCGCGGAACCCCCGGGCCACGTGCGACTCCACCGCGTTTCCCGTGGCGTAGACGGGGAGGGTATCCTTGGTCTTGCCGCCCAGCAGCCTGTACACGGGCTGGCCCGTGATCCTGCCGACCAGGTCCCACAGGGCGGTGTCGATGCCGCTGATCGCCTCGACTGCCGCGCCCTTGCGGCCGTAGGGGATGGAGGCACGGTACATCCGGTCCCAGAGTGCCTCAGTGTCGAAGGGGCTCTCCCCGACGACCAGGTCGGCGAACACGTCCTCGACCAGTGAGGCCGGGGCGGCCTTTCCCCCACCTACCCAGCCGAGACCGGACAGGCCGCTTTCGCTCGACACCCGGATGATCACGGTCGTCATTGCGCGCATCCACGAGGAACGCTTTTCCCTGTAGCGGGGATAGATGGACATGGGATTGGCGATCAGCGTGTCCACAAGCCACGACGAGCCCATCGGGAACCTCAGCGCCTCGACCCGAGCGATCCTTTCCATCCCAGTCCTCCCCCGCCTGCCTCAGTCCATGATGCTCCCGCCGTTGACGTCCAGTATCTCCCCGGTGATGAAACCGGCTCTGCCGGAAGCGAGAAAGCAGATCGCCTCGGCCACTTCGCGCGCCTCGGCCAGTCTCTTCAGCGGAATCTTCCTCGCAAGGTCCCTGCGGGTCTCCTCCGACCAGCGGTCGGTCATCGGGGTGCGCGTCGTGCCCGGGCAGACGCAGTTCACCCGCACGCCGTGCTCCGCTCCATACAGCGCGAGGGACTTGGTCAGGCAGATGACGCCGGCTTTCGAGGCCGCGTAGTGCGCTCCCACCGCAATCCCACCCGACTTCGCAGCCGACGAGGCGATGGTCACGATGGTCCCGCGGCGGCGCGGGCACATGTGCCGCAGCGCGGCCTGGCAGCAGAGGAACGTGGAGGTGAGATTGACCCGCAGCACGTGATCCCATTCCTGCAGCGCGATCTGAAGCAGGGGGGTCTCGGCGGAGATCCCCGCGCAGTGGACAAGGACGTCGACAGCCCCCAGGAGGCCGACCGCGCTCTCGAACATCCGCTCGACGTCGAGGGGGCTGCACACGTCGGCAGCGATGAAGTGCGCCGGGCCCCGGCCCGGACCATCTCCCGTACGGCCAGGGTCCCGCGCTCCTCCTGGACATCGGCCACGGCGACGCTGCCGCCGAGGTCCGCCATCAGCTGCGCGGTTTCCCTGCCGATGCCGCTCGCGCCGCCGGTGACCAGGATCGACGTCGCGGCGAAATCCGGGGCAGGCTCGCGGGTTCCCATGGCATGACTCCTCACTGTGCCGTTGACGCGGCTGGTAAGTATACTCTACCATTGGGATGCCATGCCGTCAACACACGCGCTGTCACCCCTGCGACGGAGCACCACGATCGAGCAGATCGTGAAGTCCCTCCAGGAATATGTCATCGACGGCGATGCGGCGCCGGGCACCGAGCTGGCCCCCGAACGGGAGCTCGGCGCCTGCTCGGGGTCAGCCGCTTCAGCCTGCGGGAGGGGCTGCGGGTGGCGCAGGCCCAGGGACTTGTCGACATCCGCAGGGGCAGGCGCCCGCGGGTGGCCGTGCCCTCCGCGGAGGCGGCTGCGCGCGTGATCGGGCTGACTCTCCGCAGGACGAAGAGCACGCTCCTTCAGCTGGCTGCGGCCCGCGAGGCGCTGGAGTGCCAGATCGCACGGATCGCAGCCGTCACCGCCGGGCCTGCTGACCTGCGCAGGCTGCAGGAGAACATCCGGGGGATGGAGCAGAACCGCACGGACCTGGAGGCCTGCGCCGCGAGAGACCTCGAGTTCCACTCCCTGATCCTGAAGGCGACCCGCAACGTGGTTTTCGAGATCATGCTGTCGCCGGTGGCAGAGCTGCTGAAGGAGTCGCGCAAGCGTACGCTGCGGTTGACCGGGTGCGAAGGGCGATCGAAGGGCACAAGCTCATCCTGGGGTCCCTGCAGAAGCGCGACGGGGAGGGCGCGGCCCGCGCCATGCAGAAGCACCTGGAGATGGCAGAGGAAGATCTCAGGAAGACGCGGGGCTGAGGCCGGGGCAGGCGGACTGCTTCCCACGTCGAATCGGAACCACTACACTGCGGGCGATGGGTGACAGGGCCCCCCGCCCGGGCAGAGACCCCGGCTTCGCGCGCTCCCACGACATCGCCCGGAGGCTCGTCGACGGCCTGGCAGCGGTGATCCGCGGCAAGACGGAGGTGCTGGAGCACCTGGTCACGGGAATCCTCGCCGGCGGCCACGTGCTGATCGAGGACGTGCCGGGCCTGGGAAAGACGACCCTCGCGAAGACGGTGGCGCGCCTCATCTCCCGGTCGCAGAAGGGCGGGGCCGTGGTGTTCCGCCGCATCCAGTTCACCCCCGACCTCCTGCCCTACGACATCACGGGCGTCGACGTGTTCGACCCCGGCGAGCGGGCCTTCGTCTTCTCGCCCGGCCCCGTGTTCGCCAACATCCTCCTCGCCGACGAGATCAACCGCACGACCCCCAAGGTCCAGTCCGCGCTGCTGGAGGTCATGGCCGAGGGCCAGGTCACGGTGGGCAACACGACCTACCGGATGGATCCCTTCTTCTTCGTCATCGCCACGCAGAACCCCGTCGAGATCGAGGGCGTGTACCCCCTGCCCCTGGCGCAGATCGACAGGTTCCTCATGAGGCTGCGCGTCGGCTATCCCGACCGCGCGGTCGAGGAGGGCATCGTGCGCGACGACCCCGCCGCGACCGTGCTGCCCGACCGTCTCGCCCGTGTGCGGCAAGGCCGACATCCTGGCGGCACGGGAAGCGGTGAAGGCCGTCTTCTGCGACGACGCCCTGGTGCGGGCAGCCGTCGCGGTCTCGACCGCCACCCGCAGGCACCAGGGCGTGGAGCTGGGCTCCTCGCCGCGGGGAAGCCTGATGCTCGTGCGCGCCGCGCGGGCACTGGCCCTGCTGCGGGGCAGGCAGTACGTGATCGACCAGGACCTCGTGGAGCTGGCCCCCCTGGTGATCGCGCACCGCCTGCGCATGAAGGACGCGCGGGTCGAGCCCGAGGCGATGGTCCGGGAGCTGGTGCTGGCGGAGCTCTCGCGCATCCGCTACTGATGCGCCGGTTTGCCCGCCGGCTGCGCGCGATCATTCCCCTGACGCTCCGCGGGTTGCTCCTGGAAGCAGCCGCGGCGGCAGCATTCGCCGAGGGGGTCCTGCGCGCGGACCTCGCAGGCCTGTTCTGGGGCGCGGGCTTCCTGCTCGTGCCGCTGTACTTCCTGGTCGCGGGCCACCTCCTGCGCGCAGCCATGCGGCGGCGGAGCCGCGGCCGGCCGGGATTCATCCAGGCGAGCCTTCCGGCAGTCGTGCCCTCCCCCGGCGAGGAGGCATGGGCCCACGCGCGCGTCGAGCTCCCCCGGTGGTTCGCGCCCGGGTTGACCGTGCGCCTGCTTCTTCCCCTGTCGTGGCACGAGCGGAGGATGGACGGTGTCCAGGCCCGGCTGGAGCCGGGGCGAAACGAGAAACAGGTCCTCTTCCGTCCTGCCCGCAGGGGGACCTATCGCGCGACCGAGGCAGTCCTCGAGACGGGCGATGTCCTGGGGTTCACCGCCAACCGTCTCGCCGTGCCGCTGGAGGAGGCCCTGGCCGTGCTGCCCGCGGTGGTCGGCCGCGAGGCCCCCCGCCGGACCGCCGCGCAGGGCGGCGACTCCGCGGCACGCCAGCGCCGCAGGCGCAGGAGCGAGGAGCTGCTGGAGGCGCGCAAGTACGTCCCCGGCGACGACCCGCGCAGGCTGAACTGGAAGGTCTTCGCGCACCTGGACCAGCTTTTCCTGCGAATCGGCGAGGAGACTCCTCCGCCTGATTCCCGCATGCTTTTCATCCTCGACACGGCGAAAAGTCCCCTGGTGCCGAACCGGGCAGCCGACGACTGCCTGGACCGGCTCGTGGAGTCCTGCGCATCGGCAGCGTGTGCCCTGCTGGCCCGGCGCTTCGCCCTTTCACTCGCCTGCCCGGGGGTTGCGGGCTGCCCCTCTTTCACGCAGGAGTCCCGCGGCCAGCTGCTCCTTGCCCTGGCGGACGTTCCCTGGGCCGGGGCGGGCTGGAAACCGGAGTACCCGGCCGGTCGGGCTGTCCGCACCGCTGTCGTCTTCTCGACCGCAGGCTCCCCTGCCCTTCGCGGGATCATGAGCGCGGTCACGGCACGGGGCTGGAGCGCGAGCCTTTTCCTGCAGGGGCTGCCCGCGGAGGCTGCTCCCCGCCCGCTCACGCTGCGCCGCCTGCTTCTCAGGGACCCTGCGGAGCGGGGGCCGCGCGGGTCCGCCGTGACGCGCAGGCAGGCGGCAGCCCTGGCGCGTGCGCTTGCCGACGAGC
Source organism: uncultured Spirochaetota bacterium (assembly GCA_963733835.1). Taxonomy (GTDB): domain Bacteria; phylum Spirochaetota; class Spirochaetia; order SZUA-6; family Fen-1364; genus CAVTER01. The sequence continues at coordinate 169,414 of CAVTER010000007.1, forward strand.
TGGCCGAGTACCGTTCCCCGGCGTGGAAGGTGAGCCATGCGCAGCAGGCCTGACACGATCCGGCAGACGCTGCTTTTCGCGCTGCGAAACCTGCTCCTCTACTCTCTGCTTCTCGCCTCCTTCCTGCAGCTGCGCGAAGCTTTCGACCTCGTGTTCCAGAGCGCCGCCTTCCTCCTGGGCCTGCTGGCCGCCCTGGCCATGGCGCGCACGCGGCTGCGCTTCGGCCCCGCGCTCCTGGTCGCGGCTGCCGCCCCCTTCCTGCTGCGGGCCCTGTTCTTCCTTGTCTTCCGCCTGCAGCGGCTGGTCGTCTCCGTGCCCGCGACGGATTTTCTCTTCCTCCTCTTCGACAAGGATTTCTTCGCCGCGCTTGTGCCCTGGACGGCCGCGTGGCTGCTGAACTTCCTGGCCCTGCGGCACCCCGGTTTCGTCTTCGCGGAGGCTGCCGTGGACGCCGCGCTGCTCGTGCTCGCCCTGTGGCCCCAGGCGGGATACCGTGCCACGCTGCTCGGCCACCCCTCGATCCTCGCCTACGCGCTTGCCGTCTTCGTGGTGGCCGCGATGGCGACTCTCCTCCTTGCGCGCAGGGAGCGCCCGGGCCTGCGCTCCGTCGCGGGCTTCGCGTGGGTCGTCGTGCCTCTCCTCCTTGCCGCGCTGCTGCTTGTCCTGGGCAGGTACCAGGAAGGCGCCGCCGCGGCGACCACCGGCCTGATGAAGCCCACCTTCCTCCGATTCGACTTCACGCCCTACGTGCGCCTGGAGCCCCAGGTCCGCACGAGCGACACCCTGGTGCTGCTGTTCCGCACGGAGGGCGAGGCAGACAGGTTCCTCCTGCGGAGGTTCGTGCTGTCCGGCTACGAGCCCCGGCGCGGGTTCTTCGTGGACGCGGGCGGGGGCGTCGACGAGAGCGCGGCGGTGGTCCCCGACTCGCCCGAAGACCTGCCCGACCCCGGCTACCGGGGCAGGGTCCCCCTCGAGCAGGAGTACTTCTTCCTTGCCATCGACCCCACCTCTCTCGTGGCGATCAACTACCCCATCCGCGTGGCGCCGCTGAAGAGCTGGAAGTCCTCCTCGTTCCTGCGCGTGTACAGGGTCGTCTCGCGCGCGCTGCGCAACCCCGACAGGGCCGCGCGGGTCACCGCGGCGCCGGCGATGGACCCGCGGGCTCTCGCCTTCTACACCCGGACGGGCGGCGAGGCGGACATCCGCGCCCTGGCAGAGGAGGTCACTGCGGGGGAAATCGGGTACGCGGCGAAGGTCCGCGCGATCGAGCGATACCTGCGGGAGCAGTACCTCTACTCCCTGCAGCCCGGGATCGCCGCGGACGGCGACCAGCTGCGCCACTTCCTCTTCGAGTCGAGGAAGGGCTACTGCTCGTACTTCGCCTTCGCGATGACGCTGATGTGCCGCAGCATCGGCATCCCCGCGCGGGTCGCCGTCGGCTTCTTCGTCGACCCGGCCTTCGAGGTGCTGAACTTCTACGAGGTACGCGCCTTCCAGGCCCACGCGTGGGTCGAGGTCTGGTTCGGCGATTTGGGGTGGGTGGAGTTCGACCCGACCTCGCAGCAGCTCGCCCCGGGTGAACGGGTCGACTTCTTCAAGGGTCCCGACATGGAGAGGCTCTCGAAGCTCATCGCCGAGATCCTCGGCAACGAGGGTGCCGGGGAGGAGGAGGCGCTGCCGCGCGCGGCAGACGGGACAGCCCGGGCGGGCGTCGGCCTGGGCAGGGCATTCCTCCTTCTCGCCCGGCTGTGGTACGTGACCCTCCCGGTGCTGTACCTGCTCTTCCTCCTCGCGGTGAAGCTGCTGCCCTCGCTGCCCGGCCTGCTGTCGGGGAACCCGAGGCGCAGGGTGCGCGCGGCCTACCGGTTGTGCATGGTCGGGCTGGGAGGAGTCGGGCTGGGCAGGGCGCGCTCCGAGTCGTACCTCGAGCACGCGCGCAGGGTCGGGCGCGCGCGCGGGATACGCCTCGAGCCGCTCACGGAGGTCTTCCTGCGGGCCGTGTTCGCAGACGGCTTCGGGGCCGGGGACCTGCGAGAGGCGCGTGCCGCGCGCGCGCTGTTCACGGCGAGCGTGCGTCAAGCGGTGCCGCCGGCGCGCCGCCTGCTTGGCGTCGTGAGCCCCGCGGGCTGGGTCGGGAGGCTGCCGTGAGCCGCCGCGCGCGACATCGGCCGCCATTCCCGGCCGTGTGCCTGCTTTCGGCGTGCCTGCTCGCTGCCGCCCCCGTCGGCCTGGCGGCCCAGGAGAGCGCGGAGCTGGACCGGCTCTACGGCCAGGCGCAGGAGGCGATGGACCTCGAGAGCTACGAGACGGCAGTGCGGATCCTGGGGCAGGCGAAGGCCAGGTTTCCCAACGCCCCGAAGATCAACCTGTCGCTGGCCGGGCTGTACTACGACCAGGAGCTGTACGCCCTCGCCCTGGAGGAGTACCGCGAGGCGGAGCGCAAGGGGGCGGTCGACCTGGACACGCTCACGCAGATCTCGCGTTGCTACGGGAAGCTGAACAGGGAGGGCTCCTCGATCGAATACCTGGAGCGGATCGTGAAGCTCTTCCCCGACGCGGCCGCGGCCTGGGACGACCTGGGCTGGATGTACTTCAAGACCCACCAGCTGGAAAAGGGCGAGCGCATCCTCCTGGACGGCGTCGAGCGATTCGGCCTGGACATGAACATGGCCATGACCCTGGGGACGGTGTACTCGGGCATGTACCGCTACGAGAGCTCCCGCACGTACTACCTCGAGGCAGTCCAGAAGGCGGACGCGGTCGGCGACAGCCTCCTCGCGGCCATCGCCTGGTACAACCTCTCCCTGCTCGAGCGCAACTTCTACCGCTACAACTCGGCCCTGCGCGACACCGACGAGTCCCTCGCGATGGAAGAGCGCGCCTCGGGGCACCTTGCCCGGGGTGAGCTGCTGCAGTCCCGCATGGAGTTCCGCTCGGCCCTCGATGAGTACCAGGCCGCCGCGGCGGCCGACACCACCCCGCTCTCCCGCGTGAACCTGGCCATGCTGTACCAGGAGTTCGGCAGCCTCGAGCTCGCCCGCCGGTACGCCGAGGAGGTCCTCTCGGTGAAGGACCTCGCGTGGATGCTGTACTACGGGACCGATGTCACCCGGCATTTCAAGGACGTGCACGAGCTGCTCGCCGACGTGCACGAGGGACTCGCCCGCACGGCGGCAGCGCGGCCGACCGCGGGGCCCATCCAGCGGGCAGCCGCGCTCCTCGCGGCGCTCCGCCACCGGGTGCTGTGCCGGTACTTCCGGCTGCGCTTCCGGGTCGCCTGCCTCGCGGTCGGCCGCTCGTACCTCGCACAGGGCTCCCTCGAGGATGCCTGGATCGAGTTCTTCCAGGCCAACGAGAGATACCCCGAGGTGGCCCTCAAGTACCTCGGCATGGCCCGGGCGCTCGAGACGGCCCGCGCCCCGCACGCGGAGGCGTTCTACCTCCAGGAAGAGGGGGCCCTGCGGCGCTCGGCCCCGCTGCTCGCCCGTTCCCTCGAGGGGTTCGACCCCTTCTGGGAGAAGGAGGCGATCGCCGAGTCACTGCGGCTGATGATCCCGCTCCTTCGCGGCCCGGCCGAGGCTGAGCGCAGGAGGCAGGCCGTGGAGAGGCTGTACGAGATCAACCCGGGGGCCCTGCCGCAGGCAGGCCTCGGCCTGCCCCTGACCGTCCAGTTCGAGGGCGGGGGATGGGGGGCGCGAGAAAAGCTCAGGATCAGCCGATACTTGAAACGGGCGCACAGCGGCCCGATCGAGGGGGCGAGGCATCTCCTGCGCCTCACGCGGGATGCGGACGGCGGTGTGCGGTTCTCCGTGACGGACCGCGCCGCGGGACGGACGGTCGCCGGGACGGCAGCCGACCCTCGGGGGCGTGCCGGGCCGGCGCGGATCGTGCAGGCCGTGCTTGATGAGCTGTACGCCGTGCGGTAGACTATGCCGCGACGACGATGAGGGGGATCTCGTGCAGAAGCTTGTGCTGAGGGTGTCTGAGAAGGTTCCCGCGATCCCTGCTGCCGCTCGAAAGGAAGGCGGCCTGACCGTGCAGAGGGTCTCGTCCCTCGGCGGCCGCGCCCCCGGCGCGCAGACACTGGTGGCATACCTGCTCGACCGGGCCTTCATCGAGAAGAACGCCGAGGCCCTGCGCGGGGCGGAGCTTCCTCCCGGCAGCGTGCTGCTGTGGAACCCCCGCGCCGATGCCTCCCCCGCCTCCGACATCCTCCCCGACCCCCTCGTCTTCGACGAGGTGTTCTCCTTCAAGCGGCCGGCCCTCTTCCTTCGCACGCTGCGCAACCTCTACAGGAAGCTGCTCCTCGAGCGGGAGCTCGCCCGCAGCGCCGGGCTGAAAAAGGAGCTGGCCGAGCAGAAGGGCCTGCTGAAGCGCAGGGAGACCGAGAACTCGGAGCTCCTGCAGATCGGCATCGCCCTCTCCGCCGAGCGCGACAACGACAAGCTTCTCAACGACATCCTGCGCCAGCTGCGCCAGATCACCAGCGCCGACGCGGGCACCCTGTACCTGCTCGAAAGGGACGAGCAGTCCGGCGCGCAGAAGATGCGCTTCAAGATCACCCAGAACGACTCGAACCCCCGCGACTTCTCCGAGTTCGTGATGGACCTCTCCACGAAGACCATCTCGGGATACGTCGCCTCCACGGGGAAGGTCCTGAACATCGAGGACGTCTACGAGATCCCGCCGGAGATCGGCTACGGGTTCGGGAAGAAGTACGACGAGGACACCGGCTACAGGTCCAAGAGCATGCTCACCGTCCCGATGAAGGACCACAAGGGGGAGATCCTCGGCGTGGTCCAGCTCATCAACAGGAAGACGGACTTCGCCTGCAGGCTCGCCCGCCCCTCCGACGTGGACGGCTGCGTGATCCCCTTCGATCCGAAAAGCGAGCCCCTGGTCATGTCACTCGCCTCGCAGGCCGCCGTGTCGCTCGAGAACAACCTGCTCTACCAGGAGATCGAGAGGCTGTTCAAGGGATTCGTCGATGCCTCTGTCAAGGCAATCGAATCGCGGGACCCCGTCACCCGCGGCCATTCCCGCAGGGTCGAGATCTACACTGTCGACCTGGCACTCGCCGTGAACGCGGTCGGCTCGGGCCCCTACCGCGACACGCGCTTCAGCCCCGAGCAGATCAAGGAGATCAGCGTGGCGAGCCTCCTGCACGACTTCGGCAAGGTCGGCGTGAAGGAGAACGTGCTGGTCAAGGCGAGGAAGCTCTACCCCGAGCAGCTCGAGCTGGTCCGGCAGCGCTTCTCCTACATCCGCAGGGCGAAGCTGTACGACCTGCTGGAGCGGAGGTTCGAGGCCCTGCGCGATTCGGGCATGGACGCGTACCTGCGCCAGAAGGAAGACCTCGACCGCGAGGAGCGCGGGGTGCTCGCCGAGCTCGATTCGTACCTCCAGACCATCGTCGCCTCGGATGTGCCGACGGTGCTCCCCGAGGACGCCCCGGAGATCCTGGACAGGATCCGCAAGGAAACCTTCACCGACGAGAGCGGTGCCACGGTGCCCTACCTGACGGGAGACGAGTACACGAAGCTGCAGATCAGGAAGGGATCACTGGACGCGCGGGAGTTCGAGCAGATCCAGGATCACGTCACCCACACCTACGAGTTCCTGAAGACCATCCCCTGGACCCGGGAGATGAAGAACATCCCGTCCATCGCCTACGGCCACCACGAGAAGCTGGACGGGAAAGGGTATCCGCGACGGCTGCCCGCCGATGCGATCCCCGTGCAGTCCCGCATGATGACCATCTCTGACATCTACGACGCCCTCACGGCGAGCGACAGGCCCTACAAGCCGGCCGTTCCCCCGCTGGCCGCGCTGGACATCCTCGGGGCCGAGGTCAAAAGGGGCCAGCTGGACGAGGCCCTGGTGGGCATCTTCATCGAGGCGAAGCTCTGGCAGAAGAAGCCCGAGACGAAGGGTTCCTGAGCTTCACGATCTCGTCCTGCACCGAGAAGGCCAGCGGCCTGCGGCCTGCCCCCTCCTGGATCAGGATCCCCTCACCCGGCTCGCGGATCTCCCCGATCACGGCCGCGGGGATGCCCCGCGCGGCCAGGAGCGCACAGGCCTCGTCGGCCACGGCGGGCCTTGCCGTGAAAAGGAACACCCCCGAGCTGAGGATGCCCATCGGGTTCATCCCGTAGAGGCCGCAGAGCCTGCGCGTCTCGTCGCGGATGGGGAGGGCGTCCGCGCGCACGATCGCCCCCGTGCCGCTCCTGGCGCACATCTCGTGTATGCCCATCGCCACCCCGCCCTCGGTCGGGTCGTGGCCGCTGGACAGGGAGAGGCCCGCCAGGACCCGCCCCTCCTCCACAATCGAGATGCCGGGGTCGTCCAGCCACCCCCGCACGGCCTGGAAGGCCTCCGTCCCCAGGCATTTCTCCGCCTCCCGGGGCCGCTCTCGCGCGATGGTCGTGGTGCCCTCGAGGCCGACCCACTTGGTCATGCACAGCGCGTCGCCCGGCCGGGCCCCGCCGGTGGACAACGGCGGCCCCGAAAGGAAACCTACTGCCTGGCCGGCGACGACGGTGCGCGTCACGACGGAGGTCACCTCCGTGTGCCCGCCCACCCACAGCAGGTCGGCCTTGCGGCAGGCCGCGGCGATGTCGGCGAAAATGCGCTCCACCTCCTCCTCGCGCGTGCCCGGCGGCAGCAGGATCGTGGTGGTCAGGTAGACAGGCCTGCCTCCCATGGCCACGATGTCGTTGGCGTTCACGGCGACCGTGTAGGCGCCGATCCTCTCGTCGGTGAAGGTGATGGGGTCTGCGGTGAGCACGATGGTCGGGGCGCCGGCCGCCACCGCGGCGTCCTCGCCGGGGGAGGCGCCCACGGCAAGACTCGCCGAGCGGGACGTGTAGCGCAACAGCCGCTCGAGCAGCTCGGGGGCGAGCTTCCCCTCGGCCAGCGGGGGTTTCATGCTCCCGAGAATCGGGAAAACGGGGGCATTCGTCAAGGCGCGGTCGCGCCGGGGCGCGGCGCGGCGGCCGCGAGCCCTTGAAATGGGACCCCTGCGGGAGCTACACTCCGGGCATGTCAAAATCGCGGGTCCAGGACTACGTGGACAAGTTCCCAGACGTGCCGATCCGCTTCACGCCGTACGCGCTGAAGAAGACAGGGCTCGTGCAGTCGCAGGTCTTCCTCAAAATCGAGGACTACCACCTCATCTGCGCCCCCTTCCAGCTCTCCCTGAAGCGCGGGATCTTCCTCGTGGTGCTGAGCGCGCAGGAGATATCCTTCTTCCAGCAGTTCCAGAAGAAACTGTGCTCGATCAACCTGACATTCCAGCGCACGGGCAGCAAGAAGCCCCTGAACCTTTTCCTCCGCGGCACCCTCGAGCGCATCGGCCCGGTGAAGGGCAAGCAGAACGTCTGCATGATGGACGCCCTGATCAAGGGGTGCCCCAACGACTTCGTGGAGATCATCGGGGAGTATCTCGAGGCCTACGAAGGGCTGAAGAGCCAGTTCGAGAACTTCCGCGACAAGGCGGTGGCCATCGACGAGACCTCGGCCAAGCTCATGCGCTTCAACAACTACGTGGAGCTCGTCGCGGGGGGCCAGAAGGCGCGGGCAACGCTGCTGTCGCTGGCGGTCAACACGCTGCGCCTGCGCATGTCCACCCCGGTCCCCGGCCTCGCCCAGGGGGCGGCCTGCGGCGCGCGGCTGTACTTCCAGATCTACCAGTTCACAGCGACGGGAACCGTGACGGCGATCGAGCGGGGAGTCGGCGACCAGTACACTGTGACTCTCGCTGTCCAGTTCACCCCCGAGCTCATCGAGATTGCCGATGACTACTTCTTCCGACAGAGCATCCAGAGCCGGAGCCGCGCGACCTGAGACCGATCCCGTCGCCGCGCTGGCCCTGCGGGCCTTCGGCGTTTCCTACCTCTACCCCGTCCAGCGATACGTGATCTCCAACACCCTCGAAGGCAGGCCGCAGATCGTCGTCCTGCCCACGGGTGCGGGCAAGTCGCTGTGCTTCCAGCTCCCCGCCCTTCTCCTGCCCGGGCCGACACTCGTGCTCGTGCCGCTTCTGTCGCTGCTTTCCGACCAGATGCGGAAGCTCCAGTCTGCGGGAGCCCCTGTGGCCGCGCTGCGCGGCGGCCTGCCCCGGGAGGAGAAGGCGAGCCTGTTCGAGGCGGTCGGCCGCGGCGAGGTGCGGCTCCTGCTCGCCACGCCCGAGGCGTGCCTTGCCGAGGCGAACACGGAGCAGCTTCGGCTGTGCAGCTTCTCCCATCTCGTTGTGGACGAAGCGCACTGCGTGTCCGAGTGGGGCGAGAGCTTCCGCCCCGCCTACAGGGAGGTCGGCACGCTGGCGGCCCGGCTGGGCGTGTCGATGATCACCGCCTTCACGGCCACCGCGTCGCAGGAGGTGCTCGGGAAGATCCGGCAGATCCTTTTCCCGGCGGGCGGGGAATCGCTGGTGGCGACGGGGGCCGACAGGCCGAACATCTTCTACAGGGTCGTGCCGGTGCTGTCGCGGTGGCACGCCCTGCACGAGGCCGTGCGCTCCGCGGCCCGCCCCGCCCTCGTGTTCTGCCGAACGCGCGAGGGCGCGGAGGCAGCCGCCCGGCTCATGCGGCGGCGCTTTCCCGGACAGCCCATCTTCTTCTACCACGCGGGCCTCGACCGCGGGGAGCGGGACACCCTCGAGAGGTGGTTCCTGTCCAGCAGCGACGGGGTGCTCTTCGCCACCTCCGCGTACGGCCTCGGGGTCGACAAGCCGGACATCCGTACGGTGATCCACGCCGACGTGCCGCCGTCGGTGGAGGCCTACCTCCAGGAGACGGGCAGAGCGGGGAGGGACGGGCTGCCGTCGACGGCGCTCCTCCTGCGCTCCCGCGAGGACATCACCTTCGGCGCGAGGCTCGCGGAGCAAACGCCGCGCCGGCGCTACGGGGGCATCCTCGACTACGCGCTGGGGCAGGAGGGATGCCGCAGGCGCGCGCTTCTCTCCCTGATCGGCCAGGAGCCGGTCGCCTGCTCGGGGTGCGACCGCTGCGCGGGAAGCGCCACGGACAGGCGCGAGGGCGAGGCCGAGATCCTGCGCTTTGTCCGGCGTGACCGCCGCAGGTTCACCATCGGCGAGGCAGCCGCAATCCTCTGCGCCGCCCCGGGGCCCGAAGCGGTCCGAAGCTTCCACGACACGCTGCCCGGCTGGGGATGCCTCGCGGGCTGGGAGCGCGACGACGCCGAGGAGGCCATTCGCTGCCTGGTGGCCGAAGGCAGCCTTCGCGTGTTCCCGTCCTGGCCCTGGGCCGGGATGCTCACAAGCCGCGGTCAGCCTGCTTGAGGCGCTCGAACTCGCGGGGCGGCGCCCGCGCGGCGCCCGCGCGGCGCTTGTCTAGACCGCGGCGGCCGTGGTACAGTGCCGCCATCCCGACCCATTCAGAAAGACCGCAGAAGGAGACCACATGGAGCAGGCGTTTCGAGCTCTCCTCGAGCACTGGAGGGGGGTCAAGGGCAACGTCATTCCCCTCCTCCAGAAGACCCAGGACATCTACGGGTATCTTCCCCAGAATGCCATGGGCGAGATCGCGCGCGTCACGGGCCGCGCCCCCGCCGAGATCTACGGCGTGGCCACCTTCTACGCGCAGTTCCGGTTCAAGCCCTACGGCAAACACGTGGTGAAGATCTGCCACGGCACCGCCTGCCACGTGCAGGGGGCCGATTCCCTGGACACCACCCTCGAGACGAAGCTGGGCGTGAAGCCGGGCGACACCACGGCCGACGGTGAGTTCTCCGTCGAGAAGGTGGCGTGCCTGGGCTGCTGCTCGCTCGCCCCCGTGGTCATGATCGACGGCGAGGTATACGGCAGGCTGACCGGCGACAAGGTGGGCAAGATCGTCGCCGCGGTGAAGGGCAAGGCATGAGCGCACGCGCAGAGATCGCGGTGGGCATGAGCTCCTGTGGAATCGCCGCGGGCGCCCGGGTGGTCTTCGACACGCTGTCGAAGGACGTGGCCGCCAGGGGCATCTCCTGGCAGGTCGTCTCCACCGGCTGCATCGGCGCCTGCCACGCCGAGCCCATGGTCGAGGTCCGCCAGGCAGACGGGCTTGCCTTCCTCTACGGCAACGTCGACGAGGCGGCCGCGAAGCGCATCGTCGAAAGCCACCTCGTCGGCGGCGCGCCCCTGGACGAGCTGCTGATCCGCCCCGACGACCCCTACCTTGCACGCCAGAGGCGCATCGTCCTGGAAAACTGCGGCGTGATCGACCCCGAGAGCATCGAGCAGTACATGGCCCGGGGCGGGTACGACGCGCTGAAGAAGGTCCTCTCCTCGATGAGCCCCGAGCAGGTCATCGACGAGCTGAAGGTCTCGGGCCTCCGCGGCAGGGGCGGCGCGGGCTTCCCCACCTGGCAGAAATGGACCTTCGCCCGGCAGTCCGTCTCGACGACGGGCAGGAAGTACGTGATCTGCAACGCCGACGAGGGCGACCCGGGAGCGTTCATGAACCGCTCCGTCCTGGAGGGCGACCCGCACGCGGTGCTGGAGGGCATGCTCATCTGCGCGTACACGATCGGCGCGCAGGAGGGCTACATCTACGTGCGCGCCGAGTACCCCCTGGCCATCAAGCGGCTGGAGATCGCGGTCAAGGCGATGACGGAGCGCCGCCTGCTGGGCGATGGCATCCTCGGGTCGGGCTTCTCCTTCGAGCTGCACATCAAGGAGGGCGCCGGCGCGTTCGTCTGCGGCGAGGAGACGGCGCTCATGGCCTCCATCGAGGGCAAGCGCGGCATGCCCCGGCTGCGGCCCCCCTTCCCCGCCGTGCGGGGACTGTGGGACTCGCCCACCAACATCAACAACGTCGAGACCTATGCCGACGTGCCGCACATCATCCGCATGGGCGGCGCCGAGTACGCGAAGATCGGCACCGAGAAGAGCAAGGGCACCAAGGTCTTCGCACTGGCCGGCAAGATCAGGCGCGGCGGCATGGTCGAAGTGCCGATGGGCATCAGCCTGCGCGAGGTCATCTTCGACATCGGCGGCGGGATCCAGGGCGGGCGCAGGTTCAAGGCCGTGCAGATGGGCGGGCCCTCCGGCGGGTGCATCCCCGAGAGCCTTGCCGGCACGCTGATCGACTACGACTCGCTCACCGCCTCGGGGGCCATCATGGGCTCGGGCGGCATGGTCGTGATGGACGAGACCACCTGCATGGTCGACGTGGCCCGCTACTTCCTCGACTTCATCCAGAGCGAATCCTGCGGCAAGTGCACCTTCTGCCGGATCGGCACCAAGCGGATGCTGGAGATCCTCACGAAGATCACCGAGGGCAAGGGCAAGGAGACAGGACATCGCGGAGCTGGAGGAGCTGGCCGCGAAGGTGAAGGTCTCCTCGCTGTGCGGGCTGGGGCAGACGGCGCCCAACCCGGTGCTGACCACGCTGCGCTACTTCCGCGACGAGTACGACGACCACATCAGGAACGGCCGCTGCGCGGCAAAGAAGTGCAAGGCTCTCATCCGCTTCAGCGTCAGCGCCGAGAAGTGCACGGGCTGCACGCTGTGCGCGAAGGTCTGCCCCACGAAGGCCGCGCACGGCGAGCGGAAGAAGCCGCACGTGATCGACAGGGACACCTGCGTGAAGTGCGGCCTGTGCGCCGAGGCCTGCAGGTTCGACGCGATCGAGATCACGACGGGCAGGGAATGACGATGGCTGGCAACATGATTGAGATCACCCTCGACGGCAGGAAGCTCGAAGTCGAGCCCGGCCAGACCATTCTTCAGATAGCCGAGCGCCAGGGCATCCGCATCCCGACGCTGTGCAACGACCCGCGCCTCGAGCCGTACGCCTCCTGCTGGGTCTGCCTGGTCAAGGTCGAGAAAGCGAAAGGCTTCGTGCCCAGCTGCGGCACGAAGGTGGCCCCGGGCATGGTCATCTCCACCTCCACGCCCGACGTCATCGCGGCGCGGAAGATGGCCTTCGACCTCCTGCTGTCCAACCACTACGGGGACTGCAAGGCACCCTGCACCCTCACCTGCCCGTCCAACGTGGACATCCAGGGCTACCTCGGCCTGGTGGCCAACGGCAGGCACCAGGAGGCGGTGGAGCTGATCCGCAGGGACAACCCCATGCCCGCGGTGATCGGCAGGGTCTGCCCCCGCCCCTGCGAGGAGAAGTGCCGCAGGCGCCTGGTGGACGAGCCGCTCAACATCAACGGCGTCAAGCGCTTCGTCGCGGACGTGGAGGCTGCCGCGGGCGGCATGCGCGCCCGGCCGCGCGCCCCGAAGATCGGCAAGAAGGCGGCCGTGATCGGCGCCGGTCCCGCCGGTCTCTCGGCCGCCTGGTACCTGAGCGAGAAGGGCGTGGACGTCACCATCTTCGAGTCGATGGAGAAGGCGGGCGGGATGCTGCGCTACGGCATCCCCGACTACCGGCTGCCCCCCGAGGTCCTGGACAGGACCATCGCGGACATGCTCTCCATGGGCGCGGAGCTTCGGACCGGCGTCGTCCTGGGGAAGGACGTCACGCTGGAGTCGCTCCGCCGCCAGTTCGACGCGGTCGTGCTCGCGATCGGCGCGTGGAAGGGCCGTGCGCTGCGCATCCCCGGCGAAGACCACCCCGCGGTGCTGTCGGGCATCGACTTCCTGCGCGACGTGAACGCGGGAAAGCCCGTCACCGTGGGCGCACGCGTGGCCATCATCGGGGGCGGCAACACGGCCATGGACGCTGCCCGCTGCTCGCTGCGGCTGGGCGCCTCGAAGGTCACGATGTACTACCGGCGCACCCGCGAGGAGATGCCCGCATCGGATGCCGAGATCGAGGAGACGATCGAGGAAGGGGTGGACATCCAGTACCTCGCCGCGCCGGTGTCGATCCAGGCCGACGGCACCGCGCCTGAAGTCGCTCACCCTCCTGCGCATGGAGCTGGGCGAACCGGATGCCTCCGGCCGCAGGCGGCCGGTTCCCGTGGACGGGTCCGAGTACGAGGTCGGCGTGGACACGGTGATCTCGGCTGTGGGCCAGTACTCCGACACGAAGCTCCTTACGGGCCTGGCGGGCCTCGTCGACGAAAAGGGAAACCTGCAGGCAGACACCCTGACCGGGCGTCAGCGCGGTCCCCGGTGTCTTCGCCGCGGGCGACCTGCTGACAGGCACGGACATCGCCATCCGCGCGATCGCCGGCGGCAAGCACGCGGCGCGCGCGGTGCTCGCCCATTTCGCGGGCAGGAACTACCAGAGGCCCACCGAGTTCCTGAGCAGGAAGGCCGATTTCCGCGAGCCGGTGCCCGAGGACTTCGCCTCCACCCCGCGCGCGCCGCGCATGAGGCCGGCCGTGCGCTCACCCGAATCGCGAAAGCAGGACCTCGTCGAGATCGAGAAGACCGTGACCCGCGAGCAGGCCGTCGCGGAGGCCGCCCGCTGTCTGGAGTGCGGCTGCCAGGACGTGAAGGACTGCGCCCTGAAGCTGCACGCAACCGAGTACGACGCGGTGGCGAAGCGCTACCTCGGCGACGTGGGTGCGCACCCCATCGACGAGAGCCATCCGTTCATTTCGCGCGATCCGTCCAAGTGCGTCCTGTGCGGCAGGTGCGTGCGCATCTGCCTGGAGGTGCAGGGCATCGGCGTGCTGGGCTACATCCACAGGGGGTTCGCCTCGGTCGTCGCCCCGTCGTTCGGGGTCCCCTTCGGCGAAGACAAGACCTGCATCTCCTGCGGCCAGTGCGTCTCGGCCTGCCCCGTGGGGGCGCTCACCGAGAAGACGCCGGGCCGCAAGCCCGTCCCGCTGCAGGAAAGGATCGAGGAAGGATCCTGCTCCCTGTGCTCCATCGGGTGCGGGATCGAGTACCGCTGGCACGGCAGCCTGCTCACCCGGGTGACCGAGCGCAGCGGCCCGCCGAACCACGGCAAGCTGTGCAGGAAGGGAAAGTTCGGCCACGACTTCCTGAACGACCCCGCCCCCGCCGCCCTCACGGCAGCGGATCTCGCGAAGGCGGGCGCGCAGGTGAAGAAGCTCCTCGCCGGCGCGAAGGCGCCGCTGATGCGCATCTCCCCGCTACCTCTGCGGCGAGGCGATCGACGCGTTCCTGGACGCCGCGGCGGCAAAGGGCATCGCCGTGTCCGCCCCCGGGCTGTCCGACCTGGACCCCCGCTGGGCGGGCTTCGGCGCCTCCCAGCCCGGCGCCTCGGCGCACAAGGGCATCCGCATCCTCGTGGGCGACATCGAGGACTCGAACAACGTCGCCTTCACCGAGGCCTACCGGCTGCGGCGCGAAGGCGCGGCTGACCTGTGGATCGTCGCCCCGGGCGAGGCGAACGCCGAAACAGCGGCCCGCGTGGCATCGCGGGTCTTCCCCACGCTCTCTGACCTGGGCAGTGCGATCGCCGAGGCTGCCGCGGCTGCTGCCGTGATCGTGGTCGCCAACCCCGAGGAGATCCGCTCGAAGAACGGGGCCGAGGCCGAGAAGAAGGTCCTGGACGCGCTCGTTGCAGCGCGCGAGGCGGGCACGGCACGGGTCGTGCTCCTGTGGAACGCGCGCAACGCCGGCTATCTCTTCGGCAGGCTGTCGGCCGCGGGCGCGACCAGCGCAAAGAAGCCTCCCGCGAAACCCGATCTCCTGCTCGATGCGGGGATCGAGGAGCCGAGCAACGGCATCAAGCGGGTCGTGTGGGGAAAGAAGGCCGCGGAGGGCGCGGCAGCGTTCATCCCGCTGCCTGTCAACCTCTGGATCGGCGGCCGTTTCCACCCCACGGGGCGCGAGGCCATCCAGACCGGCACGGTCGACATGGATGGCACGCGCCGGGCTGCCGCCCTCCTCTACCCATGAACAAGCGCGCGCACCGCGTCCAGTTCGCGCCAGGAGACAATCCGTGTGTCCTGGCGTTGGAGAGATTCCCGTCCGCCGTACACGAGGTAGCCTTCGGACGTCGAGCTCGAAATGCTGCGCCACCGATCGAGCCCTCTGAAGAAGTCAGGCGTGAGGGTCTGACCTGATTTGATTTCGACGGGCACAAGCTCCTCTCCGCGATCGATGATCAGGTCGACCTCGTCTCCGCTGTTGTTCCGCCAGAAGTAGAGATTTGAGGGAAGCGCACGGTTGAATCTCGCCTTCATCACCTCGCTCACCACGAGGCACTCAAAGATGCCGCCCCGCTGGGGATGGATGGCGAGGTGACGCGGGTCCTGGATATTCAAGAGCCATGCCGCGAGTCCGGGGTCGTGGAAATAGAGCTTCGGCGTCTTGACCAGGCGCTTGCCGAAGTTGCGGAAATGCGGCTGAAGGAGAAACACGAGGTAGCTCGCCTCGAGAACCGATAGCCAGCTGCGCGCGGTGTTGTGGGTGATGCCGCAATCAGCCGCGAGCGACGACAGGTTGAGAAGCTGGCCGACCCTTGCCGCGCACATGCGAAGAAACCGCTGGAAAGTCGCGAGCTCTCTCACGTTCACGATCTGGCGCAGGTCGCGCTCCACATACGTCATGATGTAGGAGGCGTACCAGTGAGCGGGCGTCAGCTTTCTGTCGTACAGCGCAGGATACAGGCCACGGAACAGCAGATGGTCGAGGTCGGGAACCGTGATGTCCGCTGCCTTCAGCTCGCCGATCGAGAAGGGCAGCAACTGCAGGATACCGACGCGCCCCGCCAGCGACTGGCTGATACCGGCAAGCAGCCCGAACTGCTGTGATCCGGTCAGCACGAATCGACCCGTCCCCTGGCTCGCGTCCACGGCGGTCTGGAGATACGAGAACAGCCGAGGGCTGCGCTGAGCCTCGTCGATCACGAGGCCGCTGCGATAGCGCTGAAGGAATCCCCGGGGGTCCGCTTCGACCAGCTCGAGAGTGTCCGGATCTTCGAGCGACACGTAGGGCTTTCGGGGGAAGGTCGCTTTGACCAGCACCGTCTTGCCAGATTGGCGCGGACCCGTCACGGAGACGACGGGGAAGCCGGCGGCAAGCTGTCGGAGAGCTTTCTGTGCAGCCCGTGGAATCATGGCCCGACTGTACTTCAGTCCTTACAGATTGTCAATTCAATTGACAATCTGTAAAGCTGCTCAGCTCCGGACGAACCCCAGCACGATGAGCGCGTGGGAGGCGATAGAGAAGAGATCTCCCCGGAGCTCGCCGTACCTCGATTCGCCGCGGTGCTTGAACATGTGCAACTCGCGAAACGGCGGTGCCCTCTCGGCCGGCTGGCAGCTGTCGGGCCGGCAGCTGCGAAAAGGCCTGACCTCCTCCTGGACGCTGGAATCGAGGGGGCAACAAGCGGTATGAGTGGACAGGGGGCTGCTTGCGCTCCACGCGTCGGGAAAGCCTCGCGGCCGGTCCCGTGGACATGGGGTCCCTGCGCGCCACGATCCAGATGCAGCCCATCGCCAGCAGGAACCGTCAACACTGTCCTGCTCAGCAATTCTCCTGATCGATGGGTGGAAAGAATTGCTTGTTGGTTCGCAACAAAGTCCATATAACGGGCAATTTTGGTGATTCCAGCCCGAGGGAACTGCCCCCTACAATTGTGGCTGCGTTTTCCTGTTCCACACACACGAGGAAAGGGGGGGATATGGCAAAGATTGCTCTGATCGGCGCCGGAAGTATCGTCTTCAGCACAACCCTGCTGAACGACCTTTTTCAGACAAAGTGCCTGGAGGGCTCCACGATCGCCCTGATGGGCCCGACCATGTCGAAGCTCCAGAGGGTTCAGCAGTATGCACAGAAAATAATCGACAAGAACAAGCTCGGCTTCAAGCTGTTCTCAACAACGGATCGCCGGGAAGCGCTCAAACAGGCCGACTACGTGCTGGCGCTCTTCCAGGTGGGCGGAATCGAAGGTTACCGACTCGACTACGAGATCCCGATGAAATACGGCGTCGACCAGTGTATCGGGCAGTGCGTCGGCCCTGGCGGGGTTTTTCGCGCCCTGCGTTCGATCCCCGTGATGACCGACCTGCTTCGCGACATGGAGGAGCTGTGCCCGAATGCCGTGATGCTCAACTACGTCAACCCGATGGCAGCGATCTCCATCGCGATGGGCAAGACAAGCCGGGTCAGCTTCGTCGGACTCTGCCATGGAGTGCAGACCACCCTCGACCTCATTGCCGGGTACGTGGGAGTCAAGAAAGAAGAAATCGACTTCCTGTGCGCGGGCATCAACCACATGGCATGGTTCCTGAGACTGGAGAAGGATGGGAAGGACCTGTATCCGAAGCTGCGCGAGAACGCGGAGAAACCCGCGTACTACCTCAGCGAAAAAGTCCGATGCGAGGTCATGAGACAATTCGGGTACTTCATGACGGAGAGCAGCGGCCACCTCTCCGAGTACCTGCCCTGGTTCCGAAAGAACAAGAAGGCGCTGGATCTCTACTGTGACCAGCCCGGCTTCGGGGGCGCAACCGGCGCCGGCTGATGGAGCCATGGCCGTCATCGCCAACAACTACCAGGACAAGGACTTCCTGACCCTCGAGAGCGGTGACCTGGGCCCCCGCAGCAAGGAGTACTGTTCCTACATCATCGAGGCGCTGGAAACAGACAAGGTCTTCAGATTCAACGGAAACGTGATCAACCAGGGCTACATCCGCAATCTGCCAGCGGGATGCTGCGTCGAAGTGCCCATGTATGCGGACCGCATCGGGCTGCATCCCCTCGGGATCGGCGAGCTGCCGTCGCAGCTGGCGGCCGCGAATCAGAGCAACGTCACTGTGCAGATGCTCGCCGCGGAGGCGGCGATCAAGGGTGACCCGGAACTTGCCTTCGCCGCGATCGCCATGGACCCCCTGACCTCGGCAGTGCTGACCATGAAGGAGATCAGGGACATGACCGCTGAGCTCTTCGTCGCTCACAAGGATTTCCTGCCCCAGTTCAAGGGGAAGTCGCTGCGGAAGACGGATACTATTATCATCCCCAAGGGGACCGTGGGCGTGGAAACCCCCCTGGATCCGGCGCTTTCAATTGTTCATCGTTTCGGCAAGCTCGTCACAGGTTAGTCCTGGGCCAGCGGCTGGTTTGAAGGGATATGTGCCGTTGTTAACGGTAAGAGAAATCGACAGGGTGGAGAAAAGGAGAGTGTCTATGCGCAGGAGCCGAAGGTGGTTGTTCCTCGTGCTGGGGGTCGTCTTTCTTCTGGCGACCGTTGGCGGGGTGTTCGCGCAGAAGCAGAAGGTGTACGGGTTTGTCACGCCCGGACCCGACACATGGTACAAGAAGACGGTTGACGGGTTCGTGTATGCTGCCGGGAAGGTCGGGGCGAAGACGATTGTCCTCAATTCGGACTACAACCCGGAGAAAGAGATCGCCAACATCGATTCCCTCATCAACCAGGGAGTCGACGGCATGCTCATGTTCTCGTTCAACCCCAACGGGGCCAACATCGCGGCGCAGAAGTGCGCGAAGGCCAAGATCCCCCTCGTGGTGGATGGCAACGTCGGTGAAGTGCTGAAGTCGGGCATTGACATCGTCGCCTGCGTCGATTTCGACTGGGCGCAGATTGGAACCGATGTCGCGAAGCACA
The DNA here is from genome assembly GCA_963733835.1 of uncultured Spirochaetota bacterium. Lineage (GTDB taxonomy): Bacteria > Spirochaetota > Spirochaetia > SZUA-6 > Fen-1364 > CAVTER01. The sequence goes on from CAVTER010000007.1 coordinate 187,863, forward strand.
TCGCGACGACCTATCCCGGCGAGAACGTCGCGGTCATCATGGGGTTGTTCGAGCATGTCCCGGTCCAGTTTGCCCGCAACGCCTTCGAGAAAGAAGCCGCGCGGCTCGGGAAGAACAAGATCGTCGCCATCCGCGATGGCAAGTATGACCCCAACGAGGCAGTGAACCAGGCGCAGGACCTGATCCAGTCCGGGCAGAAGTTCACCGTGCTCTTCATCTTCAATGAGGAGATGGGCGCTGCCGTGGTCCGGATGCTCAAGACCAGAGGGCTCCTGAACAATCCGATCAAGGTCATCACGACGAACGGGGCCCCGTACGGCATAGAGTTGATCAAGGAAGGGGCGATCAAGTTCTCGATCTCCACCTCGCCGGGGTGGGACGGGATGATCGATCTGCTCGCCCTCCACGCGTACGTGACGGGCAAGGTCACCAAGAAGAACCAGCAGATCCTGCTGCCCAATGTTCCCATCACACCTCAGACGATCAACGACAAGATGAAGGTGGTGCCCTGGGACGTGGATCCCGTCTGGTTCGATCTGACCAAGAAGTACTTCCCGCAATACAACGGACTCTACTAGGAAATGGGCCACATCCGGAAAAGCGGGGTTCTCCCGCTTTTCCGGCCTCTTTCATCCCAGCTGTCTCCCCGCCCTGCCGCGATTGCCGATCCTCACGGCGGAGGGCGGATGCCCGCGATAGCGGTGGTAGACACGCGAGAAGTACAGCGGATCGTTGAAGCCGCATCGGACAGCCACTTCCTTGACGGTAATCGAGGGCACACGCGCAAATAGCTCATCCGCACGTTGAAGACAGATCTCCGTCTGGAGCTGCTTGAACGTCTTTCCGTACAGCTTCTGGAAAAGGTGCGCAACGTAGTAACTGCTGCTGCCGAGCAAAGCGGCAGCCTCGGGAAGGGAAAGTTTCCGTGAGCAATCCTCGCGCATCCTGTCAAGCAACGGGTCAAGCCGCGTCCGACCACCGATTGAAATCATGTGCCGTGAGAGGATCAGATCGACAAGTGAAGAAAACAGGGCGAGCACGTGCGGGAACTGGCTCCGCGGAAGGAAGGGAACGACCTGGAATGCGGATGCCAGCTCGCCGGTCCCGAACTGATTCTTCCACCGGAAGACCTTGTCGGCCGGCGGCTCTGTCTCGGTCCGCACCTGCCCAATCATGATGAAACCCGTCAGGGCGTCATCGAGGTACAGCGGCTTCACCGCTTCGTCGAGTCCGCCATGGCAGCGGTAATGAATCAGGACCCGCTCAAAGCGCGCGCTTTCGCGGTGCTCGAAGTCGCACTTTTCACAAAGCGGATCGTCGTTCAGCCTGCTGCGGATGAGGCTGCAGTACCTGCACCACGGTCGATCCAGCCCCACTTTCAACTCTTCTCCATCGGGAGAGAAGTAGGCAATTCTGATCTGAAACAAGGCAGTGAAGTGATTGAAGATTTCCTGCACCTCGGGCTGGAAGAAAAACACGAGCCTCTTCTGCATGATGATTCTTAACATGGATGAGCAAGATTATCCATATCTTCGACAATTCGGAGGATACTCTCGCCAGGGGAAGAACCCTACACTGGGCGCAGAAGGCTTCTCGAGACTCTGCCAGAACAGCCTGGAGGGAGATTCTCATGACGGCAAGGGAGCATGTGCTTGAATCACTTGCGAAACGCGAAAGCGGCTCCGTGCCGTACCAGATTGATCTCACCGAGGAGGTGCGCAGACGGATGGTGGCGCATTTCAGGGATGAGCATTTTGAGGACAAGCTGGGCAACGCGCTCGCCCTGGAGCGAAACGAGTCCTTCACCGCGCTCGGGAGCAATGAAATCCAGGACATGTTCGGCGTGATCTGGTCCCAGGAGCAGAAGGGTGACTTCGGCATCGTGAAGCGCTACCAGCTGACCAGCCCGAGTCTGGGGGACTACCAGTTCCCCGAGCCTGACGCGCCGCTGATCCGGTCGAAATGCGAGAGTCTTGCACGACATTCCGCGTTGCAGTTCAGCATGTACACGATCGGTTTCTCCCTCTTCGAGCGGGCATGGTCGCTGCGCGGGATGGAGAACCTGATGATGGATTTCGTCCTCGAGCCGGACTTCGTGGAGGATCTGCTTGACAGGATCGTCGAGTACAACCAGAAAGTCGTCGACATCGTCGCAGAGCACAAGGTGGACTGCATCTTCTTCGGTGACGATTGGGGACAGCAACGTGGACTGATCATGGGGCCAGACCACTGGCGTCGCTACATTCTGCCGCGTGTCCGTCGCATGTATGCCCACGTGAAGTCCAAGGGAATGCGGGTGGCCCAGCATTCGTGTGGCGATGTGCACGAGGTTTTCGGAGATCTTGTCGATGCGGGCATGGATATCTACAATACCTTCCAGCCTGAGGTGTATGATATCTACGCGATGAAACGGGACTTCGGGAAGCAGGTGACATTCTATGGGGGCGTCAGCACCCAGAGGCTGCTTCCCCGTGCGACATCCGAGGAGATCCGAAAGGAGGTCCTGCATCTCATGCACGTCCTCGGGGCCGGAGGCGGCTATATCGTCGCTCCTACTCACTCGATTCCCTCGGATGTTCCCACGCAGAGCATCCTCGCGTTCATCGATACTGTTCAACACCAGGGCCAGGGCTGACCCAGGGGAACCAAGGACGGGTATGACATCAACAGAACAGGTGAGCACATCGTCGGTGGTTGCGGCGGTCCGAAACGCGACAAAAATCTACGGCCACCACAAGGCGCTCAGCGGTGTCACCTTCGAGGTCACCGCGGGGGAGGTCCACTGCCTCGTGGGAGAGAACGGGGCCGGCAAGTCAACGTTGACCAAGATCCTCTCCGGCGCAATCGTGCCGGAAGCGGGCTCCATCCTCATCCAGGGTACGGAGCACAAGGCGCTCACGCCTCGAGAGGCCATCGTGCTGGGGATTTCGACGGTGTACCAGGAGGCGGAGCTTGTCGAGAGCCTGACCGTGGCAGACAACATCTTCCTTGGAGGAGAGATAGGAACCGCGTTCCCCCCGATGGTGGACACCGGTTGCCAGGAAGAGAAGGCGCGGCTGCTCATCCAGTCCCTCAACCTGCAGCTTCCTGAACGCGCCCTGGTGGAGGACCTCTCTTCCGCGCAGAAACAGATGCTTCAGATCGCCAAAGCCCTTCATCGAGAGGCACGGGTCATCATCATGGACGAGCCCACGAGCTCCCTCGGCCAGGAGGAGACAGACGCGCTGATGGCGATCATCCGCGAGTTGAAGAAGAAGGGCATTGGAATCATCTATATCTCCCACTATCTCGAGGAGGTATTCGAAATCGGGGACCGGATCACCATCCTCAAGGATGGGGAGAGCATGGGAACCTTCGGCGTGGATCAGATTGACATGGCCACGGTGATACGAAAAATGGTCGGCCGCGACGCGTCACTGTACTACACGAAGGAGCAGGTCACACTGGGTGCTGTCCAGGTCGAGGTCCGCCATCTCGGGCGCCGCGGAGTCGTCGAGGATGTCAGCTTCTCCGTGCGGAAGGGAGAGGTTTTCGGCCTGGGCGGGCTGGTCGGTTCGGGAAGAAGCGAACTGGTCAACCTGATCTTCGGAGCGGACAGGAAGGAGAGCGGAGAGATCCTTATCAACGGCAACCCCGTCCGGATCAATTCTCCCTCCGATGCGGTGCGCGCCGGAATCTGTCTCATCACGGAAGACCGGAAGAAGCTCGCCATGTTCCCGACCAGGAACGTGATCGAGAACATCTCCCTCGTTCACAATGAACGCTCCGAGCCGTCGGTGTTGAACCTGCCAGCCGAGCGTCGCCGCGTGCGTCACATGATCCAGAAGCTGAAGATCGCGGTCAGCGACGAGACCACCCAGACGATTGGCGAGCTTTCGGGGGGCAATCAGCAGAAGGCGATCATCGCGCGGTGGCTCCAGAGCGAGGCGACTCTGTACATCTTCGACGAGCCGAGCAAGGGAGTTGACGTTGGCGCGCGCGCGGAGATACTCGGCCTCATCGTGGAGCTTGCAAGAAATGGCAAGAGCATCATCATGGTCTCCTCCGACATGCCCGAGCTGATCTCCATGAGCGACCGCATCGGCGTCATGCGGGGGGGGCGCCTGACGCAGGTCCTCGAGCAGGCAGGGCGTCACGGAAGAACAACTGATCAAGTGCTTCATAGGAGTCTGACATGCAGAGAACAGCAGCGATCTTCAGAAACCAGTGGTTCTTCCTTCTTGTCGTGGAGATAGTGCTCGCGGGTGCGACCGGGCTCATCAACCCGCGCTTCTTCAGTCTGAACAACATCGAAAACATCCTCGAGCAGGTGTCCGTCCTTGGCCTCGTCGCCACCGGCGCGACCCTCCTGATGATCTCGGGCAACTTCGACATCTCCGTGGGTGCGAACATCGGCATCTCCGCCTGCGTCATGGCCATCATGATCAAGGCGGGCTACGGGTACGTCGTTCCCGTGATCGTCGGGGTCGCGCTGGCGACATTCAACTCCTTCTTCGTTGGGGCCTGTTCGATCCTTTTCCGTGCTCCCTCATTCGTGATCTCGCTGGCCTGCATCGGGATATTCAAGGGCATCTCCCTGGCGTTCACCAAGGGTGTGCTGCAGCTCATCTACGGCAAGTTCGAGTTCCTGGGGACAAAACGGTTCTTCAACATCATCCCGGTGCTTTTCATCATCAGTATTGCCGGCTATCTCATCATGCATTTCATACTCCGCTACCTGAAGCTGGGCCGCCGGGCGTTCGCTATCGGGAGCAATCCCCAGGCGAGCTATCTTGCGGGCATTCCCATCAACCTCAACAAGCTCATCTTCTTCATCATCAACGGACTGCTGGTGGGGACGGCAGCGACGCTCCTGCTTTCCCGCATCGGAGCAGCGCAGCCTTCGACGGGAAGCGGGATCGAATTGCAGGCCATCGGCGCTGTCGTCATCGGGGGGACACCGATGACCGGAGGAAAGGGCAAGATCGTCGGCACGTTCTTCGGGGTCCTGCTCACGGGCATCATCTCGAACGCACTGAACATGCTCCAGGTCAACCCCTACTTCCAGGACGTCGCGATTGGCGCCCTGATCCTTGTTTCTCTCGCGGTGAGCGCCTTCAGCCAGAAGTAGGTTCGGGACGGCCAGCCGCCGTCAGGCGAGGACGAACCCCAGCACGATGAGCGCGTGGGAGGCGATGTAGAGAAGGTCTCCGAAGAGCTCGCCGTACTTCGATTCGCCGCGGTGCTTGAACATGTGGAAGCCGTGCACGGTCTCCGACGCGATGAAGCACAGCGATCCTGCGAACGGCAGCCAGAAACCTAATCCCTGCCGCCACCACAGCCGGGTGAGGGCCGCGAATCCCATGACCAGGACGATCGCGAAGTACACCGACATGGGCACCTTCATCTCTCCCATGTGCGGCTTCAGCAGCGTGTAGAAGAGAATGAAGTACGCCACGTAGACGAGCGCAATGGCGATAGTGCCAGCCCGGCACCCTGCCGAGCATGGAAAAGGGCTGCAGCAGCGCAAGGGCGTAGAAGACGAAGCTGAGCAGGTATGCGCCGGACATCGCCATCATGAAGGGCTCTTTCGTCTGCAGGAACCACAGCACGTCGCCGACGAAAGCGGAGGCGAGAGCCGCGATGATCAGCCAGCTCGGGCTTGGCGACGCGAGGATGTAGAAGATGGCCAGCACGGGCACCCTGAGGGGGGTCGAGAAATACTGGACCGTCCGCTTCTTCAGCCCCACTGCGACAAGGTTGAGCACGGAAATGACCCCGAACACGACCAGGAGAACCAGCTGCGTGGTGTTCATTTTTCCCTCCTCGACGTTTTAATCCGATGCCATCCGGCCCCATGCCGGCGGATGCTTACCTGTTCTGCTTCCAGCTGGGGTGGGTGATGCCGAAGCTCTTGATCTTGTAGTTGAGGGCCCGGCTGGAGACGCCCAGCAGCCGGGCCGCATCCTTCTGCACCCAGCCGCTTCGCTCCAGCGCCTGGCGGATCAGCTCCCGCTCCGCATCCTCCAGGCGGATGCCTTGGCCGGGCAGCCGGATCCCCTCCTCCGCCGTCGCGGGCGCTTCCCCTGCGAAGAAGAGGCTCAGGTCCTCCGCGGTGATGGTCTCCCCTTCGGCCATGAGCACGGCCCGCTCCATCGCGTTCTCCAGCTCCCGGATGTTCCCCGGCCAGTGGTAGGCGGTGAGCATCGTCATGGCCGCCGGCTCGATGCCGCGGATCTTCTTGTTCATCTCGGCGGCGTACTTCCTGAGGAAGAACTGGATCAGCAGGCCGATGTCGCCGTTTCGCTCCCGCAGCGGGGGCAGGCGGATCGTGACCACGTTCAGCCGGTAGTACAGGTCCTCGCGGAACAGGCTCCTGCGCATCAGGTCCATCAGGTTCTTGTTCGTGGCGGAGATGATCCGCACGTCGGTCTTCACGGTCTCGTTGGATCCCAGCCGCTCGAACTCCTTCTCCTGGATCACGCGCAGGACCTTGGCCTGCGTGTACAGGCTCATGTCCGCGACCTCGTCGAGGAAGATCGTGCCGCCGTCCGCGTGCTCGAACCTCCCCCTGCGCAGCCTGTCGGCCCCCGTGAAGGCGCCCTTCTCGTGGCCGAAAAGCTCGCTCTCCAGGAGCTGTTCGGGAAGGGCCGCGCAGTTGACCCGCACGAAAGGCCCTCCCGCGCGCGGGCTGTTGTAGTGGATCGCCCCTGCCACCAGCTCCTTGCCCGTCCCCGTCTCGCCCGCGATGATCACGCTGGAGTCCGTGCGCGCCACGCGGTTCACGATCCGAAACACCTTCCTGATCTCGGCGCTCTCGCCGATGAAGTTGTACGGCTTGTATGTGTCGGGCGCCGGCTCGGCGATGGCCGTCCCCGCCGGCGCCGAAACCTTGCGTCCCTTCCTCTCCAGGGCCCGCTTGATCTGGAAGCTCAGCTCGGGGATGCTGAACGGCTTCTGCACGATGCTGAAGGCGCCCTCCTGGACAGCCTTCAGCCCCTCCTGCGTGGTCTCGATGTCGGCGTGGACGATCACGGCGGTGTCGGGGTTCTTGCGCTTGACCGCTTCGATCAGCTCGTGGATCGTCCCGCCAGCGATGGCCACGCTGCTCACCACGACGTCGAAGTCCCGCTCCTTCAGGCACGCCGCGGCGCCGGCGAAGTCGGAGCGCCTCGAACAGGGAATGGCCGAGACTGCGGAAGTAGGCGCAGATGTCGGCGCAGCGGTTCTCGTCCTGGTCGATGATAAGAAGAACGCTCATTGCCTCTCACCCGGGCCATGGCCCGAGACTGTCATCATAGGCTCTGGTCGCCAAAAAACCAAGGTGCCCTTGCCCGGGTCCCGCGCCGGCCGTATACTACACCCAGGAGGATGTCACGGCTGCCACGATCATCGACAGGCTGAAGGAGATCTCTTTCTTCTCGCAGATTCCCGACAACGACCTGCGCGAGATCGCCGGGATCATCGTGGAGAAGAGCTACCCGAAGGGCGCCGTGATCATCGAGGAGCACACGGGAGCCGAGCGCTTCTTCATCATCTACCGGGGAAAGATAGAGATCACGAAGCGCTTCGAGGGGGACGAGGAGTTCGTCCTGTCCGTCCAGAGCGACGGGGATTTCTTCGGCGAGATGGCCCTCCTGGACGAGCAGCCCCGCTCGGCCACGGCACGGGCGCTCGAGCCGACCATCGTGCTGGAAATCTCTCGCGGTGATTTCGAGACCCTCCTCTACAAGGCACCCACCCTGGCGTTCCGCATCATGAAGGAGCTGAGCACCCGGCGTGCGGGAGACAGGCGCCCTCCTGGTCTCGCACCTGCAGCAGCGCAACCGCCAGCTCACCAGGTCCCACATCGATACGATCACCATGGTCGTGCAGGCCATCGAGAAGCGAGACATTCAGACCAGCGGGCGCACGCGGCGGGTGGCAGACCTTGCCAAAGCCATCGGACGGCAGATGGCGCTCGCGGAGGAGCAGCTTCTCATCCTCGAGCTCAGCGCGCTGCTCCATGACCTGGGCATGCTCTCCGTCCCGGAAAGCCTCCTCCAGAAACCCGGTCCCCTTGCCGCCCGGGAGCTCGGGGCGATCAGGAAGCACCCGCAGAAGGGCAAGGAGATGATCCAGGGAATTCCCTTTCTCGAGAAGGCGATTCCCGACGTGGTCCATCACCACGAGAAATTCAATGGCACGGGGTATCCCGAGGGCCTTTCCGGGACGGGCATCCCGCTTGCCAGCCGGATCATCGCAGTCGTGGATGCTTTCGAGGCCATGACCATGGGCCGGCCGTACAGGGACCGGCTGGGTATCGAGGCAGCGGTGAAGGAGATCCGCCGGGAAGCGGGGTCCCAGTTCGACCCCGACGTGGTGAATGCACTCGAGAAGCTTCTGAAATCGGGCAGCCTCAGCCCGCCTTCTTCTCCAGCTCCCTGATCACCTTCAGCGTATCTTCCATCACCCGGGCAAACATCGCATTCGCCTTCTTCGGGTCGCGCCTGGTCAGCTCGGTGAGGTTGTAGAAGGCGATCCGGGTCCCGTCGCTGCCGCAGAAGACGCTGGTCATCCTCTTCTGCCGGGGCACGAGCGCCGCGGCGCCGAAGCAGTCACCCGGGTGGTAGCGGTGGGCCTTGTTGTTCTCGGGATAGGCAGTGCCCCGCAGGACCTCGCAGATGCAGTCGGCCTGCTCCCCTTCCTTCAGGATGCATTCCCCCTGCGAGAAATCCCGCTGCCTGGTCTCCGTGGAGGTTCCCCTCGGCCGGGGGCAGCCCCGATGAGCTGGCAGGAGCCCGAGGAGCGTCGGATCTCGGGTTTGTGCAGGGAATGCTGCCGGGCGCGGATCGCGTCATGCGCGATCAGGGCCATGTCGCGCGCGACCTTGCGAGCCTCGCTGTCCACGTCGGATTCCGTCATGCCCATGATGTTCTGGTCGATTTTCATCTGGACGTTGAAAGGACAGTGGGGGTGGCGGCATCGCACAGAGTACACCCCGTTATGCAGTCGATAGGGCATCGGGAACCTCCTCGGGACCGGGTCGGAAAACCTCAGGAAGCGTCGGAGCGCCGGTTGCCGTTCATCTCGCCCAGCGTGCGCTCGTAGGTGCCTTCCAGCTTCTTTTTCAGCTGCGAGAGCCTCGTCGTCGAGGTAGGGTTCGTCGTCGAGCTTCGCCTGGTACTCGACGGCTTTCATGCAGTTCACCATCATCCTGAGGTCGTTGAGCGTCAGATCCATCTGGACCGGTTCCTGGCAGCATTGCGATATCCCCCTCGGCATACACGGTGTTCATCTGCTTGCGTCCTTTCTTCACACCCTTATCATCGGCAAGAAACATGCCAAGTTGCGCAATGAGGGCCTGCCGCTAATTCCATTCAGGGAAAGCTTTTGAAGAGATATGCTGGAGGGCGCGAGATGGAGAAAGGCATTTGTTGACGATTGTGTAACCCCTATTACAATTCTGATCCACTACAAATCTGATCCACGTCGTTTTCCAGGCTGCGAATAGTGCGAATCGTGCTATGCTTGTGCTGTCATGGAGAGCTTTCTCATCCTGGAGGCGGAATCCACGCTCAGAGAGAGGCTGGCGCACTACTTCGGCGCCCAGGGGTTCTCCATCGATATTGCCGCGGAAGCGGCGAGCGCCCTCCAGCGACTGGACGAGCACGTGTTCGACGTGGTGATCCTCGACATGAAAGCGATCGAGAGCCCTGTCGAAGACCTCGTGCGCGCGGTAAAGGCCAACAACAGCAATCGCGCGGTCATCATCTCGATGTGCGAGCGGGAGAAGATCGACGACGCGATCCGCGCCATCAGGGAAGGGGCCACGGATTTCATCCAGAAGCCGATCAACCTCGCGGAGCTGGAGATCAAGGTCGACAAGGGCATCGAGCTGAAGCGGCTCAACCACGAGGGCCAGGTCCTGCGAGGCGAGCGCAACCTCATCTACCGCACGAAGAACTTCGTCGGCAGGAGCCCCGAGATCCGCAAGGTACTCGCCCTGGTGGACAAGGTGGCGCAGAGCAGCACGAGCGTGATCCTTTTGGGGGAGACGGGGACGGGCAAGGAGCTCCTGGCCGGCGCGCTTCACTACAGCAGCCCGAGGGCGAAGAACGCCTTCGTCCGCGTCAACTGCGCCACGCTGCCGGACACGCTGCTGGAGAGCGAGCTGTTCGGGCCACGAGAAGGGCGCCTACACGGGGGCGGATAAGCTGCAGGATCGGGACGCTTCGAGCAGGCGAACGGGGGGACGGTCTTCCTCGACGAGGTCGCCGACATGAGCCTCCCCACGCAGGCGAAGCTCCTGCGGGTGCTCCAGGAGAAGGAGTTCGAGAGGCTGGGCAGCAACAGGACGATCCGCGTTGATGTGCGGATCATCGCGGCGACGAACAAAGATCTGGCGAAGGAGATCGAGGAGGGCAAGTTTCGGGAAGGACCTGTACTACGAGGCTGAACGTTGTCACGATCACCATCCCGCCGCTCCGCGACAGGGAAGGCGACATCGAGCTCCTCGCAGGATTCTTCCTTCGCAAGTGCTCCCACACCCTGAACAAGCAGATCAAGCGCATCGCGCCCGCGGCCATGCACATCCTCAAGGGATACAGGTGGCCGGGGAACATCCGCGAGCTCGAGAACACGATCGAGCGGGCCGTGCTCATGGCGGACACGGATGTCATCAGCGCCGAGGACCTGAGCCTTCCGTTCAAGCCCGAGGTCGCGGCCAGCAAGAAGGCCATCCGGATCCGCCGGGCGGGCTGCATTCCGAACGAGGTGGAGAAGGAGCTGATTCTCCAGGCCCTCTTGATCAGCGGATGGGTGCAGAAGGAAGCCGCAAAGCTCCTGGGGCTGTACCTCGCGCGTGCTCAACTACAAGATCAAGGGCTTCGGCATCACCTACCCCAC
>CAVTER010000008.1:0-61380 GCA_963733835.1 uncultured Spirochaetota bacterium
CCTTCCTCGACCGCGACGTGGTCGAGCTTTCCAACGGGTTGCCTGTCCCGGCAGAAATTGATGGGCCTGGACGAGAAGCACATCCTCAAGCGGGAGTTCGCCGATCTACTCCCGTCCTCGATCCTGCGCAGGCCCAAGCAGCCCTACAACGGATAGACGAGCTTCTTCCTGGATGTACCCGCCGGACTGGGTCAAGGCAGCCCGGACCCGCCTTCCTGAAAGCCGCGGGCATCTTCTTCACGGAGGCCATCGACGGCTGGTGGAAAAGTGCCGCAGGAACCGGCCAGGTCATGAGCAACACCGACAACATGCGGATCCTCGCCGTTCTGTCCACCATGTGCCTGCACACGGCCTTCATCATGTGGGTGACGGCCAGGGAGCGCACGGGGAGCTGCCTGCCGCCGCAAGTCGTGATCGACCGCATAGAACAGCCGGATAGGGAGCACCAGATGGGCGAAGAAGACGGCATTCGGCCCTGCCACGCTTGTCATCGACGCGGCCGCAGAGGTGGGCGTTGTCGGGGAGAAGATGCGGCAGTACCTGGCGCAGTTGCGCAGGAAGGGAGTCATCATGGCCATGTCCGGCGGCATCGAGCCAGCAGCGTGGTGGCCGCCCTCTCCACGGCAGCCCTGGGCAGGGAGCGTGTTCTGGGCCTTCTCATGCCCGAGCGCGAGTCGTCCTCGGAAACACTCCGGCTGAGCAGGCTCATGGCCGAGTCCCTCGGCATCCAGGCCATCACGGAGGACATTTCGCCGATCCTCGAGGCCGTGGGGTGCTACCGTCGTCGCGACGATGCGATTCGGCTGGTGTATCCCGCCTACGGCCCCGCTCGGCGAAGTTCGTCCTCCCCAGCGTGATCGACAACGACAGCTACCGCCTGTTCCCGTTCGTCATCGGCACTTCCAACGGAAGGAGCTGGGTGCGCTTCGGCGGAGACCTTCTCGGGCGTCGTGGCAGCAACAAACTTCAAGCAGCGCGTCGCAAGATGATGGAGTACCACCACGCCGACCGGTTGAACTACGCGGTCACGGGCACGCCCAACCGCCTGGAGTACGACAGGGATTACGTCAGCTTCGGCGACGGGGCGGCCGACGTCAAGACCATCGCGCATTTGTACAAGACGCAGGTGTACCAGCTCGCCGCCCACCTGGGGTTGCCCGCCGAGATCCAGTCCCGGGCACCCACGACGACCTCGTCTCCATGCCGCCAGTCACGGAGGAGTTCTACTTCTCGCTTCCGTACGGCCGCATGGACCTGTGCCTCTACGGAAAGAACAACGGGGTCGCCATCGCGGAGGTCGCGACTGCTTGCGGGCCTCACAGAACAGCAGGTCAGTCGCGTGTACAGGGACATCGACCAGAAGCGCAGATCGACCGAGTACCTGCACCTTCCACCTCAGACCGTATCCGAGGTGCCGGAGTGTCTGAGAGGTGATGGCCCGTGGCGCGTCTGAGCTTGCGATCACGGTTGCCACCGCGTGGTCGCCGTCGTGCGAGCGACACGTGCAGCTGCGTCACGCCGGCCCGCCGGCGATCTCCGCGGCCCTCCCGGTGAGGAGAAGCGAAGGCGCACCCGAACCATCCGTCGTGACTTCGATATCCCGGTACAGCAGGGGACCGTCCGCCGATGGCCGCAGCGCCTTGATCAGCGCTTCCTTGGCCGCAAACCGCGCCGCGAGGTGTACCGCGGGCCGCGCACGGCCAGTGCAATAAGCGGCTTCCCTCTCGGTGAACCAGCGCCCGCAGAATGCATACCCGCTCTTGCACGAAGGCCTTGCCGGCGATGCTCACGATGATGCCGTCCCGATGAGGAAACAAGCGGATAACCTGGTAGTAGTCTGATCTTCCTGCAGCTCATCTCCTTGTTGACGAATCTGGATGAATCAGCAGTAATGGCAATGTCTGCTGCTCGGGTCCATGACGGTACACGAACAACCTACTACCAGTTCTACCGCCACCTGTTCATGATCAGCTCGCGATCGGCGGGTTGCGCGTAGTTATCGTGCCCGACCACCACGACAGCTTGTCCCACATCGACAAGACGGACTGTGAGAGCAACTGGAACTGGTAGATGTTCTGGATGAATGCTTCCGTCACTCGGGATCAGACTACCAGCCCTCTGACCGGAGGATCTTGATGGCGTCGACCGGGTGGAAAGGGCTGCGGAAGGGGCATGCAGCTGACCACATCGTACATCAGCCACCGCGGCGATCCACCCGATGGAGCTTTCGTCCCTGCCAAGGGCCTCGCCACCCTGGTCGCGTTCGGCACAGGTACCCAAGGCATAGCCCTGGTGGTGCCGAGCCATTCTACATGAAGTGGGGGTAATCCAGGGCATCCCGCCCTTCTACCAGCTTGTAGCTGATCTCGCCGGAGATATTGATGCCATAATTAGATCTCTCGCCACGTCGAGCTTGACGCGTCGTACCGCGGCTTCTTGGGGTTCCTGGTCTTTCCCTTGCCGATGTCGTGCAGCAGCATGTTGATGACCAGCGTCTCCAGGCGCGAGGTGCGCCCGATCGAGTAGGTCAGGCCCATGGATTCGAAGATCCGCGGCACGGAGAGCGCGATGATCGCGGCATAGATCGCCGTGTTCACGGAGTGCTCCCACGTGTAGATATCGTGAGACTGCACCTTCTCGAAGGTGTTCGAGAGGACCTTGAAGCTCCCCTTCCCGTTGCTCAGGATGTTGTTGACGTTCTGGAGGATATCCTCGACCACCGCCGAAGACCCTGAGGTCGAGGACCCTCGAGGCCTTCACCTTCCTCATGCTCTGGATTATGGTGGAAACGCCCTGCTGGCGGGTCGCCTCGTTGAAGGGCTCGACGAAGTTCACGTCCTTCATCTCGGGAGACGGTTCCTCGATGAACAGGTACTGGACCCTGTACTCCTGCTTCAGCTTCCGGATGACTCCTTCGGTAGGCGTATCCCCGTTCGAGATCGACGGTTGAACTCATGCCGATATCGTACTTCCGGAAGGTGTGGTACTTCCCCAGACGTCCCCGGGCGCGACGTAGTCGATCGGTACCTCGATCATCCGGATCGTCCGGTTGAAGAGGATAGTGCGGTCCCCTGCGGATGCATGACTTGTAACCCAGGTGCCTACCATTTCGGTGCATCTGCGCAATACCTCGGCGTCTCGTGTACTCCTGCGAGCCCGGGCGAGTGAGCCGGTCCAGTTGAAAAACCCCCCGGAATTGTGGTAGACCTGTACCCATAGAATGAGCGAAGCACAAAGTCGCGGGAATACAACGGGGCGGGTGGGGAAAGAGATCCTCATCGTCAGCCCCAGGAAACTGGACAGCGAGCTCCTGGCATACGCGCTCGAAAGAGAAGCGTGCCAGAAGTGCCAGGTCATCCCTGACCTATCCCAGCTCAAGGACGCACTTCCCACGCCCCTGCCGGGGGACACTGACGCTGCCATCCTCCAGGGGAAGACCCTCCTCCTCATCGACTGCATCGAAAACGACTTCGATCGAATCATGAGGGAGCTGTCCGACCAGCAGAAAGAGCCGTCGGAAAACCTCGTCGTTGCCGTGTACAACGTCTATCCCGGCTGGGGTATCGAGGAAGAGGCACTGCGATTCGGCATCAAGGGATTCTTTTACAAGAATGACGCCATGAACCTCTTCCTGAAGGGGATCAGCGCCATTTTCGGCCAGGAGGTCTGGGTATCCCGGGAAATCCTGCTTCGCACCGCCATGGGCGGCAAACGGAAGAAGCGCGCTGCGATCCAGGAGAAGACGGGGCTGTCGGTCCGCGAAATAGAGATCCTTGTCCTCCTGAGCAGCGGGATGCAGAACGACGAGATTGCCCAGAGGCTCTTCATCAGCCCCAACACGGTGAAGACACATCTCTACAACATCTTCAAGAAGATCAACGTACCCAACCGCCTCCAGGCCACCCTCTGGGTGGCGAAGAACCTCTGAGCCCCCGGCCTGCACCCATTGCCGTTGACCTGCCTGCCGTCGTTGAAATCCCTTGCCGCGCGGGTGTACTGTTCAGCGGGAGACAACCGATGAAGAGAGTGACCGTCCTTCTCATCTCCATGGCCCTGCTCATTCCCTTCGCACGGGTCTCCGCCCAGCAGGCCGCAGGCCCTGCCCCTGCCAGCCAGACCGCAGTTGATGGCTCGGCCGACCTGGAGGGGAGGCTGCGACTCGCGACCTCCAGCGACGACTATCCGGTGACGCCCGGCGATGCCTACGACCTGCGCTACCAGCAGGGCAACACGGTCATCACGGGCAGGGTCTTGGTCGAGGGTGACTACTCGATCAACCTCGGCGTCTTCGGCAGGCTGAACGCCGCCGACATGAGCTTTTCGCTGCTCAAGCAAACCGTGGAGAACATCATCACCGGGGGCTACCCCCGCAGCATGCCGTCGCTCACAATAGCATCCTTGGGCGTCTTCAGCGTCCTGGTCAGGGGGGAGACCCCGGATGCGACGCGCCTGATGGCCTGGGGCTTCACGCGGGTCAGCGAGCTTGTCAGAGATCTCCGTCGCCCTTCCACCTCCATGCGCAACATCCAGATCGTCTCCAAGACACGTCCTTCACGACGGTGCGACCTGTTCAAGGCCCTCAGGTATGGCGATGAATCGGAGGACCCCTACCTCAGGCCGGGAGATACCGTTGTTCTCTACCGCAGCGAACGCAGCGTCGAGATCGTCGGCGAGGTGTTCCGACCTGGCACCTACGAGCTTCTCCCCGGTGATCAACTCGGCGAGCTTGTGAGTGTGTACGGCGACGGGCTGACAAGCAGGGCGGACACGACCCGGTCTCGCATCCAGAGAATGTCGGGCGACAAGCCCACCGTAGAGTATGTCAGTTTCGCCGCAGAATCGTCGCAGGCAGTTCTGCTTCACGACGGCGACGTGGTGACGATCCCGGCGAAGACGGCCAACCTGTCGGCAGTCGTCTTCGAGGGCGCCATCATCCCGCAAACGGGTGCCACGGGCGCAGCTGCCACGGCCGGGTATGACCTCAGCGGGGGCAGCCGCCGGGGGCGGCGCAGTGGCGGCTGCGGCGCGCGAGGAGCCGGGCGCGACCACGCCCCTGCAGTACAACAGGCTGATCCACCCCTTCACCGAGGGAGAAACCCTTTCCGACGCGCTGCGGGCCGTGAGCACCTCGCTCTCTCCCCTCGCGGACCTGGCGGCCGCGTTCATGGTCAGGGAGGGCGAACCGCAGCCCATCTACATCGACATGCGGGGATTGGTGACCAGCTCCGCATCGCCGTCGGATGTGCCGTTGCGCCCGAACGACAGGATCGTCATTCCCCCGTTCAGTTCATTCGTCTCTGTCCAGGGAGCCGTGTTCGCGCCGGGAAGCTTCCCGTTCCGTGCGGGACTGCCCACGTGGTACTACATCGGGCTTGCCGGGGGCATCGATCCTGAGCGCAACAGGAGAGGGTCTGTATCAGTTTCCGATGCACAGGGCAAGATCCGCAAGCCCGGGGACCCGCTGCATGCGGGCGACTTTGTTTTTGTTCCGAACAACTCGTTCTTCTACAACCTGAACAGGTATGCGCCGCTGGTATCTCTCATCGCGACGGTCGTGGGAACGACGATCACCGTGCTGGCCTTCGTGCAGCGGTAGCGACAAGAAGCCGATTACACGCTGGTCCGCCTGCGCGCCGCGCAAATCGTCACGCCCAGGGATGTTGCCGCACCGACGGCGGCCCCTGCCAGGTCGATCAGGAAATCCACGATGTCCCTGTGCCTTCCCACGAAGGGCTGGAGCAGCTCGATCGCGCCGCCCAGGGCCGCGCAACCGGCAACAACGAGGATCGCGGGAAGCGGCCTCCCCTGCCTCAGCGAACGGCAGGCAAAGAAGGCCAGCACGACGTAGGCGACGAAGTGTCCCGCCTTGTCGTACAGGGAAGCCCGCCCAAGAAACGATTCGGGGTGCGGTGTGAGGGAAAGGCCGATCACGGCGAGAAGGACAATGACGAGGAAGAGGATGCTGGCCTGCCGCGACAGGATCCACCGCCGCGGCGCTGCCGTGGCGGGGATCAGACGGCCTTCACGACCTTGCCGCTGCGCAGGCAGCGGGTGCACACCTTGAGACTGGTCTTCGTCTTGCCGACCATCGTGCGGACCTCGTGGATGTTGGGCTTCCACACCCGCCGCGTGCGGTTCTTCGCGTGGCTCACCTTGTTGCCCGTGACGGTCCCTTTTCCGCATATATCACACTTGCGCGCCATTGCTTTCCTGCCTTGAGATCAGCGTTCTTGGAGCGGCAAAGATAGCGAAAAATGCGCGGCGTGTAAAGGGGCACCCCCCCCGGTAAGCGCGTTGTTTCGTTGAAGCCTGCAGGGAGGGCGTGGTAGAGTCGCGATGTCGCGCCCGGAGGCAAAAGGCCATGAAGAAGGTCGTTTCGCTGGTTCTGATCGCGCTCGTCGTGCTGGTTGCCGGCTGCTCTCGACCGTGGTTTGGCCTCGGGAGAAAGGCTGCACACGTTTCGCCGGCGGCCGACACAGAATCCGGCCAAAAGCAGGCGTCCACCGAGGATGGCCGACGCGTTGTCGCTGCCGCTGCCCTGGATGAGCTCATCAGGCTGCGGGAGGCGCCTCAGCAGAAGGCGGATGCGGGAAAAGTCCGCTCAGCGCTGGAGGGGGCGATCCCGGTCTCGGTCAGGGGCGGTGTCCGAGAACCCAACCACCAGCGGTACCTCGGTGAGCCCATGGTCTTCTCGCCGCTGCCGCCCGATCCCTACCCCGGGCAGAAGATCGCGGTGGCGGCCGCTGACGGCATGCAGCTGTACACTGACTCCCTTGCGCCGCTCGCCGGCCGCAGGGAGAAGATCCTCGCCCTCATCGCCTCCGACGGGCTCGTGCCCGTCACCGCCATCCCCGTCGGCACGGTCCTGCCCCTGCTCGGCGTCTACCAGGACAAGGGCGGCACGGAAGGCGAGGAGGGCTGGTACGACGGGCTCTTCCGCTACAGGAACGACCTGAACTGGTTCTACCTGACCGAGTACAAGGGGACGCGCGGGATCGTCTGGGGAGCAGGCCTGCGCGGGGCAATCCTGCGCAGGCCGCAGAAGCAGTACAGCGGCCCGTTCGACGAGGAGATCCGCACCCTCGACAGCGCCGAGGTCATGCGGCTGTCCTACTACTACACCAAGCCGCGGAAGGGCGCTGTGTGGGTGCCCTTCATCGGCTCCCGGCAGATCGACGAGGAGGCGGCAAAGTCGCTCGAGAAGAACCGCATCCTCTTCGAACAGACCGTCTTCGGCAGAAGGAACGACTACAACCTCTGGATCGACCAGCCCGACGACCTGATTGCGCTGTACCTCCTGCAGAAGGAGGATCCGAACGCGGGCGGCCACCCGCACCGGCTGGATGCGAACCCCGACTCGCCGCTGTACGACCGCAACAGGGGCATTCCCACCTTCGTCACAACCGACCTGGTGGCGCACTGCCTGCACCTCCTGTTCGACAGGATGCTCGCGCAGATGGAGGAGGAGAGGCTGTTCCTCGGCATGGCGAGGCTGGTCGCGCGGCTGCAGGCGAAGGCACGCGAGCTGCCCGGGCGGGGATGCGGGCACGCCAGCGGCGTCCGCCTCCCGGCTCCTGCGCAGCTACCTCTCCGTCGCCGAGGCGCTCATCCGCATGGCCCCCGTGGTGCCGGTCGACGCCGACAGCGACGAGCGGCCGGGCAACGGCCCGACGGACGCTGCCGTGGACAGGCAGGCGCTGCTCGCGCAGTATCCCGACGACGTGCGCCAGGAGCTCGAGCTGATCCTCGCGGCTGGCGGGCTCGGGGCTCTCGCCGGTCATGCGCACGAGGCTCGACTACTCGCAGTTCAAGCCGCGCGGGCACTACACGAGGACAGAAGCCCTCTCCGCCTACTTCCGGGCAGCACAGTGGCTCGGTCAGGCGGCGTTCGACATCGACCTGCGCCGGACGCCGCCGAGAGACGAGACGATGTCCGATGAGGACTTCACGGTCCTGCACGGCCTGGCTGCCCTGCTGCTGAACAGGATGCTGATCGAAGATCGTGAGGCCCTTGCCCTGTGGCGCGGGCTGTCAGATCCCGTGACCTACCTCGTCGGCGCCTCCGACGACATCGTTCCGTCCGACACGGTGCCGCTCCTCGCGCCGTTGCTCCCCCGCGATCCATCCACGTGGAGCACCCGGGAGAAGGTCCTCGAGATCCTCGCCGCGATCGCGCCGAAGCTGCGCCAGCCGCGCATCCAGGGGTCGCTCCTCGTCGGCGGCACCGTGGACGGGAAGGCGATCACGCAGTGGACCGAGCAGGGCGACGAGCAGCTCATGCCTGTCACCTTCCGGCTGCTCGGACCGCGCTTCACGCTGGACAGCTGGTTCTTCTCCATGCTGTCGGGCCACCGCATCCCCGGGAAGGTCCCGCGGAACATGGTGCGGGGCCTCGACGTCATCGCGCTCCTGGGCAGCAGGTCGGCGAAAGCGCTGCTGCGGGACGAGCAGGCCAGGATCCCCGGCTATGCCACCGCGTTCGAACTGCTGGAAGCGCAGGCCCCCGCGCTCGCGCGCGCGGCCTCCACGGAGAGCTTCTACGGCGGATGCCTGGACCTTGTCGGGAAGCTCGCCTCGTTCGAGCGCGGCAGCGCCTTCTACTTCACCGAGACTCCCCTGTGGGACACGAAGTCGCTCATCACGTCGCACGCCGCGTGGGCCGAGCTTCGCCACGACACCATCCTGTACTCGAAGCAGAGCGCCGCCGAGAGGGCGGGAAACGGGGGCTGGGAGCCCACATTCACCACGCGCGACTACCCGCTGCAGGTCCACGTCATCGAGCCGAACCTTCCCTTCTTCTATTCCCTGCGCGGGCTTCTCGCCCGGCTGGAGACGCGCGCGCGGGAGTTCATCCCGCACGAGTACGCCCTGAAGCTCGCTGACTTCGCGGTGATCGTCGATGCCATGACGGGGATCGTCGAAAAGGAAACCCTCGACCAGCCCATCACCGAGGAGGAGAACTCGTTCATCCTCGACATCGCCGGCTACCTTGCCCGCATCGTCATCCCGCCCGGGTCCGGGGAGTGGGTCGAGGACAGGGACCAGCTCAAGATGGCGGTCGTGGCCGACGTGCACACCGACTTCATGGACAACGCGGTGCTCGAGGTCGCCACGGGCATGCCGTACAGGATCACCGTGGCCCTGAACGACGGCCAGGGGGGAAAGCGCATCGCGGTGGGCTACACGTACAGCTACTACGAGTTCACCCGGCCGGTGGACGGCCGGCTCACCGACGAGGAGTGGAAGGCTCTCGTGTACCCCTCCAGCGACTGGGAAGCCCCGGCGACTGCCCGGGCCGAGGTGGCCGAGAGGCTGCGTCCCTGGCAGCCCGACTGGCTGCGCGGAAAGGTTCCGTGACCCGGGCCCGATTCGCGCCGCAGGCCGCGGCTGCCGGGGCAGCTGCCTGCCTCGTCGCATGCCTGGCCGGCTGCTCGGGCCCCGGCCCCCGGCACTTCGCCGAGTCGGCCGTGGACCGACGGGCCCTCGCGTCCGTCCAGTCGGCGTCGAGGGCCGACCCGGAGTTCAACGTCGATCCGCTCCCTGCCCGGCTTCCCCGAAAGCCGTGGGCAGGGACGGTCAGCCACCATCTCGTGGCAGCACCGCTCATCGACGCGTGGTACGCGGCCCTCGCCGCGCGGGGGCGCTACCGTCTGTTCATCGTCATCTCGCCTCGACATTCCTCGCTGGGCAGGCAGGCCGTTGCGCTGTCAGACCGCGACTGGGACGCCGGTAACGGGATCGTCAGGACCGACGGGCCGGCGGTTCGCGCTCTCGCCTCACGGCTCGGTGTTCCCCTGGAGCATGCCGGCTTCTACGGCGAGCACGGCATCGGCACCCAGGTGCCCTTCATCAGGAAGCACTTCCCCGGCAGCCGCATCCTTCCCATCCTGCTGGAGGAGCGGCACAGGAACAGCGCGGACCTCGCCAGGCTGTCCGAGGCGCTGGAACCGTTGCTGCGCAGCCGCAAGGACGTGTTCCTCCTGCTTTCCACCGACTTCACCCACCACGCCGACAGCGCCAAGCTCGCCCTGTGCGACGAGCGCACCCTGGCGTACTTCCGCGCGGTCTCGACGGCCAGCGCCCCGCTCGCCGGATGCGACTCGCGGGCCGGCATCCTCGTGATGAGCATGCTCGCAGACCGGCTGGGGCGCCAGCGCGCGCTCGTGCAGTCGCACGCCGACTCGGGCAGGATCCTCGGGGTGACCGAGGACATGACGAGCTACTTCTTCACCTTCCTGTACTGAAGGGCTTTCGGTACTCCCGGGTCTCGGCGCGGAAGAGCTCGACCTCGCCGCTTCTCCACGTCCCCGGCTTCAGGCCCGCCTTCCCTGCGACCGCATCGAGGAAGGCCTCCCGCGGGTAGCCGTGCTCCCGCGCGACCGAGGGCTGGATGAAAGCGGTGTAGCTGTGGTAGCGCAGGTACACGGCATGCCGGCCGGGGACGAAGTCAAGCGGGTCGCGCATGCGGCAGAGCCTCCCCACGAGGGTCAGCTCGAGGTCGGCGCCCTGCAGTCGCCCCGGGGTTGCGGCCGGATATCGACGGTCGTGGAAGGCAGCGTTCCGCGCTGCCATGCCAGCTGCCGCGAGGGGCTCCTCCACGCCGCGGAGGAAGCCCTGGCAGCCCAGCTCCTCATCCTCCGTGCACAGCCGCACGAAAAGGCCGACAGGGTAATCGGAGACCGCGAGGTTCTCGTACGCGGGAGGCGGGGACTCGAAGCCGTCGGCAACGGCCTGCCGCGCAGCCTCCCAGAGGCCGGGCAGGTCGGAAGCGGAACGGGAGAGCTCGCGCTGGGGCCCGCATGCCGAAAGCGCGAGGGCGAGCAGCGCCACGGCGGCCGACGCTGCCGACCGCGGCCGGGCCGCCGGTCCCATTCCCCTACGAGAGCATGACCTGGCCGCCCGTCACGGGCAGGGCCTGGCCTGTCTCGTACTCCTGCTCCACCAGGTACAGGATGGCCCGCACCACGTCCTCGACCCGGGCGCCCCTGCCCATGGGGACCTTGGACTCGTAGAACCGCTTCACGTCCTCGATGGTCTTCGCCCCGGGCACCTTGCCCGTCCTCAGGTACTGCACGAAAAGGCCGTTCTCGGGGTCGGACCACAGCGGCCCCTCGAAGAAGTTGCCCGGGCACACGGCATTCACCTTGATCCCGTGCTCGACCAGCTCCATGGCAAAGGACTGGGTCAGGCCGATGCTGCCGAACTTGCTGCCCGCGTAGGCGAAGTTCTTGTTGCTGCCCTCCAGGCCCGACTTGGAGTTGATCTGGACGATGTCGGTCATCCTCTGGGGAGCGAACCGGCGCTGCAGCTTCATCACGGGCGAAAGGTGCTTCACGCAGAGGAAGTACCCCGTGTAGTTGACCCGTGTCACGAAGTCGAAGGTCTCGAGGCTCATCTCCTCGAGGCTGCCGGCCTTCAGCACCCCGGCGTTGCTCACCAGCAGGTCGATCCCCCCGAAGGCCGTCACGCACTCGCGGGCCAGGGCCTCGAGCGAGGCGGGCTGTGTCACGTCCGCTGCGGCGAATGCGGCGCCGTTCGGCGTGCGCCCGCCGTCGGTCAGCTCGGCGGCGAGCGCCCTGCCCGCTTTCTCGTTGAGGTCGGCGATCACGATGTTGGCCCCCTCGCGGAACAGGCCCTCGGCGATGCCCCGGCCGAACCCCTGGGCAGCCCCTGTCACCACGGCGACCCGGCCCTGCACCCTGCCCTGCCGCGCGCCGGAGGCGGCGACCGCCCGCCTGTAGTTCTCGACCTCCCAGGCGTCGATGAAGGCCATGTGCTTCGCCGACAGGAAGCGAGGGCCGCCGAAGCTGTCCGACAGGTAGCTCACCTTCATCAGGTCCTCGAACACGTCCAGGACCGTCTCGACCGAGCGCTTCGAGTCCTCCACGCCGATCATGCCGATGCCGTCAGCGAGGACGACCTTCGGCGAATAGCCCCACTTCTTCCGGTATGCGTCCAGCCGCCCGGGAAGCTGGGCGAGCAGGGCCTCGGGGTCGACGGCTGCCCCCGCCCCTGCGCCCCCATCGCCCAGGAAAAGCGGCGCGGACTTGCAGTACACGATGTTGTCGGGCGAGAAGGGCAGCTCCACTCCCTTCCTGCGTGCGGCCTGGAGGAAGTGGGCGACCAGCGGGCTGTTGCGCACCGAGGCCACCTTCAGGGCTGCGCCGTCCGACAGGACCATGCGGACGGCGGGCACCACCCTGGCGACCGTGTCGGGCACGAGGAGGGTGCCTGTCGGCAGCGCGGTCTTCAGCGCCTTGCCGATGCGGGCGATCACGCTGTCGGTGATCGCGCGGATCTCCGCTGCCGTGTCGGCCGCGACGACCAGGCCGTGGTTCTCCATCAGCACGATGTGCGGGTCTGCGCCGTGGTTCGCGCGCCAGCGCTCCAGGCCCTGGCCGAGGTGCACGGCAAGGGTGTAGCCCGGGTCGCAGTAGCGCAGGTACAGCGCCTCGTCGCCGAACAGGCGCGCCGCCTCCTTCTCGCCGTCGCGGGCGCAGGTGAGCGCGTTCACGAGGAAGGGGTGCGTGTGCACCACGTAGCGGTACTCGATGCTCTCGTGCAGCGACGCCTCGACCGACGGCCGGCCTGCCGGACCGGGGTCGCTGCGGCTGGCGAGCAGGTCGGCCTTGATCGCGGCCTCGCGCGCGAACGGCTCCTCCGGGTACTGCGTGCCCAGGATCGCGCGCACGGGCTTTCGCGCAAGCTCCACGAAACCGGCCTCCGTGATGCCGCGCAGGGCGGCGCCGCTCGCCTTGATCGCCATGCGCTCGGCGTCCTTGACGGAGGTGTTGCCGCCGCCCGAGATCACGAAATCGGTGCCCTCCCCGTAGAGACGGGAAATCTCGATGAGATCCTTCAGGTCCATGCAGTGTCCTACCGCCTCTTCGCGAGCACGGTCGTCTCGTGCTCGGCCACCTTCGCCAGCCATGCCGCCCCGGCGGGCACCCCCGCGCGCGCAGTACTCGTCCCAGACAGCGCCGAAGGGCAGGTTCTTCACCTCTTCCTGCAGCGCCAGGCGCGCCGTGAGGTTTCCCGCCTCCTCGGCCGCCCGGATCTCGGCCCACGGGCTCGAGAAGGGCGATGAGAAGCGCGCGCAGCGTCGAGCGGGCGCCGATCACCCACGCGGCGATCCTGTTGATGCTCGCGTCGAAGAAGTCCGTGCCGATGTGCACCCTGTCCCACGCCTCGGCGCGCACCACCTCGGCGGCAAGGGCGCTCACGTCGTCGGTCAGGGTGATCACGTGGTCGCTGTCCCAGCGGACGCCCCGGCTCACGTGCAGGAAAAGGCCCTTCGCGAAGGGCAGGAGGGCGGAGATCTTGTCGACGATGGACTCGGTGGGATGGTAGTGGCCCGTGTCCAGCGTGATGAGCTGGTCGTTCGTCAGCGCGTAGCCGATGTAGAACTCGTGCGAGCCCACCACGTAGCTCTCGGTGCCGATGCCGAAGAGCTTTCCCTCCAGCGCGTCCAGCTCCTCCCGCGGGTCCATCGTGCGGGCGAAGACCTCGTCGAGTGACTTCAGGAGCAGCCGCCGCGGCGCGAACCTGTCGGCGGGCGTGTCCTTGTAGCCGTCCTGGATCCACAGGTTCACCACGGAGGGGCTGCCCTGCGCGCGGCCCATGGCCTGGCCGATCTCGCGGCAGCGCATGGCGTGCTCGACCCAGTACCTGCGCACCTTCTCGTCCGGGCTGGACAGCGTGAACCCGCTCTCGGCCAGGGGATGATTGAAGAAGGTCTGGTTGAAGTCGAGCTTGATCCCGACCTCCTTTGCCCAGCTCATCCAGCGCGCGAAGTGCTCGGGCCCGATCCTGTCCCGCCCGACCTTCTTCCCGCCCGTCTCGGCATAGTTGCCGTGCAGGGCGAAGCGGTGCCGCCCCGGGATCAGGCCGAGGGCCACCTGGAAGTCGGCGCGAAGCTCGTCCCCGTTTCGCGCCCGGCCCGGGTAGCTGCCGGTGGTCTGCACGCCCTGGCCGCCGAGCACCTCCAGCTCCTCGCAGCCCCGCACGTCGTCGCCCTGCCAGCAGTGGATCGACAGGGGGATCGCCGCGAGCGCGCGCATCGCCTGCTCCACGTCCACGCCCCACTGGGCGTAGACGGCCCGCGCGTCGGAGAAGCTTCGCTCGACCATGTCCGGTGTGAGGTCCTTCATGCGGGCCAGACTATACCCGTGCCCAGAAATGTGCAAGAAACGGCGGGAGTCTGCCGCCCCTCTCTCAGTTGGTCAGGCCCGCGATGGCCGCGCCCAGGAGAGGCGCGTCTTCCACGGATGCGATCTCGTAGTGCCGCTCGTGCTCGTCCTGCAGGAAGGAGCGCATGCGCGCCTCGACGCGAAGCCTGTAGTCCTTCATCTGCCAGAAGGTCGTGCCGTCTGCCGTGATGCGCACGGGCGACCGGGGATCGGTCCCGCGGCCGCTCTTGAGAAGCACCGCGCACAGGTTCACCGCCGAGAGCCCGGCCGAGCGCTCGACCAGCCGGTCCAGCAGGACCGCCGCCGCCCGCGCGTCCACGGGGGGAATGGCGTCAAGCGGGTTCCCGCCCGCGTCGGGGAAGAGCAGGAAGTCGTTCACCTGCTTCGTGGACAGGCAGTCCACCCCGGCCAGCGCCCTGCACGCTTCGGGGGAGAGACAGCCCGCCCTGCAGGCGCCGCGCAGCACGGTCAGGCACAGGCCGCCGAAGTACGCCCCCGACACCATCTTCTCGCAGCGGTAGGTCCCGGGGCTGCCGGTCCCCGCGTCGAACTCGTCGTCCAGGACGCCGACAGGCGCCCGGGCGAACGCCCCGGCCTCGAGGTTCACTGCCTGCGCGCCCGCGGCCGGAAGGCCCGGTACCTTGACGATGGCGGCGTGGGACTCCACGTAGGCAGTGTTCATCCCGGTCCCGCACACGAAACCGATGAACCCGTCGAAGCGCCGACCCGGCTCCTCGCGCCGGCCTGCCACGAGGGCTGCCACCGTGTCGTTCAGCAGCACGACGCGCGAGGGCGGCCGCACTCCTGCCGCGGCCATGGCCCGGATGAGCCCCGCGCCGATCAGCTCGCCGTCCACACCCCGGGCGCGGATCTCCTTGGTGAACGTGATCAGCTTCCCGTCCCTGCTGGGAAGGATCTCCGCGGGGTACGAGAAGCAGAAGCCGACCCTGTCGGAGGCCTCCGCGAGCGGGGCCACGAAGGCCGCGAGGGCACGGAAGAACTCGTCGCGGCCGATCTCGCTCTCCACTCCCGGGCATGCGGTGGCGGGCCAGCCTCTCGACGTTCGCCCGACCCTCGCCGTCGAAGCTCACGACCGCGGCGCGCAGGTTCGTCCCGCCCGCGTCCAGCGCGATCACCTTCCTGCCCGACGGCACGGCAGCCGAGGTCTCGATGTAGGTGGGGATCATCGCGAGCGACGAGGGCTCGCCCCGCAGCCCCCGATCCATCTCTTCCAGGAACGCGCCCGTGGCCGCGCGCATGTCCAGCTGCGAGGGGTGCATGCGGTTCGCGCGCAGGAAGCTGTCCATGTCCGGCCGGCTCGCTGAGATCATGCCCCGTAGATTCCACTCCGGGAGGAGCGCTGTCAACAGAGGGGCCTCAGCCTTGACTCTTTTCCGCCGATCCCGGGATACTCGCCCGCGGGACCAGGAGGTGCAATGGCAGCGCGCGAGGTGGTGATCGTGATCGGCAGCCCCCGCCAGCAGGGCAACAGCGCGGCGCTCGCGCTGAAGGCAGCGGAGGGCGTGCGGAAGGCGGGAGGCGAGCCCCAGGTGTACCGCCTGGCGGACATGGACATCCGCCCCTGCAGGGCGTGCGAGACCTGCCAGCGTCGCAAGGGCTGGTCGTGCGTGATCAACGACGACATGCGCCTGCTCTACCCCGCCCTGCGCAGGGCGCGCGGGCTGCTCATCGCATCGCCCATCTACTGGTTCACCGTCTCGGCGCAGACCAAGCTGTTCATGGACCGGCTGTACGCGTTCATCGGCCCGAAGGGCCACGGGCTGCGGGGAAAGACGGTGGGCGTGCTCCTGGCCTACGGCGACGTGGACCCCTACACCTCGGGCGCCGTGAATGCGCTTCGCATGTTCCAGGACGCCTTCGACTACATCGGGGCGAAGGTCGCGGGCATGGTCTACGGCAGCGCCAACGCGCCGGGGGAGATCGCCGAGAACAAGGCCCTCATGCGCGAGGCGATGGAGCTGGGCAGGAAGGCCGCGGCCGGGGGGTAGTCCCCGGTCCCCTCATTCGCCCTCGGGCGCGGCGAACACGGGCTTCAGGGTGATGTCCAGGTCGTGCTCCTGCTGCAGCCGGGCAAGGTCCTCGCGCAGGCGCGGCACCGAGACGGACGTGCCCGCCACGAGGTGCCCCTTCATGCGGAACATGGGCGCCCCGGTCCACGGGGCAGCCGCCGTATCGGTTTCAAGATCTTCGATGTTGACCCCGTGGCTCCGCAGCACCGCTGTCACGGCGTGCACGATCCCCGGGGTGTCCAGCGACACGGCCTCCAGGAGGTACGGCCGGCCCGACTCCACGGGCCGCGGTTCGCGCGTGCCCCTGCACGCGATGGCCAGGCCCAGCCGGGTGCCCAGCGCGGGAAGCTGGTCTGCCAGCCCCTGCACTGCAGGGGGCGTTCCCGAGACGAGCATGATGACGGCGAACTCGCCACCCAGCACCGCCATCTTGCTCTCCTCGATGTTGCACGACCCCGCCGAGACCGCCCCCGAGATGTCGTCGACGATTCCGACGCGATCGGTTCCGATCGCGGTGAGCACCACGTAGTCGAGCGCCATGCCTCGAGACTATACCCGCTGCCGGCCGCTGTCCAGATCGGGCAGGGACCGCGACGTCATCTGCCAGACCGCCCCTGGCGGCGCCTTCTCTGCGCTTCCATGAGGAACCTGAGATCATCGAGATCCTTGTTCCTGGCCGCGCGCCTCTTGTTGCGGATGAGGTCGTCCAGCCCTATGAAATGAACGGCAAGCCTTTCCCCCGCATGCGTGACGTGCTCGGTGGTGCGGCCTTTCCACCCCGTGGCGAACCCGACGCCGTCGATGCTGTTGAGGAGGTCAAGTCGATTGGGCGGCGCTCCGAACTGGAAGATGCTCCCCCTCTGCCGCAACACCTCTGCACGGTCGATGCCTGCAACTGCGCCACCCCAGAACTCTCGAAGGGCCAGGAACAACCGCGCCGCGTTTTGCTCCGCCGGGTCATAGAAGATGTCAGTGTCAGCGGTGAGTCGCGCGTAGCCGTACTTGATGACGGCCCCGCCTCCCACGATGAGATAGCGCACACGGTACCTGCGAAGAATCACCAGGAAATCGAGGATGTCCCTGTGGAACGGCGCGACTCTCACTTCGGGCGAGGCCGTCCGGGACGGAGCCCCGGAGGATTTGGGCCGTAGACTCGGCGCTGCAGCGCGCGCACGATGCGCCGCCGCTGGTCGAGGGTGAGCGACACCTGCTGGTCCACCTCCATCGCCTCGGCTTCCTCGTGGGATCTGGCAATCGAAACGATCCTCTTCATTCGTGCGCGCTCCTGCCCGTGACTCCCATTGTAGGTCTCAGGGCCACGGCCGGCAAGGCCCTCATCCGGCCCGCGAAGGTGCAGCCGCGGCAGCGGCCTCCGCGATGGCGCCGATCGCCTCCACCAGGCGCGGCGTCTCTTCGTAGCCGTACGAGAGGCGAAGGGCGCGTGTTCCCTCTTCCACCATGGAACCGCGGGGGTGCACGCAGAACTGGCCGGGGATGTAGATGACGCGCGGCTTCAGCCGGCCCGGCGCCCCGTCGACGGAAGGATCCCCGGATGCCCGCGCGAGGTGCCGAAAGAAGGGCGAGCCCTCGGGCGTCCGGATCGCCTTGAAGGTCAGGTAGAAGTAGAACCCCGCCTTCCCGCCCCGACAGTCGGCGAGGAAGCCGCCGAGCCTGCCGTCGATTGCGGCCTTCATGGCAAGGGCCTTGTCCCGGTAGCCTCGATTGACCTCCGCGACCAGCCGGTCTGCCGCGTTGTCGAGGAGCCAGCTCACGATCTCCTGGTTGACCAGGGGCGCGCTGAAGCCCACGTCGCTCGAGCGCTGGATCATGGCCTGGAGGAACGGGCCGTCCCTGCCGGCCATGTAGCCCACCCGAAGCCCCGGCGCAATGATCTTCGAGACGGTGCCCATCTCGTAGACCACGCCGTCCTCGTCCCACCGGAAGCCCGACACCGGCTTCTCGGCCGATGGGTCGTGCACCAGGTCCTCGTAGGCCGTGTCGAGGATCAACGGGACCAGCCTGCCCTGCTCGCGGGAAAGCCGCGCGGCCAGGCGCACCAGCGCTTCGCGCTCCCTGTTGGCGAGCACGGTGCCGCTGGGGTTGTTCACCGTCACCACGTACAGGAAGGAAATCCCGCGGGCGGCCTCGCCCATCGACTCGATCTTCGCGGCCACCGCCTCTGCGGACAGACCGTCCCGGCCCTCGGGCACCGTGACGATCGTGAATCCCGATCGTTCGAGAAAGTCGCAGTAGATGTAGTACATGGGATCCGAGGTGACCACGATGCCGGGCGCGAGCACCTGGGCCAGCGACTCCAGCAGGCTCGTGGCGCCGTTGGCGCCGATGATCACGTCGCGGTCGGCCGGGATCTTCTCTCCCCGGTAGCGGCGGATGGAGGCGATGAGGTTGGCGGAGCCCTTCGGCCCGCCGTAGTTGAGGGCAGCCCTGTAGCGCAGGGGCTGGGCGAGCACCTGGTCGAGTGCCTCGCGCACCAGGTCGCGGGGGATCGTGTTCTCGTTGACGTAACCGACGCCGAGGTTGATGTCCACCCCCTCGCGGAAGTCGGCCGCGAAGGACGACATCATCCTGTTCACGGGAGAAGGCGTGGAAGAGGCTGTGCCGTAGCGGGAAAGGGCGATGTCCATGGCAGCGCATTCTACCGGCCGCTGCCAGGGAGAACAAGCAGCGGCGACGGCGCGGCTACTCGTCCAGGCCAGGCCCCCCGCGCATCTTCTTGTCCGCGGAGCGCCGCTTCTTGGAGGCCAGGCGTCTCTCGCGCGAGCCGGCCGACGGGGCGGTCTTCCTGCGGGGACGGGGAGGCTTGGCGGCAGCGGCGATGAGCTCGGCCATGCGCCCGACTGCGATCTCGCGGTTCCTGGACTGCTCGCGCGTGTCCTGCACGGCAACGACGATCTCGCGCTCCGTCGTGATGCGCCGGGCAAGGCGCGACTCCACGCGCCGTCGCGCCTCCGTGTCGAGGAACGAGAGCGCGGAGAGGGGCAGGCGCGCCACCGCCTTGGTGGCCACCTTGTTCACGTTCTGCCCTCCGGGACCGCCTGCCCGGGCGAAGGTGAACGCGCAGCGTCCCCGGATGAGATCTTCCACCTGGCGTGCAGTGACGGCGCGCGGCATCGACGGCGAGACTACCACCGCGGCGCCCGGTTGACAACAGCAGGAGCGGCGGCCGTTGCAGAGGATCCTCCCCCGTAGTAGGGTGACTGCCGCCAGGCGGGGTCTCCGCCGGCAGGGGAGGACGGGATGGCAGCCCTGGTCGTGTACGAGTCGATTCACGGGAACACCGAGACGATCGCGAAGGCGGTCGGCAAGGCACTGGGCGCGAAGACGAAGGTGGTGCGCGCCGCGGAGGCCGACCCCTCGCAGCTGAAGGGCGTCGACCTTCTCGTGGTGGGCTCGCCCACCTACGGCGGCCGGCCGACCCCGCAGGCACAGGCCTTCCTGGGAAAGCTCGCGGCAGGCAGCCTGAAGGGCGTGCGCGTGGCCGCCTTCGACACGCGGATCACGATGAAGTTCGCGAAGCTCTTCGGCTACGCGGCGGACAAGATCATGGCCGCGCTGTCGGGCGCCGGCGGCGCGAAGGCGGGCGCCCCGCAGGGATTCTTCGTCAAGGGCACAAACGGCCCGCTCGCCGACGGCGAGGTCGAGAAGGCCGTCGCGTGGGCACAGGGGCTGTAGCCGCCCCCTGACCCGCGCTCCCCCACCGACCTGAGGAGGACACGATGGTCGATGCGCTGTACAGGCTCCTGAACTCCGTCGGCTTCACCGACCCCCTGCACGCGATGATCGTCCACATGCCCATGGGGCTGGTGATCGGCGCGTTCCTGCTCGTGTTCATCGCGATCATCTTCAAGCGGAACAAGCTCTTCCTGACCGCGCGCCACGTCTCGATCATGGCCTTCGTGTTCGTGTTCCCGACCATCCTGTTCGGCGTGTTCGACTGGCTGCACTTCTTCAAGGGCGCCATGATCCCGGCGATCAGGTTCAAGATCATCCTTGCCGCGGCGGTCACGGTGATCCTTGCGGCCGGCATCATCGTGGGGAGCGGCATCAGGGTCCGCACTGTTCCCGTGGCGGTCATCGCGGCACTCGCGTTCGTCGCGGTGGTGGGCCTGGGCTACTTCGGCGGCTCCCTCGTGTACGGGAGCTGGGCGCGGGGCTCGCGCGCCGGCGCGGCGGAGTCGGCCGCCCCCGTGGCGAACCCCGCCGGCGAGAAGGTCTTCCTCGAAAACTGCGCCGCCTGCCACGAGGGCGGCGGCAACGTGGCAGACACCCGCTACCCCCTGAAGAGGTCCCGGCACCTGGCGAGCCTCGCGGACTTCACGGGGTTCATCCGGGCGCCGAAGATGCCGGATGGCTCGCCGGGCGAGATGCCCGCGTTCCCGGGCGACCAGGTGTCCGACAGCCAGGTGAAGGACCTGTACGGGTACGTCCGGGAGATGTCTCAGGCCTGGAAGTAGCGCCGCGGATCCGGCGCCTCGGCGCTCGAATGGTCGAGTGTGCGGCCTACCTCGGCGTAGGCGGCCAGCCTCTCGGCCAGCGGCCGGGATGCGAGCGGGTTGTCGGGCCGGAAAAGCCCGTAGCGCGGGTCCGCGTCGGCCAGCTTCTCGTGCGCGATGAGCGCCCACGTGGCCCCCAGCAGGTGCGAGAACTCGGGCCGCAGCAGCTCGGGGCAGTTGAAAGACTGCCGCGGACTGTTGATGTCCACCCCGCTGATCTCCATGAGCCCGTCCCGTGCGCACAGCTTCTGCACCCGCGCGAGCTGGGCCGCGGTGTTCCGCGGCGGCATGTACGCGACGGCCCGAAAGCCGAGGCGCACGACCTCGGGGAAAAGCTCGTCGAGAAAGGCATCCTCGAAGGCTTCCGCCTTCTTGTCGCCGGTGGGAGAGTCCGTCACGTCCCCGAGATAGGAGTAGCAGGGAATGGCCCCCGCGCTGTCGGCCGCGCGCACGGCCTTCTCCACGGGGATGCACTCGTCCCCGTCGGGCTGGATGTAGATCGCATCGATGAAGGAGCTTTTCAGCAGGCCCAGCAGGTCGTACAGGACAAACGGGTTTGACTCGTCGCGCAGGTACCCCTCGATGCGGGAGGCGGGGGCGATGCCCAGGCTGGAGCGCAGGAAGCGCACCAGCGGCTCCCCCCGGCCCGCCGCCTCCACGATCCGGCCGGCGGCGGCGAAGAGGATGTGCCGCTCGCTGATCGTGCCGCCGTTGCGCGCCTCCGAGCGCTCCCACACGTCCTTCTGGAAATCGATCTCGGCGACCCCCTTCTCCCTGAGAACGGCGTTCAGCCGGGCGACCATCGCGCGGTTTCGCTTCTCGCGCGAGGCCTGGATCGGGGCGAGGAAGCGCTCGACGGCAGGCACGCCGCGCGCCGGCAGGCCGTGCATCATCATGTAGAGGTTGTTCGGCGAGTCGGGGTTGTTGATCTTCCTGCCCTCGAGGGCCGTGCCCGTGGCGTTCACCCGGATCTCCACCCCCGCGGTCGTCGCCATGCCGATGATCCGTCCCGCCTCGCGCATCTCCGCGGCGCCGGCCACCGAGTCGTGGTCCATGATCCCGACGGCAAGCAGCCCGGCCGCGTCGGCCCGCTCGGCCGCGAAGGCGGGCGAGTAGGGGCTGAAGGAGTAGGTCGTGTGGACGTGGCAGTTCACCTCGCGTCCCCGCGGGGGGCGCGTACCCTCGCGGGCGCGTCGCTCGGCAAGCGAGCGGAGGGCGGACAGGCGGGCCTGGCGGGTCGGGGCGTTCAGGGGGGAGGTCTGGTCAGGCATTGACAGCGATTCTGCCGGCAGGGGCGTGCCGTGTCAACGCGGAGGCCGCGCCGGGTTCGACCGACGGTCTCATTTCACCTCGTGGAACTCGCGCACGAACCACCGGATCTTCCCCAGGCGCAGGATGTCCGCGATGCCGAAGCGCTCCTTCGTGCCGATGGCCATCCACAGCTTGTCCCACTGCCGCTCTGCTGCCTCGGCAGGGTCATTCGGCCCTGCGACAAACCAGTACTCGCCCGTCTCGGGCAGCCGCACCGTGTCCTCCATCATGATCCACGAGTCCGTCCCCGTGACCGGCTCGTGGAACTCGTGCGGGCTGCCGCCCGGGACCAGGATCTGCACCCCGACGCCCGGCGGCAGCTCGAAGCCCAGCTCGCCGGGCGGAAGCCCCGGGCCCACCAGGGCCGAGAAGGGGCGGAACCCCGAGAGGCGGCCGATCACGGGGACGCCGGTGCTGAGGTACACGCTGTCGCCGGCCGTGGCATTGAAGCGGAACCACGTCCGCGGCCGGGCAGGATCGAGCCGGCTGTAGTACACCCGCGAGACGGAGGGGTCGTCGATGGAAATGGACGACCCCCAGGAGCTGGGGGCCGTCTCCGACGTGATCAGATTGTGCGCGAAGGCACGGGGAGCGGCAAGGAGCACAGCGAGCCCCGCCAGGACGAGAAGCCTCCTGCGCACGAGTGTCAGCCTCCGCCCAGGGACTTCTCGAGCGCCTTGTTCAGCCTCTTCACGAAGCCCGCGGGATCGGGAAGCTCGCCGCCCTCCACGAGGAGGGCCTGCTCCAGGAGCAGCCTGCTCGCGTCGGCAACGACCTCGTCGTCCGCGGCCGCGGCAAGGTGAGTGATGATGGGATGCGACGGGTTCACCTCGAGGATGGGCTTCAGCTCGGGCATGTCCCTGTTTCCCATCGCCTTCATGAGCTGCTGGAGCTGGAGTGTCGGGTCGTTCTCGTCCACCACGATGCAGGAGGGCGAGTCGGCAAGGCGCGTGCTCGCCCGCACGTCCTTGACCTGGGCTCCCAGGGCCTTCTTCATCCTGGCGATGAGCGGCTCGATCGAGGCGGCCTTGCCCGCGTCGGCCTCGGTCTTCAGGTCGTCGCCCGTCTTCAGCCTGTTCACGGCCTTCAGCTCGATGTCCATGTACTTGTCGATCGCGGGGGTCACCAGCTCGTCGACCTCGTCGTCCATCACGAGGACCTCGATGCCGCGGGCCTTGTACGCCTCCAGCAGCGGGGAGCTTCTCAGCCCGCTCTCCCGTGCCCCCGTGATGTAGTAGATCGCCTTCTGGTCCTTCTGCATCCTGTCGCGGTACTCGGACAGGCTCGTCCAGCCCTCGACAGCGGTGGACTTGAAGCGCAGGAGCTCCAGAAGCATCTCGCGGTGCTCGAAGTCCTGCACGATGCCTTCCTTGAGCACCCTCCCGAACTGTCCCCAGAACTCGCCGTACTTTGCCGGGTCTTTCGCGATCTGCTCCAGCTCCTGCAGGATCTTCCGCACCGAGGCGGAGCGGATGTTCGCCATGACCCTGTTCTGCTGCAGGATCTCGCGGCTCACGTTGAGCGGCAGGTCCTCCGAGTCGATGACGCCGCGCACGAAGCGCAGGTACGACGGGCAGCAGCTCCTTCTCGCTGTCGGTGATGAACACGCGCTTGATGTACAGCTTCACCCCGGGCTGGTAGTCGTAGCGGTACAGGTCGAACGGCGCGGTGCGCGGGATGTAGAACAGGGTCGTGTACGCGAGGGCGCCCTCCACCGAGTGGTGGATCCAGTGGAAGGGCTCGTCGCTGTCGTGCGAGAGGGTGCGGTAGAACTCGACGTAGTCCTCGTCCTTCAGCTCCGCCTTGGGCCGCCGCCACAGGGCGAGGGCCGCGTTCACCTTCTCGTCCTTGTCGATCTTTCCCCCGTGGGGGCCGTCCTCCTGGTAGCGCAGGTGGATGGGGAAGGCGATGTGGTTGGAGTACTTCTTGACGATGCCTTCGATCCGCCACCTGTCGGCGTACTCCCTGCCCTGCTCGTTCAGGAAGAGGGTGACCGTGGTGCCGCTGCCGTCGCGCGAGGCCTCGGTGACCTCGTACTCGCCCTTGCCGTCGCTCACCCACTTCCAGGCCTTTGCCTCACCGGCCTTCCTGCTGACCACCTCGACCCTGTCGGCGACCATGAAGGCGGAGTAGAAGCCCACGCCGAACTGGCCGATGAGGCTCGCGCCCTTCTTCCCGTCGGCCGACATGGCCTGGAGGAACTCCCGGGTGCCCGAGCGCGCGATGGTGCCCAGGTTCTCCTCCAGGTCCTTCTCGTCCATGCCGATGCCCGAGTCGGACACGGTGAGGGTCTTCTTGTCCTTCCCGTCGAAGGAGATCTCGATGCGCGGGGCAAAGGGGCTTCCCCGGAACTCCTCCTGCGTCAGGGTCAGGTACTTCATCTTGTCCAGGGCGTCGGACGCGTTGGAGACCAGCTCGCGCAGGAAGATCTCGGGGTGCGAGTACAGGGAGTGGATGATGAGGTGCAGCAGCTGGCCCACCTCGGTCTGGAACTGGTGCCGGGACATGGAACGAGGCCTCCTTGGTGACGACCCCGGCAGACCGTGCCGGGCGACGACTTTGAGAAAAATGTACTTTCGCGGCAGCGACGAGTCAAACGGAAAGCTGTAGAATCGGGGCATGAGAACGCCCCTCCAGGTCACGGCCATGACCAACGTCGCCTGGGCGGGAGAGGCCCTGGCAGCGGGAGGGTACCTCCTGGCCCGGGCAGGCCCGCTCCCGTCGGCCGCGGGCTGGTGGGCCCTCGCGCTGCTCTCCATGGGCGTCGCCGCGCTGATCGGCGGCATCGACCACGGGTTTTTCGAGCCGGACGGGGCCACCCCCGCGCACGCTGCGCTGGCGAGGGCAAAGAACATCGCTGCCGGGGTTTTTCCCCTTTTCGTCCTTCTCACGGCGGGCAGGCAGTTCTTCGGCGGGACTGCCCAGGTCATCTTCCTGGTCGTGGGGCTCGTCCAGCTGGGAGTCTTTGTCGCGGCAGTGCTGCTGACCGACAGCTTCCTCGTCGTGATCCTGGACTACGCCCCTGCGGTGCTGCTCCTGCTCGTCACGAGCATCCTCGGCCTGTCCTCGGGGGCAGGCTCCTGGCAGATGGTCGTCGGCCTCGCCCTCGGCATCGGGGCCTCCGTCGTGCAGGCGCTCGGCGTGGATGCGCTGTCGCCGCTGGACAGGAACGGCCTGTATCACGTCGTCCTCATGGCGGCAACGGTCTTCCTCTTCCTGGCCGGCCTGTCCCTCAGAACCGCCTGAGCCCCCGCGCCCGCTCGGCCTCGTTGTGATGCCCCCCGCGGAGTGCTACCTTTGCATGGTGGATGCTCATTTCGAAACAGGGAGGCGAGTCATGTCTGGCAAGGGACGAACAGGGATCATCCTGGCAGCGGCGGTGGCCGTGCTGGCACTCGCGGGATGCGGCGCCGTTCCCATTCCCGACGACGAGGTCGCGGCGCTTGCAGGGACCAGCACGATAGGGACTGGCGGCGATGCGACGGCCCTCGCCATATTCGGAGCTGGTGCGGCGCCGAAGGCCTACTCGGTCTCCCAGACCTACGCGGTGGCAGGGGTCGGGAGTCTCACCTACGAATACACGATCGATTACCTGAAGGGCGATGTCTCGGTGGATCCCGCGGTTGACATCGACTGGGACGAGGTGACCCTCCTGGGCTCGGCCGACCTGGTCGTGGACCTCGCGAACTATGACACCAACCGCTCGTTGGACGTGGACTTCGACGCCACCGGATTCCACGATGCGGTCGACGATGACCGTGTGCTGCTGAACGGCACGAGCACCGCCGCTGGGACGGCCACCTGGGTGAACCCGAAGAACGACGCCACGGCGGGCTACACGATGAACCTGGCCCGGACCTGGACCAACGTGAACCTCGACGACCCGACCGACTTCGTGTGGAGCGGCTACCCGTCGTCGGGCACAGTGGTGATCAGCGGGAGCATCGAGCGCCACCGCGATGGACCGTCGGGCGTGCGCACGGGAAGCTGGTCAGGGACAATCACAATCACCTTCGACGGGGACTCCATCGTGCCCGTCGACGTGAACGGGGCAGCGTACCTGCTCAACCTCGTCACCGGCGAGGTGACCGCGGCGCCCTGACCCCGGCGGTCAGGTGACGGTGCGGCGCTTGTTCCTGATGTAGTCGGCGAAGAGAAACTCGCCCAGCCTGTCCGGGGAAGCGAAGTAGGCCCTGCCATGGGCAATGCTCGTCATCTCCTCGACGAAGTCGACAAGGTCGGGGTCGGATGCGAGCATGAACGTCGTGATGGTGATGCCCGCCCGCTTGCAGGCCGCTGCGGCCTCGAGGGTCTGGTTCCTGATCTTCGGGTCGAAGCCCCAGGGGTTCTTGTAGACCTCGCCGTCCTCGATGATCGCCGTGGGCTTGCCGTCGGTCACCATGAAGATCTGCCTGTTCTTCTGGCGCGAGGACTCGAGGATGGACTGCGCCATCTCGAGGCCCGCCTTCGTGTTGGTGTGGAACGGCCCCACCTGCAGGTAGGGTATGTCGCGGATAGCGATCTCGCGCGCTTCGTCGCCGAAGGATGCCACGCGCAGGGCGTCCTTCGGGTAGCGGGTCAGGATGAGCTCGGTGAGCCCGAGTGCCACCTGCTTTGCCGGGGTGATCCTGTCCTCGCCGTACAGGATCATGCTGTGGCTGATGTCGATGAGCAGCACCGTGGCGCAGGAGGCGAGGTGCTCCGCCTCGTAGACCTCGAGGTCCTCCTCGGACACCCTGATCTCTTCGAGCCCCGCGCGGCGCACGGCGTTCGAGATCGTGCCCAGCGCGTCGATGCTCGTGACAGGGTCGCCGAACCTGTACGGCCGGGTCTCGGTGAGCCGCTCGTCGCCCTCGCCCGCGTGCGGGACCCTGTGCTCGCCGTAGCCTGACTTCTGCAGCCCCGAGAAGATCCGGTTGAGCGACTCCCGGCGCACGACCTGCTCTCCCTTCGCGCCCAGGGCGTAGCCGCCGTCCCGCAGGCGCTCGATGATCCGCTCCTCCTCGAGGCGCCGGCGGAACTCCTCCAGGTCGATGTCGGGGTCGAGCGAGCCCCGCTCCTGCAGGTAGGCCAGCCAGCGGAAGACCTGCTCGACGTCTCCCGCTGCCATGAGCAGGAGGTAGTTGAACAGGCTCATGAGGCTCTCGAAGCTCTTGAGAAGCGCCGCGAGGGCGGAGTCCCATTCCGCGTAGCGCCAGCGCACGGCCGTTCCCCCTACTCCCCTTCCGCCGTGGGCATGCGCTCGAACATCGCCTTCAGCATGTCGCGGTACGCCGTGGTGCCCTCGTGCTCCAGCTTGGAGACCATGGAGTGCTGGTGCAGGCCCTCGAGCACGAGCTCCATGACCGCTGCCAGCCGTCCCGTTGGCGGGACACGTCCCGTTCGCGGGACACGTCCCGTTCGCGGGACACGTCCGGGGCAAGGAACCTGGAGGCCACGGCGGCCAGTCCATCCACGGCCTCCAGGCCCGCGACGTACTCGGCCTGCGGCGCACCGTCGGAGCACTCCACGGTGTGTCCCTTCGAGAACCACGCGAGCACGGCCTGGTAGGGCGAGGGAGCGGGCTTCTCGGGCCGCGCGGGAATGTCGTCCTCGTCTTCCTGCTCCTGGCGCTTTTTCTTCTTCCGCGGCGGAGAGGGGTCGGGGAACCTGCGGCGGAAGGCTTCCTTCACCGCCTCGCCCACGACCTTGCGCGCCACGATCTCGGCGCCCTGCTGCTCCCCCTCGTAGACCAGCTCGATCTTGCCCGTCACGGCGGTCACGGCAGCGTGCAGGTCGGTGATGCGGGGAAAGGCGGCGGCTTCGCCGTTCGTGATGGCGCGCCGCTCCATGTTGGACAGCACGTTCTCCAGCAGCGAGATGCTCATGCGGGCGGACACCCCGGAGGACTGGTTCACGAACTCGCTCCTGCGGGCGGCGAAGGCCACCTCCTCGACCAGCTCGCGGTACCAGTCGGGCACCTCGAGGCTGATCCCGTCGCGCGCCGTCCAGGCCTCCTGCGCCGTGATGCGCATGGCCGCTGCCAGCTCGCGCGGGTAGTGCGTGATGACCTGGGAGTCGATGCGGTCCTTCAGCGGCGTGATGATGTTTCCCCGGTTCGTGTAGTCCTCGGGATTTGCCGAGTACACCATGAGGATGTCCAGGCGCATGCGCACGGGAAACCCGCGCACCTGGATGTCCTTCTCCTCCATGATGTTCAGCAGCCCCACCTGGATGCGCGGTGGCAGGTCGGGAAGCTCGTTCAGCGCGAAGATGCCCCTGTTGGTGCGGGGGATGATTCCGTAGTGGATCACCTCCTCGTCCGCATAGGTGAGCCTGCGCGTGGCGGCCTTGATCGGGTCGATGTCGCCGATGAGGTCCGCGATTGTCACATCCGGGGTGGCCAGCTTCTCCCTGTAGCGCTCCTCGCGGGGCATCCACTCGATGGGCGCGGCGTCGCCCATCGCGGCAACCATGTCCCGTCCCTTCCTGCTCACAGGCGCAAAGGGATCGTCGTTGGTCTCGGTGCCCGCAAGCACGGGCAGCTCGGGGTCCAGGAACCGGACCAGGGAGCGCAGGATGCGCGTCTTCGCCTGGCCGCGCAGGCCCAGGAGGATGAAGTCATGGCGCGAGAGGATGGCGTTCACGAGGCCGGGCACGACCGTGTCCTCGTAGCCGACGATGCCCGGGAACAGCTCCTCGGCCCGACGCAGCATCCCCACGAGGTTCTCCCGCATCTCATCCTTCACCGAGCGGGACCTGTATCCCGCTGCCTTCAGCTCGCCCAGCGTCCGTGGCTGCACTGCGCCTCCTCTTCCCGAGAAGTCAAAGGTACTGACTGCGGGGCCGCGCGGAAAGCGGCGCCCCGGGGCCGCGCCGGGGGCGGGGGGCGGGATCTTCGTCGAACAGCCCGGCGGTGGTGACCGTGGACGGCAGCGCTGCCGCAGCCCGCGGCCCGGCCCCCGCGCGGGCCGGCTGCGCGCGCCCTGCCCCGCCCGCGGGGGCTCGGGACGGCGATGCAAAAAATCCCTGCCCGGTATTGACAACTGGCCCGCGCTGCACTATTGTCCTCAATGGTTGTGTTCCTAATCCTATGAGATAAGAGAGGGACGAACGTGGCAGTAGCAAAGAAGACGGTGAAGAAGGCGGTCAAGAAGGTCGCGAAGAAGCCGGCCAAGAAGGTCGCGAAGAAAGTCGCGAAGAAGCCCGCCAAGAAGGCGAAGAAGTAGCATCCTTCTTCCGTGAACAGGAGAGGAGAAGAGACTCCTCTCCTGTTTTTTTCCCCCCCTGCTCACACTGTTCGACCGCGCTCCCCCAGGACCTCCCACGCATCGGCAAGAACATCCTCCACGCTGATCGCCCGCAGTGATCCCCCCTGTCCTCTTTTCACCCGCGCGCCACGCGGGGCCCACACATCGGGATCGGTCCGGCCGAACAGCACGAGGCACGGGCAGCCCGCGGCGGCAGCCAGGTGGCTGACACCGGAGTCGTTGCCGATGTACAGGGCGGCCCTCGCGAGCCTGCCCGCCAGGGCGGGCAGGGGCAGACTCCTCCACGACGCGATCCCGGCCGGCACCTGCATGTCGCATTCGGCAGGGCCCACGATCCAGGCAACGGGCCTCCCGTGCCCGACCAGCTCCTTCGACAGCGACGTCCAGGAAGAGAGCGGCCAGTTCTTCGACGGGCTGCCGCTTCCCGGGGCCAGTGCCACGGTGCCGATCGCCACCACGTGATCTGCCACCGGCGCCCCCTCGACACGGGGACGCCGCTCCTCACCGCGCGCCGCGTCGGGCGCGAGCAGTGACAGGTGCCAGTCGACCACGTGCACGGGGGAGCCGCCCTGTGGGGGGAACGGGTCCTGCCGAAGGATCTCGCGCACCCCCAGGGCCGACGAGCGCGGCGGGAAGGGCGGATGAGGCGGGAGAGAACACGAGGGCGCGCTCGAAGCCGCTGAAGGCGGCCGCGAGGGCGTCCACCGGCACACCGCCGAAGAGCGAGGCGAACCGGGCCGACTGCGCGTCCCATGCCTCGTCGAACAGCCCCGGGCACAGGGCCGCGTGGGCAGGCCTGCCCAGGAGAACCACCCTCCCGGCCGGGTACAGCCTGCGCCAGGCCCGGATGGCGGGAAGCGTCGTGATGAAGTCCCCGAGGGCGCCCCCGTGGCAGACCAGGCCGGCCATGACCTCGGTATGGTAGCACAGACCGCCCGTATCTGGTAATAAAGAAGGAGAAATTGCACCTGCGGAGGGTTTCATGGACAGCGCTGCGTCGGACCGCAAGATCCTCGTCATCAACTGCGGCAGCTCCTCGCTCAAGTACGAGGTCTGGCAGATGCCCCAGCGCGTCAGCATGGGACGGGGCATCGTCGAGCGGATCGGCGAGCTGAAGGGCAGGATCTGCCAGAGGTCCGCGCGGGGCGAGATCAGCCGCGAGGTGCAGGTGCCGCACCACAAGGCGGCCATGGAGCTGGTGAGCGCCGCCCTGACCGATCCCGAGCAGGGCATCATCGGCAGCATGCAGGAGATCACGGCCGTCGGCCACCGGGTGGTGCACGGCGGGGAGCAGTACGCCGGGTCGGTGGTCATCGACGAGGAGGTCCTGAAGGCGGTCGAGAAGTGCTGCGAGCTGGCCCCGCTGCACAACCCGCCCAACCTCGCGGGCATCCGCGAGGCCGAGGCGGTGCTGCCGGGGCCGCAAGCAGGTGGCCGTCTTCGACACCGCGTTCCACCAGACCATGCCGCCGGCCGCGTACCTCTACGGCCTGCCCTGGGAGCTGTACGAGAAGTACAAGATCCGCCGCTACGGCTTCCACGGCACCAGCCACCGGTACGTGGCCGCGCGGGCGATGACGCTGATGAAGCGGGTGCCCGAGAACACCAACGTCATCACCTGCCACCTCGGCAACGGCGCCTCGGTGACCGCCATCGAGCACGGCAAGAGCATCGACACCTCGATGGGCTTCACGCCGCTCGAGGGCCTGGTGATGGGCACGCGCAGCGGCGACATCGACCCCGCCATCCTCTGCTTCCTCGAGGCCCGGGGGTACACCTCCGACCAGCTCACCACGATGCTGCAGAAGAAGAGCGGCCTGCTGGGCCTCTCGGGGATCTCCAACGACCTGCGCGACCTGGAGACCGAGGCCGCGGCGGGCAACCCGCGCGCCCAGATCGCCCTCGAGGTCTACGCCTACCGGGTGCGCAAGTACATCGGCGCCTACGTCGCCAACCTCGTGAAGGTCGACGCCCTCGTCTTCACGGGCGGCATCGGCCAGCACGGGGTGAAGATGCGCGAGAGGATCTGCCACCGGCTGGAGAACCTCGGCATCTTCATGGACTACGCGCTCAACGCGTCGCTGGGCTCGGGGGAGGGGATCGTGTCCTCGCCCTTCTCGCCCATCGCGATCCTCGTCGTGCCGACCAACGAGGAGCTGCAGATCGCGATCGACACCTACGACCTCATCTTCGGCGCCGACGCGACCTGGCGGCGGCGCCGCACCGACGTCTCCCTGTAGGGAGCGCCGCGAAAGGGAGATCCCGCATGGTCGAACCTGATTTCTCGAAGCTCGACGGCCTCGTCCCCGCCGTGGCGCAGGACTGCGACACGGGCGAGGTGCTCATGGTCGCCTTCATGAACCGCGAGGCCTGGCAGCTCACCGTCGAGACCGGCATCGTGCACTACTGGAGCAGGTCCCGGGGCAAGCTCTGGAAGAAGGGCGAGAGCTCGGGCAACGTGCAGGAGGTGCGCGAGCTGCGCGTGGACTGCGACGCCGACTGCGTGCTGGCAAAGGTGCGCCAGGTCGGCGGCGCCGCCTGCCACACCGGGTACCGCAGCTGCTTCTATACCCTGGTGGAGGGCGGGACCACGCGGGTGGATGGTGTGCGGGTGTTCGACCCCGCGAAGGTCTACGGAGAGAAGGCATGAAGAAAGCGCACGTGATCAAGCTGGGCATCCCCAAGGGCAGCCTCGAGAGGGCCACCATCGAGCTTTTCCCCAAGGCGGGCTGGAAGATCTCCACCTCCGAGAGGTCGTACTTCCCCTCCATCGACGACGCCGAGGTGTCCTGCTCCCTGGTGCGGGCGCAGGAGATGGCCCGCTACGTGGAAAACGGCGTGCTTGACGTGGGGCTCACCGGCCTGGACTGGGTGCTCGAGAACGAGGCGGACGTGGAGATGGTGTCCGACCTCGTGTACTCGAAGGTGAGCACGAACAAGGCGAAGTGGGTGCTCGCCTGCCCCGCCTCCTCGCCCATCGCGCGCCTCGAGGACTGCGCGGGGAAGACGATCTCCACCGAGCTGGTCGCCTTCACGCGGCGCTACTTCGCCGAGCGGGGCATCCCCGTGAAGGTCGAGTTCTCGTGGGGCGCCACGGAGGCCAAGGCCGTCGACGGGCTGGTCGACGCGATCGTCGAGGTCACCGAGACGGGCACCACCCTGCGGGCCAACGGGCTGAAGATCGTGCACACGCTCCTCGAGACCAACACGAAGCTCATCGCCAACAAGGCCGCATGGCAGACCCCGACAAGCGCAGGAAGATCGGGCAGATCGCGCTCCTGCTGCGGGGGGCGCTCGCCGCGGAGAACCTGGTCGGCCTCAAGATGAACGTGCCCGAGGCCAGCTTCGACGAGGTGATCACGCTGCTGCCGAGCCTGACCTCGCCCACGGTGGCGCGCCTTGCAGACACGGCGTGGTTCTCCGTCGAGATCGTGATCCGGGAGTCGGTGGTGCGCGAGCTCGTCCCGCGGCTGATCGAGCGGGGCGCCGACGGCATCATCGAGTACCCCCTGAACAAGGTGATCAACAGGAGCGACGCGACATGAAGAAGCCTCCCGCAGTCACACGACGGCACCGCCTGTCGGCCCGGCCTGGCATGCCCTTTCCCCCGCCGCGGCGGCCTCCGCCCTGCAGGTGGACCCCGCGCGCGGCCTTGCCGTGGAGGAGGCTGCGCGGCGCCTGGCCGCGCAGGGGGCAAACGAGCTGGAGGAGAAGCCCCGGCCGTCCTTCCTCGCGCTGCTTTTCGGGCAGTTCAAGGACTTTCTCATCATCATCCTGATGGTGGCAGCGGTGGTATCCATCGTCCTTGGCGAGTACGTCGACGCGGGTGCGATCATCCTCATCGTCATCCTCAACGCCGTGGTCGGCGTGATCCAGGAATCGAAGGCCGAGGAGGCGCTGGCGGCGCTCAAGAAGATGGCCGCCCCCGAGGCGCGGGTGCTGCGGGGAGGGCAGACCCTGACCATCCCCTCCCGCCAGCTCGTGCCCGGCGACTGCGTCCTGCTCGAGGCGGGCAACTACATGCCCGCCGACGTGCGGCTCGTCGAGACGGTGAACCTCCGCATCGAGGAGGCTTCCCTCACGGGCGAGTCGGTGCCGGTGGAGAAGAATGCCTCCGCCGCCCTGGAGGAGAAAGCCTCGCTCGGGGACAGGCTCACCATGGCCTACATGGGCACGCTGGCCACCTTCGGCAGGGGCCGAGGCATCGTCGCCGACACGGGGATGCACACGCAGATCGGGCTCATCGCGACGATGATCCA
The DNA here is from genome assembly GCA_963733835.1 of uncultured Spirochaetota bacterium. Taxonomy (GTDB): domain Bacteria; phylum Spirochaetota; class Spirochaetia; order SZUA-6; family Fen-1364; genus CAVTER01. The sequence continues at coordinate 33,554 of CAVTER010000008.1, forward strand.
GGAGGAGATGGCCGAGGACACGCCGCTGCAGAAGAAGCTCGCGCAGATGGGGAAGATCCTCGGCATCGCGGCGCTGGGAATCTGTGCCGTCGTGTTCCTCGTGGGTGTCCTGGAGGGCCGCGACATCCTCGAGATGTTCATGACCGCGGTCAGCCTCGCCATCGCCGCCGTGCCCGAGGGCCTGCCCGCCGTCGTCACCATCTGCCTCGCGCTGGGAATGCGCGAGATGGTCGTCCGCCACGCCCTCATCCGCAAGCTCCCCGCCGTGGAGACCCTGGGAAGCGCCACCGCGATCTGCACGGACAAGACCGGTACCCTGACGCAGAACGAGATGACCGCCGGCCACGTCTGGGCGGACGGTGAGCTTTTCGCAGTCACGGGCGAGGGCTACCAGCCCCGGGGCGAGGTCCGCAAGGGGGACTGCCGGGCGGAGCTGCGCGAATGCGCCTCGGTGCGGCTGCTGCTGCAGGCGGCGATGCTGGCAAGCGACGCGCACCTCGAGCTTGCCGATGCCGAGCGGCGCCTGTCGGCTCCGCGGCGGCGAGCGCAGGTGGCGCATGGTGGGCGATCCTACCGAGGGCGCCCTGGTGGTGGCCGCCGCGAAGGTCGACCTGCACCGGGAGGGCGTCGAGGCGCTCTTCCCCCGTGTGGCCGAGATTCCCTTCGACTCGGACCGCAAGCTCATGACCACCATCCACGCGGTGCCCCCGGCCGACTCGGTGCAGAAAAAACAGGCCGCGCAGGTGGGCGTGGACACCCCGTACGTGGCCTTCACCAAGGGTGCCCCCGACCTCATCCTCGGCCAGTGCTCCTCCCTGGAGACGAAGGGCGTCGTGCGCCCCCTCACCGCGGGGGACAGGTCCGAGATCCTCGGCGTGAACGCCTCCCTCGCCTCCAACGCCCTTCGCGTGCTGGGCGTGGCCTACAGGCCCATGGCCGCGCTTCCCGACCGCCCGGTGCCCGCCGAGGTCGAGACGGGTCTCACCTTCATCGGGCTGGTGGGGATGATCGATCCCGCGCGTCCCGAGGCCACGGCAGCCGTGCACACCGCGCACCAGGCGGGTCTCAAGGTCATCATGGTCACGGGCGACTACAAGGAGACCGCTGCGGCGATCGGCAGGAGCATCGGGCTCGTCGAGGCCGACAGCGGCGACACCGACGGCCCCGCGCCGGCCCCCGCAATCTCGGGGGCGGAGATCGACGCGCTGTCCGACGAGGAGCTGTCGCGGGCGCTCGAGGACACCACCGTGTTCGCCCGGGTGTCGCCGCAGCACAAGGTGCGCATCGTCGACGCACTGAAGAAGAAGGGCCACGTCGTGGGAATGACCGGCGACGGCGTGAACGACGCACCTGCCCTCAAGCGGGCCGACATCGGCATCGCCATGGGCATCACCGGCACCGACGTCACCAAGCAGACCGCCGACATGGTCCTGACCGACGACAACTTCGCCTCGATCATCTCGGCAGTCGAGCAGGGCCGGATCATCTTCTCCAACATCCGCAAGTTCGTCTTCTTCCTGCTCTCGTGCAACCTGGGCGAGATCGGCACGATCTTCCTCGGCACGCTCTTCGGCTGGCCGGTGCCGCTCACGGCGATCCAGCTCCTGTGGATGAACCTGCTCACCGACGGCGCCCCCGCCCTCGCGCTGGGCATGGAGAAAGGCGAGCCGGGGATCATGCGCCTGCCGCCCCGGCCGACGAAGGAGCCGATCATCAACCGGCCCATGCTCCTCGCCCTCGCGGTGCAGACGGTTGCCATCACGGCCGTGTCGCTGTTCGCGTTCTGGATCGGCAGCACGGTGTTCGGCGGCGAGGCCGAGGCGCACACCATGGCCTTCGTCGTGCTGTCGGGCTGCCAGCTCATCCGGGCCTACACCAACCGCTCCGAGCATGCCTCGGTGTTCGCGATCGGGGTGTTCAGCAACAAGTGGATGCAGTACGCCGTGGCGCTGTCGGCCGTGCTGCTGCTCGCGGTGGTCTACATCCCCGGGGTGAACCGGGTCTTCAACACGGTTCCCCTCACCCTGCTCGAGTGGGCGTACATCCTGCCCCTGCTCTTCGTGCCCGCGATCGCCGACGAGCTCACCAAGCTCGCGAGGAGGATCGCCGCGCGGCGCAGGGCGGCCCGCTGAGAGGAGAGGCAGCGTGGGGTCGGGCGTGGAGCCAGGCGCCGGGCCGGACGTGCTCTCCCTCGTGGCCGCGGTGGCCGACGGGGGCGTGATCGGCAGCAGGGGACGGCTGCCCTGGCGGCTGCCCGCGGACCTCGCGCGGTTCAAGAGGCTCACCATGGGCCACGCGGTGGTCGTGGGAAGGAGGACCTTCCAGTCCATCGGCAGGCCCCTCCCCGGGCGGCGCATGATCGTCCTCAGCCGCGATCCCGGCTTCCGTGCGCCCGGGTGCACCGTGGTCTCCTCGGTCGAGGAGGCTCTCGCTGAGGCGGGAAGCGGTGAATGTTTCGTGATCGGCGGCGCGGCCGTGTACGCCCTGTTCCTTCCCCTCGCCTCGAAGCTGCACATCACGCGCGTGCACGCCGTCGTCCCGGGAGACGCTTTGTTCCCGGCCCTCGACGCGCGGGAATGGGAGCTGACCGGGAGCACGGCAGGCGTGGTGGACGCGGACAATCCCCTGCCGCACGAGTTCGAGACATGGAGGAGGAGGTGAGGGCCCGGACCGCGGGCAGGATCCTGCTTTTCGCGCTTGCCGTCGCGATGCCCTGCCTTCGCGTAGCGGCCGAACCGGGCCGGGGCTGGCTGCGCGCCGAGACGGAGCATTTCCTGTTCGTCTTCGAGCAGGCGGACCGGCCCGCGGCCGACCAGCTCGTCGGCTTCTGCGAGGAGGTGTACGGCCAGGTCACAGGCTTCTTCGGCTCCTCCCCCGCGCGCGGGGCGAAGATCCCGTGCGTCATCCACGGGAACACCGACTACGCGAACGGGAGCATGGCGCCGTTCCCCGGACGCATCGACCTCTTTGTGACCGCCCCGTCAGACCACTCGATCGGGGCCCCGACCGGGAGCTGGCTGCGGCTGCTGTTGACGCACGAGCTCACGCACTACGTGCAGCTCACCATGGACAGGGGACCGTTCGCCGTGCTGTCGAGGGTCTTCGGATCCGACGTTGCCATGGGCAGCGCCATCTTCCTCCCCGGCTGGATGATCGAGGGCCCGGCAGTGAACCTCGAGACCATGCTCACCGAAGGAGGCCGGGGCAGGAGCGCGCTGTTCGAGATCTACTCGAAGGCGCCGATCCTCGAGGGGGACCTCTTCAGCCTGCGCCAGGCCGGCTACGACAGCTCCTTCCCCCCCGCGGGGAGGATCTACGTTGCCGGGCACATCCTCGTGGACTCCCTGCTCACGGAGTTCGGACCCGACACCCTCGCGCGGATCATGGAGGCCTACCTCCCCTTCCCCTTCTTCGGACCGTGGGCTGCCATCGAGAAGGTGACGGGGCGCAGGGCCGCCGTCGTCTACGCGGAGATGAAGGAGTCTCTCGCCGCGCGGTACGCCGCCTCCGCGGGCCTGCCGGCCGGCGCGCTCGTCTCGCCGGACACCGCGGGTGACTGGCGGCGGCCGCAGCCCACCGCGCGGGGCCTGTACCTGTACCGCTCGGCACCCGATCGCGCACCCGCGATCGTGAGCCTCGACCGAGCCTCGGGCAGGGAACAGGTGCTCGCCTCCGTGACCCTCACGGACGCAGGTTCCTTCTCCGCGACTGCCGACGGAAGCACTGCCTGGTTTTCGAGCCTCGTGTACGACCGGAGGCGCCCGGGCACGGGCGATGCGGTCTCGGAGCTGTACAGGCTGGACGCGCGCACGGGAAAGGTTGCCCGGGTCACGACGGGAGGCCGGCTGTGGCAGCCCGCGGTCTCACCGGACGGCACCCGGGTGGTCGCCGTGCAGAGGCGCGGCCTGTACAGCCGCCTGGTCTCGGTGGAGCCTGCGACCGGCGAGGTGACCGAGCTGTACTGCCGGCCGGGCACACACGTGTACTCACCCGCCTTCTCACCCGACGGCCGTTCCCTGGTCTTCACGCTCAACGAGGCCGGCTTCCAGGACATCTGCCTCCTCGAGCTGGACGGGGAGGGGCCTGCAGGCGCCCGCATGCTCACGGGTCCCGACAGGAACGGGGAGTTCTTTCCCGCCTTCCTCGACGGGCAGCGCGTCGTCTTCTCCTCCGACCGCACCGGCAGCCTGTGCCTCTACAGCGTGGACACCGTGTCCGGCGACCTCGCGCTGGTGCTCGAGGATCCCGTGGCCGCGATCTCCGCCGTGGCGGACGCCGGCTCGCTGGTCTACGAGAGCTACCGAAGCAGCGGGTTCTGCCTCCGCGAGGTTCCCCTCGCGGGCCTCGTGGCCCGGCCCGTGGCTGCCCCTGCCATCGAGGAGCTCCCCGGCGAGCCTGGGCCGGGAGGCGCCGCGGTGGAGACGAGGCCTTTCCACGACCTGCCCCTGCCGTACGTGTGGTACCCGTGGGTCCCTTTCAGCCTGTCCCCCTCGGGAACGCTGGACGTCGCACTCGGCGCGCAGGCGCTGGGCGGATCGCTGCGGGGAGTCTCCTCGTGGTCGCTCGGCCTGGCGTGGCACCCGCTCACTTCCCAGCCCCGTGCGGAGCTGGCTTTCTCCACAGCCATCGGCCGGCTGCGGCTCGATGCGTCGGCGGCATTGGACCACACCGTCGGGACGCAGTACGGCGAGGATGCCGGGGCGGCACTCCTCCTGACCTTCCCCCTGGCCTGGCGCCACGAGCTGGGGGACAGCCTCGGCCTTTTCGCGCGAACCCGTCTCCTCTTCGACGCGAGCCTCGCACGCGCGGTCCCGTTCGACCTGGCCGGGATGCTGTCGGCGGCGGCGGACGAGTGGCGCCGGTCCCTGTGGATCGTGCCCGGCGCGGCGGTGCACTGGGTCGCCTCGCGGGCCGAGGGCGACCTGTTCCCTGTCCGCGAGCTCGAGGCGAGCCTCGACCTCGCCCAGCTTCTCCCCGTCTTCCCCTCCACGGGTCCGGCGCAGAGGCTGCTCCTGTACGCGTCGGGAAGCATGCCCTCGCCCATCCCCCATCACGTGCTGAAGCTCGGCGCAAAGGCCTCGTGGACCGCGGGCGCGGCGGGAGCGTACGTGGACGGCTTCGCGGCGCCGCGCGGCGCCTTCAGCGGCCTGGCGCGCACAGGACCCGGGGTCGCGCTGGCCAGCCTCGACTACCTCGCCCCGATCGCCCTCCTGGACGCTCCCCTCGTTCTCGGCCTGGGCCTCACCGGTCTCGGCATCGGGGCGCACGTGGAATGGGCCGGCGAGTTCGGCGTGGCCCCGGGCTTCCTGCGTCCCGACGCAGAGCTCTTCGTGGGCCTGGAGGCCCTCGTCCAGCTCACCGCCGGCATCCGGCCCTTCCCTGCCGGCGCGGGGCTTGCCGCTCGGATCCGCACGGACGGCAGCGGCTTCGACCCCGCCGCCGACCTGCGTCCCTACATCTTCTTCAGCGTCGACAGCTTCGCCGACGCGGCCCGGGTCCGCACACGGAGGTAGCATGTCCACAAAAGCTTCGCCTGGTCCCGTCCCTGCCCAGCTTCCGCGCCGGGTCGCCTGCATCGCCTCCGGTGACAGGGCAGCGCAGCTCGCGGGGCAGCTCGGCCTTCTCGCGGGCGTCGAGGCAGTGGAGACCTCCCCCGCCGACTGGCCCCGCGCGGCCGCCGGCTTCGAGGCCCTGATCGTCGAAACGGGGGCATTCCCCTCCATCGGCGAGTTCGCGGCCTTCGCATCATCCGCCTCAGCCCTCACGCCGGTCCTCTGCCTCGTTCCCGACGCGCGGGGCGAGGCAGCCGCGCTGTCGGCCCTCGCGTCGCTCACCCCGGCAGGCCACGTCGACCTGTGCAGGACAGGCGAGCTGGCCGTGCAGGCGAGGGCACGCCTCGCCCTTCTCGCCCTCCGCGGCAGCCCCGCGCTGGAGAAGGACGCGCTCACAGGCCTCGGCAGCAGGCAGGCCATGCGCCTGGCCATCTCGCGGGCGCTCGCCAATCTGCCGCCGACGGGCGCGGCTGCCGCGTTCATCCTCGATTTCGACTACTTCAAGCGCGTCAACGACGAGAGGGGTCACGCCGTCGGCGACGCCCTTCTGCAGCGGGCGGCCGCGCTCGTGATGGAGTCGGACGGCTTCGAGGACTGCGTGTGCCGCATGGGGGGCGACGAGTTCGGGGGGGTGCTCGCCTGCCCGGACAGGCTGCAGGTGGCCGAGAAGCTGGAGGGTCTGCGGCGGCGGATTGCCGAGACTCCGATCCCGGTCGACGGGGGCCCCCTGCGGGTCACCGTGAGCATCGGCTTCGCGTTCCTCGAGAAAGGCATGGGCGTGGAGGACGCCTACCTCCAGGCCGACGCGTCGCTGTACTCCGCGAAGGGGGCGGGCAGGAACCGGGTGGTCTGCCACGACCTGTTCTGGGACGCCGCGGCGGCAAACCCCAACCAGGCCGCCCTCGCCCACTTCGAGAACGTGACCCGGGTCTGGACGCAGAGGATGTCGGAGCTGATTACCTCCGTGGGACGCCGCGCGATCGAGGAGTCGCGCCGCAGCGCCGAGCGCGACGGGCTCACGGAGCTGTACACCAGGGGCTACTTCGACAGGAGGATCGTGCGGGAGATGCAGAACGCGGCACGCGCGGGGACGGAGCTCTCGATCGTGCTGACGGACATCGACGACTTCCACTCCGTCAACATGCGCTACGGCTACCCCACGGGCGACCGCGCGCTGCGGGCAGTTGCGGACCTCGCCCGCGGACACTCCCGCTCCACGGACTGGGTGGCGCGCTACGGGGGCGAGGAGTTCTGCGTCGTGATGCCGGGGACGACGCCCGCCGACGCCGCGCGCGTGGCCGAGCGTCTGCGCGCGGCCCTGGAGGCGGCGACGATCAGGGGATACGAGGCCCGCGAGCTTCGCCTCACCCTGAGCCTCGGGGTCGCCTCCCTGGGGGAGCTGCCGCCGGGGACCGTGGAAGGGGCTGCCCTGGTCCAGGCTGCCAGCGACAGGGTGGTCAGGGCGAAGGCGACGGGCAAGAACCGCGTGGTGGGGCCGGGAGGCGAGGCGGCGTCACCCGCCTGAGATTTCCCTTCCGCGCGGGGCCGTGGTACACTTGTACCGATGTCCAGCCATACCATCCTCATCGTGGAGGACGAGCCCTCCGTCGCGCGCGGGCTCGAGTACGGCCTGAAGGCCGAGGGCTTCGCTGTCGTGGTGGCCCCGACCGGGAAGAAGGCCCTCGAGGTGGCGCGCGCCGGCGGCCCCCACCTTGTTCTGCTCGACGTGCGCCTCCCCGACATGAGCGGCTTCGACGTGTGCAGGACCCTGCGCGAGGAGGGCATGACCCTGCCGATCATCATGGTCACCGCACGCGACGAGGAGGTGGACAAGGTGCTCGGCCTGGAGCTGGGCGCCGACGACTACGTGGTGAAGCCCTTCAGCCTCCGCGAGCTGCTCTCGCGGGTGCACGCCGCTCTGCGCCGGGCCTACGGCGAGCTCGCCGCCCCGGCCGGGCCCTGAGCGCATCGACTTCGGCGACGTGCGCGTGGACGTCTCCACGCATGCGGGTGGAGCGCGACGGCGCGCCCGTGGCGCTGACGCCGACGGAGTACCGGCTCCTGCGCCACCTCGTCACCAGCCCCGACCGGGTCTTCAGCCGGGAGACGCTGCTGGAGATCGTCTGGGGCTACGACAGCTCGGTGGACTCCCAGCGCACCGTGGACGTGCACATGCGCCACCTGCGCGAGAAGCTCGAGGAGGATCCCGCCAGCGCCGCGCTGGCTCGTGACCGTGCGGGGCACGGGCTACATGTTCTCGCGGAAGCCCCGGTGAGGGGGCCGCGCGTGTTAACGAACTTTAACCGGGCCGCAAACAAACTGCAACCATTGAGCAGTAGCTTTTGACCCGGAGGTACACGTCAATGAGAGCATTCTTTCGTGCGTCCCCGCGATCCCTCGCGGCGGCGGCCATCATCGCGGCCGTGAGCGCGAGCCTCGCGGTCGCGCAGCCGGGCAATGAGAAGAAGTCCTCCGACGCCGATCGGGGCGTCATAGACGCCGGGCGAGGCGTCCTGGTGGCAGCGGTCGAGCCGGGCAGCCCCGCGGACAGGGCGGGCATCGCCCGGGGCGACATCATCCTCGAGGCGGCCGGACAGCCGGTGGATTCCCCCGAGCAGCTGAAGGCCGCCATCGACGCGAAGAAGGCAGGCGACACCATCGCCCTGAAGGTCCGCCACGGCGACGCCGTGCGGGCAATGAAAGTCGAGCTGGCAGACCAGGACGGGCGTCCCGTGCTCGGCGTCCTTCCGGTTCCCTCGATGGGCAGCAGGCAGGGACCCGGCCGCGGCGGCGAGCCTTTCGAGTGGCGGTGGCAGGGGGGCCAGGGAGCGCGCGTCGCGACCGTGGCGCCGGCAAGCCCGGCCGCCCAGGCAGGACTCTCCCCGAACGACGTGATCCTGTCGGTGGACGGGAAGGCTGTGGGCGGGGGAGATTCCCTGTCCGAGCTCATCGCGGCGTACAAGCCGGGTGATGCGGTCACCCTCTCCGTGCAGTCGCCCGGGAAGGAGCCGCGCGACGTGCGGGTCACGCTGGGGAAGAAGGCCGACACGGATGCCCCGTCCCTCGGCGTGGAGTACACGGCCGGGCCGCGCATGCCCTGGGACGGCATCCCGTGGGGAAGCCCCAGGGAAGGCGGCATCGGCGTGCGGGGTGGCGTGCTCGTGACAGGCGTGGCCGAGGACGGCCCCGCCGAGAAGGCGGGCCTGAAGCAGAATGACCTCGTCACCGCGCTGGACGGAGTGCGCGTGCGCTCCCCGCAGGCGGTGGCCGAAGCGGTGGCCTCGCGGAAGCCCGGCTCCACGGTCACCCTGACCGTCGTGCGGATGCCCGACACGAAGGATCTGGCCATCGAGGTCACGCTGGGCGAGAACCCGTCCGACACGGGCAAGGGGTTCCTCGGCATCACGATGTCACGGTTCATGGGCTTCCAGGGACCCGAGCGGCCCGACTCCGACAGCAGCCCCACGCCTGGGGGTTCCCGGGGCATGCCGCATCGCTGGATGATGCCCTGGGGCAGGTCCGGCCAGCCGGGCGACGGGCAGCCGCCCGCCGACAGCCCGCCCGGGATCTGAGAGCCGGGAGAGAGACGTGTTCACGTCGATCCGGTGGCGACTTGCGGCCAGCTACGCCGCGCTGATCATCCTGTCGGTGTGCCTCATGGGCGCCTTCGCGCTGCTCATGGTGGGACGCCACGTGCAGAGACAGGAGGGGGAGTACCTGGCGGCCAACGCCGCCGCGGTGGCCCTCCAGGCCGGCCGTTTCATGGAGCCGCAGGTCCGCCGGATCGCCCTTGAAGAGCTTGCGTTCACCTCGGCCTTCCTCGGGGATGCGCGGGTGCGCATCCTCGGGGGGGACGGGGTCCTGATCGCCGACTCGGGGGCGCCCGGCGTCCCCGACGAGTTCCTGTGGGTGGTGCCCTCGGACCTCGCCGAGGTCGACCCCGCGCGCCGGGGCACCTCCCCCTTCGTCCTTCCCCTGCCGCCGGGAAGCAGGCACGGGGAGCTGCCTGCGCGCTCCCGCGACAGGTTGCCCTTCCTGCGCGACCTGCCCCTCGGCAGCTCGCACGTGGTGGCCCGGCGCATGCTCACGCCGTGGGGAAGAAGATTCGAGTTCGAGGTGGAGCTGGGAGGCCAGCCGCCGGGCGCCCCGCGCCTTCCCCCCGGGCCCGACCCGCAGGTGCGCTCCATCCGCGTGCCGGTCGGCGACGCGGCACGGCCCGTGGGCTTCGTGGAGCTGTCCAGCCCCCTCTCTCCCAGCGGCGAGGTCGTGGCCACGATCCGGCAGGCCGTGCTCCTGTCCGGGCATCGGCTCGCTCGTGGTCGCCGTGGCATTCGGCCTGCTGATGGGAAAGACCCTCACCGATCCCCTGCGCGGCCTCGCGCAGGCTGCCAGGCGCATGGCCGACGGCGACCTCGCCGCGCGCGCCCCGGACGGACGGCGCGACGAGATCGGCGGCCTCGCGAGGCAGTTCAACTCCATGGCGGCGAGCCTCGAGTCGAGCTTCCGCGACCTGCGCGCGGAGCGCGACTCGCTGCGCAGGTTCGTCGCGGACGCGTCCCACGAGCTGCGCACTCCCATCACGGCCCTCTCCACGTTCAACGAGCTGCTGCAGGGAAGCGCTGCAGCCGACCCCGCGGCCCGCGAGGAGTTCCTGCTCGAGAGCGCCGCGCAGCTCAAGCGCCTGGAGTGGATCACGGCGAACCTGCTGGACCTCTCCCGGCTCGACGCCGGCATCGCCAGCCTCACCATGGGGGAGCATTCCGCCCAGGACATCCTGCTCGAGGCCGCGGCGGGGGTGCGCATCCTCGCCGCCGAGAAGGGAGTCCTGCTGGAGGTGCGCGCTGGCGGGGCGCCGCTCGGCCTCTCCTGCGACCGGGACAGGATGGTGCTCGCCGTCTCGAACCTCCTCTCCAACGCTGTCAAGTTCACACCTCCCGGGGGGTCGGTGAGCGCGGAGGCAGCGGTCGAGCAGGGTCCGGGGGCAGCGCCGTCGTCTTTCGCGTGCGCGACACCGGCCCCGGCATCGACCCCGCCGACCTCCCGCGGATCTTCGAGAGGTTCTTCCGCGGCAGGAACGCCGGCGAGGAGGCCCCGGGCCGGGCAGGTCCTGCCGAGGGCGTCGGCCTGGGCCTTGCCATCGTGCAGAGCGTGGCCCGCGCGCACGGCGGGACGGTGAGCGCGCGAAGCGCCCCGGGCGAGGGGAGCACCTTCGACCTGGCGGTTCCCGGGCCGCTTCCCGCGGCTTGACGCGCCGCGCCTCCCTGCCCATCATCGGCGCATGAGCAGCCGGCGCATCCTCCCGCTCGTCCTTCTCGGGATCATCGCCCTCCTCTCCCCCGCCTTCGGCAGGACCGCTTTCCTCGGGTCAGCGGTGACCGACGACATCGCCGAGGACGACGACGGGCTCACCGTCCTGGACGGCGTGCACGCCAGCCTGTGGACCGACGAGTTCCCCTGCGAGGTCGACCTGTACGTGTACACGCGCTGGACAGGCGAGGGCTCGCACACCGTCTCGGTCTTCATCACCGACGAGGCCACGCGCGAGGTGGTGGCGGAATCGGAAGACGAGCTGGACTTTGCGGGGGAATCGGTCACGTGGCTGGCGCACGATTTCGCGGGCACCGTCTTCCCCGAGGCCGGCGTGTACACGGTGGCGGTCAGCCTGGACGGCGAGATCGTGGACGAGTCTCCCTACTACGTGGAGGCGGACGACGAGGCGGCCGAGACCCCGCGGCTGGTCCTGTCCGTCCCGGCGAGCGCCGCCTGGGGCGACGGGGACGGCTGGTGCGAGGTGTCGGGCGTGTTCGAGTACTTCTCCTTCGAGAGGCTGCCCGCCCGCGACACCTTCGTGGTCGCCTCGCTGTACTTCTCGGGCGACGACGGGGAGCACACCCACGCGGTGCGCATCCTCGATCCCGCCGGCGCCCTGGTCGCGGGCCCCGTGCGGCGCGCCGTGACCTTCCCGTTCGCCGAAATGCAGGTCGTGACAGACACTTTCCCCAACCTGCAGTTCCGCACGGCAGGCGCGTACGCGGCGATCGTGTCGCTGGACGGCAAGGACCTCGCGCGCTTTCCGCTGGTCGTGCAGCTGGAGTAACTGTATCTTTGCCTCATCGGAGGCATTCAATGAGACGAACCTTGTTCATATTTCTTCTCCCGTTCCTTGCCGCGGTTGTCCTGGGCGCCGAGCCGTCCGCCCGGGGGCCGTCGATGGCCGCGGAGCTGTCCGCCGCCCTCCAGCCGTACGAGGGGACCGACCTGGGCGACCTGACCGTGGGCGACCTGGAGGACATCGGCGCGCGGCTCGCCGCCGCGCGCATGAAGGCGATGTTCGTTCCCCATTCGGCGAAGATGTCCCTGGTGATGCCCGGCCTGGGCCAGTTCGCAAACGGCGCCCCGGGCGCGGGTGCCCTGTTCATGGCGGGGAGCGCCGCCGTTGCTGCCGGCACGATCGCGGCGGCCTGGCTGCTCCTGCCCGCGGACGTGCAGCCGCAGTCGCTGTTCGTCGCGCCCATCTCCGAGTTCAAGGGCCGGCTGGAGGGTCACACGCCCCTGCAGTACCTGCCCGCGGCAGCGGCCGTGCTGGGCGGGATGCTGCTGGACGGCGTGCTGCGCACGGCCTCGGCGCACCACGCGGCACGCCTGGCGGCGAAGAACATCGAGGAGGGAAGGGTCACCTTCGAGCCCGGGGCCGGCCCCATGGGAGGCGGCTTCATGCTCGGGGTGAAGGTCAAGGCCCGCTGAGGCCCGCCCGCCAGGTGAGCCGCTTGTAGTCGGCGGTGAACCCGAACCGGAGGAGCGCGGGCGCGTACGGGCTGGCTGCCGCGGGCTCGCCGTTCAGGGTCTCCACGCGCAGCGCGCTCAGGGGCGAGGATTCCCCGCCTGCCAGGGCTTTCACGAGCTGCAGCAGGCGGGCGACGAGGGGCGAATCGGGCGGGACACGGAACTCGAGGTCCCGCCCCCGCCGCCTCGACACCAGGGCGGCCCGGGCGCCGTGGAAGACCACGTGCGTGGTCGGGAGCCGCTGCGGCAGCACGGCCTTGAGGGCATCGACGTCCACCCCCGCGGCCGAGGCCGGGTCGGCCGCGTTCATCCAGTAGACCGCCTCATCGAAGCCGGGCCCTGCCGCGGCAGCGAGCGTCCGCAGGGCAGCGGGAAGGGCGAACTGGATGCCCCGCACGCCGTCGAAGAACCTGCCCGCGGCGACCTCTCCGGAGAGCTCCATCAGTCGGAGGGTGCGGAACAGCCGGGCCCAGCCCAGGAGGGGAAGCTCGCTCTCCAGCAGCTCGCGGAAGACCACGCCGTGGCGGCGCAGGAGCTGGCGTGCCCGGTCCCGGTTCGCCTCCTCCTCCTCCAGCGCATCCCCCGCACCGTCGCCGCGCTCCACGCGGAACCACGAGCCTTCCGACGGCCGCGATGCCTGCCACCTGTCCCGGCTCACCCCCCGCCTGCCGCCCGGCAGCGCGGCAGGCTCCGCGTGGAATCCCCCGGCCAGGCCCCGGCGCACGGGCTGCAGCGAGTCGTTGGAGACAGCGCCTTTCCACGCGAGGCTCCACAGCTCGTCGGCGAGCTGCCCCGACCGGGCAGCCGCGAGGTCCCAGAAGGCGTACCTGCCCGTCGCTCCCGGGAAGACCGCGTCGCAGCGCGCCTTGTCGGTGTCGGAGACGGGCTCGAGGAACAGCTCCGCGTCGCCGGGCAGGCAGAAGCCGATCCGCTGGCGCCCTGCCCCGAACCAGAGGAGCCCCGACTCGCGCATGAGCTGGTCGAGCATCCGCGGGGAATACCCCGGCACGCGCGCGGGCAGCACCTCCTCCTCCCACAGGCGCGCCGGCAGCACCGCGCCGAAAAGCCGCTCCAGGGCGGCCTTCAGGCCCTCGACGCCCGACGCCGGCTCGAGAAGCCCGTGGTGCAGGGCCAGGAAGAGCGGCAGCCGCTCCAGGGGAAGGGTGGGGACCGCGGGTGCCGCGCGCGCGACCCGTGCCATGCGCAGGAGCCGCTCCAGGTTCTCCCTGTCGCAGGCCAGGACCGACCCGTCGCCCTCGACGAGACGGTCCACCACCACTGCCTCCTGTTCCGCGAGGTCGTCGAGGACCGAGGCGACCCTCGCGGTCGACTGGCCGAGCAGCCCCGCGATGGACGATGGCTTCACAGGCCCCCACGAGCGCAGAACCTCCGCGACGAGCTCCGCGAGCTGCTCGTCGTTGCCCGCGGACAGGCAGCGGCGGATCCAGGGCAGCCGCTCCGCCGCCGCCACCGCGTCGGCCGGGGGAGAACCGGGGCTCCCGTCGCCGGCCGCCACGGCCCTGCCGGCCAGCTCTTCCTCTGCCCGGGCCGGCGGGATGCCCGCGTCGCGCTCGACAGCGGCGAGAAGCTCGTCCCACTCGGCGCGCGCGATCAGCACGCGCTCCTTCAGCAGGACGAGCAGCTCGCGGGCATCGCGCGGCGCGTAGCCCTCGGCCGTGCGCTTGAGCCGGGACTCCAGCGCAGCAACCGTGACCGCGGGCACCAGGGGCCGCAGCCGCGGGGACAGGGCTACCTCGCGCACGAGGTCGCCGCGCAGGGAGGTGCTCCCCCCCGCGGGGGTGTCGTCCGCGTACATGAGCGCGTTCATCTCGCCGGCGCACGATGTCGCCGCAGAACGGCGAGGCAGACTGCGTCACCGCTTCGGTCACGCGGATGGTGCCGTCGGCAATCTCGCCCAGCACCAGCGCGAGGCTCTCCATGTCGAACTCGTCGCGCAGGCACGTGCGCCACGTCTCAAGGGTCAGCGGGAAGTCGTCGTACCGCGACACGGCGGACAGCAGCGTCTTCGCCCGCTGCCGGGTCAGCCACAGCGGCATGCGCCGACGGGGCGAGGAGCGGGGCAGCAGCAGCGCACGCGCGGCGTTCTCGCGGAAGCGCGCGCCGAAGAACCCGCTTGCCTCCAGGCTGCGGCGCAGCAGGCGCTCGAGGTTCTCGGGCCGCACCAGGCCGAGGATCTCCTGGGCCGTGCGCGCCTGCGCGGGCACCAGGAGGATCGCGTCGTCGTCCTGGAAGAGCTCGGGCCGCCCGCCGAAGCGTTCGTGCCACGCCGCGGCAAGGGCCAGGCTGTACGGCTTGTTGACCCGGCCGCCCCACAGGGTGTGCAGGACCACGGGGAAACCCGCCGATTTCCCGGCCGGCCCGGCTGCCTCGCGGGGATGCTCGACCAGGAGGTGGTGCCGGTGCGGCAGGTCGCCCCCGGTCGCGCGCTTCTGCCTCTCCAGGTACTCGACGAGGGTGCGCGCCGCCCCCTCCTCCATCCCGTGGCTTGCAGCCAGGGCGGCCGCGAACCCCGGGGTGCCGACCCGCGGGTCGCACTCCTCCAGGGTGCGGCGAGACGAGCAGGGAGACGTGGAAGTCGCCGTTTCTCTCCTCGGCCTTCCAGAACGGCGACATGGCGCTGCGCGTCGGGGCCGGGACCACCTCCACGTCCTGGTGGCCGATGCGACTGGATCCTCCAGGCCTGCGTGCCGAGCACGAAGGTGTCGCCGACCGACCGTTCCCAGACGAACTCCTCGTCCAGCTCGCCCAGCAGCGCCTCCGAGTCGGCCGTGCGCAGGCCGAAGTACCCCCGGTCGGGGATGGTCCCGCCGTTCGGGCACAGGCGCAGCGCGCGCCCTCCCGGGCGCGGACCGTACCGGTCACGAGGTCGAGCGACACCATCGGGGCGAGCTCGCGCAGGCGCGTCTCGGCGTACCGCCCCGCGAGCATGTCCAGCACGAGGTCGAACTGCCGGCGGGGCAGCTCGTGGTAGGGGGCAGCTCGCGCGCACCGCGTCGTAGAGCGGTCTCGACCGTCCACGTCTCCACGCTGGTCATGGAGACGATCACCTGCGCCAGCACGTCCAGCGGGCAGGACAACGGGTGTGACGCTCTCGATGTCCTGCAGCCTCACCGCCCGGGCCGTGACCGCCGCGTCCAGCAGGTCCCGGCCGTGCAGGGGGAGGAGCACCGCCCGGCTCGCCTCCCCCACCCCGTGGCCGGCCCGGCCGAGGCGCTGCACGGCCGAGGCGACGGTGAAGGGCGACTCCACGAGCACCACCTCGTCGAGCGCGCCGATGTCGATGCCCAGCTCCAGCGAGCTGGTGGCCACGATCGCCCGCAGCTCGCCGCGCTTGAGGCGCTGCTCGACCACGAGGCGCATCTCGCGCGAGAGCGAGCCGTGGTGCGCCCAGGCCAGCGTTGCGCCCGGCCTCCTCGTTGATGAACCGGGCCAGCTTCTCCGCGTGCCGGCGGGAGTTGACGAAGAACAGCGTGGACCGCTGTCGCCGGCGATGGCCCGGCATCGCGCGGCAACGGCGCCCCAGACACGGGTCGAGGGGGCCGGGCTCGGCTGCGCCGGGCCGAGGTCGGGCGGCGCCCGGCGCCGAGGCGGCCGCGGGGAACAGACGCGATCTCGTACGCCTTGGCAAGCGGCACGTGGACGATCCGCACGTCGCGCTTCTCGTACGAGGCGGAATCGCCGGCCCTTCCCGGGGCGGCGATCCGCCAGCCCCCGACCAGGTCGGCCACGGCGGACAGCGGCCGCACCGTCGCCGAGAGCGCGATGCGCTGGAACTCGCCCGGCCAGCGCCACCAGCCGCTCGACCGCCGTGACGAGGTGCGTGCCGCGCTTGGTCCCGGCCACCGCGTGGATCTCGTCCAGGATCACGTGGCCAGGCCGTCGAGCATGCGCCGGGCCGCGGGGCCGGCGAGCAGGAGGTTCAGGCTCTCGGGCGTGGTGATGAGGATCTCCGGCGGATGGCGTGAGCATGCGCCGCCGCTCGGCGGCGGGGTGTCGCCGCTGCGCGTCGCGCACGCGCAGCGCGGGGAACGGCTCGCCCGCCGCCTGGAAGGCCTCCCGCAGCTGCCCGAGCGGCGCGAGGAGGTTCCTGCGGATGTCGTTGTTGAGCGCCTTGAGCGGCGAGACGTAGAGGATGCGGACCGCGCCGGCGGGCAGCCTGCCCGCGACCAGCCTGTCGATGCCCCACAGGAACGCGGCGAGGGTCTTGCCCGTGCCGGTCGGCGCCGAGACGAGCACGTGCTCGCCCCGCGGCGATGGCCGGCCACGCCTGCTCCTGCACCTCGGTGGGCCTGCCCACGGACCGCGGAACCAGGACCGGACAACGGGGTGGAAGAGCGACAGGGCGCCCTGCCCGTCCTCGACCATGCCGGCCTACTCCTTCCCCGGCTCGAGCGGGGAGGCAAGCGCCTGCACGAGCGCCTTCCAGTCCACGGCAATCGGCGACGGCGCCTTCCCCGCCCGGGCGGCCGCGGCCGTCCCCTGCGCCCCTGCCCGCGCGATGCGCTCGTCGATGGGCGAGTGCGGATCGAGGTAGCGAAGGAGCCCGGGGACCTTCGCACCCGCGTCGCGGATGCGCGCGAGTGCGCGCGCGAAACTGGAGGGGTCCACTCCCGACTCGGCCAGGAGCGCGACGGCGAAGCTGTCTGCCCGGTCCTCCGCCTCCCTGCCGTAGCGCAGGCTCACCAGGTCGGCGAGAAGCCCCTGCGCCGCGCTCCCTCCCCTGCCCCCGGTGAGCGCGGAGAGCAGCGCAGAGACGCCCACCCGGCGCGCCAGCCCTGCCAGCGCGTCGCGGGAGCGGACGTGCGACATCTCGTGGGCGATGATCGCGGCAAGCTCGTCCGCGGAGGAGAGTGATTCCACGAGGCCCGTGCACACGCACACCAGCCCGCCGGGGACGGCGAAAGCGTTCACCACCGGGGAATCGATCACGAGCACCTCGATGCCGTCAGCGCCGGACGCCGAGTCCAGTCTCGCCAGCACCGCGGCGAGCGCCCGCGCGACCACGGGCTCCTCGACCAGGCGGTTCTCCGCCCGGATCTGCCGCAGGAGGAGGGGCTTCAGCGCGCCGTCGAGCCAGCGCGGGAGATCGGCGTGGGGGAAGGGACGGGAGAAGAACAGCCTCTGCGCGCCGAAGGCGAGCCCCGCGATCACGCCTGCCGCTGCGAGGAGGATCGCGATCTCGCGCGCCAGCCTGCCCCGCCCCATCACGTCGGGGGGCCGGGGGGCCTGTTCTCCCACGCAGTCGCCGTCCGCCGCGCCGCGGCCCGCGGCCCGTACAGCCGCAGGAAGGAAATGCGCCCGAAGACGGGCATGTAGTAGAACCGCCCCTTGCGGGCGTGGACCAGCGCGATGATCGAAATGACGATGTAGGCGACGTTCACCAGGACCGTGAAGGCGAGGTACCAGAAGAAGGTCCCCCCGAATCTCGCGGGGCTCACGATCGCGACGACGGTCCAGGCGACAAGGCCCGCGTTGAGGAGGGTCACGGGCAGGTGCGACAGCAGCGACTGCAGGGAGTGGAATGCCACGAAGGTCGAGGTCTTCCTGTTCACCAGCCAGTACACGAGGGAGGCGACCAGGTTGACCAGCGGCAGCGGGAGGCCGATGGCGAGGGAAGCGAACATCATGAAGTACGCCGCCATGGCGTCGTCCCGCTCGCTCTCGGGGATTTCGTCGGGCTGCGGCAGGCGGATGGCCTGCCCTGCGCGCGGCTGCTCTTCGGTGCTCACGGGATGCCTCCTGCCCGGAAAAGACCGCGCCCCGGGGCGCGGGCCCCGGGGCGCGAACGCGAAGACCCCTGCTACTCCTTGCCCGAGAACTTCGGGTACTCGTCGGTGAAGTAGCCCAGGTACAGGCTGATGCGCTGGACCCAGCGCTGCGTGCCCACGCTGAAGGCATGCATGCGGGCGGGGTACTTCCCCGTGAACAGGACGGCCCACCACGCGACGAACTGCACCACCGCCGTGGCGATCAGCCGTCCGAACAGGCAGATCCCGTGCGGGATTCCCACGTAGATCGCGCCGAACAGCAGCCGCACGATCACGAGGCCCTGGCGCACCTTCTCGGGCCGGGGGACCTCCAGCTTCACCGTGTCGCTGGTGCCCTTGGGCAGGAAGGCGGGGTAGCCGTCGACGAGGTTCGACAGCGAGGCCATGACGCGCAGGCTCCAGTTCTGGTAGGCGATCTGCAACTTGAAGATGTTCTCGGGGAACTTCCCCGTGAACAGAACCACCCAGAACGTGACGAAGGAGAGGATGGCCGACCAGATGCCCACGACGCCGAGGAGGAAGCCGTGGGGGATCGCTATGTAGATCCAGCCGAAAAGCGTGCGAAGGATCAGCTGCCCGCGGGAGTACTTTTCCTGATGCGTGATCGTCAGCTTCATGGGGACCTCCTGATGCAGAGAATGTACGCTGAGCGCGCTGGATTTGCAAAGCTTTTTTCCGGCCCGCGGGGACTGCTTGCACGGCGCGCGGGCGGCAGGGCATACTGCCGCGCAATGGACGGACCCGACCCCGGCGCCCCCGCGTCGGCTCCCAGGCACCCCCGGCTGCGGGCGCTGCTGCGGCGCAGGACCCTGGTCATCTGCGCCTGTGCCGCACTCGGCCTCGCCGCCGCCAACGGGGCGGTCATCGCGGCCATCGCGGCAGGCTCGCACCCCCGGGCCACGAACTGGCCCGCCCCGGGGTACGTCTTCTGGCCCCTGAGGAGCTGGCGCACCGTCGAGCGGAGGCTGGACGAGATCCCCCGCTCGGCCAGGCTCTCCCGGCGCGTGCTGGACACGGTGAGCTACAGGGGCACCTCCTTCCCCATCCACCTGCTGCACTTCCGCGCGGCCGGCGGGGCGGAGCGGCCGCCGAGGGTCCTCCTGGTGAGCGGCGTGCACGGAACAGAGACCTCGGGTGTGGAGGCCCTGCTGTCCCTCGCCGCGGAGCTGGCCCGGGACCCTGCCGCCCTGCCCTCGGCCGACATCGACATCGTGCCCGTGGCAAACCCCTGGGGCTGGGTGTACGGGTACCGCTACAACGGGGACGGGGAGGACATGAACAGGGACTTCGCCTCCCGGCGCACGCGCGAGGCGGCGGCCATCCGGGAGCTCGTGGCCGCTGGCGGGCCCTACGACCTTGTCATGGACCTGCACGAGTCGAAGAAGTACGGCTACTTCGTCTACCAGTACCTCCCGCACGGCCGGGGCCTGGGCGAGGAGTATGCCCGCATCCTGCGCGACATGGGAAAGCCTGCCCAGGAGAATTACCGCGAGGGACTGTTCCGCACCCGGGGCGGCATCCTGCGCATGCCCGCCGTGGCCCTGCCGTGGATCGCCGCTGCCCGGCAGCTCTCCCTCGAGCACTACACCCGCCTGCATGGGACCCCCCAGTCCTACACTGTCGAGACTCCCCTGTGGGACGAGTTCGACGACAGGGTGCGGGTGCACAGGAAGGCGGTGAGCGCGTTCATCGGCTCCGTCGCGGCGGCACGGGAGGCCGAACCGGCCATGGGACGGTAGCGGAGCGATGGGCGCGCCCGCGATCCTCGCAGCATGGCTCGCGGTCTTCCTGCTCGTGCTGGCCGGGGAGGCGGCGCTCACGCTTCTGAACATGGCGCACGCGGCGCGCCGCGCGGGGGCTGTCCCGCCGCTGTTCGCCGGTGCCGTCGATGCCGGGGCGTACGCCCGGTCGACGGCGTACACCCTCGCGCGGGGCAGGCTCGTCCTCGTGGAAAGCGCCGTCTCGTCGGCCGCGGTCCTCGCGGCAGTGCTCGGCGGATTGTTCGCGGCGCTCGACACGGCCGTGCGCCGGGTCCCGGTTCCCCCGTGGCTGCAGGGCCTGCTCTTCCTCGCCTGCCTCTTCGCCCTGTCGCGCCTCGTCGGCCTGCCCTTCGCGCTGTACTCCACCTTCTCGACAGAGGCGCGCTTCGGGTTCAACCGCACCACGGCGCGCCTGTTCGCCGCGGACAGGGTGAAGGGCCTCGCCCTGGCGGCGCTGATCGGCCTGCCGGCCGGCGCCGGTCTTCTCCTGCTGATGGGCGGCGCGGGACAGCTGTGGTGGCTGTGGGCATTCCTTGCCGCGGCCTGCCTGCAGCTGGGGCTGTCCGTGCTGCACCCCCTGGTGATCGCGCCGCTCTTCAACGATTTCACGCCGCTCGCGCCCGGCCCGCTCCGCGAGGCGATCCTCGGCCTGGCTGCGAGGCTCGGCGTGCGGGTGAGCGGCGTGTTCGTGATGGACGGCAGCAGGCGGTCGGGCCATTCCAACGCGTACTTCACGGGCATCGGCGCCGCGAAGCGGATCGTGCTCTTCGACACCCTTGTCGGCCCGGGTGCGGAGGGGCCGTCTGCCGAGGAAATCCTGTCCGTGCTCGCCCACGAGATGGGTCACGAAAGACATCACCATGTCGCGAAGGGGCTTGCCGTTTCCCTCGCCGGGTCGCTGGCCGTGTTCGCGATCTCGGGGCTGCTCCTGCAGTGGCAGGCCCTGTTCGCCGCGTTCGGGTTCGAGGCGGCCAGCCCTCACGCCCTCCTTGCCCTCCTCGCCTTCTGCGCGGGGCCCTTCGCGTTCCTGCTCACGCCCCTCGCATCCCTGTGGTCCCGCAGGCACGAGTACGAGGCGGACAGGTTCGCCGTGGAAGCGATGGATTCGGCCGACGGCATGAAGGCCGCTCTCCTGCGGCTGGCCCGGGAGAACCTCGCCAATCTCACCCCGCACCCGCTGTACAGCTTCTTCCACTACTCGCACCCCGCCCTGTCAGAGCGGATAGCCGCCCTGGAGGCGCACGAAGCCCGACTGCGCGCGGGCGGGACGGGACCTTGAAATTTGTCGAAAACTCTATAGGATTGAGGGGGACGGGTACAAGAAGACTGGAATCTCCCCCGGAGATGGCGAAAAGGAGTAGTGCATGACCAGAAACTTCCTCGTGTTCCTCATCGGTGCGATCGTTCTCCTCCTGTTCAGCTTCGCGTTCGGCTGGGCCGGCATCTATGCGGAGAACCTCCCCGCGGGCATCCTCGCGCTCGTCGGTCTCATCGCCACCCTGGTGATGTGCCTCATCATCGGCCTTGCCTGCAGGGACGAGAGCACGGGCCTCTCCCTGTGGTTCTTCGGGGTCGCCATCATCTCGGGGATCCTCCTGATCTGGTACATCACCCGGGCGGGCGTCCTGCTGCAGATCTGGTAGGAGTCGATCCTGCGCGAAGACCCCCGGCGCTGCCGGGGGTTTTTTTTGAGGCTGGTCATGGCTGGCTCGACCCGGTCACGGAAGGCACTGGTGCAGCTCGCGAAGTCCATGGCGGTGAGCGCCCTTGCCTTCGGCGTGGACTTCGGGCTCCTCGCCCTGCTCACCGAGGCAGCGGGGGTGCACTACCTGGTCTCGGCGGGGATCTCCTTTGCCGCGGGAACGACCGTGAGCTACCTGCTGAGCGTGGCGTGGGTCTTCCCCGAACGCCGGTTTGCCTCCCGGGTGCTGGAGTACGGGCTGTTTCTCGGGGTCGGGCTGGTGGGGCTGGGGCTGAACGAGGCCCTGCTGTGGGCGTTCACCGAGCCGTTGGGGATCTTCTACCTTCTGTCGAAGCTCATCGCCGCGGCGATCATCTTTTCCTGGAACTTCTGGGCACGGAAGCTGCTTCTCTTCCGCCCGCCGGGCCAGACCGCTCTTTTCCCATAGTGTTCACCACGACGACTCCTCCCAGGGCGAGCAGGCCGCCGACGAGGTCGACGAGGGTCGGCACCTCGCCCAGCCACGCCCAGCCCACGAGGAAGGCCGTCACGGGCACCCCGTAGAGGAAGCTGGCCGCTCGCGCGGCCGGGAACTTCGACAGGACGTACGCCCAGGTCACGTACCCCAGCGCCGCGGGGAAGACCCCCAGGTAGGCGACCGCCAGGGTATCGCCGATGGCCGCGCGGCGCACCTCGCCGGCCAGCCCGCCGGCGAAGGGGAGCAGCAGCAGCGTGCCCGCCCAGATCGCGTACGTCGTGATCTGCACGGGGGTGTACCTGCCCAGCATGCCCTTCTGGATCACGTTGTACGCGCTCGCCGATATCGCGGCGAGCACGACCAGGCCCGCACCCCAGCCCAGCGCGAATCCGCCGCGCTTCCCCAGGGCGATCACCACTGCACCGCAGAACCCGATAGCGATGCCGACCCAGCCGAAGGGGCGCAGCCTGTCGCCGAGGAACACCGTGGCCGCCAGCGCGGTCCAGATGGGCACCGTCTGGATGAGCAGCGCCGCGGGACCCGCGGCGATCGTGGTCTCCCCGATGTTGAGCGCCACGTTGTAGAAGGCGAACCCGAGCAGGCCGAGCAGGAACACCTTCGGCAGGTCGCGGGGGGCCGGGATGCGCATGCGCGAGGCCAGGGCCCAGGCCCCGAGAACAGCCGACGCGGCGAGGAAGCGCAGGAGAGCCAGATGGGTCGGGGAATACGAGTGAAGGCCGGCGCGGATGCCCGCGAAAGCCGAGCCCCAGAACAGGATGGTCGCGGCGGCCGCGAAGGCGACCGCCGGGGTGAAACGACCCGGGGAGGCCGCCGCGGGCTTCTCAGCCCTCGACCGCGCCAACGGGCTCGCCTTCTTTTTTCTTCTTCGCCGCCGCCTCGTATTTGCCGGACATGCTCACGATCGAGGCCTGGGGGCACTTCACGACGCAGGTGCCGCACTGGGTGCACTTCGGGAAGTCGATGACGGCGAGGTTGTCGGTGACGTGGATCGCGTCGTCGGGGCAGTTCTTCTCGCAGATCTTGCAGGCGGTGCAGGCGATGGGGCACACGTCCTTGGCCTTCTTCCCGCGGTCGTGGTTCTTGCAGGCCACCAGGACGTCCTGGCTCTTCGGCACCATGTCGATGAGGTGCCGCGGGCAGGCTGCCACGCACTTGGCGCAGGAGGTGCACTTCGCCCGGTCGACAACGGCGAGGCCGTCGGCGTTCACGTGGATCGCGTCGAAGGGGCAGGCCCTCTCGCAGCTTCCCAGCCCGAGGCAGCCCCACGCGCAGGCCTTGTCGCCGCCGAACAGCAGGTTGGCGGCCTGGCAGTTGTCCACGCCCTCGTACTGGTAGATCATCCGCGCCGTGCTGCGGCCCGCCCGGCAGGCCACGAAGGCCACGAGCTCGGTCTTCGGCTCGAGGGAGATTCCCAGCACCTCGGCCACCGCCTGGGCCGTGGCGTTGCCGCCGGCCACGCAGCCGGTCGCCTCGGCCTTGCCCGCCACGATCGCCTCGGCCAGGCCCAGGCAGCCGGCGTAGCCGCAGGCGCCGCAGTTGGAGCCCGGGCAGGGCGGCGAGGATCTTCTCCAGCTTCGGGTCCACCTGGACGGCGAACTTGCGGAACGACACGCCCAGCAGCACGGCGAAGGCCACGCCGAGCAGGCCGAGCGCGAGGACGGGGACGAGGATCGTGAGGACGCTCATAGGCCGAACAACCCCTTGAACCCGAGGAAGGCGAGCGACATGAGGCTCGCGGTGATGAAGGCGATGGGATACCCCTTGAAGGACTGCGAGATGGGGGCGAGTGCGATGCGCTCCCGGATGGCGGCGAACATCACGATGGCGACGAAGTAGCCGACCCCGACGCCGATCGTGTAGACGAGGCTTTTGATGAAGCCGAGGTTGTAGTCGATGATCAGGAACGCCGCGGCCAGCACCGCGCAGTTGACGACGATCAGCGGCAGGTAGATGCCCATGGCCCGGTAGAGGGCGGGAAGCATCTTGCGGATGAACATCTCCTCGAGCTGCACGAAGGTGGCGATGGTGAGGATGAAGGCCGCCGTGCGCAGGTACACGCAGGTCGAAGGGCACCAGCATGAAGTGGTAGACGATCCAGGAGATGCTGGAGGCCATCACCATGACGAAGATGACGGCGATGCCCATGCCGATCGAGGTCTTGATGTTGTTCGAGATGCCGAAGAACGAGCACAGCGCGATGAAGCGGATGAGCAGGATGTTGTTCACGATCATCGCGCTGAGGAAGATCAGGAACAGGTTCATGTCGTTGGAAATCACGGTGTCGGCCCTCCTACCGCTTCATGATGCGCTGCTGGATGGCCATGAGGAAGCCGATCACCAGGAACGCGCCCGGGGGCAGGATGAAGATGAGGACGGGCTGGTAGCTCGCCGGCATGACCGGCGAAGCCGAAGAGCGTGCCCGCGCCGAGCAGCTCGCGGATGCGCGCCGATGAGGGTGATGACCACGGTGAAGCCGATGCTCATGCCGATGCCGTCCATGAGCGATGCGAGCACGCCGTTCTTGCTGGCGAAGGCCTCGGCCCTGCCCATGACGATGCAGTTCACGACGATGAGCGGCACGAACACGCCCAGCGACCGGGACAGCGAGGGGGCGTAGGCCTTCATCGCGTAGTCGACGATCGTGACGAAGGTCGAGATGACCGTGATGAACACCGGGATGCGGATCTGGCTGGGCATGATCTTGCGGATCAGCGACGACCACGACGTTCGAGCAGATCATCACGAAGCTGAAGGCCAGCGCCCATGCCCAGCGGCGTCGGTGGCGCTCGTCGAGCAGGCGAGCGTCGCGCACAGGCCCAGCATGATGATGAGGATGGGGTTCTCCCGGATGAGGCCCTTGGTGAGCTCCTGCCCGAGGCTCGGCTTCTTCTGCATCTCCATCTCAGTTGCCTCCCTCCGGCGCCAGGCGCATCTGCTGCGACCGCGTCGACGGCGGCCCGGACGGCCTTCGTCACGGCGCGCGAGGAGATCGTGGCCGCGGCGATCGCGTCGATCTTCCCGCTGGCCGCGTCGTCCTTCGTCAGGGCGACCTCGGCGCGGGCCTTCCCCGCGAACTGGCCCGAGGAACTGCGCCTCGGTGATCTTCGCCCCCAGGCCCGGCGTCTCGGTCTGGGACAGCACCCGCACCCCGGTGAGGCGTCGCCGTCGGACCGCAGGCCGAAGACCGGCTCGATGGTGCCCGCAGTAGCCCTGCGTCGACACGAGGCGCACACGACGCCGATCGCCGGCGCCGCCCTGCAGCGGCATCCCACGCCTTGCCCGGGCTCGGTCTCGCGGAACTCCTCGGCCTCGGGGAAGACCGTCTTGCAGGGCCTCGCATCCTGCTCGATCGCGCGCGTGACTCGGCGATCCGCTCCTTCGTGACCGCGTTGACGACGCGCAGGGCTGCCCGCGGCAAGGCCGCACACGATGAACAGGATCAGCGCGAGCTTGATTGTCCCCTTCATTTCGCCGCCCCCTTCGCCGTCGCGGCGCCGGCCGCGGCCTCGCGGCCTTCGCGCCCGCGGCGCCGAACCTGCGCGGCACCAGCGTACCTCTCGATGAGGGGCGAGACGCAGTTCATGAAGAGGATCGCGTAGCAGACGCCCTCGGGGAAGCCGCCGTAGGCGCGGATCAGGAAGGTCACGATGCCCGCATCCCAGCGCCGAAGATCAGCTTGCCGTTCGGGTCGTCGGGCGTGGTGACGTAGTCGGTGGCCATGAAGAAGGCCCCCAGGATCAGGCCGCCCGACAGCACGTCGAACAGCGGGTCGCGGCCGACCACGAAGGACAGCAGCGCCACGCTGCCGATGAAGGTGAGCGGGGATGCGCCAGTCGATGATGCCGGCGGATGAGCAGGAACGCGGCCGCCCAGGAGCAGCGCGACCTTGCAGGTCTCGCCCAGCGAGCCGGGCACGCTGCCCGAGGAGCAGGTCGAGGTACCCGTACGGCATCGAGACCGAGGTGCCCGCCTTGGCAGCCTCCTTCACCATGCCCAGCGCGGAGGCGGCGGCCGTCGCATCCACCCTGCCCAGGGAGAGCACCGGGGCGGACCACGCTGTCATGGCCACGGGGAACGAGGCGAGCAGCACGGCGCGGGCCGCCAGGGCCGGGTTGAAGATGTTGTAGCCCGATGCCCGCCGAAGAGCTGCTTGACGAGGAAGATGGCGACGAACGCGCCGACCGCGACCATCCACAGCGGGGTCTGCACGGGCAGCGTGAAGGCCAGGAGCAGGCCGGTGACCACCGCGCTGCCGTCCCGCGACGGTGATCTTCCGCTTGAAGCACGAGCTGGCACAGGACCTCCGTGACCACGGACACGACGACGCACACGGCGATCACGAGAAGCGCGCGCCAGCCGAAGATCCAGATCGAGGCGAGCGACGGCGGGGACCAGCGAGATGCTGACGCGCCACATGACGCGCGCCGTGTTCTCGTGCGCGCGCAGGTGGGGGGAGACGGAAACGATGAATGTGTTGGCCATGCTCCGCTACCCCTGCCTCTTCTTCTTCGCGAGGTTCAGCTTCGCGTACTTGATCAGGTGCACGATGGGCCGGCGGGACGTCGCAGACGTACGCGCAGGCCCCGCACTCGATGCAGTCCTTCACGCCGAACTCTCGCACTCGGCGAAGCTTCTCCATCTCCGCGTAGTCGCCGATCCGGTTGGGCATCAGGCCCATGGGGCAGATCTCCACGCAGCGGCCGCACTTGATGCAGGTCGTCGGCGGTTCGCCCCGCGCGCCCTTCGCCAGCACGAGGATGCCGCTGGTGCCCTTCACCACGGGCACGTCGAGGGTGTACTGGGACAGGCCCATCATGGGCCCGCCCATGATCACGGCGCTCGCCCTGCGACCCGTCGGCGTCGGGGGCGATGCCCCCGCAGAACGCGATGACCTCGGAGAACGGCGTGCCGATGCGCACCAGGAGGTTCTTGCGCTCCTTCACCCCGTCGCCGCTCACCGTGAGCACCCGCTCGATCAGGGGCTTGCCCCGGACCACCGCCTCGTAGACGGCAAGGGCCGTGCCCACGTTCTGCACGATGACGCCGACGTCGAAGGGCAGCCCCCCGCTGGGCACCTCGCGGTTGAGGACGGCCTTGATGAGCTGCTTCTCCGCGCCCTGCGGGTACTTCACCTTCAGGGCCACGACCTCGACCGGGGCGGCCAGCGCCCTGCAGCGTTCGCCCATGTGGGCGATGGCGTCGGGCTTGTTGGCCTCGATGCCGATGAACGCCCGCGGCAGGCCCAGCACCTTCAGGATGATCCGCGCCCCCTCGAGGATGTCCTCGGCCTGCTCCAGCATGAGCCGGTGGTCGGCCGTGAGGTAACGGCTCGCACTCCACGCCGTTCAGGATGAGGGTGTCGACCTTCTTGCCGGCGGGCGGGCTGAGCTTGACGTGGGTCGGGAAGGCGGCGCCGCCGAGGCCGACGACCCCCGCCTCCTTGATCCGCTCGCGGATGTCCGCGGCGGACAGACCCTGCCAGTCGCGGGGCTCGGTCCACGCGCCGCCGTCGACGGGCCCCTCCGCCGGCGCTCTCGATCACGATCGAGCGCACGGCGCGACGGATGGCCGGGTGCGGCAGGGGCGCGATCGCCGTCACCTTCCCCGAGATGCTCGCGTGGACGGGCGCCGACACGAAGCCGGTGCTCTCGCCGATCTTCTGGCCGGCGCCGACCACGTCGCCTTCCTTCACGACGGGCTCGCAGGGAGCCCCCGTGTGCTGCTGCAGCGGGATCACGACCTTGCGGGGCAGGGGCATGACCT
>CAVTER010000009.1:0-313844 GCA_963733835.1 uncultured Spirochaetota bacterium
AAAAACCTGTCTGTCAGCGGAACGCCACTGGGAAGGGCGACCAGAGGGGGTGAAAGTCCCGTACGCGAAAACAGACAGGCTTCGTGGGAGAGGAACCTGAGTACGGTGGGGCTCGAGAAACCCTGCGGGAATCTGGGAGGACCACCTTCCAAGGCTGAAATACGCAAGTAGCTACCGATAGTGCAGAAGTACCGTGAGGGAAAGGTGAAAAGGACCCCGAGAGGGGAGTGAAAGAGAATCTGAAACCGTGGACCTACAAGCGATCAAAGGGTGGGGGCAATTGGCTGATGGTGTGCCTATTGCATAATGAACCGGCGAGTTATTGTATGCAGCGAGGTTAAGGCATTGAAGTGCCGGAGCCGCAGGGAAACCGAGTCTGAAAAGGGCGAATGAGTTGCATGCAGTAGACCCGAAGCTGAGTGATCTATCCATGGCCAGGCTGAAGCGCTGGTAACACAGCGTGGAGGGCCGAACGTTAGTCCGTTGAAAAAGGCAGTGATGAGCTGTGGATAGGAGTGAAAGGCTAAACAAACTCAGAAATAGCTGGTACTCCCCGAAATGGCTTTAGGGTTAGCCTCGTGTTGAGTGTCGCGGAGGTAGAGCACTGGATGGACTAGGGCCCTTCACCGGCTACCAAACCCAACCAAACTCCGAATGCCGTAGACATGGTGCACGGGAGTGAGACTGCGGGCGATAAGGTTCGTGGTCGAGAGGGGAACAGCCCAGACCGTCGGCTAAGGTCCCAGATACCGAGCTAAGTGGGAAAGGAAGTGTGATTGCCAAGACAGCCAGGAGGTTGGCTTAGAAGCAGCCATTCCTTGAAAGAGTGCGTAACAGCTCACTGGTCGAGTAGTCGTGCGCTGATAATGTAACGGGGCTAAGCTCGGAACCGAAGCCACGGCTTTCAGCCGCTTAGGCGGCGGAGGGGTAGGGGAGCATTCCGTATGCCGACGAAGGTGAGCTGTAAGGGTTGCTGGAGGGGACGGAAGAGAGAATGCAGGTATGAGTAACGAAAAGACGGGTGAGATACCCGTCCGCCGAAAACCTAAGGTTTCCTGGGTAAAGGTAATCTGCCCAGGGTTAGTCGGCCCCTAAGGCGAGGCTGAAAGGCGTAGTCGATGGGAAACGGGTTCATATTCCCGTACCTCTGGACAGATTTCGAGGGGATGACGCGTGAGGTGAAACCCGGCCGGAGAATGGTTGTTCCGGTCTAAGCGGTGAGCCGTTGAGGGGCGCAGGCAAATCCGTCCTTGAGGTGAGCCGTGAAGGCGAGTGGAGCGACAGCGAAGCGAAGCGGGTGGAGTCAAGGCGCCGAGAAATAATCTCTAAGGTGTAGGCGTGCTAGGGACCGTACCGTAAACCGACACAGGTAGGCGAGAAGAGTATTCTAAGGCGCTCGAGTGATTCCGCGTTAAGGAACTCGGCAATATAGCACACGTAACTTCGGGAGAAGTGTGGCCCCTGAGGGATCCGCAAGGGTTTGGAGGGGGTTGCAGAGAAAGGGCCCAGGCGACTGTTTACCAAAAACACAGGTCTCTGCGAATCTTTAAAGAGATGTATAGGGACTGACACCTGCCCGGTGCTGGAAGGTTAAGAGGAGGGGTTAGCGGCGCAAGACGAAGCTCTGAATTGAAGCCCCAGTAAACGGCGGCCGTAACTATAACGGTCCTAAGGTAGCGAAATTCCTTGTCGGGTAAGTTCCGACCTGCACGAATGGTGTAACGATTTGGGCGCTGTCTCGACGCGGAGCTCGGTGAAATTGTAGTATCGGGGAAGATGCCGATTACCCATGGTTAGACGGAAAGACCCCGTGAACCTTTACTGTAACTTGGCATTGGGACTTGACTTCTCATGTGTAGGATAGGTGGGAGACTATGAGGCCTGGGCGTCAGCTTGCGTGGAGTCGTCGGTGAAATACCACCCTTGACAGGTTAGGTTTCTAACGCGCTCATGAATCAGGGCGCTGGACAGTGTCAGGCGGGCGGTTTGACTGGGGCGGTCGCCTCCTAAACGGTAACGGAGGTGCGCGAAGGTTGCCTCGCGCTGGTTGGAAATCAGCGTACGAGTGTAAAGGCATAAGGGAGCCTGACTGCGAGACGGACAAGTCGAGCAGGTGCGAAAGCAGGTCTTAGTGATCTGGCGGTGGCGAGTGGAAGCGCCGTCACTTAACGGATAAAAGGTACTCCGGGGATAACAGGCTGATCTTGCCCAAGAGTTCACATCGACGGCAAGGTTTGGCACCTCGATGTCGGCTCATCGCATCCTGGGGCTGGAGCAGGTCCCAAGGGTTTGGCTGTTCGCCAATTAAAGCGGTACGTGAGCTGGGTTCAGAACGTCGCGAGACAGTTCGGTCCCTATCTGCCATGGGCGTTGGTTGCTTGAGAGGAGCTGTTCTTAGTACGAGAGGACCGGAATGGACGAACCTCTGGTGTACCAGTTATCCTGCCAAGGGTAAGCGCTGGGTAGCCAAGTTCGGAAGGGATAACCGCTGAAAGCATCTAAGTGGGAAACCCACCTCAAGATGAGGCAACCCTGGGGCTCAAAGCCCCCTGAAGGTACCAGGGAGATTACCAGGTCGATAGGCTGGAAGTGTACGCGCGGTAACGCGTTCAGCCGACCAGTACTAATCTACCGTGAGGCTTGACCATATTTTCTTTCGCTTCTCGAAAGTGCACCACACATATACGCAGTGCACGCACGCAGTCCAACTCCTCGTTCACTCCATCCCTCTGGTTAAAGTTTTTCTGACCTCTTGTGTGTTGAAAAACTTGCCTGGTGACTATGGCGCAGGGGATCCACCCGTTCCCATCCCGAACACGGAAGTTAAGCCCTGCCGCGCCGATGGTACTGCCCCTTGAGGGTGGGAGAGTAGGTCGTTGCCAGGCTTTTTCTTTTTCCCCGTGACCAATCCTGATGCGCATCAATAACCGCGATCGTTTCCTCCTGTTTGCCTACTTCATCTCAGTCATCCTGGTCGGCAGCGCACCTGCTGTGGCTTCCCGCGTCGTGGGACGGGCCCGGCAAGGCTCGCGTATGTCGATGCACTGTTCACCTCCACCTCCGCCGTCTGCGTGACCGGCCTGACCGTGGTGGACACGGCGCTGTTCTCGTGGTTCGGCAAGCTGGTGATCCTGCTGCTGATCCAGTTCGGCGGCCTGGGGATCATCACCTTCATGACCGTCTTCCTCACCAACCCGCGCGGGCGGATCTCCTTCGCCAGCCGCAAGCTGATCGGGGACTACACGACGCCCGAGATCGGGTCCAACCCGCGCAGGATCGTGGGCAGCGTGGTACTGTTCACCCTCGTCATCGAGCTTGCGGGGGCGCTCGCGCTGTACCCGGTGATGCGCGGGGCCGTCGTGCGACAGGCGGGCTTTCACGCCGTGTTCCACGCCGTGTCGGCCTTCTGCAATGCCGGCTTCTCCACATTCCGCGACAACCTTGAGGGCTTCACCACGAGCCCCGTCGTGAACATCACGATCATGCTGCTCATCGTGCTCGGGGGAATCGGTTTCGTGGTCATGGAGGACCTGCGGGAGCGCGCCATCGGCAGGAGGCGCAGGCTGTCGCTGCACACGCGGCTCGTGCTCGCCCTCACCGGCCTGCTCATCGTCGCGGGGACCGCCGTCTACCTCGCCTTCGAGTGGTCGCGTGCGTACGCGCGCACTCGGGCCAGGACAGAAGCTCATGGCCGCCGTGTTCCAGGCCGTCACCCCCCGCACGGCGGGCTTCGACACCGTTGCCCAGTCCGCGCTGTCGGTGCCCTCGCGGGTGTTCACGCTCTTCCTGATGTACGTCGGGGCATCCCCCGCCTCGACGGGCGGGGGCATCAAGACGACCACCTTCTTCATCATCCTCGTGATGATCCTGCGCGGGTCCGAGGCGCGCGAGGACGTGCGGCTCCTGCACCGCAAGCTCTCCCCGCTCATCCGTGAGCAGGGGCATGATGTTCGCCCTGCGCGGGCTGGCCATCGTGACCGCTGGCGGCCTTCCTCCTGTCCGTCTCGGAGCTGCTCGTGCGGCCGACGCCCCCCGAGTACAAGTACTTCCTCGCCGTGCTGTTCGAGACCTTCTCGGCCTTCGGCACCGTGGGGCTGTCGCTCGGGCTCACGCCCTATCTCACGACGGCTGGGAAAGTGTATCATCATCCTCACGATGTTCGCGGGCAGGGTCGGCATGAGCGCACTGGCCATGTCGATGCCGCCACGGCTGCCGCAGCACGCGGTCGACTATCCCGAGGAGGAGGTCCTGGTCGGATAATGAAGCAGTTCGCCATCATCGGAATCGGCAGGTTCAGCCGGCGCATGCTGGAGGAGCTGGCCGAGGCGGGGAGCGAGATCCTTCTCATCGACAAGGACCGCGAGGTCGTCGACAGGTACAAGGACAAGGCAGCCGCCACGTACATCGCCAACGTTCTGAGCGAAGAGGTGATCACGAAGCTCGTCCCCGTGACCGTCGACGCGGCAATCGTCGACCTGGGGGACAACCTCGAGGCCTCGATCCTGGTCACCAACTACCTGCACAAGGTGGGGGTGAAGCGCATCATCACCAAGGCGGAGAGCGAGCAGCACGCCGAGATCCTCGACCTGGTGGGGGCGACGGACATCATCTTCCCCAACCGCGAGGCTGCCCGGCGCATCGCGCCCCTGCTGCTGTCGCAGCTCCTGTTCAGCTACCTGCCCCTGAGCCGCGACTTCGCCATCGCGGAGATCAAGGTTCCCGGGAAGCTCGTCGGCAAGAGCCTCATCGAGGCCAACATCCGCCAGGAGCACCACATGAACGTGATCGCCCTGCGCAAGGACGGGTCCACGCGAGTACACCTACTTCCTCCCGGACTACCGGCTGCAGGACGATGACCTGCTCCTCGTGGCCGGGCAAGGAGGACGACATCTCCTCATTCGCCCAGATGGAGCTGCCGTCCGCGCGCGAGGGAATACCGACAGTGTTCAGCCGCATGTTCTCGCGCTTCCGCGAGAGGAGGGCGGGCGGCCGCGCCGGATCGGGGCCCGACGCGTCGTGAGGATCGGCATCCTCGGCGCCGGGGTGCCGCTCGGGATCTTCACCGTCCCGGTCCTCTTCACGCCCCGGTTGTGGAGGAGATAGCGGTGGGGGCAACACCTTCGCGCGCAGCCCCCGTTCCCTCGACCTGGTCACCGCGGCCTTCGTGACCGTGCTCATCGTGAGCAACGTGGCCTCCTCCGCCAAGATCGTGGACTGGGGCGTCTCCCTGCTCGGCCTGCGCCTGTCCTTCGACGCGGGCACGATCCTCTTCCCGGTCAGCTACATCTTCGGGGACGTCCTGACGGAGGTCTACGGCTACCGCAGGTCCCGCCGGGTCATCTGGACCGGTTTCGCCTGCCTGGCGGCGAGCGCGCTCGTGCTGTGGGTCGTGCGCCTGCTGCCCGGCGAGGCGGGATGGCAGGCGTCGGTCGGGCAGGCCGCCTTCGACGAGGTGCTGGGGGGCATGAGCAGCGGCGGCATCGTCGCGGCGAGCCTCGCCGCGTACCTGGCGGGGGAGTTCTCGAACTCCGTCGTCCTCGCCCGCATGAAGGTCCTCACCCGGGGCCGGTGGCTGTGGATGCGCACGATCGGGAGCACCCTCGTGGGAGAGGCGGTGGACAGCGCCGTGTTCGTCCTCGTGGCAGCGGCGGCGGGGGTCTTCCCCTGGAGCATCGTGCCGGCGCTGATCCTGACAAACTACCTGTTCAAGTCGGCGATCGAGGCAGTCATGACCCCCGTGACCTACCGGGTCGTGGGCGTGCTGAAGCGCAGCGGAAGGGCGAGGACTTCTTCGACAGGGGGACGAACTTCAATCCCTTCTCGCGGGGGGCGTGACGGCGGCGCCCGCCCGGCACCGACCGGCCTATGCGGGCTTCCGCGATATTTCGAAATGGCTCCACGTGCGCCGGACGCTTCCGCCCTCCAGGAGGATGAGCTGGGGGGACTCGTGGCGCACGCCGTAGCGTGACGCGATCCAGTCTGACAGGTCACGCTGCTCGCGCACGTTCACCCAGTAGACCGGGCAGATCGGATTGCAGCGCCTCGACCTCCTGGGCCGCGCGGGCGGAGATGGGGCAGGTGGTGGAATGCTTGAACACCCAGCAGGCGGCAGGCAGCGCCTTCTCCTGCAGGGAAATAATCGTGCTCATGACGTTGACTCTCCCGCCTGTTCCCCCTACTTTAGCGCGGAGACACGAGATGAGGCAAGTCACAATCCGCATCGAGATGCGGGTTTCTGAACAGATGAACGAGTTCCTGCAGACCGAGGCGCACTCCCGCAAGCTCAGCTTCGAGGGGCTGCTGCTCCTGTACGTCGAGGAGCGCATGAAGCGATCGAACGACGAGCACAGGCGTACCCGCTCGGGCTGAGGCGGTCGGCGGGCCCACGGCCGCGCTCCTGGGGGGCGCCCGTCCCTACAGCTCGCTGCCCGCGAAGACCTCGTACTCGTGGCGGATCCTCTGGAACCTCCGCGCGAGCTCGGCGAGGAACCGCTGCGTCCCCGCTTCCGTGCCCATCATCAGCCTGGCCAGCGCCTCCAGCTGCGCCGGGTCGCGCGGGAGACTGTGCGTCTGCCTGTCCTCGTAGATCTGCAGGAAGTGCTCCACGCGGCGCAGGAACAGGTAGTCGTCCGAGAGCTGCTCTGCCGTGCCCGGCGGGAGGATCCCCGCCTGCCCGAGGGCGGCGAGGGCGGCGAGGGTGCCCCCCGCCAGCA
This sequence comes from uncultured Spirochaetota bacterium, assembly GCA_963733835.1. Classification (GTDB taxonomy): domain Bacteria; phylum Spirochaetota; class Spirochaetia; order SZUA-6; family Fen-1364; genus CAVTER01. The sequence continues at coordinate 6,714 of CAVTER010000009.1, forward strand.
GCCCGGGCAGGTCCGGCGCGTGCAGAAGCTGCAGCCCCTGGGCGAGGAATTCGATGTCGCGAAGCCCCCCCAGCCCCGTCTTGACGTCGGTGGTCGCGAGGATGCTCCGCGCGAGGCTCCGCAGCGCTTCGCGCCGCAGCCTGTCGATTGACGAGACGACCTCACCCCGCGTCCGACGGGCGGTGAGCAGGGGCCGCACCCGGGCCAGGAAGGCGGCGCCCAGATCGAGGTCCCCTGCCACGGGCCGGACCTTGAGCAGGGCCTGTACCTCCCACGGTGCCGCCCTGTCCCTGTAGTAATCGACGAGGGCCGCCAGCGGGAAGGCGAGCTCCCCTGCGCGCCCGTAGGGGCGCAGGCGCAGGTCGACCCTGTAGGCGTGGCCTTCCTCTGTGCGGACGGACAGGTCGGCGCGCAGGTTCTCCACCAGGTCGGCTGCCGCAGCCGTCGAGGCGGGGTCGCCGCACAGCCCGAGAAGGTCGATGTCGGAGCTGTAGTTCAGCTCCCTCCCTCCCAGCTTGCCGAAGGCGAGGACGCAGAACGGCATCCCCGCGCCGCCCAGGCGCGCGACCGCCGCCGCGATCACCCCGTCGGCGAGGTCGGACATCTCGGTCATGATCCGCTCGGTGGGCACGCCGAGGCAGATGTCCCGCGCACCGATGCGCAGGATCTCGCGCCTGCGCAGTCTGCGAAGCGCGGCGCGCCACCCGGCCCTGTCGGGGGTGGCGGCCGACACACCCGCAAGCTCCCGCGCGACCTCCTCGGCGGAGGGCGGCGCATGCAGGACCCCGGGGGCCGCGATCCAGTCGAGGAGGCCCGGCTCGCGCACCAGGGAGTCGGCGAGGAACTGGCTGGCCGAGAACAGCTTCAGAAGTATCTCCAGCCGCATGGGCTGGGCGAGGGTCTGCTCCAGGTGGGCCAGCGGGTCGGGCACGGCGTGCAGGAACCTCTCCCAGTTGTTGAGCGCCATGTCCGGGTCCGGCCGGTGGACGAGCATGTCGCTGGCGAGAATGGCCAGGCGCGCGAACAGGGATCTCCGCGCCCCCTCGCCGGCGATGCGGCGGAGATTGTCGGATGCCCGGGCAGGATCCCGGAAACCCCTCTCGGACAGGGCCGCGAGGCGCAGACTCTCGGGAAGCTGGTCGGAGAGCACCAGGTCGGCGACCGTGGCCGAGGCGGGTCCCGGCAGGGTGTCCCTCCCGAAGTGCCGCTCGACAAAGGCGCGCACGCCTGCCGAGTGCGCCTCGACGTCGAGGTGCAGCTTCTGCGCCGGGGCGGCGCCGGGCTCGGGTGCGTAGCCCATGCGCCGGGCCAGGTGCACGTACTCGTCCGAGTCGAGCGGGGGAAGGAAGAGGTCCTGGGCAGAGCCGCGCAGCATCCGAAGGCCGTTTATCAACCGGCGGAAGAACCTGTAGGACGCGGCGAGCTCCTCCGCCTCGGCGGGCTGCAGCACGCCGACCGAGGCGAGTGAGTCCAGCGCCTCGTGAATCCGGGGGGTGCACAGCCGCCTGTCCTCCCTCCCGTGGATGACCTGGAGCACCTGGACGGCGTACTCAAGGTCGACGAGGGCGCCCGGGCTGAACTTCGCGTTCGACGTTCCCGGGCGCGATTTCTCGCGCGCCTGGCGGGCGCGCAGCTCCCGCAGCTCTCCCAGGTCGATCGCGCGGGCGGCATACACCATCTCGTCGCGCAGCCGCTGCACCTGCGCCCCGAGCCCCGGGTCGCCCGCGATCGCGCGCAGGCGCACGAGGGACAGCCTCTCGTACGAGTGCGCGGGGCCGCCGGGCGCGTAGTAGGTGCAGAAGCTCTCGAGGCTGCAGGCCAGGGGCCCGGCGGCGCCGTAGGGCCGCAGCCGCAGGTCGAGGTGGAAGATCCCCTCCCTCCGTGCGCGCACCAGCCGGGGCAGCTCCCGCACCAGCAGGTCGAAGAACTCCGAGTTGGCGATCGCGGAGGGGCCGACAGTGGAGCCGCTGTCGCTGTAGACGAGGAGGATCTCGATGTCCGAGGCGTACCCCAGCGCGGCCCCGCCCAGCTTGCCCAGCCCGAGCACCGCGAAGCGCACCGGCAGCCCCGCCACCGTCCGCGGCTCGCCGAAGCGTCTGCACAGGCCGGCCCAGGCGAAATCGACGGCCGCGCGGATCACAGCCTCGGCCAGCGCCGTCAGCCGACGGCTCAGGGTGAGAAAGTCGCTGCCGGGCGTGAGGATGTGGTCGAGGTCGAAGAGGTAGATCTCCCGGTCCTTGAACTCGTTCAGGCGCCGGGCGAACTCTTCCCCGTCGACCGCCCCCGCGAGGGCCTGCGCGAGTCGCCCGGGCAGCCCCTCCGTCGGCTCGCAGAAGCTTCCACCCGCGACGTGGGGCGCGAGGAGGGGGAGGAGCTCCTCGTATTGCAGGCGCACGAAGTCCTCCCACAGGAACGTGCTGGCGCCCAGCAGCTGCGCGAGGCCTGCCAGCACGTTCCCGTCGGAGAGCAGCCGCACCCACCGCCCCTGCCCGGGCTGCGCGAGCAGGTCGCGGAGCAGGCTCTCGAAGCGCTGCAGGGCGGACAGGGGGTCGGGGGCCCTGCCGAGGAAGGACGTGAACTGTTTTGTGAGCAGCACGGCCAGCCTGATCCCGTCGATGCGGGCCGGGTCGCCGACCGCCGCGCCGTCGGTGCCGACGAACTCGAACTCGTCCTCGATGCGCGCCTGCCGGGTGCGGATGCGGACGTGCTCGATGGACACGTCCTGCAGCGTGAGGGCGGTGCTGAATGTGAAGAGAAAAAACGGGGTGTCCTCGGAGACCACGCGCATGCGCGTGCGGGAGCAGTCGGCAGGGCTCACCTCGATGGACACGGGGGACAGCGCCGCAGGGGCAACGGCAGGCATCCTGGCCAGCCTGTCGGCGGCCAGCTCGTTGACGAGGCGCCGGGCCCGTGCCGCCCCCTCGGGCCCCTGCTCGAGGAGGAGGAAGACCTGCCGCATGCGGCCGGCGAGCTTCGAGGCCCACGCCTCCTCCTCCCAGTCGGCCGGGTCGACGGTTCCCGCGAAGGTGTCGATGATCCGCTTCCTGCGCAGCGCGTCCACCGTCGCGCCAGGGGTGGTTTCCCCCGTGGGGCGGGGATCGCCGTAGGTGAAGATGTCGCCCGAGAGGATGTGAAACCCGGCGCTGGAGAGGACCCCCGTGACGAGGGAGAACACGCCGGGGTGGTCGAAGGCGAGCACGGTGCAGTCGAGGGCGGACCAAGGGGACCCTCCGGCCGAGCCGACCGGGCGCACCCGCACACGCACGGGTTCGGCGGCGGTGAGATGCGCAAGGTCGCGGGCATGCGACACGGCGTCCTCGGGGGAAAAGCGCGCGAGGTAGCGGCTGTCCAGGCGGGACAGGTGCTCCGCCGCCAGCGCGGGATCGTTGTCTGCTCGCGAGGCGCGCGCGTGCTCAGCCCGGTCGGCCATGGACCCGAGGATAGGCGCCGGGCAGCCTCCTGCCAAGGGGAGGGCCGCCTCCAGGGGCTTCTCCGCGGCCCGCTCATCCCGTATACTCACCCGATGCAAGGCCCCCTCGTTCGCCCCGCGTCCGCGGCTGATGGCCCGGCCCTCGTCGAGCTGGAGAGGCTCTGCCCCCAGGGCACGCACCTCCGCATGTACTCGGAGCGGGAGGACTACTTCCTGCGGGCCCGCATGTACGGGGACACGCACACCCTGGTGGCAGAGGACAGGGAACGCGGGATTCTCTTCGGGGTTCTCGCCGCCGCGATGAAGCGCCTTGCCATCGGCGGGGAGATCCGGCCGGCGGCCTTCTTCTACGACCTGCGCATCCACCCCGAGTACAGGAAGACCTCCCGGGGAAGGCACATGCTGGCCGCGTGGAAGGCGATGGAGGCCTGGGCAGGCAGCGGCGGCGCCCACGTGATCTACGGCCTGATCAAGAAGGACAATTCGCCCATGCTGGCCCTTGTCGACCGGCGCATGGGCTATGGCTTCGCGGGCGGGATGATGATCCGCGGCAGGCCGGTGTTCCGACGCGCGCGCGTGCGGCATGCCCCCGAGGAGGTCGGGGCCGACGACCCGCAGCTGGTCGCCGCCACGCGCGCGCGCGGCGACGAGAGGGACTTCTTCCCCGCCGAGTTCCGCGACACGCTTCTCACCCCGCCCATGCGCGACTCGGGTCTCTTCTCGTTTCACCGCCTGGCGAGGGCCGGCTCATGGGCCAGCATCGGGTTGTTCCGCTCCTGCAGGGTCCAGCGCACGCGGGTCATGACCATCCCGCCCCTGTACGGCCTCGCCGGCCCGGTCTTCGCCGCGCTGCGGCCGCTGGTCCCGCTTCCCCGCATTCCCCGCGAGGGGGGGAGCATCGGGTACTGCCACGTGTTCAACCACCACGCCGAGGGGCCCGAGGGGCAGGGGCTGTGGCGGGAGCTCATTGCCTGGGCGAACAATGCCGCCCTTGACGAGGGGGCGGAGCTTCTGACCGGCGCCTTCGATCCCTTCGACACGGCGGACAGGTTCCACGCCGCATTCCGCAGGGGAGCGCTGAACAGCATCGAGTACAGGCTGGGAATGAAGCCGCTGGTCCCCGGCGTCCCGGCCGGTCCGTTCCGCTTCTACCCCGACGTGCGCGACATGAACTGATCGCCCCGGCGTCGCAGGCGGATGGCCGCGTAGATCACCCCGGCCGCTGTCCACGCGAGGAAGATGCCCAGGAACAGCCAGCCGCGGGGGCGTGAGCCGAGGTCCACGAGCAGGATGCCCACCGTGAGCAGGCACAGCACCAGCCCGGCCACCGGCGCGGCAACAGCCATGATACCTCGCAGCGGGAGCGCCGAGCGGGCGACCACCTCGGGGTGGTGCCGGGGCAGGCGAAGGGCGGCACCCATGACCGGCACGAAAATGACGATACCGCCCAGCGAGGCGAAGATCGCGAAGGTCTCGATCCTGTCGCCGGCAGCCACGAGGGAGATGGCGGAGGCCGCGAAGATGAAGGTGAGAAGCCAGTGCGGCGTTCCGAACCTCCTGCTCACCGCGGCAACGGGCCGGGGGAGCAACCCGTCTTCGGCGATGACGATGAGCGACTTCGTGCCCCAGAGGTAGGTGGCATTCAGCGTGGTCACCACGGCGAGGAAGCCGCCGCCGATCAGGAAGAACAGGAATGGCCCCCGCGCCATGAACAGGGCGGCGACGTCGGTGAGCGAGGTCTCGCGGCCGCTCCACGGGGCGATCCCCGCTGCCACGAGACCGATGGCCGTGTACAGGACGATGACCACAGGGATCGAGATGAGGAACGAGAGGGGGATGTTCCGCCGGGGGTTGCGGATCTCGTCGCCCAGCTCGACGGCCGCGTTGGCGCCCAGGATCGTGAAGGTGAGAAGGGCCGAGGCGACCGCGAACCCGCCCGCTCCCCGGGGGAAAAGCGGCGTGAGGTTGGCCGCCGAGACGCGGGGGATCCCCGCGCCGAGGAACACGACAAGGGCTCCCAGCAGCACCACCACCATGACCGCTTGAGCCCACATGGCCACCCGCGCGCCAAAAAGGTTCGCCACGTAGAACACGAACAGCAGGGCCAGGGCAGTCGGGAGGAGGGGCAGGGACGGGAAGGCAGCCCTCAGGAACCCGGCACCGGTGAGAGCGTACAGCGGGAACATCCCCAGCACCGCGCCCAGGAGGTAGGCCCACACCCCCGCGAATGACGCAACGGGGGAGAAGTAGCGCGATCCGTAGTAGTAGGTGCCCCCCGAGATGGGCATGCCCGAGCCGATCATGGCGAGCACCGCCATGGCGAAGCCCACGGGGATCGCGGCCGCGGGGAAGGCGAGGAACAGGGACGGCCCGGTCCTCGCGAGGGCGATGCCGGTGAGCGCGAAGATGCCGGCCCCGATGGACTGGCCGATCTCGATGCCCACGAGGTGGCCAAGCGTGATCGAACGCTTCAGGTTGCCCCTCTGGGAGCCAGCGCCGGGCCCGGACCCCGCGGTACCGCCGGGCAGGGGTATTGGGTTCTCTCATGTCGACTCCACCCTTCCTGGACGCCCGGGGCGTCCCCAGACAACCGTGTCGCGGCCGTACGGCTCGCTCAAGCCGTCGACCAGGTCGGGCAGGCCCGTGGCGCCCGGGTCCCCGCCCAGGACGCGAAGCCCGTCCAGCGTGAACGGGCAGACCGTGATCACGGCAAGGCTCGCAAGCTCGCTGCCGAGGAAGGAGCGCAGCACGTGCGCGCCCCCTTCGACCATTATCGACTCGATGCCCTGGGCCGCGAGCACGGCGAGGACCTCGCGCAGGTCCAGCCCGTTGGGGGTCCTGCCGACCGCGAAAAGCCGCGCGCCGCGGCGTTCGAGCTCCCGCCCCTTCTCGCCGGGCTGTCCGCAGTGGAAGATCCACGGCGCGCGGTCCTGCCGCGCGAGGAGCCGGGCGGCGGGGGGAAAGCGCAGCCGGGAGTCGAGCACGACGGGCTGCGGCTGGGGGCCGTGCGCGAGGCGGACCGACAGGAGAGGATCGTCCGAGAGGACGGTCCCGATGCCGACGAGGATGGCCGCGTGCAGGGCGCGCAGCCTGTGGGTGAGGGCGAGTGACTCGGGGCAGCTCAGGGGCGTGCGCACCCCGCCGGAGGCCGCGATCGCGCCGTCGCGGGACTGGGCCCAGCTCACCGTCACGGCGGGGACACGGCCGAGAGCGGAGGCCTCGCGGAGCAGCGTCCGGGTCTTGTCGGTGATCATCTCGGGGGTGTCCGCCGCCGCGCCGCCGCCTGCCATTCGGGGCACGCTACAGGAACCGGGGCTCTTTGTCAAACGCGCGTTGACCGACCAGCCGGGAGCACGGTAGCATGCCGCGGGAGGCAGGATGGCGTTCAACGAGCAGTGGATCCGCGAGGCCCAGCGGATCGTCGGGGGGGAAGGGCTGCTGACCGCGGCCGACGCGATGGCCTCGTACGCGGGGGACGAGCTCCCGCTGGAGGACCTGAAGAGGCTCCCCCGCGCCGTGGCCCGGCCGCGGACCGAGGAGGAGGCGGCACGCCTTGTGGCCCTGTGCGCGCGCACGCGGGTGCCCCTCACGGCGAGGGGCGGGGGAACGGGCCTGTCGGGCGGCTGCGTCCCCTCCGAGGACGGGGTTGTCCTCTCGCTCGAGCGGCTCACGCGCATCGTCGAACGCGACCCCGGCACCTCCACGATCACCGTCGAGGCGGGGGTGACCCTGGCGAAGCTGTACGAGGAGGTCGACGGCATGGGGCTGTTCTTCCCGCCCCATCCCGGCGACGAGGGGGCGTTTGTCGGCGGCGTGGTCGCCACCAATGCGGGCGGGTCCCGGGCGGTGAAGTACGGCACCGTGCGCCGCTTCGTCCTGGGCCTGCGCGTGATCACGGCGGCGGGGGAGCTGATCGACCTGGGCGGCAAGATCATCAAGTCCACCTCCGGCTACGACCTGCTGGACCTGATGGTCGGCAGCGAAGGGACGCTGGGCATCATCACGCGGGTGACCCTCGCCCTCGTGCCCCGACCGGGGTCGCTGGTGACCCTCGTGGCCCCGTTCCCAGACGACATCGCGGCCATCCGCGCGGTCCCGGCCATCCTGGAGGCCGGCTATGTTCCCTGCGCGGTGGAGTTCGTCGAGCACTCGGCCATGCGGTGCTCCGAGCGGCTGCTGCAGAAGGAGTGGCCCGTCCGCTCGGGCGGCGCCTCGCTCATGATCATCCTCGACGGCAGGAGCGAGGACGCCGTGCTGGCCGAGGCGGAGGGAATCTCGGCGATACTGGAAAAGGGGGGCGCGGGCGACGTGCTCGTCGCCGACGGCCGCGAGAAGCAGGCCGACATCCTCTCGCTGCGAAGCTCGATGTACGAGGCGATCCGGCCGGCAGTGGTGGAGCTGTACGACATCTCCGTGCCCCGGTCGCAGATCGCGGGCCACGTCGAGCGCGTGCACAGCCTGGAGCAGGAGCTGGGGATCCAGCTTCCCACCTTCGGACACGCGGCCGACGGCAACGTGCACACCCACTCGCTGCGGCGCAGGGTCGATGACGGGGTGATCGGCGAGGAGCTGCCCGGCTGGCGCGAGACCCACCGCGCGGTCAGGGCCGCCCTGTTCGAGGACGCCGCGGCGCGGGGCGGCGTGATCTCGGGCGAGCACGGGATCGGCCTGCTGAAGCGGGAATACCTTGCCCGCACCGTGAGCCCGGTGGTCCTGGGCCTCATGCGCGGCGTCAAGCGCGCCCTCGACCCCGAGGGGATCCTCAACCCGGGGAAGGTCCTGGGCTGAATACCGGTACGGGCTGCCGGGCGGCCGCGGGCCTCTTCACCAGCCTGGGCATCATGCCCCTGTCCATCGTGCGTGAGCCGCCCCTCGTGTCGATCGCGGCCTGCATTGCCGCGCGCACCTGTCGGCTCATCAGGAGCGCGGCGCGCCGCAGGTCGTGGTCGGAGGTCCCGGCAGGCGGCGGCTCGACGGGCTGACCGATGACCATCGTAATACGGGGCGGAAAGCGGACCGTGAGTCTCCCCGCGCTGAATCGGCTTCTCCCCAGGATCCTCGTCTCGCGGAGAACCGTGGTCACGGGCACCACGGGCAGGCCCAGCCGGCAGGCGAGGATGAACGCGCCGGGGTGGAACGGCCGGATGTCCTGGCAGCCCCTGTAGCACTCCCCCTCGGGAAAGAAGTGGATGAGACCTGTCTCCGCCAGTGCCGTGCGTGCCGCCGATTCCAGGCAGAGCAGCGCGCCGGGTCCTTCGGGGATGGGCACTCCTCCCAGCAGGCGCACGAAGGTTCCCAGGTACGGGACCAGGGCGGTCTCCTCGAGCATGGTGAAGTACGTCCGCCGCGGCCTGATTGCGTGGGCGATGATCCCCGGGTCCAGCAGGAGCGTGTGGTTGCTCACCAGGACCGCGCGGGGCAGCCCGCGCAGGTTCCCCCTCCCCTCGACGTGGACGCGGTAGAGCAGCCAGTTCACCGAGCCGGACGGCCGCGAGCACCCCGGTGTACAGCGCAGTGAAGGGGATGAACCGCGGGGTGAAGCTGATGATCGGCGCGCCCCTGCGATACGCCACGGCTCTACCTCAGGGTCCTGCCCTTCCAGACCACGCCGCGCCCCGCCCCGGCCCGCAGGGTGCACCACCACGCCATGTACAGCAGGTGCACGGTGAGCACGGGGTACAGGAGGGGAACCCACCACTGCAGGCCCCTGTCGTACAGCACGAGCGACCACGCGAGCAGGAAAGCCAGCACGCCCGCCGCGGTGAGCGGGACCGCGGGGTTGCCTGTCAGGATCTGGATGGGCAGGAGCGCGAGGGGAAGAACGACGAAACAGGCGAGAAGCGTGATTGCCGCCGCGAACAGCAGCGACCGGTGGCGCGCGATGTCGTAGATGTTCTTCGACAGGCCGTCGAAGGATGCCCGGTAGCCCTCGTACATGCGGCAGCGCACGTGGCGTCGGGGGTCGAGGAACACCTCGCGGAAGCCGGCCCTCTTCAGCTCCCGGGCGATGGCAAGGTCGTCGCTGATCTCCCCGCGCACGCGGGAGTACCCGCCGATGGCGTCGAAGGCCTCGCGGCGGAACACGATCAGCTGACCGATCGCGAAGGAGAAGACGGGTGACGGAAGGGCCGCGATCAGCCACAGCGGGAGGACCATGGCGGACATGATGTAGGTGGCGGGCACGATGAACTGCTCCCCCAGCGAGCCCAGCTTCTGGAACACGTAGCCCGAGAGGCAGTCTGCCCCGTGCCATTCCAGGTTCGTGACGGCCCATGCGATGCTGTCGGGGCCATGCTCGGTGTCCGCGTCGGTGAAGAAAAGGTAGTCGCCCCGTGCCGCCTCGGCGAGCTGCTGCATGGCGTGGGGCTTGCCGTACCAACCGCCGGACAGGGGCCGGCCCTTCACGATCCGCAGGCGCCCCGGGTTCTCCCTCGCCATCCGCTCGACGATCTCCCCGGTCCGGTCAGTGGACTGGTCGTCGAGGACCACGATCTCGTAGTCCCGGTAGCCCTGGTCGAGGAGCGACCTGAGGCAGCGCTCGATGTTCCGTTCTTCGTCCCGGGCGGGAACGAGGACGGAGACCATCCGGCCGCGGGTCCGCGCGGGTTTTCGGGAGCTGAGCCGCAGCCAGACGATGTTCGAGACAGAGAGCAGGAGGAACCAGGCGGAGACCGCGACAAACCCCAGCCTGACGAGAGCGCCAAGGAAAGGGAACAGGCCCTGGATCATGTCCCTGCCCTCCATTACATAGACTGTCGATATATCGACAGTCGAGGCATAGGTAGCCTATGTAAAACTACAACAGGAGGAGGCGAATGTCAACGGGCACTGCCCGGCCGGTCGGAGCGCGCTCCGTGACGAGGAAGATCCCGTGGGGTGGCGCAGAGGTGCACGTGTGCCCCAATGCCGGGTGTGCGGGGGGGGAGGGCGGGAGGGAGGCTCCTCAGTCGACGAACAGGTCCTTGCTCGCGAAGCTGGGGTCGCAGGTGAGGTTGACGCCGAGCTTGCGCAGGCCCGCCTCGTCGCCGGGGGTCGGGATGTGGGTGATGTGCGCCTCGCACCCCCGCAGCAGCGCCAGCTTCTGCACCGCCGCCTCGGCGGCGGGGTTCATCGTCGCGCTGATGCTGAGGGAGATCAGGGTCTCCTCCAGGTCGAGGCTGACGCACCCGCAGCCCAGCACGTCCTTCTTGAAGTGGCTGAGCGCGGCCGTGATGAGCGGGGCGAGGAGGTGGATCGAGTCGGGGATGCCGGCCAGACGCTTGTCGCGTTCAGCACGAGGCTCGAGGCGGCGTGCATGAGCGGGGAGTTCTTGCCCGTGACGATCGTGCCGTCGGGCAGCTCGAGGGCGGCGCCGCAGGAGATGCCCTCGTTGCCCTTGCCCCGCACACGGGCTTCCTCTGCCTCCTTCGCGGCCGCGGCGGCCACCCTCCTGTCCGACGTGCCGATGCCGAGATCCTTCATCAGCAGCTCCACCCGCTGGACCGTCTTCTGGTCCTCCACGCCCATGGCGTACTCGCAGGAGTAGCGGTAGAACCGGCGGATCACCTCCTGGAGGGCGGCCTCGCGCACCACCGCGTCGTCCACGATGGCGAAGCCGGCCCTGTTGACCCCCATCTCGGTGGGGGAGCGGTAGGCGGCGCTCTCGCCCGAGATTCTTTCCATGATCCGCTTCAGCACGGGGAAGACCTCGATGTCCCTGTTGTAGTTGACGGCGACCTGTCTCGTGGCCTCGAGGTGGAAGGAGTCGATGGCGTTGAAGTCCCCGATGTCGGCGGTGGCGGCCTCGTAGGCCACGTTGACAGGGTGCTTCAGGGGCAGGTTCCAGATGGGGAAGGTCTCGAACTTCGCATAGCCTGCCCGCACACCCCGACGGTGCTCGTGGTACAGCTGCGAGAGGCAGGTGGCGAGCTTCCCGCTGTTGGGGCCGGGGCCGGTCACCACGACGATGCGCTTGGAGGTCTCGATGTGCTCGTTGGCCCCGTAGCCCTCCTCGCTCACGATGGTGTCCACGTCGGTGGGATAGCCGCGGGTGAAGCGGTGCGTGTACACGCGCACGCCCCTGCGCTCCAGCCTGTGCTTGAACTTCACGGCCGAGGGCTGGCCGTCGAAGCGCGTGATCACCACGGCCCGCACGGGGGCTCCCCGGGAGGCAAGGTCGTCGATCATCTTCAGGGCGTCCGAGTCGTAGGTGATGCCGAAGTCGCCGCGGATGCGGCGCCTCTCGATGTCCCCCGCGTAGATGCAGAGGATGATGTCCGCCTCGCCGGCCAGCTGGGCGAGGAGACGCATCTTCACGTTGGGGTCGTACCCCGGCAGCACCCGGGCCGCGTGGTAGTCGAAGATCAGCTTGCCGCCGAACTCGAGGTACAGCTTGTCGCCGAAGCGCGCCACGCGGCCGAGGATCTCGGCCGCCTGCTCCCGCAGGTACCTCTCGTTGTCGAACCCGTTCGCCCGGTTCATGCCACCTCCCTGCGGATGCTCCACGCGGCGAGGGCGCCCGCGGCCACGGCGAAGCCGGCAAGCACCGTGAGCGCCTGCCACGAATCGGCGACGCTCCTGCCGCGCACCATGATGTCGACAAGCGCCTCGTTCGCCCACGTCAGGGGCATGAACCGGGCCAGGACCTGCAGCCACCGCGGCATGGAGGCCAGGGGCCAGAACAGGCCGCTCAGCACGAACTGCGGGATGATCACGATGGGGATGAACTGGATTGCCTGCAGCTCGTTGCGGGCGAACGCCGAGAGCAGGATCCCCAGGTTTACCGCTCCCAGCACGACAAGCCCCGTCACCAGGACCACGGCCGCCATGCTTCCCAGCACGAGGACCTGCAGGGCGTAGACCGTGAAGGCCACGAGGATGGCGACCTGCAGGAGGGCGAACAGCCCGAACCCCAGCATGTACCCCAGCACGATCTCCAGCTTGTCGACCGGCGAGGCTGCCAGCCGCTCCATGGTCCCGTGGGTGCGCTCCCGGAGGAACGAGACGCTCGTGAGCAGGAACACGAGGAAGAACGAGAGAAAGGCGATGGACAGGGGCGCGAAGTAGTCCAGCGCCGTGAACCTCTCGCTGCCGTGCAGGCGTTCGACCCGGATGTCCAGGGGCAGTCCCCGGGCGAACAGGAAGGAGAGCGCCCGCGGGAGCATCCCCTTCAGCAGGGCGGGGACGTTCCGCATGACCAGCTGGCTCACGCGGCCAAGGGCCGGGCCCGCGATCGCCGGGTTCGACCCCTCGACAAGCACGGTGAGAGGGGCCTTGCGGTCCTTCACCAGCTCGTCGCTGAACGACGGGCCGAAGATGACGGCCGCGTCCGCCGTGCCCCCGCGGACGGCGCGGACCGCCTCCTCCCGCGCGACGCGGCGGATGACGGCCTGCTCCTCCAATTCCAGCGCCGCGATGACCGGCTCGGACAGGGAGGCCCGCTGCTCGGAGGGTGAGTCCTCGTTCACCACGACGATCACGACCGGCGTGTTCTTCCTGCGCGCGGAAGACGTACCCGATCAGCGCCATGACCAGGATGGGAACGACGAGCATGAGCCCGAGTGTCCGCGGGTCGTGGCGGAACTGCGCCAGGATGCGCCCGGCGAGGGCGAAGATGCGGGCGAGGCTCATGGGCGCGCCTCCCCCGCCGCACGGTCGGGGCTGCCCGCCAGCGCAAGGAAGGCGGCCTCCAGGTCGGGGACCCCGCCTGCTCCCGGATCTCGGTCCCGTTTCCCACGGCGAGCACCCTGCCCTGGCGGACCAGGGCGAGCCTGTCGCAGCGGTCTGCCTCGTCCATGACGTGGCTGGAGACCACGATGGTCACGCCCCTCCTGTTGAGCGCGCGGAAGTGTTCCCAGAAGCCGCGGCGCAGCTCGGGGTCGACCCCGACAGTGGGCTCGTCGAGCAGGAGCAGCTCGGGCTCGTGCACCAGGGCGCAGGCCAGGGAGAGCCTCTGGCGCATGCCGCCGCTCAGCGTGCTCGTGAGCGACCCTGCCCTGTCGGAGAGGCCCACGAGGTCGAGCGACTCGTCGATCAACGACCGTCTCCGCGCGGCCTTCTTCTCGCCGAAGATGCGGGCGAAGAAGTCGAGGTTCTCCCGCACGGTCAGGTCGCCGTACAGCCCCTGCGACTGGGGCATGTAGCCGATCCGTGCGGATCACCTCCGCCCTGTGCGCGGGCATGGCCAGGCCGAGCACCTCGACACTGCCGGCGCTGGGGCGCAGGAGGCCGGCGGCGATGCGGATGAAGGTCGTCTTGCCCGACCCGTTGGGACCGAGAAGGCCGAAGGTCTCCCCCTGGCGGATCGCGAGGTCGAAGCCGTCCAGGGCGGAGATCCGTCCGAAGCGTCTGCAGAGCGCATGCGTCTCGATAGCGGGCATCGCGGGCATACTCTCCGATCGGGGGCCGAAGATCAAGGGCGGGGCTTTGACGACGGGGCCGTTTCATGGTACCCCGGGGGCACACGGAGGCACACCGGAATGACAGCGATCGATCTGGGGGGGAAGACGGCCCTCGTGACGGGGGGAGGGCAGGGTCTTGGCGCGGCAACCGCGGAGGCGCTGGCTGCCGCGGGCGCCCGGGTCGTGATCAACTACTTCGATGACCCGCAGGGAGTGAACCGCGAGCGCGCGGAGCAGACCGCCTCCGCGATCGGCCCGGCGGCGGCGCGCTGGAGGCCGACGTGCGGGACCCCGCCGCGCTCGCGGCGATGTTCGACGCCATCGGCTGCGCGGTTCGGCGGCCTGGATATCGTCGTGAACAACGCGGCGATCCTGCGCGACCGCAGCGTCAAGAAGATGTCCGACGAGGAGTGGCGACAGGTCATCGACACGAACCTGACCGGCGTGTTCAACGTGAGCAGGCTCGCGGCGGAGCGGCTCGCCGACGGCGGCCGGATCGTGAACCTGTCGTCGATCTCCGCCTTCGAGGGGTTCTTCGGCCAGGCCAACTACGCCGCGGCGAAGGCGGGGGTGGCGGCGCTGACCCGCGTCCTGGCCCGCGAGCTGGCCCGCCGGCGCATCACGGTGAACGCCGTGGCCCCCGGCGTCGTGCTCACGGAGATGGGGAAGAGCATCCCCGAGGAGGTCCGCGCGGAGATGCTCACAGTCCATCCCCCTGGGCAGGTTCGGCGAGCCGGCCGAGATCGCGGGGGTGATCCTCTTCCTCTGCAGCGACCTCGCCTCGTACGTCACCGGCCAGGTCATCCACGCGAGCGGGGGGTGGTGGGTATGAGCGCCGGCGCGCGCCGCCCGGTGTGCACGGCGGACGAGGCCGCCGCGCTGATCGCGGACGGCCAGACCGTCGCCTGCAGCGGGTTCGTCGGCTCCGCCCACCCCGAGGCGCTCACCGCGGCGATCGAGCGACGGTTCCTGCGGCGACGGCGGGCCCGCGGGACCTCACCCTCGTGTACGCGGCCGGGCAGGGCGACGGGAAGAGCCGGGGCATGAACCACCTCGCGCACGAGGGGCTCATCCGCCGGGTCATCGGCGGCCACTGGGGCCTCGCCCCGGCGCTGGGCCGCCTGGCCGTCGAGGGCAGGATCGAGGCGTACAACTTCCCGCAGGGCGTGATCTGCCAGCTCTTCCGCGACATCGCGGCCGGCAGGCCGGGGTGCATCACGCGCATCGGGCTGGACACCTTCATCGATCCCCGCCGACGGCGGGGGCAGGCTGAACGACCGCACGCCGCCGGGCCCTGGTCGAGCGTGATCGAGCTGGGCGGCACCGAGTGGCTGTGGTACAAGTCGTTTCCCCTCCACGTCGCCCTGCTGCGCGCGACGGCGGCGGACCCGGCGGGCAACCTCGTGATGGACAGGGAGGCCATCGTCGGCGAGATCCTCCCCATCGCGCAGGCCGTGCGCAACAGCGGCGGGATCGTGATCGCACAGGTGGGCGAGATCCGGCCCGGCGCCGCACCCGCCCCACGCGTGCGCGTGCCGGGCATCCTGGTGGACAGGATCGTCGTCGCCGATCCCTCGCGAGCACGAGCAGACCTTCGCGGAGGCGTTCAACCCCGCGTACTGCTCGGCGGCGGCGGGGCCGCGAGCGCGGCCGCCGGCCTCGACAGCGCGCTGTGTGCGCGCCCTCGCGCATGGACGAGCGGCGCGTGATCGCCGCCCGGGCCTGCGACGAGCTGCCCGACGGGGCGGTGGCGAACCTCGGCATCGGCATGCCCGAAGGGATCGCGAAGATCGCCGCCGAGCGCGGCCTGCTGGACCGGTTCACCCTGACGGTGGAGAGCGGGCCCATCGGCGGCATTCCCGCCTCGGGCCTGAGCTTCGGCGCCTCCGTGTACCCCGAGGCGATCCTCGACCAGCCCGCGCAGTTCGACTTCTACGACGGCGGGGGCCTGGACTTCGCCGCCCTCGGCCTCGCGCAGATCGATGCGCGAGGGCGAACGTGAACGTGTCGAAGTTCGGCACGCGCCTCGCCGGAGTCGGCGGGTTCGTGAACATCACGCAGACCGCGCGGAAGGTCGTCTTCTGCGGGACCTTCACCGCCGGCGGCCTGGAGGTCGAGGTCGGGCCAGGCGGCATCCGCATCGTGAAGGAAGGGACCCAGAAGAAGTTCGTCCGAAGGGTCGAGCAGGTCTCGTTCAACGCCGAGCGGCGCGCAGGCACGGCCAGGAGGTGCTCGTCGTGACGGAGCGCGCCGTGTTCCGCCTGATCGCGGAGGGCCTCGAGCTGATCGAGGTCGCGCCGGGCATCGACCTCGACCGCGACGTGCTGGGCCAGATGGAGTTCCGCCCGATCGTCCGCACCGTGCGGCCCATGCCGGCGCACGTTTTCCTCCCTGCCGGTGGCGCGGCGTGAGAGGTTTCGCCCCGGTTCGATCCAGCGCGGCAGCGGCGCTGGCTGCCCTCGCGCTTTCGTGCGCGGGAGCGCCCCCCGCGGCGGTGACGCGCGTGCCCGGCGCCTGGACGGGGCAGCCGATTGCGGAGACCCGGTGCGGACTGGTGCGGGGGTTTGCCGACGCGGACGATACCTGGGCGTGGAAGGGCATCCCCTATGCGGCTCCCCCGGTGGGACAGTTGCGCTGGCGGGCGCCGCGCGATCCCGCACCGTGGGCCGGGGTGCGGGCGGCGCGGCAGTACGGCGGGGCGTGCACGCAGTATGTCCCGCTGTTCGGCGGCATCACCGGGCTCGGAGGACTGCCTGTTCCTGAACGTCTGGCGGCCGCGGACGGCCGAGCGCGGTCTGCCCGTGTATGTCTGGATCCACGGGGGCGGCAACTCCATCGGTTCGGCCTCCATGACGGACGAGTACAGCGGCACGCGGCTCGCGCACAGGTCGAACATGGTGTTCGTCTCCCTGAACTATCGGCTGGGGCCCTTCGGCTGGTTCACGCATCCCGCGCTGCGCGAGGGCACGTCGGCGGAGGACGACTCAGGCAACTTCGGCACGCTGGACATCGTGCACGCGCTGCGGTGGATCCGGGACAACATCGAGGCGTTCGGGGGCGACCCGGGCCTGGTCGCCGTCACGGGCGAGTCGGCCGGCGGGCTGAACGTCCTGTCGCTCATGATCTCGCCCCCGGCCGAGGGACTTTTCCACAGGGTCATCGCGCAGAGCCCCCCGTGGGCACGAGTGAGCCGGCCGAGGGAGAAAAGCGGGCCCAGGCCGTCCTTGCGGGGCTCCTCGCGAACGACCGTCCGGCGCGCAGCCGCGACGAGGCGGGCAGGGTTGCCGCGGCCATGTCCCCCGCGGAGATCCGGGCGTACCTCCGCTCGAAGAGCGACCGCGAGATCCTGCGCTGCTACCCCTTCTCGGGGTTCGGCATGATCGGCAACCCGGCGCTCTTCCGCGACGGGACGGTGATCCCGCGAGAGGGATTCGACGCCCTGGCCGCCAGCCGGTCGGCGGTGGCGGTGCCTCTCATCGTGGGCGCCAACAGGGAGGAGCTGAAGCTCTTCCTCGCCTTCGGAAAGGACCCGCACTGGAACAGTGACCTCGCCGGCGCCGTGGCCCGCTACGGGAGCATGCGTTGGAGGGCGGGGAGCGTGGACGCGGTCGCCCGCAGGATTGCCGCCCGCACCGAGGCCCCGCGCGTGTGGGCCTACGAGTTCGCCTGGGGCGCCGCCGGACGCCGAGGGGGTGAGCACGCTGCCCTGCGGCAGGGGCAGGAGGTTCGGCGCATTCCACTCGCTGGAGATACCGTTCTTCCTCGGCCACGAGACGCTGGACGTCTTGCTCCACCCGCTTCTCTTCACGGGCGCCAACAGGCCGGGGAGGCTCGCGCTCACGGCCGCGATGATGGACTACGCCGCCAGCTTCGTGCGCACCGGCAACCCGAACAGGCCCGGCTCGGACCTTCCCCTGTGGCAGCCCTGGTCCACCACGGAGGGCGGACCCAAGGGCCTGGTGCTCGACGCCGGCCTCGCCGCTGCGCGGATCGGCATGTCGGAGGTGGAGCTCACCGACGGGGGGGTCTTCGCGGCCATGGACAGGGAGCTCCCGCCCGCCCTTGCCGCCCTGACCCGGGAACGCCTGCTCAGGACGCACTACCCGGCCGGGTCGCGCTGAGCGCGGCCGCGCCGACGCGTCCGCGCTCCCCTTGAACGGGACAGGGGGCAGACCGATACTGTCCGTGTCAGGAGAACCGCGGTATGGCATCGCCCGTCTGGATCGTCGGCAGCCCCCTTTTCGCGAAAGACGCCCGCGGCAGGCTCGCCTCCCGGATCGCCACGGCATTCCCGCGCGAGAGGGGGCTGGTGACCGTCGCGGGCATCCATGCCACGCAGCGGCAGGCCTTCCTCGAGGCGCTGGAGAACAAGCGCGAGCAGGAGGGGCAGGTCCTGCTGACCCGTTCCGAGCGCAGGGCCGTGTGGGAATCGGCCGTCGACCTGATACTGGACGAGGACTCGCTGCTGATCCGTCCCGATCCCGACGCCATGCCCCTCGCCTTCGAGGCAGACGAGATGCTGCAGGAGATGCTCGACCCGCACAGGATCCGCTTCCTGGGCCTGCTCAACGAGAAGGTCCGCGAGGCGATCAAGCGCCGGGGCGAGTGGTGGCGCATCACGCCGCTTCCCCAGTCGACCGAGGACATGGAACGGATGATCCGGCACAGCCGCATCGGCATCGGGGGCCGGGAGATCTACTACTACGGCAAGACGACGGGGACCCGGTTCCTGACCGTCCAGCAGTTCACCGGGCTGGGCGCCCTGGACGACGAGGAGCTCCGCCGACACCTGCGGGAGATCCAGGTGCACAGCCGCCGGATCAACGCCCACGGCAACCCCGAGCTGTCCTTCTTCGCGGCGGGCACCGGCTTTTCCCGCGCAGAGTTCTCGGGCCTCGACTTCTCCGCGATGGACGGCCGGGCCCTGCGGCAGCGCTTCGAGGAGCTGGCGCGGATGTTCCACGCCGCGGTGCGGCCGCAGCTGCGCCTCGACGACACGCGCAGCCTCGAGTGGAGGAACGCCCTGGTCGCCGCGCTGATCGGCCGTGAGCACGAGCTGGCATCCGAGGAGGAGCTGATCGGGCTGAGCCCCGAGTACTTCCGGCAGGTCCAGTGGCTGCCCGGCGGCCGCATCGACGAGGGCGAGCTGGTCTTCGACGAGGTCCCGCTCGAACCGGGCGCGGCTGCCGACGAGAAGCCGCGCAAGTTCATCTACAACATGGTGCGCGAGTACGGCGACCTCGAGTACGTGAACATCGGACGGGTGACCGGCTCCCTCTCGCGGCGGCGCTCGTTCTTCGGCCGCAGGGGCGTGTACCTCGCGGTGCTGAAGCAGCGACAGAGCAGGCGCGAGATCGTGAGCGTCATCCGCATGCAGAAGCAGGGCGTGCGGGAGTACCTGGAGGAGGGCTACTCGCGGCTCGAATCGATGATCCGCTCGGAGGAGTACACGGAGTACACGCTGGACAGGCTGCTCGCCTGCAGGCAGCTGGGCATGCGCATTCCCTTCCACGTGGCCGGGCAAGCGGATCAGCGAGGCGCAGGCGGCCCCCGACGGGAGCGAGTTCACGGTCTGGACTCCCTACTTCGAGAGGGACTACGTGCGCGGCATCGCCACCGACAAGCTTCCCTTCTTCCGCCTGGAAGACCCGCGGTTCGCCCTGGATTTCGCCCGTCTTCTCGGCAGGGCCGCGGCGCCGAACCTCATCGTCGGCCGCTGCGCGCTCACCGGCGAACCGCTGTTCGACGACGGGGACGAGGTGCTCACCCTCGATGCCGAGGGCATGCCGGCCGAGATCGTAGTGGCCGACATCACGGGAACCTTCAACGACTGCGCCACGGGGCTGGATGAGTTTCTCGCGCCGT
Source organism: uncultured Spirochaetota bacterium (assembly GCA_963733835.1). GTDB lineage: Bacteria > Spirochaetota > Spirochaetia > SZUA-6 > Fen-1364 > CAVTER01. Next base: position 26,388 of record CAVTER010000009.1, read on the forward strand.
ACGCGGCCCCCGTGGCGCGCAGGGCCGCGCACCTGCCCGACGCCACCGCGTTCACCGATGCGTACCTGGAGGGACTCGTCGAGCGGTTCGAGTGGATCCAGGGGGAGTACAGGGGCAGGCGCAGGTCGTTCGACACGCTGTTCGGCCACAGGCCCCGCTCGGGGGCCGTCGCTTTCGCAGACAGGTGGCAGGCCGTGCTCGCGCGCATGGACGCGGCCGACCCGCGCGCCCTGGCCGGGCTCATCCGTTCCCTCGTGGGCGGCTCACCCACGGCGCCCACCGCGCACGCCGCCCACGCCGCCCACGCCGCCCGTCGCCCCGGCTGTCAGATGTCGAAGTACAGCATGAACTCCCAGGGGTGCGGCCGCAGGTCCAGGGCGAGCACCTCGTTCTTCATCTTGTAGTCGATCCAGGTCTCGATCACGTCCGGGGTGAACACGTCGCCCTTCAGCAGGTACTCGTGGTCGTTCTCCAGCGCCTTCAGCGCTTCGCGCAGGGAGCCGGGGGTCTTGGGCACCGCGGCCAGCTCCTCGGGCGGCAGGTCGTAGATGTCCTTGTCCAGCGGCTTGCCCGGGTCGATCTTGTTCAGGATCCCGTCCAGCGCCGCCATCATCATCGCGGAGAAGGTCAGGTAGGGGTTGCAGCTGGGGTCGGGGCAGCGGAACTCGAGGCGCTTCGCCTTCGGCGATGGCTGAGTACATCGGGATGCGGACGGCGGCGCTCCGGTTCCTGCGGGAGTAGGCCAGGTTCACCGGCGCCTCGTAGCCCGGCACCAGCCGCTTGTAGCTGTTGGTCGTCGGCGTGGCGAAGGCGAGCAGCGACGGGGCGTGCTTCAGCAGGCCGCCGATCGCGTACAGCGCCATCTGGCGAGAGGCCCGCGTACCCGTCGCCGGCGAACAGGTTCTTCTCGCCCTTCCACAGGGAGAAGTGCACGTGCATGCCGCTGCCGTTGTCGCCGAACAGGGGCTTGGGCATGAAGGTCACGATCTTGTCGTGCCTGTGGGCCGTGTTCTTCACCACGTACTTGTACTTCAGCACGTTGTCGGCCATGCGCACGAGCGGCTCGAACCGCATGTCGATCTCGCACTGGCCGCCCGTGGCCACCTCGTGGTGCTGCGCCTCGATGGGGACGCCGATCGACTCAAGGGTGAGCATCATCTCGCTCCGGATGTCCTGCAGCGTGTCGGTCGGCGGGACCGGGAAGTAGCCTTCCTTGAACCGGATCTTGTAGCCGAGGTTGGGGTTCTCCTGCCTGCCCGTGTTCCACCTGCCCTCGGCCGAGTCGATGTGGTAGTAGCCCTCGTGCTCGTTCTGGTCGTAGCGGATGTCGTCGAAGATGAAGAACTCGCACTCGGGGCCGAAGTAGGCGGTCTCGGCCAGGCCGGTGCCCTTCAGGAATGCCTCGGCCTTGCGCGCGATGTTGCGCGGGTCGCGCGTGTAGTCCTCGCCGGTGAGCGGGTCGCAGATGTTGCAGATCACCACGAGGGTCTTGGCCTCGAGGAACGGGTCGACGAAGGCCGTCTCGGCAACGGGCTTCACCAGCATGTCCGACTCGTTGATCGCCTGCCAGCCCCGGATGCTCGACCCGTCGAAGCCGAATCCGCGCTCGAAGTTCTCCTCGGTCACCTCGCGGGCCGGGACGGAGAAGTGCTGCCACAGCCCCGGGAAGTCCATGAACCGCAGGTCCACGACCTCCACCTTCTCCTTCTCGATGAACGCCACGATCTCCCTTGGTGTGCGCCCGACTGCCACGGGGGCCTCCTTTCGTCATGTGCTGCAGCGCCGCGCCCCCTTGCGCGACGGGAATGGCCCGTGCAGGTGCGAGGGGGCGCTGGACGGAGATCTCTTTACAAGGTCCGTGCCAGGGGAGAGACGCGCCGCATATCTCTATTACCGGTATAGAGATAAGAACGAACCGGGCGGCGGCTGTCGGGTTGATATTCCTACATTTGCGTCGGAAACTGGGGTGCGACCCGACGGGGATGTAGCTTTCTCGCCGACGACGGCGAAGGTGCCGCGCGCGGGCCCCGACCCCCTCGCCGGCGCGGCTTCGATCTGCTACACTCGACGGCACGCAGGAGAGGGAATGAAGGTCCTCGTGGGCATCGACATCGGCGGCACGAAGACCGCGGTCATCGTTGGCTCCCCTGCCGCAGACTCCGGTGCCCCGGCCACCGCAGCCCCCGCGGGGGAACCCGCGATCCTGGCGCGTGCCTCTTTCCCCACCGAGGCAGGATCGCCCTGGCAGCGCACCGTTTCGCGGGCCGTCGAAGCCTGCCGGTCGCTGCTTGACCAGGCCGGGACCGAGCCTCGGGATATCCAGAGAATCGGGGTCAGCTGCGGCGGACCGCTGGACAGCCGGGCAGGCCTGATCCTCTCTCCCCCGAACCTTCCCGGGTGGGACCGGGTCCCGATCACCGCGTCGCTGTCCGATGCGCTGGGCGCGCCGGCCGCGCTCCAGAACGACGCGAACGCCTGTGCGCTGGCGGAGTGGGCATACGGCGCGGGCCGGGGCTGCGGCAGCATGGTCTTCCTGACCTTCGGCACGGGCATGGGCGCGGGGCTCATCCTCGGCGGACGTCTCTACGAGGGGGCCTGCGACCTCGCGGGCGAGGTCGGCCACGTCCGACTGGCCGAGGACGGGCCCCTGGGGTACGGGAAGCCGGGTTCCTTCGAGGGGTTCTGCAGCGGCGGAGGCATCGCCAACCTCGCCAGGGCACGGGCGGCGGCGGCTTACGCCGCGGGCGAAACCGTTGCCTTCTCGGCCGGGCCCGGGGGCCTCGCGGGCATCTCGGCGCGGGCCGTGGGAGAGGCTGCCGAGGCGGGGGATGCCCTGGCCCGGGAGATACTTGCCGAGAGCGGCCGCAGACTCGGCCAGGGCCTCGCCCTGCTCATCGACGTGCTGAACCCCGAGAGGATCGTGATCGGCAGCATCTACGTGCGCTGCCGGCCCTTCCTCGAGCCGTCGATGCGGGAGGCGATCAGGGCCGAGGCGCTCGAGCCGCGGCGCGCGGGCCTGCACGGTGCTGCCCGCGGCCCTGGGGGAGAGAATCGGGGACTACGCCAGCCTCGCCGTCGCGACGCGGGCAGGAGGATCAGCATGAAGGACGAGAAGTTCGTCGAGGAGTGCGTCGCGCGTCATCCCTCGCTCGCGGCCTGCACGAAGGACCTCGAGGCTGCCTACCGCGTGCTCGTGGACTGCTTCTCCTCGGGAGGAACGCTGCTTGTCTGCGGCAACGGAGGGAGCGCCGCGGACGCCGAGCACATCGTGGGCGAGCTGATGAAGGGGTTTCTCAGCCCCCGGCCGCTGCCCGAGGCCACGCGCGAGCGGCTGCGCGAGGCGGACCCCGAGATCGGTGCCGCGGTCGGCGCGCGCCTGCAGGGCGCCCTGCCTGCCATCAACATCTCCGCCGGCCTTGCCCTGCCCACGGCGTTCGCCAACGACGTGAGCGCCGAGATGGCCTACGCACAGGCGGTGAACGGCTACGGGCGCAAGGGGAACGTGCTTCTCGGCCTGAGCACCTCGGGGAACGCGAAGAACGTCCTGGCCGCCCTGTGCGTGGCCCGGGCGCTGGGCATGAAGACGGTCGGCCTGACCGGGCGCGAGGGCGGAAAGATGCGCGGCCGCTGCGACGTGCTCATCCGCGTTCCTGCCGACCGGACCTACGAGGTGCAGGAGCTGCACCTGCCGGTCTACCACACCCTGTGCGCGATGGTGGAAGCGCACTTCTTCCCGGCGCCGGCGCATTCCGACTCCTGAGGCATCTGTGCCCGACCTGGTGATCGAGAAGCTCGTGGCAGGCGGCGACGGCCTGGCCCGGGCGGGGGGCAAGGCCGTGTTCGTTCCCGGGACGGTGCCCGGCGAGACCGTGCGCGCGCGGATCACCGAGCGCAGGCGCGACTTCGACAGGGCCGAGCTGGAGGAGGTGCTCGCCGCCTCGCCGGACCGGGTCGCCCCGTCCTGCCCCCTGGCAGGGACCTGCGGGGGCTGCGACTGGCTGCACGTCGCACACGGCCGCCAGCTGCTGCTCAAACGGGAGATCCTTGCCGAGGCCATGCGCAGGGTGGGCAGGCTGGATCCCGGCGAGATCGGCGTCGAGGCAGGGCCTCCTTTGGGCTACCGGTGCAGGGTGCAGGCCCACCGCGGCGCGGACGGCCGGCTCGGGGTACATGGCGTCCCGCAGCGCCCGCGTGGTGCCCGTGTCGTCCTGCCCCATTGCCGTCGGTCCAATCGACGGGTTCTTTGCAGGTCCCGGCGCCGGGCCCGCGGACCTGGACAGGTTCATCGTGTTCAGCGACGGGGAAGGGCTTGCGGTCGAGGGAATCGACGACGCGCGCACGCTTGCGGTGAGCGTTCTCGGCGTGCGCATCGAGTTCTCGGTGGGGTGCTTCTTCCAGTCCAACCTCGCGCTCCTGGACGGGCTGGCGGGCTTCGCCCTGGACGGTCTGCAGGGCGGGACGGCCGTCGACCTGTACTGCGGGGTGGGCCTGTTCGGCGCGCTCCTGGCGGGCAGGTCGCGGCAGATCACGGCCGTCGAATCCAGCACCCTCAGCATGCACTTCGCGCGCAGGAATATCCGCTCGGCAGAGGCCGACTTCTTCCCCATGACCGTGGAGCAGTGGATCGACTCGGGTGCGGCGCGCGGGCGGCCCGACTCCATGGTGGTCGACCCGCCGCGGGCGGGCCTCGGCGTCGAGGTTCGCGCCGGCCTCGCCGTCCTGAAGCCGCGGCGGATCTCGTACGTCTCCTGCAATCCTGTCACGCTGGCCCGCGACGTCGGCGAGCTCACGCGCGCCGGCGTACTCCCTGGACGGGCTGCGGGTGTTCGACTTCTACCCGCAGACCTCGCACATCGAGTCAGTCGCCCGGCTGTCGCTGGAGGAATGACTCCACCTCGCGCGCGAATGGCAGCGAGGGGATCACGCCTTTTGTCGTGGCGGTGAGCGCCCCGGCAGCGTTCGCGTAGCGCACGCTGGCCGACAGGACCTCCCGCGCGAGTGATCCGGACCACTCGACCGTGCCGCCGCGGGGGCGGGTCCCCGCCGTGATGAGCCGGCACAGGAGTGCGGCGGCGAAGGCATCGCCGCACCCCGTGGCGTCGACGGCCTGCACGCGGAAGCCCGGCACCACGCCGTCGGCCTCCCGTGTTGCCCACGCGCTTCCCTGCGGGCCCAGCGTGACCACGCACAGCCGAGGACCTGCATCGAGCAGCGCGCGGCAGCAGCCGACAGTGTCGCCGGCTCCCGCGAGCATCTCCAGCTCCGTCTCGTTCACCTTGACCACGTCGGCAAGGGCGAGGGCGGTTCGGATCGCGGGGAGGGCGCGCTCGCGGGGCCACAGCGATGCCCTGTAGTTCACGTCGAACGAGACAGGCACGCCGGCCTTTCGCGCGAGGCGCGCAGCCTCGAGCGTGGCGCTCCGTGCGGGCTCCTCCGTCAGGCTGACCGAGCCGAAGTGGAGGAACGACGCCCCGGCGATGAGCTCGGCGTCCAGCTCCTCCGGCTTCAGGAGCATGTCCGCCCCGGGATTTCTATAGAAGAATGTGACGACGGTGTTCGGGTCGGGGATTGTCATGAAGTTGAGGGTGGTGCGCGCGGAGGCGTCGAAGCGCATGCCCCGGGTGTCCACCCCGTTTTCCGCGAGCACGGCCGCCAGCCTGCGGCCGAACGGGTCGTCGCCCACCTTGCCGATGAAGGCGCTCGGGGTGCCCAGCCTGGCCGCCGCCGCGGCCACATTGGCCGGCGCTCCGCCGGGGACGGGAATGAACGCTTCCACGCAGCCGAAGTCCCTGCCCTGCTCCGAGGCGAACATGTCCATCAGCATCTCACCGAGACACACGATGCGCATCGCCGGACCCCCTCTCCTGCGCTCTCCCGCAGCGAGCACATGATACCAGAAACCTCCCGCTCGTCCAGTCCGCACGGTGCCACGACGTGGCAGGATCCACGGCGGAAGACCGCAACCGTTGACCCGGCGCGGGAGACATCATAGAATGCCCTGAAAGTGATTCGGGAATGTCGAAATCGTGGTGCAGCCGGGTCGTCTGTTCCCTCCCGCACTCGTCCTTCACCGGGTTTCTGCAAGGAGATGCGCGATGAAAGTCAGAACCACCGCTATTCTCGCTGCCGCCATGATCCTGCTGGGGGCTCTCGCCCTTCCCCTCTTCGGCGAGGACGCTGCCGCTTCCTCGCGCGGCGGATTGTCGCTGCAGCTTCTGCCCGGCTACGACATTCCCTTCGCGTTTGCCGATGTGCTCAGGTCCGGTTTCGGGGGGAGCTTCAACGCGGACTACCGCATGCCCTTCCTTCCGCTGCTGTTCGCCCGGGCCGGGGTGGCCTATGACCATGCCGCCACACGCGATGTTCCCGTCCTGGACATCGTCGATGCATACCTCGGTGTCGGTGCGTGGTTCGATCCGGTCCCGTGGCTGTCCGTCAAGGTATTCCTCACCGGGGGCTACTCTGACGGGTTTCTCAGGGGCGTCAGCAGCACCCCCACCTTTCTGGAGGGCGGCAGCATGAGCGGTACGCTCGGCGTCCAGGGCTTGTTCAATGTCCTGGGGCCCCTCTCCGTTGTCACCAGCGTGGAGGCCCTGTACTACCACCAGCTGTACATGGGATTGCGCGGGTCTGTCGGCGCAGCCTTCAACTTCGGCCCCGTCGCTGCACGACCGCGTCCCGCGCTGCCTGCCCGGCCTGCGGCAAAGGAGCCTGCCACGACGCCCGCCCCCGAGAAGCTGGAGCAGCAGCCCGTCGTCGGAAAGGGACTGCGACTGACGGCGGACTACCGCAGCATCTTTCCCGTGTTCCAGACCTGGTACGATTCCCATCCCCTGGGCACACTCACGGTCTCGAACGGCGAGGACGCAGAGATCACGGATGTCACGGTCAGCTTCTACCTCAGGCAGTACATGGACGGCCCGAAGTCCTGCGGCCGGGCCGCGCGGATCGAAAAGGGCGCACGCGCGCAGTTCGACCTCACTGCGCTGTTCACCAACCGGATCCTCGAAATCACCGAGGGCACCAAGTCCCTCGCGGAGATCACCGTCGAGTACTCGAAGGGCGGGAAAAGCTACAGCGTGAAGCAGAACGACACGCTGCGCCTGTACGACCGCAACTCAATGACCTGGGCAGACGACCGGGGAGCCGCCTCGTTCGTGACCGCGCGCGACCCCGCCGTCCTCAGCTTCTCCAACAACGTCGTGGGCATGGTCAAGGGGAAGGTCACCACGATGATGAGCCAGAAGCTGCTGCAGGCCATGGCGATCCACGAGGAGCTGGACCTTTTCGGGATGAACTACGTTGTCGACCCGCAGAGCTCCTACGCCGCGGCAATCCAGTCGCGTGACGCGATCGACTACCTGAAGTTCCCCCGCCAGACCCTGGAGTACCGCGGCGGGGATTGCGATGACCTGTCCATCCTCTACTGTGCGCTCCTCGAGTCCGTGGGCATCGAGACGGCCTTCATCACGACGCCCGGTCACATCTACATGGCCCTCGCCCTCGACATGAGTGCCGACCAGGCGCGAAAGGCCTTCCAGCGCCCTGACGAGCTCATCCTTCGTGACGGCAAGGCGTGGCTCCCCCTGGAGATCACCGAGCGCGGGAGCGGCTTCATGGCTGCCTGGCAGGCGGGGGCGAAGGAGTGGCGCGAGAACCTCGCCAGGAACCAGGCAGCGCTGCTGCCCATCCACGACGCGTGGAGAGTGTTCGAGCCCGTGGGCCTGCCCGGCGCTGCTCCGTCCCTCAGCCTTCCCCCGCAGTCAGCGCTCCTGCCCCGGTTCCTCGCAGAGCACGAGAAGTTCGTGAGCCGCGAGATCTTCGCCCAGGAGGCGAAGCTGCAGGCAGATATCAAGAGGCAGGAGTCGCCGAAGGCGGTGAACCAGCTCGGCGTTCTCTACGCCCGCTACGGCCTGTTCGAGAAAGCCGAGAGGGAGTTCCAGCGCATCCTCGCGAAGACGGAGTATGCTCCTGCCCTGCTGAACCTGGGCAACCTGTCCTATGCGAGGAGCGACCCCGCCAAGGCGCTGCAATTCTACGAGAGGGCCTACCGGAAGGATCCCACGAACGCGTACGTGCTTCTCGCGATGGCCCGGGTGAGCCATGACATGGAGAACTACGGGCAGGTCAAGCAGATGTACGGCCAGCTGAAGACAGTCGATCCCGACCTGGCCAACCAGTATGCATACCTCGACCTGCGCGGCGAGGAGGCGACCCGGGCAGCCGACCTGAGCGGGGTGAAGGAGAGCATCGAATGGGTAACCGAATGACGAAGTCCCTGCGTGCCGCCGCGTGCGTGGCTGCAGCCCTCCTGGTTCTCGCCGGTTGCAGCAACCGTCTCTTCGATGCCCTCACCCTGCTGCGGATGAAGCTCGCGGACGGCGGCTCGGGATCCGTGGACACCTCCTTCGACCCGGGGCCGGGTTCGGGGCAGGGCCGTTCCGGGTGAGGGTCGTCGCGCTGCAGTCGGACGGGAAGATCATCGCGGGGGGCAGCTTCTCCACGTACGGGGTCGACTCGGCCCAGGGCCTCGTGCGCATCAACCCCGACGGTACCTTCGACACGCAGTTCGCTTTCACGGGGGGGGAGGTCTACGGCGTGGCAATCCAGGCCGATGGCAAGGTGCTCGCCTGCGGCGATTTCACCGGTCCTCGCCCATACCTGGCGCGGGTCGATCTCGCGTCCGGTACCATGGATGCCGGTTTCGCGCCGGTGATCGATGGCCCGGTGTACGGCGTGGCCGCGCGGTTGGACGGAACCATTCTCATCAACGGGGGGTTCACGACTGTCGGTGGAGGGACACACTGGGGCTACGCGCGGCTCCTGGCCACCGGAGTCGTGGATCCCGCGGTCGTCGGCTCGGTCGACGGAAAGGTCAACTGGATCACCGAGCTGACGGACGGCAGGCTTGTCATTGCCGGGGACTTCACCCAGCACGAGTCTGCTCCCTGCAACCGCGGGATCCTGCGCCTCTCTGCGGGGGGCCTGCGCGATCCCGCCTTCGGCTCGATCACGGGGGGCGTCACCGGGGGCAGCCCGGAGGTGTTCACGATGCTGGTGCAGCCTGGCGCCAGGATCATCATCGGCGGGCCATTCGCCGGCTACACCCCGGTTGTCGCTTTTCCCTTCCTGGCGCGGTTGAACGCAGACGGGACCTTCGACTACTCCTTTGCCGGGGGCGGAACTGGGCCGGACAACAATGTCCTCGCCATCGCCCGCCAGGAGGACGGCAAGGTGCTCGTCGGCGGGCCTTTCACGTTGTATGGCAGCGCCCCGTGCAACGGTCTCGCCCGGCTGACCGGGGACGGCATGCTGGACACGACGTTCGACACGTCCGGAGGGGTCGGCCCACTGCCCGGAACGAACGCCGTCTGCGCGCTCGCCATCCAGCCCGACGGCAGGATCCTGATCGCAGGGGATTTCACGCAGTACAACGGAGACCCGCTCGCGGGCATCGCACGGATCTGGGACTGACCGTCTGCAGAAACGCCCCGAGGGGGGCGGACGGCAGACTCAGCGCCTTCGAGCGACTGCGGCTGCCACGCGCCAGGCGACGAGGCCCAGCACGACGGCCCACAGCAGGACGATGCCGACGGCCGCCAGCCTGCTCTTCGGAGTGCCCTTCGCGAGGCGGCGGGCAGCATCCCCGCGGCAGCGCGCGAGCACATCCTTCGGGACCAGCTTCCAGGCCAGCGCGATCCCGAGAGGGACGATGAGGAGGTCGTCCAGCTGCCCGAGGAATGGAATGAAGTCCGGGATGAGGTCGATCGGGCTGAAGGCGTAGGCCGCGGTCGCAGCAGCGATCGCTTTCGCGTACCACGGCGTCTCCCTGTCCCTGCAGGCCAGGTACAGGGTCATCGCCTGCAGCGGGATCTCCTTCCGAACCTTTCGCATCCGCTCGCGCAGCGTCATGTCGGGCCAGCCGGGGCGCAGGGTACCACGGGAGGCGCCAGCATTGTGTACATTCACACCTGCATGGTGAAACGGCCTCCCCAGCTCCTCGCTCCCGGCGGGAGCTTCCTCTCCGCCCTCGCCGCCTTCGACGCGGGAGCCGACGGGGTGTACCTCGGCATGAGGGAGTTCTCCGCGCGCAAGGCCGCGGTGAACTTCTCCCTCGATCAGCTGCGGCGGATCAGGGGACTCGCCGCGGACAGGGGAAAGCGGATCGCCGTGACTGTCAACACGGTGGTGCGGGAGGCGGAGATCGGGCGGCTGGCAGACACGCTGGGATGGCTGGAAGCCCTGGCAGTCGACGCCGTGATCGTGCAGGACCTCGGGGTGCGCGAGGTCGCCTCCCGCTTCTTCCCCCGGCTCGTCCTGCACGCCTCGACGCAGATGGCGGTGCACAATTCCGCCGGGCTCTCGGAGGCGGAGGCGCTGGGGTTCCGCAGGGTCGTGCTCGCCCGGGAGCTGCCCCTCGAGACGATCGGGCGTCTTCGCGCGGCGCACCCCGGCATCGAACTGGAGGTGTTCATCCACGGCGCCCTGTGCTACAGCTTCTCGGGCATCTGCCTTGCATCGTGGGCGCTCACGGGCCGGTCGAGCAACCGCGGAGACTGCGCGCAGATCTGCCGAAGCCTCTTCCGGGGGCAGGACGTGAACGGCCACCTCTTCTCCTGCAGGGACCTGTCGCTGGGCCGGTCGGTGCTGCTCCTTGCCGGGGCCGGCGTGGATGCCCTCAAGATCGAGGGCCGCATGAAGTCTCCCGAGTACGTGTTCAACACGGTGCGGATGTACCGCGAGATCCTCGACAGGGGGGAAGATCTTTCCGAGACGGAGGAAGAGGCCCTCGCGCGGAAGTCCGCGCTGGGCTTCGCGCGGGAGACGACAAGCGGCTGGCTGCGTTCGCCCTCGGGCACGCGCCTGGTCGACAGCCGTTATCCCGGCCACAGGGGAGCGGTGCTCGGGACCATCGCCTCGGTCACGGCTGACGAGATGACCGTGACCCTCCAGGGCGACCTTTCGCTGAGGGACGGTGTGGGGCTTTTCCCCCATGCGGGGAGAGGCGGGGGACCTCCACCGGTGACTGCCGCTGAGCCGCTGCAGTTTTCGGTCCAGCGCATCAGGGCAAAGGGCAGGGACGTGAAGTTCGCCCGCGAAGGGGAGACTGTGGCCATCCAGCTCCCGGTTCAGCCCGGCACGCCGCTTCCCGGGCCGGGCGACGAGGTGCGGCACCTTTCCTCCCGGTTCCTGGATCTCCCCGAACCGAAGGAGGCCCGGTTCCCCCCGTCCAGGATCCCCGTCGACCTCGCTGTCAGCCTCTCCGCGCAGGGAGGCACGGGGACGCTCTCTGTGCGGTCCGCCGGCCCTGGCCAGGAGCTTCCCGTGTTCGAGCGCAGCCTGACCGTGGACAGGGCTGAGAAGCGAAAGCCCTTCTTCGACATACTGTCGGCCGTGTTCGCGGAATCGGGCGACGCGCTGTTCCGCGCGAGTGCGATCGCGTTCGACAACAGGACGGGCCTGCCCGACGACGCGGTCTTCGTGCCGCCGTCTGAGCTGAAGAAGGCGAAGAACGAGTTCTACCAGCACCTGGAGGCGGAGTTCACGCGGGGCCTCGCCGGGAAGGCACGCCAGGTCGAGGCGTGGCCGGACCCGCATGGCTCACGGGGCGAGCGGCCCGATGCCCAGGGCCCCGGGGCCCTGGACCTTGCGGGATTCGCCCGCCGCGGATCCCTCTCCCCGAAGGGCGACGGCCTCATCCCCTTCGTGTCGCGCGGCGCTGACGGCATCGCCCCGGAGAGCCTTTCGGTGCTCGGCGGGTTCACGGCAGTCCCGCTCCCGCCGGTGATGCTGGACGAGGGCTGGTGGGCGGACGCACTGGATGCGCTCGCCGGGGCCCACCCCGGCACCCGGTTTGCCGTGGGCCTGTCGAACCTCGCGCACCTGCGGCTCGCCGACCGTCTCACCGGGCACGCCAACGCGTGGTTCTTCGTCGACTTTCCACTCTACGTGGCGAACAGGTTCTCGCTGGATTTCCTGGCGCGCCGCGTGCCCCGACTGCTTTTTGCCTATGCATGGATCGAGGACGCCGCGGAGGGGCTTGCCGAAAGGCCGGGCGTGGTGCCCGTGATCCGGATCGCATCGGGGTTCCAGCCCCCGCTGTTCTACAGCCTGGGATGCTTCGCGAAGAACGACCTGCTGTCGGGGCGCTGCCCGGACGAGGCTGCCCGCCGGGCCGCGCCGGAGGGGACGCCCCCCGGCGAATGCCCGCGCGACTTCTCGCGCCATGTCAGCCAGGGCCGGGCGCGCTTCCGGGTGGTGGTCAGGGACTGCGTCACGTACCTCTTTGCAGTTTCTTGACAGCCGGCCGCATATCGGTACCTTATCCTTGTTCGGCACTCATCCCTCATCACTGGAAGCGGGCGCGCGCGCTCATCGGCCGCCCCTTGTGGAGGCGGCAGTGGCCACGGGCCCGGCGCGTGCGGACAGGAAGCTCGCCCTTCTTCGAAAGGCTGCCCTTTTCGCGAAGCTCCAGAAGAACGACCTCGCGATGCTCGCGCGCTCGAGCGGGTGGGCAGAGCACGCCGCGGGAGACGTGATCTTCCGCTCGGGGAGCGAGGCGGACGAGCTGTTCCTGATAGACACGGGGACCGTCGTGATCCGCAAGAGCGCGGAGACGGGGGCCGAGCAGGACATCGCGCGGTTCGTCGCGGGAGAGGCCTTCGGCGAGCTGGACCTGCTGGACACGGTGCCGCGCAGTGCCTCGGCTGTCGCGGAGACGGACGTGCGCCTGCTCGTGTTCCCGTCCCCGGGCCTGCGGTTCCGCGACGTGATCGAGGAGCATCCCACCGCCTTCGCGCGCATCCTCCAGCACCTGCTCGGCGAGATCTCGGGAAGGATCCGGGCGGCCAACAGGCTGGTGTCGGAGCGCACGCCCTGGGTGCAGGAGCTGCGACGGCAGCTGCTGCGCGACAAGCTGACAGGGCTGGCCAACCGGACATTCCTCGACGAGGAACTGGTCGCGGTCCTCTCGGCGCACGCGCAGTCGGCCGTCGTCGTGCTGAAGCCCGACGCGTTCAAGACGATCAACGACTCATTCGGCCACGAGGCGGGCGACAGGACTCTCCTCGCGCTCGCCGAGACGATCAAGGCCGCCCTCGGGGAGGGCGATATCGGCGCACGCTACCGCGGCGACGAGTTCTGCGTGGTGCTCCCCGGCAGGGGTGCCGCCGACGGCCGCGGGGCCGGCGAGCGGCTGCGGGCCGCCGTGCGGTCCATGGACCTGCGGCCGATCATCGGCGACGCCCGGCTCGCCTTCACGGCGAGCGTGGGCACCGCGGCGCTCCCCGCGCATGCCCCGGACGCGCACGCGGCGGTCGTCCTCGCCCATGCGCGCATGATGGAGGCCCGGGAGGCCGGCGGCGACAGGGTCGTCCCGGGAGAGACGGGAGCGGCGCAATGAAGGCCGAGGCGATCGACTTCCTCTCGACGGTCGGCATCTTCTCTCTCCTTGACAGGGCGGAGATACCGTCGGTGCTCTCGCGGCTTTCCACGCGGGACCTCGCCGAGGGGGAGCTGCTCTTCCGCGAGGGAGAGCCGGGAACGGAGCTGTACATCGTGCGCTCGGGGGTCGTCCGCGTGACCATCCGCCTGCCCGACGGCACCGAGCACGAGATCGCGCGCATGGGGCCGGGGGATTTCTTCGGCGAGATGTCCATCTTCGACAGCTCCCCCCGCTCGGCAAGCTGCCGCGCTGTCTCGCCGGCCTCCCTGTACAGCCTGTCGAAGGAAGGATTCTCCGCGCTGGTCGCGCGGCGGCCGCGCACGGCGCTGCAGCTCATGTACCGCATGCTCAACGTGACGACGCAGAGGCTGCGCGGCACCAGCGGCTTCGTGGCCGACATGGTGGCGTGGGGCGAGAGCGCGAGGAAGCGCGCCGTGACAGACGAGCTCACCGGCGTCTACAACAGGCGCTTCCTGGAGGACTCGCTGGACGGCTACCTCGCCGAGGCGAGGGAGAAGGGCAGGCCGCTCTCCCTCGCCATGGTCGACCTGGACCACTTCCGCGAGATCAACGAGGCGAACGGCCAGGCCGCGGGCGACGAGGCGCTCAAGCGCGTGGTGAAGTCGTTCCGCGCCTCCCTGGCCGCCGCGGACGTGGTGGCGCGCTACGGGGGAGACGAGTTCCTCATCATCCTGCCCGGCACCGGCCTGGGCGACGCGGCAGCCCGCATGGGCGCGGTGCGGGAGCAGGTGGCGGCGGGGGGCGAGCCTGCAGCCGCCGCACGGGGGCCCGCCGTGACCACGAGCGTCGGGGTCGCCTCGTGGCCCGAGAACGCCGCGGACCTGCCGGCGCTGAAGGCGGCGGCCGACGCGGCGCTGTACAGGGCGAAGGAGGAGGGGAGGGACAGGGTCGTCGCGGCCCCTGTCCTCGCCGCATCCTCCACGGCGAAGGTCGCCATCCGCAGCATCCGGCAGAAGAACACGGTGATCGAGAACATCGTGCAGGCCATGTGCAGCCGCGGGCAGTTCCTGCTCCTCGGGCACCACAACCCCGACGACGACTGCATTGCCTCGATGATCTCCTTCGCCCTGCTGATCCGCAAGTTCTCGGCAGAGGCGGCAGTGTACCTCGGCGCCCAGCCCCACGAGCACTTCCGCTACCTGCTGGACATCGCGCGCTACAACTCCATCCGCCTGCTCGACCCCTCCTCCGCCCTGCCCGAGGGCATCGACGCGGTTGCCGTCTGCGACACTCCCAAGCCCTCGATGATCGACGCGAGCCCCGGCCATCCGGGATCTGCTCCTCGACCGCTCGATCGTCCGCATCGAGGTCGATCACCACATCGGCGGCGACAGCGGCTACTTCGGCGACGAGGGCTACAGGCTGGTGACAGAGGCCTCCTCGGCCAGCGAGCTGGTCGGCCACATCCTGCTGAAGCTCGAGAGCCGCGCCGACCTGCGGGAGCGCCTGCATGCGCACGAGCTTTTCTCGCGCAACCTCGTGCTGTCAGTGCTCACGGGCATCATCGGCGACTCCCACATGGGCCAGTACCTGAAGTCGCGCCGCGAGCAGCGCTACTACGAGGTCTTCTCGCACGATGTTCAACGACATGCTGTCGAAGAAGACGGTCAAGAAGGGAAATTTCTTCACCATGGACGAGGTGTTCGGCGAGCTGCAGAAGCTGTCCGCAGCCGAAGCGGGGTGCTACCTCGGGATGTGGGAGCACAGGGAGGTGTCCGCCCATGTCGCCTGGGTGGCGCTGACGGGCGAGAGGATGGCGCCCCTGTTCGCCTCCAACGACGAGGAGACAATCGTGTCCACGGCCCGCGCTGTGGCCGACGCGCTGGCCGAGGAGAGCGGGAAGCTGGGCCTGGTGGCCTACGACGACAACCCCGGGAAGAGCGACCTCGTGCAGTTCCGCGTGCGCAGGGCCGCGGGCTGGAAGAAGTACGACCTTCGCGAACTGCTGACGCTCCTGTCCATCCAGAATGGCGGCGGCCACGAGGGGGCCATCGGGTTCCGCATCCCGCGCTCCGAGGCCCCCGACGTCGAGGCTGTCGTGCGGGCGATGGTCGGCAGGATCGAGGCGGCGATCCCGGCCTGACGGCTCAGGGCGCCCGCGGCGCCCCGAGCGCCCGCAGCGCCGCCTCGAGGTCCGGCGCGCAGGCCGGCGGCACTTCTGCGAGCCTCTCCGCGGCCGCCGCGTCCTTGAAGCCGTTCCCCGTGAGCAGGATCACCACGCGCGCATCCCTGTCCAGGTTCGATCGGTCCTTCAGCAGTCCCGCCCACGCCGCGGCCGAGGACGGCTCGACGAAAAGTCCGCCGGCCCGGGCCAGCTCGGCCTGGGCCGCCGAGATCTCCGCGTCGCTCACCTCGACCGCCCTGCCGCCGGACTCCCGCAGGGCTCTCACGGCCAGCTCGCCGTTGGCGGGTGACTCGACGGAGATGGAGTCCGCCAGGGTGCGCGCCCGGTCCAGCACGACTTCGCGCCCCTCGCGGAAGCTTCGCGCGATCGCGTTGCTCCCCTCTGCCTGCACGGCCACCAGCGCGGGAAGCCGGGGTACGAGGCCCGCTGCCGCGAGGTCGGCAAACCCCTTGTACACGCCGCCGAGGATCACCCCGTCGCCCGTGGGCACGTACACCGCGTCGGGGGCGGCGCATCCCATCTGGTTGTACAGCTCCAGGGAGACGGTCTTCTTCCCTTCAATGGTGAGGGGGTTGTACGCGGTGTTCCTGTTGATGCCGCCCCGGGCCTTCGTGTACTCGATGGAAAGCGCGAAGGCCTGGTCGTAGGTTCCCCGGATGGGGACGACCCGGGCACCGTGCGCGAGTGACTGCAGAAGCTTGGCCCGGGGAGCGGCAGCGGGAACGAAGAGCACCACGTCCAGCCCGCAGGCTGCACCGACGCAGGACATGGAGGCACCCGCGTTGCCCGTCGATGCCAGGGCCACGGTCCCGATGCCGTGCGCGCGCGCCTGCGCCGCGACGAGGATCGATGCCCTGTCCTTCAGCGACCCGGAGGGGTTGAGGTAGTCGCACTTGAAGCACAGGTGCGGCAGGCCCGCTTTTTCCAACAGCCGGCCTGGCCGGGCGAGCGGCGTGGCGCCCACAGGCAGCGTGCCCACGGCCCCCAGGTCCAGGGGAAGGAACGCCGGCGGGTCGACCGGGCTCCCCCTGCGAAGGCCGGCCGGCGGGTCGAGCACGACGAGCAGGGTGCCCTTCTGGAACCCGCCCGCAGGGGTCCGGCTTCCCGTGCCCGCGCAGTGCGGGCAGCGGTAGACGACCCCGTCCTCGTCGAACCCGCGGCCGCAGCTGACGCAGGCATACCGGAGGGGCATCAGGAGATCCCGACCTCCCTGTTGAATGCGGTGATGCGCTCGTCGATCTCGGCCGCCTGGCAGCGGATGCTCGTCCAGTAGTCCCTGTCGTACCACTGGGCATTCAGCTCCTCGACCGTCTTGCCCTGCTGCTCCACCCACGTGTAGTACTTGAGGTTGTGCACGCGCTTCCTCTCGGGCCACGAGAGCTCGAGAAGGCCGTCGGTGCGCTGGCCTGCCAGCGACACGGCGTGGGCGCGCACTGCCTGGTCCCTGCCGAAGGGTCCCTGCTGCTCACGTAGCTCCCGCACCCGCGACCCGTACAGCTCCATGGAGTCGGTGAGGATGGTGACAACCACGTCGTCGGCCGTCATCTCGTAGTAGCGGGCCAGCTTGATCGCGGCCAGCAGGTTCCCCATCCCCGAGATGCCCACCAGGGGCAGGCGGGCAACCGTCTCGGCGGGAACCCCCGATTCACGCAGGAGCGACTGGCCCTCCGGCTCGTTGAACAGGCGCAGCAGGTTCATGCAGTCGTTGTCGTCGATGGCCGCCACGAAGTCGGTATTCTGCACGTTGTGGATCCAGGGAACGTGCTTGTCGCCGATGCCCTCGATGCGGTGGGCGCCGAACCCGTTGCACAGCAGGGTAGGGCACTGCAGGGCTTCGGCTGCCACGATCTTGACGCCGGGGTGCCTCTCCTTGAGGAAATCACCGGCGGCGATCGTGCCCGCCGATCCCGTGGAGGACACGAAACCCCGAAGCGCCGCCCTCCCGCTCAGCGACCTCTCCAATACGCGCTGGATCGCGCTGCCGGTGACCTCGTAGTGCCAGAGGTAGTTCCCGAACTCCTCGAACTGGTTGAAGATGGCGATGTCGTCACCCCGCTCCCGCGACAGCTCGTGGCACTTGTCGAAGATTTCCTTCACGTTGCTCTCGCTGCCGGGGGTGGTGATGACCTCGCCTGCCACCTTCGACAGCCACTCGAAGCGCTCCCTGCTCATGCCCTCGGGCAGGATGGCGATGGACCGGCAGGCGAGAAGCGCCGAGTTGAACGCCCCGCCCCTGCAGTAGTTGCCGGTGGACGGCCAGGCGGCCTTCTGCCGCGTGGAGTCGTACGAGCCTGTCACCAGGGCGGGGGCGAGGCAGCCGTAGGTGGCGCCCACCTTGTGCGCGCCGGTCGGGAACCACTTCCCCACGAGGGCGACAATACGGGCAGGCACCCCGGTGAGCGCGGGGGGAAGCTCCAGGACGTTCACCTCGCCGAAGAGGCCGCCCTTCTCGACGGGGGCGTTGCGCCAGGTGATGCGGAAGAGGTTCAGCGGGTCGAGGTCCCACAGCCCGACCTTCGCGAGGGCTTTCTTCACCTTGTCGGGGGCGGTCTCGGGGTTCTTCATCTGCTCGAAGGTGGGAAGGATGATGCCCTTCTCCCTGCAGCGGGCGATGTTCCTTTCGCGCACGGGCCTGTTCACCTGCAATGCGATCATGGCACGATGTAACCCCCGCCGGGCCGTGATGTCAAGAAGAGTTGGACTCTGCGGACGATCCGGGGTAGGATCAGGGCACGATGAGTGATGTGATGCGCCCGATTCCCTACCGCGAGCTCGTTCTCCGCGCCCTCGGCGAGTACCGGGCGAAAGGGTCGATCCTCGACATCCCCGCCGCCCATTTCTGGGCCCCCGCGCGCCATGCGCCGATCTGCCTGCTCTCTTCCTCCGCGGCCAATCCCGTGGGCCCCGCTGCCGGGCCGCACACCCAGCTCGCCCAGAACATCCTCGCCTCGTGGCTGGCAGGGGGGCGCTACATCGAGCTGAAGACGGTGCAGAAGCTGGACGAGCTGAAGGTCGAGAAGCCCTGCATCGACGCGGCGGACGAGGGCTACAACGTCGAGTGGTCCACCGAGCTGACCCTCGAGGCCGCGGCCGACGAGTACCTCAAGGCGTGGTTCCTCCTGCACGTGTTCCAGGAGCTGCTCTTCCCGCAGCGGCCGCCGCATCGCCTTCCTTCCTCTTCAACATGAGCGTGGGCTACGACCTGGAGGGCATCACGACGCCGAAGATGGAGCGGTTCATCGACAGGCTCGTCGATGCATCGGCCGACCCGCTCTTCCAGGGCTACGCGCGCGAGACCGCGGAGCTCGCGGCCGACCCGGGCCTCCTCGCGGGGACCCCGTGGGAGGGCAGGAAGGCCGCGCTGGAAGGCCTTGCCGCCCGCATCTCCCCGCGGATCTGCTCCTCGGTCACGCTCTCGACCATGCACGGCTGCCCGCCCGGCGAGATCGAGGCGATCTGCGCGTACATGCTCACGGAGAAGAAGCTCGACACGCTGGTGAAGCTCAACCCGACCCTGCTCGGCTTCGACCGGGTGCGCGAGATCCTGGACAGGCTCGGGCTACGGCTACGTCGAGCTGAAGGCAGACGGGCTTCGCGAAGGACCTGCAGTGGGCCGACGCCGTGCCCATGCTCACGCGGCTCCTGGCCCTCGCGAAGGGGCGGGGGCAGTTCTTCGGCGCCAAGCTCTCCAACACGCTCGCCGCCGCCAACACGAAGGCGGTGCTGCCGGGCGCCGAGATGTACATGTCGGGCAGGGCGCTGTACCCGCTCACCATCACCCTCGCCGCCCGTCTCGCGGAAGCGTTCGAGGGCGGGCTTCCCCTGTCGTTCTCGGGCGGCGTGTCCGCCTGGAACATCGCGGAGGTCCTTGCCTGCGGGATCCGGCCTGTCACCCTCGCCACGGACCTGCTGAAGCCGGGAGGCTACGGCAGGCTCAAGCAGCTCGCCGAGATCTCCACCAGGGTTCCCGCGGGGGCGCAGGACGGGCGGGTCGACCCCGAACGCATCGCAGCCGCCGCGGGGCTCTCGCTCTCGGCTCCCTGCTACCGCAAGGAGTTCCGGGGCACGCAGAAAGTCGCCGTCGAGGGACCGCTGCCCCTGCTCGACTGCTTCGTGGCGCCCTGCATCCAGGCCTGCCCCATCGCGCAGGACGTGCCCGAGTACGTGCACCTGGTGGGCCAGGGCAAGTTCGAGCAGGCCTTCGACGTCATCTACAGCAGGAACCCTCTTCCCTTCATGACAGGCTACCTCTGCGACCACCAGTGCACGCTGAACTGCACGCGCCTCGACTGGGAAGGGGCGGTGCGCATCCGCGATGCCAAGCGCATCGCGGCCGAGAAGGGCTACGGAAAGTTCGTGGTGAGCGGCGTGCTCGCGGGGCGCAAGGCAGGCCCCCGGGGCTCGAGGGTTGCCATCATCGGGGCGGGGCCCGCGGGCCTCGCAGCCGCGGCGTTCCTCGCCCGGGAGGGGTTCGAGGTGCACGTGCTCGACCGCGAGAAGGAGGCCGGCGGGGTCGTGCGCTGGCTGCTGCCGGGGTTCCGGATCCCCGCCGACGCCGTGGAAAAGGACGTGTCCCTCCTGCGGGACCTCGGGGTCAGGTTCCACCTCGGCCTCTCGGAAAAGCCGACCCTCGATGCCCTCTCGGACAAGGGCTTTCGCTACGTGCTCGTCGCGATCGGCGCGCAGGCGGACAGGGACATCGGCATTCCCGGCGCCCTCGAGGTTCTGGCGTTCCTGCGCCGTTTCCGGGCAGGAGCCGTCCGGCCAGCGGCTGGGGAGGTCCGTTGTCGTGGTCGGCGCCGGAGACACGGCGATGGATGGCGCCCGTGCCGCGAAGCGGTGCCCGGGCGTGGAGGAGGTGCGGATCGTCTACAGGCGCTCGCAGAGAGAGATGCCCAGCTCGGCAGAGGAGCACGAGTCTGCCGTGTCCGAGGGGGTGGCATTCAGCTTCCTGCGGGCACCTCTCTCGTGGGAGGGCGGCACGCTGCGCTGCACCGTGATGGAGCTGGGCGAGCCCGACGAGTCCGGCAGGGCCCGTCCGGTGCCGACGGATCGCACGGAGGATTTCCCCGCCGACACCGTGATCAGCGCGATCGGGGCGGAGGTCGACGCGCGGGACCTGGCCGGTATCGGGTTCGCGGGTCCCGAGCTGCCCTTCGATCCCACGACCCAGGAGACCTCGACGCCGAACGTGTTCCTGCTCGGCGATGCGGCAACCGGTGCCTCCACGATCGTGAAGGCGATCGCCTCGGCGCGCCGTGCCGCCGATGTCATCTGCGGCCGGGAGGGCGGCAGCCACTACCGGAACAGGGTGCTCCTGCACGAGGACACCGCGGCGCTTCGCCTTGCCCGCGACGGGCTCGTGCCCGTCTCCGCCGGCGATGCGGACGACGAGACAGTGGCCCGCACGGAGGGGCGCAGGTGCCTGGGCTGCCGGGCGCTCTGCCTGAAGTGCGTGGAGGTGTGCCCCAACAGGGCGAACACGGTCGTCGCGGTGCCGGGCTTCCGCGACGAGGGACAGGTCGTGCACCTCGACGCCCTGTGCAACGAGTGCGGCAACTGCGCCACCTTCTGCCCGTGGGAGGGCAAGCCGTACACGGACAAGCTCACCGTGTTCAGCCGCGAGACGGACTTCCGCGGGAGCGGGAACCCCGGGTTCTTCCTGGCCGACGGGAAGGGACTGCTCAGGCTCGACGGCCAGGCGAAGGACCTGGTCCTCGACGAATCGGGCAGGGTCCCCGAGGAGGCAGCCCCCGCGCCTGTTCGCGCACTGATCGACGCGATCACCCGGGAGCACCCGTGGCTGCTCGGGCCCGTGCAGGGGGAACAGGGAGGCGACGGCCATGATCGTCCTTGAGAACTGCACCCTCGTGCACCTGCACCCTGCCCAGGTGAGGGCAGGGGTGGACATCCGCATCGAGGGCGGACAGGTCGCCGAGGTCGGGGAACACGCGCCCGGGCGCGGAGGCAGGGGAGCGGCGGACCGCCTCCTGGACATGACGGGCCGCATCGTGATGCCCGGTCTCGTCTGCGGGCATACGCACTTCTACTCGGGGCTGTCCCGGGGAATCATGGCCCGCATCGAGCCGAGCACCGATTTCGTCTCGCATCTTGCCCACCTGTGGTGGCGCCTGGACAGGGCGATCGACAGGGACATCCTGCGCGCGAGCGGGCTCGTGTGCGCGGTGGAGGCCGTGCGGGCGGGCTGCACCGCGGTGGTCGATCACCACGCCTCCCCGTCCTTCATCGAGGGGTCACTCGACGTGCTGAAGGAGTGCCTGGAGCTGGTCGGCCTGCGCGGGGTCCTGTGCTACGAGACCACGGACAGGAACGGCCGCGACGGAATGGAGCGCGGGGTGGCCGAGAATGTCCGGTTCGCCCGGCGCACGATCGAAGAGCACTCGCGCCGGGGCGGGGCTGGACTTGTCGAGTCCATGATCGGCGGCCACGCTCCCTTCACCCTCGCCGACGAGGGCCTGCGCATGCTGGGCGACGTGGTTGCCTCCACGGGCAGGGGCTTTCACACCCACGCGGCGGAGGACAGCTTCGATCCCTCGTTCATCCACAATTCCAGGGGCAGGGACGTGATCGCGCACCTCGACGGCTTCGGCCTTCTTGCTCGGCCCGCCCTCATCGCCCACGGCCTGTACCTGACAGCCGACGACCGCAGGCTCCTGGACGCGAGGGGCGCCGCGCTCGCGCACAACTGCAGGTCCAACATGAACAACTCGGTCGGCTACAACCGCGCCCTGGCCGAGCTCGACACTGTCGTGCTGGGCACCGACGGCATCGGCTCGGACATGCTGGAAGAGACGCGCACCGCGTACTTCAAGCACCGCGACGCGGGCGGGCGCTTCTGGCCGCCGGACTTCGCGCGCTTTCTCCAGAACGGCAACGAGCTCCTGGCCCGCTGTTTCGGCGCGCGTTTCGGCAGGGTCGAGGAAGGCTGCGCGGCCGACCTCACGGTTCTCGACTACGCGCCGCCCACGCCGCTCGTGGCCGAAAACGTGGCAGGCCACCTCGTCTTCGGCATGGCCAGCGGCGCGGTGGAGACCGTGATCGTGAACGGCTCCATCGTCATGGAGAAGCGCGCCTTCCCGTGGGATACGGGTCCCGCCTTCGCCGACGCCCGCGAGCAGGCCGCCCGGCTCTGGAAGGCGATGGACAGGCTGTAGTGGGGACCGGCGGCGCGGCAGCAGGCCCGGCAGGCCGCCCGGGGTCCGGGCCCTTCGTCCACACGGTCCTGGGTCCCGTACCGGCAGCCGAGCTGGGGTGGACCGACATCCACGAGCACATCCTGTGCAACCTCTCGCCCAATGCCCAGCCCGATCCCGGCAGCCCGCAGCTTCTCACGGCGCCCGTAACCGTGCAGTGCGCGGGGATTCTCTCCCACAACCCGCTCTCCATGGCAGACAACCTCGTGCTGTCCGACGAAGCCCTCGCTGCAGAGGAGCTCGCGTTCTGCGGGAAGGCAGGCATCACCGCCATCGTTGATCCCACGACCCGCCAGTTCGGCCGCGAGCCCGCTGCCCTGCGCCGCATCTCGAATGTCGCGGGGATTCACCTCATCGCCTCCACCGGCCGCTACGTCCAGTCGTTTCTCCCCGAGACCGAGCGAGGCCGATCGGTCGAGGACCTCGAGGAGGAGATGCTCCGCGAGGTGACCGAGGGCATGGACGGCAGCGGAGTGCGGGCCGGCATCATCGGCGAGCTGGGAACGAGCGAGATCATTCACCCCGACGAGGAGCGGACCCTCGTGGCCGCCGGCCGGGTGAATCGCCGGACAGGCGCTCCCCTGATGGTCCACACAGACCCTCACAGCCGCGTGGCGCCGCGGGCCCTTGCCCTGCTGGAGCGGGCGGGTGCCGACCTGCGAAGGGTCTCGATCTGCCACATCGACAGCTCCTTCCTCGAGAAGGAGTACCTGGAGGCGATCCTGGCAACGGGCGCATTCGTGGAGCTGGACACCTTCGGCGAGAACTTCTGCCTGCACCCCGGCTACGGGCCCTCCGACCTGGACAGGATCAAGATGCTGCTCGGGCTCCTCGACAGGGGATTCGTGCGGCAGGTCATGCTGGGGTGCGACCTGTGCATGAAAAGCCGGCTCCACGCCTTCGGCGGGTGGGGCTACGATCACCTCCCGACCAATGTCCTGCCTGCCATGAGGCGGCTGGGCATCGGGGCCGCAGACCTGGAGGCCATGCTCCGCGACAACCCGGCCCGGTTTCTGGCCTTCTGAGCGCCGCGCGGCCCTCCCTACACCGGTGCCCGCCCGGCTCGTTATAGTGGGGGAGTGGCGCCCGAGCTGCGGATCCCCACAGGCACAAGCATCTCCGAGCTGGTCGAGCGGCGCTCCCGCTTCATCGGCAAGGCGCAGCCGCTTTCCACGCCGGCCCAGGCGCGCGAGCTGGTGCAGGGGGAGCGGGATGCGCACAAGGGGTGCGATCACGTGGTGCACGCCTTCATCACCGGCGATGCGAGAAGCCAGGTGCAGGGCTCGAGCGACGACGGGGAGCCGAAGGGCACTCCCGGGAGGCCTGTGCTCGAGGTGCTGAAGGGGAGCGGGTTCACGAACGTGCTTCTCACGGTCGTGCGCTACTACGGCGGCACGAACCTGGGCACCGGCGGGCTGGTCCGGGCCTATTCGGACTGCGCAAAGGAGACACTGCGCGGACTGCGGGGCAAGCCGCTGCGGCGCGAGGCGCCCTTCCGCGTCGAGATTCCGTACCCGCTCTACGAGCGGCTCAAATCCTGGATCGCAGCGCACGGTGGTGAGATACGCAGCGAGTCATTCGGCACGGTGGTGACTGTCGCAGGTGCGGTGCCGGAGGAGAGCCGCGAAGCCCTTGCCGCCCATCTTGCTGACCTGTCAGGTGGGACTGTCAGCCTGGAGTGACGAGCCTGGTTCGCAACCGCCTGCCGGCATGGCTGGTTTCGTCAGTCAAGCCGCAAGAAAAAGCTTGCGTTGTATACTATACGGGTGTATAGTATGGCCATGAAGAATACCGAAGACCTTGCAGAGGAAATAGCCGCCTTGTCCGCACGCCTCGATGCGGCCACCCATCGGCTGCTTGAGTGCATCAGGGACTTCGACCAGTCCGGCGGCTGGTGCGATCAGGGTGCGGTTTCCTGCGCGCACTGGCTGTCCTGGAGAGTGGGGTGGGACCCGGGCACCGCGCGGGAGAAGGTGCGTGTGGCCCGCGCGCTGGGCAACCTCCCCGCCGTCGATGGGGCGCTGCGCAGGGGCATGCTGTCGTACGCGAAGGTGCGTGCACTGACGCGGGTGGCGACCCCCGAGACCGAGGCGGCGCTGCTGGACATGGCGTTTCTCGCAACCGGGGCGCAGCTGGAGCGGCTGTGTCGCGGGTATCGGGCCGTGATGGAGAGCGGGGAGCTTCCCGATCCCGAAGAGCGCTCTGTGCGCCGCCGACTGCTGGCCGGGGGGAAGGTCAAGCTGGATCTGGTGCTGGAGCCTGATGAGGCAGACCTGGTGGTGCGCGCGGTGGAGCGGGCCCGGGAAGCGCGGGCCGGGCAGGTGGCCGACGACGTTTCCGAAGAAATGCGCCTGCGGCACCGGGCGGAAACGCCCTGGCCATCGGCGGCGGACGGGATGGTCGGGATTGCCGAGTCGTTCCTGGCCGAGCACCCGGTGACGGGAAACGGGGGGGAGCGATTCCAGGTGATTGTGCACCTGGACCAGGAGGCCCTCGGCCCTGACGGCGCGCTGGCAGGGACCCTGGAGGACGGCAGCCGCGTTTCCGAAGAAATGCGCCTGCGGCGCCGGGCGGAAACGCTTCGCAGGGTGGCCTGCGACTGCGGGCTGGTGGCAGTGCGCCACGACGGGCAGGAGCTGGACATCGGCAGGCGCGCCCGCAGCATCCCGCCTGCCATCCGACGGGCGCTGATAATGCGCGACCATGGCTGCGCGTTCCCCGGGTGCACCCACGGGCGGTTCGTGCACGCGCACCACGTCGAGCACTGGCTGCACGGGGGCAGCACCAGCCTGGAGAACCTGGTCATGCTGTGCACATTTCACCATCACCTGGTGCACGAGGGCGGGTGGAGGGTCACCGCTGGTACGGATGGGGTATTCTGCTTCCACTCGCCGTCTGGCTATCTCCTTGCACCCGTGCCGCCGCGGAATACTGGTGGCAATGCCGGGGCGTGGCTGCGGGAGTTCACGCAGCAGAATGGCCTGGACATCGGTCCCGAGGTGAACCTTCCGCAGGGAGACGGGAAGAGCCCGAACTACGACATGGCGGTGTGTGCGCTCCTGGAAGCGGGCTGACCGTCTCCACGGAGCGGGTGGACGACGGGATCTATTTGAACCGAAGGCTGTCCAGGCGCCTGCCCACGTCGATCACGCCCTCGATGGAGCCGTTGGGGGGGAGGATGTCGCCCACGTTCACGATCACCCTGCCGCCGAAGGCTCGGGCGATCCTCTCGCCGAAGTCGGCGAGGGTCTTCGGGGCGACTCCAGTGGTGAAGAGACTGGCAGGGACTCCGCAGTAGCAGCTCATGCGACGCCTGCCGCTGCCCGCGGCGCCCGCTCCCACCGTGGCTGCTGCCAGCTCCTCGGGCTCGTAGTTGAACATCGGGGCTGGAGTGCAGCCGTCCAGCAGGTCGAAGCCCGTCTCCGCGATGAAGTCGAGGTAGCCCTTGAAGTTTCCGTCGAGGTGCGTGGAGACCAGCTTGCCCGCCTCGTGCAGGATGGCGCACGCCTTCTGGTAGTAGGGGATGCAGTACGTCCTGTACCACGCGGGCGAAATGAGGTTCTCGTCGGCGTGGTCGGAGATGATCACGATCCTGCCCGGCGCGCGGGCGGCAAGCCGCACCAGCTCGAGGTCCTTCGCCTCCTGGAAGTCGAGGAACTCGCGCATGGCAGGCTCGTCGTCGAAGAGAGAGAAGGCGACCTGCTCGAAACCCATGTACTCGTGCACGAGCTTGCCGAACGGCGAGCGCATGATCACCAGGTCGCCCACGCCGAAGCCGTCGGTCTCTGCCAGGAAGCTCTCGACCACCACGTGGCGGGGGACGAACCGGGTGGCCTGGACGATTTCCCGCACGACGTCGAGGTCGGCGATCGAGCGGGCCATGTGGCTGTACTCGCTCCACGTGCCTTCCGCGTCCAGCTTGTAGGTGCGCGAGAGCTCGCCCCTCGGCGTGTGGAACGTCACGGTGCGGTGCCGCCCCTCGGTCACGACCGTCTTCTCCACGCTCCCGACGAGGGTCTCCTCGCACCACCCGTACAGGTGCACGGGCAGGCCCCACCCGAACCTTCTATAGAAGTCGACAAAGGTGAGCGTCGCAAGCTCACCCCGCAGCCTGCTGGGCCTGTCGTGGAAGTCGCTCGAATCGGGGATGTACTGCCCGGGCCAGAACGGCTGCTCGTCGCCGAGGGGAAGCCGCGTGAGAACGTACCATGACGTGATGTCGGGGAAGAACGGCGCGCGGGCCGCCGCCCTTCCCTCGAGGACCGAAAAAAACTCTTCCCTGCGGGTCACGTGCGGTCCGGGGCCCTACTTCAGGTGGATCGCCTTGCCCGTCTTGTACGATTCCACCGCGGCAAAGCAGATCTTGAGGCTGTTGACCGCGTCGGCCATGTGGTCGGACAGGTCGATGTCCTCGCGGATGGCCTTGAGGAGGTACTCCTGCTCGCGCCTGCACAGCTCGTTGTGGTCAGGATCGTCGGTGAGCTTGACCACTTCGTCCTTCTTCGCCTGGTTGCCCTTCGCGTCCATGAGGCTTGAGTGCACGATCAGGCTGTCCACCGTGGTGTGCTTGGACACGTCGGAGGGGTCGACCCCCGCTGTGTCCTTGTCGATGCTCACGCATCCCCTGGGTCCGATCACGTCCTTCACGAAGAAGGCAGAGCGGCTCATCATGGGGCCCCAGCCCACCTCGTACCAGCCCACCGACCTGTCGTCGAAGACCACCTGCAGCGCGCCGTAGTTGTGCGCGTCGGGGGCGACCTCGTCGGAGACCCGGGCGGCGATGCCCTGCACGATCCTCGGGGTGGCCCGGGTCATCTGGCACATCACGTCGATGTAGTGTACGCCGCAGTCTACCAGGGGAGGCATCTGCGCGATGAAGCTCTTGTGCACCTCCCACTCGTGGCCGTAGCTCTGCTGGTTCAGGTTCATGCGCATGATCAGGGGCTTGCCGAGGGTCTGCGCAACCTCGATGAACTTCTTCCAGGCCGGGTGCACGCGCAGGATGTAGCCGATCACGAGCTTCCTCTTCGTCTGCGTCGCGACTTTCACCACCTCCTCGGCCTCGCGCACCGTCTTCGCGATGGGCTTCTCCATGAAGATGTGGCAGCCCTGCCGCATCGCGTGGAGGGAGTAGGCGTGGTGGGTGTCCACGAGGGTGTTGATCGAGGCGATATCGGGTTTGGTCTCGGCCATGGCCTTGTAGAAGTCCGTGTAGATCGGGATGTCGAGACTGAGGTCGGCGGCGAGCTTCTTCGCCCGCTCGGTGTTCTTCGCGACGACAAATCCCACCACCTCGAAGCCGTGGGTCTTCGTGTAGCCCAGGGCGTGCGAGGCGCCCATGCCGCCCACGCCTGCCACGAGAACCTTGAGGTCCTTTGCCATCTCTTCCTCCTTACCTTGCGAGCTGGCCGCGCACGTCCATCGGCACCTCGTCCATGACCGCGCCGTTGGGGTTCACGAGCATCAGGCCGTCCAGCATCAGGCCTGCCCGGGCTCCCTCGCGCACCGCGGCGTGCAGGTTGCGCGGGGAGACGGAGTCCCCCACGTTCACCACGGGGATCCCCGCTGCCGTGAGCTGGCCGAGCAGCTCGGTGTTCGGCTTCGTCCAGCAGGTGACGATGGAGTCGCACGCCACGACAGTCCTGCCAAAGTCCTTGTCGACCAGGACGATCTCCTTCTCGCGGATCTCGTCGATCATGCAGCCCTGGTGCACGGTGACAGGGTACCTGTACGGCGTGGAGTGCAGGGCCTCGGCGTCGGTCTGCCGGAACCTCTTCCACGTCACGTACATGTGGATCACCTCGACAGCCGCGGCGAACTCCTTCCTGTCGGTCACGATCGTGACCTCCTTGCCGATGGAGGCGAGGTAGGTGGCAGTGTCGACGGCGGCGTAGTGGTCACCCCACACGACGACCTTGGTGCCCTCGAGCTTCCGCGGCTTCCTGCCCTTCGGATAGAACTCGCAGGACACCTTCGGGCAGGCCATCGCCTCCTCGAAGGCGACGACCTTGTCCTTCAGGCCGTGCACCTCGGGCACGAAGGAGCTGGCGCCCGTGGCATTCACCACAACGTCGTAGCCCTTCAGGTCGGCCACAGAGGGGGTGGTGCACATGCGCACGTCGATCTTCAGATCCTGGACCTGGTGCCGGATCCAGTCCGTGTACCACTTCATCTTCTCGTCCTTGCCCGGGGCCATGCAGCAGCCGAGGATCGCGCCGCCCAGCTCCGAGTGCTTCTCGAACAGGGTCACCACGTGGCCGCGCTCGGTTGCCACGCGCGCAGCCTCCATCCCGGCCGGGCCGCCGCCCACCACCGCGACCTTCAGGCTCTTCGCGGCCTTCCCCATCGTGGCGAAGTCCTCGTTGCCGCAGGCGGGGTTGACGGCGCACATGATCTCTTTCTTCGCCATCATCGACTCCTGCCAGCAGCCGGTGAGACACGAGATGCAGCGTCGGATCGCCCGGACCTTCCCGTACTTCGCCTTCACGGGCCAGTACGGGTCGGCGAGGAGCTGGCGCGAGAGGCCCACCATGTCGGTCTTTCCCTCGGCGAGCACCTTCTCGCAGTACTCGGGGTTGCGCAGCGTGTGGCTGTTGATGATCGGGATCTTCACCGCCTTCTTGACCGCCTCGGAGGCGTAGATGGTCCAGCCCTCGGGGTACTGCATGGGGTCGAAGCCCGCGCCCGGGCTTTCCTGGATGCACTGGCTGAGGTCGAGGGCGTGCACGCCGGCCCTCTCCAGGACCTTCGCGACCTCCACGGACTCGGCGATCTCGCGGCCGCCGGGTACCCACTCGTCCGCCGAGTAGCGGATGATGAGGGGGAAGTCCCTGCCGCACTTGTTCTGGATCGACTGCACGATGGCCAGGGGGAAGCGCATCCGGTTCTCGAAGCTCCCGCCGAACCTGTCGATGCGGTGGTTCAGGTAGGGGCTCATGAACTGGGAGATGAGGTAGCCGTGCGCCGCGTGCAGCTCCACCGCGTCGTAGCCGGCCTGCATGACCCTCCAGGCCGCCTCGCCGAACTCCTCGACGATCTGGATGACCTCGTCGGTGGTGAGCACGTGCACCGTTTTCACCTTCTCGTCGGCGTTGGCGTAGACGATGGCGTGGCTCTGCGACCAGGGCAGGCTGACGGCCACGTCGTTGGAGGCGATCTTCCCGTCGCGGGGCAGCGAGGCCTGGCGGCCCGCGTGCTGCAGCTGGATGGCGCACCTGGCGCCGTAGCGATGCATTGCCTCGGCCATGCGGGCCAGGCCGGGGATGTGGGTGTCGTCGTCGGCCACGAGGTTGGCCACCGTGGACCTGTTGGTCTTCCTGTTGGGAGAGGTAGCCCCGACGATGACCAGGCCCGTGCCGCCCCGGGCGATCGTCTCGTGGTGATAGATGTCCCGGTGGCTGACAGAGCCGTCCGCGTGGGACGAGCTGATGTCCGTGGGCACGTGGCAGATCCTGTTGGGGACTTCCATCCGGCCGATGGTGAGGGGCGTGAACAGGTGCGGAAACGGGGTTGCCGTATCGTTCATCGTGTGTCGATGCTCCTTTCGAAGGTGTGATCCCATGGTAGCACGAATGATCGAGATGTGCAAACAAACGCAGGCAGGCGGGAGCAAAGCGCGGCGAATGAAAGTTTTCGTTGACAAGTGCGCCCGACTCCCGCTACTATGCTCGGCGCCGCGTTGCGGCACTCCGTCCGCGGGGGCAGCCCCGTCGCTTCCCGGGGACGGCACATATCCCAAAGGGAGGATCGACTCATGAAAAAGAGGATCCTGGTGGGTCTGATTGCACTGATGGCCCTTGCCCTGTTCGCACCCGCAGTGTTCGCGAAGGGTTGGACCGTCGGCGTTGTCATTCCCTACGAGATCGGCTGGTTCACAGGCTTCCACAACGGCTTCCAGATCATCGCCAACGCGCAGGGCGACAAGCTCGTCTTCGCGTACCACAACTACCAGGCCGACAAGGAGACCGAGGCGGTTCAGAACCTGATCGCCCAGGGCGTCGACGCGATCAACGTCACCGCGGTCACCCCGCAGAGCGCCGAGTACTCCTGCCGCCTGGCCAACGAGGCCGGCATCCCCATCCAGATCACCGAGAGCGGCATCGCGGACGGCAAGGGCAAGCCGTTCGCCGACATCGACTTCGACTGGGTGGACGTGTACAGGGTCGTGGCCGAGGGCCTGCGCAGGGACGTCAAGGGCGACCTGTCGGTGGTGTGGCTGCAGGGCTTCGCCGGCACCCCGCCGGTCATGCAGGGCGACAAGGGCTTCAAGGATACCATCGCGAAGCTGAAGGGCATCAAGCTGGCCACCGCGCCCCAGGACGGGCAGTACGCCACCGCGCCCTCGCTCAATATCATGAAGACCCTCATCGAGAGCGGCCTGAAGTTCAACGTGGCCATCGGCGGCTGCCAGGAAATCACCGACGGCATCATCCAGGCCCTGAAGGAAGAGAACGTGCCCCGCAGCGCGGTGACCGTCGTGTCGGTCAACGGCGGCCCCATGGACATCAACAACTTCCTCAACGGCAACCTGGACTACTGCCTCAGCCAGTCTCCCGCGCTGCACGGCATGATCTGCGCGGCGAACCTCCTGGCCTACCTCAACAAGGGGACCTACCAGAAGAAGCTGTACTCGCCCGTCATGTGGGTGAGCAAGAAGGACTGGCGCCAGAAGTACATCACCTGGAACGTGGACGAGAGCTGGATCCCGCTGGTGTACGAGTTCGTGAAGTCCGGCAAGTACAAGCCCGAGCTGCTGAAGTAGCACAGGCTCGACGGCACACACGGAGGTCCCGGGAGCGTCCTCCCGGGACCTCCTTTTCGTCAGGTGCCGGCGCGCGGCAGGTGCGCGTTTTCGGGGAGGAAGAGACTTGGATCAGACACACATCCTCGAGGCGCATGGGGTCAGCAAGGCCTACCCCGGCGTGCAGGCCCTCGACTCTGTGGACTTCGACCTGCGCCGGGGCGAGGTGCAGGCGCTGGTGGGCCAGAACGGCGCCGGCAAGTCCACCTTCATCGAGATCATCGCAGGCTCCCTGCGGCCCGACGCGGGCCGCATCGTCCTCGAGGGAAAACCCTACACCGCGCTGGACCCCTCCCGATCCATCGAGCTGGGAATCCAGACCGTCCACCAGGAGAACCAGCTGGTCGAGGAGCTCTCGGTGGCGGAGAACATCTACCTGTACAACCTGCCCCGAAACGGCGCCGGCTTCGTGAGCCACGCCAACTGTGAGAAGGCGGCCGATGCGCTCCTGGCCGAGCTGGGGATCCAGATGCGGTCGGGGCGAAAGCTCACCGGGCTCACCTTCATCGAGAAGAAGCTCGTGAGCATCGCGAAGGCCTTCTCCCGCAAGGCGCGCATCCTCATCCTCGACGAGCCCACCGCGTCGCTGGACGAGAAGGGCAAGAACATCCTCTTCGACCTCATCCGCTCGGCAACCGCGAAGGGGCTGAGCGTCATCTACATTTCGCACAACCTCGGCGAGATATTTGAAATCTGCGACAGGGTCACGGTGTTCAAGGACGGCCGCAAGGTGTCCACCCGGACCGTGCGCGACAGCACGATGAACGCCGTGGTGCAGGAGATGATCGGCCGCTCCAGCACCTCGCTGTACAGCCGTGTGCGCGCCTCCACGGTGGTGGCCGACGCAGGCAGCCTCGAGGTGGCCGACTACTCCCGCGCGGGAGTCGTGGACCACGTGTCCTTCTCCGTGAGAAAGGGCGAGATCTTCGGCATCGGGGGCCTGGTCGGCGCGGGCCGCACGGAGCTCGCCCGCATGATCTTCGGCCTCGACCCCCGCGACACGGGCAGGCTTGTCTACGCGGGGAAGGATC
The DNA here is from genome assembly GCA_963733835.1 of uncultured Spirochaetota bacterium. GTDB lineage: Bacteria > Spirochaetota > Spirochaetia > SZUA-6 > Fen-1364 > CAVTER01. The sequence continues at coordinate 59,023 of CAVTER010000009.1, forward strand.
TCACCCCGCGCAGCTCCTCGGATGCCATCCGCAAGGGCATCGGGTACCTGACAGAGGACAGGAAGGCAAGCGGCCTGGTCCTGGGCCGGCCCGTCTTCGAGAACGTGAGCCTCGCGCGGTTCGCCAAGAGCGTGGGCCTCGCCATGAACCTGAAGCGGGAGAGGACAGAGACGGGCGACATCTCCCGGCAGCTCGCGATCAAGACCCCGTCGATCGGCCAGCTCGTCATCAACCTGAGCGGCGGCAACCAGCAGAAGGTCGTGCTCGCCAAGTGGCTGTACGCGGGCGCCGAGGTTCTCATCTTCGACGAGCCCACCGTGGGCGTGGACGTGGGCGCCAAGGCAGAGATCTACAGGATGATGGACAGCCTCGCCCGCGAGGGGAAGGTCATCATCGTCATCTCCTCCGACAACCCCGAGCTGATCGCGGTCTGCGACAGGGTGGGGGTCATGCGGGGCGGGAAGCTCGTCGCGGTCCTCGAGGGGGACGCGATCACGGAAGCGAACATCCTCCGCCACTCCATGGGCGTGGGCGAAAAGGACTGACACGGCATGAAAGACGCAGTCGCACAGGTCGGCAAGAGGCAGTTTCGGATCACCCAGTCGATGATCCTCGCGGTCATCATCGTCGCGCTGTGCGTGGTGACGGCGATCGTGAATCCCCGCTTCCTGCGGCCGCAGAACCTCGTCAACATCTTCCAGCAGATCTCCATCCTGGGGATCGTCGCCTGCGGTGTGGGCATGCTCCTGGTGGCGGGGCAGATCGACATCTCGGTGGGCACGCAGGTCTCGCTGATGGGCGTGACCCTGGCCATGATCATCCAGAAGATGATGGGGCTGCCCGACGGGAACGTGCCGGCGTGGCAGGCGCAGTGGGCAATCCCCGTGACCGTCGTGGCGACCTTCGGCATCGGCGCCCTGCTGGGCACCGTCAACGGCCTGGTGGTGATCAAGTCCCGCGCGGCATCCTTCATCATCACCCTGGGCTTCCAGCTCGTGTACTCGGGGGCGGCGCTGCTCGTGAGCAAGGGCGCCTCCTACATGCTGTTCGGGAAGTTCGAGCTGCTGGGCAGGGGACGCATCCTGAAATCGCTCCCCGTTCCCGTGCCGATCCCCATCCTGTTCTTCATCGGCGTGGTGCTCATCACGTTCATCGTGCTGAAGTACCTGCGCTACGGCCGCTTCCTGTACGCCATCGGCGGCAACAGGAAGGCCGCCCACGTGTCGGGCATCAACACCAACAGGGTCACCCTGACGGCCTACATCATCGTGGGACTGTGCAACGCCCTGGCCGCGCTCATCCTGATCTCGAGGGTCGGCTCGGCGCTGGCAACCACGGGCGACACCTACGCGCTGGACTCGCTCGCCGCCGTCATCGTGGGCGGCGTGGCGATCACGGGCGGGAAGGGGAACGCCCTCAGCATCTTCCTGGGCGTCCTGCTCATCGGGCTGATCAACAACTCGCTCATCATCATGAACATCAACCCGTACGTGCGCACGGTCGTCCTGGGGCTCATCATCGTGGTGGCCGTCTCGATCGGCCAGCTCACGGGCGACAGGGAATAGGCCGGGCCGCCCGAGGCCGGGGCCCACCGGGGGAACGATGCTGGAGCTGGGGATCAACAACTGCTTCGCCGCCAAGCGCTGGCCCGAGCCGGAGCCTGGGCACGGCTCATCGCCGGGACTTTCCACCTGCGGGTCGTCCAGCTCTCCCTCGACCTGCTGGACCCGGGCGGGGAGGCGGCTGCCCAGGAGGAGTACGTCGGGGAGGTCCGGTGGAGCTCTCGTCGCAGGACCTTCGGCTGCACAGCACCTTCACAGGCCTGGCCGGGTATTCCCGCAATCTCCTCCTGCACCCCCTGCTCAGCCATCGCCTGGAGGCGCTGCGCTGGTACGACCGCGCGATCCAGCTCAGCGGCATGCTGGGTGCCGGGGCGACCGGGGGGCATTTCGGGGCGCTCAGCGTTGCCGACTTCCAGGATTCCCGCCGACGGGAGTACCTGTTCGATTTCCTCATGGACGCCCTGGCTCACCTCTCGATGCGGGCGAAACAGGCGGGGCTGGCATGCCTTCTCTGGGAGCCCATGCCCGTCCTGCGCGAGGCGCCTGCGACCATCCGGCAGGCCCTGGACCTGCATGAGCGGGCGAACAGGCGGGCCGCGGTGCCCATCCGGTACTGCCTCGACGTGGGACACATGTGCGCGGTCGGCGCCGCGGGGCAGGACCGGGATCCCTACGAGTGGCTGCGCCAGGTCGGCAGCCTCTGCCCGTGCATTCACCTGCAGCAGACCGACGGCATCGGGGATCACCACTGGCCTTTCACGGAGGGCTGCAATCGACAGGGGATCATCCGCCCGGACGAGGTGAGAGAGGCCCTTCAGAAGGGCGGGGCCCGGGACGCCGTCCTGGTGTTCGAGATCATCCACTCCTTCGAAGCCGACGAAGCGCAGGTCATCGAGGACCTCCGCCAGAGCGTGGAGCACTGGCGGCCGCATTTCTGAAGGGGGGGCCTGTCAGCCTTCCCCGGCGATCGTGACGCGGATGCCGCGGCGGGTGAGCTCGGCAACGAGATCCGCCGGTGCTCCCGCGTCGGTGACGATTTCGCTCACCACGCTGAGCTCCGCGACGAACGAGGGCTTCACCCGGCCGAACTTGGTGCTGTCGGCGAGGATCATCAGGGACCGGGAGAAACGCACGATTGCCCGGTCTGACATCGCCTCGGGGAGGAAGTCGTTCGTCAGCCCGCTGTCCAGGTCGATGCCGTGGATGCCGATCACGACCCTGTCTGCCCGAAGGTCGGCCAGCGACTTCTCCACGAAGTGCCCGATGAGGGAGAGCTCGCTGTGCCGGAGGAAACCCCCGGTCACGACCACGGTGATTTCGGGGCAATCGGAGAGCGTGTTCAGCACGGGCAGGGAGTTGGTGATCACCGTGAGACCCCGCCGCCCCCTCAGGTTCTTCGCCAGCTCCAGGACCGTCGAGCCGCTGCCGAGGAAGACAGTCTCGCCCTCATGGATCGATTCGGCTGCCCTCTTCCCGATGATCTGTTTGTGCCCGAGGTTGATGCTGCTCCTCTGGTAGATGGGGGGCTCCAGCCGGGGCGTTTCGGGCAGCGATGCGCCGCCGTGCAGCCGTATCAGCTCGCCGCTCGCCGAGAGCTTGTCCACGTCGCGTCGAATGGTCCCCTGGCTGACCCGCAACAGCTCGCTGAGCTCGGCGATGCCCGCGCGGCCGTTCCTCGCCAGGTACTCCCTGATTCTTCCGAGCCGCTGACTCGTGCTGTTCGACTCTGCGCGCATTGTTCCCCGGGCACCTGCCGGAAGCTCGATTCTACTCCACTTTGGAGCGACAATCAAGCAAATTATCCAAATAATCACCGCAATCTTACAAAAAGAGCATACAGGGTGCAATTGTTGTTGACTTTCTGACCGGATCGTGTACAGTAGGCCGTCACCTTGCGTTGTTTGGGGACTCTTGCGGTTTCGTCGCACTCGTGCATGATTCTGAGGTCGGCGGCGGTGCGCGGAGAAGGAGGTGGGCCGGGAGGGGGGAGTGGAAAACCGGGTTCGGCAGCAGTTCTTGACCGAAGAGAGAGAGAGTTTTCTTCAAGCATCCAACGGAAGAATGGAGGAGAGACTGATGAAAAGGAATAGTGCGTGGAAGGTCGCCGTGTGCGCTCTCGTCATCGCCGTTTTCGCGATCGGCATGGCGTTCGCCGGCGGTGAGGGCGAGGGGAAGAAGGCGGGCAAGAAGCTCACCTACGGGTACATCACCCCCGGGCCCGACACCTGGTACAAGAGGGACGTCGACGGGTTCAAGCTCGCCGCCGACAAGTACGGTGTCGATCTCATCGTCCTGAACTCCGACTACGACGTGCAGAAGGAGCTCGCCAACATCGAGGCGATGATCACCCAGGGCGTCGACGGCCTGAGCGTGTTCTCCTTCAATGAGAACGGGGCGCGCATCGCGGCCGAGAAGTGCAAGAAGGCGGGCATCCCCGTCGTCGTGACCGACAGCGCCGGCGCCATCCTGAAGCAGGGCGTCGAGGTTGTCGCGGCGATCGACTTCGACTGGGCCCTCATGGGCGAGAAGACGATGAAGTGGCTTGCGAAGAACAAGCCGGGGGCGAAGTGGGTGAACATCACGGGGAATTTCACCTCGCTGCCCATGCAGTTCCTCAACGACTCCATGGCGGACTGGTCGAAGAAGCTCGGCCTGACCCTGGTGGACACCCGCGAAGGGAAGTTCGACCCGAACCTCGCCGTCAACATCGCGCAGGACCTCATCCAGTCGGGGGATGAGTTCGACACGTTCTACATCTCCGACGAGGACATGGGCGCGGCGGTCATGAGGATGTTGACCGACAAGCAGCTGATCAACAACCCGTACTGGGTCCTCTCCGAGAACGGCTCGCCCGCGGGGATCCCGCTCCTGCAGAACGGCTCGCTGCGCTACACCATCAGCGCCTCGCCCGGGCTGGGAAGGCGTCCTGGCCTTCTTCGCGCTGCACAGGTACGTGATGGGCGGCAGCAAGACGGTGAACCAGCAGATCATGATGCCGGTGTTCGAGATCACGAAGGACAACATCGGCGACATCGTTCCCTGGGAAGTCGGCCCCGTGATGTTCGACTTGACGAAGAAGAACTATCCTGAGCTGATGAAGTTCTAGGACAGCGTCGATACGGGTGAGGCAGGGGCCGGCGACGGGCCGGCCCCCTGCCGCCACTACGCGTCACGGGAGCAGGGGTAGGCACATGCGGGCGGAAAAGATCCTCGAGCTGGTGAACATCACGAAGGACTACACGGGAACCCAGGCGCTCGACCGGGTGTCCTTCGACCTGTACGCGGGCGAGGTGCACTGCCTCGTGGGCGAGAATGGGGCGGGCAAGTCGACCCTGATCAAGATCCTCTCGGGCGCCGTGCGCCCGACAAGCGGCAGGATCATCCTGTCCGGCGTGGAGTACGCCCGCCTCGAACCGCGCCAGTCGATCACGCTCGGGCATCTCGACGATCTACCAGGACGTCGACCTCATCGAGACTCTCTCCGTGACCGACAACATCTACCTCGGCGACGAGATCAGCACCCGCACGGGTTCGTCGACCGCGCGGAGCAGCAGCGCCGCGTCGACCGCGCTCCTGGAGAGGCTGAACATCCGCATCGACGCCAGGCCGCACGTCCAGGAGCTCTCGCCGGCGCAGAAGCAGATGCTGCAGCTCGCCAAGGCGCTGCACCGCGAGGCGAAGGTCATCATCATGGACGAGCCGACCTCGTCCCTCGGGCACGAGGAGACGCAGGCGCTGATGGAGCTGGTGCGCCAGGCGACCGCGGCCGCAACGGCCGGCGTGATCTACATCTCCCATTTTCTCGAGGAGGTCTTCGAGATCGGGGACCGCCTGACCGTGCTGAAGGACGGCAGGAGAATCGCGGTCCACGAGAAGGGAGACTTCGTCCCGAACACGATCATCCTGGAGATGGTCGGCCGGGAGGCAAGCCTCTTCTACCAGAAGGACGGCGCCGACATCGGCGAACCGGAGCTGCGAGGTCCAGGACTTCACCCGCGGAACGGCGGTGCGCGGGGTCAGCTTCGCGGTCCGCCAGGGGGAGATCTTCGGCATCGGGGGCCTCGTCGGCTCCGGGCGGACCGAGCTGGCCAACCTCCTCTTCGGCGTCGACAGGCGGGAGAAGGGAAAGCTGCTCCTGCGGGGACAGGAGATCACCGCCCGCAGCCCCCGCGCGGCGATCGCGCACGGGATCGGCATGATCATGGAGAACCGGCAGGAGGACAGCCTGTTCCTGCTTCGGCCCGTGCGGGAGAACATCGCGGTCGTCAAGACCGAGCGGGCGGGGGCATTCATCGCGGCGCGCCGCGAGAAAGCCGACGTGCGCAGCATGATGGACCGCTTCGCGGTGGCGGCGAGCCCCGGCCAGGAGGTCCGCGAGCTGAGCGGGGGAAACCAGCAGAAGACGATCATGAGCCGGTGGCTGCTGAACGACGCGTCGGTTTTCATCTTCGATGAGCCGACGAAGGGCGTGGACATCGGCGCCAAGCAGGCAATCTACAAGTTCATGACCGGGCTCGCGCAGCAGGGGAAGCTCATCATCATGATCTCCTCCGACATGCCCGAGCTGCTGTCGATGAGCGACAGGATCGGGATCATGCGCGACGGGGAGATGGTGAAGATCGTGCGGGCCGCGGGCACGACGGAGACGGACCTGCTGAGGGAGTTCCTCGGCATCGAGGCGGCGTGAGCCGACACGCGGGGGGAGCGGGAAAGATGGCGAACAAGGGCAATGCGTCCGTGCTGCGCAGGCTGGCGGGAAAGCAGTGGTTCTTCCTGCTCATCATCATCGTTGTCCTGTGCATCGCGGCGGGGATCATCAACTACAGGTTCTGGAGCGCGAGGAACCTCCTCAACATCCTGGAGCAGATCTCGGTTCTCGGCCTTGTCGCGGCCGGCGCCACGATCCTCCTCATCGCGGGCAACTTCGACATCTCGGTCGGGAAGATGATCGGCCTGTCCGCGTGCCTCATGGCGATCATGATGAAGGGCGGGATGAACGAGGTGCTCGCGGCGGTCCTCGGCATCTGCGTCTGCGTCCTGTGCTCCCTGCTCAACGGGTTGCTGAGCACCCGGCTGGGCGCGCCTTCCTTCATCATCAGCCTCGCCACGATCGGCGTGTTCCACGGCACGGCCCTCGCGGCGACCGAAGGGGTCATCCAGACGATCTACGAACAGTTCGGCGGGATCAGCAACACGCGGCTGTTCGGCGTGCTCCCCCTCATGTTCCTCGTCAGCCTGCTGGGGTACGCCTTCGTCCACGTGCTGCTGTCCAACACGAAGCTCGGCCGCCGCGTGTACGCCATCGGTGCGAACAGGAGGGGTGCGTTCCTCTCGGGCATCCCGGTGAAGCGCAATACCCTTGTGTTCTTCGCGTTGAACGGCGTGCTCGTCGGGGTGGCGGCCGTCGTCCTGCTCTCGCGGCTGGGCGCCGCGCTGCCGACCACGGGAGACGGCCTGGAGCTCAAGGCGATCGGCGCCGTCGTGATCGGCGGGGTTCCCGTCACCGGGGGCACGGGGAACATCCTGGGGACCTTCCTCGGGGTCCTGCTGATCGGCGTCATCTCGAACATGCTGAACCTGTCGCGCGTCAACCCGTACTTCCAGGAGATCGCGTACGGGGCGCTCGTGATCGTCTCGGTCGCCGTGAGCTACCTGCGCGTGGGCGGGAAGAGGGAATACTGAGGCATTACCCGGGCAGGTCCCGGAAGGAGGAAACCATGAAGGTCGGCATCGATCACTACAGCTACCACAGGTTCTTCGGAGAGGTGTACCCCCACCAGCAGAAGCCGGACAGGCAGCTCACCGTCGAGGAGTACATCCGCATGGCGGGGAAGATGGGATGCGACGGGATCACCCTGGAGTCCTGCTTCCTGCCCCGCTTCGACGCGGACTACCTGGCCACGCTCAAGGGCATGATGGACGAGCGGAAGTTCGACAGGGTCTACGGCTGGGGCCACCCGGACGGGCTGGAGGGCGGCCGCAACCAGAAGGCCTTCGACGAGATGATGGGGAGCTTCGAGTACGCGAAGGCGGTCGGGGCCGACGTGCTGAAGGTCACCGGGGCGAGCCTCATGTTCCGCAACGAGCCCCACGCGCCCATGCTCGAGAAGCTCACGCGGCAGTTCTCCGAGGCGGTGAAGGTCGCCGAGAGGTACAACATCCGCATGGCGGTGGAGAACCATATCGACTTCACCCCCGACGAGATCCTGAAGCTGATCCAGGACATCAATTCGCCCTTCTTCGGGATGAACTTCGACTCCGGCAACTTCCTGCGGCTGATGGCCGACCCCGTGAAGGCGCTGAAGAAGCTGGCGAAGTACGTCCTGTCCACCCACATCAAGGACCTGAAGCCGGTCAAGGGCGTGTCGCCCGACGAGTGGTACTTCTTCGCCTGCACGCCGGTCGGCGACGGCCTCGTCGACAACCAGGCCCTGGCGCTCCTGCTGAAGGAGGTCGGCTACAAGGGATTCCTCGCCGTGGAGATCGACTACCTGCATCCCGACTACGGGACCGGGGAGTTCAAGGCGATCGAGAAGAGCGTGAAAGAGCTGAAGAAGCTGGGTTGACGGCCCGCAGAGAGGAGTGACCATCGTGAAGAAGCTGAACGTTGCAATCATCGGCGACAAGTTCATGGGCAAGGCCCACAGCAACGCCTGGAGGCAGGCGGGCCTGTTCTTCGACATCCCGCTCGAGCCGGTGCTGAAGGTGGCATGCGGGCGAAACGCCGAGCAGCTCAAGGAGTTCGCCGCGCGCTGGGGCTGGGAAGAGGTGGAGACGGACTGGAGGAAGGTCATCGAGCGCAAGGACATCGACATCATCGACGTGTCCACCCCGACGTTCCTGCACCACGACATGGTCATCGCGGCCGCCCGGGCCGGCAAGCACATCTTCTGCGAGAAGCCGATGGCGCTGAGCTACGCCGAGGCGAAGGAGATGTACGAAGCCGCGAAGAAGGGCGGCGGCAGGCACTACATAAACTTCAACTACAGGCGCTGCCCGGCCATCGTCCTGGCGAAGCAGATCGTGGAGGAGGGAAAGATCGGGCGCATCTACCACTGGCGGGGGTGCTACCTCCAGTCGTGGATCATGGATCCCGCCTTCCCGCTGACCTGGCACCTGCGCAAGGAGACTGCCGGGGCAGGACCGCACTACGACCTGAACTCGCACAACATGGACCTTGCCCGCTTCCTCGTGGGCGAGTTCAAGACGGTGACGGCCCTGACCACGAACTTCATCACGGAGAGGCCGCTGCCCGACGAGTCCACGGCGCGGACCTTCCAGGCCGGCTCGGCCGCCGGGGGCAAGGGGAAGGTGACCGTCGAGGACGCGGCGCTCGTGATGGCGGAGTTCGAGAACGGGGCCCTCGGGTCCTTCGAGGCGACCCGCTTCGCGACGGGCAGGAAGAACTACAACTTCTTCGAGCTGTACGGCTCCAAGGGGGCGCTCTCCTTCAACATGGAGCGCATGAACGAGCTCCAGTTCTACAGCGAGGCCGACCCCGAGAAGGAGAGGGGGTTCCGCACCATCCTCGCCACCGAGCCCGTGCACCAGTACGTGGCCAACTGGTGGCCGCCCGGGCACACGATCGGCTACGAGCACGAGCACGTCCACGCCGTGGTCGACTTCCTCAAGGCGATCGACGCGGGCACGGACATCGTGCCGAACCTGTACGATGGCATGAAGATCACGCAGGTTCTCGACGCATCCCTGGAGTCGGCGCGCCAGGGAAAGAAGATCCGCGTTGCGGATCTCGGGTAGGGAGGGGAGCTGGCAATGGAACGCATCGATCTGCTGAACACGATCAAGGGGTCGCGCTTCGAGGGATTCTTCCCTCCCGCGTGGGATTTGAAGAAGATCGAGTACTGCTGCAGCAGGAAGCCCGAGGAGGTGTACACGCGGGAGAAGTGGTGGCACAAGGACTTTGCCCCCGTGTGCGCGGAGACGCTGGAGGACTTCAACACCCTGATGGGGCTGGAGATCGCCTGGCAGGTGAAGCTGGCAAAGGACGAGGGCCGGGAGCTGGTGCTGATCTTCTCGGTGGGGCCGATGGGGATGTACCGCTGGGCTGTGGAGTTCCTCAAGCGCTGGGGCGTGGACTGCAGGCACCTGCACGGGTTCAACATGGACGAGTGGTGCGACGAGCAGGGAAACACGCTGCCCGCGAGCAACCCGGGGGCGTTCAGGAATGCGATGGAGAGCACCTTCTACGGGCCGCTGGGATCCCTCACGGCGCCCGAGAAGCAGCGGCACTTCGCCACGAAGGACGAGCTTCCGACCTACGCCTCGCGCATCGGGGAGCTTCGCGCCAAGGGGGCAAAGTTCGTGCTGATCTACGGGATCGGGTGGGTGTTCCACATCGCCTTCTGGGAGCCGCACTTCGCTGAAGACTACAAGACCATGGACGAGTGGCTGGGGGCGACGCACCGGGTGGCGGCGAAGCTGCACCCGCTGACGATCATCCAGAACTCGATCACGAGCTTCAAGAGCAGGATCACCCTGGTGCCCGCGCGCGCGAACACGATCGGGCCGGGGATCTTCATGAAGGCGGACTACACGATCGGCGGGCGTGGACGGGTTCCTTCCCGTGCGCAACATGATCTACCAGGGCCAGACGCTGTGGGTGACGCTGAAGTACGGGCCTGACATGTGGATCCCCTCCTCGGTGATGCCGCAGCTGCCGGGGAAGCTTTTCTTCATCAGGCCGCTGGCGGGTCCGCTCGAACCCGAGGTCAACTAGCGCCGGGGGCGGGGAGAGGTGATGCACACGGATCTTCTCATCTTCAACGGCAGGGTCATCTCCGAGACGCGCGTGCTGCCCACCGGGTACGTGCTGGTCCGCGGGGGGCGCATCGCCTCGGTCGGCGCCGACTGGACGGCGCTCCCCGCCTGGAAGGACGCCGGCGTGCGGAGGCGCGACGCGAAGGGCCTCTCGATCTGCCCCGGGCTCATCGACATGCACACGCACGGCATTCTCGACGTTTCCTTCATGGACAGCGACTCCCCCGAGATGCTCGAAGGCCTTGCCGCCTATGCCTCCTTCGGCGTCACGCGCGTGGTCGGCTCGACCATCTCGAACACCATGGACAGGATCATCGAGCAGGCCTCCCGGATGCGAAAGGCAATGGCCGATCCGGCCTGGGGAGACCTGCTGCACGGGGTGCACGTGGAAGGGCCGTGGCTCGCGGAGCGCTGCAGGGGCGGCCACGATGCCCGCTACCTCTGCCCCCCGCCCGGCCGACGTGCAGCGCCTGCTCGGGGAGGCGGGGGACGTGATCCGCAGCGTCACCTTCGCCCCCGAGCTCCCGGGCAGCGTCGAGCTCACCGAGGCGTTGTCGTACAGGGGGATCGTTCCCATCCTGGGGCACACCGAGGCGAGCTGGGAGCAGGCCCAGGCGGTCATCCTTGCCGGCGCGCGGCACGTGACCCACATGTACGACACGACCATGGGCTACAAGGAGAACCCCGACGAGGCGCTGGTGATGATGCCGGGCATGGAGACGGCGGTTCTCCAGGAGGACGCGGTGAGCATCGAGCTCATCGGCTGCCCCGTGCACGTGCCCCGGCCTTTCTTCCGCTTCATCGACACGGTGAAGCCCCGCGCGAAGAAGGTCATCGTCACCGATTCGCTGGTCGGCACGGGCAGGCCCGAGGGCACCGTGATCACGTACGCGGACGGGCACAGGGTGTACGTCGAGCAGGGGGTGCTGCGCATGATCGACGAGGACCCGAAGGTGAACGGGAACCTCACCGGCAGCGCCGTCACGCTGAACGTGGCCCTGCGCAGGCTGAGGGAGTACACAGGCCTCCCTCTCGAGGAGGCCATCCGCTGGGTGAGCCTGAACCCCGCCACCACCCTGGGCATCGAGCACGAGACCGGCAGCATCAGCGTCGGGAAGCTCGCCGACATCGTCCTGCTGGACGAGGCGTGCAATCCCCGCGCCACCTTCCTGAAGGGGCGGGAGGTCTGGACGGCGGCCTGACGGCGGGCCGATTCCTTTACACCCCCCCGCGATTCTGCTATAGATGCATGCATCATGGCGCGTGCGGGGGAGACTCAGGATACCGTGCTGGAGGTGGAGGGTCTGACAAAGACCTTCGCCGGCCTGCGCGCCGTGGACGGCTACGGGCTTCGCCTCCGCGAAGGGGAGATCCTCGGGATCATCGGTCCCAACGGCGCGGGCAAGTCCACGGTCTTCAACCTGCTCACGGGCCACCTCTCGCCGACCTCGGGGACGATCCGCTTCCGGGGCACCGACATCACGCGCCTGGCGCCCGAGCGGATCGCCCGCCTGGGGATCGGCCGCACCTTCCAGAACATCCGCCTGTTCCCGACCATGACCGTGCTGGGGAACGTGGCCTGCGCGCGGCAGCTGCGACGGCCGCGGAACTTCGCCGCGACGCTCACCTCGTGGCCGTCGTTCCTCCGCGACGAGGAGCGTCTGGAGGCGGAGTCGATGGAGGAGCTTCGCGTTCTCGGCCTCGAGGACAGGGCAGGGGCCCCCGCGAGCTCGCTTCCCTACGGCGACCAGAGGCGGCTGGAGATCGCGCGCGCCCTGGCACTGGAGCCGTCGCTGCTTCTCCTGGACGAGCCCACGGCGGGAATGAACAGCGCCGAGAGCGCCCGCATCCTCGAGTTCATCCGGACCGTGCGCGACAGGCACAGCCTCACGATCATCGTGGTGGAGCACAACATGCCCCTGGTCATGCAGCTGTGCAGCCGCATCCAGGTGCTGAACTACGGGCAGGTCATTGCCGAGGGAGCCCCCGAGGAGGTGCGGCGCGACCCCCGCGTGATCGAATCCTACCTGGGACAGGTGCAGGCCGATGCTCCGGCTTGAGAACGTCGAGGTTGCCTACGGCCACGTGCGCGCCCTGGACGGGATCACGATCGAGGTCCGCGACGGGGAGCTGGTGGCGCTTCTCGGGGCGAACGGCGCGGGCAAGTCCACGACGCTGATGGCGGTCTCGGGGATCGTGCGGCCGCGGGGAGGCAGCATTTCCTGGGACGGGATGGACCTCGGCCGCGCCTCCTGCCGGGACATCGTGCGCGCGGGGCTGATCCAGTGCCCCGAGGGCCGCAGGATTTTCGGCGGGCTCTCCGTGCTGGAGAACCTGCGCATGGGGGCGGTGCGCCGCGGCGACAGGGCTGCCGCCGCCTCCGACATGGACATGGTCTTCTCGCTGTTCCCGGTGCTTGCACAGCGGCGCCGGCAGTCGGGGGCCACGCTGAGCGGGGGAGAGCAGCAGATGCTCGCAATCGGCAGGGCGCTCATGGCGCAGCCCCGGCTGCTCATGCTGGACGAGCCGTCGCTGGGGCTCTCGCCCCTCATGGTGCAGTCCATCTTCGGGGTCATCCGAGAGCTGCGCGGGAGGGGCGTCACCATCCTGCTGGTCGAGCAGAACGTGCACCAGGCGCTTGCAGTGGCCGACCGGGGCTACGTCCTCGCCACGGGCGCCGTGACGCTGAGCGGCACGGGCGCCGCGCTGAGGGAAAACCCCGACATCGAGAGGGCCTACCTCAGCACGGCCGGGGCAGGAGGAGCAGCGTGAGCACGCTGGAGATGCTCGTGCAGCAGCTCATCAACGCTGTCAGCATGGGCAGCCTGTACGCCCTCATGGCCATCGGCCTGGCCATGGTCTTCGGCATCCTGCGCCTGATCAACTTCGCGCACGGCGACCTCATCATGGTGGGCAGCTACGTGGCGCTCATCCTGCTCACGGCGGGGCTTCCCTTCTGGGCGGCGGCCGCGGCGGGCGTCGCGGCGAGCACCGTGGCCGGCCTCCTGATGGAGCGCGTGGCCTACCGGCCGATCCGCGGGGCGCACGAGATGGCCATGCTGCTGACCTCGTTCTCCGTCACCATCTTCCTGGAGAACCTCGCGATCATCCTGTTCCGTCCCACCTCGCGGCCGTTCCCCGCCCCGGCCTTGCTGCGCACGGTCCTGGAGTCGGGGAACCTCCGCCTGGCCAGCCTCGACCTCATCGCCATCGCGATCGTCGGGGCTTCTGCTCGTGCTGCTCACGCTGTTCGTGACCCGCACGCGCATCGGGGTCTCGATGCGGGCGGCATCCGAGGACCTGCTGGCCGCCCGGCTCATGGGCATCAACGTCAACCAGGTCATCGCCGCCGCCTTCGCCATCGGCTCGTTCCTCGCCGGCGTGGTCGGCCTGCTGTGGAGCGCGCGGGTGGGCAAGGTCGATCCGCTCATGGGCTTCAACCCGGTGCTCAAGGCGTTCGTGGCCTCGGTGATCGGCGGGCTGGGGAGCCTGCCGGGCGCGGTCATCGGGGCCTACGTCCTCGGGGGCCTGGAGATCCTGCTGCAGGGCCTGCTGCCGCCGGCGCTCACGCCCTACCGTGACGCCTTCGTGTTCGTCATCCTGATCGTGCTGCTGCTCTTCCGGCCCAACGGCATCCTGGGCAGCACCGAGAGGGAGAAGATCTGATGCGCTGCCCGACATCCTGCGCCGCCTGCTGCCGGGGCTCGTCCTGCTCGCGGCTCTCGCCGTGTTCCTCGTGGTGATCGAGTTCGTGGCAGGTGACTACGTGCGGCGCATCGTGCATCGGCATCGGCATCAACGTCATCCTGGTGGTCGGCCTGAACCTCTCCAACGGCTTCACCGGCGTCTTCTCCCTCGGCCACATCGGCTTCATGGCCATCGGCGCCTACGCCGCCTCCATCCTGACGCTGCCGGTGAGCCTGAAGGCGGTGAACCTGCCCGACCTGCCGGGCTGGCTGTCGAGGCGTTGCGCTGCCCTTCCTCCCGGCGACCGCTGATCGCGGGGCTCGTGGCCATGCTCGTCGCCTTCGTGGTGGGCCTGTCGCTGATGCGCCTGAAGGGTGCCTACGTGTCGGTGGCCACGCTGGGGTTCCTGGTCATCGTGCAGGTGGTCCTGGTGAACTGGGACCCGGTGACGCGCGGCGCGCGCACCTTCGCCGGCGTGCCGCCGCACACCACGCTGTGGAAGGTGTGGGGGTGGGCGGCCCTCACGGTGTACGTCGTGTGGCGGATCGGCCGCTCCCCGTTCGGCCGGGACATGAGGGCGTCGCGCGACAACGAGATCGCCGCCCACTCGCTGGGCGTCAGCGTGGTGCGCTCGCGCCTGCTGGCGTTCTGCGTGAGCGCGTTCTTCACCGGGGTGGCCGGGTCGCTGTGGGCGCACTTCATCACCTCCTTCTCCCCGAAATCATTCTACTTCACCCAGACTTTCAGCATCATCACCATGCTCGTGATCGGCGGCATGGGCTCGGTCAGCGGCTCGGTCGTCGGCGTGTTCCTGATCACCGTTCTCTCCGAGCTGCTGCGCAACGCCGAGCGGGGCCTCTCGCTCGGGTTCCTCCGCATCCCCCCGGTCTACGGCGCCAGCCAGATCCTGATGGCGGTCATCTTCGTCCTGGTCATCGTCTTCCGGCCGCAGGGGCCTGCTGGGCGGCCGCGAGATCGACATCGGCGAACGATCGCGCGGCGGGTGTTCCGCGTCGCCGAGAAGGAGGTAAGGACGCCCGCGTGAGGCGGCATGGTGCCGCCGCGGGGCATGCCCTCGGGTATCGTTCGATCTCAGTGAAGGAGGAATGAACATGAAGAAGGGGATGGCAGTCATCCGTGGCCGTCGTCGTGGCCGCTCGCGCTCGCGGGGTGCGGCGGCAAGGGCGGCGGGCAGCGGCGCGATCAAGATCGGCATGATCTACAACATGACCGGCGCGCAGGCCTCGCTGGACACCCCGTCGGCCAACGGCGCGAAGCTGGCCGCCAAGGAGATCAACGCCGCCGGCGGCGTGCTGGGCAAGCAGATCGAGCTGGTGGCCTACGACGGCAAGACGGACGCCGCCACCATCGGCAACGCGGCGACCCAGCTGGCCAAGACGGACAAGGTCGTCGCCATGTTCGGCTTCAGCGACAGCGACATGGTGATGGCCGCGGCGCCCATCGCGGCGAAGGCCGGGGTCGTCTTCGTCACCTCGGGGGCGACCTCGCCGAAGCTGCCCGACCAGGTTCCCGACTACCTGTACCTCGCCTGCTTCGGCGACAACGTGCAGGCGGCCGCGGGGGCCGAGTACGCCGTGAACACCCTGAAGGCGAAGACCGCCTACCTGCTCATCGACAAGGGCATGGAGTACACGCTGCTGCTGGGCAAGTACTTCAAGGACCGGTTCGTCGAGCTGGGCGGCCAGATCGTCCTGGAGGACACCTACCAGACCGGCGACAAGGACTTCTCGGCGCAGATCACGAAGCTGAAAGGCCTGAAGCCGATGCCCGACATCCTCTACATCGCCTCCGGTCCGGATGACGTCGGCACGATCGTGAAGCAGTTCCGCGACGCGGGCGTCGAAGAAGCCGATCATGGGCGGCGACGGCTACGACACCCCGCTGCTCGTCGCAGATCGCGGGCGAAGGGCGCCGAGAACGTCTACTTCACGACCCACTCGCTGATGGACGCGGACCTCGGCACCGACGCGGTGAAGAAGTTCATCGCCGACTACCAGGCCGAGTACAAGACCCCGCCCGAGAACGCGTTCGCCGGCCTGGGCTACGACACGGTCAAGCTGATCGCCGACGCCATCAAGCGCGCCGGCTCGGCCGACCCCAAGGCGATCCGCGAGGCGCTGAACGGCGACGAAGGACCTCGCCGGGCGTCACCGGCGCGATCACCTTCCAGCCCGGCAGCCGCATCCCGCAGAAGGGCGTGACCGTCATCCTGGTCAAGGGCGGCAAGTTCACCCTGGCGCAGGAAGTGGTGCCCCAGAAGGTTCCCAACCCCTGAGCGGGGGCCGTGCACGGGACAGGAGCGGGCCCCGCGTCGCGGGGCCCGTCCCCTTGTCCGACCGTTTCCTGTCCGACCGTCCGCAGCTTTTCGGAGGTGACCGCATGAAGAAGAACCCGCTCGAGATCCAGCACCTGAGCGCGGCCGATTTCACGGCAGCCCCGTTCGACAAGGTCATCCTGCCGCTGGGCTCACTGGAGAGCCACGGCGGCCACCTGCCCTTCGGCACGGATGCTCTCACGGCCCACGCTGTGGCGCTGGACATCGCCGCCCGGGTGCCGAAGACGGCGGTGCTCCCGCCCTTGAACTACGGCGTGAGCGAGCACTACAGGGATTTCCCCTTCACCGTCACCGTGCGCTTCGAGACGGAGACGGCGTTCCTGCGCGACATCCTCGAGTCGGTGTACCGCGAGGGCATCCGCAAGGTCTTCATCATGAACGGCCACGACGGCAACATCGCCCCCATCGAGATCGCCGCCCGCTCGGCGAAGGTCGCGCACCCCGACTTCCGCATCGTGACCCTCGATGCCTGGTGGATGACGATCGGGCAGCTGCTGCCGAAGGACTTCTTCGAGGTCTGGAACGGCCTGGGCCACGGCGGGGAAGGGGAGACCTCGATCTGCCTGGAGCTGTTCCCCGAGCTGTGTCGACGTGTCGAAGGCGGCGGGCGTGGTCCCGCAGCTGCCTCCCCACGTGGACGTGAAGTGGGCCTTCAACGAGCTCACCAATACCGGCACGACCGGCGACCCGACCCGCGGGACCCCCCAGAAGGGGAAGAGGATGCGCGAGGTGCTCGTGGAGGCGATGGTCAAGGTCCTCACCGACCTCGACAGGACGGGCTGGGAGTACCGGTCCCCCGGCGCACCGGGCGGCCGCTAGGCCTGCCGTCCCCCTTCGCGGCGCGCCGCCTCGGCGAAGGCTGTCACGTTCTCCCACGGCGTCTCGGGCTGCACCCTGTTCGACGGGCACAGGATGCACCGGCCGTCCGCTCCCATTGTCTTCACCAGCCACGCGGTCTGCCGGCGCACCTCGTCCGCCGAGGCGAGGGAGAGGGTCTTCTGCGCGCCGAGGGTCGCGCAGAGGATGAGCCTGTTGCCCCAGCGCGCCTTGGCCGCTGCCTGGTCCATGCACTCGGGCTGCACCGGGTGCAGGACCTGGAAGCCGGCCTCCGCGATGTCCGCCACGATCTCGGTGATGTTCCCGCAGCTGTGCAGGAAGAACACGGCCTCGGGCGCGTGCCTGCGCACCTCTGCAAGCACCCGTGTCCAGGCCGGCTTGATGAGGCCGCGCCACGCGGCCGGCGAGACCTGCATTCCCAGCTGCGAGCCGGCGTCGTCGTAGAAGCACAGCATGTCAATGCCCGCGCGGGCGGACTCGACGGCGAGGCGTGTCGTGAACGAGGCCACCTTCTCCACGACGGCCGTCGCGACGGCAGGCTCCTCGACAAGGTCGATCATGAACCTCTCCATGCCCCGCAGCCACCACGACCACTCGTAGAGGCTGCCCGCGTAGCAGGCAACGGGATATCCCCTGCCGTGGAAGGCTTTCACTCTCTCGCGGACATCGCCGGTGTCCAGCGCGGGCTCGGGGTAGCGCTCGATGTCCTTCACGCTCGTCGCGGATGCAAGGGGCGGGAACATCCGCTCGTAGGTGTCCTCGGCGCCGCCTGCCCAATGGCCGATTCCCCACTCGTCGTACCGGGTCCCCTCGGGCGTGTCGGGATTCCACTGCCGGGGGTCGCCGTCGAAGATCTTGCCGACCGAGGCGAGCCGGAAGTCGTAGTCGAAGTGCTCGGCAGGATCGTCCGCGCCGGTCTGCTTCCGGAAGCGCCGCAGGATCGCCGTGGTGAATCCCTCTGTCCCGCCGATGTCCATGGTGAAGGGGATCCACGCGGGCCTGCGTCCCGACACGAGCATGCGGAAGTTCTCCAGTGGTGTCATCATCGTCCTTTCGCGGCCATGCTGGGGGAAGGGCGGGCACCTCGTCAAGGCTGTGGAGGCATCGCCCGCCTATGTACCCGTCGATGTCCCTTCCATCCCCGCCCGTCCGCCAGTATATTGGGCACACCGTGTATACACTGAAAACCCAGACGCTCCAGAGCGTGCTCCTGCAGAGCACGCAGTACTCTGCAGGCAGCCCTGCGCTGTCCATGATCGGTGCCGCCCCCATTCCCTACGGTGACCTCGAGCCGCGGGCGCGCGCGTTTGCCGCGCTTCTGGCCGCGCACGGGGTCGGGCGCGGCGACAGGGTCGCGCTCCTGTCCGAGAACAACCCGGCCTGGGGCATCGCCTACTTCGCCATCGCCTCGATGGCAGCGGTGGCGGTTCCCATCCTGACCGACTTCACCCCGGCGCAGATCGGCGTGATCGTCGCCCACGCGGATTGCCGGGCGATCGTCGCATCGGCGCGGCTCATGGACAGGATCACGGGGGTCCGGGACGGGCGGCTCGTTGTGCGGCTCGACGACCTCCGCGTCGAGGAAGGCGCCCCCGCGGCTGCCGGGGCGCCGGGCGATGCAGGGGTGCCCGCTGCCTTCGAGTGGCCCGCCCTTGGCGAGGAGGACCTGGCAGCCGTGATCTACACCTCCGGCACCACGGGGCACTCCAAGGGCGTCATGCTGACCCACCGCAACATCGTCTCCAACGCCGTGGCCACCCGGACGATCATCGAGCTGGGACCGACCGACAGGCTGCTCTCCATCCTGCCGCTTGCCCATACCTACGAGTGCACCCTCGGCCTCGTGGCAGCGCTCATGCAGGGCGCCTCTGTCACCTACCTCGACAGGCCTCCCACCGCCGCCGTCCTCGCGCCGGTTCTCGCCTCCCTGCGGCCGACGGTCATGCTGTCGGTCCCACTGGTCATCGAGAAGGTCTACCGCGCGAAGATCCTGCCCGAGCTGCGGAGACGCCGCCTGTACGCGTTCGCCCCCGCGCGCAGGGTCCTGCACCGCCTGGCCGGCCTGAGGCTGCAGAGGTTCTTCGGCGGGCAGCTGCGCTTCTTCGGCATCGGCGGTGCGGCACTCGCGCCGGACGTGGAGGCGTTCCTGCGTGAGGCCCGCTTCCCCTACGCGATCGGGTACGGCCTGACCGAGACCGCGCCCCTTGTCGCCGGCAGCGCCCCGTTTCGCACGCATCCCCGCGGCACAGGCCCGGCCCTTGCAGGCGTGGACATCCGCATCGCCGGCGCGGCGCCGGGCGGCGAGGGAGAGGTCCAGGTGCGGGGCCCCAACGTCATGCGGGGCTACTACGGGGATCCTGCCAGGACCGCCGAGGTCTTCACGGCCGACGGGTGGTTTCGAACGGGAGACCTGGGGACCCTGGACGCGCAGGCGCCGCCTGTCCATCCGCGGCAGGTTGAAGACGATGATCCTCGGTGCATCGGGAGAGAACATCTACCCCGAGGAGATCGAGGCGGTCCTGAACGCCTCGCCGTACGTCGGGGAGTCTCTCGTCTACGGGGGGCCGTCCGGTGTCACGGCGCTGGTCCTGCTGAAACCGGAGGTCCTGGAATCCTTCGTGTCGCTCGTCCAGGACGGCATCGCCAGGGCCGAGGCATCGGTGACCGCGCTGCTGGAGCGCATCCGCAGGGAGGTGAACGCGCAGCTTGCCGCCTTCAGCCGCGTGCACCGCGTGGAGCTGCAGCAGGTGCCCTTCGAGAAGACGCCTACCCAGAAGATCAAGCGCTTCCTGTACCCGGCCCGGGACTGAGAGAGTCCCGCAGAGCTGCCATGCCCTCGAAGGCATCGAGGATCGCGGCGGCGGCGCCCCGGCAGAGCAGGGCAGGCCCGGGCTTCGTCTCGTAGCCGCCCCTGCCGAAGTTTTCCCGCAGCGGAATGTAGCCGAGGTACCCGTTGGCGAGGCCCACGGGGACCGCGAGGCCGAACCCGGGGAGCCTCTTCAGCGCCAGGCCGATCTCCACGAAAGGCTCCCCGGGAATGCCGAAAAACCCGATCTCCCCCATCCCCAGGAGCTGGAGGGGCACGTCGTACGCGTCGGGCCGGCGCGCGGCAAGCTCCAGGAGCGCGCGCGCGAAGATCCGCTCGACTGCGGGGTCTCCCGCGAAGATGTCCTCGGCGGTGAGGTCGCTGCGCGCGGCTGTCGGCGGGGTCGGCGGGGTCGCGGCCGGTCGAGGATCGCGCGCGCTCTCTGCGTCTCCGCATCGGCGATCTCGATGCCCGGCACACGCAGGACGCGCCGTGTCGACCACAGCGGTTCGCCGCGCACCGGCTCCGCCGCGTCGAGGGAAGCGAGGACCGCTGCCGCGTAGGCGGCGCCCATGCGGCGCGTCTCGGCGGGCGTGGTCTGTTCCGCCGCGCGCGTGAAGTCGAAGTGGTTGATGTTCCCTGCCGCGCCGATGAAGGGGATCACGATCGGGGCCGCGCCCCCGGATCGGCTGCCCGCCCCGCACAGCGATGCTCCGACCTCCGCCTCCATGACGCCGGGCCAGTCCGCCGAGAGGAGATTTCCCCCCAGAGTGTCCACGTGGTTGGAGACGCTCACGAAGAGGCAGCGCGCACGCCCGTCCGGGCCGTGGAAGGCGACGGTGTTCACCTCGTCGTCGACCGGGCCCTCGGGCCGCACGAGGGACGGGTGCATCCTCGGCGGGTTGGTGGCCACCGTTCCGCCGGAGAGCCACCACCTCCTGTTCGAGGCGAGCCCCGGGGCGCGCGCCCTGCAGATCCGCGCCTGGACGGGCTCGCCCGCGCCCAGCCGGGCCGCGGCCTGCCGGATTCGTGACTCGAGGAGGTCGAGGTAGGCCGCATCACGCCTGACGTCGTACAGGTCCGCCAGGCCGGGCGCCGTGTGGGTGTGGCTGGCAAAGACAATGACAGCCCCTGTCGGAACCCCGCTCGCGCGTGAGGCCGCCGCGGCCAGACGCGCCGCATCCCCGGACCCGAAGAGGCAGGAGTCCACCTGGACGAACAGGAGCTGCCCGCTGCCGCTGGAGAGGCGGGCGAGCCGGCAGTGCAGCCGGTCCAGGACGCCCTCGGACCGCCTGTCGGTGAAGTACCCCAGCAGCGAGACCTGCCCGTCCGGCGTGATGTCTTCCCGGGCGAACGCCCCCCGAAGCATCACCGCGCGTCGAAGAGCTTGCCGAAGCGGTTTGCCACCGCGAGGGCCGGATCGAGGGGCACCTCCACGCCCTTCGTGCCTTTCGGGATGCTCACCGGGTGGATCCTGCGGGGGCGTTTTCCGCGGAACTGCGGCAGGTACTGCTCGCTCGCCTTCGAACATCTCGATCGTCATGTCCCGGATCTCCTCCAGGGACAGCACCGAGGAGGTGAGGGGATCCATGGCGATGGCCGCGACCACCAGCTCCGGGTCGCCGGTGAGGGCCGCCTCCACGCCCAGCTGCTGCACGGTGACGTTGCTCTGGTTCATGGCCGCCAGCGGACTCGGCAGTCTGCCCGACCTGCACGGGTGCAGGCCTAGTCGGTCCGCGTACACCGGCACCTCCACGCAGCAGTCCCGGGGCAGGTTCGTGATGTAGCCGTCGTTCATCACGTTGCCGTTGAAGCGGAAGGGCTTGCCGGTTTCCAGGCGCTTCCAGGATGTAGGAACAGTACTCGACGCTGCGCGGGGCCAGCTCCCCGCTCTCGTACTGCAGGTAGTCGGTCTGACCGTACTTGCTCCTCCATCATGCGGCCGAAGGTGTAGGAGAATCCCGATCTCCCCACCGAGTCCGGGCTGGTCGCAGTACGTGCTCCAGCGCCGCCTCGTTCTTGCGGAACCAGGGCAGGTAGTCGGACAGGTGGCCGCTGCGTCTCGGTGCAGAAGTAGCCGAAATGCCGGGCCACCTCGCCGCGCACCTTCTCGTTGATGTAGTACTCGGGCTTGTCCAGGTTCTCGCGGCAGACTGCGGGTACAGGTCCTTCGCCGTTCTTCTCGAGCTTCAGGAACCATGCCATGTGGTTGATGCCTGCGGCCAGGAAGTCGATCTCGTACTTCTTCACGCCGGCGTAGCGGGAAATCAGGTCGAGCGTGGTCTGCACGCCGTGGCACAGCCCGACGAAGCGAATCCGTGCTCGACAGGCCGATGGCCATGCACACCATGGCCATCGGGTTGACGTAGTTCAGAAGGACGGCTGCGGGGCAGAGTTCCTCCATGTCCCGCACCAGCTCCACCATGACGGGGATCGAGCGCAGCGCGCGGAAGACCCCGCCCGGGCCCGACGCACTCGCCCACGCACACGTCGAGGCCGTACTCGCCGGGATCTCGTAGTCGACCTGGAAGGCACCTGGCCCCCCCGACCTGGAAGGAGGTGATCACGAAGTCGGCCGACGCGAGCGCGTCGGCGCGGTCGGTCGTCGAGCCGGACCTCCACCCGCAGGCGATTGGTGTCGGCGATCCGCCGCACGTAGCCCTCGACCCTCCGTGCCTTCGCGATGTCCAGGTCCATGAGAACCAGCTCGCTGTCGCCCAGCGCCTCCGTGGCGAGGATGTCGTTGGTCACGGTGGTGCTGAACACGATGCTCCCCGCCCCGATGATCGCGATCTTCTTCATGGCCGATCCCCCCTCCCCCGGGCGCTCACTTGAACGCCCCTGCCGTGATTCCAGAGATGAAGCTCTTCCTGAACACGAGGAAGATGATGATGAGCGGCAGCGAGCTCATGAAGCAGGCTGCCATGATCTGCCCCCACTCGACCTCCCGCTGCGTGCCGAACAGCCGCGCCACGTTGAGGGAGACCGTGTACATCTCCAGCCTGCTCACCGCGATCAGCGGCCACAGGAAGTCGTTCCAGATGTCCATGAACACGATCATCCCCACCACCAGCAGCCCCGCCTTCACCATGGGAACGGCGATGTGCCTGTAGATGCGGAACTCCCGGCAGCCGTCCACCCGCGCCGAGTCCAGGATCTCCTCGGGGATGTAGCCCATGTACTGGCGCAGCAGGAACACGGCGAAGGCCATCCCGAAGCCGTGGAGCATCCGGGGCAGGACCAGGGCCTGGTAGGTGCTCACCCACCTGATCTTCGTCATGAGGATGAACAGCGGGATGTAGGTGACCTGGGGAGGCAGCATGATGGTGGACAGCAGGACGATGAAGAGGATGTTCCTGCCGCGGAAGCTGTACTTGGCGAAGGCGAACCCTGCGAGCGAGGCGAGGAACAGGATCAGCACGACGTAGCTCACCGAGACGATCGCGGTGTTCGCCAGCGAGCGGCCGAAGGCGCTCTTGCCAAACAGGCCGATGTAGTTTGTCAGCCGAAAGCCGTCTTTCGGCAGGCGGAGGATGTGCATCGAGAAGATCTCCCCCGTCGACTTGAACGACCCTATGAACATGAAGTAGAAGGGGAAGATGAAGATGACAACGCCGACCAGGAGAAGGAAGGTGATGAGGATCCGGGATTTCATTTGAACGCCCCTGCCGTGATTCCAGAGATGAAGCTCTTCCTGAACACGAGGAAGATGATGATGAGCGGCAGCGAGCTCATGAAGCAGGCTGCCATGATCTGCCCCCACTCCACGTGGGCGCGCGTGCCGAACAGGCGGGAGATGTTGAGGGAGACCGTGTACATCTCCAGCCTGCTCACCGCGATCAGCGGCCACAGGAAGTCGTTCCAGATGTCCATGAACACGATCATCCCCACCACCAGCAGCCCCGCCTTCACCATGGGAACGGCGATGTGCCTGTAGATGCGGAACTCCCGGCAGCCGTCCACCCGCGCCGAGTCCAGGATCTCCTCGGGGATGTAGCCCATGTACTGGCGCAGCAGGAACACGGCGAAGGCCATCCCGAAGCCGTGGAGCATCCGGGGCAGGACCAGGGCCTGGTAGGTGCTCACCCACCTGATCTTCGTCATGAGGATGAACAGCGGGATGTAGGTGACCTGGGGAGGCAGCATGATGGTGGACAGCAGGACGATGAAGAGGACGTTCCTGCCGCGGAAGCTGTACCTGGCGAAGGCGAACCCTGCGAGCGAGGCGAGGAACAGGATCAGCACGACGTAGCTCACCGAGACGACAACAGTGTTCAGAAGCGAGCGGCCGAAAGCGGCCCCTCCGAACAGGCCGATGTACTGCGTGAGGCGAAAGCCCTCCTTCGGCAGGCGGAGGATGTGCATCGAGAAGATCTCCCCCGTCGACTTGAAGGAGCTGAGGAACGTGAACAGGAAGGGGAAGATGCAGGTCGCGGCGCCTGCCAGGAGGAGAGTCGTGATCCCGATCCGCGCAGCCTTCCGCATCGCGCCTCCTACGAGGCCGCGTAGGTCTTGTCGCGTTCCGCCCAGAGGCGGACCTGGAGGGCGGAGGGGATCAGGACGAGGATGAAGGTGAGAAACGCGATCGCCGCCCCGTAGCCCAGCTTGAAGAACTTGAACCCCGACCTGTACATGTACAGCACCAGGGTCAGCGAGGAGTAACCGGGTCCCCCGTCGGTGAGGAAATACGGCTCGGTGAACATCGTGAACGTCCCGATCGTCGCCATGATGAACTGGAACCCGATCACCGGCCTGAGGAGCGGCAGGGTGATGCGCAGGAAGGTGCGGGTGGCGGAGGCCCCGTCGATGCGCGCCGCGTCGTAGATGTCGTGCGAGATGCTCTGCAGCCCGGCCAGGGCGATGATCATGTTGTAGCCCGTCCACTTCCAGGTCACCAGGATGTCGATCGAGATCTTGGACATCTTCTTGGAGGTGAGCCAGTGGACAGGCTTCAGCTTCATCGACTGCAGCAGGAGGTTGACGAGGCCGAGGGAATCGTCGAACAGGACGTAGAAGACGATGGCGATGGAGAGCACCGAGGTCACGTAGGGCAGGAGGTAGGTGATGCGGAAGAAGTCCTTCATCTTCTGGTGGGGAGAGTTCAGGGCGATGGCGATGAGCACCGACAGCAGGATCATCGCGGGAACGTTGATCAGGTAGATGTAGATCACGTTCCACAGGGAGGTCCAGAACACGGGGTCGTTGAACAGCAGGTCCCGGTAGTTCTTCAGCCCGATGAACTGCCACGGGGCGGTCGCGTTCCAGAGATGGACGCTGAGCACCAGCGAATAGATGATGGGGTACAGGCCGAACACGGCGAACAGGATGAAGAACGGGCTGATGAAAAGGTATGCCTGCGGGTAGCGCCCTCGACGCCCGGAGAATCCTTTTCGACTCACGCGACATACCCTCCGAGAAGTGCCCGGCGCCGCGGGGGCCGACGCCGGGTCTTGGTGATCGAATGACGGGCCGGGCGGGTTACCGCCGGGCTTCCTTCTGGGCCTCGGCGAGGGCCGCCTCCACTGTCTTGTCCCCGACGAAGATGTCGTTCATCTTGGACTGGAGGATCTTCAGGATCTCGGTGTAGCGCGCCGGCTGCTTCCAGGCCGGTACCTTCGGCTCGATCTGGGCGAAGATCTGGTTGAGCTTCTGGTCGCCGGTCATCGGCCAGGTCATGTTGACAACGTCCTTGTTCGTCCAGCAGGGAATCCAGGAGGGGAACTCGCCGTACTGGGCGTGCACGCGGCAGCCTTCGAGGGTCGTGCAGGTGAAGTCGATGAAGGCCATCGCCATGTCCGCTTTCGCCTTCGGCGTCTGCTTGAAGATGCAGAGCTCCGCTCCCCCCATGTTGGAGGCGCGGGCGCCGCCCTTGTCGAAGGCCGGCAGCATTGGCGAAGCGCCAGTTGCCGAAGGCGGGAGAGTCTTCCTTGAGGTTCGCGATCAGGACGTTGATGTACCACGCCGCCGACATCACGCTGGCGAGCTTGCTGTCGTTCATGAGCTGGTAGTAGGCCGGGGAGCCCTGCGCCACGTTGGCAGCCAGGCCCTCCTGGACCAGCTGGTTCATGAGCGACATTGCCCGCCGTGCTTCCTTCGTGTCCAGCACCGGCTCGCCCTTGGCGTCGAAGTACGAACCTCCCTGCTGCTGGGTGAGCAGCGCGTGCAGGCCCACCTCGCCGTGCATGGAGCGGTCCATGCCCTGGGCGGCGACGGAGATCGAGGTGATGTAGACCCCGTTCTTCTTCAGCTCACGGGCGGCCTTGATGTAGTCATCCCAGGTCTCGGGGAGCTTCACGTTGTACTTGTCGAAGATGTCCTTGCGGTACCACATGCCCACGGGCGCGCTGTTGAACGGGACGCCGTAGATGCGGCCGTTGGAGTCCGAGTTCATCTGCAGCTTGTAGCTTGGGGAACTCGCCCTTGTGCTTGTTCAGGTAGTCGGTCATGTCGACGAGGCCGCCCTGGACGATGAACTTCTGCACGTAGTCGCTCACGATCGTGGCGAAGTCCGGTGCCCCCGATCCCGCCGCGATGGCGGTGAAGATCTTGTCGTGGGTCTCGTCGAAGGCCATGGGTGTCGTCGTGATCTTGATGTTCGGATAGAGCTTGTTGAATGCCGGCACCAGCCACTCGTCCACGCAGACGAACGTCCAGGTCCAGTTTGTGAGCTCGCCCTTGGTGTTCCGGTCCAGGGCCCCGGCCGTGGACAGGCCGCCACCGACGAGAAGCACCACAAGAAGCGTCGCGATCCAGAATCTCCTCATACCTGCTGTCTCCTTTCCCTTCCGAGCCAGTGAAGAACGCCTGAGAGCCCCGCGCGCCCGGCGGGCGCCTGTGCCTCCTCCTTTCCGCGGGCGGCGCGGCCTGCGCGCACGAACCGCCAGGGGATTATCACAAGATGCGAGATAACCGATACCCTACTGCCTTCCCCGGTGTCAAGCCCACCAGCCCTGCCCCGCGGCCGACGGGGGTGGGCCCGCGTTGGCGCGAAGGCGGAAATGCTCTATCCTGCCGTGCGGAGGAGACTGCAATGATCCATCCCACAGTCGGTTTCATCGTCTACGGGGTTCACAAGGACGGCCTGAAGGATCCCCTGGGGACGCCCTTCATTGACGAGGCCGTTGTCCGCGCTTCCCGGGCCGCGCTCGCCGCGGCAGGGCTGCGGTTGAAGGAGCACCCCGTGGTCGTGGCAACAAAGGCAGAGGCCCGGGCTGCCCTCGCGGCCATGAAGAAGGACGACGAGGTGGACTGCGTGGTGCTGTTTTCCGGCACGTGGGTGTGGGCCGCGCACCTCGTGGGAGCCGTGCGCGACTTCGCGATGAGCGGGAAGCAGGTCCTGGTCTGGACGCACCCCGGCTCGCAGGGCTGGCGCCCCGTGGGGGGGCTGGTCATGCACGGCGGGCTGCTGGAAGCGGGCGTGCCGCACAGGTTCGTCTACGGCGCAGCCGATGAGCCGGCCGAGGTGGCGCGGATCGCCAGTTGGTGCAGGGCCGCCCACCTGAAGGGCATGCTGAACATGTCGACCATCGGGGCATTCGGCGGCAGGGGCATGGGCCAGACCTGCGGCGTTGCCGACCCATCGCAGTGGATGCGCCTCTTCGGCGTGGACATCGACTCCCGCGACACCACCGAGCTCATCCGCAGGGCCCAGGAGGTGACCCCTGCGGCCATCGCGGCGCTGGAGCCGCGCCTGGCAAGGCTGTTCGGCAGGGCGCCCGAGAAGACGGTGGTGAACGAGCGCTCCATCCGCCTGTACCTCGCCCTCAAAGGCATCGTGGAGAAGGAAGGCTTCGACTTCTACACCATCCAGTCCTTCCCCGGCCTCGCCGACGACTACGCAGCCACCTGCTTCGCGCAGAGCATGATGCTCGAGGACGGCGTGCCGACCTCGACGCTGGGAGACTTCAACACAGCCCTCTCGGTGTTCCTCCTCATGAAGCTCTCCAGCGACCCCGTCTACTACGGCGACCTGCAGCACCTGGACAGGAAGGCCAAGGAGATCAAGATCATTGGCGACGGGGCGATTCCCCCCTCGCTTGCGGGCACCGTGGGGCCGGCGGGCTTTGCCGAGCATGGCATCCCCACCGAGGGCGGGGCCGGCGGCCTCTCGGTGAGGCTCGTGTGCAGGGTGGGCGAGGGCGCACTGGCCCGCCTGGGCCGGGTGAACGGCAGCTTCCGCATGACCATCGCTGCCTGCACGGTCTTCGAGCCCCCGGCCGCGATCCTGGATCGGCGGCTCCGCGAGTGCGGCATTCCCTTCTGGCCGCACGGGTTTGTCACCGTGCACGGCGACATGGACAGGCTTCTCGAAAGCTGGACCAACGAGTATGCCTGCCTCGGCTATGGCCCCGACCTGGTGCCCGCCCTTGCGGACTTCTGCCAGATGACGGGCATCGAGCCGCTGGTCCTGTAGGGGGCGCGACATGGGCATGCGGCCTTCTCCCCTGCTGAAGCGACCCGTCCACCTCCCCGAGACAGCGCGCTTTCCCGCCATCGACGCGCACAACCACCTCTTCGGCGATACCCCGGCCGAGGAGATGCTCGCCGTCATGGACGCGGCAGGCGTGCGGACCTTCGTGAACCTGACGGGCAACTGCTGCCTCCCCTTCGACGAGAAGGGCTACACGATCCGCAGGCGCGACCTGTCCGTCTACATGGAGAGGTACGTGCAGCGCTACCCCGGCAGGTTCGCGGCCTTCACCATGGCCGACTTCGCCGTGTGGGACGACTTCACGCTGGACCTCGACGGCGGGTTTGCCGACAGGTGCATCCGGACGCTCCGCGCGGACGTCGCCCGCGGAGCGGTGGGGCTCAAGGTCACCAAGGAGCTGGGGCTGCGCTTCCACGAGCCCGACGGCGCGATGATCGCGATCGACGACCCGCGCCTGTCGCAGGTCTGGGAGTGCGCGGGGGATCTGGGAATCCCGGTGCTCATCCACTCGACCGACCCGTGGGGGTTCTTCCTTCCCATTGACCAGGCGAACGAGCACTATCCCACCCTTGTGCAGTACCCGGGGTGGAGCTTCCACGGCTCGCACTGGTCAAAGCAGGAGCTGCTCGACCAGCGCACCCGGATGATCGCCGCCCACCCGCGCACCGCCTTCATCGGCGCCCACGTGGCGAACAACCCCGAGGACCTCCAGTGGGTCTCGGAGCTCCTGGAGCGCCTGCCCAATCTCTGCATCGACTTCTCCGCGCGCATGGACGAGCTGGGAAGGCAGCCCTACTCGGCGCACGACTTCTTCGTGCGCTGGCAGGACAGGATCCTCTTCGGCGCGGACATGCCCGTCTCCCCCGGCATGTACAGGAGCTACTTCCGCTTCCTGGAGACGAGGGACGAGTACATGGACTACCCGGGGTACGTGGGCGAGATGGACTGCCCGACCCGCTGGAAGATCTACGGCCTGGGCCTGCCGGACACGGTGCTGGAGAAAGTCTATCGGGCCAACGCGCTGCGCGTCATCCCCGGCCTGCCCCGGTAGCCCGAACGCGTCTCATCTCTTCCTTATGAAGGTCCCGTTGCGATACTCTTCGAACGCCGTCTCCAGCTCCTCCTGCGTGTTCATCACGATGGGCCCGTACCAGGCCACCGGCTCGCGCAGGGGCTTTCCAGAAACGAGCAGGAAGCGCGCGCCCCGCTCTCCCGCCGTGACCGCGAGGCAGTCCCCATCCTCGAAGACAACGAGGTGCTCGCTCTCGATCCACGGGTTTCGGTCCGTGTCGAGGCAGCTCGCCTCCTCCGCCTCGTACGAGAAGGGGTTCGCCTGGCCGCAGAACTGCACCGTGCCCTCGAACACGTAGGCGAAGACCGTGTGGCCCCTCGGCGTGGGATGAGCGAAGCCTGCTCCCGCGGGCAGGCTCGACGTCGAGGTACTCGGGCTCGATCACCACGTCGCGGACAGGCCCCCGCGCATCGCCCACCATCGCCGCAGAGGACCCGGATGCTGCACCCCGCCCGGCGCCTCGACAACGGGGACTGTCGGCGCGCCTGATGTCCCGGTAGCGCGGGTCCATCATCTTGTTCGCGGCGGGAAGGTTCGCCCAGAGCTGGAAGCCGCCCATGCGGCCGCCGGGTCCTGGCTGCGGCATCTCCTGGTGGATGATGCCGCTGCCCGCGGTCATCCACTGCGCGTCGCCCGGCGCCGATGGTGCCCTTGTTGCCCATGCTGTCGCCGTGCTCGACGGTGCCCTCCAGCATGTAGGTGATGGTCTCGATGCCCCGGTGCGGGTGCCAGGGGAATCCCTTGATGTAGTCGGCGGGCTTGTCGCCGCGGAAGTCGTCCAGCAGGAGGAACGGGTCGGTGAGCGAGGTGGCCCCGAACCCGAAGGCCCTGCGCAGGTGCACCCCCGCTCCTTCCAGGGTCGGCCGGCTGGCGGAGACCCTGCGGATCTTCTCGGATGCGTCATGCGTCCCTCCCCTGGTCGATCCCCTCCGCGCGGGACCACGGCTCAGATGGTACTCCCGGCGGAGCGGCGGGGTCGAACGCCATCGCCGCGCCGGCCGCTTGCCACGGGCGGGCAAACACGCGCTTAGATGGGGCAGGTGAAAGGACGCATGCCATGAGCACGATCGACCGCCGTTCGCTGTACCAGTGGTGCCGCGATCCCCGCGGCCGAGCTGGAGCACCACCCGTCCCGCACGGTGCCCTTCCGCATGGTGAAGGATTCGGCGGCCATGGGCGAGCTCATGGCGCGCGAGCTGGTGGAGGCGATCGAGGAGGCCAACCTCCGGGGCAGCGAGCTGCGGGCCATCATCCCCTGCGGTCCCAGCTGCTGGTACGCGCCGTTCACGGACCTGGTGAACGCGCGCGAAGGTGTCCCTGCGCAGGTTCGTCGTCTTCCACATGGACGAGTGCCTGGACTGGCAGGGCCGCGAGCTGCCCCTCGGTCATCCCTACAGCTTCCGCGGGTTCATGGAGAAGCATTTCTACGGGCCCGTGCCGCCCGAGCTCGCGGTGCCCGAGAGAGAACCGCTACTGGCTCGCTCCCGTCGACGGTCGACCGCGTGCGCGAGGCCATCGCCTCGGGGCCCATCCACCTGACCTACGGCGGCTGGGGCCAGGACGGCCACATCGCGTACAACCAGGCCCGCGCGGCCCCCTATCACCCGGTCAGCCTGGAGGAGCTGGAGCAGTCCTCCATCCGGATCCAGGAGAACAACACGGACACGATCATCGCGCTCGCCCAGAGGACCTTCGGCGCGGCGTGGCAGTTCGTGCCGCCCCTGTCGATCACCCTGGGCCTGAAGGAGTGCCTGTCGGCGCGCAAGGTCCGCCTGTTCTCCGACACCGGCGCGTGGAAGCAGACCGCCCTGCGGGTGGCCCTCTTCAGCCCGCCGACGGCCGAGTATCCCCTCACCATTCTGCAGAAGCATCCCGACGCGCTGCTCACGGCCACCGGTCGAGACGGCGAGCCACCCCATCAGCCTGCACCCCGAGTGGGACCTGGGGTCTGTAGGGGGGAGGGCGGGAGGAGGTGGTGGGCATCCTGACGGACCGCGACGCTCCGCTTCCGCGGCATGGTCGGGCACGGGCGGCATCGGCTCGGGCAGCTTCTTCCTCCTGAGCGGAAACAGACACGCTGGGCAGGGAGGAGAGCAGGGGAGGACGGTTCCTCGACAGGCGGGACTACTGCAAGCTGCACATCGTCAGCCACTACGTGCAGGCCCTGCTGGGAGACGCGTTCCCCGTCTTCCCCATCGGCAGCGTGGGCGGGGATGATCCGGGCAGGCGCCTCGCTGCCGAGATGCGGGACGTCGGCCTGGACCTGCGCTTCGTCCAGACCATGGACGACGCGCGGACCCTCTTCTCGTTCTGCTTTCTGTATCCCGACGGCACCGGCGGCAACATGACCACGGAGGACTCGGCGAGCCGCGGGTCGGCCCGGCGGTCGATCGCAGCGGCCGAGGCAGTGATCGCCGACCTGGGGCACGAGGGGATCGCCCTGGCCGTCCCCGAGGTGCCGCTGGCCGCGCGACGGGCGCTGCTGGAATCGGCGGGCAGGCACGGCCTGTTCCGCGCGGCGAGCTTCACGCGCGCCGAGATGCCCGAAGCGCGCCGATCGGGGCTTCTCGGGAAGGTCGACCTGCTCGCGGTGAACCTGGAAGAGGCCGCGGCAGCCGCGGGCCTGGCGGAGAGCGCGGCAGCCCGGGCGCCGGCCGACACGGCAGCCGCCGCGTGCTCGGCCCTGTCTGCCCGGGCACCCGTCTCTCCTCGTCTCCGTCACTGCGGGGAGCAGCGGGGAGCTGGGCTTGGGACGGCAGCTCGCTGGCGCACGATCCGGCCATCGCCGTGCGGGCAGAGTGCACCGCGGGGGCGGGCGATGCGCACATGGCGGGGCTCCTGTGCGGGCTCGCCGCGGGTCTCCCCCTCGCCGAGGCGCAGCAGCTGGCAACAATCGTGGCCGCGGCCTCCGTCACTTCCCCCCACGCGATCCATGCAGGTATGAGCCGGGTGCAGCTCGCCGAGGTCTGCGGGTCGAGGACTTCCGCATCGCCGCGCGTGCGCGCGCTCCTGGGCCTTCCGGAAAAAGGTTGACAACGCCATTGGGCGGCCCTACAATCCGGCGTCGAGTGTCCGTGTGACATCCCGCATTTTTATACGTCGAAAGGGGGTTTTATGAAGCGCTCCTTCCTGTGGCGTCTTGCCGTGGCGGTGCTCGTGCTGGCAGTGCTCGTGCCGGCGGCGCTTTCGGCAAAGACGAAGGTGTCCTTCTTCTGGGCCCTGTACGACGGGCTCACCGAGGACTTCCGCGCATCGCTCGAGACCGCCTTCAACAAGGCGAATCCCGACATCGAGCTGCGAGATCGTCCCCGTGAAGTGGGACGACATGCAGAACAAGATCACGACCTCCCTCGCCGGCGGCATGCCGCCCGAGCTGGCCGTCATCGGCACCCGGTGGCTGCTGGACTACATGGCCACCGACTCCGCTGCCGAGGTCACGAAGTACGTGAGCAAGGCGACCCTCGACAACATCGCCCCCGGGGCCATGGAAGCCAAGATCAACGGCAAGCTCATGGGCATCCCCGTCGCGGCCGGCGCCCGCATCCTCGCCATCAACACGGACATCACGAAGAAGGTGCCGAAGACGATGGAGGAGATGCGCGCCGAGGCGAAGAGGATCGACGAACGGGCGGCATCTACGGCATGATCATGCCGGGCAAGAAGCACACCGAGACCACGGACTTCTGCTACTACTTCTACGCTGCGGGCGGCGACTACTTCGCCACCAACGCCGACGGCTCCTACGGCAAGTGCACGGTCAACAGCCCGGCCGGCGTGAAGGCCCTCACCTACATGGCCGACGTCGCGCTGAAGGACAAGTCGGTGCAGGACGGGCTTCACCTCCATGACCCGCATGGACAGCCACCCCGTGTTCTACGCGGGCAAGGTCGGCTACGTGATGATCGGCGCGTGGGTGGACTCGGCCATGAAGCAGGCCAACGCGAAGTTCAAGGTCGCCTACGCCCAGATCCCGCCCTTCGCGGGCAGGAAGCAGACCGGCCTCATCATCACCGACTCCATCGCCTTCTTCTCCAAGGCGAAGGGCCTGAAGGAGGCGGGAAAGTTCATCGACTTCTTCTACAAGGACGAGTGGAAGGGCGAGTTCGACAAGCTGATCGGGTTCCCGCCCGTCACCATCAGCGCGGCGAAGCAGTCGTTCTGGCAGACCCCGCTGTACAAGACCCTCGGCGAGGCGGCCCTCACTGCCAAGGCCTGGCCGCTC
The DNA here is from genome assembly GCA_963733835.1 of uncultured Spirochaetota bacterium. Taxonomy (GTDB): domain Bacteria; phylum Spirochaetota; class Spirochaetia; order SZUA-6; family Fen-1364; genus CAVTER01. The sequence continues at coordinate 92,774 of CAVTER010000009.1, forward strand.
ATCGAGGGCTGGGACGAGTTCAACAACATCATCTGGGACGCCTGCGAGAAGGTGTTCCAGGGACAGGCCACGCCGAAGCAGGCGCTCGACGAGGCCGCGGCCAAGATCGACGAGGCCCGGGGCCTGTAGAACCGCCTCGAGTTTCCGGAGGGGGGCGCGCGAGCCCCCCTCTCGTTTTCAATCCAGGGTGACAGGGGGACGCCGTGGCCGACGCCGTGTCAGTTCCGCTCCGGAGAAGGCTCTGGAATCCAGAATCACGCCTGGCCTACGCGCTGCTGGCGCCGACGGTGATCTTCCTGGTCGCGTTCATGTTCTACCCCATCGTATACGTGTTCGTGATGTCGCTGTTCAAGACGAACAAGCTGAGCGAGCTCACGCGGTTCGTGGGCTTCAAGAACTACATCGACCGGTTCAAGGACCGCGAGTTCTGGGACATCCTGCTGCGGTCGCTGTACTGGACCGCCATCGCCGTGGCTGTCAAGTTCCTGGCCGGGCATGACCATCGCGATCCTGCTGAACGAGAAGTTCGCGGGAGGAAGGTCGCGCGGATGCTCTTCATCATCCCGTGGGCCTCCTCGGTGCCCATCAGCGCCCTGCTGTGGCAGTGGGTCTACCACCCCGAGTTCGGGCTGCTGAACTACACGCTGAAGGCCTCCGCACCTGTGGGCAAACCCCCCCGTCTGGCTGGGCACGGCCCGTCTCGGCGTTCATCGCCTGCATCTGGGTCGACATCTGGGCGGGCATTCCCTTCTTCGCGCTCGTGTTCCTGGCCGGCATGCAGGCCGTGCCGCTGGAGCTGTACGAGTCGGCGCACATGGACGGGGCCGGCGCCGCGCGGAGGTTCTTCGCCATCACGATGCCCGGGCTGCGCGACCTCATCCTGATCTCCACGCTGCTGTCGGCGATCTGGACCTTCAACGACTTCAACGTGATCTACATCCTCACCCGGGGCGGGCCCGCGGGGGCGACGAACATCCTCATCACCTCGGTGTACATGAGCGCCTTCGTCTTCCTGAGGTTCGACAGCGCGGCCGTGCAGGCGGTGGTGACCTTCGTGATCCTCACGATCGTGAGCGTCGATCTACGCCCGGTTCTACTTCAAGAGGGAGCGCGATCTGATGAAGTGGCAGAACCGCTGCCCTCCTCATCGTGATCCCCGCGGTGATCGTGCTCCTGCTGTTCCTGCTCTTCCCCTTCTTCGTGATGGTCTCCACCATGCTGAAGTCGGGCGAAGGACGTGTACAGCTCGCCCCCCTTCTGGTTGCCCCGACGCAGATCGAGTGGTAGAACTTCGTCACGGTCTGGACCCAGTACGACCTGGCCAACTACTTCCTGGCCAGCATCGTCATCGCCTTCGGCGCCACGGCGCTGAACACGCTGCTGTGCGTGCCCGCCGCCTACGCGGTGGCGCGCCTGCGTTTCGTGGGCCGCAAGGTGGCCCTGTACCTGCTGCTCATGATCGAGATGTTCTCGCCCGTCATCGTCGTGATCTCGCTCTTCAAGATCGTGACGCGCGGCGAAGCTGTACGACACCTTTGCCAGCCTCATCATCATGGACGCCCTGTTCACCGTGGCCTTCAACACGTGGATGATGAACGGCTACTTCAAGACCATCCCGAAGGACATCGAGGAGGCGGCCCTCATCGACGGGTGCAACAGGCGTGCAGACCATCACGAGGGTGATGCTGCCCATCGCCGTGCCGGGCCTGGTGACGGTGATGATCTACGCCTTCATCTTCGCGTGGAACGAGTTCCTCTTCGGCCTGACTTTCATCTCGTCGAAGAACAAGATGCCGCTCACCATCGCGCTGTACAACTTCGTGGGCCGCTGGACCACGCAGTGGCAGTACCTGACCATGGCGGCGTTCCTCGCCCTCATCCCGGTGCTCGTGCTGTTCTACCTCATCGAGAAGCGGCTCGTCGCCGGCCTGGCGGGCGGCGCGGTCAAGGAATAGGGGCGGGCAGCTTCGGTTCATCCGTCTCTTGACAACACGTCCGACTCACGGCACCCTCTTGCATCGGCAGTCTATGCCAAAGAATGCCTATGCTTTGGAGTGACAATCCATGTGCGACCTGTGCCTGAAGCACGGTGCGGGCGGGAAGTGGTACCTGAACGCCCGCAGCTATTCCGAGGAGATGGCCTCGAAGCACAACCTGCGCGAGTTCCTGATGGAGCAGTACAGGAACTTCGAGCAGATCTCCGTGCGGAAGGTGTCGGGCATCAGCCCTGTCGGCATGGACCACGTCTTCCGGATGCCCGATCATCGGCCGGATGGTGAAGCAGCACCGCCGAGAGGATGCTGCACAGCACCCGGCCGCCCGACGAACCCCTTCCGGCCCGAGGGCCACATCGGCCAGGTGGTGCCCCTCGAGGACGGGATCGCCATCCTCGAGCACTGCGCGGCCGAGCCCCTGATCCAGAAGAACTGCATGTGCCGCTACATGACCCGGGGGATCAAGGAGCCGTGCTGCATCAACTTCGGCGTCATGTCCGAGATCGTCGACAAGCTCCCCCGGTTCATCCCCGAGAAGGAGAAGTACCACCTCGAGCAGGGCCGAGGCGGTGGCACGGTTCACCGAGTTCAACCGCAGGGGCTACATCGGCACGATCTGGTACGGCCCGTACCCGTACATCAACAACCTCTGCTCCTGCGAGAACCCCGAGTGCGCCGGCATCAGGCCCCGGCTGGACTTCGGCATCATCTCCATCTACAAGGCCGAGTACGTGATCGGGCTGCGCGAGGAGCTCTGCACGGGCTGCATGCGCTGCGCGCGGATGTGCCCCTTCGCCGCGCTCTCCCTCGACGCGGCGAGGCGGGAGGGTCGCGGTGAAGCGGGACGGCCTGCTGGGGCTGCGGCGTGTGCCGGCACGCCTGCGAGCGCGGGCGCGCTCTTCCTGCGAGCCCCGCGAGGAGGTCGCCGGACCGCGGGGGAAGTACTGAAGCCATGGCGCGCAGGACGAGGATCTCCATCGACTACACGCTGTGCGGCGACGGCACGGGCGTCGATCCGCGCGGCTGCGGCACGCTGCCTGCGCGCCTGCGGCCCGGCGGTGTTCCTGCATGCACGAGACCATCGGCGCGGTCGAGCCCGACCCCTGCGATCCCGCAGGCGTGGCGCGTGACACCCCTGTGGGCCGTCGCTGTGCACCCGGTGCATGAAGTGCGTCGAGGCCTGCCCCGAACGGGGCGATCACGGTGCGGCATGAGCGCAGAGCTGCAGGCACACGGAGCACGGGGACCTGGGCACCTGCCTCGTCATCGGCGGGGCCGGGATGCTGGGCTTCGAGATCGTGCGCCAGCTCGCTGGCGGAGGGAGCCGCGTGCGCGTGCTCGACCTGGAGCCGCTGCCCGAGCCGCTGCCGCGGCGCCGGCGGCCGCCCTGCGAGGCGATGATCGGCGACATCCGCGATCCCGCGGCCGTGCGCCGCGCGTGCGAGGGCGTCGACACGGTCTTCCAGACCGCCGCGGCGGTCTGGAACGTCCGCACCCCGCGGCAGGTCTACGAGGAGGTGAACGTCGGGCGGCAACCGGCTCGTGCTGGAGGAGTGCCGTCGCCGCGGCATCCGCCGGCTGGTCTACACGAGCTCGATGGACGTCGTGGTCGACGGCCGCACGCCCATCGTGGAGGGGGACGAGTCGCTGCCGTACCCGGCGCGCATGCCCCGCGACGCGTACAGCCGCACGAAGATCGTCTCGGAGAGGATGGTGCTCGCGGCGAACGGGCCCGGGCTCGCCACCTGCGTGCTGCGCCCGGTGGGCATGTACGGTCCGCGGGACAGGTACCACCTCGGCAACATCGTCGGCCATGGCGCGGAAGGGAGTCTCGCTGCGGCTCGGCGACGGCTCGGCCCGGTTCAGCCACGCCTACTCCGAGAACGTGGCGCACGCGCACGTGCTCGCCGCGCGCAGGCTCGCGCCCGGGCTCGCCGTTGCGGGCCAGTGCTACTTCATCGGCGACCACAAGCCCGACGACGAACCTGTTCGATTTCATGGAGCCGTACCTGCGCGGCCTGGGCCTTCCCGTGCCGACGCCGCTCGATCCCCTACGGGCTGGCGCTGGCGCTGGCGGCCGTGGCGGAGATCGTGGCGCCCTTCTCGAACTTCAACAGGTTCGCCGTGATCCAGACCTGCGTGGACCACACCTTCTCGTACGCGAAGGCGGAGCGGGAGCTGGGCTACAGCCCCTTGTCCGCGCGAGGAGGCGTTCCGCACGGTCGCTCGCCTGGCTGGCCCGGAGACGTCAGGCCGGGGCGCCTGCGCCGCGACAGCGGCCTCCCGGCCGGTCCGCCCGCAGCGCGAGCGCGGTCCACAGGGCGCCCAGCGCGTCCACTGCCGTGAAGAGGAAGATGAGCGGGCTCGCCTTCGCCAGGACCACGAAGATGCCCACACGCCACCGGCGCGGAAAACCGCGTGTACACGCTCGCCCTGTACAGCGCCTCGAAGCCCTTGCGCCGGCCTGCCACGAAGTAGTAGATGGCCATGTAGACGAGCACGGTCCCGAACACGCGGAGCATGATGTCGCTGGAGGCCGTGATGGAGGCGATGCGCATCATCAGCGACGGGACGAGGGCGAGGGTGAGGCCGCAGCCCAGCACCCAGAACCCGAACCAGAAGAACGACCTGCCTGCCCTGCTCATGTGTCCCCTCCCTCCCGGCCTGCCCGGCGTTTGACTTTTGCCGCGCCGGTGGGTATCTCTATACCATACAAAGGAGCACAATGACATTCTCTGATTTCTCCCTCGCCGAGCAGCTCGTTCGGGCGACCCGGCGGGCGGGGTTCGCCCAGCCTACACCCATCCAGTGCGACGCGATTCCCCCGATCCTCGAAGGCCGGGACATCCTTGCCAGCGCCCAGACCGGCAGCGGCAAGACCGCCGCCTTCCTCCTGCCGATCATGGACCGCCTTCTTCCCCTCCAGCGCGGCGCGACGCGCGCCCTGGTCGTTGCCCCCACCCGTGAGCTGGCAGCGCAGATCTCCGACCACTTCCGCATCCTCTCGGAGGGCACCGGCCTTCGCAGCGCCGCGGTGCACGGCGGGGTCGGGATGGGCTCGCAGGAGCGGGCCTTCCGCAAGGGCGTCGACCTGATCGCCGCCACCCCGGGGCGGCTGCTCGACCATTTCTCCCGGCCCTACGCCGGGCTGGAAGACCTTCGCTTCCTGGTCCTCGACGAGGCGGACAGGATGCTGGACATGGGATTCCTTCCCGACATCCGGCGCATCCTCGCCCGCATCCCGCGAAAGCGGCAGACCATGCTGTTCTCGGCCACGCTGCCCGAGCCCATCGTCACGCTGTCGCGCGAGCTTCTGCACGACCCCGTGCGCCTGAACATCGGCAGGCCCCCCGGGCCCGCCCCCCGCATCACGCACAGCGTGTACCCGGTGTCGACGGAGCGCAAGCAGGGGCTGTTCCTCGAGCTGCTGGGCCGGGTCATCCCGGGCAGCGTGCTCGTCTTCACGCGCACCAAGCACAGGGCCAACAGGCTGGCCGACTTCCTGGACACCAACGGCGTTCCCTGCGCGCGGATCCACGGAAACCGGAGCCAGTCGCAGCGCAGCGCGGCGCTGGCAGGCTTCCGCCAGGGGCGGTTCAAGGTCCTGGTGGCCACGGACATCGCCGCGCGGGGCATCGACGTGGAGGCGCTCGGGTCGGTGGTGAACTTCGACGTGCCGCACGTGCCCGAGGACTACATCCACCGGGTCGGCCGCACGGCGCGCGCCGAGGCCAGCGGGGATGCCTTCACGCCTGGTCTCGCCCGACGAGGAGAAGGACCTGCGTGCGATCGAGACGCACATCGGCGCACGGCTGCCCCGGCCAGAACCTCGAGGGGTTCGACTACTCTGCGGCCCAGGCCGAACCGGCCCGGGCACCGCGCGCCGCACAGCCGAGGCCGGCCCGCGCGGCCCAGCCGAGGCAGCCCCGCGCGGCTCAGTCGAGGCCGCCGCGCGCGGCCCAGCCGAAGGCCGCCCCACGCCTGCCCAGTCCCGCTCGCGGCGCGACGCAGAGCCGCGTCGGCTCGCTTCTGCCCGTCCCGGCCAGGACCGTCGCCAGGGGCGGAGGGGCGGCCCCCGCCGATAGCACCCTCTCGGGACGGCGGGGGATTGCGCCGGGCCGCTTTTGGCCGCATACTTGGTGGCCGTATGAAGCGACCAGGCGACTCGATTCTCTCCGCCGCCTCCTCCCTGCGGGACTCCACCGCCCAGACCCTCTCGGACCTCGTGCGGATTGCCTCGCCCAGCGGGGGCGAGGAGAAGGTGTGCCGAAGGATCGCCGAGCTGTGCCGCGAGGCGCGGCTTCGACGAGGTCCGCTTCGACGGGCTCGGCAGCGTGATCGCCCGCATCGGCAGCGGGCCGCGGATGCTCGCCTTCGACGCCCACGTCGACACGGTGGGCGTGGGCGACCCCGCCCAGTGGGACGCTCGACCCGTTCTCGGGTCTCGTGCAGGACGGCCTGGTGCACGGCCGGGGCGCCGCCGACCAGAAGGGCGGCGCAGCGGCCATGATCGCCGCGGCCCGCATCCTGACGCAATCCGGCTGCCCCGAGGGCGAGGTCACCGTGTACTTCACCTTCACCGTGCTCGAGGAGGACTGCGACGGCCTGTGCTGGCGGTTCCTCATCGAGAAGGAAGGCCTGCGGCCCGACTTCGCCGTCTCCACCGAGCCCACCACGCTGCCGGCTGTACCGGGGCCAGCGCGGCCGCATGGAGATCGAGGCCACGGTGAGGGGCGTGTCCGCGCACGGCAGCGCGCCCGAGCGCGGCGACAGCGCCGCGTACAAGGCCGCCCGGGCCGCCCTCGCCATGGAGCGGCTGAACGCGCGCCTCGCCGCCGACGAGTTCCTCGGCAAGGGCACCGTGGTCGTCTCGAAGATCGACGTGCAGGGACCCAGCCAGTGCGCCGTGCCCGACCAGGGCATCGTGTACCTCGACCGCCGGCTCACCTGGGGGGAGACCGCCGAGAGCGCCCTCGCGCAGGTCCGCGCAGGCCATGGGCGCGGACGCCGAGTCCGTCGCCATGCCCCGGTACGAGGCGAAGGGCTGGAACGGCGCCGCGCTACGGCCAGGACCTGTACTTCCCCACGTGGAAGATCGCCGCGGACCACCTCCTCGTCGCGGCGGGCCGCGAGGCGCACCGCGCGCTGTTCGGCCGGGAGCCCGAGGTGGGCAGGTGGACCTTCAGCACCAACGGCGTGGCCATCTGCGGCACGCACGGCATCCCCACCATCGGCTTCGGGCCCGGCGACGAGGACAAGGCGCACGCGCCGAACGAGCACACCCGGGTCGACGACCTGGTCGCCTGCAGCGCCTTCTACGCCATGCTGCCCATCGCGCTGACGGAGGGGCGCTGATGCCGGTGAGCGCTGCCCGGCTGCGCGATCCGGTGCCGCGCCTCGACGCGGCGCCGAAGGCCGCGGGCAGGGCCGCTGTACCTCGCCGACATCCGCGTGCGAGGGCATGCTGCTACGCCCGGATCGTCAGGTCGACCGTGCCCGCGGGCGCGCATCCGGTCCGTCCGCTACCCCGCCCTGCCCGCAGGGATACGCCGTCGATCGACGCGCGCGACATCCCGGCAGGCGGCGCGAACCGGCATCCTCATGATCAAGGACGACTGGCCCGTGTTCGCGGACAGGGAGGTCCGGTTCCGGGGCCAGACCGTGGCCCTGCTCGTCGGCCCTGACCGGGGCGTGCTCGACTCCGCTCGCGGCGCGGACGTCGAGGTGGACTACGCGGAGCTCCGCCCGTCTTCACCGTCGACGATTCTCTCGCGCTCGTGGGCGGGCCCCTCCACGGCACGGACAACCTCTTCGCGGACTACACGCCTGCGCAAGGGCGACCCCGACGCGGCCTTCGCTCGGGCGTCCACCGTGGTCGAGGAGCAGTTCACCACGGGCTGGCAGGAGCACGTCTACATGGAGCCGCAGGGGTGCGTCGCCGTCGTGGGAGGACGGCCGGCTCACGCTGCACGCCTCCACGCAGTGCCCCTACTACGTGCGCAAGGCGGTCGCCCACGCCCTGGGCTGCGGCGAAGGAGCGCGTGCGCGTGATCGCGGCCCGACACGGGCGGCGGCTTCGGGGGCAAGGAGCACTACCCCGACGTGCTCGCCACGGCCGCCGCGGTCGCCGCGCGCAGTCCGGGGACGTCCCGTGCGCATCGTGCTCGACCGGCACGAGGACATGCGCGATCACCTGCAAGCGCCACCCCTCGCTCATCCGCATCCGCACCGCGCTCGACGCGCGAGGGCCGCATCCTCGGCATGGAGATCGACATCGCGCCTCGACGCGGGGGCCTACGAGACGTGCAGCGCGCGTCGTCCTGCAGCGCGCCATCTTCACCTCGACCGGCGTCTACGACATCCCGAACGTCAGGGTGCAGCGGCAGGGCCGTGCGCCACCGAACGTCGTGCCCTCCGACGCGTTCCGCGGCTTCGGCGCGCCCGCAGGCGCTCTTCGCCATCGAGATGCACATGGACCACCTCGCCCGCGCGGGCCGGGGCGGACCCCGTCGAGTTCAAGCGCCGGCACTTCCTCTCGCAGGGCAGCATCACGGTGACCAACGGCCGCATCCGCGACGAGGTGCTCCTCGAGACGATGCTCGACACGGGTCCTGTCCACCTCGGGCTACCGGTGCCCGCGCGGCCCGACGGGAACCGTGGCACGGCATCGGCATCTCGTTCTTCAACCACGGCTGCGCGTTCACCGGCAGCGGGGAGCGGGACATCATCAAGGGCAGGGTCGGGCTGCGGAAGCACGCCGACGGCACGGTGCGCATCCTCGAGCGCCGGCGTGGACATCGGGCAGGGGCTTTCCACCACGTTCCGCAAGATCGTGGCCGGCGTGCTCGCCATTCCCGTCGACAGGGTTCTGTTCGACCAGGCCGACACGGACCTCGTTCCCGACTCGGGGCCCACCTGCGCCTCGCGCTCGATCATGATCGTCGGCTACCTCCTGCAGGAGGCTGCCCGTCGGCTGGCAGGGGACTGGAGGGACGGCCAGGAGCAGGAGGCAGTGGCAGGAGTACAGCCACCCCCCGCACCTCTCCTGGGATCCGGAGACGCTGCAGGGCGACGCCTATCCCACCTACGGCTGGGGCGTCAACGTCGTGGAGGTGCGCGTGGACCCCGTCACCTTCGAGACGGAGGTGCAGGGCGCGTGGACCATCTACGACGTGGGCTATCCCATCGACAGCCTCATCGTGGAAGGACAGGCGCACGGCGGCATGAGCCAGGCCCTGGGATACGCGGGCCTCGAGAAGCTGGAGCAGAAGGACGGGGTCTTCCTGCAGGGGACCATGGCGGACTACTGCATCCCCACGTCGCTGGACTTCCCGCCAGTGCGCACGGAGCTCGTGGAGAACCCGTACCCCTTCGGCCCGTTCGGAGCCAAGGGTTCGGGGGAGCTGGTCTTCGACGGCGGGGCTCCCGCCTTTGCCGCGGCCGTGCAGCAGGCCATCGGCGCGGAGGTCAGGGACATCCCCCTGACCCCCGAGCGGATCAGGGAGATCGTGACCGGGGGATCCGGCCTCGCGCCCGCGGACGCGGGGGAGGCAGGGAGGTGACCGGCTTCCGCCTGAACGGCGTGGAGGTTTCCTCGTCGGCCCATCCGCTGGCCCGTCTGCTCGATGTGCTGCGCGAGGAGCTGGGCGACACGTCGGTGAAGGAGGGCTGCGGGGAAGGGGAGTGCGGGGCCTGCTCGATCCTCGTGGACGGGAAACTGGTGAACTCGTGCATCCTGCTCCGTCGGGCAGGTCGAGGGAAGGGCTGTCACCACCATGGCCGGCCTGCGCGAGACGGCCCGGGGGAAGACCCTCATCGACGCTTTCGCCCGCGAGGGTGCGGTGCAGTGCGGGTTCTGCATCCCGGGGATGGTGATGGCCGCCGAGGCCCTCCTTGCCGCCAACCCCTCGCCCGACGAGACGCAGATCCGCACCGGCATCTCGGGCAACCTGTGCCGGTGCACGGGCTACGACCTCATCGTGAAGGCCGTCGCCTCGGCGGCCCGGGAAGGGAGGGGGCTGTGGTAGACGCGTTCCTCCCCGCGAGCCTCGCGGAGGCGATCGAGATCAGGGCGCGCACCGGCGCCGTGCCCCTTCGCGGGCGGGACCGACCTCCTGGTGAAGCTGTCGCGGGGCGCGGGCAGGCTGCCCGGGTTCGCGGTGCCCGTGCTGTGCCTCGACAGGTGCGAGGAGCTGTCGGGCCTGGCCGTGTCAGGCGATGCCCTGCGGATTGGCGCCATGACCAGGCTTGCCGAGATCGCGGAGAGCCCTCTCGTCCACACCGTGCTTCGCCGAGATCGTGCTCTCGATCGGGGGTCCGGCGATCAGGAACGCGGCAACGCTGGGCGGGAACATCTGCAATGCCTCGCCGGCCGGCGACACCCTGCCTTTCCTGTACGCCTTCGAGGCCATGGTGGTCCTCGCATCGCCGCGGGGAGAAAGGACCGTGAAGGTCCAGGACTTCGTGACCGGACCCGGCAGGACGCAGCTCGCCCCCGACGAGCTCCTGGCCCGCATCGTCATTCCGCGGTGGACGCCCCGGGCCGCATACTGGCGGAAGGTGGGCACCCGCAAGGCGAATGCGCTCACAAAGGTCTCGATCGCGGGTTTCGCGGACGTGCAGAAGGGCAGGCTCGCGCGCGTTCGCGTTGCACTCGGCGCGGTGGGCCCGACAGTGATCCGGGCCCTGGAGGTCGAGCGGCTGCTGGAGGGCGCGGGGGCAGGCTCCGGCAGGGAAGCCCTGCTCGCCGAGGTTGCCGCCGCCGTGGCCGCCCGCGTGAAGCCGATCGATGACCAGCGCTCGACAGCTGCCTACCGGGCAGGGGTGGCGGTGAACATGGCCCTCGAGTTCGCCCGCCAGGTGCTGGAACTCACAGCCAGGGCAGACCGGGAGGGCTGACATGGGCGAGCTCCTTCTCAGGAACTGCATGTTCGTGCAGCCGTCCGCCGACGGGGCGGGGATGCGGGACTGCGACATCCTTGTCAGGGACACGCGCATCGCCGAGGTGGGGCCGGGCCTGGCCGCTGCCCGCGGCCTCGCCGCGCGGGGCGGGGCAGAGCGCCGCGTGATCGACTGCGCGCACCACGTCGTCGTCCCCGGCTTCGTGAACACGCACCACCACTTCTACCAGACCCTCACCCGCGCGCTTCCCGCCGTGCAGGATGCCAAGCTCTTCGACTGGCTGGTGCACCTGTACGGGATCTGGAAGAACCTCGACGCGGATGCGGTGATGTATTCCTCGCTGCTCGCGATGGGCGAGCTTCTCAAGACGGGCTGCACCTGCTCGACCGACCACCTGTACCTGTACCCGCAGGGTGCGGGCGGCGACTTCATGGCCATCCAGTTCGAGGCTGCCACGCGCCTGGGCATGCGCTTCTCTCCCTGCCGGGGCTCCATGTCCAGGAGCACGAAGGACGGCGGCCTGCCCCCCGACTCGGTCGTGCAGGAGGCGGATGCGATCCTGCGCGACAGCGAGCGGGTGATCCGGGCATTTCACGACCCCGCCCCCACGGCGATGCGCAAGGTCATGCTCGCCCCGTGCAGCCCCTTCTCCGTGACGGAGGACCTCATGCGCGAGTCGGCCCGGCTCGCCCGGGCGCACGGTGTGCGCCTGCACACGCACCTCGCCGAGACTGCCGACGAGAACGAGTTCTGCCAGTCCGCCTACGGGGTGCGGCCGCTCGCGCTCATGGAGCGCTGCGAGTTCATCGGGCCCGACGTGTCGTACGCGCACGGGATCCACTTCACCGACAGCGAGCTGCTGGTCCTGAAGCAGCGCGGTGCGCAGGTGGCGCACTGCCCGACCTCGAACATGCGCCTGGGCTCGGGCGTCTGCCGCGTGCGCGAGATGCTCGACCTCGGCATCCCCGTGGCGCTGGCCGTGGACGGGTCGGCCTCCAACGACTCCTCGGACTTCCTCGGCGAGATGCGAAACGCGATGCTGCTGCAGCGCGCCGTCCGGGGCAGCTCGGCGCTCGGCGCCCGCGACGTCCTGCGGATGGCCTGCCAGACCGGCGCCGCGGTGCTGGGGTTCGCCGGCATCGGGAGGATCGAGCCGGGCATGGCGGCGGACCTCGCGGTCTTCGACGTGGACGGCCTGGAATACTGCGGCAGCCTCGCGGATCCCTTCGGGGCGCTTGTCTTCGCCGGCTACAACCACGGCACCGCGTACACCGTGTGCAACGGGCGGGTCGTCGTGGAGGACGGAAGGCTCTCCGGCATGGACGAGGAGGAGCTGAAGCGCGGCGCGCGTGCCGCGGCGGCCCGGCTCGCCGGCGCCGCCTGAGCGGCCCTCAGTTCGCCGCTGCCTGGATGGTCAGCACGTCCGAGTACGTCCCCTCCGTGGGCCACCCGTAGCCCTGGATCACCGCCGAGATGCCATAGCGCGTGCCTGCGAATCCCGTTGCCGGTGCGCTGGAGGCGAGGGGCACCGGGGTCGCGGCCGGCAGCGTGAGGGGCGTTCCGTTCACCAGGAGCTGGTAGGGCACTTCGCTGTCGTCGCCGGGGTCGGCGTTCTTCAGCACGCCGCCGTTGGCCGAGCTGATGGTGATCGTGGTGAGGGAATTGGAGCGCACGACAAGGTCGCCGGCCCGGCTGCCCCCCGCCGAGAGGGTACCGAAGTCGAAGGTGACGGAGCTGCTCGCTTCGTTGAAAGCGCCTCCGGTGGACACGAGGGCAACGTCGAGGGTCGGGCCCACGACGATGCTGATCGTGAAGGTGACGCGCTGGTCGCGGCTGCCGGGGCTGGACGGCGTGCCGTCCCACACCTCCATGTTCACCGAGTCCGTGTATGTCCCTGCTGCCGGGAGCTGCCCGGCAGGGAGGTGCACGGTGTAGGTCTGCGCCTCGGTCGTCCACGTGTTCCCGCTCGCGGCGAAGGACCCCGTGAGCACCTCGGCCGTGGACGGGCTGGCCGACAGGTCCTTCAGGACGTTGCGTCCGACCATGCTGTCGTAGATCTGGTAGGCGAGGGAGCTCGCCCCACTCCGTGCAGCCCGTGCGGCGAAGCTGCCCGATTGGCCGGCCGAGAAGGTGACGAAGTAGTCGCAGGCAGCGTTCCTGTGCCGGACCGTGATGGCCTGTGCCAGGGTGGTCCCTGCATCGGGATCGTAGGTGCCGCTGACTGTCGCGGGGTACGACTGGAACCGCAGGGTCTGCGCGCCCAGGCTGCCCGGCAGGGCAAGCAGCACGAGGGCCAGCAGCACGAGGGCGGCCGGCAGCAGGAAGCCGCGGTCCCCGCGTCGTCTTTTCAAGCGCATCATCTGGTCATCCCTTCGTCCCGCGGATGGGCAGCCGGAAGCTGCCGATCCCGAACAGGCCCTCGGCGTCGCCGGGGATCGTGAAAAGCGCACGGTAGGGATCACTGCCCGGGAAGAGGATCTCCCAGATGCCCGGCGCGAGCCCGTAGACCTGGAACATGCCGTTTTCGTCGGTGAAGACGACGATCGGCGGGGCACCCGCAACGCCCTCGGGCCGCACCTCGCCCGACCTCCAGGCGACCGCCTTTCCCTCCGCGGAGAGCAGGTATCCCTCCGCGTAGATCGTGGCCGGTCCACCGACCAGGACCGCGATGCCGCTCCTGTAGGTGGGCGCCAGGGTGCGCAGGAGCTCTCCGGCCTCCGGTGCCCGGGGGCGCCTCGGGCGCCTCCACGGTGATGGTCGCGGGAGCGTAGGACTCCAGCCACGGCAGCGCGGCAGGTCTTCCGCGCTCGGCCACTGCCTGGCGCTCCCCCGCGCCCCTGTTCACGACGACCCTCTGGTCGGCCATGTTCTGGCGGGGCACCACGACGGCGAAGCTGTCGGCCACGGGGCGCGACAGGGCAAGCGCCCCTCCCGCGGTCACGAGGGCCGCCGCCGCCTCGAGGGAGAGGGAGTTCGTCCCCGGGGCGAAGGTGTCCGACAGGGTCGCCTCCACCACGGGCCCCGCGTACAGCGCGCCCACCGTGCCGCTCGCCCCCCCGGGCTCCGTGGGCAGGCCGTTCATCGTGGCGAACACGCTCGGCGCGCGGGGGTCGGAGAAGGGCTGCAGGTGCAGGTCCACGGAGGTGGAGCCCGAGTCGATCGACGCGGCCATGCCGGCCGACCGCCTGCTGCCCGGCGCGGCCGCGGTCACGGTGAGGATGGCGCGCACCTCGGGTGCGGACCCTGCCGCGAACTCGGCGGTGACCAGGAGCGCGAGGGATGTGCCGCTCGCTCCTGCGCGGGTCAGCGTGAGGCTCGCGGTCGTGAGGTCGGCCGTGGTGCCCCACCCGTCCCGCCAGCCCGCGCCGAGGTTCAGCCCGAAGCCGAAGGGCAGCGCCTGGCTGAGGGAGCCGGAGAGCTGCCAGCTGTACAGGTTCTCGTCCCGGGCGTCCAGGGGCCCCAGGAAGGAGCGGCCGCTGTAGCGCACCGCGGCGTTCAGCGCCGGGAGCTTCGCCGCGGAGGGGAAGGCGAGCCTGTACTCGAGGGCGCCCGAGACATCGACACCCGCCGCGGCCGACCAGCTCGCGCCGGCCAGACCCCGGAAGTTCCCCACCCTCGTGGCGAGAAGGGTCTCGGCTCCTCCCATGACCCGTTCGAGGCCGACCTGCGCCCCGATGCCCGCGGTCACGAAGGGGGCGAACCCCCGCAGGAAGAAGCCCGAGAAGACGGGGTCGGCGAGCGTCCACTGCGGGACCCCGACCGACGCACTGAACGCGCTCTCCCCCGCCGGGCAGGAGCCGGCTGTCGAAGGGAACGATCCTTCGCTCCTCGTCCAGCACGAGCTCGTTGAGACCCGAGACGAAAGGGATGTCGGGGATGACGTACCTGCCCGCCTCCAGCGGCAGGGACCCCAGCGACCTGCCGTTGAGAGTCACCTCGACCCGCGCGGGGTCGGTGACGAACAGGGTCTCGTCCACCGAGACCAGGGGTCCCTCGGGCCTGTACGTCGCGGGCCTGTGCGTCACCTCCACGCCGGCGAGGGCGGCGCCGGAGAGGAACCCCGTCACGGGCAGGAACAGCGACCCCGCGGTGAGCCGGGTGGCGGCGGCGGGAAAGTCGCGCACCAGGCGCGCGCTGCCCAGGGCCGCGGAGAAGGAGCCGTCCCAGGCGCCGCTCGCCGTCGCCTCGAGGACCCACCCCCGCCAGTTCATCGCGGGCTGCACGTCGAGCTCGAGCGGAACGGACACCTCGGCGCCGAACCGGACAGCGGCCCTCGCCCGCAGGTTCACCGCCGCGCTGAAGTCCGCGGGCAGCTCCACGGTCCGGCTCTCCTGCCGCGCGCGACCCGAGACCGCGGCCGTGAGCGGCCTGCGAAGCTGTGCAGGGACGCGGATGACGAGCCTGATCCGCGCCGGGTCGAAGTCCGCGCCGACTCCCAGGGCCTCGACGTCGGCAAGCGCGATGAGCGCCGGCTCGCCGCCCGGGCTGGCTGCCCGCAGGCGCGCGAGCACGGGCTGGTCGAGGATCGAGGCGAGCGCCGCGACGAGCTGTGCCCTGTCGACGGACACGGCACCGTCGGTGATGAGGGCGTCGATGGTCGCCCCCGGTGCCTGCGCGGGAGCGCCCTCGATGACCAGGTCGATCGGCACACTGACGCCGACCGCGGCGGATCCCTCCTGGGCGCGGAGCCCCGGCGCGGCAGCGACGAGCGCGCACAGGAGGAGCCACCCCTTGGCGCCGGGCCTCCGCGCCCCCGGCAGTCCGCGGGGACCCCCCGGGGCGGACGGTGACTCAGCGGATCGGTTCGAAGGTGAAGGAGACATGCAGGTCGTCCTTCGAGGCCCCCGGGGCAAAGCCCTCGGGGAGGGGGAGGAAGTACCGTCGCGAGGCGAACGGGAGGATGTTCTCCCCGCTGATGCCCGCGAGCTCCTTCGGCCCGAAGGCCAGCGTCGGGGAGCCGGGTTCCCGGCCGGTAGACACGGCGACGGACATCTCGCCGAGGATCACGTGCGCCGTGCCCCTGTTGGCGAAC
Source organism: uncultured Spirochaetota bacterium (assembly GCA_963733835.1). Classification (GTDB taxonomy): domain Bacteria; phylum Spirochaetota; class Spirochaetia; order SZUA-6; family Fen-1364; genus CAVTER01. The sequence goes on from CAVTER010000009.1 coordinate 108,701, forward strand.
TCGAGGGCCAGCCCCCGCCTGCCTGCGGCATCCACGGCCGGGGCGCTGGAGGAGAGCACCACGTCGGGTGCCGCGCCGGCAGGCACGATGTACACGGCACCCAGGTAGCGGAACAGGACGCGGATGCTGCCCTTCTGCTTCTCCTGGCCGCCGAAGTCCACGGGGAGCTGCTCCACGAGGATCCGGAAGCACTGCTCGGACTCCAGTGCCGCGGGCCCCTTCCACTGCACGCGCACCGCCTGCGCGGAGCCCGGCGCGAGCACGGCGCGCGGGGGGTAGACGACGAACAGGCTGTCGGCCGGTGCGTTGAGCTCCCTGCCCTCCGCGTCGGACCGGCGGCTCAGCATGCTGATGCGCACGGCCACGGGCTCGGCTGCCTCGTTCTCCAGCCGGAAGGACTGGACCGAGCCGGCACCCGACGGGGCGAAGTCCTGCGCGATGGGCGCGAAGGAGAACGCGCCCAGGGGCGCCGCGGCGAGCGCCAGGAGCAGCGCGGCCGCGAAAAAAATCGGACTGGGCGACGGCCGCCCAGTCCGGAGCAATCCCTTGCCATCCATGGCGGGGATCATACCCTTACTTCGCCGTGATGGTGAAGGTCAGGGTGTCGGCGTAGGAGTCCTCGTCGAGGTACGAGGCCGCACCGTTGAAGGAGATCGCGAGGCTCTTCACCACGCCCGCCGCGGGGGTCTTCGCGGAGGCATCGGTTATGAGAGCGGTGCCGGCGGCCAGGCTCACCGGGGACCCGTCGTAGGCCAGGGTGTAGGCCAGGGTGTCGAGGTTCGCGGGGTCTGCGCTCTTGAAGAAGAAGGCGTTGCCCGCGCCGGCGTTTGCCGACTGCAGGGTCACGGTGTAGCCGGCTTTCCTGTTGCTGCGCTCGGTCACGTTGGCCACCGCGAGGTTGGCCTGCGTTGTCTCCAGCGCGAGGCTCGAGGCCGCGGGAAGGGCTGCCACGGTGATTTCGAGGATCCCGGGAACCGTTCCCTGGAGAAGCAGCGTTCCTGTCGTGGCCGAGAAACCCGGAAGGGCGACTGCCAGCAGCGCGACAGCCGCGAAGACCAATTTCATCGTATTCTTGTTCATCTCAGCACCTCCTGTGCGCCAATAACAAAGCAAGGGACGTGCCAGAAGATGTCTGAGAGAAAGAGAAGTCCTATAATTGATTACTGGTAAAGTATTTAAAACCTATCTGTTCCTGCTGCAAGTATCGGGGGAGCTGAGCCGGTACGGGAATTTCGACTGATTGGGCGAATTCACTCGACCAATCGGTCGAGCCGATGTCTACTTCCAGGTGTTCTGGATGCCCAGTTTCTCCATCCGCGAGCGCAGGTGCCTCTCTGATATGCCAAGGGCCTCTGCTGCCCTGCTCTGGTTGCCCCGGTTCGTCGCAAGGGCAGCCGTGACAAGGCCCGTCTCGAAGGCGTGCACCCTGTCCTCGAGGCTGCCCGCCCCTTCCGGGGGGAGCCGAGCTCCGGGGCTGCCTCCGGGCCTGGCCCGCCGACGTCGGGAAAGTCCCTGCGGAGGAGGGTTTCTCCCCGCGCCAGGACAACCGCCCTCTCCACGAGGTTCTCCAGCTCGCGCACGTTGCCGGGGAAATCGTGGCGCATCAGCGCGTCCATGGCCTCCCTGCTGATGCCCGCGATCGACGTGCCGTGCTTCGTGTTGAACCGCGCGATGAAGCTGTCGACGAGGACCGGGATGTCCTCGCGCCGCTGGCGCAGCGCGGGCACCCTGATGGGGATGACCTTCAGCCTGTAGTACAGGTCGGCCCGGAAGGCGCGCTCTCTCACCATGGCCTCCAGGTCCCTGTTGGTCGCCGCGATGATGCGCACGTCGAGCCTGCGCTGCGCGTTTTCCCCGATCCTCTGCACCTCGCCGAACTGGATCGTGCGCAGGAGCTTGACCTGCAGGGACGGGGTGATGTCCCCGATCTCGTCTATGAAGATCGTGCCCCCGTTCGCCTCCTCGAACCTGCCCACCCGGTCCTCGGTTGCGCCCGTGTAGGACCCCTTCCTGTGGCCGAACAGCTCGCTTTCCACAAGCGACTCGGAAAGGGCCGAGATGTTCACGGTGACGAAGGGCCTGTCCGCCCGCCTGCCCGTGCGGTGGATCATGCGCGCGATGAGCTCCTTGCCCGTGCCGCTCTCCCCGGTGATGAGCACCGTCGTGTCGCTCGCCGCCGAGCGCGCCGCGGTCTGCAGGACGGCCATGATTTCCCGGCTCTTGAACACGACCTCGGAGGTGCCGAACGACCTCTCGATCTCCTCCCTGATCGCCCCTTCCTCGCGGTGCAGGGTGAGAGTCTCGTGCGCCCGCACGAGAAGGTGCGAGATGTCGGCCGCGGTTGTCGGCTTTATCAGGTAGTCGTCCGCCCCGGCCTTGAGGATCGCCACGGCCTCGCGCGCGTTCTCGAAGGCGGTCATGATCACCACGCTCACGAGAGGATTCACGGCCTTCACCTGGCCCAGGACGTCCAGGCCGTTCATGTCGGGCAGCCGGTAGTCCGTCAGCACGAGGTCGACCTGGGAGCCGGCGAGCAGGGAGAGGCCCTCCCGGCCGCTCGCCGCCGACCTGCACGACACTGCCGGGTAGTCCTGGGAGCCGCAGATCGCTTCCAGCAGGGCGACCTGGGTCGGGTCGTCGTCGATGATCAGGACGTTCAGGACATCTGGCACGGCGCGGGTTCCCTGCTCCATCTTCGGTCAAACCGGCGCCGCGCACAAGGGGCGGGCTGCCGCGTCCCCTTTCCCTCCCGCCCGGCCTCTGCTATGGTAGCGCGGGGGGCAGGCGTGAAGAGGCGTGAGCATTGCAGGGTCCTCGTGTGGGGCGCCGGCAGGACGCTGGAAGCCCGGATCCTGCGCGCGCTCGAGAAGGCCCCCTCCCTCTCCTGCGAGACCCGGCTGGTCTCCTCCGCCCGGGATGCGTGGGCGGCCCTGGCGTCCGGCGGCGCGGACGTCGTGCTCCTCGCGCAGCCGGCCCGCCTGGGGCTGCTGCGCGCGCGCCACCCCGAGGTCCCCGTCGTCCTGGTCACGGGGCCGGGCGGTCAGGAGGCGGGCATGGATGCCCTGGCCCGCGGGGCTGCCGCCGTCCTTCCCGACCGGCACCTCACGCCGTCGGACCTCGCCCTGGCGATCCGCATGGCCCGGCAGGGCGGCGCCCGCGAGGGGGAGCTCACGCGGGCACGCGACCTCGCGCAGGAGGCGGCCCGGGTCAAGGCGGAGTTCCTCGCCAGCATGAGCCACGAGATCCGCACGCCTATCCATGCCATCATCGGGAACATCGAGCTGCTGCGCGAGACACGCCTGGACCCCGAGCAGAAGGAATACGCGGAGACTGTGCAGTCGTCGGCCGAGACCCTGCTGGGCCTGGTGAACGACGTCCTGGACATCTCGCGCATCGAGGCGGGCAGGGTGCAGCCCGAGACGATCGACTTCTACCTTCCCGCCGTCATCGAGACGGCCGCCGACCTGAACGCGCTGGAGGCGCACAGGAAGGGGCTGGAGCTGGCCACCTTCCTGCCCGCCCACGCGCCCACCCTCGTGCGCGGCGATCCCGTGCGGGTGCGCCAGGTGCTGGTGAACCTTGTCAGCAACGCGGTGAAGTTCACCCACGCGGGGGAGGTGGTCGTGTCCGTCGCCGTCCGCAATGAGGACGATGCCTCGGCGCTGCTGGAGTTCTCCGTGCGGGACACGGGCATCGGCATCCCCGCCGACAGGGTGGGGGGCCTTTTCCAGAACTTCACGCAGCTGGACTCCTCCTCCACGCGCAAGTACGGCGGGTCGGGGCTGGGCCTGGCCATCTCCCGCAGACTCGTCGAGCTCATGGGCGGCGAGATCGGCGTGGAAAGCGGGGAAGGCAGGGGCTCCCGCTTCTGGTTCAGCCTGCCCGTGGGCAAGCAGAAGGTGAGCGACCAGTACGCGGCGGTGCCCGCGGACTTCTTCGCGGGACTGCCCGTCCTCATCGTCGATGACAACGCCACGGCCCGGGGGATCCTCTCGGAGTACCTGCGCTCCTGGGGGTGCATCGTGGAGGAGGCGGCGGGCGGGGAGGAGGCGCTGGCTGCCCTGCGCGGCCGGGCCGGCGGGCCGGGGGCGTTCCGCCTGGCCCTCGTCGACCTGCGGATGCCGGGCATGGACGGGTGGCACCTTGCCAGCGAGATCAGCGCCGACACGTCGATCAACGCCGCCCGCCTGGTCTTGCTGTCGCCGACAGGCATGAGCGGCGACGAGGCGAAGATGAAGCTCCTGCGCTGGTTCAACGCGTACCTCGCAAAGCCGGTGCGCAAGGCGCTCCTGCTGGAGACGGTCTTCTCGGTGACCTCGGACGCCCTGGACCTGGAGGCCCTCTCCTCCGATGCCGCCGTGGAGGAGGCGCCTGCCGCCGACGGCCTTCCCCCCGGGCAGCGCGCGGGTGCTCGTGGCGGACGACAACGAGACCAGCCGGGAGCTCTTCCGCGTGGTCCTGGAAAAGAGCGGGTACCTGGTGGTGTGTGTCGAGGACGGGAAACAGGCGCTCGAGAGCGCCGCGGCGGGCGGCTTCGACATCGCCTTCCTCGACGTGAACATGCCCGGGATGGGAGGACCCGAGGCTGCACGCGCAATGCGTGCCGCGGGCGTGCAGATGCCGATCGTCGCCGTGACCGCGAGCGTGCGCAGGGAGGAGCAGGAACGCTGCCTCGCCAGCGGCATGAACGCGTTCCTGGCCAAGCCCTTCCGCCGCGCGGAGCTGGGCCAGGTCCTGCGGGAGTGGCTGCCGCCGGGAGGGCAGGGGTCCGCGCACGTGCCGCCGCCCGCCCCGTCGGCTTCCCCGGGAGTGCTGGACTTCCCGGCCGCGGTCGAGGCGTTCATGGGCCGCGAAGAGGTCGTGCGCAGGCTCCTCGGGGGGTTCCTGGAGCGGCTGGTCGGACGGATCGCACCCCTGCGCGCCGCCCTCGAGAAGGGCGACTGCGAGACGATCAGGTTCGAGGCGCACGCCGTGAAGGGCGGCGCGCTGAACCTGCGCGCCGGGAGGCTGGCGGAGGCGGCCCTCGCCCTCGAGCGGGCGGCAGGGGACAGGCACTCGGCCGAGGTCCCCGGCCTCCTCGATGCCTTCGAGGCGGAGACCCGTGCGCTCTCGGCTTTCGTGGCCCGGGGCTAGTCCTTGCGCCCCGTCAGCTTGATGACGTGGTACCCGAAGCTGGTGGAGACGACATCGCTCAGTGAGCCGGGCGACATCTTCCTGCAGGCGTTCTCGAAGGCCGGGACCATCTTCCCGGGGCCGAACCAGCCCAGGTCGCCGCCCCGCGACTTTGACGGGCAGGTCGAGTGCTCGCGCGCGAGGGACTCGAAGCTCGCCCCCAGCTTGGCCTTGCGCAGAAGCTCGTCGGCCAGGCGCTTGTCCTTCACCAGTATGTGGCTCGCCCTCCACTCCATGCGTGACCTCCGGATGACTTGATAGGGTACGCGAATGCTACCATACTCTGGCCCGGAGGTCATGGCCATGGAGATACTGCGACCCGCGTCGATCGCCGACGCCCTGCGGGCAGGCCGCGCCCCTGGCGCCGCGTACCTCGGCGGCGGGACCTGGCTCGCCTCCGCCCCCGCGGAGGGCACCCGGACCCTCGTGTCGCTGGAGAGGCTGGGACTGGACCACCTCCGCTGCGAGGGCGGCTCCTGCGCCATCGGGGCCACGGTCACATTCCAGCAGCTCCTCGACGCGCCGGGCGTGCCGGCCGCGGTGCGCGAGGCCGCGGCGCAGACAGCCTCGCGCACGCTTCGCGGAATGGCCACACTGGGAGGCGAGCTGGGCCTCCTGCCCCCGTCGTCGGTCCTCGTGCCGGTGCTGGTCGCGCTGGACGCCCGCGTGCTCCTGGCGGGCGCCCGCCAGCCGCTCGAGGCGGCTGCATTCTGCCGCTCGCGGCCTGCCGGTCTCATCGTCGAGGTCTCGATTCCCGACGCGTCTCTCCCCTGCACGGTGCGCTGCCTGTCGCGCACCTCCCACAGCAGGAAGAGCCTCGTCGTGGCAGCCTCGGCGCACGCGCTGGCGCCCGCTGTCCGCGGCCTGCGCCTGGTTGTGAGCGACTGCCAGGGGCAGGTGCTGAGCCTGGCGGGCATCGAGCGGGCGCTCGAGGGAGTCCCGCTCCCGCCGAGGGACCGCATCGAGGTGATGGTGGGCGGAGCATTCCTCCCCGCCGCCGACATGCACGCCTCCTCCCCCTACAAGTCCTGCCTGGCCGGGGTTTTCGCCGCCGACATCCTGCGCGCGCTGGCGGGAAAGGAGGCGGCCCGATGAGCGTTTCGTTCCTGCTGAACGGCAGGCAGCGCACGGCACCCGTGGACCAGGGCGAGAGCCTCCAGAAGGTGCTCCAGCGAATGGGCATCCACTCCGTGCGCTCCAGCGACGACGGCGAGGGCTTCTCCGGGAGCGACACGATCCTCCTCGACGGCAAGCCGGTCCTGGCAGGCCTCATGGTCGCGGGCCAGGCCGAGGGCAGGTCCATCGAGACGGTCGAAGCTTCATGCCGAAGGGGAAGCTGTCCATCCTGCAGGAGGCGATGCTGGACGCGGGGGTCGTCCAGTCGGCCTACAACGCGCCCGCCGCCGTCCTGCTCCTCGAGGACCTCCTTCGCCGCACGCCCGATCCCACCGAGGATGACGTGCGCGACGCCCTGTCGGGCCTGTTCAGCAGGTCCACGGGCTACAGGCAGTTCTTCCTGGCCGTCCGGCTGGCGGTCCGCCGCAGGACACAGCCGGGCTGGAGCGAGGCGGCCGCGCCGGACTTCGGCGACGGGCTGCGCAGCATCGGCAAGGTCCGCCGCAGGGTGGACGGGGTCAAGCTGGTCTCGGGCAGCAGGGCGTACGTCGAGGACATGGTCGAGCCGGGAAGCTGCGTGCTGAAGATGCTGCGGAGCCCCTACGCGCACGCGGAGATCAGGGAGATAGACATCTCGGCCGCGGAGGCGATGCCCGGCGTGGTCGCCGTCATCACGCACAGGAACTGTCCCGAGGTGCTGTACGGCAGGGCAGGCCAGGGCGCACCCGAGCCGTCGCCCTACGACTGCCCCATGTTCGCCCGGCGGGTGCGCCACGTCGGCGACCGGGTGGCGGCGGTGGTGGCGGAAGACGAGCAGGCCGCCGCGGCCGCGGTCAAGGCGATCAGGGTCGAGTACGAGCTTCTCGAGCCTGTGCTGTCCCTCGACGAGGCCATCGCCGGAGGGAAACCGCGCTCCATGGCGGCCCGGGCGATCCCGTGGTCTACCCGCTGTCGATCGGCGCCGAGCCGGGCCGCAACCTCGCCGCGAGCGCCTCGGGATGCGTCGGCGACGTGGAGGAGGGCTTCCGCGAGGCCGACGTGGTGGTCGAGCGCACCTACACCACGAGCCGGGTGCAGTGCACGCCGCTGGAGCCGCACTCGTGTACACCCGCATGGACGGCGACCGGCTGGTGATCCACGCCTCCACCCAGGTGCCGTGGCACCTGCGGCGCATCGTGGCCCGGGTGCTCGGCATCGGGGAGAACCGCGTGCGCGTCATCAAGGAGCGGATCGGCGGAGGCTACGGCGCAAGCAGGACATCCTGCTGGAGGAGGTTGCGCCTTGGCCACGTTCACGACGGGCAGGCCCGTGTTCTACAAGTACACGCGCGAGGAGGAGTTCGTCGCGGCCACGGTGCGCCACCCCTTCCGCGTCACGGTGAAGATGGGGGCCCGGCGGGACGGCACGCTCACGGCGATCCGCATGAGCGTCGACGCGGACACCGGCGCCTACGGCAACCACTGCCTCACGGTGCCGATGAACGCCTGCTCGAAGTCGCTGCCCCTGTTCCGGTGCCCGAACACGGCCTTCGAGGTGCGCAGCTGGTACACCAACCACGTGCCCTCGGGCGCCTACCAGGGCTACGGCGCGCCGCAGGGCTCCTTCGCCGTGCAGATCGCCGCGGCGGAGCTGGCCGCCGAGCTGGGCATGGACCAGCTCGCGTTCCTCGAGAAGAACCGGGTGCGGGAGGGCGACGTGCTGGAGATCCTGAGGAGCCTCGGCGAGGGCCGTGAAGGGGCGGCCGTGAAGGTCGGCAGCTGCGGCCTCGGCGAGGCGCTCGACGGGGGCAGGGAGAGCATGGGCTGGGGCGCGGCGCCGGCGAGCACCCGGACCCCGACGTGCGCGTCGGCCGGGGCGCGGCGATCATCCAGCAGGGCTCGGGCCTGCCGGGGCTCGACCAGGCCTGCGCCGACGTGCGCCTCCTCGCCGACGGAACGTTCATCGTGCGCTCGGGCGGCGCCGACCTCGGCACCGGCCTCGACACGGTGCTCGCCAAGATCGCGGCCGAGACGCTGTGCTGCGACATCGACCGGGTGGCGGTCCTCACCGGCGACACGGACACCACGCCGTTCGACAAGGGAGCCTACGCCTCCAGCGGCACCTTCTTCACGGGCAATGCCGTGCTGAAGGCTGCCGAGGACCTCGCGGCCAAGCTCCTCGCCGCGGCCTCGCCCCTCCTGGGCGAACCCGCGTGCCGGCCTGCGCCTCGAGTACCCCGGCAGGGTGCCGGGGACACGGGCAGCGTCGACTACGCGACGGTCGCCCACGCGTGCCAGGGTGGGGCGGGCAGCGGCGAGCTGACGGGTCGCGCCTCGTTCACGACGGACGACTACGCCATCCCCTACGCCGCGCACTTCTGCGAGGTCGCGGTGAACATCCGCACCGGCGCCATCGAGGTGCGGCGCTACCACGCCCTGCACGACAGCGGCACGCCCATCAATCCCGAGCTCGCCCTCGGCCAGGTCTACGGCGCGGTGCTGAAGTCGATCGGCCACACGCTCTACGAGGAGATGATCTTCGACGGTGCGGGCCGCTGCCTCACCACGGGCCTCGCCGACTACGGGGCGCCGATGATCCAGGAGCTGCCCCGCGACGTGATGTCCGTTTCGTCCCGACCGACGATCCGTTCGGCCCGTTCGGCGGCAAGAGCATCGCGGAGATCAGCGTGAACGGGGCCGCGCCGGCGATCGCGATCGCCGTCCACGACGCGACGGGCGTCTGGATCAGGGACTGGCCGATCACGCGCGAGAAGATCCTGAGGCGCTGGGGAGGTTCTGAAGGCCACGCCATGACGGCACGGGAGATCCGCCAGACGATCGCCGGCCTGGCGAAGATGCGCCTGCGGCGACCTGCTCGGGAAGGATTTCCTCCTCACGTGGGACAAGAGCCGGGAGCGACCTCGAGGCTGATCCTCGCCGATCGCCGGCGATCCTGCGCGCGCTGCGCGAGGAGAACATCTCGGCAGCGGCGTGCGACTCGGGGCTCGCCGTCTCGCAGTTCCGCGACAACTCGACGCGCACGCGGTTCAGCTTCGCCTCGGCCGCAACCTGCTCGGCCTCACGGTCCTCGACCTCGACGAGGGCAAGTCGCCAGCTCGCGCACGGCGAGACGGTGCGCGAGACCGCGGCGATGATCTCCTTCATGGCCGAGGCGATCGGCATCCGCGACGACCTGTACATCGGGAAGGGCCACACGTACATGAAGGAGGTGGCCGGCGGCCGTCGAGACAGGGGTACCGCGACGGCGTGCTCGAGCAGCGGCCGACCGTGGTCAACCTGCAGTGCGACATCGACCACCCCACGCAGTCGCATGGCCGACCTCGCGCACCTCGTCGACCACTTCGGCGGCATCGAGGCGCTGCAAGGGGAAGAAGGTCGCCATGACCTGGGCGTACTCTCCCTCCTACGGCAAGCCGCTGTCGGTGCCGCAGGGCGTCATCGGCCTGTTCACCCGGTTCGGCATGGACGTGCGCCTCGCGCACCCCGAGGGCTACTCGCTGATGCCCGACGTGGTGGAGAAGGCGGCGCATTTCGCCGCCGAGGCAGGCACGGGCTTCCGCGTCTGCGGGTCGATGGAAGAGGCCTTCGACGGCGCGGACGTCGTGTACCCGAAGAGCTGGGCGCCGTTCGCGGTCATGGAGGAGCGCACCCGCCTCGTCGGACACGGGCGACCGCGCAGCAGCTCGCGGAGCTCGAGAAGCGGTGCCTCGCGAACAACGCGCGGTTCAAGACCTGGGAGTGCACGGAGGCGCTGATGGCGCGGACGCGCAACGCCCTGTACCTGCACTGCCTGCCCGCGGACATCACGGGGGTGAGCTGCGCGCGAGGGCGAGGTGGCGGCCGGACGTGTTCGAGCGCTTCCGGGCGCCGCTGTACAGGCAGGCAGGCCAGAAGCCGTACATCATCGCCGCGATGATCCTCGCCTCCCGCAGGGAGAACCCGGCAGCAGCCCTGGCGGGCATGCTGTCGCGGGCCCAGAGCCGGGCGGGGTAGGCCGGGGGCGTGGTCAAAGGACGGCGCGCCAGGGCCGCGATCCTCACGGGGGAGCGCGGCGTCGGCAAGACCACGCTGTGCCTGGAGCTTGCGCGGGGCAGGCCCGGGTTCGCCGGCATCGTCTCACCGGCCATCCGTGATGACTCGGGTGCAAAGGTGGGGTTCTCGGCCCTCTGTCTCCAGACGGGCGAGCAGTGGGAGATGGGAAGGTCCGATGTCGCCCTCGACGGCCCCCGCTTTGGCAAGTACAGTTTCTCGGCAGCGGGAATCGCGCGTGCGGTCGAGTGTCTTCGCAGCGCACTCGCGCTGCCCGACCTGGTTGTCGTCATCGACGAGATCGGCCCCCTTGAGATCGAGCTGGGCGGCGGCTTCGCGCCCATTCTGCCGCTCGTCGAAGGGGTCGAGCGCCTCCTCCTCGTGACCCGGCCCGTATACTTCCAGGTCGTGGAAGGGCTCTTCCGCTCTCACGCCTGCCGTGAGTACACGCTGGGCCTGTCGGGCCGGGAGACCCTCGAGGCCGGGATTCACGCGTTTCTCCGGTTGCCCCGGACCTTGACCTCCGCTCCCCGCTGACGCCATGCCGGTCATCGAAGTTTTCTGCTGAACTTCCGTGCCATACCCCGCCGATAGACAGAGAAAGACCGATTGCGGAGGTCAGCCGTGATTCCTTTCACGAGCGGGCTACATTTCCATGGTTTGCCCGACGACTGGGACCCGAGGGACAGTCGCGGCACCCGGAGGGGAGACGAATGGGTGGCATGAAAAAGAGGGTGTGGTCCATCGCAGGGCTCGTGGCGCTTGTTCTGGTTGGCCTTCTGCCAGGGGGCGCGTTCGCGCAGACGCTGACCGCGACTGCCCAGGTCCAGATCCAGCCCAACCCGATTCCGCTCAACAGCAGCACGGGCTCGCCGTACGTGGGCGTCATCCAGATCGACCTCAGCTGCACGGGGGCGACGGCGTACATCGGGCGGGTCGTCATCAGGCCGCGTGCCGCCGACTCACTCGGGCTGGGCTGGGCAGACGCGACAAACACGCACCTGTTCCTGAACAGCCAGAGCCCGCTCAAGTACAGGGCCATGAACCTCCCGACCGCGAACGAGGGCCCCATCGGCACCCTCACTGTCACGCCCGACACCCCATCGCCGGGTGATCTCACCATCGACATCGGCGAGGCTGCCACCATCGCGGCGGGGGCCAGTCGGACCCTCTGGGTCGCCTTCAGCTACCCGGCCTCCCTCGTCGCGAGCACTCCGAAGGCTGTCAACTGCTATGCGACCTCTGTCAGCTACGGATCCACGCTCGGGGGCAACAAGGCCACCCCTCTCACGCCTCCCGTGCCGACCAGCCGCACCGTGCAGATCATCGATTACCACACCACCTTCGTGGCAGAAGGACTCGTCGACGATCCGCCGCTCACCATCGACCAGTACGACCAGGGCAACATCAACGTCCAGGTGGCGAAGCTGACCTTCGGCAGCGCGACCCTCGACGAGGACCTGGCGGGCGTGTCGACCACCAAGCAGCTGTCGACGATCCAGCTGCGCTACCTCGGCGAACGGACGGCGGACGTGGCAGCGAACAGCACCTCGCTGTACCTGGACGACGGCGACGGCGGCTGGGACGCGGGAGACACGTACGTCGCCTCGAACGTCTTCTCGGGATCGACCCTCACGTTCGGTCCCTTCGTGGCGGACCCCAAGATCCAGTTCGCGCAGGGACCGAAGACGTACCTCGTGGTGGTGAACATCGACACCAACGCGGTGATCGGGAACCACATCGGCTTTGACATCGCAAACCCGTCCACCTCGATCGCCTTCGCCAACGTCCCTGCCGGCACCCTGGGCTCGGCCGTGAGCGGCAGCTACAACCAGAAGGGCTACATCACCGACACGGCCGCGACGCCGACCACGCTGAGCACCTTCACGGTCAGCGAGTACGTGCCGCCCGACACCACGCCGCCGGAGGTGTCGGTGAACTTCCCCACCGGCGCGGCCGTGGCGCTGGCATCGGATGTCACGATCGTCTTCTCCGAGAACATGGACGAGGACACCCTGCCGCCCGTGACCCCCGGCAACGTCACCTTCACGATCGACGGCGGGGCAGCGGTCGCCATCGACGCGCCGGTGTACAACGACATCACCAACACGCTGACCCTCCACCCGACCGGCGGGCTGCTTGCATTCAGCACCACCTACAGGGTCACCGTGAAGGGCGGGGCGGGCGGAGCGGCCGACGAGGGGCTGCCGACCCCCAACGTCATGGCGAGCGATTTCACCTGGACATTCACCACGGTGGCGCCCACGCCGCCGACGGTGGCGAGCACGGTTCCGGCTGCCGGCGATGGGGGCGCCTCCCGCACCGACGACATCGAGGTGACCTTCTCCGAGCCGGTCTGGGGGTTCACGACCGGTGACTTCACCCTCACCGGCCCCAGCGGGGCGGTTGCGAGTGCCGTGACCTTCTCGAACGGGAGCCAGACAGCCACGATCAGCCACGCGACCCTGACCTTCGGGGCCACGTACACGGCAACGATCGGGACCGGCATCACGGACAGCGAAGGCACCGCGATGGCGGCGCCGTACGTGTGGAGCTTTGCCGTGGCGTCGGCGATCGCCCCGAAGGTGACCGCCGTGTTCCCGACCGACGCCTCCGTCGGAGTGTCGCGGACCGCCACGATCAGGGCCACCTTCTCAAAGGCCATCGACGATTCGACGATCGAAGGAACCGTCGGAACTCCGTCCACGACATTCCTCGTGTACACCGACACGAACAGGAACGGCGCCTGGGACGCGGGCATTGACACTGCCGTGTCGGGACGCGGTGGACTACGTGGACTCGACGCTGACGGCGACGTTCACCCCCGCGTCGGCCCTGCCGTACGCCGCGTACGTCGTGCGTCTGACCACCGGCATCGAGGACGCGAACGACATCCCCCTTGCCGAGGAATACCCGTGGAGCTTCTCCACCATCCCCGACGTGGACGAACCGATTGCGGCGAACAACAGGATCGTGCCGGGAGGGAGCGAGCGGGTGGTCATCTTCATCCCGCAGCCGACCGCGAACGCCGCGGACAAGGTGACGGTCCAGGTCTTCACGGCAACCGGCAAGAGGGTGGCAACCCTGGTCAACGCGGAGAGCTACTCCGCGCTCCAGGCCCGGCTGCCCCTGCCAGTGGGACGGCATGAACGGCAAGGTCCAGAAGCTCGGTCCCGGCCTCTACTTCATACGGATCACGGCGCCGGGGTACTCGCGCGTCCTGAAAGTCATGATCGTCCGGTAACGAGGAGAGCACGATGAAAACGATGCGCACCCTGGCTGCACTCTGCCCTTGCATTCGCTGTTGCGCTGGATGCCTCCGCCCAGGAGGGCGGAGGCACCTCGGGTGCCGATTTCCTGGTCTCCCCGCCCTCCGCGCGCACGACGGCGCTGGCGGGTGTTGCCGACCCGCTCGGGGTCGGCCTGGAGGCGCATGGAGTTCAACCCCGCCGCCCTCGCGGGCCTCGACGGCATGCGGCTGCAGGTGACCCTCGACCCGCTTCCCAACGAGGTCATGAACACCCACCTCGGGTTCGGCTTCCCGCTGCTCGGCGGGTACGCGGCGGCCGCGGCGCAGCTTCTGAACACCGGAGGCTTCACGTTCGTCAACGAGCTGGGCCAGCCGCAGGCGACAGTCAACGTGTACGACGCCGCGCTGGGTTTCGCGTACGGCCGCTACCTCTGGCGCACGATCGCCGTCGGCGCCGACGTGAAGGCCCTGTACCGCACGCTGGGCAGCGAGTATGCCTTTGCCGTCGCCGCGAACGCGGGCGCGGTCGGCCTGGTTCGAGACCCCCCACGTGGGCCAGAGGCCGAAGGCCCCCACGCGCAAGGCAGCTGGAGGCGGAGTTCGCGAGGCAGAAGGCGGGCATCGACGCGGAAAAGCAGAAGATGACCGCCGTGGCCGCGAAGCAGACCACCGAGGCGCAGAAGTCCCTGGAGGCGGCCGAGAAGGCCGTGGCGGACCTGGACACGCAGCTCGCCGCAGCCGCGGAGGACAAGAAGGAGCCGATCGCGGCGAAGAAACAGCAAGCCGAGGCGAAGCGGGATGCCCAGCGGCGAGCAGCTTGCCCGCGCACGAGGAGTCCGAGTCCGGCGGCGCTCGCCGAGATCGACGGCTGGTACCAGGCGCGAGCTTGCCAAGGCGCAGGCGATGTTCGACACAGAAGGTCGCCGACCTCGAGTTGATCGCCGCGGAGCGGAAGCGCCTCTTCGAGGTCATCGACGACCCCGCGAAGGACCTCGCCCCGGAGCTGGTCGACGCGAACGTCGACGTGAGCATCGAGAAGACCCGGGCGCAGCTCGCGGAGCGCACCGACGGCCATCAGGGCCCGCACGGCCTCCTGGGAGGAGCGCCGCCAGGGCACGCATCGAGGACAGGGAGAAGGTCATCGCCGGCTACGAGGCGCTGATGGACAAGGAAATCGGTCCCCGCCGCGCCCCGCTCGCGAAGGAGATCGAGGATCTCACCGCGGAAAAGGCGACCCTCGAACAGGACAAGACCGCGAACAAGGCACGCCTCTCCGAGCTGGCGAAGCTGATCCCCGCAAGGAGAAGGAGCTCGCAGGGCCTGGCCGCCGATCCGTGGGTGAAGCGCCTGCAGGAGCGGATCGCGGGCAAGCAGAAGGAGATCGCGCGCAGGTCGAGGCCGACATCGCCGCCAGGGCCGAGGCGACCGAGAAGGAGATCGCCGCCGAGGCAGTCGACCGCCGAGACGGACGTCAAGGCGTTCGAAGCCCTCGGGCTCACGCTCCAGAAGGAGCTGAAGAAGGCGAAGCTGAAGCGGGAGCTCGGCATCCTGGAGGCGCAGAAGCGAGAAGGCGGTCGACAAGGCGCAGGCCGAGTACAAGGTTGCGCGAGAAGGCGCTGTACCTGCGCTGCTCGACGCCATGTACGGCACGAGGAGAAGATCTTCAAGGCCCGGCTCGAGGCGCTCACGCACCGAGGCCGAGATGCGCCGCTTCGATTTCGCCGCCGACCAGGAGAAGGCCGCGCGAGGCCCTCGACGACGGGTGGGCATTCGACGGACCGGCTGCTGTCGGCGAAGATCGCCGAGCTGTCGAAGGACTCGCCCAAGGGCGCGGAGGAGCCCGCGGAGCTGAAGGCCGCGCAGGACGAGCGCACGGCCCGGGAGACCGCGTGGCAAGAAGGCCCAGGCGGAGCTCGAGACGAAGCAGACGAGCTTCGACGCGGCCGAGAAGACGTCGCTCGACGATGCACGACCGCGATCGAAGGCCGAGCGCTGGAAGATGCGCCTCGTCTACCTGCAGACCGACAAGCCGTACATGAACACGGCGGTCGGCGTCGGCATCCGCAACGTCGGCTCCCCGGTGAAGTTCGTGACCGAGACCGTGCCGCTGCCGATGTCGGCCACGGCGAACGTCTCAGCTACGCCCTGCTCAACGTGCAGGACCACAACGTGAAGCTGCCGCCGCAGGTCGAGGCTGCCGATGCTGGATCTCTGGAGCTGGTCGGTGGGCATCGGCATGGAGTACGTCTTCGCCAACCTCGCCTACGCGCGCGTGGGCTACAATGTCAACCAGACTCGAGTCGGGTCTGAAGGCCTTCTCGGCGGGCCTCGGCGTGCACCTCACGGCCGGGTTCACCGAGTACGCGGTCGACTATGCCTTCAAGCCGCTTGCGGGCTACGGCTTCCAGCACAGCATCGGCGTCACGATCAGCTTCTGATCGGTGTGACCCTTGGCCGTCAGCGGCGCCCGCCTCTCCGTCGGAGGGGCGGGCGTCTTTTTCCTGCTCTGGCAGTCCTCGCCCTCTCGGCGTCCGGCGCGGGCGCGGGCTTAGGTGCCCAGCGGGCAGTCCCCTACACGGAGTTCTGGATCTGCTGGGGCTGGGATGGGGAGACGCGATGCCCCTCACGCCGGGTTTTCCCGTCGGGCTCGGCGTGGAGGACATCACGACCGGGCCGATCATCGACGACCTCATCCGCGAGATCTCGATCCACCGCCTGCTCGACGAGCAGTTCCTCATCGACATCGACCACGACTCCTCCCGACTGGCCGAGGGGCAGCTGTTCGGCGGGGCCAACATCTACTCCCTCGCCTGGGTGGGCGACGCAGTTCTCGGCGCTGAAGGAGATCGGCGTCGGGAACCTGCACCGTTCCGTCCCGGGGAGCCTCTTCCTCCCGATCGACGGCGGCACGAGCGAGTCGTTCGCGGCACACGCGTCGGCGGTGCGGGACCCGTGAAGCTGGAAGCTCTGGCCCGCTACGGCGCCTCCCTCGAGGGACGGCGCAGGTTCCGCGGAACCCGGGAGCGCTTCGAGATCGACCTTCCCGACGTGAGCCACGTCGCGGGCACGTTTCTTCCTCCTGCCCGACACGGACATCGACTCCTCCAGCCTGCGCGTGGCACGGTCTTCGCCCACGGGGGAGCTCGCCATCGACGGCCGGCCCTTCACTCTGCTGCAGGCCGGCGTGGACTACAGGTTCGACAACGCGGCCGGCCGGCTCACCCTGTCCCGTTCCCTCTCCCAGGTCGAGGAGCTGTGCGCGAGCTACACGAAGTGCCGGGCTGCCCGTGGGCTCCGCGGGACTGGGCGTGAACGCGATCATCGACCCGTCGGGGAGCAGGCAGTCTTTCACGCAGGGCTGCCTTTCCCGGCTACTTCGCCCCCCTCGCCGACGGGGATCTGGCTCTTCCTGCGCAGGCAGGGCCTCAACAGCTACTGGGAGATGCGAAACGCCTTCGCCCTTGACGACCTCGGAGGAAGGGCGGGTGCCCGAGCAGCTGTCCGTGCAGATCCTTCGGACCGCAGACCCTCGCGCCCAACGACGACTACGCGGGCCTCGAGGACACCTTCTCCGTTGACGCCGCGTCGGGGGTGGTCTTCTTCGAGTTCACCGACGCTGTCGGGGTCCACCCCCGCCCGTTTCCCGGCGAGAAGCCTTTCGCAGCCGCCGCTGACAGCCGCGAACAACCCGTACGACCCCGCGAACCCCATCTACGGCGGGCTGTCCTCCCCGCCGGCGACAGCGTCTGTCACCACGGTGCGCCTGCGCTACCTGCTGTCCAACGGGATCTACAGCCTCGGCGCGGGCGTGGTCGAAGGGAGCCTCCGCGTGACCGTGGACGGCGTGCTGCTGTCGTCGGGCTCGTACAGCGTGGAGGCAGCCGCCGGGCACGATCTCCTTCCCTCCCGGGACGATCGGGCCGGAGAGCGAGGTGGAGGTGGTCTACCGGTATGCGCCGTCCGCGGGCACGGGGCGCGGGTTCACAGCAGCGGTGAGCGCCGAGGCGAGCCGGGGATCGCTGGGGCGCGCGAAACCTGCTTGCCCTGGACATCCCTGTCCTCGAGACCCCTGCCCCGCGGCTGGGGGAGGAACGGGCCGGGCCGGATCGCCGACTCGGCAGAGGGAAGCGCGCTGTTCGGGGCGCGCCCGGGCCAGAGCGGCCCCACGCTGCTCGCGCACGCTGCCGGGGCGCTCGGCCTGGAGGTGCCCAACCCGGGCGGGCTCACGATCGTGGAAGACATGGAGGACGACAGGCGCTACGCTGTCGGGCTCTCGGACAGCGCATGGACCATCGGGTCGCGCTCGGTCCTGCTCCCCGCGTTGTCCATCCCCGTCGACCTGGGAGCGCGGGGCGACGTGCTGTACGAGAACTACTGGCAGACCGCGCTGCTCGGCACCGAGGTCCTGCACAACCTGTCCTGGGACAATTCGGCGAACCCCCAATTCACTTTTGCCGAGAAGGCAGGCCCGTACAACGCAGCCGAGGAGGCGCCGGGGGGAGGAGAGCAGTCCCTCGTGGTGGAGACGGTGTTCCCCGCGCTCTCCCCGGATGCGTGGGCCTCGGTCGCCGTGCCGCTGCCCGGCGCCGATCTCTCCACCTGCGACACCCTGCGCATGACCCTGCGGGGGAGCGGGGTGAGCGGGGACAGCCTCCTCGTGTACGTGGAGGCGCTGGACAGGTCAAACGAAGATCTCAATGCGAACACGCTCCTCGACGGGGAAAGCTCCGCCGGGGACATGGGCTACGCGATCACGCCGCTCGGCGGCGGCCCCACGCGGCTGGGCAGCGACAGGAGGGGCCAGTCCAACGCGCGGCTGGACTCCGAGGACACGAACGCCAACGGCAGCCTCGACACTGTCGAGAGCGGCCTCGTCCTCTCGCCGGACGGGGGCCCGTCCCACGTCGCCTCCCTCGCGCCGGGCGCGGAGGGCTGGACCCAGGTATCCGTCGACATCACCGCCCTCGTCCGGGACAACCCCCGGGTCTTCGAGGACGTGCGCGCCATCCGGATCACGGTCCGCCCGTCGACCGGCTCGCCCGCGGTCCCCGTCACGGGGAAGGTGGTGATCAACGGCCTGTGGTTCGCCTCCTCGCCCATGACCCGCACACCGGGCCTCGCCGCCCAGGAGGTCTCGGCAGAGGAGGACGGGGTCGTCCGCGATCATCCCCTGTCCGCGGCATATCCCGCGCTCTACAAGAGCCTGCACGGGAGCACCGCCTACCGCGACGAGAACGACCTCACGGAGAAGAGCCTCGCGGTCAGCCTGACCGCGCCGATCGCCGCCGGCAGCTCCGAGTCGGTGACCCGGGCTTTCGCCCCGCTCGCGGACTTCCGCGGCTCGAGGTATTTCCGTTTCTTCCTGTACCGGCGGAACGCGGACTGGACAGTTCCCCCCGACGCGCGCTTCGACCTCATTCTCTCGGCCGGCGGCACCGAGAAGCTCGCTGCCCAGCTTGACCCCGCAGTCTTCGCCCCCGGCTGGAACGAGGTGGACATCCTCCTGGAATCCCCGTGGACCGTGACGGTCGGGGGGGTGGCCGCCGGCGCCCTGGCCGCGAGCGGGGGCGCATCGCAGGGCATGCTCGCCCGGCTGGCAAGCGCATCGTTCGGCATCACGGCAGGGCCCCTCGGGGTGCCCGCGGGGTTTCGGTTCTGGCTGGACGAGTGGCACCTCGCGGAGACGAGGCTGCGCCTGGACACGGCTGTCCTCGCGGAGCTGAAGGGGGGCTGGCAGGGCGTGCTTCTCTCGGTCGGCGGCGTCCCCCTCCTGGCAGACCCCCTGGCCTCCGTCTCGTACGAGCATCGGCAGGGAGGATTCTTCAGCTCTTCGGACCGGACCCGCGACGAGGCGCGGGGGGGGATCGCGGCGGTGCTCGCCCGCTGCCTGAGCGCCTCCGCCACGGCGGCCAGGACGGTCGAGCGCCTGGTCGAGGCCGACGCCTCGGTGCCCGCGGCCCTGCGGAACGACACGACCGACAGGTTCGGCGGACGTCTCGCGCTGGACCTCGGCGTCCCCTGGTTCCCGGTGGTCGAGCACCGGTGGGAGCGGGCCACGGTCGACACGTACGATCCCTCCGTCACGCCGACGCAGTCCATCGTGATCGGTGAAGGCTCTGACGACGAGTCGATGAGCGTCGCCGAGAGGATGGGCGGGCCCGAGGGCATGCGCCAGGCGTGGACATACACCCGCACCTGGTCCTCGGACACGCGCGCCGCCTACCGGCTGTCGGACGGCCAGCTGCTCTCCTCGACGGCGGGAGCGGTCCTCGCGGACAGCCACGACGCGGAGGTGGGCGTGCGGTGGCAGGGCGGGGAGGCGTCGGCGCAGTTCAAGCGGACGGCGGCGTACCTCTCGGACACCGTTGCCGGGGGTGCGGGCGCGCTCTCCTCCTGGGCGCGGCGCGTGGGCCTGCTCTTCGCCGCCCCGGAGGCAGCCCTGCCCGGTGCGCGGAAGGAGTCGCTCCAGGACAGGCTGCAGGTGTCGGCCTCCATCCCCCCCACCCGCGGCGTCGGCCTGAGCGCGTCGTGGACGGCGGAGTACGGGGAGCTGAACGTGGACCCTGTCACGGCGGCGCGGGACGTGAGCTGCAGGGACACGCTGTCGCTGATCGTGCCGTTCAGCGCGGGCCGCTCCCGCGGGTTCGTGCTCACCCCTGAGCTCTCGCTCATGTTCGCGGGCTCCTACCGGCAGGCCGCGGAGTCCGTGGAGGAGGCCCGGCTGCTGTTCTCTCCATACCCGGCGCTCCTCCTGGCACCCCTCGCCTGGCTGAACCCCTCCGGGTGGGGCAGGGCCGAGGCGCACGCCGCAGCCGACGCGCTGGCCGACGAGGACGGGATCGAGTCGGCATCGAACGCCGTGGCTGCCGGCGCCTCCCTTGCAGCCCAGGTCGCTGCCGGGCCCTGGTACCTGCCCTCACGGGCGAAGGCCGCCCTGCGTGACGAGACGGCACGGCAGGGAGACCTGCGCACGCAGAAGCGCGTGGTCTCCCTCTCGCTGGGGAAGGACGCGACAATCGGCGCTGCCGCGGGCCTCGGCGCTGCCGGACCGACAGCAGCCCCTGTCCGGGGCCTCCTCGGCGCCGACACGGAAGCACGCGTCGGGTGGGACTACGCGCTCAAGGTCCGGTCGCTTGGCCTCTCGGGAAGGATGCTGCTGGGCCTCTCACTCGGCCCCGGCGGTGACCTGGAGCTGGACACCTCTCTCACCTGGACCAGGGAACGCCAGTCGATCGGGGACCCCGTGCTTTCGCTGTTCCCGGGGCAGGCAGACGGGCCCTTCGCGGTCGCGGTGCGGCCCGA
Organism: uncultured Spirochaetota bacterium; assembly: GCA_963733835.1. Taxonomy (GTDB): domain Bacteria; phylum Spirochaetota; class Spirochaetia; order SZUA-6; family Fen-1364; genus CAVTER01. The sequence continues at coordinate 129,569 of CAVTER010000009.1, forward strand.
CACGGACACGGTGAAGGGCTCCCTCGGTGCCCTGTACACGTGGAGCCGGGAGGCCAGCGCGCAGGCCCAGGCGGTCACCAACATCGAACGCCTGCTGCTGGAGACGATCGTGACGCGGACAACCTCCGCGGCATCTGTCAGCAGCGTGCCGGTCCGCGGACTGTTCCGCCACACGTCAGAGATCGAGGTCACCGATTCGGTCACCCTCGGCTTCTCGGGCAAGGCGGCGGCGGGGCTGGAACGCAGGACACAGGGGGCGAGTGAGCTGCTCCTTCCCTCCGTCGGCTTCGAGCTGGGCGTCACTGCCCGCTTCAGGTTCTGACAGTACGCGCCTCCCTGCGGATGAGCCGATCGACGGCCGCGAGCTTGCGACGGCACAGGGGACTCTTGCCCCGCAGGAGACGCTCGACCTCCCGGGGCTCCCAGTCCCTCCAGAGGCACACGGCGAAGGTCTCGGTGAAATCCTCGACAGGGTGGACCATGGCATAGCGCGAAACGAAGTCGGGGCCGGCGGTCCTCGGCTTCCTCGCGCGCCTGTAGGGCTTGTCGTAGTCCCCGAACAGCGGCCGCAGGGCGCGCTTGTCCGATTTCGTGAGGCTGACGAGGGCGAACTCGTGGCCCAGCTCGTGGATGAGCAGGTAGGCCGCCTTGTGAAAGGCGCCGTAGGGTTTGCGCAGGTCTGCGGGGTTCAGCCCGATCGTGCGCGTGTCCTCGTTGTGGTACGACTCGGTGCGCACGGCGGAGATCCGCCGCACCCCCGCGCACACGTGCGCGAGCCCGCGGGCCTCGAGGTACCGCCGCACACGACCCTGCGTCCTGCCGAATGTGACCATGGCCGACATTGGAACACGCCTTGAGACGGGAAGTCAAATGTCGTATGGTGCGGTCGGAGGGGATTCCCATGACAGACCCGCAGGACCTTCTGGCCCAGGCCCTCGCCGCGACCCCCGCCGACAGGGAGCGGGTTGCCGCCCTCCTCGCGCGGGCAGACCGCGCCTGCCCGGGCTTCTGGGAGCCGGAGGAAGGCGTGGAGATGCGGGTCCCCGTGGAGGGGGCGGACATCCGGGTCTTCGCCTGCCGCCCCCGCGGGCCGGTCGAGACGCGGCCCGTGGTCCTGGTGCCCGGCTGGGGGGTGACGCCGGAAGGCTTCCAGGCCTTCTACCAGTCCGTGCGGGGCAGGGCGGAGTTCTACTACATCGAGACCCGCGAGAAGTCGAGCAGCCGTCTGAGCGGCCCGGCCCCTGACATGTCCCCCGCGCAGAGCGCCCGCGACATCGCCGCCGCTCTGGAGTCGATCGGGCTGTCGGGAAAGAGGGACTTCGTCCTTGCCGGCGTCTGCTGGGGCTCGACCCTCCTCCTGCAGGGTCTCCTGGACGGGGTGATCGACGCGCCCACGATCCTCATCGGGGACCCCATGCACAGGCTGTGGGCCTCCCGGTGGATGCTGCGGTCCGTGGCGCCGCTCGTCCCCGCCTTCCTCCTCGGCGCTGCCCGGTGGCTCATCGCCCTCGCCCTGATCGGGGACATGAAGGAGAAGACACAGAAGGCCCGGGACTATGCTTTCGTCCGCGCTGCAGACCCGCTGAAATGGAAGCGCTCGGCATACGCGGCCCGCGACCTCGAGCTCTTCGGCGGCCTGGCACGTCTCACGCGTGAGGTGTTCGTTGTGAACGCCACCACCGACAAGGTGCACGACCAGGCGCACTACCCCCGCATCGCGGCCGAGATGCCGCGGGGGCGGTTCCTGTACCTGCCCACCGACGAGTCGAACAGGGAGAGGTGCCTGGGAGCGGCCGCCCGGGAGTTCGCACGCGTGTCGGCGGCCGACGGGCTCCCGCCCGGCCTGGCCGGTTTCGAAAAGCGCGTGCGCTGAAGGAGGGTCACCCCCGCCCGTCGGCCTGCCGGTGCCGCGGCCTTGCGACGCGGGGCGCGGCTGCCCGTCCTCGACGCCGCGGGGCCGGTTTCTCCTCCGCCTCCCAGCGGACGTGGGGAAGCCGTCCATTCCAGGTGACCCGGAACGGGACGCCGTACACCCGGCGCAGGTTCCTGGCCGTGAGGGCCTGCCCGGGGGGGCGCCGAGACGGCGAAGCGCCCCGCCTTCAGCATGTGGATGGCGTCGGCCGCGATTGCCGCCGTCTGCGGGTTGTGGCTGGTGTAGAGCACGGTGATTCCCCGGTCGCGCAGGCGCCGCAGCAGCCTGATCACGGCGAGCTGGTTGGCCGGGTCCAGCTGGCTCGCCGGCTCGTCCAGCAGGAGCAGCGCGGGCTGCTGCGCGAGGCTGCGGGCGATGAGCATGAGCTGGTACTCACCGCCGCTCAGCGTGGCGATCGACCTGTCGGCAAGCCGCGTGATCCCCGCTGCCTCCAGCGCGGCCCGGGCGATCGCCTCGTCCGACCTGCCCGGCGCCTCGAGAGGCCGCAGGTGGGGGGCTCGGCCGAGAAGGACGTACTCCCTCACAGTGAAGTCGAAGCGCACGTTCTCCCGCTGGGGCACGAGGCTCATGAGCGCGCCGCGCTCCCGCCTGCTCCACGACTCCAGGGGACGGCCCCGCAGCGTCACGCTCCCCCGCGCCGGCCGTCTCCATCCCAGGCAGATGTCCAGCAGGGTCGTCTTCCCCGACCCGTTCGGGCCCAGGATGGCGGCGATCGAGCCTTCCGCGACGTCCAGCGACAGGCCGCGAAGAACGTCGCCGCCCCCGGGATGGGCGAAGGTGACCCCGCGCAGGGCGAGCAGGCTCACGCGCGCCACCCGGCGCGCCGTGCCCGCCTGCCCGCCGCGCCCATGAGGGCGATGAACGCCGCCGCGCCGACCAGCGAGGTGAGGATCCCCAGGGGAAGCTCGGCGGGCAGCACCGTCCGCGCGATGTCGTCGCAGACGAGGACCGCGATCGACCCCAGGAGCATGGCTGCGGGCAGCGACCGCCGCGCGTCGGTCCCGACCAGCCGCCGGGCCGCGTGGGGCACCATGAGGCCGATCCAGCCGACCAGCCCGCTCACGGACACGGCAGACGCCGTGGCCAGCGTCGCCGCCGCGAGCAGGAGCAGCCGCTCGCGCTGCGGGGCCGCGCCCAGGGAGTGGGCCACCCGGTCGTCCAGCGAGAGAACGTTGAGCTTCCAGCGCAGGGCTGTCACGACAGCCAGCCCGACGCCGACGGGCGGGAGGAGCAGCAGCACGTCCCTCCACGTGACGCTCCACAGGCCGCCGAGCAGCCAGAAGGTGATCTCGGGGAGCTGGCGGGCAGGATCGGCTGCCAGCTTGAGCGCGCCGATCCCTGCCGAGAACAGGGCGGAGACGGCGATGCCCGCCAGCACGAGGCGCAGGATCCAGCCGCCGAATCGGAACGCGCGCGCCAGGAGCCACGAGACGGCAAGGCCCGCGAGCGCGAAGAGGAACGCGGAGGCCTGCACGGCCGCGGGGGAGGGCGTGAAGGCCACGATGCACAGGGCAGCGCCGAAAGCCGCCCCCTGCGACACCCCCAGGAAGCCGGGCTCCACGAGGGGATTTGCGAAGATCATCTGGAACACCGTGCCTGCCGCGGCGAGCACGGCGCCGAGCAGCACGGCCGCGATGATCCGGGGCAGGCGCAGCGCGAGCACGAGCCGGGCGGCAAGCGGGTCGCCCGCGATCCTCCCGATCGTTGTCAGGCCGGGGGACGGGTAGCGGCCCAGGAGGACCGAGCCCGCGGCAGCCAGGAGCAGGGCGAGACCGAGGAGGGGAAGGTGGAGGTCACTGCGCCGCAAGCGCTCTCTCCAGCCGGGGAAGGATCACCGTCTCGACGGTCGTCCTGTCCAGGCCATACAGCTCTTCATAGAAGGAACGCACCTCTGCCCCCAGGTCGAGCCCGGCGAAGAGCTCGGGGTGGAGGGTCCTCGCCGTCCACTGCAGGCCGAGGATCCAGCGCGAGTCTGCCTGGTCCCACGAGTGGAAATCGGCGGGGAAGGCGTGCAGCGTCCCCCGCCAGGTGCCAGACCTGCCCAGGGCCGCCACCGCCTCGACGGCGGGCTTCTGGTAGGACACCACGAGAGTGTGCGCCGGCTCCCACGCCGCGGCCTGCTCGGCGCTCACCTTGCTCCAGCCGCTGCCTGCGCCGGATGCCGTCCACACCGGCTCGCCCCCGGCAGCCTCCACAAGCAGGGTCTGGATCCACGATGCGGGCGGGACGCTGATGGCAGCAGCCCCGTCCCGCTCGCTGTACTGCACGACCAGCGCGGACGGGCGGGACACCCCCGCCGTCTTTCTCTGCACCGCCCGGACCCTCGACTCGTAGTAGGTGTTGATGAAGACGGAGCGGGCGGGGTCCTGGAACAGGTCGCCGAGCATGCGGATGTCGGCCGCGAAGGCGGCCGGGGTTTCCAGGTCGACGTACAGGACCGGGATGCCGATCGACACGAGGCGGTCCCCCAGCCTCTCCTTCATGTACGACTTGAGGATCACGAGGTCGGGGCGCAGCCCGGCCAGCTGCTCGGGCCCCGCGCTGTTTTCGAACCGCGCCTTCCGCGCGGATCCCCTGTCCAGGACGGGGAAGAAGTCCCCCAGTCCCTGGTCGGTCACCCCCACCCCGACGACGCGGTCCCGCGCATCGGGGAACATGTACACAGCGTCGACGATGAGAACAGTCGCCCTGCCGGCGAGGAGGATGCGTTCGGGGATCTTCTCGAAGACGAGCGTCCTGCCCAGGCAGTCCGTGACCCGCCAGGCGCCGACCGTCGCGGGTGCGGGCGGCCTCTCGGCAGCGGGGTTGGACCATGAGAGCGGGACGAGCAGGACGAGGGAGAGCGCGCACAGGATTGTCCTCTTCATGGTGAGATCTCCTCGTAGTCGGCCTGGGTGTCAATGTCGCGCAGGATGCTGTCGTCTGTCCACTGGACCTCGACGCACCGGAAAAGCCCGGCAATGTCCCTCAGCCTGCCCCCGGCGGGGTCGGCCGCCCGCACCGCCTCCGTCACCCGACGGGAGAAGAGCACCGGGTGGCCCCGCCTGCCGTGGGAGACGGGAAACACCACGTCCGCGGATCCGGCCGCGGCCAGCGCCGCATAGACCGGCGGCCGGACCAGGGGCATGTCCGCGGGGATCACGAAGAACCTGTCGCCGCGGACACGGGCGATCCCCTTCTGCTGCGAGCAGAACATGCCCTTCTCCCATTCGGGGTTCCTCACCGTCGTGACCCGCGGCTCGCCCGTGAAGACAGCCTCCAGCTCCTCGGCCCGGAACCCGGTGACCAGGATCACGCGCGTGCAGGCCGCCAGGGCGGCAGCGACGACGGCCTGCACGATGGTGCTGCCGCCGAAGGGGAGGAGAAGCTTCCACCTTCCCATCCGCGTCGAGCCCCCCGCCGCGGGTACCACGCAGTCGGCGTCAACCATTCGACAGCCGCGGGCCTCCCGGCTGTGCGGCCTCCTGCACGAGTGCCGATGCCGAGGGGTCGAAGGGGTTTGTCCGCACGGCGAGTGAGAACAGGTAGGGGTAGTCCTCCTTCAGGTGGCGGAGGTACGAGATCCACTCCCGCAGCAGGTGGCCGTAGGCCCGGGTGAGGTCGCCCGACAGGTGCGCCGAGGTCGGCGGGCGGCAGCCCGTCCAGCCGGGGCCGGGCAGCCAGCTCCTCCGACACGTGCAGGACCGACCACAGGAGCTCGGCGAAGGAGTCGTGCTCGAGGAGGTTGGAGTTTTCCAGGAGCCGCAGGATGAAGTCCTGCCTCCCGGCGAGGTACTCCTTCAGTGACGCGAGGGAGCTGCGCGCGCTGTCCAGGCGGATCTCGCGCGCAGCCACCGAGCGGGCCAGGGTGTCGAAATCGCGCGCCGTCCACTGGCCGGCGGGCAGCATCTCCGCGCGCAGCCGTTCAAGGTCGGGATGGAAGGCCGCAAGGTGCCCGAGCAGCCGGTTGCCGACCTCGCTGAAGAAGGCGCCGATGACCATGTTCAGCTTCTTCAGCAGGGCCCGCTTCTCGCGGCGGCTCAGCAGCTGGTCGAGGATGAGAGAGACGACCAGGACCTGGAGGGGGATGAAGGCGAGGTCGAGCAGGAGGTAGAAGATGAGCGTGCGGGCTTCGCGGAAGAGGAGGTAGTGGGCGAAGGAGATCGCGGCGAAGGCGGCGACCAGCCACACGGCGAGGAGGACCTGCGGGTTGACGCGGCGCATGCTGGACTCTACGGGCGGGCGGGGCGCGGGGTCAAGGGCGGCCGGCCTTGACCGGCCCCCGGAGAGGGGTATCGTTGTGCCACCACATGCCCGCGCCGCGACCGCTTACAGCGACGAGTTCATCCGCGCGATCCCCAAGACCGACCTTCACGTCCACCTCGACGGCTCCCTTCGCCTGGCCACGCTGATCGAGCTCGCACGGAGCCGGGGTCGCACTGCCCTCCTTCAGCGAGGAGGGGATGAACGAGCTGGTGTTCAAGAGCTCCTACGCCGACCTGAACGAGTACCTCAAGGGTTTCACGTGGACGCTGAAGGTGATGCAGGATCTCGAGGGCCTCGAGCGCGCCGCCTACGAGCTGGCCATGGACAACTGCGCCGAGGGAGTGCGCTACCTCGAGGTCCGCTTCGCCCCCCAGCTGCACATGTCGGGAAGCCTGGGCTTCGACGAGGTGGTGAGCGCCGTGGACAGGGGCCTGCGCAGGGCCCGTGTCCAGGCCAACGCGACCCTCGCGCCGGAGGAGCCGCCGTTCGACTACGGCATCATCGTCTGCGCCATGCGCTTCTTCACGCCGGCCTTCTCGGAGTACTACCGCCAGATCACGCGCGCCCTCTCGTTCTCCGACGCCCAGGAGGTGATCCGCACGGCAAGCCTGGAGCTCGCCAAGGCCGCGGTGCGCCTTCGCGACGCCGGGGACATGCAGCTGGTGGGCTTCGACCTCGCCGGGTCCGAGTACGGCTACCCGGCCAGCGCGCACGAGGAGTCCTACGACTACGTGCACAAGCACTTCATGCGAAAGACCGTGCACGCGGGGGAGGCCTACGGCCCCGAGAGCATCTTCCAGGCCATCGCCAAGCTGCACGCCGACAGGATCGGCCACGGCCTGCACCTGTTCGACGAGGACATGATCTTCTCGGGGACCGTGCGGGACAGGAAGGCGTACATCGAGAGCCTGGTGAACTACCTGGCCGAGAACAGGACCACCATCGAGGTGTGCCTGACCAGCAACATGCAGACCTCTCCGTCGCTGAAGAGCGTGCACGACCACTCGGTGCGGAAGATGCTCGACCACAAGCTCTCCCTCTCCTTCTGCACCGACAACCGGCTCGTCTCGGACACCTCCGTGACCCGCGAGCTGCGCCTCGCGCTGGACAACTTCGTGATCGCGCCCGACCAGCTCAAGGACATCATCGTCTACGGGTTCAAGCGCTCGTTCTACTACCACCCCTACCCGCAGAAGCGAAAGTACGTGCGCCGGGTCATCGACTACTACGAGTCCCTGGAGAAGAGGTTCGGGGTCACCTGAGAGGCGTGCCGCCGCGGCAGCCGCGGACGCCGCGGCGGCGGCCGTTCAGCGTACCGTCGAGGCAGCCGGCTGCGCCGCGATCGCCGGGCCCAGCGGCCTTGTCACCATGTAGTAGTCGTTGGACGCGTTCCAGAGCGTGAAGCCCGAGGCGGCCCCTTCCAGCGACCCGTTCACCTGGTTCATCAGGTACGTGTTGGACACGGGCATGGAGAAGCTGGTCTCGGAGCCGATGCGGAACGCCTGCACGTAGGGGCGGATCAGGCTCCTGCCCTCGACGATCCACGCGGAGCGCTTCGTGCCTTCCCTGTAGATGTAGCCCGCCCGGGGCAGGTACTCCATGGAGCCGAGGAAGTCGCGCGGGAAATGCGAGGGATAGAACATGGGCTGGATGACGTCGACGTGGTGCGAGTACATCTCGATGTTCTGCGCGACCCAGTTGGAGATGCGCGCCCAGCCGCAGTAGCCGTACACGTCGGCGGAGATGGGGATGGTGAGCGCGGAGCGCGCCTTGGCGAGGAAGCTCTCCAGCGCCTCCATCTTGCCCATGGCCTCCCGCCTGTGGCGGAAGCTCAGGCGCGAGAGGTCCCCGTCGGAGGGGAAGCGGATGTAGTCGAACTGCACCTCGTCGACCCCCCTCTCCTCCAGCTCCTTCGCGATGGCGATGTTGTAGTCCCACACGTACTCGCTGTACGGGTCGACCCAGTGCTCGCCCTGGAACCAGCTCTCGGCGCCGGTGGCCTCGTCCACGGTCTTCTTGAGGTAGCGCCACGGCCCGCCGGCGGCCTTGTCCCACGCGGCGTAGGCGTAGCCGTCGGCATTGTACAGCTGCTTGTCGCGGAACACGACGATGCGCCCGATGAGGTACAGCCCGTTCTCGTGTGCCGTGCGCACCAGCTCCTCGACGCGGAACCTCCGCTGCACGGCCCCGATCCTGTAGGGGGCGGCGAGGGTTGTGTTGTACGTGACGTAGCCGAAGTCTTCCTTGAAATCGACAACGATGCTGTTCAGCCCGTTCTTCTTCAGGAAGGCGAGGTGCGTGTTCAGGAGGTCGCCGCTCGCCCAGAAGGAGGACACGTAGATGCCGAACCTGCCCGCGGCGGTCTGCAGCCGCGCCGCTTTTGCCGGGTCCAGCGGGGGCCGGGTGCCGATGGACTCCAGCCTCTCCCAGCGTCCCGTCCCGGGCGCCCAGCTCCACCGCGCCTCGTCGGTGCGGGCCTCCAGGACCCAGGCCTCGGTGCCGTCCCGCCTGCGGAAGGCGATGTCCCGGATCGCGGAGCCCCCCGTCTCGCCCGGGAAATCGATCCGGTTGACCGTCCGCGCACCCCGCTTCATCGTGTACAGGCCCTTCCCGAAGCCGAGGTTGAAGAAGATCACGGCCGGGTCGGTGGGGTGGTAGGCCACCGCGGAGATCTCCTCGTAGTTGCCCCCGCCCAGCTTCAGCGGGACGAGGAGCTCCGAGACGGACGACCACGTCTTTCCCCTGTCCCGGGTCTCGAAGAAGCCGTGGAACGAGGTGCCGATCATCATCGCGGCCGGCTCGAGGGGGGAGAGGGCGATGCAGGTGAGCTGGTCGTTGGCCTTCAGCGGGTCTTTCAGCTCCACCTTCTCCCAGGTCGCCCCGGCGTCCTCGGACAGGTACAGGGTGTCCAGGGTCGTCAGGCCGACCCTGTCGGTGCGGGCCGGGTCGACCGAGAGGCCCGTGACCACCGGCGGGCGCGGCCTGTCGAAGGGCCACACGGCGCGCACGGGAAGTCCCGTTCCCCTGTCGTCCCAGCTCTGGCCGCCGTCGCGCGAGAGGAGGATCCCCTCCGTGGACGACACCCGCCAGGTGTCGGGGCCTCCCGTGCGGTAGATGCGGTCCGGGGCGTAGCGTGTCTCCAGGGGCTCGTCCTGCTCCCCGCGGGCATGGCGGCCGGGCTCCTCGGCGGTCACGGCCGGGATCTCGCCCTCCTGGGCGCTGAGGAACGTGACGATGCCCGCTGACGACAGCAGCATCACTGCAACGGCGACGACGAGGATGAGCCGCTTGCTCATGTCTTACTATTCGGCCTGCGGGTGGTGAAAAATGAAACGAGCAGCGCCAGGCCGAGCATCATCAGGATGACCGGCCACCACTGGCCCACGAATGCCGTGAAGCCGCCCCCGGGGCGCAGGCTGAAGCCGAGAAAGACGAGGCTCAGGGCGGCCAGGAAGACGGCGGGCACGAGGATCGCCACCCGCGCCCCTGCTTTCTTCTTGAAGCCGTACGGGATGAGCGACAGGCCCGTGACGAGCATGAACAGGGGCCAGACCCGGGCCAGGCCTTCCTGTTTCAGCACGGTGTTGACGAGCAGCAGGACCAGTCCCCCCAGGCTGAGGACCATGCCGGGGATGATCCACCGCTCGGACCACCCCCGGGGGTAGGCGAGGTAGAGCAGCACGAGCCCGCCGAGCATCACGGGAAGCGGCCACAGCGGGCCGAACTGCGGGATGTAGCCGAGGGTCCACAGCAGCAGGACCCCGCCGGCCACGAGGATGCCCGCCCCGAGGATGAGAAGCATGGAGTAGCGGGGCCTGGGGCGCGGGGAACCGTCCCGCGCTTTCGCAGCCGCCTTTTTCACGCGAGGTGCCTCGCGATGCGCTCGCCGAACTCCGATGTGGACACCTGCGTGGCTCCTTCCATGAGACGGGCGAAGTCGTACGTGACAGCCTTCTCCGCGATGGCCGCAGTGACCGCCGCCTCGATGGAGGCAGCCGCCTCGGACCAGCCCATGTAGTCCAGCATGAGGGCGCCCGAGAGGATGACGGAGCAGGGGTTCGCCATGTCGCGTCCCGCGTACTTCGGCGCGGTGCCGTGCGTGGCCTCGAAGATGGCGTGCCCGGTCTCGTAGTTGATGTTGCCCCCGGGGGCGATGCCGATGCCGCCGACCTGGGCGGCCAGCGCGTCGGAGATGTAGTCGCCGTTGAGGTTCGTCGTGGCGATGACGTCGAACTCCGACGGCACGGGTGAGGGCCTGCTGGAGGAAGTTGTCGGCGATGGCGTCCTTGACCAGCAGCGCGCCCTCCCGCTCGGGCTCCTCGGCCGTGCGCACCCGCTCGCCGAACTCCCGCTTCGCCAGCGCGTAGCCCCACTCGCGGAAGGCGCCCTCGGTGAACTTCTGGATGTTGCCCTTGTGCACGAGGGTGACGCTCTTCCTGCCCCGGCGCGAGCGCGTAGCGCGATGGCCGCGCGCACGAGCCTCTCCGACCCCATCCTGCTCACGGGCTTGATGCCGATGCCGGCGTCGTCGCGGATGGCGCCAGCCGAAGGACTCGCTCGAGGAAGCCGGCGAGCGCGCGTCGCCTCCTCGCGTGCCTTCCTTCACCTCGAGCCCGGCGTAGACGTCCTCGGTGTTCTCGCGGAAGACCACCATGTCGACGAGCTCGGGGTGCACGACGGGGGAGGGGACGCCGGGAAACCAGCGCACGGGCCGCAGGCACACGTACAGGTCGAGCTTCTGGCGCAGCGCCACGTTCAGGCTGCGGATCCCGCCCCCGACGGGCGTCGTGAGCGGGCCCTTGATGCCGACCATGTGCGTGCGGAACGCCTCCTCGGTCTCGGCGGGCAGCCACTCCCCCGTTTGCGCGAAGGCCTCGCTCGCCCGCGAGCAGCGGCGACCCACTCGATGCGCCGCCGGCCGCCGTAGGCCCGGTCCACGGCCGCGTCGAGCACGCGCCGCGACGGCCCGCCAGATGTCCGGGCCCGTCCCGTCGCCCTCGATGAAGGGGATGCGGGGCCGATCGGGGACCGAGAGCCCGCGGGAGTGTTCGTGATGAGCTCGCTCATGGTGTGGCCCCGCGCATCCTATCAGAACCTGACCGGCTTGCCAACCGTCCGCGGTTCCTGCTACCCTGCCCGCGGACATGACTCCCCGAATCCCCGCCTTCCTCGCCCTCCTGGCCGCGGCCGCGGTGCTTCTGTCGGGTTGCGCGTCTCCGGACACGCGGCCGTACATCGGCACCTTCGAGCAGAACCCCGAGCTGCGGGAGCTTTTCCGCCTGTTCGGCCAGGAGAGGGACGAGGAGAAACAGCTTCGTCCTCATCCAGCAGATCGCCGCCAACCTCGCCAATGCGGGCAGGACGGACAGGGAGATCCTCTTTCTGACCACGCACGTGGAGAGGAACCCGGCGGACATCTTCAACGCGTACTACCTGTCGCTCGTCGCCGACGCGTACAGGGACCTGAAGGCGATCCCTTTCGCCATCCACTACTACCGGCGGATCCTGAACAACCACGCCGACCTGCTGGTCCAGGGCAGATCGGTGCACCTGTACTGCCTGCAGGAGCTCATCAGCCTCGACACGACCCCGAGAACAGGATCGCCTACTACAAGGAGCTGGTCTCCCGGTTCAGCGACCAGGTGGAGCACCTCGGCTCGGCCTACTACTTCATGGCGAGGAGCTACGAGGAGCTGGGCGAGTGGGAGCAGGCCATCCAGTCCTACCAGCGCTACCTCGACTACCCCGATCCCGAGATCCCGGGCGTTGCCGAACGCCTCCCGCCTCGCCGCCGAGAAGGTCCTGTTCTTCTACTCCGCCAAGGACTGGATGCTGCCCGACCTGAACGACCTGGTGGCAGGGGTGCGCGAGGCCATCGCGACGAGGAACATCGCGAAGCTGAACAAGCTCAAGGCGAAGGTGAACTTCTTCGCCGAGGGCTGGGACCAGCAGGCGCCCTCGGGCGACGCGCTGGCGGGCGAGGCCACCGAGTTCAACATCGCCGGCTACCTGTACAGCTCCAACGTGCACATCGACGCGGCGCTCGCCCCTTTCTCGAACGACCACGAGGCGTACCTGAAGACCACGAACTGGAACTTCCGACCGCCGACCTGGTACCTGTACTTCCGCAAGGTCGACTTCCCCGCGAATCCCGACGTGAACGGCCAGTGGGAATGGGCTGGAATCTACTTCGGCGAGAAGCTGTAGCCGCCGCGGCTCTCGCGGGGCTGCGTGCCGTCCTGGCGGCAGCCCCGGCAGGGGCAGCCCCCGGCCCGCTGCCCGTCGAGCCGGCGGCCCGGCGCGCGGTGGCCGTCCCGGCACCTGCCGGGACACCGGCCGACGCCGCCCGGTCCCTCCCCCCTGCCCAGGGCCACGCGGGTGCCGAGGTGTACTGGCTTGCCGTTCCTGACGAAGATGTCATTGACAGGTACGTCGCAGGGCTGCTCGCGAGCCGGAGGGACTGGCTGCAGCTCGTGCTCGACCGCAGCCGCCAGTACGGCGGCTTCATCGCGGAGCAGGTGCGCGCGCGGGGCCTGCCGCGCGAGCTCGCCTTCCTGCCCGCGCTGGAGTCGGGCTTCCAGTCCCGCGCGCTCTCGCCCAAGGGCGCCGCGGGCCTGTGGCAGCTCATGCGCAACACCGCTTCCCCGTACGGGCTGCGCATCGATCACTGGCTGGACGAGCGGCGGGACTTCTGGAAGGCCACGGAGGCCTCGCTGTCGAAGCTGGCGGACAACCACCGCAGGTTCGGCGACTGGGATCTCGCCCTGGCTGCCTACAACTGCGGAGCCGGGAGGCTGTCGCGGATCGTGCGCCAGAACCCCGGCCTGGACTACTGGGGCTTGAGGAGGAAAGGGGTGCTTCCCCGCGAGACGGCGGCCTTCGTGCCGCAGTTCATGGCCCTCGCCCGCATCCTGAGCCACCCGGGCCGCCACGGCCTCTCGCGGGGGTGGGACCCGTCCCCGCGGTGGACCAGGGTGCCGGTGGAGGGCAGCGTGGACCTGCGCATCCTTGCCCGGGAGTCCGGCGTGCCCCTCGAGATTCTCGCGGCCGCCAACCCCGAGCTGAACTTCTCCATGACGCCGCCGCGGTCCTACGGGTACATGCTCAAGGTCCCGCAGGAGCATACCAGGGCCGTCACCGAGACCCTCTCGTCGGCCGCCGTGCCGCTGCTCGACTTCGCGGTGCACGTCGTGCGCGCGGGTGACACCCTGTCGGAGATCGCCCAGAGCTTCGGGGTGAGCGTTGCCCTGATCATGGAGTTCAACCCGTCGGTGAAGCCGCGTGCGCTGCGCATCGGGTCGCATATCCTCGTTCCGCGCACCGGCCCGCCCGCATCGGCAAGGAGGATGGGATGAGCGCACGCGCTGCCGCCCTGGCTGCCCTGTTCGCGCTGGCCGCTGCCGCCGCGGCGCCGGCCGCGGAGCCGGGCTTCTCCTTCCGCCCGCGCATGGACTGGGAGGCGGGGGCTCTCTCCGTCGAGGTCTCCTTCGACCTGGACCCGACAACCGACTCGCTTCCCCGCGCAAAGTGGGACGCCGAGATGGAAATCGAGGCGCGCAAGGCGGCCTTCCTCGTGGCCGCGGTCGCCGGCGTGCGGCTGGACTCCGCGCGCACCTTTGCGCAGGCCTTCGCCACCGATCCGTCGCTGGAGCAGTCGATCCGCGGGCGCCTGCTCGAGGCCCCCCGCGACGCGCTGTACCTGTCGCCGGACCTCCGCACGCTGGTCGCCCGCTACACGGTGCCCTTCTTCGGCGAGACGGGAGTCGCCGCGGCGCTCGCCCACGGCCGCGCGACCCCCATCCACCGCGAGCTGGGCTACACCGCCTCGCGCCAGTTCACCGGCATCCTCATCTCGGCGCGGGGCAGGCTCCCGTCGCAGGGGACCGCCGACGAGGCCCCGCTGCGGCCCGGCGCTCTTCCCGCGCATCTTCGACCAGGACATGCACCTCGTGCTGGACAGGACGATGGTCAGCCCCGAGGCACTGGCCCGGTGGGGCATGGCGGGCTACACCGACGAGATGGAGGGCTCGGTCGCCACGCTGCGGGCGGGCCTGGATCCCCTGCGCATCGCGGCGCGGGCGGTGTTCGGGAAGAACTCCGCCGACATCGTGATCCCCGCCGAGGCCGCCCGGCAGATCCTGACCGTGAGCGCGAACATCGACCTGCTGCGGGAAGGGAAGATCGTCGTCGTGCTCGACAGCCTGGACTAGGAACCGCCCCCGCCTGCCATCAGCAGCCCCATCACCACCGCGTCCCCGATCATGTTGCCGACGAGGCAGGACTCGTTGGGCTGGTGCGCGGTCTCCTCGATCCGGCGACCAGACCGCGGTGGGGATGCCCTTCGCGCGGAGCACCGCCCCCACCGTCCCGCCGCCGATGCCGATCGTCCGCGCCTCCACCCCGTAGACGTCCTGCACCGCCGCGGCGAGCGACCTCACGATCGGGGCGTCGGCCGGGGTCGCGGGCGACGATGCACGCTGCACCGTCTGCACCTCGACGGCCACGCCGAAGTCGCGCTGGATCCCGTCGGCGGTCTTCCTGATCTCGGCCATCACGGCGTCGAGGTCGACGGAGGGGCAGGACCCGGCAGTCCACGCAGAAGGCGTCCTCGCCCGGGATGGTGTTGATGTTGGGGACGTTCGCTTCCTTCTTGGTGGGCGCGAAGGTGGACACGGACGGATCGAACAGCCGGTCGACCTGCGGGAACGCGCCGGCCAGCCCGCCCAGCCGCACGACGAGGTGCGAGCCCGCCTCGAAGGCGTTGATCGCCCCTGTCCGGGGTGGAGGCGTGGCACTGCTTTCCCCGGGTGCACGATGCGCAGCCAGAGGATGCTCTTCTCGGCGATCTCGATCTCGGAGCCGTCGCGCGCGCCGCTGTCGGGCACCAGGGCGCTGTCCTCGGGGGTGAAAAGGCGCGTCGTCGCGGGCCACGTGCCAGGCCCCGTGCGCGGAGCCGGTCTCCTCGTCGGAGACGAAGAGCAGCCGTGCGGTCCGCGCGGGCTCGAGGCCCAGCTCCTGCAGGCACGCGGCGGCGAACAGCGAGGCGACCAGGCTCTGCTGGTTGTCCTCCACGCCGCGGCCGATCAGCCGCTCGCCCTTCACGACGAGCACGTAGGGGTCGGATCTCCCACAGCGAACGCTCGCCCGGGGGCACGATGTCCATGTGGGTCATGATCCACAGGGAGGAGCCCGTGAGCCTGCCCGGGAGGGTCGACCACGAGGTTCGGCCGCTCTCCCCCGGGCACGCGGGGGTCGGGGGCGGGGTGGTTCTCGCAGGGTCCCAGGCCGAGCTTCTCCACCCAGCCGGCGAGCACGCGCGCCTTCTCGGCCTCGCCGGTGCCGCCGTTCTCGGGGCCGAGGGCCGGCACGGCGGTGAGGTCCCGCTGCAGCTCGATCATCATGTCGCGTTTCTCTTCGATCTTCCTGCGAAGCCGATCCCGGACGTCCACTGCGCACCTCCTCCTGTCCGCGCCGCCCTCCGGCGGGCGCGACGCAATCGGTATAATCCGGCGGGCTGCGGCGGCGCAAGGGGCGGCACGGTTGCCCGCCCGGGGCGGTACAGTCGCCCGCCCGAGGGGCGGTGCAGTGGCCCGCCCCGGGGGCGGTGCAGTGGCACTTGAAAAAAACCTGCCAGGGCCGCAGTATGCAAAGCATGGCAGGCCATCGCACCGCTCGATCCCGGCTGCTCCCCGTTGCCGTCCTCGTCCTCGCTGCCCTCGCCCTCGCCTCGTGCGCAGGCAGGGGCCGGGGGTGGGGAGTGGTCCTGTGGGGCGCCGCGGGCCCCGATGACCCCTCGGGCCTGCCCGCCACCGGCGCCGTGGTCTCCGTGATCAACGAGTCGCAGATCAACGGCACCTACCTTGTTGTCCTGCCCGGGAAGAAGACAGGCGCGGAGATGCCCCGGGCCCGGGTGCGCGTGTTCCCCAAGCGGGGGGAGGCGGCCGCCTTTGCCGCGGCCTACACCGCGCAGGCAGCGGAGTGGGGGTTTTCCCAGAAGCAGGATCCGCCGCCGCTGCCCATCCGGGAGAGCGCGACCCCGGAAGCCCGGACGGTGTACAAGCTGAAGCCCGGCCAGATCGTGAAGGTCGTGGGCCGCTCGGCGGAGAAGCAGGCCATCAAGCCGTACACCGACTACTGGTACGAGGTGGTGACCGAGGACGGATTCGGCGGATGGGTGTTCGGCCATTTCCTGAAGGTGTTCACGGCTGAAGGGGATCCCTCCGAGGAGGCGCGGCGGCTGGCGGGCCAGGACCCGACCCTGGACAGGATCCTCGGAACCACATGGCGGCCCGACTACTTCCGCGAGATGGCCGCCACGGGCAGGGTCGACCTCTCGGTCTTCCGCGAGGACGTGGGACTGTTCCCCAGCCCCTCGGAGAACATGATGCGGCTGCAGCTGCCCCTCTCGACATTCGAGTTCCCCTACACGGGCATTGAGAAGCTGGGGGCCAGCTCGTACGCGTTCACGGGCACGGACCTTCGCGTCACCGTGCTGGACGAGGAGCGCATCACTGTCAACTACAGGATCAAGGACCAGCCGGTGAGCGGGCTGTACGCCGTGATGGTCGACGACATCGCCGAGCTGGTCGAGCGGGAGCAGCAGAGGCGCAGGGACCTGTACGCCGCCTTCACCCGCCCCGGGTCGACCCTCGCCAGCAGCGCCTACGGGACCATCCGGCTCACAGGCGAGATGCGTTTCAGCTGGCAGGGATTCGAGAGGCTCGTTCCCTCGGTGATCGGGGAGAAGGCGAGGGGAGGGGGCAGGGTCGACTTCCTCTTGCACCTCTCCCGGGACCTCGCCGGCACCTACGACGGGGTCATCAGCCTGCTCTTCGACGAGTACGGCGAGGAGCGGGCCGTGCACTTCCTGTACAAGGCCGCCGGCGATGGGGTGCGGCTGTCTGCCGTGTCCCGCGACAGCGTGGAGGGCCTGGAGGTCGTCTCCCCGGGCTTCTCGCCCGTGGTCATGTTCTTCAGCCAGTCGGCCCCGTAGGCGCATGTCCCTCGTCAGCCTCTCCGGGGTCTCCCTCTCCTACGGCGAGCGGACCCTGCTCGATGCCGTGAACCTCACCATCGCCACCGGCACGCGCATGGCCCTCGTCGGGCCCAACGGCAGCGGCAAGACCACCCTCATGCGCATCCTGGCGGGCACGCTCCCCCCCGACATCGGCACGGTCGTGCGGGAGAGGGAGACGCGGGTCTCCTACGTGCCCGCAGTCCGGCGTCGTGCAGGGGGAGGCTCACCCTGCGCGAGGAGGCGGAGAACGCGTTCGCGCACGGGCACGGGTGGCCGGGGAGATGCGGGCGATCGAGGAACGGCTGGCGTCGACCTCGGAAGGCTCTCGCGAGGCCGAGGCTCTGCTGTGGAAGCACCACGGGCTGCAGGAGAAGCTGGAGGCGAGCGGCTACCACAGGCGCACGGAGATCGATCGCGCGCGTGCTCTCGGCCTGGGCTTCCCCGAGCCGGACCTGCGACAGCCCTGTTCCTCGTTCTCGGCGGGCTGGCAGATGCGGATCGCGCTGGCCCGCGCGATCATGGAAAGCCCCGACATCCTGCTGCTCGACGAGCCGACCAACTACCTGGACCTGGAGGCGCGCACGTGGCTGGAGGAGTTCCTGCGCGACTTCCCGGGCGGCCTGCTCCTGGTGTCGCACGACCGGTACTTCCTCGACGTGAGCGTGTCGAGCGTGGCGGAGATCTACATGGCGCGGGTGTCGCGTGTTCCAGGGCACCTACACCCAGTACGAGCAGGCGCGCGCCAGCGCAGCTGGAGGCGATCATGGCCCGCTGGGCGCACCAGCAGGAGGAGATCGCCCGCATCGAGGTCTTCATACGGCGCTTCCGCTACAAGGCCTCCAAGGCCCGTCAGGTGCAGAGCCGGATCCACTCCCTGGAGCGCCTCGAGCGCATCGAGGTGCCGCCCGTCGTGAAGACCATCCACTTCTCCTTCCCGCCCCCGCCGCACTCGGGCAGGTCGTGCTGGAGGCCGAGGGGCTGGCGAAGTCCTACGGGGGCACGACGGTCTTCGAGGGTGTGGGGATCGAGGTCTCGCGCGGAGAGAAGCTCGTCGTGGTCGGGGTGAACGGGGCGGGCAAGTCGACGCTCCTGCGCCTCCTCTCCGGCCGGGAGAAGCCCGACGCGGGGACCATGCAGTGGGGGGCGGGGGTGGTGCCCGCCTTCTACTCGCAGGAAAACGCCGACTCCTGGGCGAGCGAGCGCCAGGTCATCGAGGAGCTGGAGGACGCCGCGCCGACCGACCTTGTGCCGCGGCTGCGCACGCTGCTGGGCGCGTTCCTCTTCCGGGGCGACGACATCTACAAGAGCGTGTCCGTGCTGTCGGGCGGGGAGAAGAGCAGGCTGTCGCTGCTCATGCTGCTGATGAAGCCGGCGAACCTCCTCATCCTCGACGAGCCGACCAACCACCTCGACCTCGCCTCGAAGGACGTGCTGCTCGCCGCCCTGAAGGAGTTCACCGGGACGGTCATCTTCGTGTCGCACGACAGGGCCTTCATCGAGGGGCTGGCCACCTCGGTGCTCGAGATCAGGTCCGGCGCGGCACGGCTGTTCCCCGGCGGGTACGAGTACTACCTGCGCAGGATGGACCAGGAGCAGTCCGCCGGGGCGCAGGCATCCCGGCCCGCGGGGCAGGGGCCCCGCCAGGGGCTCCCGGCCCGCGCCCGGCGGCCGCGTCCCCGCAGGCGGAGAAGAGCGCCGCGCAGCTCGAGCGCGCCGAGGAGAAGAGGCTGAAGAGCACCCTGCGCACGATCGAGCGCCAGGAGGAGGAGACCCTCGCGGAGGTGGAGCGGCTGGACGGGGAGAAGGCCGCGATCGAGCGCGACATGGCGCAGCCCGCGGCCTACGCGAACGGGGAGCGCATGCGCGAGCTCACCCGCGGGCATGAGGAGAACCGGCGCATGCACGACGCGGCCATGCAGAGGTGGGAGTCACTCGCCTCCCAGGCCGATGATCTGAAGAAGCGCCTGGCGGGCCTGCGGCCGTAGGGCCGGGGGTCAGCCCCGGTAGAGCCTCTCGATCACGGCCGCATACATCGCCGTGATGACGGGCCTGCGCTTTGACAGCGTGCGGGTGAGCTCCCGGCCCACCTCGAAACGGGTGGGGAGAAGCGCGAGCCGGGGCGGGCGGCCTCCGGGCAGCACGATGCCGCCGGCGGCAAGACGGGACTGGACCTCGTCCTGGTAGAAGCGGAACACGGCCGGGTTGTGCACCAGCTCCGCGTCCGCGGCCGAGATCCCGCGGGCCGATGCCCAGGAGCGCAGGGCGTCCATCGCGGGAACCACGAGGATCCCCACGTTCTCCCTGTCGTCGCCCACGACCACGGCCTCCTGGACGTAGGCGGATTCCTGCACCACCGTCTCGACGGGCTCGGGCTCCAGGCGCTCCCCCGAGGCGAGCACGATGGCGTTGCGCGCCCTGCCCGTGATCATGAGGTTCCCGTCGATGGTCTGCGTGCCGATGTCGCCGGTATCCAGCCACCCGTCGGGCCTCAGGATCTCGCGCGTGGCGGCCGGGTCCTTGTAGTACCCCTGCATGACCTGCGGCCCCCGCACCTGCACCGCCCCCTTCCTCCCGGGGGAAGCTGCTCGCCCTGCTCGCCCAGGATGCGGACCTCCGTGTCGGGAAGCGGCCTGCCCACGGTCCCCAGGACGGGCAGCCTCTCGGAGCGCACGCTGACGATGGGCGAGGCCTCCGTGAGGCCGTACCCCTCCAGGATGTCGATCCCGATCGAGGTGAAGAACCTGTCGAGGGCGATGGAGAGCGGTCCGCCCCCGCAGATCACCGCCCGCAGGTTTCCCCCCACCAAGGCGCGCATCCTCCCGTGCAGCAGGAGCACCGAGATCAGCTTCAGCGGCGACAGGATCACCAGCGGCAGCACGGCGGCGAAGATCTCGAGAAGCCTCTCCTCGCGGCGGAAGCGGGGGTAGCGGCCGGTCACGAACCCCGAGAACACGAGGTAGAACCTCTCGAAGCGCATGAGAAAGGCGTCCAGGGGGGTGACCCTCTTCTCGATGCTCTTCTGCATCGCCTCCAGCAGCGAGGGGACGATCACGAGGTAGTCGGGTCTCTGCGTCTTCAGGTCCTCGAAGATCTTCCAGTCGGAGGGCTGCGAGTAGACGATCACACCCCCGAAGTAGATGCTGCAGTACTCGACTGCCCGCTCGAAGGCGTGCCAGACAGGCAGCACGGACAGCCAGGCGGAGCCGGGCGGAGGGTTGATGCTCGTGTGGACGGTGGACACGTTGTGCATGATGTTGCCGTGCGACAGCATCACCCCGCGCGGCCTGCCCGTCGTTCCCGAGGTGTACAGGATGGTGGCCGTGTCCGTGGGAGCGACACCCGCCGCCCGCAGGTCGAACTTGCGGTCGCCCTTCTGGATGCGGGCACGCCCGCGCCGCAGAAGCTCCTCCCACGTGTAGATCATGACCCGTTCCGCGCCGCTTCCCGCGCCGGGCCGGGGCCCGTCCAGGTCCATGGCGATGAGCTTGCGCAGCCGGGGAGGCTTCCGCCGCATGGCGATGAGACGGGAGAGGACCGCCGCGTCCTCGACGATGGCCACCTCGGCGTCGGAGTGGGCGAGGGCCTCCTCCAGCTCCTGGTCGGGGAGGCGCGAGCTGAGGGGAACATCCACGCCGGCGCATCCCAGCACGGCGAGGTCCGCGACCAGCCACCTGTGGGTGCCCTCGGCGACGATGGCGGCGTGCATGCCTGCCGAGAAGCCGATGGACACGAGCCCCGAGCCCAGGTCCTTCACGGCCGTGTACAGCTCGGCGTAGGTGAGCGTGGTGAAGCTGCCGTCGGGACCCCGGGACTTGACCGCCGCGCGGGAGGCGTACTTGACGACGGATTCCTGCAGCAGCCCGATGAGAGTCGGTCCCATGTGCCCCCTTCCCTCGGCGTCGACGGCGCCTGCCCCCCCCAGCCCGACGACCGCGGCAGGTAAGGGTACTGCCGCGCACCCGTGTTGTCAACGCCGGCCGGGCCGCGTATAGTGCAGGGCATGAACGTGTTCAAGACCTACGACATCCGCGGCGTGTGGGGCAGCGAGATCGACGAGGCGCTGGGCTACAGGATCGGCAGGGCCCTGGCCCGGTTGGTGAAGGCGCGCACGTGGCTGATCGGCCACGACGCCCGGCAGCATTCTCCCGACCTGTACCGGGCCGTGGCTGCAGGTCTCATGGCGGAGGGCGCCCGGCCGACGGGGGCGGGTCTCGTGAGCACGCCGCTTCTGCACTACACGCAGATCACGAAGGGGTTCGAGGCGGGCATCATGGCCACCGCCTCGCACAACCCCCCGCAGTACCACGGGTTCAAGGTCTTCGACGCGTCGGGCGGATCGCTGAGCTACGACAAGGGCCTGAAGGACGTCGAGGCGATGGTCGCGGAGCTCGCCGTCCAGCCGGGGCCCGCCCCCCGGGCCGCCGGCCGCGTGGCGTTCCCCGAGATCGACGCGCTGGACGCGTACGCCGATTTCGTTGCGTCGCGGGCGGCGGCAGGGGGGCGGGAGCCGGCATCGGGGGTGAGCTTTTCGGGCCGCATCGTCATCGACGCCTCCAACGGCTCGGCCGGCCGGGTGTTCCGGCGGGTCGCCGAGCGCCTGGGCGTGGAGGCCGTCCTCCTGAACGAGAAGCCCGACGGGAGGTTCCCCAACCATGATCCCAACCCGCTGAAGGAGGAGAGCAGGCGCCAGGCCTCCGAGACGGTGACGGCGCGGGGTGCGCGCTTCGGCGTGGTCCTGGACGGGGACGGGGACAGGATCCTCTTCGTCGACGAGAAGGGCCGGGGGATCGAGAACTACTTCCTCTCCTGCCTGATCGCCGAGGAGCTGCTGTCCCGCTCACCCGGATCGGCAATCGTGTACGACCTCATCTCCTCGCGCGTTCTGCCCGAGCGCATCGCCGAGCTGGGCGGCAGGCCGGTGGTCTCGCGGGTCGGCTACACCTTCCTGTACGACCAGATGGTCGCCGCGGGGGCCGTCTTCGGCGCGGAGACCTCGGGCCACGTGTACTTCAAGGTGACCGACCGCTACTACACGGAGTCGGCGGCCTATGCTCTGGCGGTCCTGATCCAGCTCCTGGCTGCGCGCGGCAGGGCGCTTTCCGAGCTGGTGGACCCCCTGCGCGGCCGCTACGTGCAGTCCCCCGAGATCAACGTGGAGGTCGCCGACAAGGCGAAGGCCATGGCCGAGGTGGAACGCCGCTACGGGTCGGGGCGCATCGACAGGATGGACGGGATCTCCATCTCCTTCGATGACTACTGGTTCAACGTGCGGCCGAGCAACACGGAGCCCCTCCTGCGCCTGCGCCTGGAGGCGACGAGCGGGGAGGTCGCCCGTGCCCGCACCGAGGAGCTGAAGGCCATCCTCACGGGGGCCTGACCGGCTCCCGCGGCCCCTGCCGACCCTGTTCGCGTTGAACCGGCGGCGTTTTTCTGCTATCTTCCCTCCATGGAGATCACCTTCAGCCCGAGGGACAATGGCGCCTGTCCCGTGTGCCGGCGCGCAGCCTCCTGCCCCATCCGCCAGGCGCTTGCTGCATCCGTTGCGGACATGCGCGGCGCCGCCGGGCCGACCCTCGAGGTGGTGATCTACGCGTGCCCCCAGTTCGTGGAGAAGCCCCAGCCGTGATCGACAAGCTCGAGAAAAGCCTGAAGCGCTACGAGGAGCTGGAGGGCCTCATCTCCGACCCCGCCGTGATCCGCGACCAGAACCGCTACCGCGACCTGCGCCAGGAGCACGCGGCCCTCGCCGCCCTCGTCGAGGAGTTCCAGGCGTACAGGAAGATCGAGGCCGAGATCGAGGCGAGCAGGGCCCTTGCCGACGGCGCGGATGCCGACCTGGCCGCCCTGGCACGCGAGGAGCTTTCGGGCCTGGCGGAGAAGAAGGAGGCCTCCCTGGCGAGGCTGAAGCTGCTCCTCATCCCGCGCGACCCCCTGGACGCCAAGGACACGATCATGGAGATCCGCGCCGGCCCCGGCGGGGACGAGGCGTCGTTGTTCGCCGCGGACCTCTTCCGGATGTACGCGTACTTCGCGGACGCGCGCAAGTGGAAGCTCGAGGTGCTCTCCTCCAGCCCCACCGAGGTGGGCGGGTTCAAGGAGATCATCCTCTCCATCTCGGGAAAGAGCGTGTACGCAAACCTGCGCTACGAGAGCGGCGTGCACAGGGTCCAGCGCGTCCCCGCAACCGAGGCGGGCGGACGCATCCACACCTCCACGGCCTCCGTCGCCGTGCTTCCCGACGTGGAGGAGACCGAGATCGCGATCAACCCGACCGACCTGCGCATCGACGTCATGCGCTCGGGCGGCCCGGGCGGGCAGAGCGTGAACACCACCGACTCGGCCGTGCGCATCACCCACCTTCCCACGGGCATCGTCGTGCACTGCCAGGACGAGAAGAGCCAGCACAAGAACAAGGCCAAGGCGCTGCGCATCCTGCGCGCCCGGTTGTACGAGGCGGAGGAGGAGAGGAAGCACGCCGAGCGCGCCCAGGCCAGGAAGAGCCAGATCGGGTCCGGCGAGCGCTCGGAGAAGATCCGCACGTACAATTTCCCGCAGAACAGGGTCACCGACCACCGGGTCAACCTCACGCTGTACAAGCTGGAGGCGGTCCTGAAGGGCGACATCGGCGAGTTCGTCGAAGCGCTCAAGCTCGACGCCCAGGAGTCGTTCCTCACCTCGGAGAGCGCATGACCTTCCGGTCCCTGCTCGCGCGGGGCTCCTCGTCGATGACCCTCGCGGAGGTCGACACCCCTGTGCTGGACGCCCTCGTCCTGCTCGCGCACGCGGCGGGGACGACCAAGGAGAGCCTTCTCGCCCGGCTCCCCGAGGAGGCTCCCGCGGGCACGGGCGAGCGCTACGACTCGTTGCTCGAGCGGCGTGCGGCCGGGACGCCCGTCTCGTACATCCGCGGGAAAAAGGAGTTCTACGGCCTGGAGTTCTCCGTGGACGAGCGCGTCCTGGTTCCCCGTCCCGACACGGAGACCCTCGTGGAGGCCGCGCTGCACATCCTCGACGGGGACACCCGCCTGGCCCGCGTGCACGACGCCTGCACCGGCTGCGGCTGCGTGGCCATCGCGCTCAAGAGCGCGCGGCCCCGGCTCGGCGGTGAGCGCCTCGGACCTGTCGCCCGCGGCGGGCGAGGTACTCGCAGTCAACGCGCGACGGCTCCTCGCAGGCGGCATGCCCTTCCAGGTGTCGGACCTGCTCGGCGGCGTGGCCGGGTCCTTCGACCTCGTCACGGCGAACCCCCCCTACCTCAGCGAGGCGGAGGTCGATGGGATGGCGAAGCTGGGCTGGCCCGAGCCTGCCCTGGCGCTCCTGGGGGGGCGGCGGGGCACCGAGCTCGCCGAGCGGCTGATCGCCGAGGCGCCCTGCAGGCTCGCGCCCGGGGGCTGGCTCTGCCTCGAGGCTGCCCCCGGGCAGTTCCCGGTCCTCTCGGCGGCGATGCGCGAGGCGGGATTCGATCGGCCGGCAGTGCAGAAGGACCTCGCCGGGCGCGACAGGGTGATCGTTGCCAGGCTGGACGGGCGGGGGGCGGCCGTCGATGGGTGATGCCCCCCCGGTTGCGCCGGCGATCGACCCCACGGGAGAGGTGGCGGAGCTGCTCGCGTTCTTCTCGGAGAAGCTCTCCGCCTATTCCCCCGACGAGAAGCAGCGCATCCTCGACGCTGCCGACTGGGCGCTGAAGCGCCACGGCACGCAGCAGCGCGCCTCGGGCGATCCCTACATCATCCACCCCCTCAACGTGGCCGCGATCCTCGTGGACATCCAGATGGACGCGCAGGGCGTGATCGCCGCGCTCCTGCACGACGTGCTGGAGGACACGGAGGTGAGCCGAACGGAGCTGCGCAAGCAGTTCGGCAAGGAGGTGGAGGCCCTCGTGCAGGGGGTGACCAAGATCTCGATCCTGCGGGGCAAGAGCCGCTCGCACCAGCACTCCGAGACCATCCGCAAGATGCTCTTCGCCATGGTGAAGGACATCCGCGTGATCCTCATCAAGCTGGCCGACAAGCTGCACAACATGCGCACCCTCGGCTTCCTCGACGAGGAGGCGCGCAAGCGCATCGCCATGGAGACCCTCGACATCTACGCCCCCCTGGCGGGACGCCTGGGCATCTCGCGCATCAAGGACGAGCTGGAGGACCTGAGCCTCAAGCACCTGCAGCCCGCCGGTCTACGACCAGATCCGCCAGTTCGTCGCCGACAGGAAAGGCGAGCGGGCGGCCTACCTCGATCGCATCGAGACGGCCATCCGGGCCGAGGCCGCCGAGGCGGGGATCCCCGTGGAGGTGGAGACCCGGGCCAAGCACTTCTACTCCATCTACCAGAAGATGAAGCGGCGGGGAAAGCCGCTGGAGGAGATCTACGACATGCTGGGCCTGCGCCTGCTGTGCGGGACGGCGAGCGAGTGCTACGAGCTGCTGGGAGTCGTGCACAAGCTGTGGATCCCCATCGAGGGCCGGTTCAAGGACTACATCGCCATGCCCAAGAGCAACCGCTACCAGAGCCTGCACACCACGGTGATGGGCTACGACGGCAAGGTGATCGAGATCCAGATCCGCACCCAGCGAGATGCACCGCACCGCCGAGAACGGCATCGCCGCGCACTGGCTGTACAAGACGGGCGCCCCGAGCGGGGCGGCGCGGGAGGCGGGAGCTCAGCCTCATCAACAAGCTGAAGGAGTGGCAGGGCGCGGGCCCCGCCTCGGAGGACTTCCTCGACGAGATCAAGAAGGAGCTGCTGCGCGACTCGATCTACGTCTTCACCCCCAAGGGCGACGTGACCGAGCTGCCCTCGGGGTCCACGCCCATCGACTTCGCCTACAGCATCCACACCGACATCGGCGACCACTGCATGGCGGCCAAGGCCGACGGGGTGATCGTGCCGCTGAAGGACCCGCTGAAGAACACGCAGGTCGTCGAGATCCTCACCGCCGACGGCCTCGCACCCCCACCTGGACTGGCTGCGCCACGTGCGCACGGCGCGCGCCCGCTCCAAGATCCGCCACTGGCTCGCCCAGAACGAGCCGGGCCTGATCTTCGACAGGAACATGGTCGCGCGCAAGAAGGACATGCCGCCCCCGCCGGCGCCGGCCGCGAAGCCGGGGGCGGCCGCCGCGGAGCCCGAGACGCACATCCGCGACGCCTCGAAGGTGGCAATCCGCATCGGCCAGGAGCGCAACATGCTCATCCGCACGGCGCTGTGCTGCACGCCGTCGACGGGCGACGCGATCGTGGGCTACGTGTCGCGCGGGAGGGGCATCACGGTCCACAAGGCCGACTGCCCCAGCCTCGCCTCCATCAAGGACTTCGCCGAGCGCAGGATCGAGGTGGAGTGGGAGACCGTCTCGCCGAAGTCCACCCGGCGCTTCCAGGTCACGGCCCGGCGCAGCGCGAACCTGTTCTCGGAGATCGAGGGGGCGCTCAAGAAGTTCGGCGGCCACCTCATCGAGGGCAGGCTGGACGACGAGCGGGACACCCTGCGGGGCTCGTTCACCGTGGAGCTGGACAACCGCGAGGATTTCAGCCGGGTGCTCAAGAGCCTGCGCACGATCCCGTCGGTGGTCTCGATCCAGGGCTCGGGGGGCGGGGCCGCCTGACCGGCGGCGACTACCTGCCCGCCTGCATCAGCTGGACGAAGTTGTAGATCTTCCTGTACACCCCCGCGATGAGCCCGCGCACGTCCTTCTCCGCCGCGCGCAGCTCCCGCCAGTTCGCCACGTACTGGGGCGAGGGGGAGGAGCAGTCGTCGTGTGCCAGCTTCAGCGCCTTCGCGAGCGCCACGAGGTGGGTGAGCGCGGCGGCGACGAGCCCCTGCGCCTCGTCGTTGATCTTCTGCAGCGCCGCGCGCATGTCGGAGAGGGCCGAGCGGTCCCGCTCCACGCGGATCGCGATCGTGCGCAGCCGCCGTCCCGTGTCCCCGTCCTCGGCCAGCTCGGCGTCGAAGGCCGTGATCGACTCGGAGACCTTCAGCAGCTGGTGGAACGCCTCGGACATCTGCTGGGACGGCTCCTTGGCGACCCATTTCCCCTTGATCAGCAGCACGTCGACAACCTCGCGCACGGTCTTGTCCAGGCAGTCGGTGAGGAAGGCGCGCAGGTAGTTCAGGGAGGCCACGCGCGTGAACCCTCCCAGCATCTTCTGCGTGTAGGCCGCGTTGGCCTGCTCGGAGTAGTTCACCAGCCGGGTCACCGAGGCCGTGCCGAACACGTCGGTGACCAGGGAGGCGACCTTCTCGTTCTGCCTGCTCTGGGCCACCTTGCGCGCCGTGAGCTCCGACTCGGCCCGCAGCTTCTCCATCCAGGGGGCGACGATGTGCTCGCGGTGGGCGCGGGCCATGGGCTTCCAGGACGGCTCGCCCTCGAGGTGGCGCACCAGCATGAGCAGGATCCCCGTCCGCTGCGCGTCGCGGATGACGTGCAGCGCGCGGCGCATGGCGTCGTGGGGAACCACCTCCACGCCGCGGTGCTCCTTCAGGACGGCGAGAGCCCGGTCCCAGTCCGCGTCGGGGTCGATGCAGGGCAGGATCTCCAGGAAGTCTTCCAGCTCTTCCAGGACGTGCTCGCCGTTCACGGGCTCGAAGCGGGGTCTGTAGGTGAAGTCGCGCTCGGGCATGGCGGGGTCAAACCTGCGCAGCAGGAAGTAGTAGTCGAAGCCGACGAGGTCGAGGAGGACGAGAAGCCTGTTGTACAGGCCGTCGATCTCCTTCACGGCGGGGGGGTCCAGCTTCTCGCGCAGGTCGCGCAGGTCGCGCGACACCTCTGCGGCCAGGGCCGCGGGATCCGTGCCCTTCCGTGCCCGCTCGTCGATCGAGGCCTCCGAGAGCCTCTCCTTCAGCGCCCGCTCGCGGGGGCCGAGGCCCGCCTCGACAACCGCCGCGCGAAGGGCGGCGGAGCTGGACGCGCCCTGCAGCAGGAGCTGCGCCGCGGAGACGGCACGGTAGATCTCCCAGAAAAACCGGGCGAGCGCCGGCTCGGCGAGACGCTGCGACGGGTTGTAGTAGCGGGGCCGGGACTTCTTGAGGTAGCCGGCGATCTCCTTGAGCTCCCTCTGCTTCTGCTTCTCGGGATCGTCACTCGCGAACAGCGCGGCGAGCCACTGCACGAAACCCTTGCGCGCGGCGGGGGCGGGGGGCGCCTTCGGCGGCGAGGCCGACGGTTCCGCGGCCGGCCGGACAGGGCCTGTCGCGGCAGCGCGCGCAGGGCGGGGCGGGGGAGCCGGCCCGCGCTCGGCTGTCGCGCGGTGGCTCGGGGGTACCGGGGTGCGGCTTTCACCTGCCGCGCGAGGAGTCGCGGGTCTGTCTGCGCCCATCTCATTCAATCGTAGGAAAAAAGGTTCCGGCTGTCAATTGAAAAAACCGCGCGCTTCAGGTACGATGCCCGCGGAAGGAAGGAGCCGACATGCAGAAGTACGTGTGCACCGTGTGCGGATATGTCTACGATCCGGCAAAGGGCGATTCCGCGGCGGGCATTCCCGCGGGGACCCCTTTCGAGAAGCTTCCTGCCGACTGGGTCTGCCCGGTGTGCGGGGCAGGCAAGGACGACTTCGAGAAGAGCAGCTGAACCCCGTGCGGGCGGGGCTCCCCCCCGGCAGCAGCGCCCCGCGCGGCGGCCGGCCCATGACGGGGGCCCTGCCCCGCGCCGCTCTCCTGGCGGCGGCCGACGGCGCGGGCTTCGACAGGGCCGGCATTGTCGACCCCGCGGCGCTGGCCCGCTGGAGCGGGGGCGTCGTCGCGCGGGGGCCGTCGTGGATGCAGCGCGCGTGGGTCGCCTCGGCCGACAGCTGGGCCGACACGCACACGGCGCTGACCTGCGCTCTCTCGTGCGCGCGGGTCGAGCCGGACGACCTCTCCGAGCCGGGTGATCCGCACGCGCTGATCGCCCCCTTTGCGCGGCGGAACTACTATGCCGCGGCGGCCCGCATGATGCGGGAGCTGCTGCTGCGGCTCGACGCCGGGGAGACGGTCAGCCCGCGGACCGCCCGCGTCTTTGTCAACTCACCGATACCCGAGAAACCCTTCCTGGCCGCGAGCGGCGTCGGCTGCTACGGGAAGAACGGGCTTACCATCATCCCCGGTCTCGGTTCCCTCTTCATCATCGCGGGATGCATCCTGCCTTTCCCCGTGGACGCGCCGGCGCTCGACGAGCAGGCGCCGCAGGCGCCGCGGGCGCCGGGGGACGCGGGCGGCTTTCGGCCCTGCGGGGCCTGCACGCTCTGCATGGAGGCATGCCCCGTCGGTGCGATCGTCGAGCCGGGGATCGTGGACCCCGAGGTGTGCCTGCAGGGACTTGCGGAGCGGCCCATCCTCCTGTCCCCGTCAGTGATGGGGAAATGGGGGAGGAGACTCTACGGATGCCAGGACTGCCAGGCAGCCTGCCCGCACAACGCGGGGCTCGAGCCTGCCGCGCACGCGTGCCCCGGCGAGGTGGGCCCGTCCGTGTCGATCCGCCGGGTGCTTGCCCTGGGCACGAACGGGGTGAGGGGGATGTTCCGGGGGAGCCCCATGGGCATGCGCCGCATCCACCCCGCCGCTCTCATCCGCAATGCGCTGATCGCGGCCGGCAACAGCGGGGAACGCCCGCTGCGGGTCCTGCTCGAGGGTTTCCTCGGCCCCGCGGACCCCGTGCTGCGCGAAACGGCCAGGTGGGCCCTGGGCAGGCTCGGCTGACGGGGGGCCCGGCTACCGGCGGGCGGCGAAGAAGGCGAGGATCACGAAGAGCGGCACGATGACGTACAGGAGAAGCGTGCCCACGTTGGGTACCCCCGCGATGATCTGGAACCTGTACACCTGGGGGATGTAGCGCTCGAACAGCACGATGAAAAACCAGAGGATGCCGGTCAGGCAGAGGAACACGTTGCGCCGCAGGGCGAGGTTCCAGATCCCCAGGATGCCGGCAACGATGCTGATGACGAAAAACGCTGTTCCCCAGCCCATCGATGTACTCCTCTTCTCGGCTGACGCGCTCTACGGCGCCCGATTCTCGTGCCACGAAAGGGGCGGCCCGGTCAAGCCGTGCCCTATCTCTCGAAGCGGATGCGCTTCCTTTCCCCATCGCGCTCTACGGCCAGCTCTATCAGGGTGTCCAGGAGCTTTCCGTAGGGCAGGCCCGAGACCTCGCACATGCGCGGGAACATGCTGATGCTGGTGAACCCGGGGATGGTGTTGATCTCGTTCAGGAAGACCGCCTCGGTTTCCCGCTCCAGGAAGAAGTCCACGCGGGCCATCCCTTCGCAGCGGACAGCCGTGTAGGCGGCCTCTGCCAGGCGCATGATCCTCTCCTGCAGGGCAGCGGGGATCTTCGCGGGCGCCTGCAGGGACGCGCCGTCAGGGTCGGTGTACTTCGCGTCGTAGTCGTAGAACGCGTGGCTGCCGGCGGGAATGACCTCGCCGGGCTGAAACGCGTTCGGCCGGACATTGCCGACCACCGAACACTCGATCTCGCGGGCCTCGACGCAGCGCTCGACCAGGGCCCGCGAGTCGTAACGCAGGGCCTGCGTGAGCGCCGTCGCCAGGCCGGGCTCGTCGTCGACCCGGCCGGCTCCCAGCGACGAGCCCGCCGCGCACGGCTTCACGAACAGGGGGTACCCGATGGCGCTTGCGGCGCGCCGCCATTCACGCTCGCCGTCCTCTGCCCTCACCACCGTGAACTCGACGATGGGCAGGCCGTGGTCTCTCCACAGGCGCTTGGTCGCCTCCTTGTCCATCGCGACCGAGCTGCCGAGCACCCCGGCCCCCACGTACGGGAGCCCCGCGATGTCGAGCAGGCCCTGGACGGTCCCGTCCTCGCCGTAGCTGCCGTGCAGCACGGGGAACACGCAGTCCACGGGCAGCGGTGTCCCGTCCACCGCCAGTCCCGCGCCCGGGACGATCGACAGGCGCCGCGCGGAAGGCTGGACCGCGAGCACATCGGTGCCCGACAGCGTCTCCTGCAGGTGCCAGCGGCCGGCCCTGTCGATGCCCACCGCGATCACCGAGTACCTCGATGCATCGAGGTTCTTCACGACCGAGGCTGCCGAGCGCAGCGACACATCGTGCTCGCCCGACCTGCCGCCGTAGAGGATACAGACCGTCATCTCTTCTGCTCCAATGCCGACTGGATTCGTGCGGCGAGAGTATCACGATCGAGCCGTTCAGTCACAACCGGAAAACGGGCGGGGAAGGGGGACGCGACGGGGGCACGCGCGGCCGCAGGTGCCCTGTCGGCCAGCCATGCCACGGCCTGCACGCCGCGCTCCCTGCAGGCCTGCAGGCCCGCATGCAGGGCGAAAACCGAGGCGGTCATTGAGGACGGGGAGGGCAGGGGTGTACCGGAGAGGGGAACGCACAGCCGCCCGCTGCGGGAGAGCATCCCCAGCAGGGCAGCGTCGCGGGCAAGGGCAGGAACAGCCGCCAGGGCCTCCGCGAGCGGGACGCCCGTGTCCGCCACCACGACCGCCGCATCCGGCCACGCGAGGATGCCGACGGGGAAACGGAGGGCGGACAGCATGTCCGCCACCAGGAGTGTCCAGTCCAGCGGCTCCGCTGAAAGGGCACGGAGGGCGCGGCGTGCGTCGAGCGGCCCGAAGGCACGGTCGCCGGTGGCTCCCGTCCAGGGCTGCCGCATCCGGCCCAGTGCATCGAGGGCCGCGCCCGCCGCGGCAAAGCCGTCCTCGACGCCGGCGGCCAGCTCGGCGGTCACCGCGCGGACCACCGGGTCGTCCGGGTCTATGGACAGCAGGAGCCTGCTCCGCAGCGCAGCAGCGGCCTCGGCCTGCCCCGGGGGAACGACCTCGATGATCAACCGCTCGGCAGTCGTCCCGCCCTCCGATCCCCGCTCCCAGGCAGTGAGGACAGCGGCATGCACGGTGGGCCCGACCGGCTCGAAGGGGTTCGCCAGCGGGAGTGACAGCTCGAGCCGCTTCTCCTGCCCGGACTGGAGGGTCCCCGTCTCCACGAGGGAAGGGATGAGCGAAAGGCCCGGCGCCATCACGCTGGCGCGCAGGCGCGAAAGCGCGGAAGGCCCCGGATTTCGCACCCACAGCTGGACGGCGAGGTGCCATCCCCGCGGACCCGGCTGTTCCACCGCCCGGGCCCGGCTCACGACGGCAGCGGTCCCCTGCCCCAGTGTGTCGCGGACCTCGCGGCGGGCGGTGGCGGTCTGCTCGAGGAGCCGGGCGGTCTCCGCGTCGGCGGGATCCTCGGCGAGGACCTCCCGTGCTGCTTCCGCCGTCTTCAAGAGCGCACGCTCTGCCTGGTCGTGCAGCAGCTCGCCGCGGAAGGCCGCGGCCAGGTCTGCAAAAAGCGCGGCCTTCTTCCTGAGAAGCGCGAGCCGCGCTGCCCGGTGGGAGGCGCTCCCCTCTCCCCTGCGCTCGGCCCTCGCCGCTTCCTGCAGCGTGAGCAGCAGGCCGTCTCCCGTCGCCGCGGCGGGAGCGTTCCCCGGGGCAGGGGTGCCGCTGTCAGCGGCGAAGGCGAGCAGCCGGCGGGAGGGCGCGTCCAGAAGGACGAAGCCTCCCGAGCGCCGGTCGACGGCGACCTGGAAGGTCGAGGGCAGGGCCTCGGCGACCGTGCCGGGGATCCTGTCCAGGCGCCAGACGGGGATGCCCGTGTTCCTGAACTTCCACACCTCCCCGGCTCCGCCCAGGAGGAAGCTGCCGTCGTCGAACACGGCGATCTGCTGCGGGAACTGCAGGGCAGCCCCCCGGGCGACAGGCCGGACGGTGAACACCTCGAGACCCTGCGGGGTGAGCACGCGGATGCGCGCCTGCCACGCGTCGTATACCCAGAGGTTGCCCTCCGCGTCGGCGGTGAATGCCGAGGCCAGGCCAGCGTCCTCGCCGATGCGCCGCGGCGGGGAGCCGTCGCTCCGCCACAGGGAGACGGCTCCGGCGGCGAGGGCGCACACGGCGCCCCGGCCAAACCGCTGCGCGTGTCCCGCGGGAAGGTTGGGTGCATCGCGCACGACGCGGGTGCCCAGCCGCGTGTCGACCCAGGCGATCTTCGCCTCGCGCTCCGAGAGCAGGGCCATCCCGTCGGCAGCCGTTTGCACGACGCCCGAGAGGAGCAGGGGCTCGCGGGCGAAGCCCTGGGCAAGGAGCCCGCGCGCGGTGTCGGCCGTGACGGCGAAAAGCGGTCCGAGCGTGAGCCAGCCGCGCGGGAAGGCGACGGTGACCCGCCCGTCGTCTCCCGCGACGCCGAGGGGCTCCAGGTCCTCCGCGTTCCAGCCGGTGAGCCCGTCCAGCGTGTCGGTCGAGAGCGACGCTGCCAGCGGGGGAGGCGCGGAGAGGGGCAGGTTGGCGAATCCCTCCGATGCGCTCCAGAGGGACACCATGTCGCAGGCTGCCGCGGGGATCAGGCTCGAGACGGCGCCCCGGGGGAGCGTGGTGGTCCGCGAGGTCCGCGCCGCGCCGCGCACCATCTCGGTGCGCAGGGAGAGCCCTGCTGCCGACGGGGCGAGGGACACCCGGACATCTGCCTGCGCACCCCGAGTGGTGACCTCCAGGATGCCCGCGTACCACCCGTTGACGTACGACGCCAGGCGGGCCGCGACAGTTTCGGGGGAGATCCCCTCCATGCCTGTCTCGCCAGTCACGGCGAGGCTGACCGTCCCCGGCCCCGCCGCCGCCGAGAGGCCAGGGGCGAGGAGAGCGGCCAGCGCCGCCGCAAGGAGGACGGCGGGCCTCACGAGCCGTACCCCCGCGCGCGAAGGGCGCGTTCCGCCTCTGCCCGCTCATCCCACTCCCGGGACCCGGCGGGGCCGATGATGCTCCCCTCGTGACCCTTGCCCAGGAGGAGGACCACGTCGCCGGGCGCTGCCCTGTCGACGGCGAGGCCGATCGCCTCGGACCTGTCGGGCACCAGGAAGAGGTCCCGCCCGCGCCTCCTGCCCGCGCACCCGGCGGCAATCTGCTCGAGCACCGCGACGCTGTCCTCTCCCCGGGGGTCCTCTTCGGTCAGGACGATGGTGTCGCAGTACCCGGCCGCTGCCCTGCCCTGCAGGGGCCGCTTCTCCACGTCGCGTTCGCCTGCCGATCCGAACACGGCCGTGATCTTCCCCCGTGCGTGCGCGCGGACCCACGGGAAGAGCCTCTCGAAGGCGCCGGGAGTGTGCGCATAGTCCACGATCACCGCGAAGGGCTGTCCCTTGTCGACGAACTCCATCCGTCCCCGCACGCTGGAGAGGCCTGCCACGAGAGGGGCGAGGGACAGGGCGTCGACGTCCAGGATCCGCGACACGGCCAGGCAGGCGGCGAGCACGTTCTCGACCCAGAACGGGCCGGGGATGGCCAGGCGCGCGGGTGCCCGCCGCGCGCCCTGCGCGAGCGCGAAGGAGGTCCCGGCGATGTCGGAGCGCACGTCCACCGCGGCGAGGTCGACGGCGCCGGGGCCTTCCCTCGCGGCCGCCCCACCCTCGCGCCCGCTGTACGCGCAGACGGGCACCCGCGCGGCGCTCCGAAAGTACTCCGCGCTCGGGTCATCAGCGTTCACAACGGCGAAGCGGGGGCACTCCACGTCCTTGCCCGGCGACGGGGTGAGCGAGCGGAAGAGGTTGGCCTTGTCCGACCTGTAGGCGTCGAAGCTGCCGTGGAACTCGAGGTGCTCGTGCGTCACGTTCGTGAGCACCGCGGCGTCGAAGATCACGTCGCCCAGCCTGTTGGTCTTCCGGGAGAGGCCGTGCGAGGTCGCCTCCACGACTGCATACTCGCGGCCCGCCTCGACCATGCCGCGAAGCATCCCGTGGATCTCCGTCGCCTCGGGGGTGGACTGCCGGAAGGGATTCTTCACGACGGGACCATCCGTCTTGAACGACACGGTGGACAGGAAGCCGGACCTGCGGCCCAGTGCAGAGAGCAGCTGGTCGATGAACCACACGGTGGAGCTCTTGCCGTCGGTGCCCGTGACGCCGATCACGCGGATCGACCGGGACGGGTGGCCCCAGAAAGCCGCGGACAGGGGGGAGAGCAGGGCGCGCGTGCCGGGCGCCCGTACCACGGTCACGCTTTCGGGCAGCCCCTCGAGCGGACGGCTGACAAGCAGCGCCCGGGCCCCGCGCCGCACCGCGTCTGCTGCGTGGAGGTGGCCGTCGGTGTGCAGGCCGTCCATGGCCACGAACAGGTACCCTTCGCGCACGTCACGCGAGTCATAGGCGATTCCCGTCACGGTCGTCTCCATGCTTCCCTGCACGACCGGGGCCGGGATGCCGGCGAAAAGGTCCTTCAGAACGGCGCTCCGCATCGGTGAATGCTACCAAGAGCGGGGCCGTCTCTGCAAGGCGGGCGGCGCACGGTTTGCCATCGCACTCCCGGATGCATACACTATCATTGGGAGAAGACCCTGCGATGTTCACTGTCCGTGTCGAAGACGGCTTTTCGGCCGCCCATTTCCTCACCCGCTACCACGGCAAGTGCGAGCGGCTGCACGGCCACAACTACAAGGTGCGGGTGACCGCTGCCGGCACCGCGCTGGACGAGGGCGGCATGCTGCTGGACTTCGGCCTGATGAAGGCTGCCCTGCGGAAGATCACCGGGGAGCTGGACCACACGAGCCTCAACGACCACCCCGCCTTCAGCGACGGCAGCCCCAGCTCGGAGCGCATCGCCCGGTTCGTGTACGAGCGGATGCACGCGGAGCTGCCCGAGGCTGCCTTCACGCTGGTGGAGGTCTTCGAGACGGACATCAACAGGGCCACGTATTCGCCCCTGGGCGGGCCTCAGCAAAACCCGGTGTGAGCGCGGGGACGCGCCCCGGGGTGGACCTCCGCCATCCCTTCCTTGCCAGCCAGCTCATCGCCTACATCGGCAACAAGCGCGCGCTCCTGCCCTTCCTGCACGAGGCCTTCGCACGCCTCGCGGACGACAGGCCCCGCGTCGCGTTCCTCGATCCCTTCGCGGGAAGCGGCAGCGTGTCGCGCCTCGCCCGGCTCATGGGCTTCGCCGTGTCCGCGAACGACTGGGAGCCCTACTCGTTGGTGATCAACTCCTGTCACCTCGGCATCGCGGCGCGGCGGCTGCCCGCGCTCTTCCGCGGCCGGGGGGGCCTGGCAGCGGTGCTCGCCGAGCTGAACAGCCTCCCCGCCCCGCCGCCGCCGAGGCGGTACATCAGCCTCCACTACGCGCCGCGCAGCACCGCGGGGGCGGACTGGCGCACCGAGAGGCTGTTCTACACGACGGAGAACGCCCTCGCCATCGACGCGGCCAGGTGGCGGATCGAGGAGATGTACCCCGGCGAGCCCGGGGACCCCGACACCCGTGACGAGAAGCTCGCGCTGCTCGCTCCCCTGCTGTACGAGGCGGCCACGCACACGAACACCTCGGGGGTGTTCAAGGCCTGCCACCGCGGCTTCGGCGGGCACGGCCGCGACGCGCTGGGCAGGATCATGGCGCCCGTGGCCCTCGAACCCCCCGTGCTCGTCGACTGCCCCCACGACTCAGAGGTGCGCTGCGAGGACGCCGTTCGGTTTCTCGCCCCCCGTCGCGCCGACATCTGCTACCTGGACCCTCCCTACGCGGGCCACCAGTACGGGAGCAACTACTTCATGCTGAACACCATCGCCCTGTGGGACAGGCCGCCGGTGAGCGGCGAGCGGGGCCCCGACGGGCGCCTCTGCAGGAAGGCCGGAATCCGCGAAGACTGGGTCAGGACCCGGTCGGACTTCTGCTCCGCCGCGGGTGCCGCCCGGGCGTTCCGCGAGGTCGTGGCTGCCGCCGACTGCAGGCACCTTGCCGTGAGCTACAGCAACGAGGGCCTCGTGAGCCTCGAGGAATTATGCGACATCCTCGCCGAGTCTGGCCGCCTGGAGATCCGGACCACGGGGTACGCGAAGTACCCCGGTGGGAAGCAGAGCCTGCGCAGGCAGGCGCGCAATGTCGAGATGCTGCTCGTGGTGGACCGGGCGACGCGCTGCACGCCTGCCGACCGCCGGGAGGTCGACCGCGGCCTGGCAGGGGCCCGGCTGGCGGGTCTTCTCCAGCGCTCGTTTTCACCCGCGCGCCTCCGCGCCGCCTTCCCGAAATCCGTGGACAGCCTTGTCCTGGCCCTGCCAGGGCGCCCGGCCGCGAGCCTCCCGATGCGCGACCTGTACAGGTTCGACGATCCCGCCGCTGCCGCGGCCGTGCTGGCCGCCCTGCCCGTGAGTCAGCGCGGCGCGGTGGAAGAGAGCCTGTCGTCCTGCCTCGCCGCAGACAGCAGGGAAGAGATCGAGGTGCTCCTGGACATCGTGCGTGTGGAAATCGACCCCGCGCGCCGCGCCCTGCTGCTGTCCCGGGTGCTGCGCCTTCTGAACAGGTTCGCGCACCGCAAGTACCGCGTGCAGTTCGAGCAGACCCTCGAGCGGCTGCGCGGGTTGGATCGGGACAACCCCTCGCTCGTGCAGTTCCGTGCGGGGCTGGAGAGGATCGCGGAAAGGGCGGCCCGTCGGTTCGCCGCGCAGGACCGCATGAAATGAAAGGGCGCCCGCGATGCGGGCGCCCCGTGTGTATCTGCCGTCGGGGCGCAGGCCCCCGTTGCCCTTACCGTCCCCGCTTGTTGTACAGGTAGCGGAAGAAGTCCGCGTCGGTGGTCAGCGTCTTGTTGAACTTCGGCAGGAGCGCCTTGTACGCCTCCAGCGCCATCCAGTAGTCGGCGAACTCGGGGTCCTGGCTGTATGCCCTGTTGCGGATGGCGAGGGCTTCCGCGTCTGCCTTGGCCTTGATCTCCTTGGCCTTCCTCTCCGCGTCGGACTGGATCTGCATCAGCTCCCGCGTGGTCTGGCCGACCCACTTCGCCTTCTCGCCCTCGCCGTCGGAGCGGAAGGCCTGCGCGATCTGGTTTCTCTCCTTGATCATCCTGTCGTAGACGCTCGGGGTGAGGTCCTCGGAGTACTTGATCTGCCGGACGAGCACGTCGATCAGCTCGATGCCGTACTGGGGCATCAGGACCCGTGCCCGGGTCGAGCATCTCGCTGCGACAGCGCCCTGCGGCCCTTCTCGATGCGCTCGTACTTGATCTCGGCGAGCGTCGAGATGTTGCTGAGCGCCTGCGTGCTCTCGGCCGAGCCGGCCACGGCGGCCAGGACGTTCGATCTCTTGATCTCGCTGATCACGTTGGTGTCGCGCACCGCCTCGCGCAGCGGGTTCTTGGCGATGGTCGTGCGCACCTCGGAGTCCAGCACGTCGTCCAGCCTGCCGTGCGCCTGGGTCATGGTGCCGACCGACTCGTAGAACTTCTTGGGGTCCGAGATCCTCCAGCGCGCCG
This sequence comes from uncultured Spirochaetota bacterium, assembly GCA_963733835.1. GTDB lineage: Bacteria > Spirochaetota > Spirochaetia > SZUA-6 > Fen-1364 > CAVTER01. The sequence continues at coordinate 167,972 of CAVTER010000009.1, forward strand.
TGGTGTCGACCCAGATGAACTGGTTCTCGGAGGTGGGAAGCCTCTGGGCATCACCGTCCCAGGACTGCACCTTCTTGGAATAGCGCACCACGCTCTCGATGAAGGGGACCTTGAACTTCAGGCCCGCCGTGGTCTCGACCCGCACGATCTTGCCGAACTGCACCACGACGGCCTGCTCGCCCTCGGTGCAGGATGAAGTAGGGCCCGAGCAGGGAGATGATCAGGAGCGCGGCGCCCGACGATGACGAGGATGATGATGAGCTTTTTCATCGCGCACCTCCCTGCGCCGCCGCGGCGCCGGCGCGGCCGCGCCGGCCGTGCCGAGGTTCTTGAGCGGGAGGAAGTTCTTCAGGTTCTTGTCGATCGAGATCGGTCGCGCTGGCCGCTGCCGAACACCTCGTCATACATCTCGTAGTACAGCCGGGTGCGCACGGATTCGGGCGCCTGCCGGTACTCGCCCAGCACGGCCAGGAACCGCGACACGTCGCCCCGCGCCCTGTTGACGCGCTCGGTGGCGTACCCCTGGGCCTCCTGGATGGTCTGGTCGGCCTGCCCGCTCGCCCGCGGGATGGACTGGTTGTAGGCCTCCTTGCCCTCGTTGATCATCCTGCTCCTGTCCTGGATGGCCTTGTTCACGTCCTCGAAGGCGTCCTGCACCGGCCCCTTCGGGCGGCACGATGTTCTGCAGCTTCACCGTGGTCACCTTGATGCCCAGGCCGTAGGACTTGTACAGCTCGTTCATCATCTCCTGGCCCTGGACCTCGATCGTCGCCCGCTCGGCGCCGATCACGTCGAAGATCGTGCGGTCGCCGACCAGCATGTTGATGACGGACTGCGAGATGTCGCGGATGGTCTTGTCGCCGGTCCTGCACGCTGAACAGCCACGCCCGCGCGTCGGTGATCTGGTACTGGATGATCCACTCCACGTCGATGATGTTCAGGTCGCCGGTGAGCATGATCGACTCGGCGGAGTAGTCCCGCCGTGGAGTACTCCGAGACGATGCCTGGCGCGGACGGTGCGGAAGCCGAACTCCTCCTGTCAGGATTCTCTGGGTGGGCACGTTGTAGTTCTTCTCCACGCCGAAGGGGGCCTTGAAGTGGAGGCCCGGGCCCGACCATGCGCGAGAACTTGCCGAAGTTCAGCACGACCGCCTCTTCCTTCTGGTCGACCACGAAGAAACTGGAGAAAAGCAGGATCAGCGCGAGGATCACGCCAATGGCGATGAGCACGATCGCCGGCGTGATCTTGCGCTTCCCCTTGCCGGGAGTCACATCTGTCATACGGCCTCCTCTCCAACGATAGTACGGCCCCCGAGGGGGGGAGTCAAGGAAAGCCGCTCCTTGACCACCGCGGCGGGGGCGGGTAGATTCGCCACATATGGAAAGACGTCTCATCACCTCGGCGCTGCCGTACGTCAACAACATTCCCCACCTCGGCAACCTCATCCAGGTGCTCTCGGCCGACGTGTTCGCGCGCTACTGCCGGCTGCGCCGGCTACGAGACGCTGTACGTCTGCGGCACCGACGAGTACGGCACCGCCACCGAGACCCGCGCCCTGGAGGAGGGGATCACCCCGCGCGAGCTGTGCGACCGCTACCACGCCATCCACACGGACATCTACAGGTGGTTCGACGTCTCCTTCGACCACTTCGGCCGCACCTCCGTGCCCGTGCACACCGAGATCACCCAGCACATCTTCACGAAGCTGCACGAGAACGGGTACATCAACGAGCGGGTGCTGAGCCAGCCCTACTGCGAGAAGGACCAGAGGTTCCTCGCCGACAGGTTCGTCCTGGGCGCCTGCCCCCACTGCGGCTACCCCGACGCGCGGGGAGACCAGTGCGAGCAGTGCGGCAAGCTGCTGGACCCCTCGGAGCTGGTCGGGGCCCGCTGCAGCGTCTGCGGCACCGCCCCCGTGCGTGCGCGAGACGAAGCACCTGTTCATCGACCTCATGGCCATCCTGCCGAAGCTGCGCGACTGGATCGAGTCGGCCGCCGAGAAGGGCTTCTGGGCCCGCAACGCCGTGCAGATGACCTATGCCTGGATGCGCGACGGGCTGAAGGAGCGCTGCATCACCCGCGACCTGAAGTGGGGCATCCCCGTGCCCCTGGACGGCTACAGGGACAAGGTGTTCTACGTCTGGTTCGACGCGCCGATCGGCTACATCTCCATCACCGCCGAGCACACCCCCGACTGGAAGAGCTGGTGGTAGCGCGCCCGAAGGACGTGAAGCTGTTCCAGTTCATCGGCAAGGACAACATCCCGTTCCACACGGTGATCTTCCCCTCCAGCCTCCTGGGCACAGGCGAGGCCTGGACCACGCTGCACCACATGTCCTCCACCGAGTACCTGAACTACGAGGGGGGCAAGTTCTCCAAGAGCAAGGGCGTGGGGGTCTTCGGCACCGACGCCCGCGAGACGGGCATCCCCGCCGACGTGTGGCGTTTCTACGTGTACTACAACCGGCCCGAGAAGTCGGACGCCCTTTTCACGTGGAAGGACTTCCAGGAGAAGGTGAACGCCGAGCTGATCGGCAACCTCGGCAACCTCGTGAACCGCACCCTGGCCTTCGTCGGCAGGTTCTACGGCGGCGTGCTCCCCGCCGGGACGGCCGGACGAGCCGTTCTGGCAGGAGGTGCGCGAGGCGGAAGCGGAGATCCGCGAGCCTGCTGGAGAAGGTGGAGCTGCGCGAGGCGTTTCGGAAGATGTTCGCGCTCTCTTCCATTGGAAACAAGAAGTTCCAGGACGGGGAGCCGTGGAAGGGCATCAAGGAGAGCCCCGAGGCCACGGCGAGCCTGATCTGGAACCTCACCTACCTCGTGCGCGACCTCGCCATCCTCGTGAGCCCCTACCTTCCCGGCAACGGCGACGCGCGTGGCCGCCATGCTCGGGGTGGAGTCCCTCGCGTGGGCGGACCTCGGCAGGCTCGTCGGGCCTCGGGAAGATCGGGAGGGCGGAGCTGCTGTTCAAGCGCCTGGAGGACAAGGAGATCGCGGAGCTGCGCGACCGGTTCTCCGGCACCCAGAAGGAGCGCGCCGCTGCCGAGCGGCCGCCGCGGGAGCGGCTGTCCCGGCCCGACCCCGGCGGAGATCGCCGCAGCGGTTCCGCTGCCACGGTCGACCTGCGCGTGGCGAAGATCGTGGACATCAGGCGGCACCCCGACGCGGAGAAGCTCTACATCGAGACGGTCGACCTCGGGGACGGAGCAGCGCACGATCGTCTCGGGGCTCGTGCCCCACTACACGGAGGAGGAGCTTCGCGGCAGGAACATCGTGCTGGTGGCGAACCTGAAGCCCGCGCTCCTGCGGGGAGTGGAGAGCAGGGGCATGCTCCTGGCGGCGCAGACGGGGAAGATCGTCGAGGTCCTGTTCGTCGACGCTGCACAGCCGGGCGACAGGGTGGTCGCCGGCGGGGCACCCGCCGAAACGGTCCCCGCGGCCGCGGAGGTTCCCGCCGAGATCGACATCGACACGTTTTTCACCACGCCGATCACTGTCGAAGACTCGCGGGTCATGGTCGGCGATGCGCCGCTCCAGTGCGGGGGGTCGTCCGATCCTCACGGCGAAAGTCGCGAAGGGCAGGGTGAAGTAATCGAGATCGAAGTCCGGCCCGTCACGCTCGAGGCGCTGGACGGCAGCGACGAGCTCCTGCAGTCGGGCTGGTGGGGCTTCTTCAAGCAGGCATTCGGCTGGCAGGCCCACCCCTTCGAGGCGCGGGCGGGAGCCTCCCGAATCGGCCTGCTCGTCCTCACGCGTCGCCTGGCCCGGGGACTGCACCTCGCCTATGTTCCGTTCGGCCCCGCGCTCGACCCGGCGAGCCGGGCGTGGAGCCCTGCTCGCATCCCTGGCGACGGCGCTCCGTCCCCACCTGCCGAAGGGCACGATCTTCGTTCGCTTCGATCTTCCCTGGGAGAAGGGAGGGGAGCCGCCGGCGCAGGGAGGCCCGGGGCCGCGGGTGCGCAAGGCAACGGCGGACATGCAGCCGTCGGCGACCGTGCTCGTCGACATCCGTCCGGCCGAGGAGGAGATCCTCGCGGCCATGAAGACGAAGACCCGCTACAATATCCGCCTGGCCGCGAAGAAGGGCGTGCAGGTCGTGGAGGGCGGGGATGCCGATTTCGACGCGTGGTACGGGCTGTACAGGCAGACCAGCGCGCGCGACAGGATCGCCATCCACGCTCCGTCCTATTACAGGGGCCTGTTCGAGCGCGCCCGGGCGTACCCGGGCCAGGCGCCGGCCGTCAGGCTGCTCCTCGCGCGGCACGAAGGCGATCTGCTGGCAGGGAACATCGTCCTTTTCTGGAAGAAGACGGGCGTCTACCTCACGGGAGCATCCTCCAACGAGAAGCGCAACCTCATGCCCACCTATGCCCTGCAGTGGGAGGCCATCCGCATGGCGCGGGCCGCGGGCTGCGAGACCTACGACCTGTACGGGATCCCTCCTGCCAGGGACCCCGGGCACTCGATGCACGGCCTGTACCAGTTCAAGACGGGGTTCTCCGAGAGAATCCTCGAGCGCTGGGGGAGCTGGGACGTGCCCTGCAGGCCCCTCCTGTTCGCCGCGTACGGTGCCGCGGAAGCCGCCCGCATGTACTGGCACAGGTCGCTGAAGAAGAGGATGCCGAGGGCGTGAACACGGCGGTGAGGACGGTTGCCGTCGGCATGAGCGGCGGCGTGGACTCCTCGGTGGCCGCGCTGCTCGTGCAGCGGACGGGCTGCCGGGTCGTGGGCGTGACCATGCGCATCTATGGAGGAGATCTCCCCCTGGGCTGCGCCCCGGGTGCGTGCTACGGCCCGGACGAGGAGCAGGACGCGGCATCCGCCCGCCGGGTCTGCAGCGCCCTGGGCATCCCGTTCGTCGAGGTCGACCTTCGCGCCGAGTACCGTGCGCGCGTCCTGGACTACTTCTCGCGGGAGTACAGGGCCGGGCGCACGCCCAATCCCTGCGTGCGCTGCAACCAGGAGCTGAAGTTCGGCCTGCTTGTCGAAAGGCTGGCAACCGAGGCCGGCATCCGGGCCGACGGCTTCGCGACCGGCCATTACGCCGGGGTCGCCCTCGACCCGGGGTCGGGACGGTACACCCTGCGGGCCGGGATCGACCCGGTCAAGGACCAGTCCTACTTCCTGTGCATGCTCACGCAGGGGCAGCTCGCACGCGCCGTCTTCCCCCTGGGCGGCATGCGAAAAAGCGAGGTCCGCGCCCTGGCCCGCGAAGGCGGCCTCGCCGTGCACGACAGGACGGAGAGCCAGGATTTCGCTGCAGGAGACTACAGGGCCATGGTGGGGCCCGGTTCCCCCTCCTCGGAAGGGTTCTTCCGCACCGCGGCGGGCAAGGTCGTGGGACGACACAAGGGGGTCTGGGCGTACACGGTCGGCCAGCGAAGGGGCCTGGGGATCGGCGCCGGGGAACCCCTGTACGTGACAGGGATTGACCCGGGCAACGAACACGGTCTTTGTCGGACCCGCCGCGGAGCTGGATCGCACGAGCCTGGTGACGGCAGCGGTGAACTGGGTCAGCATCGCGCCCCCGACGCAGCCGGTTCGCGCCGCGGTCAAGGTCCGCTCGCAGCAGCAGCCGGCGCCGGGCCTGGTGATCCCGCGAGACGACGGCAGCGCCGAGGTGCGCTTCGACCGACCGCAGCGCGCCATCGCCCCCGGCCAGTCGGCCGTGTTCTACGACGGGGACCTGCTCCTGGGCGGGGCGGTCATCGAGGGCTCGACCTGACCCCGCCCCGCGGAGCGAGGGTCGACCAGGTCAGAAACCTGCTCCCGGGGTGAAACAGAACCCGTTGTACCCGTCGGCAGGCGCCCAGCCATAGACAAACGCGCCGAAGCTGGAACCGGCCGAGGCGATCGTGTTCAACCCGCCCGCGATCGCGATGGACGCCTGCGAGTACCCTGTCGAGCCGATCGTGCTGAAGCTTCCCGCCCCGATCGCGGTGCCGTTCACGGTGAGCCCGGCCGCTGCCGGCGTGGCAACGACGAGATTGACGAACCGGCTCCCGACATGGCTGGAGGGGGTCGCGATGACGAAGAGGCTGTCAAAGCGGCTCACGGGAGCCAGGAGGCCGAGGAAGGGATCGGCCGTCGTGAGCGAATCCACCGAAGCCCCTTCCGCCATCTGGGCGACGATGACCGGGCGTGTCGACGTGATCCCCAGCGCGGCGGTGCAGCGGAAATCGGCGAACTGTCCCGCCTCCAGGCCGGCAGGGGCCCCGCCGACCGCGGAGCTGTAGGTGAGCGCCGTGCCGTCCTCCAGCGCCAGGACCCGCAGCCAGTACCCCGAGCGGCCCGCGAGCGGGACTGCGAAGAACCCGGATCCCGCGCTGCCGACGGGCGGAACCGCGGCAACGAGGAACCCGGCGTACGGAGTCGAACCGGGGATGGTGGCGCACATGTGTCCCGCGTAGACGGCGATGGGCTTGTCGGACTGGATGCGTGTGCCCGTGATGTCGCCCGCGAGCGCGCTGGCCTGGGTCTGGTAGGCCTCGCTCGCGCCCAGCACGATGCTGTAGGCCGTGCCCGCCGGCCGGCCGCTCGACACGGCCGTGGCCGGCGTGATCGTCACCGTGGTGGTGTCCGCAGTGGCGACCACGGCAAGGTACATTCCTCCCGAGAGATCCAGGGTGTTCCCCCCGGCGAGCACACGGTAGTCAGTGCCCAGGAAGGACTCCGGGGGCACGCTGCAGGTGGCCAGCGACACGGCGGGACTCCCGATATCGCTCACCGCGACGACGCAGACGGTGTCGTCAGCGTGGACGCGGATGCCCTTGCTCTCGACCGCGTCGAGCTGGGTCAGCATGCCGGAGGAAGGCACGGAGACCACAGCCAGCCCCGAGCCATCCGTGAGAAAGCCTTCCGACAGGAGCAGCCCCGGTGATTCCACGGTGCCGCTCACGTTCGGGCGACCCGTGATGAGGAGGCTGAGGACCGGGGCCTGGGTCCTGTCCAGGTTGGCCGGGAAGACCACGCGGAAGTCCACCGGCCGGGGGGCCGCGGGGTCGGGTCCCGGGACATCGGCGGGATCCGAGCAGGAGCACAGTGCCGCCAGGGTGACTGCGGCAACCCAGGGAATGCACGTCCTCACCAGGCGCATCGGTGACCCCCTCCCGGGCGGGTTCTGATCACCGGCCCGGGCGTCGATTGTACCATGCAGGGCTGTCGCCTGATCAAGCGCCCGGAGCGCGCCGAGAAGGGAACCGGCCCGCTCCCTACCGCTTCTTCCAGTTCGCGAACAAGGGCTTCGCCTGCTCGAGGAACTCCCGGGAGATGACGATGGACTGGGCGTCCTCGGTCTTCCACTCCTTCGTGATGGGCACGGGGTTGCACCCGCCTTTCACCAGCTCCACCTGGCTCACCCGGAAGAGATTCCCGCAGTTGTTGCAGACAAGGAGGTCTCCCTTCTGGGTGTAGAAGCCCCTCCCCGACGAGTAGCAGACCTGGCAGGTGTTGAGTGCCGTGCGGATCGTGCCGTCCGGAGCCTTCACCGCGAAGACCTCCATGGCCACGTTCCCCGCCTTGTACGGGAAGAAGACGGCCTGGCTGCCGATGCCCTTCTTCTGGATCTTCAGGTCGCCGGACGGGGTCAGGCTCGCCTGGGCGAAGGAGGGTGCCGCAAGCAGGAGGGAGAGGAGGAGGACTGTCATTGCCTTGGTCATGAGCCATCCTGCCTCCTGCATGTGAAGGAAACGTGAAGAGCGGGCCGGCCGGGCGCCGCTCTTCACGTTTCCTTCATACGCGCGGCGTAGTGTCCAGGTCGATCACAATGACTGCGGGAGGTCCAATGGCCGAGGCGCGTGCGACACTGAGGCTGTCCGTCGACGGGATGACGTGCGGGAGCTGCGAGCAGCACATCGAGCGTGCCGTGGGAAAGCTGGCCGGCGTCCGTTCGGTGCGCGCCAGCGCGTCGCTGTCCGAGGTGCGGGTCCGGTTCGACCCGGCGCAGGTCGGGATCGAGGCGATCCGCGAGGCCATCGTCGGGGCGGGGTACGCCGTGCGCAGCGAGTCACCCGCTGCCGGGCCTGCCCCTGCCCGCGGAAGGGCGGCCCTGCGGCTGCTGGGCCTCCTCGCCATCGTGGCGGCCCTCTTCCTACTCGTGAGCGCGGCTGGCCAGGGACGTTTCCTTCCCGCCGTGAGCCAGAACATGGGCTACGGCCTCATCTTCATCGTGGGCCTCATCACGTCTCTGCACTGCATCGCGATGTGCGGGGGCATCGCCGTCTCCCAGGGGATGGACGGGAAGGTCCAGGCTCCAGCAGTTCCCTCAGCCGCGTCGTGCCCGGACCCCGAGGCGGCGCGGACGCGCGGAGGCGCCCGGCTCGTGCCCAGCCTCCTGTACAACGCGGGCAGGGTGGTCTCGTACACCGTGATCGGCGGCATCGTGGGCGCCGTGGGATCCCTCTTCAGCCTGTCAACGGCTCTCAAGGGGCTCATGCCCATCCTCGCCGGCGCATTCATGCTCTTCCTCGGGGTGCGGATGCTGGGCATCTTCCCCTGGCTGTCGAGGCTCCGCGTGCGGTCTGCCCGGCCGGGCAGGCGCGCGCATCACCGCCGCGGCATCGCGCGGGGGGCCCTTCGTCGTGGGCCTCCTGAACGGCCTCATGCCCTGCGGCCCGCTGCAGACCATGCAGGTCTACGCCCTGGGGACGGGGAGTCTCCTCGCCGGTGCGCTCTCCATGTTTCTCTTCAGCCTCGGGACTGTCCCGCTCATGCTGGGGTTCGGCGCGGTGAGCTCGCTTCTCAGCGCGAAGTTCAACCGGTGGATGCTGCGGGCGAGCGGCGCACTCGTGATGGCTCTCGGCCTGCTCATGTTCGCCAGGGGTATGAACCTCTTCGGCGTGTCGCTTCCGTCGCTCATGCCCGCGATGGCGGCGGGTCGTTCCACGGGCGCGGTCTCCGCGGGCGCGGAGGCGGCGGCAGCGGTTCCCCGTCCCCTGGCCGTCGCGACCCTGGAGGGCCCCTTCCAGTCCGTCACCACCTCCGTCGACTCCGGGCAGTACGAGCCGCTGGTCGTGCAGAAGGGTATCCCCGTCAGGTGGACGATCACCGCCCGGGCAGAGGACCTGAACGGCTGCAACAATCCGCTCACCGTCCCGCGCTACGGCATCAGGAAGCAGCTGGTGCCGGGCAGGAACCTGATCGAGTTCACGCCCCAGGAGGAGGGGACCATCGTCTACACCTGCTGGATGGGGATGATCTCGAGCGAGATCCGCGTCGTGGCCGATGTCTCGAGGGTCGCGGCGGACGGCCTGCCGACGCTCGATCCCCCCGCGGACGCCGGCGGGAAGGTCCCCACCGACTCGATCGTGCCCGCGCGGATGTCCGGCGGGATCCAGTCCGTCGAGGTGCGCGTGGACGACGGCGGCTACACCCCCGCGGTCCTTGTGCTGCAGCGCGGCGTGAAGGCGAGGATCCGCTTCGTGCCGGCAGGGATCACGGCCTGCAACGCGAAGGTCGCCTTTCCCTCCTACAACGGCGTGCTCGACCTCTCGCGGGGCCAGCTCGAGACCCCCCTGCTCGACGTGGGGGGCGACTTCACCTTCCAGTGCGGCATGGGCATGCTGCACGGCTACGTGAAAGTGGTCGACGACCTGGCGGCGGTGGACATCGCCGCGGTGCGCAGGGTGGTGGAGGGCTTCCGCGCCTCCGCGCGCGCGACAGGCTCCTGCTGCGGACGGTGACCCGGCAGGTCCAGCGGCAGGGCAGCTGCCCGCACCGAAGGCTTCGCTGTGGACCGCGGCGGGTTTCGTGAGCATATTTGAACGAGCGAAGGAGACTGAGGAATGGCCAAGCAGACGATGACGCTGAACGTGGAGGGCATGTCCTGCCAGCACTGCGTCCACGCCGTGAAGACGGCCGTGAGCGGGCTGAAGGGCGTCGATGCCGTCGACGTCAGCCTGGAGAAGAAGCTCGTCACGGTGGGCTACGATCCCGCGCTGGTGGGACAGCCCGCGGTCAGGGCGGCGATCGAGGGCGAGGGCTACTCGGTCCGTTAGGAATGGCGCGGAGCCCCCGCAAGGTGCTCGTCGTCGACGACGAGCAGAAGATCAGGGACGTCGTGGCGTCCTACCTCGTGCGGGCGGGGTATGCCCCTCTGCACGCCGCGGGCGGCGAGGAGGCACTTGCACTGGTCGAGCAGGAGAGGCCGGCCCTCGTGATCCTCGACCTGATGCTCCCCGACATCCCCGGGGAAGAGGTCTGCCGCAGGCTGCGCCGCGGTTCCCGCGTGCCCGTGATCATGCTCACCGCCCGTGTGGAGGACGCGGATGCCGTGCGCGGCCTGAACCTGGGCGCCGACGACTACGTGACAAAACCCTTCAGCCCCCGCCAGCTCATGGCGCGCGTGGACGCGGTCCTGCGCCGCGCGGCAGGCGAGGGTGACGCGCTTGCCGAGGTTCTCAGCTTCGGCAGCGGGGACCTCGTCCTCGACCTGGCGGCCGCCGAGGCGCGCAAGGCGGGGCGGCCGGCGGGGCTGACGCCGAGTGAGTTCAGGCTCCTTCGCGTGTTTGCCGCCAGCCCCCAGCGACTCTTCAGCAGGGAGGACCTCATCAACCTCGCGCTGGGCGCGGATTTCGACGGGTTCGACAGGACGGTGGACGTCCACGTCAAGAACCTGCGCCAGAAGATCGAGACCGACCCGCGAAACCCGCGCTACATCCACACCGTCCACGGCATGGGCTACAGGTTCTCGGGGAGCTAGGGGAGCCGATGGGGAGTCTCCGCGGCCGCCTCACCCTGTCCTACGTCCTCGTGGCCCTGCTGTGCGTGCTGCTCGTGAGCGCCCTCGCCAACGGCGTTCTCGAGAGCGAGTTCCGCCGCTACGTGCAGGGTGAGCAGGACAGGGCCAACTGGCAGGTCGTCGAGATGGTGGCCCGCCAGGTCCGACCGGACGGCAGCTGGGACCACGACGGCCTGGAGGCGGTGGGCATGGCCGCCCTCGAGCAGGGGCTGATCATCCGTGTGAGCGCGCGGGACGGGGGGGTCGTCTGGGACGCGGTCGAGCACAACAACGGCCTGTGCCAGCAGATGATCACCCACATGGCCGCCAACATGTCCAGCCGCTATCCCAACTGGCACGGCACCTACACGGAGGTCCCCTTTCCCGTCCGCAGGGAGTTCCAGGAGGTCGGGGCTGTCACCATCGGGTACCACGGCCCGTTCTTCCTCGACGACCAGGACCTCGCCTTCATCAACGCCCTGAACAGGCTCCTTCTCTGGGTGACCCTTGCCGTGCTGGCCCTCGCCGTGGGCGCCGGCCTCTTCATGGCACGCGGGATCAGCGTGCCTCTCGCCCGGGTTGTGAGCGCGACCCAGGCAATCGCCGCGGGCCGCCGTGACGTGCGCATCGTTGAGAAGTCACGGATGCGCGAGATCGGGGCCCTGACCTCCGCCGTGAACGGCCTGTCACAGGGCCTGCGCGACCAGGAGGACCTGCGCCGTCGGCTCACGGCCGATGTCGCGCACGAGCTTCGCACCCCCCTTGCCGCCCTGCAGAGCCACATCGAGGCGCTGGTCGACGGGGTCTGGCAGCCCGACGCGGCACGCCTGGCCGGGCTGCACGAGGAGGTGCTGCGGATCACAAGGCTGGTGCGCGACCTGGAGGCGCTCGCGCGCGAGGAAGGCGCGGCCATCGGGATCAGCGCGCGCGACATCGACCTGGGGGAGCTGCTCGAGGGGATCGTCGCTCATCACCAGCCGCATTTCCGGGCAAAGGGCGTGTCCCTCGCCGCTGCCCTGTCGGGCGGGACCGTCGGCCTTCGTGCCGAGGCAGACCCCGACAGGTTGAGCCAGGCAGTTGTGAACCTCCTCTCCAACGCCCTCGAGTTCACGAACCCGGGCGGCAGGGTCGAGGTCAGTGCGGGCATTCGAGGGGAGAGCGTGCAGATCGCCGTTTCTGACACGGGGATCGGCATCGCCGCGGCGGACCTGCCCCGGATCTTCGAGAGGCTGTACCGGGTCGACCCGTCGCGGAGCAGGGCCACGGGCGGAGCGGGCATCGGGCTGGCGGTCACGCGCGCGATTGTCGAGGCCCACGGCGGCACGATCCGCGCCGACAGCGAGCCCGGCAAGGGGTCGGTTTTCGCCATCAGCCTGCCCCGGTCCCGAAACGCTTGACCCTGCATCTCCTCTATCGCAATATGACGATATGAAGACACAGGGTGCCTCCCGGGCCGGGCGCCCGGCCCGCGGCGACGGCATGCCGGGGGCCTGCTGCACCATTGCCATCGGGGGGGATGATGAGCGGCGCTTCGTGTCCATGCTCAAGGCCGCGGGAAACCCCACGAGGTTCGAGATCCTGAAGTTCCTTGTGACCCACCCCGGCTGCATCACCGGCGATATCGTCTCGCATCTCCCGATCGCACAGGCCACGGTCTCGCAGCACCTGAAGGTTCTTCGGTCGGCAGGCTGGATCAGCGGCGAGGTCGAGGGCCCTGCCACCTGCTACCAGCTCAACGCGGGGACGATCGGCTGGTTCCGCGCCACTGTCGGAAAGATCTTCTGACGAGCGATTGCCGGCGATGACCGGGGGGGTGCAGGAAAGGGGGCGCGCGCGTGTTCAAGATATCGTAAAATTACGATAAAGGAGAATACCATGGCGGCGGTGCTGAGCGAGGTGGTCGGGATCCTGTCGTTTGTGGGGAAGGCTTTCCTGCACATCCTTCCCTGGCTTGCCGTGTCAGTGCCGCTGGCCGTCCTGCTGAAGAGGTCCGGGGTGTCGCGGAAGATCGAGGGTGCGCTGCAGGGGAACCCCGTTGTCGCCGTGGTGCTGGCGACCCTGGTCGGCGCGGTGAGCCCGTTTTGCTCCTGCGGGGTGATTCCGGTGGTGGCGGCGCTTCTTACCGGTGGGGTCCCGCTTGCGCCTGTGATGGCGTTCTGGCTCGCCTCGCCCTCCATGGACCCCGAGATCTTCTTCCTGAGCGCGGGGGCCGTGGGGTGGGAGCTGGCGGCGTGGAGGCTGTCAGCCACCTTCGTCATGAGCCTTGGCGGCGGGTTCGTGGCGCTGGCGCTGGAGCGAGCGGGCCTGCTGGGCAGGGACGTGCTGCGGCTGGCGCCATCCGTCCGGGGGACGATCCCCCTGGCAGTGTACGCGGCGCCCGCAGGCGCGGGCTGCAGCTGCTCCTGCCAGGGACGACCGGGCGTGCGGGTGTTCGGCATCGATGTGGGCCGGAGTCGCGCGCGACACGGGATCCGTCCTGCTGCGGCTGGCCGCATGGATGGGGGTCGCCTTTGTCCTGGAGGCCCTCGTGTCCCGGTTCGTGCCTCAGGCGGCCGTGGCCTTCCTGCTCGGCCGCGACACTCCCTGGGCCGTTCCCCTGGCCACACTGATCGGGATTCCCTTTTACACGACCAACCTGTCGGCGCTGGGGATAGTTTCGGGGCTCCTCAGCCGGGGCATGAGCGGGGGCGCAGCCCTGTCGTTCCTGGTCGGTGGGGCGGTGACGACGATCCCGGCCATGTCGGCCGTCTGGGGAATCGTCAAGCCGCGGGTGTTCGGGCTGTACCTCGCCTTCTGCGTCGGGGGCGCGCTCCTGGCAGGCTTCGCCTTCCAGCTCCTCCATGCGGTGAGCAGGCGATGAACCGGCGCGCTGTCGATTCGCGGGGGAGTGACGCCCGTGCCCGTTCCATGGTCGGCGGGGGGACCATGCGGACCACGCGCGCGTTTCCCAACTGCGGTCCAGAGGTCGAGAAGAAGGTTGCCGGGGGCCGGATCACCTGGGCGGCGCCCTGCCTGTCCTGATGAGACGGCACAGGGTCCTGCGAACGCCTGGAGGATCCGTGATGACTGCGACGAGCTTCATCTCGGATCCACAACGAGGGCAGCCCAGGGGGCTGCCGCTGTCCGCTTCGAGGGCATCTGCCACCTGCGAGATCGACCTCGTGCACCCCGGCAATCAGCCCGGGCCCCGCTGAGCGGCAGGCGCGCTCGGGCATGGTGTGCGCCGTGGGGCGGGCGCCCTGAACCTTCCCCGATTTCATGGACACGCGGATATGCAGTCTGGTAGAAAGGCCAGGTAATGGAGAACGACGAACGGAGCACTCACACGATGCACACCAAGGAGTTCAGGGTTGAGGCGGTGAGGATGATGGAGGCCGGTGAGCAGGGCGGCCACAAGATCGAGGAAGATCTGGGCATTGGCAGCGGGCAGGTCTACCGATGGCGGAAGCAGTCTGCCGCCTCGGGAAAGCGAGCCTTCCCCGGCAATGGCACTCCACGGGACGAGGAGTCGGTGCGGTTGAGCAGGAAGGCAGATCCCATCTGGGATGTCTTCTCTGCAGCACATCGAGAGGCTTCCCGGGGCCCCGGCTGGAGTGCGCGTGGCGCGGCTTCACCAGTGCATCGCAGATCTGCTCCTCCGTCTGCCATGGGCAGCTGTGCGGTCGGCGGGATTGATCCGCCAAGTCCTCTCGGCCGCGCTCCTCGTAGGGCTCGATCCACTTGCAGGCAGTCTTTCTTGAGATACTGAATCGTTCCGCCAGGTCACTGACGGTGAAGGAACGTGCGTTTCAGTCCCGGAGGAAGTTCTCTCGCTGCTCGACCACGGTGACAACTTTCCACGGCATTGGTGCCTCCTCCTGGGCGAGGGTGTCACCCATGTCCCCGGAAAAAGTGTTCCCTGTGTCTCCGGAATACTCTGGTACCTATGTCCCCGAACGGTTCACGCTCCCGTGCGGTCTTTCGCTCATCACTGCGGCTCTGAGGAGCGGCCCAATTGGAGCGGGAATTGGCGGACGCGCAAGCGCCGCGCACAATCCTGGTCCCTCCCTTTTCTCCCGTCAGAGGTCGACGATGATCCTGCGGCCGCTCGCAGAAGAATCTACGATGGCTTTCATGATGAGTTGGACTCGGTAACCGTCATCGAAGGTGGCGCCGTAGGGAGCAACGGGCTTGTCATGCGCGACGCAATCCAGGAAATGATGGAGCGCGTGAACGTGTCCATATTCCCAGCCGGGGTTGCACCCGGGGACAAAGTATTTCATCCGGAAGGGGTGTCCACCGCTCGTCACAGACACGTTGGTGAAGCCGCGGATCTCCTTTGCGGCGCCATCGGTGAACACCTGCAGGTGGTCCGGATCCTCGAGATCGTAGCGGATGCTCCCCTTTGACCCGTTGATCTCCCACATGTGGCCATTCTTGCGACCGGTCGCCACGCCGGAAGATTCCAGTGTCCCGACCGCGCCGGAGGCGAACTCCACGAGGGCGACGTTTCCTTCATCCGCCGTGATCTGCTCGGCCTTTCCGGCAAGGTTCTTTCGCGAGGTGTTGAATGTCCTCACGAGACCGCTGACGCTGCGCACCTCCCCTGCGAGAAACCGGGCCATGTCAATGATGTGCGAACCGATTCCGAGAAGGACGCCGGACTTCGTTCCGCTTGCGTACCAGCAGTCCTCCACCGGGGACGCGGGGTCATGGCCTATCTCCTGGAGATAGACGGCCCTGAAATGATAAATGGTGCCGAGCGTCCCGCTGTCTACCAGGTTCCTCGCCAGGCGCACCGCGGGCAGGAAGCGGTAGTTATGGCACAGCATGTTCTTCACACCCGACTTCTTCACCGCCTCCGCCATGGAACGAGCCTCTGCGACCGTCATTGCAAGGGGTTTTTCGCAGATGACATGTTTGCCGGATTCTGCGGCTGCGATCGACGGCGCGGCATGCTCGCTATCAGGCGTGCAGACGTCCACGATGCGCGTTGCCGGGTCGCGGACAAGCTCCCTCCAGTCGGAGTACCAGCCCGCATAGCCCAGGCTGCGCGCGGTCGCCTCGGTCTTTTCTGCGTTGCGTCCGCACATCGCGTACAGCCAGGGAATGGCTGCCGGAGTCTTGAAGGAGTAGGGTATCTTCAGGTATGCGTTGGAGTGGACCTTGCCCATGAAACCGTAACCTACGACGCCGATTCCGATGCGGGAATCCGCGTTGCCAGCGTAGTCTATCCGGTTGAAGCATGCCATTCTGCCGCCTCCCTCTGCTCCGCGTGAAAAAGGGGGATTGAGGACGACGCAATTCTATCGGCAGCGACGTATTGGAGTCAAGGAAGAAGCATGCAGAAAGAGTGTCCTCGGGGCGCGAGAAGGCGCGAGAATGCAGAGCGTCTGATGACCGCGCACGTCAGCTAATCTCGTAAGGTCATATCTGCCAATACATTAGATCTCCAACAAATTTTTTTGACAACTCAGCCAGTCTATGGTAACGTTCCCGAGAACGATTACGGAAACGATACCATCAAGCGCGTCCAAAGGAGCTCAAGGGATTGGTCTCCATGAATGGTGTCGCGAAATACGTGGGATGCTCGACTTCGACTGTGTCCAGGGTCATCAACAACAGAGACGCGGTCCACCCGAGAACGAGGAAAAGAGTCCTCGAAGCGATTCAGAGCCTGCAGTACAAGCCAAATCTCACGGCCAAGGGTCTCCGCATGAAGCAGGGGAGGCTCCTCGGTCTTGCTGTTCCCGAATCGACTTCCGCGGCGTTTGCGCAGATCATTCAGTTCAGCCTGGAAGAGGCGTACAGGAACGGCTACAATCTGATCCTCGTCAACACTCACGAAGACCCGGCTCTCGAAGAAGGACATATCACCGACCTGCTGCGGCGCGACATCAACGGGATCATCCTGTCCCGAGTTTCGGATGAAAGTCACATTCTCGGCAGGATTCTTGAACAGAACATACCAATCGTCCTGATCGATCGAGCGCTCGCCGCAGACAAGGTCGCGAGCGTTGTTCTTGACAACCAGAGAGCCGGGTACATCGCGGGAAGACATCTCCTCGAACTGGGTCACACGAACCTCGCATGCGTCACGGGACCGCTGACAATCGGTCTCTGCAGGGATCGGCTGAAAGGCTTCCGGGAAGCGCTGGCCGAACAGGGGATCCCGCTTCCTTCCACTGCTGTCTTCGAGGGAGATTTCAAGTTCGGGTCGGGCATCTCCGCCGCAGAGTGGCTCCTGAAAGACAGGCGAGGGTGCTCGGGGGTCTGGACGATGAATGACGTGATGGCGCTCGGCATCATCAAACAGATGCAGCACCGGGGGGTGAGAATCCCTGAGGACGTCTCACTCCTGGGCATGGACGACAGCGAGATCGCGGAGATGATTTCCCCCTCCCTGACGACCGTCCATTACCCATTGAAGGAGCTTGCGGACAAAGCCTTTGAAATGCTGTTCCGACAGATCGAGACGAACACCAGGATCGTCGACACGGTGATCCTGCAGCCGCGGTTGACCACTCGGGATTCCACCGCGCGGGTGAGGGTACCAGTGACATGAGCGAATCCAGCCTGTTAGAGGTGCGCGGAGTCACCAAGCACTTCCCCGGAACCATTGCCCTGGACGAGATGGATTTTGATCTCGAAAGAGGCGAGGTCCACGCCATCGTCGGCGAGAACGGCGCGGGGAAGTCCACGCTCATGAAGATACTCTCGGGCGCATATGCAAAGAGTTCGGGGAGGATCGTCTTCCAAGGCCGGGAGGTCGGTCTCGGCGACGCACATGCGGCCCACGATCTCGGGATCAGCATGATCTACCAGGAGATGGAGAACGTGCCCAAGCTTTCGGTCGCGGAAAACATCTTCCTGGGTCGCCTGCCCGGCAGCAGACTGCCGGGCTTCGTGAACTTTCGGCAGCTGCATGCTGACGCTGACCGCCTGTTGCGGGAGTATTCGGTGGACATTCGCGCCAACGCCCAGCTGTCCCGGCTGACAACTGCGGAACAGCAGTTCGTGGAAATCATCAAGGCGGTGACTGTCAAGAACGCCAAGGTCGTCATCATGGACGAGCCGACCTCTTCGTTGATCAAGGAAGAGACAGACAAGCTGTTCGAGATCATTCGCGAGCTCAAGAGGAGGGATATCAGCGTCATCTACATCTCCCATCGCCTCGACGAAGTCACGGACATTGCGGACCGGATCAGTGTCTTCAGGGATGGCAAGAACAGGGGCACTCTGAAGAGGGGAGAGTTCGATCGCACGCGCATCATAACCCTGATGGTCGGCCATGCGGTTGAAAGCGCGGCCAAGCCGGCCATTCTCAGGAAGCGGATCGTCTTCGAGATCCGTGACTTGTCTATCCGCAACCGGATCAAGGACTTCAATCTCAAGCTGTATGAAGGTGAAATCCTCGGAATCGCGGGCCTGATGGGGTCCGGCAAGGACGAGCTGGTAAAGAGTCTGTTCGGGTTGTGGCCGGCAGCGTCGAAAGAGATCCACTTCCTGGGGGAAAAGATCCGTCTTGCCAGCCCGCTGGACGCCATCCGCTACGGCATTGTCTACCTGCCCGAGGAGAGAAAGCTGCAGTCCCTCTTCCTCGAGCTGAGCGTGAAGGACAATATACTGGCCCTCTGGACCTACCACGTCTACACCGGCTTCTTTCTCAATACCCGGCTCGAGAACAAGCTCGCCGCCCGCCAGGTTGAGAGCCTCTCCATCAAGACACCCTCGGTGAACGCGGAAGTTGTGAACCTGAGCGGCGGAAACCAGCAGAAAGCAATCCTCTCGCGGCTGATGGCGGTCAAACCACGGCTGCTGATCCTGAACGACCCGACGCGCGGGGTCGACGTGAAGAGCAAGGAAGCCATCTACGGCATCATCCGGGAGCTGTCAAACAGCGGCGTTTCGATCCTGTTCCTTTCCTCCGAAATACCGGAAATTGCCCAACTGGCGAATCGCGTCGTGGTCTTGTCGAAAGGGGAAATCTTCGGTGAGTTTGTCGATGAGCAGGTCACAGCCATGAACATCCTTCGGGCCGCAATGAGAGCTTAGCATGAGAAATGGAAGCTTCCTGCTGAAAGCCTGGGAAGGCTTCAAGAGCCATCCGCAGTTCCTCTTCCTGGTGGCGATTGTCGTGGTGCTGTCGATCGTGACCCCGTCATTCGCGACGATCAGCAACATCATCAACATCCTGAAGGTGGTATCGGTCATTGCCATCCTCGCGTGCGGATTGACCCTGGTTGTGGTCAGCGGCGCTCTCGATCTTTCCATAGGATCGGCGGTCTCCCTGCTGACCGTGGTCTCGGCCACACTTCAGCTCCGCAGCGATCTGGCAGCGGTCCTGATACCGCTGGCAGTGGCGCTGGTGCTCGGCTTGTTCAACGGGTTGATCATCACGTCGTTTAAAGTCAATTCCATCATCGTGACCCTCGGAGCCTTGTCGGTGTTTGCGGGCGCAGCCCTCATCTACACCAACGGCGCGATCATCATCGGCACGCCCGGCACCTGGTACTCGTTCCTGGGCCAGGGGAAACTGCTGGGAATACCGTTTCATGTCGTGGTGTTCGTCGTCATCGCCATTCTCTGCGAGGTGGTCCTGTCCCGCACGAGATTCGGCAAGGCGCTCATCTACATCGGCACCAACAGTGAAGCCGCGCGGATAGCCGGAATCCGAACGCGAAGCGTGCGCATCGTGGCCTTTCTCATCTCGGCCCTGTGTGCGGCGGTTGCCGGGGTCATCCTGAGTTCCCGGATGAACAGCGGGAGCCCCGTCGCAGGCGTGGGGTTCGAGTTTGACGCAATCACGGCCATCGTGATCGGCGGGAACAGCCTGACCGGCGGTCGAGGGAGCATCCGCAATACGATCGTCGGGGTGCTGCTGCTGGCCGTGATCGTCAACGCCCTGACCCTGTACAATGTGCCCTTTGCTTTTCAGAACATCACCAAGGGATTACTGATCATATTGGCCATTACGGTGGACTTGAGAGCGAGGGCCAAATATGGCAAATGACATCAGGGGGAACAAGCGAAAGATGCTGGCTGCGCTTTCCAACCAGAAAGTGCTGCTGGTGATTCTGGTCATTGGCGTCGTGCTGTCCATCGCGTCGCCGTATTTTCTGACCTACTACAACATCGTGAACATCTTCAGCTACATGTCGATCGAAGGAGTCCTCGTGATCGGCATGGCATTCCTGATTATCCTCGGAGAGCTGGATCTTTCCGTGGGCTCTAACATGGCCGTCTCGACCGTCCTCGCCATCACATTCCAGCAGTACGGGGTGCTGGCAGGTGTCATCGCGGCCGTTGTCGGTGGCGCGATCGTGGGAATCATCAACGGGCTTCTCGTCACCCGTCTGCGGCTCTCCTCCCTCGCCGCCACGCTGGGGATGATGGTGGCCCTCAGCGGTGTGGTGTTGGCTGTGACCAAGAGCCTCACCGTGAAGGGAACCAATCCCGATTTCCTGAACATTTCCCAGCCCCTGTTCTTCAACATTTCCGGCTCGATCCTTGTCTTCATCGTTCTTGTGGTGATCTTCCAGATTGTATTGAAGCGAACGCATTTTGGCAGAAACGTGTACGCGGTTGGCGGCAACGCCGTCGCGAGTCGCCTTTTCGGAATCAACGTCGATCGGGTCCGCCTGGCCTGCTTCACTATCGCGGGAGTTCTGGCCGGAGTGGCCGGAGTCCTGCTCGCCGGGAAGATCAACGTCGCCTCGGGACGCCTCGGGGTCAACACGCCCCTGCTGGTGATCACGGCTGTACTGCTGGGGGGGGTCAGTCTCTCCGGCGGCGAAGGGAGTGTTGGCAAGGCCTTTCTTGGATTCCTTCTGATCGCAATTCTCAACAACGCAATGGTGCTCCTGCAACTGGAGTCATACATCCAGGACATGATCCGCGGCGGAATTCTGATCCTGATCCTCGTCATCGACGCGGTCAACGTCGAACGGGCGAAATACAGATGAGTGCCGGCGATTCTCGGAGGGAGGTGATGCCTATGAGCCAGTAGCAGGACAGAGCCTGAGGGTTGAGCGATTCGAGTGTCGAGATTCAGACAAGGGAGAAAAGCAATGAAATTGCGGAAACCGCTTATTCTGTTGACGTGCATACTGGTTTTCAGCTTGAGCGCATTCTTGGTGATGGCCGGGGGAGACAGCGAAAAGGCGGGGCAGAAGAAGACCATCGTCCTTCTCATGCTCGGCATGGAGAGCCCGTATTGTCCGCCGTACGTGTCCAACTTCCAGACCATCGTCAACGGCGCAGGCCTGAACCTGTTCATGTTCAACGCGAAGTTCGACGCCCAGCTCCAGTCGACGCAGATGGATGATGCCATCGCCATGAGGCCTTCCCTGATCTGCGTTTTCGCAGCGGACTCCAAGGGCATCGCCCCGGGCATCAAGAAAGCCTTTGACGCGGGCATCCCAGTGTTCATGATCAACAATCCGCCGGTGAAAGAATCGGAAAAATACACTGTCGCCTACGGTGGGCCGAACATCTACAAGGAAGGACAGGTCGCCGGGGAGATGATGAACGACCTGCTCAAGGGCAAGGGCAAGGTGGTCATGATCGAAGGCCTTCCCGGTCAGCAGGCTCAGATTGACCGTGCGAACGGGTTCATGGACAAGTTGAAGGAGCTGAACGCCAATATCAGCGTGATCGGGCGGCAGTCTGCCGACTGGCGCAAGGACAAGGCAGTCCAGGTGATGCAGGACTTCATCACGCGCTACGGAAAAGACATCGACGCGGTATACGGGCAGGACGACACGCTCGGAGTCGGTGCCGCGATTGCAATGCAGGAGGC
The DNA here is from genome assembly GCA_963733835.1 of uncultured Spirochaetota bacterium. Classification (GTDB taxonomy): domain Bacteria; phylum Spirochaetota; class Spirochaetia; order SZUA-6; family Fen-1364; genus CAVTER01. The sequence goes on from CAVTER010000009.1 coordinate 189,470, forward strand.
GGGCTGGAAGCCCGGCTCGGTGCCCATCATCGGGATCGGCGGAAGCCGCGAGGGTCTCAAGGCCATCGCCGATGGCGTCATGTACGGGACTGTCATGCAGTCGCCCATTGTGGAAACGAATCTCGTGGCAAACATGGCGGTGGAATTCGTGAAGCAAGGGATCAAGGCCGGCCAGCAGCACGATCCGTACAACGTGTACATGGACTTGCCCAAGGTCACCAAAGCCAACGTGGACAAGTATCTCCCTGGCGACTGGTGAGTCCAGGCTGACGGAAGACTGGTGAACGGGCGCGCGGGATCCGCAGGGCTCCCGTGCGCTCCTGCTTTTCGGACGAGTGTTTCAAGAGAGTCGAGGCATCCGATGGAAAGATCAGAGAGCACGATTCAGAAGGTGGACCGTGTCCGAAAGGCTCTGGCAAACAAAGAGCCGGATCGCATACCGATCCATGAGTTCTTCTGGACGTCCTTTCTCACCCGATGGCGCCAGGAGCTTGGCTTGCCTGGCGACGCCAGCCCCTACACACACTACGACCTTGACCTTGTGGTGGTGATTCCCAACCTCGATCCTCACATCAGGCAGATGGAGACTCTCCAGAGCAACGAGAACGAGAGGGTTGTCCGGACCGGATTCGGTGCATTCGTTCGCAAGGTGTATGCGTTCCCCATGCCCGAATACTCAGGGTTCGAGACGGACTCGATCGACAAGGTGACGGATTTTCGGTTCGACGACCCCACGGACCACAGAAGGTTCACGGCCGCCATTGACGACCATGTCAATTGCGTGGGCGATGATCGGGTCGAACACATTGCCTCTTCATATATGGAGCGTGTGAAGAGAGCCTGGGTGGATTTCGCAGTGTTCGGCACGGTCATTGAGGCATCAGAGTTCATGGTTCGCTCAATCGGCCAGGCGAACATGCTTCTCTGGATCGGCATGTTCCCTGAGATCGTGGGGGAGTTCGCTCGGCGCATCAATGCATTCATGGTCGAGCTGCTGGAGGCCCAAATCGAGGCTGCCGGTGGACTGCTCGATGGGCTGTATCTCGCCGGGGATGTGGCATATGTGAATGGAATGTTGTTCGCGCCGGACTACTGGAGGCGATACTTCAAGCCGGGCCTGAAGGCAATGTGCGCCGTCGCGCATCGCCACGGCCTTCCCGTGTTTTACCATGGGTGCGGGAGAGTCACCGACATTCTGGAGGACTTCATTGAAGTCGGGATCGATGGTGTTCATCCGCTGGAAGCCAAGGCAGGCCTCGACATGCTGGAAATCAGGAAGCGCGTCGGGCACCGGCTGGCCTTCTTTGGCAACATGGACGTCCGTCTCTGGGGTCGCGGCAATCGCAAGGAGATCGAGGCCTACACGCTGCGCAAGCTCAACGCCGCGAAGGGTGGAGGCTATATCTTCAGCTCTGATCACTCGGTGCCCAGCAGCGTGTCCGGAGTGACGTACGACTACCTCGTGCGGCTGGTTCGGGAGCACGGGACGTATCCGATCCGCCTGGGGGAGTTCGACCTTCCCGACTTCTCATAGAGCGCGCGCCGCGATATGTGTGGAAAATCGCAGCAGAGCGGGTGTGGCGCTTTCACAGCATCAGCCAGGAGGTCCCCATGGAGCACGTTCTCTTTGTCCAGAAGGTCAAGCCGGAGAAGAGGCAGGAATACCTCGAAGCCCACAGGAAGGTGTGGCCAGATGTGCTGAAGCTCATCCGGGATTCCGGGGTACAGAGAGAAATCATCTGGATTCGAGATGACACACTGTACGTCTATATAATGGCTGAGAATTTGACCGGGCCCTCGGCTACCAGGGAGAAACGAAAGTGTTCCAGAAGTGGCTGGAAAAAATGCGGCCCCTGCTTTCCGAAATGCAGGATTATTCGGAGGAAGGCAGAATTGTGAAGCTGGAAAAGGTGTTCGACCTGGAGGAACAGTCCGCGGGAGGAGGCGACCAGTGACGTCGCGGGATCGCGTCATCGCGGCCCTCAATCACAAGGAAGGGGACAGAATCCCGATCGACCTCGGCGGATTCAACGCGTCGACGATTCTGGCCGAAGCCTACTCCAATCTCCTGAAGTACCTCGGCGTGAAGACGCCTGTCCGCATCGGCGACACCTCGCAATTCTGGGTCTTGGTGGACGAGGCGGTCCGGGAGCGTTTTGGCCTGGACGTCGAGCCGTGCTATCCCCTGTACGATACGCTTGGGTGCCGGCGGGACCGCGACTGGAAGGCATGGCGGCACCCGAGCGGGACCGATGTCCAGGTGAGCTCTGATTTCGCGCCGGTGCCGCAGCCGGACGGCTCTTTTCGCTGCCAAGTGGGCCGTGCCCTGTACATGCTGCCCGCCGGAGGGCACTACTTCGATGTCATCGAGAATCCCTATTCGTGGGTTCAAACCCCCGCGGACGTGGAGAAGATCGAGATTCCCGTCGTGGACAGCGCCGAGATCTCTTACATTTCGGAAAAGGCAGCCCGCATGCGGAAAGAGACCAGCCGATTCATCATCACGGAAATATTCGGCGGCTGGACCGACATCGCCGGGCCGTGGCTTGGTCACGAGAAGTTCTACATGGACATCATCACCAATGCCTCGATGATGCATGCCCTTTTCGAGAAGATGACCGATGTCTGGGTGAAGAGGATCGACAAGCTGGTGGAGGTCGTTGGGGACAACGTCGATGCGGTCCCCGTGTACAACGATCTCGGATCGAACATGGGCGGTTTGTACCGGACAGAGACGATCAGGGAGATGGTCATCCCTTATGTCCGGTGTTTCAACGATCACGTGGAGAAGGTCAGCAACTACCATATCATCTTCCATTCCTGCGGTTCCGTGTACCAGTATCTCCCCGATCTGATTGACGCGGGTGTGAAGATTCTCAATCCGGTTCAGCTCGGCGCCAAGGACATGGAGGCCGAAAAGCTGAAACGCGAGTTCGGGAAGGATATCGTGTTCTGGGGAGGCGCAATCGATCCGCAGCACACCCTTGCCCGCGGGACACCGTCGCAGGTTCGCTCTGAGGCACGGAAGAACATCGAAGTGTTCAAGAAAGGTGGAGGATTCGTCTTCAACAATCCCCACAACGTGCAATCCAATGTCTCTCCGGAGAACGTCGTGGCACTGTATGAGGCGGCTTCTGATTTCGGGCGATACTGAGGGAGCGGAAGGCAAATTCTGTGGGCGTCGGGGTTGGTCTGATCACGACCATGTTCCTTGACAAGACATGGCCCCATCGCGTTGTCACGAAAGGCCGGGAGGGCCACGTCAAGGCCGCGAGGGCCTTGGAGGGACCTGGCTTCAGCGTCCTGCACCCGACGAGGGGTCCTCTCGCACACGGGAACTGATGATCCGCGATGGAAACGCGTTGACGGCCAGCGGAGGGGCGGGAGCCGCGACCGCCCTCCCGCCGATCTGCCCGCGGTTGCTGGAAGCGGCCTGCCCCGTGAACAGGGGACGCCATTCCCAGCACGAAACCGGGGTCGGTGTCACCCCCCGGGAGCCTGCATTCGCTACGGCTGCAGGTACTTCTCGAGGATCATCGTGATCTCGTCGATCTTCTCGGGCCCCTTGTCCGTGCCGATCGCCTCCTTCACGCAGGTGTTCATGTGCTGCTTCAGGATCACGGTGTTGGCCTTCTTCAGCAGCGCGATCGAGGCGAGGATCTGCTTCGACACGTCGATGCAGTAGCGGTCATCCTCGACCATGCGGATGGTGGCGTCGATCTGGCCCCGGGCCGTCTTGAGGAGGCCGAGGGAGGTTCGGCTGTCGTGGCTCTCGTGATCCATCGAATTCCCTCCTACGGCAGGTCGTAGGGCTTGAGGAACTTGTCCACCTGGACATCCTTGCCGGAGGAATCCTTCACGGGCACCTTGGCAAAGGCCCAGCCGCTGATCTTCGACGGATCGACGCCCGCCTCGAGCAGGGGCGCGGGCTCCAGGACGAACACGATGTCCTTGTCGTTCTTCTCCATGTCCTTGGCCCACTCGAACATGTTGCCGTCTCCCAGCGCGATCCCGTAGTGGTCCAGCGCGGCGTGGTAGCCGATGATCGGCCTGTATGCCTTGACGATCGAGGTGAACGACTCGACCGGCGAGGCGGCCGAGGAGCCCGTGCTCCCCGTCTCGAAGCGCAGGGCGAGGCGGCCCGTGGCGGGGTCGAAGGAGTAGCGGTCGGCCGGGAGCCCCGCAGGGTCGAGGCCCGCCCCGATGTAGGGAGCCGCGTCGAAGGAGACGAGGAAGTCAGGGCTCGTGCCCGAGAAGTCGCTGCTCCATTCGAAACGCTCGCCGCCGGGCGAGGTGAGGACCCAGCGGCCCGTGGCCTCGTCGCGGGCGATGGCCGAGGCCTCCTTCGATGCCAGGGTCTTGAACGTCGTGATGGCGGTCTGTCCGACCACGTCGAGTGCCGTGCACCCGGCGAGAAGGGCGGCGGCCGCTGCCGCCGCGAGCAGTGCGGGAATGGTCCTGCGAATGCGATTCATGCGATCCTCCTGGAGAGTGCGGGTTGGGAGTGGGGCGCGCGGTCGGACGAGGCCTTGTGGAGCCTCACCCGGCGCAGGCGCAGGGCGTTGCTGACAACCGAAACCGAGCTGAGCGACATCGCTGCCGCCGCGAATATGGGGTTCAGGAGGGGGCCGCCGAACAGGTGCAGGGCCCCCGCCGCGATGGGGATGCCCAGGACGTTGTAGCAGAACGCCCAGAAGAGGTTCTGCCGAATTGTGCGTATGGTTGCGCGCGAGAGCAGGACAGCGTCGGCGACGTCGCGCAGGTCGCCTTTCATGAGGACGATGTCCGCGGACTCGATGGCCACGTCGGTGCCCGTGCCGATCGCGATGCCCACGTCGGACTGCGCGAGGGCCGCGGCGTCGTTGATCCCGTCGCCCACCATGGCTACGATCCGGCCCTCCTCCTGGAGCTTCTTCACGGCCGCCGCCTTCTCGTGGGGCAGGACCTCGGCGAGCACCCTGTCCACGCCGACCTGCCCGGCGATCGCCTCGGCGGTGCGCCTGTTGTCGCCCGTGATCATCACGACCTCGATGCCCAGCCCGCGCAGGGAGGCGATGGCCTCCGCGCTGGTCGGCCGGGGCACGTCCGCCACGGCGATGATCCCCGCGGGGGCTTCGTCGACCGCGACAAACATCGGGGTCTTGCCGGCTGCTGCCAGCGCGTCGGCGGCACCCCCGAAGGCGGCCCTTCCGACGCCCCGCTCCTCCATGAGCGCGCTGTTGCCGAGCAGGACGTCGCGGCCGCCGATCCGCGCCTCGATTCCCCTGCCGGGCAAAGCCGTGAAGCCCTCCAGCGGCAGGTGCGCCAGGCCCTTGTCCTCGGCGCGGCGCACGATCGCCTCGCCCAGCGGGTGTTCGGACCCCTTCTCCGCCGATGCGGCCATCTGCAGCAGGGCATCCTCGCTGATCGCCCCCTGCGCCAGGATATCCGTGACGACCGGCCGACCCTCGGTGATCGTCCCCGTCTTGTCGAGGACCACGGTCCGGATGCGGTGGGTCTGCTCCAGGGCTGCCCCTCCCTTGATGAGGATCCCGTTCTCGGCGCCCTTGCCCGTGCCGACCATGATCGCCGTCGGCGTGGCCAGGCCCAGGGCACAGGGGCACGCAATGACCAGCACTGCGGTGAAGATGGTCATGCTGAACACCACGCTCTGCCCGCTGAGCAGCCAGCCCGCCCCTGCTGCCAGGGCGATGAGCATGACGATGGGCACGAAGTACCCCGACACGACGTCTGCGAGCTGCGCGATGGGCGCTTTCGAGCCCTGCGCCTGCTCGACCAGCCTGATGATCTGGGCGAGGGCCGTGTCGCTGCCCACGCGGGTGGCACGGAACAGGATCGTCCCGTTGCCGTTCATGCTCGCGCCGGTCACCTGGTCGCCCACGCTCTTCTCCACGGGGATGCTCTCGCCGGTGAGCATGGATTCATCGATCGAGGTGTACCCCTCCACGACCTCTCCATCCACGGGAACCTTCTCGCCGGGGCGGACCCGCACCAGGTCGCTCACCTCGACCTCCGAGATGGGGATCACAACGTCGGCCCCGCCCTGCACGACGGTCGCCGTTTTCGGCGCCAGGCCCATCAGCCGCTTGATCGCGAGAGAGGTTTTCCCCCTGGAGACCGCCTCCAGGGTCTTGCCCAGCAGGATGAGCGCGATGATCACCGCGGCCGTCTCGAAGTAGAGGTTGTTCACGGAGGCGAAATCCCCCGTGACGATACGGAAGGTCGAGTACAGGCTGTACAGCACGGCCGCGGATGTGCCGATGGCGATGAGCGAGTCCATGTTCGGCGCCCTGTGCAGGATCGCCTTCACGCCGACCACGTAGAAGCGGTTGCCCGCCGCGATCGCGGGGATCACGAGCAGGATCTGCGCGATGGCGTAGATGAGCGGGTACTGCATCGGGTCGAGGAAGAAGGGCAGGGGAAGGCGCACACCCGGGATCATGTGGCCCATGGCGAGGTACAGGAGCGGCACCGCCGCGACGGCCGCGGTCACGAACTTCGCCCACATGCGGCTGATCGCGCGCTGCTTGCCCTCCGCGTCCCTGTCCACGTCGCGTGAGGCGTCCAGTTCCCTCGGAGTGTAGCCCGCGTCCGTGATCGCCTTCTTGATCGCGGAGATGCGCACCCGCGACGGTTCGTAGCTGATGTCCGCCCGCTCGGTGGCGAGGTTGACCGAGACGGAGAGGACCCCATCCAGCCGGCCCACCACCTTCTCGATGCGGGCGGAGCAGGAGGCGCAGGTCATGCCCTCCACGGGCACCACCACGCTCTTGGACGTCTGCTGCTCGGCGATGCCGTAGCCCGCCGCCTCCACAGCCTTCTTCACCTTCTCCGTCGACGCGAGTGACTCGTCGTACTCGACCTGCAGCCTCTCCGTTGCCAGGTTGACGCTGGCCGAGCGCACCCCCGCGAGCCTCCCGACCACTTTCTCGACCCGGGCAGAACAGGACGCGCAGGTCATCCCGGTCACTGTCAGCTCTTCGCTTCTCATGGCACCTCCCTGCCGTCCCGATACCCCATCCCACCAGGGGAGGGGGTATCGGCAACTCAAATCTACCCACCGTGTCCGCCGCGGTCAACCGCGCCGAGGCTGGGCCTTCCCCCGCGCGCATGCAACTGTGCCACCGCGGCGTGAAGGAACTGTGAAGAAGCCGGGGCGTTCACCGGGCCGCCGAACGTTTTGCCGTCTTCCTGCCGGCGAAAGTTGACAACATCCGAGCACGCGCCTATACTGGTTCATCCGAAATGGCAGAAGAACTTCTCAGAGTTGAACGAATCAACAAGGCATTCCCGGGCGTCCAGGCGCTGCGGGACGTCAGCCTGCGTGTCGCGAAGGGAGAGGTGCTCGCGCTGGTCGGCGAGAACGGCGCGGGGAAGTCCACCCTGATGAACATCCTCTCCGGCATCCACCAGAAGGATTCCGGGTCCATCGTCCTCGGCGGCCGCGAGGTGCACATCAGCTCCCCGCTGCACTCCCAGCACCTCGGGATCAGCATCATCCACCAGGAGCTGAACCTCGTGCCCCACTTCAGCGTGGCCGAGAACCTCTTTGTCGGGCAGGAGAAGAAGCGGGGCGGGATCTTCCTGGACAGGAAGCGGACAAACGACGAGGCGAAGGCCATCCTCGAGAGAGTCGGGCTCACCGTGGATGTCACCGCGCTGGTGCGCACCCTCTCCATCGCGCAGCGCCAGATGATCGAGATCGCCAAGGCGCTCACCCGCAACGCCACCCTCATTGTGATGGACGAGCCCACCTCGTCCATCTCCGACCGGGAGATCGAGAGGCTGTTCCGCATCATCCGCGACCTGCGCGACAGCGGGGTGTCGGTCATCTTCATCTCGCACAAGCTGGACGAGGTCTTCGCCATTGCCGACAGGATCGCGGTCATGCGCGACGGCCTGCTGGTCGGGGAGCTTGACCCGAAGGCGAGCAGCGAGGACGAGGTCATCCGCCTGATGGTGGGCCGGGAAATCACCGACATCTTCCCCAAGACGAGCGTCGCCCAGGGCGGGGAGATCCTGCGGGTGAGCGGCCTTGTCAGGGCAGGCCAGGCCGAGCCGCTCAGCTTCTCGCTGTGCCGCGGGGAGATCCTCGGGTTCGCGGGCCTGGTCGGGGCCGGGCGCTCCGAGCTGCTGCAGGCGGTGTTCGGGATCGACGCGTTCAGCGCGGGGGAAGTGTTCCTCGAGGGCAGGCCGGTGCGGATCAGGAGCCCGAAGGACGCCATTGCGCTGGGCATCGGGTTCGTGCCCGAGGACCGCAAGCTCAAGGGCCTCATGCTCGGCCTTGCCGTGCGCGAGAACGTCTCCATCGCCAGCCTGGAGAAGGTGAGCAGGCGGGGCATCATGCGAAACGCCGCCGAGAGGACCTCTGTCGACTCGTTCATCGGGCGCCTGGAGATCAAGACCGCCGACAGGGACCAGCTGGCCCTGCACCTGAGCGGGGGCAACCAGCAGAAGGTGGTGTTGGCAAAGTGGCTCGCCATCAAGCCGAAGATCCTTATCGTCGACGAGCCCACGCGCGGCGTGGACGTCGGGGCAAAAAAGGAAATCCACTCCATCCTCAACCAGCTCGCGGGCGAGGGGGTCTCGATCGTCGCGATCTCCTCGGAGCTTCCCGAGATCCTCGGGATGTGCGACCGCATCGTCGTCATGCACGAGGGCCGCATCAAGGGCGAGCTGCTGCGCCGCGAGGCGACGCAGGAAAAGATACTGACAATGGCGCTCTCGAAGGAGACCGCGTAGCGGCGTCGAGCGGCCTGCCGAAAAGGGGTTGAGACAGAATGCAGACTGAAAAGACGGGCGCCCCCGGAGCGCGGCGGGGCGGAGCCTCCGGGGTATTCGCGCGGATGAGGACATCGCCGGTGTTCGGGATCATCCTGATCCTCGTGGTCATGTCCGCCATCCTCGCCGTGTCGACCTCCGAGTTCCTGACCTCCGAGAACCTGCTCTCGGTGTTCCGGCAGTTCTCGTTCATCGGGATCATGGCCATCGGGGCCGTGATGGTCATCATCACCGGCGGCATCGACCTGTCCGTCGGCTCCGTGTTCGCCTTCGCGGGGGTCACCAGCGCCTACATCATGGCGAAGCTGGACCTGGGGGTCCCGCTGGGCCTCCTGGTGGGCGTCGTGTCCGGGCTCGCCTTCGGCCTGGTGAACGGGCTGTGCATCACGAAGCTCAAGCTGCCGCCGTTCATCGCCACCCTGGGCACCATGAGCATCGCGCGCGGCCTCTCGTACGCGCTCACGGGCGGCTTCCCCATCCCCGACCTGCCCCCGGCGTTCAAGTTCATCGGGCAGGGATACCTCGGCGTCATCCCCTTCCCGGTCATCCTGCTTCTCGTGCTCGCCGTCATCTTCACCTTCTTCCTGCGCCAGACCGTGCTGGGGAGGCGGATCTACGCCACGGGCAGCAACGAGGAGGCTGCCCGGGTGTCGGGCGTCAACACCACGGCCGTGAAGATCATCGTCTTCGCGCTCTCGGGTGTGCTCGCCGGCATTGCGGGCATGGCCACCGCGGCCCGCCTCGGCGTGGCCCAGTCCACCGCCGGCGTGGGCTACGAGATGGATGCCATCGCCGCGGCGATCATCGGCGGGGCGAGCGTCACCGGCGGGGTGGGCACGGTGTTCGGCACGATCATCGGCGCCGCGATCATGGGAGTGCTGAAGAACGGGCTGATCCTGCTCAGCGTGTCGGCCTACTGGCAGCAGACCGTCATCGGGGTGGTCATCATCGCCGCGGTCACCTTCGACCTGTTCCGACAGAGGGCGCGGCTGGGGAAGTAGCGCGCGACGCCCGTTTCACTTGACACGTACCGCCGGCGTGGATACAACGGCGGAACATCATAGGAGGATTGAATGAAGAGTGTTCTGAAGATGGTCGGTTCTGTCCTGGTGCTTCTGGTCCTGGTGACGGGCATCGCCCTCGCCGCGGGCAGCAAGGAGACGACGATCGCCGTCGTTCCCAAGGCCCTCGACAATGCCATATTCCTCGACGCGAAGGACGCGGCCGAGAAGACGGGCAAGGAACTGGGAATCAAGATCCTGTGGGTCGGGTCGGCGAAGTCCGACGCGGCCGAGCAGGTGAGCGTCCTGGAGGGTCTCATCCAGAAGAAGGTGGACGGCATCCTGGTGAGCTGCAACGACGCCGACGCGCTCAAGGACGTCATCGACCGCGCAATGGAGAAGGGGATCAAGGTCGCCACCTTCGATTCCGACTCTCCCAAGAGCAAGCGCCTGTTCTACGCCGGCACCGACAACTACGGCATCGGCAAGCAGGCCGCCGAGTTCATGAAGGAGCTGCTTCCCAAGGGCGGCAAGGTCGCCGTCCTGACCGGCGTGCTGGGTGCGCCGAACCTCGAGCAGCGCATTGTCGGCTTCCGTGACGGCACGAAGGGATCGAAGATCCAGATCCTCCCCGTCCAGACCGGCGAGGATGACGTGCAGAAGTCTGTCGAGGTGGTCAACCAGTTCACCGCGGCCAACAAGGACCTGGCGGGCTGGTTCTTCGACGGCGGCTGGCCGTATTTCGCGGACCCCGAGGCCCTGAAGGAGATCAAAACCTTCATGGCGAAGGGCGGCAAGATCGTCAGCATCGACACCTTCTACCCCATGCTCAAGTACGTGAACCTCGGGATGGTGGACAAGCTGATCGGGCAGAACTACGTCGCGATGGGCACCATCGGCATCCAGGAGCTGTACAAGGCGATCAAGGGCCAGCCCCTCACCAAGGGCGAGATCATCGACACCGGCTCGGAAGTCGTCGACAAGAGCAACGTGGACGCGGTGCTTCCCACGAAGAAGCCCTGGTAGATTCCGGCATTCCTGGTTCGAACGGCCGCCGTGCGCAGCCCTGCGCACGGCGGCTTTTTGTTTCTCCGGCCCGCCGACGGGGTCAGCCGTGTCCGGGGTACTCCGACAGGGTGCGCAGCACGAAGCGTGCGAGCGCGGGGTCCATCTCGGTGGTGCGCGCTTCCAGACGGCGGGCAACGGCGGCGGCGTCGAAGATGCCGTCGGGCACGAGGATGGGCGTCATCTTGAACTGGAGCGACGGTCCGGATTCCCCGTCGTCGACCTCCTCGTGGCGGAAGCCCTGTCCCCGCCGCCACGTGAGGGCCCTCTCGTGGTGCTTCTTGTCGTAGCAGAGCTGGAAACCGTCGACCGGGGCGGAGGCGTCGCGGCCCCCGTACCACACGATGAGATCGAAGTCGCCGTCCGCGAACCAGCGGCGGAACCCCTCGCCGGGCACCTGCCGCGTCTGGACCTCGTGGATCATGCCGGGATCCCCCTCCCCAGAGGATAGCAGCAGCCGAAGCCCTTTTCAAATGGCGGCCCCGCCGCCCAGCGGGACTTGACGCGTCGGGCGCTTCTTGATTTACTATGAAGTGGATAGTATTCATAGGCAATAGGCTCGGGAAGGGGGAACAGGGATGGCACAGGAGGCCGGCTACAGGTTCGAGACCCTCGCGCTGCACGGCGGGCAGCAGGTCGACCCGTCAACCATGTCCCGCGGGGTGGCGGTGGACAGGACCTGCGCGTACCTGTTCAAGAGCGTCGAGCACGCGGCGAACCTCTTCGCCCTGAAGGAGCTGGGAAACATCTACACCCGTCTCGGCGGCCCCACCCAGCAGGTGCTGGAGGAGCGCATGACGCTCCTGGAGGGCGGGGCCGCCTCCGTGGCCTTCGCCTCCGGCACGGCGGCGATCTTCAACGCCGTGATCACCCTCGCCCGGTCGGGCGACGAGATCGTCTCGGCGAACAACCTGTACGGCGGCACCTACACGATGTTCGACGCGATCCTGCCGACGATGGGGATCACGACTCACTTTGTGCGGCCGGACGACCCGGCCGGCTTCGCCCGGGCCATCACGCCGAAGACGCGCGCCGTGTACGTCGAGACGATCGGCAACCCCGGCCTCGACGTCGTGGACATCGACGCGGTGGCGAAGGTCGCGCACGACCACGGGCTGCCCCTGATCGTGGATGGGACCTTCACGACGCCGTGGCTTCTGCGCACGATCGAGCACGGCGCCGACATCGTCGTGAACTCGCTCACCAAGTGGCTGGGCGGCCACGGCACGGCAATCGGCGGCATCGTGACCGACGCCGGCCGCTTCGACTGGAAGGCCGGCCGCCACCCGCTGTTCACCGAGCCCGACCCGAACTACCACGGCCTGCGCTGGGCGCATGACCTGCCCGCGCAGCTCGCGCCCATCGCATTCGCCCTGCGCCTGCGCACGGTTCCCCTGCGCAACCTCGGCGCGTGCATCTCGCCGGACAACGCCTGGATCTTCCTGCAGGGAATCGAGACCCTGCCCGTGCGCATGGAGCGGCACTGCGCCAACGCCATGGCCGTGGCCCGTCACCTCGCCGCCAGCAACGCGGTGATGTGGGTGCGGTACCCCGGGCTGCCGCAGGACCCCTCCCACTCGCTGGCAGGCCGCCTGTTCACGAAGGGCTTCGGCGGCATGGTCGTCTTCGGCATCCGGGGCGGCTCGGAGGCGGGGGCGCGGTTCATCGAGTCACTGGGCCTTTTCTCGCACCTCGCGAACGTGGGCGACGCGAAGAGCCTCGCCCTGCATCCCGCCAGCACGTCCCACTCGCAGCTCACCGAGGAGCAGCAGAAGGCGGGAGGGCTCACCCCCGAGCTGGTGCGGCTGTCCATCGGCCTCGAGCATGTCGAGGACATCATCGCCGACATCGACCAGGCCCTCGCGAAGGCGTGACCATCATGCCGAAAGGAGCGCGTTCAGTGAACATCCACGAGAGCCTCATGGACCTCATCGGCGCAACCCCCCTGGTCCGCCTCGCACGGCTTCCCGCGGGCGGGGGCGCCGAGATCGTGGTGAAGCTGGAGTCCCGCAACCCCCTGTCCAGCGTGAAGGACAGGATCGCCGCGGCGATGATCAAGGACGCGGAGCAGCGGGGACTTCTGAAAAAGGGAAGCGTGATCGTGGAGCCGACCAGCGGCAACACCGGCGTCGGGCTCGCCTTCATCGCCGCGATCCGGGGTTACCGATGCATCCTCACCATGCCCGAGAGCATGAGCATCGAGCGCAGGAAGCTCCTGCGCGCCTTCGGCGCCGAGCTGGTGCTGACACCGGCGCCGCAGGGAATGAAGGGAGCGGTGGAGAAGGCGCGCGAGATCGCGGCCTCCACTGCCCATTCCTATGTTCCCCAGCAGTTCGAGAATCCCGCAAATCCCGAGGCGCACAGGAAGACCACGGGGCCCGAGATCTGGAAGGACACCGACGGGAAGGTCGACATCTTCGTGGCCGGGGTCGGCACGGGGGGAACGATCACGGGCGCGGGGGAGTACCTCAAGAAGAAGAAGAAGGGAGTGCGGATCGTGGGGGTGGAGCCGGCGAGCTCCCCGGTGCTCTCGGGCGGGGCCGCGGGGCCGCACAAGATCCAGGGCATCGGGGCAGGGTTCGTCCCGGCAGTCCTCAACCGGGGGATCATCGACGAGATCATCGCCGTCGCCGACGAGGATGCGGGGAAGACCGCGCGCCGCATGGCCCGCGAGGAGGGCCTGCTCGTGGGCATCTCCTCGGGAGCGGCGGTGTGGGCCGCCCTCGAGCTGGCCAGGCGGCCCGAGAACGCGGGAAAGCTGATCGTGGTCATCATCCCCTCCTCTGGTGAGCGCTACCTCAGCACCTGGCTGTTCGAGGATTGCTAGGGGCCGGCCGTGTCGCTGTCGCTGTCGACGCGCAGCCGCTACGGGGTGCGCTGCATGGTCGCGCTGGCCCTGGGATGGGGCAGGGGAAGCATCCTGCTCAAGGACATCTCCCGCAGGGAGGACATCTCGGAGAAGTACCTCAGCCAGATCGTCATCCCGCTGAAGGCGGCAGGCCTGATCACTGCCCAGCGCGGCGCCCGGGGAGGGTACATGCTCGCCCGGGACCCGGCGGAGGTCACTGTCATGCAGATCGTCGAGGCGATCGAGGGTCCCCTGGTGCCCGTGCCGTGCACGGCGGGGGGGCCGGCCGGGTGCGAGGCGCCCTGCGAACGGATGGGCGAGTGCGCCGCCTCGACGGTCTGGATGAAGCTGAAAGCGGACATCGAGGCATCCCTTTCCTCCCGCACCCTCGCCGACCTGGCCCGCGAGGCCCGTCGCCGGGTTCCCGCCACCAGCTACACGATCTGAGGCAGCGGGTCGGGGAGTAGACTGCCCCGGGCGGGCCGGGTATCCTGCGCCATCTGGCCCGCCCGGGCCGGGGAGGAGACGATGGCCGACAAGACGCTGCCTTTCGACAGGCCGACGCTGGACAGGATCCTGCGGGAGCACCCGACCCCGTTCCACATCTACGACGAGAGGGGCATCCGCGAGAACGCCCGCGCCCTGAAGAAGGCCTTCGCCTGGGCCGAGGGCTTCCGCGAGTTCTTCGCGGTCAAGGCCTGCCCCAACCCGCACATCCTGAAGCTGCTCGCCGAGGAGGGCTTCGGCGCCGACTGCAGCTCGCTCGCCGAGCTGGTCCTGGCCGAGAGGGTCGGCATCACGGGCGAGCAGATCATGTTCACCTCGAACGACACCCCGGCCGACGAGTACGTCAAGGCGCGGGAGCTGGGCGCGATCATCAACCTCGACGACATCACGCCACATCGCCTTCCTCGAGAAGTACGGCAGGCCTGCCCGGACCTGCTCTGCTTCCGCTACAACCCCGGCCCCCTGCGCGAGGGCAACGCGATCATCGGCAAGCCCGAGGAGGCCAAGTACGGCTTCACCCGCGAGCAGCTCTTCGAGGGCTACCGGCTCTCGCCCGCGACAAGGGCGTGAAGCGCTTCGGCCTGCACACCATGGTCGTCTCCAACGAGCTCGACCCTCGACTACCTCGTCGAGACGGCGCGGATGCTCTTCGACCTGGTGGTCGAGCATCTCGCGGGAGACTCGGCATCCGCTTCGAGTTCGTGAACCTCGGCGGCGGGATCGGCATCCCGTACCGGCCCGAGCAGACTCGCCGTCGACTGGAACGCGCTGGGCGAGGGGATCCGCGGCGCGTACGAGGAAAAGATGACGGGCGCGCGGGCCTCGCCCCTGTCAGGATCTGTCATGGAGATGCGGCCGGGCGATCACCGGGCCCTACGGCTACCTGGTCACGCGCGTGCTGCACCTCAAGCACACCTACAAGGACTACGTCGGGCTGGACGCCTGCATGGCCAACCTGATGCGGCCCGCCCTGTACGGCGCCTACCACCACATCACCGTGGTCGGCAAGGAGAACGCGCCCGCCGACCGCCTGTACGACGTCACCGGCTCGCTCTGCGAGAACAACGACAAGTTCGCCATCGACCGCGCGCTTCCCGCAATCGAGGTCGGCGACCTGGTCGTGATCCACGACACCGGCGCCCACGGCTACGCCATGGGCTTCAACTACAACGGCAAGCTGCGCTCCGCGGAGCTGCTGCTGGGGCCCGACGGATCGGTGCGGCAGATCCGCCGCGCGGAGACGCTGGACGACTACTTCGCCACGCTGGAGTTCCCGGGCCGGTAGGCGCCCCCGCGGCCGCCCCTAGTAGAACGATCGATCGAGGTCGCCCTCGTTGCTGTATCCCCGCTGCTCCCAGTAGCCGCGGAAGGAGGTGTCGTTGGAGACCTCCATCTTCGTGACCCACTTGATCCACTTGTAGCCCCACGTGTCCTCGGCCACCAGGGCGAAAGGAAAACCGCGCTCGGGGAGCATCGCGGCGTCGTTCATCCGGTGGGCGAGAAGGATCTCCCTGTCGGCCAGGTACTTCAGCGGGAGGGAGGTCGTGTACCCGTCGTGGGCCGTGAAGATGACGAGAGCGGCTGTCGGGTCGAAGCCCGCCTGCGCGAGCAGGTCGGTGACCTTCACCCCCTCCCACAGGATCGTCGCGCTCCAGCCCTCCACGCAGTGCAGCGTGACCACCTTGGAGTACTTCTGCCTGTCCAGCACCTGATCGTAGGTCAGGCTGAGCGGGGTCTTCACGAGGCCCGTGATCTCCATCCTGTACGAGGGGATGCCGACCTTCTGCGGGCCCTTGATGGAGTTCTCGGAGAAATCCTTCACGGAGGAGAGGTTCTTCCCCTCGTAGGTGCGCACCTCGACCGGCGCGAGCGCCTTCGGGGCCGCGCCTGCCCCTGCCTGCCCGCGCCGGTCCGACTGGGCGGCGCAGGACACGATCGTGAATGCGAGGAGCGCGAGCATCCCCGCGCGAATTGCCTTGCTCATGGGGGAAATATACTGTCGGACCGGGCGTTCGGGCGAGCGGACCGGTGGAGCTCCTACAGCCCCGCGGCGACCATGTCGCCGACCTGGGTCGTGGAGAAGCCCATCTTCCCGGCCGCCATGCTCTTCATCTTCGCGATGACGGCCACGACGGAGCGCTCGACGGCCGCGGCCGCCTCGGGGTGGCCGAGCTGCTCGAGCATCATCCCGCCGGCGAGGATCGCGGCGATGGGGTTGATGACGTTCTGCCCGGTGTACTTGGGCGCCGAGCCGCCGATGGGCTCGAACATGGAGACGCCCTGGGGGTTGATGTTGCCCCCCGCCGCCACGCCCATGCCGCCCTGCACCATGGCCCCGAGGTCGGTGATGATGTCGCCGAACATGTTCTCGGTGACGATGACGTCGAACCACTCGGGGTTCTTCACCATCCACATGGTGGTGGCGTCCACGTGGGCGTAGTCGGCGGTGATGTCGGGGTACTCCTTCGCCACCTCCTGGAAGGTCCGCCACCAGAGGTCCTGGCAGAAGGTGAGCACGTTCGTCTTGCCGCAGAGGGTGAGCTTCTTCCTCTTCTCGCGCTTGCGCGCCAGCTCGAAGGCGTAGCGCACGCAGCGCTCCACGCCCTTGCGCGTGTAGACCATCTCCTGGATGGCCACCTCGTCGGGGGTGCCCTTCTTGAGGAAGCCGCCGGCGCCGATGTACAGGCCCTCGACGTTCTCGCGCACGATCACGAAGTCGATGTCCTCGGGCCTCTTGTTCGCGAGCGGCGTCTCCACGTTGGGGTACAGCTTCACGGGGCGAAGGTTGATGTACTGGTCCAGCTCGAAGCGCAGGCGCAGCAGGATGCCCTTCTCGAGGATGCCGGGCTTCACGTCGGGATGCCCGATGGCGCCGAGGTAGATCGCGTCGAAGGCGCGCAGCTCCTCGACCGCCCCCGGCGGGAGCGTCTCGCCGGTGCGCAGGTAGCGCGCCCCGCCGTAGTCGAACTCGGTGAAGGAGAGGGGGATCGCGAACTTCTTCGACGCCGCCCGCAGGACCTTCAGGCCCTCGCGAACCACCTCCGGCCCGGTGCCGTCCCCGGGAATGACTGCGATCCTGTGCATGTGATCCTCCCCTCGGGCGGGCAGCCGCGCCCCCGCCGCGTCGGCAGGATAGCGGCCTCACCCTCTGCTGTCAACGCCGCTGCCGCATGCCCGCGCGGGTCAGGCGGTGAGCCAGCGCACGACCTCGTCCCTCACCGCCTCCCGGGCGCTCCCCTCCAGCAGCGAGCGGTGGGCGCCCTCGACAAGCATGTGGCGCTTTTCCCCGCAGGCGATCCGCGATTCGATGTACCCGATGACGGAGGGGTCCACGTACGGGTCCTGCCTGGCCGCCACGGTGAGCGTGGCCGCGGTGACCCGCGGGAGGGCCCGGCGGGCCTGCCGGGCGAGCGCCACGATTCCCGCGAGCTGGCGGGGATAGCGGTAGCCCCTGTACTCGCGTACGAGGCGCGCCTCCTCGGGATCCTCCGGCAGGGGCTCCAGGATCTCCCTCCTTCTCCTGCGGATGAACAGGGCCAGCAGCGGCGTGAACGGCAGGCGGGGATCGCGGCTCTTCACGGGCGGGGCGAGCAGCGCCAGGCGGGCAACGGGAAACCGGCAGGCGAGGATGAGGGCGATGAGACTTCCCATCGAGAAGCCGACCACCGAGACCTGCCCGTGCCGGGCACAGAGGTCGACCATCGCACCCGTGCAGGCTGCCAGCCAGTCCCTCCAGCCGGTGCGGAGGAAGTCGCTGCCGCCGGTTCCGTGGCCCGGCAGCCGGGGAATGCTGACGGCGAGGCCTGCCGCCCGCAGCGCGCGGCCCAGCTCCTCCATCTCGCGGGGCGTGCTTGCAAACCCGTGGACGAGGAGGGCCGCAGGCCCCCCCGCGGCGTGCGCCACGGCGGCGGCCTACATGCCCAGGAGCCTGCGGTTGACGGCCTGGTCGAGCCTGCCGATCTCCAGGGCGGTCCCGTTGACCTTGTCGTAGTCGACCGCCGCCTTCAGGATCGCCGCGGTGTCCGCCGAGCGAGAGCAGCTTCGCGATCGCCGGCTCCCTGTCCCACAGCGCGGCCATCATCTTCGACAGGTCGGGATCGGCGGCGATGTCCTGGGCCTTCTTCTCGGCCATGCGGTAGTTCTCGACGTTCTGCCGGATGAAGTCCATGCGGATGCGGGTGCTGTTCTCCTTCCCGGGCGCCGTGTCGGTGCGCAGGATGTGGTTGTCGAACTCGACGTGCCCCTGCCAGCCCATGCGGTCCAGCAGCCAGAGCACGGCCACGATCTCCTTCACGCCGTCCATGCCGACGAGCGTGGGAAGGTCGTTGTCGAACTGCCCGGCCTTCTGGTTGCCGAGGTGGAGGAAGAACAGCTTCTTCGCGTGCACGGCCATGGCCACGGCCACCTCGGCGGTCAGGTTGGTCATGCCCTCGTGCTGGAGGATCTCGGGGTTCACGCCCCAGAAGGAGGGGTCGGCGAGCTGGGCGATGAGCCCCAGGGCGTGGCCGGTGGTCGGGAGGTACATCTCGCCGCGCGGCTCGTTGGGCTTGGGCTCGATGGTCCCGTGGCGGACGCTTCCGCCCTGCTCCTTCGCGTAGCGCTCGGCGAGGTTCAGCCCCTCGACGAGGTAGCCGTAGGTCCGCTCCCAGGGCACCGCGAACTGGCACTCGAACCCGTCGCGCGCCACCCAGTAGGTCAGGTACTCGGCGCCGAGGAAGTTGCCGATGCGGATCGTGCGCATCACCTTGCGGGCGGCGAGCAGCCGCACCTCGGGGTTGGGGTTGGTGAGCCCGCCGTTCCTGAACACGGGGTTCCCGTGCAGGCTGCAGGTGACCATCATCACGGGCAGCTCCGCGGCGTCGAGCTTCTCCTTCAGCGTCGCGCAGGGTCTTCGAGGCGGGGCTGGACGGGTCGAGGTCGTCCTCGAGGTGCGTGCGGGTCCCACGCGACGAGGTCGTCGTCGTGCGCCGCGGTGAAGTCGATCAGCTTCTCGGAGCGCGCCTTGCACAGGATGTCGCAGACCTCGAGGGAGGAGATCCTGTCCATGACCGCGGGGCCGAACGGGTCGCCGACGGGGTTGCCGACGCACCAGAACGGCATCGAGAGCTTTCGCGGCCTGTTCATTGGGTATTCTCCTTGTCCCGGGGACCAGGCGGCCCACCGGCCGCCGGCCCGCATGTCTCGCACAGGTTGGATTCGACGAAGAGGATCCGCGTCAGGCCGAGCGGCTTTCCGCAGCGGGTGCAGCGCAGGCGGAAGGGGAGAAAGGTGCGGTGCCTCCAGGCCACCAGCGCCACGGCCAGCGCCGCCACGGGCACGAGGAAGATGTCGGGCACGCGGAAGCGGACGAAGAACCACGCCGCGATCCAGCCGGCGATGAGGAGCGCCGTGAGGAAGAGCGTGGCGTACCTCTTGCGTCCCACCACGTCGGCGTGGCGGCGCTGGAGCATGTGCACGGCCCACAGGGCCACCACGGGCACGAGGAGCCACCGCAGGAGGAACATCGACACGGGCATTGGAGAGGCAGTGTAGCGGCGTGCCGGCGGCTGGTCAAGTTGACAGCGGCGAAGGCAGGCGGGTATAGTCCGTCCATGAAGTCCCCGATCACCTGGCAGCTCCCCATGAAGCGGGTGCTGTACGCCCTCGTCCCGGCGTGGCCGCATCGGTGTGGTTCTTCGGCTGGCGCGCCCTGGTCGTGCTGGCGGCGGTCAACCTGGCGGCGTTTCTGACCGAGTTCGTCTTCACCCGGTACACGAAGACCGAGGTCACCTCGGCGGTCTTCGTGACCGGCGTCCTGCTCGGCCTGTCGCTGCCACCGGCCATCCCCCTCTGGATGGCCGTGGTCGGCGTCGTCTTCGGGGTGCTCTTCGGCAAGATGGTCTTCGGCGGCTTCGGCCGCAACGTGTTCAACCCCGCGCTGGTCGGCCGGGTGTTCATCTACGTCAGCTTCGCCGTGCCCATGACCGCCCGTGGGTCGAGCCGCTGACCCCCGCCTGGGGCAGCTGCGGCTCCCGGGCTCTGTCGGGCGGATTTCCCGCGTGGGCGGCCGACGCGGTGAGCGGTCCCACGCCCCTGCGCGTGCTGCGCCAGGGCGGGGCCGTGGACGTGCTGCCGCTGCTCTGGGGCAACGTGGCCGGCAGCCTCGGGGAGACCAGCGCGCTGCTCATCCTCCTGGGCGGCCTCTTCATCATCTGGAAGAAGGCCGCCAACTGGCGCATCGTGGTCTCCGAGCTCGCCGCGTTCGTGGTGCTGCAGTGCGTCTTCTGGCTGGCGGGCGTGCGCGACGCCGCCGATCCGCTCACCGCCCTGCTCGCCGGCAGCATCCTCCTCGGCATGTTCTTCATGGCCACCGACCCCGTGTCCGCCTCGCAGACCCAGGGCGGCCGGTGGATCTACGGCGCGCTCATCGGGTGCGCTGATCGTGCTCATCCGCACCTTCTCCATCTGGCCAGAGGGCACGATGTTCGCCATCCTCCTCGGCAACACCTTCGCCCCGATCGTGGACCACGTGGTGCGCCAGAGGGCGTCGAAGAAGAAGGCTGCCGCGGTCCCGTCCGCCCCGGGGAAGGAGGGGTGAGCCGGCCATGAAGAAGGCGATCCTCACGGTGCTGTTCACCATCCTCGTCACGGTGGTCTTCGTCGCACCCATTTCGCTGGTGTACCTGCTCACCAGGGAAAGGGTCGCGCTGAACGAGGAGGTTTTCCTCAAGCGCGCGGTGCTCTCTGCGGCGGGCATCCCGGTGCCGCCTCCGACGCCGATGTTGTTGCCGCGTTCTCCGCCCGGGCGCAGGAGGTCACGACCGCGGCGGAGTCGTTCTACAGGATCCTCCCCGGGACGGGCGGGAATGCGGAGTCGGCGCCGGGCGGGCCCGCCGGGTACGTGTTCATCCGCACGGGCCCCGGGCTGTGGGGCGAGATCACGGCCACGCGTGGGCTTCGACGCGGCCCTCGAGCGGCTCACCGGCGTGGACTTCCTGAAGCAGTCGGAGACACCGGGCCTCGGGGCGCGGATCGCCGAGGCCTGGTTCAAGGAGCAGTTCCGCGGCAAGAAGGGGCCCTTCACGACGGTGGGAGAGGGCGAGCCCGCGGCGGAGAACCAGTTCGACGCGATCACCGGCGCGACGATCACGTCGAACGCGGTGATGGGGATCCTGAACGGCGCGATCGCCGCTGCCCCCGGCCTTGTGAACTGAGGAGGTCGCACGATGGCTGACATCGCCGCGCGGGCGCCGGCGCCCGCGGCTCGAAAAGCGAAGAAACCCCGCAGCAAGGCTGCCACGGTATTCCTCGACGGGATCGGGAAGAACAACCCCGTGTTCGTCCAGATCCTCGGCATCTGCTCGACCCTCGCGGTGACGAACGTCGTGAAGAACACGGTGGTCATGTGCCTCGGCCTGATCTGGGCCACGGCCATGTCCAACGTGTCCGTGTCGATCCTCCGCAAGTGGATTCCCGCCCGGGTGCGCATGATCGTCGAGACGCTGATCATCGCCGTGTGGGTCATCATCGTCGACATCGTGCTGCGGGCCTACATGCCGGACATCTCGCGGCAGCTCGGGCCCTACGTGGGCCTCATCATCACCAACTGCATCGTCATGGGCCGCACCGAGGCCTTCGGCCTGTCCAACCCGCCGGGGCTCTCCTTCATCGACGGGGTCTCCGCGGGGCTGGGCTACTCGTACATCCTGCTCATCATCGCGGTGATCCGCGAGCTGATGGGCTCGGGCACCCTGCTGGGCCTGCGGATCCTCGGCCCCTGGTGGACAAACTGGTCCATCATGGTCATGGCGCCGAGCGCGTTCTTCCTGCTGGGCATCCTGATCTGGGTCGTGCGCGGGAAGATCCTGAAGGAGGAGAAGAAATGAACGCCTGGAGCACCATCGGTCCCCTGGCCGTCCTCTTCGGTGCCATCTTCACGAACAACATCCTCCTCACCAACTACCTGGGGATGTGCTCGTTCCTCGCCATCTCGCGCGAGGTGAAGTCCTCGCTGGGCCTGGGCGTGGCTGTCGTGTTCGTCATGACCATGACAAACGCGCTGAACTGGCCCATCTACTACTACATCCTTGTGCCGCTGGACCTCACCTACCTCGGCTTCATCGTGTACATCATCGTGATCGCCGGCTCCGTGCAGCTTGTCGAGATGGTCATCGAGCGGGTGTCCGAGCCCCTGTACATGACCCTGGGCATCTTCCTGCCCCTGATCACGGTGAACTGCGCCGTCTTCGGCGCGGTCCTTTTCATGTTCATCCGCAAGTACACCTTCATCTCCTCCGTGGCCTACGGCTTCGGCGGGGGCGTGGGCTGGGCGCTGGCCATCGTTGCCATGTCGGGCATCCGGCAGAAGATCGCGAAGGCGAAGCTCCCCAGGGGCCTGGAGGGACCGGGCATCACCCTGATCACCGCAGGGATCATGGCCCTCGCCTTCATGGGCTTCTCGGGCATGATCCCCGCCAACTGAGAGGGGGAGGGAGCACGGCGATGATACCTGTCAGCGCGTTCCTTGTCGGGGTGGGGGTTGCCACGGCCATCGCGGCCGCCTTTGCGATCATCACGATGATCGCCGACATGACCGTCGCCAACTACGGCGATGTGAAGCTCACGGTGAACGGCGGGACGAAGGAGTTCACCGTGAAGGGCGGCCTGCCCCTCCTGTCGACCCTGAAGTCCCAGGGCATCTTCATCCCCTCGGCCTGCGGCGGCAAGGGCTCCTGCGGCCTGTGCCGGGTCACCGTCGACAGCGGGGCAGGGGAGTACGCCCCCACCGAGCTTCCCTGGATCAGCGAGGCGGACAGGGCGAAGAACATCCGCCTGTCCTGCCAGTGCAAGGTCAAGCGCGACATGGCGATCCGGATCCCGGACGAGCTTTTCAACATCCGGGAGTACAGGACAGAGGTGCTCTCCATCCGCGACCTCACCTACGACATCAAGGAGGTCACCCTCGGCTTGAAGGATCCCGCCGAGATCCCGATGACGGCCGGGAAGTACATCCAGTTTGTCGTGCCGGCCTACGACCTGACCCCCGAGCCGGTGTACAGGGCCTATTCGGTCTCCTCCAGCCCGTCGGCGAAGAACGTGGTGGAGCTCGAGATCCGGCTCGTTCCCAACGGGATCTGCACGACGTACGTGTTCAACCACCTGCAGGTGGGAGAGCAGGTCACGATCAACGGTCCCTACGGCGATTTCTACCTCCGCGACTCGGACAGGCAGATCATCTTCATCGCCGGGGGGTCGGGCATGGCGCCGATCAAGAGCATGCTGCTGGACATGGCAGAGAAGGCGAGCACGCGCACGGCGACCTATTTCTTCGGGGCGCGCGCCGTGCGCGACCTGTTCCTCGTGGACGAGATGCGGGCCCTGGAAAAGAGGCTGCCCGGCTTCCGCTTCGTGCCGGCCCTGTCCAACCCCCTTCCCGAGGACAAGTGGACAGGCGAGACGGGGCTCATCACGGAGGTCCTCGACAGGCATTTCACGGCGCTCGACCACCACGAGGCGTACCTCTGCGGAAGCCCGGGCATGATCGACGCCTCCATCAAGGTGCTCAAGGCCAAGGGCATGCCGGAGCGAGCTCATCTTCTTCGACAAGTTCGCGTAGGGGGCGACAGGCGATGAAGCAGACCGTCCAGATGCAGGGGATCCAGGACAAGATGAAGCCGGGGGTCATCGTGCGCGACGGGTTCCTGGGCGTCGACGCGCGAAACCTCGTGGACATCCTCACAGACGACGAGGCGGCAGTCCTCCGCCTGGGGCTCACGCACAGGGATATCGCCGACCGCATGATCGCCCTGCGCGAGGCGGGCACGGCGGGGCTGGGGGAGCTCATAGACGTGCCGCCCCGCTTCGAGGTGCGGGTCGACTCGGTGCGCGGCAGGCTTCCCTGCCCGTTCGGCGACCCGGGCATCTTCCCGAAGACCAACACGACCGTGCGGAACACCCGCCTGGGCAGGGAGATCACCTACACCGACCTGCACATCCACATGATCGGGTCGCACGGGTTCTACGAAGGGAAGGGCTCGCAGTTCCGCCTGGAGCCGCGGGACCTCGCCGAGGTGCTGGAGGTGCCGCCCCGGGGATAGGAGCGGCCCTTCACTTCCGGGGGCAACGGGCGTACCTTATCCCCAGGAGGATGCAATGGCAGTCTCCCTGTATCTCTCCATGATCCCGGAAGCCCTGATCGCCTCGATGCTGCCCCCCGACGAGTTCGGCGCCTACTTCGCCGTGGGCACGCAGAAGAAGGCGCGGGGGCAGGCCATGTACATCACCGTGGACCCGGCGCTGAAGAGCGACTGGTTCCCGCTGGCGGAGGCCGCGAAGCGCTGCGTCCCTCACGCCGACGGCCAGCCCAAGCATTCGGTGTACCTCTCGGTCTACCGTGCCCTCGAGCACGTGCCGCTGTCCGCGCTGGGCACGCTGTCCCTTGCCACGCGCGACGGACGGGTGCTCGGCATCGAGCCGACCCGCGCGGTGCCCGCCCAGCGCGGCTCGCTGCACCTGTACCAGGAGATCTGCCCGGTGGATCCCCGGGTGGTGAGCACGCTCGACCCGTCCGAGTTCGCAGCCTTCATGACAGACCCTTCGCGACGCATCCGTGTGCCGCGCATCTTCTTCGCCGAGCTGGGCCTGGGCGGGCTGGCCGACGACCCGGCGGGGGGCAGCGTGCGCGACCTTCCCTATCCCTCCATCGAGCACTTGCGCGACTGCCTCCTCGAGCTGAAGAAGGCTCCCGGCAAGGGGACAAAGACCGTGGACCGCATGGCCCCGGCCGACTTCCCTTTCCGCATGGTGAAGAACGGTTTCTTCCTCGGCGGGGGCAAGGACCTTCTGTACTACCCCCTGCCCCCGGAAAAGGAGCTGCAGAGCACGTTCTACGTCTGGTGGCGCTCGGCCTCCCAGTAGATGGACGCCCCCGCGCTGCCCGGCCTGATTGTCATCGGCCACAAGAACCCCGACACCGACTCGGTGTGCTCGGCCGTCGCTTACGCGTCCTTCAAGACCGAGGTGGCCGGCGAGCAGGCGGCCGCCTTCCGCGCGGGGAACCTCAACGAGCAGACCCGGTACGTGCTCGGCAGGTTCGGCGTGGACGGGCCGCCGCTTCTGACCGACCTGCACCCACGGGTCGCCGACATCATGATCCCCCGGACCGACTGCGTGACCGTCGGCCTGGACAGCCCCCTGGAGGCCGCGGCAGGGTTGATCGTTGCCAGAGGTTTTTCCTTCGTCCCGGTCGTGGACGCGGCAGGCCGGTGCGCGGGGAGGATCACGGCCGTGGGGCTCGTGGGCCTTCTGCGCGGCATCGCGGGCAGGTCCTGCGACGGGCCGCCGGGCCAGGCGGCCGCGGCCCTGCTGGCCGCCCCCATCCGCGGTCTTGTGGAGAGAGAGCAGGCGGTCTTCCAGGGCCGGGACCTCGTGCGCGATGCGCGCCGCCTGGTCGCCCAGCGCAGCGAGGGCGGGTTCGTCGTGGTGGACGGGGCGGGCAGGCTGGAGGGGATCCTGACCCGTAGGAGCTTCCTGCGCGAGAACCGCAGGCGCGTGGTCCTCGTGGACCACAACGAGCCGTCGCAGTCGGTGGACGGGGTGGAGGAGGCCGACGTGGTGGAGATCATCGACCACCACAGGCTGGGCAACAGCACCACCCGGGCCCCGATCACCTTCATCAACAGGACGGTCGGGTCGACGGCAACCATCGTGGAGGACATCTACCGATCCGCGGGCGCCGTCCCGCCGCCCCCGATCGCCGGGATCCTGCTCTCCGCCCTGCTGTCCGACACGATGATCCTGCGCTCGCCCACGACCACGGCCGTGGACAGGGAGGCCGCCGCCCGCCTGTCGGTGCTGTGCGGGGAGAACGCGGAGGACCTGGGACATGCCCTGTTCTCCGCGGGAGCCGGCCTGGAGGGCCGGCCGCCTTCCGAGGTTATCCGCGGGGACCGCAAGAAGTACGACGAGGCGGGCCGCAGGTTCAGCGTGAGCCAGGCGGAGAGCGTGGGCTTTGGCCCGGTGCTCGAGGCCCGGGCGGGCCTGCTGGCGGAGCTCGATCGCCTCCGCGAGGCCGAGGAGCTCTCCCTCGCCTGCCTCATGGTCACCGACGTCACGCGCGAGGCGAGCCTGCTGCTCGCGGCCGGCCCGCCCCGCCTCCTCGGGCTGATCACCTATCCGCGCCGGGCGGACGGTGCATGGGAAATGGCGGGGGTGCTGTCGCGCAAGAAGCAGGTCCTGCCCTGGCTCATCGACCTGCTCTCGCGGGTCTAGAAAGGGGGTCACGCATGCGGGACGAGCTGGCGCTGTTCGGCGGACCGAAGACGACCGCCGAGCCCTTCCCGCAGTGGCCGCAGTTCACGGAGAAGACCCTGGCGGAGGTGACAGAGCCCCTTCGCACGGGCAGGGTCGGGTACTGGGCGGGACCGCGGGGGCGGGAGTTCGAGGCGCAGTGGGCGGCCTGGGCAGGGACAGCCCACGCCGTCTCGTGCTCCAGCGGCACAGCCGCCCTGCACCTTGCCCTCGTCGCCCTGGGGATCGCGCCCGGTGACGAGGTGATCGTGCCGTCTCACACCTTCATCTCCACCTCCCTCGCGGTGCTGCAGGCCGGGGCGGTGCCCGTGTTCTGCGATGTCACGCGAGGACCAGACCCTCGATCCCCGCGGGATCGAGAGGCTTGCAGGTCCGCGTACGAAGGCGGTGATCGTGGTGCACCTGTTCGGCATCGTCTGCGCCATGGACAGGATCCTCGATGCGGCGCGGAAGCTCGGCCTCGCCGTGGTCGAGGACTGCGCGCAGTGCATCGGCGGGGAGCACAGGAACCGCAGGACTGGGACGCTCGGGGCTGCCGGGTGCTTCAGCTTTTCGCAGACCAAGCACCTGTCTACGGCCGGGGAGGGCGGCATGGTGGTGACCGGCGACCAGCGCGTCGCCGATGCCTGCCGCTCGCTGCGCGACTACGGGCGGGCGCCGGGGGAGGGCGGAGAGACGCACGAGCGGGCGGGGTTCAACTACAGGCTGACCGAGATCCAGTCCCTGGTCGGCACCCACGAGCTGGCGCGCCTGGACACGTGGAACCTCCCGCGCAGGCGGGGTTTCGCCAGGGCGTACGACCATGCCTTCGCCCAGCTGTACGGGGTCAAGGCGGTTCCCCTGAACACCCCGGACAGGGCCAACGCGTACTGGAAATACCCCCTGCAGGTCGACCCCGAGAAGCTCGCCTGCTCCTGCGCGGAGCTGCGCGCGGCGATTGCCGCCGAGGGCATCCCCGACTGCGGCGGCAGGTGGAGACAGTCCTACGAGGAGCCCGTCTTCGCCGGTGGGGCGCTCGTCGGCACGGCCGTCCCACCGGCGCGCTGCCCGACCGCCGAGGCCCTCCGCGACCGGACCCTGCTGCTGGGCCTGCACCCGACGTGGGAGAGGTCGCACATCGAGCTGTGCATTGCGGCGGTCAGGAAGGTCCTGCGGGTGTTCAAGAGGTAGGGACCCCGCTATACTCCAGGGGAAGAGCCGAAGGAGGCACACAATGGGTGTCGCTGCGTTTGTCGTCGTCGGGGTCGCGGTGTTCTGGTGGCTTCTGTGGATCATCATAGGGATCACGAAGAAGGATACGGGCATCACCATCTTCCTCGTGATCACGGGGGCGGCCTGGGCTGCGGCCGGCGTGTCACTCGCCCTGTCGGGGAGCTACGGCGTGTTCGCACTCCTCGTCGTGCCCGTCATCATCCTGGTCCCCATGCTGCGCATCGTCACGGAATACGAGCGCGGCGTGCTCTTCCGCCTGGGCAGGCAGAGGATCATCCTCGGCCCCGGCCTGAACCTCGTGTTCCCGCTCGGGATCGACAAGGTGCGCAGGATCGACCTCCGTACCTTCACGATCGACGTCCCCAAGCAGGAGGTCATCACGAAGGACAACGTGCCGGTCCAGGTCGACGCGGTGGTGTACTTCAGCGTCTTCGACCCCTCCCTGGCCGTGGTGAAGGTGGCCAGCTACGTCAACAGCACCTCGCTCCTGGGCCAGACAATCCTGCGCTCGGTCCTCGGCGAGCACGACCTGGACGAGATGCTGTCCAAGCGCGAGGAGCTCAACGGCATATTGAGAAAGCTCCTGGACGACGCCACGGACCCCTGGGGCATCAAGGTGTCGGCCGTCGAGATCAAGGCGGTGGAGCTGCCCGACAGCATGAAGCGGGCCATGGCCCGGCAGGCCGAGGCCGAGCGGGAGAGGCGGGCCAAGATCATCGCCGCCGACGGCGAGTTCCAGGCTTCCGAGAAGCTCACCGCGGCAGCGAAGGTGATCGGCGAGCAGCCCTCGGCCATCCAGCTGCGCTACCTGCAGACACTGACCGAGATCGCCGTCGAGAAGAACTCGACAGTCGTGTTCCCGCTGCCAATGGAGCTGCTGCGGTACTTCGACACCGCGGCGGCGAAGGCGAGGACCGGCGAGTGAACGTGAGGGGAGTGGAAATCCGGGTCGTCCGCGCTGCCGTCGCGGGCGGCGAGGGCAGCGCCGGGCCCGCTGACGAAGGCTCGGTCCGGCGCGCCTGTGCGCACGCACTCGCCGATGCCGTTCGCCGCGGGCGACCCTACGTGGCGCTGTCGGCCGGCGGCGCGGGGCCGGGCGGGCTCACCCCGAAAGCCGAAGGGAAGGTGATGGTCCAGGAGGCGATCCGCGTGGCCCGGGAAGGCACCTCAGGACTGCGGGAGATCCGGCTCGGCTTCCCGTCCACCGAGGGATTCGAGGAGTTCGAGAAGACCGTGAACGGCTACCTCGGCCACTTCCTGGACACCCTGATCTGGGGGCCGTTCGTCGTCGTGGACGCGATCATCGAGACCGGGGACGGTGTCGTTCTCATCGAGCGCTCGAACCCGCCCTTCGGCTTCGCGCTGCCCGGCGGCTTCGTCGACTACGGCGAGAGCCTCGAGCAGGCGGTCACGCGCGAGGCGCGCGAGGAGACGGGCCTGGAGCTGCTCGACCTGCGCCAGTTCCACACCTACTCGGACCCCGCGCGGGACCCCCGGTTTCACACAATCACGACCGTGTTCGCCGCCCGCGCCGAGGGGCACCCGACTGCGGGCGACGACGCGGCCGCCGCGCGCGAGGTCCCGCCCGACCGCATCCCGGGTCTCTCGTTCGCATTCGACCACGGGACCATCCTGAAGGACTGGCTCAGGTCGCGGAGGTTGCCGTGAGACGGCCGGGGCCCTGCTCCCTGCAGGCGGGATTCAGGGCGAGCCGGGTGAGGCAGAAGTCGTAGCGCACCGGGTCCTCGGGCCGCAGCGCGCGGAAGCCTGCCGTGATCTCGAGCGCGGACTTCAGGTCGGCCTGCCTGCGCTGCGTCAGCCCGAGGCCGCGCGCGATCCTGAACATGTGCGTGTCCAGCGGGACCACGAGCCTCGAGGCGGGCACGGTCGTCCACGGGCCCGGGTCGACAGCGTCCCGCCGCACCATCCACCGCAGGAACAGGTTCAGCCTCTTGCAGGCGCTGCCGTCGGCGGGGGAGGGAAGGAGGCTGGGCAGCGCGCTTCCCGCAGAGGAGCGCAGCTCGCCCACGAAGCGCGCGAGGGCCGGGAGCACGGTCGCGTCCCCCCGGGAGAGCCCGGCAGCGAAGAGCCTCTCGAGGGACCCGTGGACGGCCATCGCCCGCTTGATCCCGGTGAGAAGCGCCGCCATCTCGCGCCCCGTCGTGAACCGGTGCGTGAACGCCCGCGCACATCCGCGCGATCCCCTCGGCCGGGGTCCTCGCGAGAAACGCCCGGGGCCCGCCGCCCGCCCCGCCCCCGTCCATCACGGCGAGGACCCGTCGCGCGCTGGCGAGGATCTGGGCCACGCGGCCGTAGGCGAGGCAGGCGGCCACGAGGCCGACGATCTCCTGGTCGGCGGGGTCCTCGTACTGGTAGAGCAGCTCGAGGGGATCGGGGTGCACGTAGCGCCTGCGGTTCCAGGCCCGGTAGTGGGCGTCGAGGGCTTTCTTCAGCTCCCGCGAGGAGCAGTCCACGGCGGCCCTACTTCGACAGGAGAGCGATGTAGCTGTCGATTCGGGAAATGCGCAGCGCGGCCTCGGCGAGCTTCTCCTTCTCCCTGTCGACGACGTCCTTCGGGGCCTTCTCCACGAATGCGGCGTTTGCCAGCTTGGCGTTTGTCCGGGCGATCTCGGCCTGCGCCTTCTCCTTTTCCTTCGCCAGGCGCGCGATCTCCTTCGGCGCGTCGATCGCCTCGCGGATGAACACGAACACCTCGAATCCCTTCCCCGCGGACGGGATGCTCCCGTCCTGCGCGGGCCGCTCGGACTGGAACACGAGCGTGCGGGACCCGACAAGGTGCGCGACGAGCGCCGCGGTGGGACTCGAAGTTCTCGCGCACGCGCGCCCCGGGCTCGGGGACGACCGTCACGTCGATCTTCCGGTCCGGCGGGATCGTGAACTCGGCGCGCACGGTCCGCACGGCGCGCACCAGCTCCTGCAGCGGGGCGAAGCTCTCGGCAACGGCCGGATCGTCCCGGGCCGGCTCCGGGCGGGGTAGGGCTGCATCATGATGGAGCCCGACACCCCGGCAGCGTCTGGTAGATCTCCTCGGTGATGAGGGGCAGGAAGGGATGCAGCGAGACGCAGCGACTCCTCCAGCAGCGCGACCAGCAGGGTGACCACCCGGTCCTTCTCGCCGTCGTCGCCCGCGGCGAGGGGCAGCTTGGCCGCCTCGATGTACCAGTCGCAGAAGTCGTTCCAGAAGAACTCGTAGACCGCCTGCGCGGCCTCGTTGAACCGGTAGCCCTCCAGCGCGGCCCGCGCGGCCGCCGCGGCCGGCGTTCAGCCGGTGGCCGATCCACCGGTCGATGTCCGTCCGCCTCGACCGCCGCCGCGTCGAGCAGGGTGCGGCCCTCGAGGTTCATCAGGAGGTAGCGGGAGGCGTTCCAGATCTTGTTGGCGAAGCGCGAGCCCAGCTTGACCGACTCCTTGTCGAAGAGCACGTCCTGGCCCTGCGCGCACAGGAAGGCCAGGGTGAACTTCAGGGCGTCGGCGCCGTACTCGTCGATCGATCTCCAGCGGGTCGACGCCGTTGCCCAGGCTCTTGGACATCTTGCGGCCCTGCTTGTCGCGCACGAGGCCGGTGATGTAGATGTCGCGGAAGGGCACCTCGCCCATGAACTCCAGGCCCATCATGATCATGCGCGCCACCCAGAAGAAGATGATGTCGTAGGCGGTGACCAGCGTCGTCGTGGGGTAGAAGCGCGCGAGGTCGGCGGTCTTCTCGGGCCAGCCCAGGGTGGAGAAGGGCCACAGCGCCGAGGAGAACCAGGTGTCCAGCACGTCGGGGTCCTGCTCGATCTCCGCGCTGCCGCAGTTCGGCGCAGGCCGTGGGGTCCGTGCGCGCCACGGTCATCTGCGCCGCACTTCCCGCAGTACCAGACGGGGATGCGGTGGCCCCACCACAGCTGGCGCGAGATGCACCAGTCGCGGATGTTCGCGCATCCAGTTCGCGTAGGTGTTCTCCCACCGCTGGGGGAAGAAGCGGATCTGCCCCTTCTCCCAGGCGGCCAGGGCCTTGTCGGCCAGCGGCCGCATCCTCACGAACCACTGGTCGGAGAGGTACGGCTCGATGACGGTGTGGCAGCGGTAGCAGTGGCCGACCTGGTGGCGTGTGCGTCTCTTCCTTGATGAACAGCCCCGGCCGCCGCGAGGTCCTCCACGACCTTCGCCGCGCGCCTTCGCGACCGTCAGGCCCCGGTAGGCCTCGGGCACGTTGTCGTTCAGCTTGCCGTCGGGGGTGAGGATGTTGATCATCGCGCAGGCCGTGGCGGCGGCCGATCTCGTAGTCATCGGGGTCGTGGGCCGGGGTCACCTTCACGGCCCCGGTGCCGAAGTGCGTGTCGACGTACGCGTCGGCGACGATCGGGATCTCGCGGCCCGGTCAGGGGCAGGATCGACCTTCTTGCCGACCAGGTGCCGCGTAGCGCGGGTCGTCGGGGTGCACGGCCACGGCCGTGTCGCCCGAGCATGGTCTCGGGCCGGGTGGTGGCGATCGTCGATGGAGCCGGAGCCGTCGGCCAGCGGGTAGCGGTAGTGGTACATCTTCCCGCTCGATCTCCTCGTGCTCCACCTCGTCGTCGGAGATGGCCGTGCGGCAGGAGGTGCACCAGTTGACGAGGTAGTTGCCCCGGTAGATGAGGCCCTTCTCGTAGAGCGACACGAACACCTCGCGCACGGCGCGCGACAGGCCCTCGTCCAGGGTGAAGCGCTCGCGCTCCCAGTCGCACGAGGAGCCGAGCTTCTGCAGCTGCTCGCACGATGATGTCGTGGTGCTCCTTCGTGACCTTCCAGGTCTCCTCGACGAACTTCTCGCGCCCGATCTCGCGCCGGCTCGTGCCCTTCTTCTTCAGCTGCTTCTCCACCACGTGCTGCGTGGCGATGCCGGCGTGGTCGGAGCCCGGCACCCACAGCGTGTCGTCGCCCAGCATGCGGTGGTAGCGGATCACGATGTCCTGCAGCGAGTTGTTCAGGCCGTGGCCCATGTGCAGGACGCCGGTGACGTTGGGCGGCGGGATGACGATGACGAAGGTCCTGCCCGTCCGCCGCCTGCGGCCGCGGGGGCGAACAGGCCGCTTCTCCATCCAGAACCGGTAGATGCGCTCCTCGTAGCTCTTTCGGGTCGAACGCCTTGGCCAGCTCGATGGCTTTCATGTGGCGCGCATCATAGCAGGAAGGACCGCACGTGTGCAAGAAAGCGCCCGCGCGCCGGCCTCCCGGCAGCGGGAAGCGCGGCCCGGGAGTTGGCCTTTCGCCGCGATCGTGCGAGAATCGCCGTCATGATCCTCGCGCGCATCATTCCCCTCGCCTGCTTCGTCGGCCTGGGCGTGCTCTTCCGGTGGAAGGGCATGCTCCTCCCGAAGACGGTCGACCAGCTCAAGTGGCTGATCGTGAACGTGCTGCTGCCCGGGGTGCTCTTCCGGACGTTCCTCTCGGCGCGGCTCGCGTCGGGGCTCGCGGCAGTGGCCGCGGCGGTCTTCGCGGCCAACGTGGTCATGTACGGCGCCGGCCTGCTGCTCGGCCGCGGTCTGCGCCACGGGGGGCGCTACGCGCCGTTCCTGACCTGCGGCATGGAATACGGGATGCTGGGGCTCGCCCTGTTCACCTCGCTGTACGGCATGGCCAGGATGGAGTACATCGCGGTCGTGGACCTCGGCCACGAGTTCTTCTTCTGGTTCCTGTTCGTCCCGGTCTTCGCCTCCCGCGAGGAGGGCAGGAAGGGTTTCCCGGTCCGGGCCATGCTGACATCGCCCATCAACCTGTCGATTCTCGCGGGCCTCGCGCTGAACCTGGCCGGGGTCTCCGGGGCGATCGCGGGGAACGCGGCGGGCCAGGGCCTGCTCGCGCTGTGCGACGGCATGGGGGCGGCCATCGGTCCGCTCATCCTCGTGGTGATCGGCTACGGGCTTCGCATCGAGCGCGCGGCGGTGCCGGACGTGCTCTTCACCTGCCTCACCCGTCTCGCCCTGGCTGCCGGCGGCGCGTACCTGGTGGGCACCGTGCTGGTCGCACGGGTGCTGCAGTGGCCCCGGGGCTACACCGTGGCGGTGTGGCTGCTCTTCCTCACCGCCCCGTCGTTCTCCGTGCCCGTCTTCGCCCGGCCGAAGACGGCGGGGGAGCAGGCGTACATCTCATCCACCATCGCGGTGTATACCCTCATCACTTTCGCCGCGGCCGCCGTGATCCTGGCCGTCCGGCCCGTGGTATAGAAGGAATCCGTCATGCAGAGCTTCGAGGAGGTCTTTTTCGAGAGACGGTCCGTGCGGGCGTACAGGGACGAGCCGGTGCCCGCGGACACCAGGGCGCGCGTGCTGGAGGCGGCCCTGCGCGCGCCGACGGCCGGCAACTTGATGCTGTACACCATCCTGGAGGTGGAACAGCAGGCGCTGAAGGACAGGCTGGCCGTCACCTGCGACAACCAGCCCTTCGTTGCGCGGGCGCCGTGGGTGCTGGTGTTCCTGGCGGACTGGCAGCGCACGATGGACTGCTTCGCTTCTGCGGGGGTCGGTGCCGCGGCCGACGCCCCCCGGCCGAAGGAGGCGGACCTCCTCCTCGCCTGCTGCGACGCCCTCATCGCCGCGCAGACCGCCGTGACAGCGGCCGAGGCGCACGGCCTCGGCTCCTGCTACATCGGCGACGTCATGGAGAACTGGGAGGTGCACAGGGACCTCCTGGGACTGCCGCGCTGGACTTTCCCCGTCACGATGCTGTGCCTGGGGTGGCCGACACAGGCCGCTGCGGCCCGGCCGCAGCCGTCCCGGTTTGCGCGGCGCATCGTCGTGCACACCGACGGGTACCGCCCGGTGAGCGGGGCGGAGGTCGAGCAGATGTACGGTCCCGCGGCGAGCGGCCGCCCCGCCGTGGATGAGCTGCGGGCCCTGCACGCGCGCAAGTTCGACTGCGCCTTCGCGCGGGAGATGCGCAGGTCCGTTCGCGCCATGCTCGAGAACTGGCGCTGAGCCGGGGCGGCGGGCGGCGCCGCGAATTGACAGCGCTGCCGGCAGCCCGTACACTCTGCCCACCATGAGCGGCAAAGCCCCTGCGGCGCCGGTCGGCCGCGTGTTCGTCTTCGGGAGCATCAACACCGACCTCGTCGTGTACGTGAAGCAGGGCCCCGCGGCCGGGCGAGACGGTCTCGGGCGGCACCTTTGCGACATTCCCCGGCGGCAAGGGCGCCAACCAGGCCGTGGCCGCGGCGCTCGCCGGGACGGCGGCCGTGGAGATGCACGGCTGCGTGGGAGACGACGCCTTCGGACGGGAGCGCCTTGCCAGCTTTGCCGCGACGGGCGTCTCGACCGCGGGCATCCAGGTGGCCTGCGGGGTGCACTCGGGCATCGCGCAGATCACGGTGGACGCGGAGGGTGAAAACACCATCGCTGTCGCCCCCGGGGCGAACCTCCGTTTCTCGGCCGACGCCATCCGCATCGCGACACCCCCCGGCGGCGAGCGGTGGGTGTCCGTGTTCCAGAACGAGATCCCCACGACGGTGACCGAACAGCTCATCCTGCGCGCCCGCGAGGCGGGCCACATCGTGCTCTGGAACATCGCCCCGACCATCGAGACACGGCCCGCCGGCGCCACGCTGGCCGCCCTCGACTTCCTCGTGTGCAACAGGAACGAGCTGCTGGCGCTGACCGGCGCGGGCCACGACAGCGGGGCAGCGGTCGAGGACCTCGCCCGCATTCCGCTGGGGTGGGGCGTGGCCAATCTCATCGTCACCCTCGGGCGTGAAGGGTCGGTGTGGGCTCGAGCCCGACCTCCACGGTGCGGCAGGCCGCCTTCCGGGTCGAGGCGGTGGATACCGTCGGGGCGGGGGACTGCTTCTGCGGCGTCTTTGCCGCCTGCCTGGCCGAGGGCCGCGAGCCGCGTGAATCCCTCGCATGGGCGTCGGCCGCGGCCGCCATCTCGACGACCCGCCGCGGCGCGCAGACCTCGATGCCCCCGCGGGAGGACATCGAGGGCTTTCTCGCGCGGCAGGGGTGAGCGCGGCCTTGCCCGCGCGGCCGAAACCCGCTACGATGTGCCGACAAGGGAGGAGAGCCGCATGAAGAAGAAGGTCCTGGTCCTCGTGCTTGCGCTCGTCTGCCTGTCCGCCGCGCTCGCGGCGGCCGCGCCCAAGGTCGCGGTGCTCGATGCGGTGCTCTCCGAGAAGATGGACCCCAACGTCGCGATCGGCGTCACCGAGAAGATCAGCGAGGAGCTGGTCTCCTCGGGCAGGTTCACGGTCCTGGACCGCACGACCGTCGGCCAGAGCCTCAAGGAAATCGAGTTCCAGATGTCCGGGCATGGTGAGCGACGAGCAGATCAAGAAGGCGGGGGAGCAGCTCAACTCCCGGCTGGGCGCGGCCTTCGTCGTCGTGGCCCGGGTCTCGCAGGTCGGCGACACCTTCTTCGTCACGGCGAAGATGATCGACATCAAGACGGGCGAGATCACGGCCCAGGCCTCGGCCGAGCAGGAGGGCAAGCTTGCCGTCACCCTCAAGATCGCCCAGGCGGTGGGAAAGAAGCTCGCCGGCGGCGTGAGGGAGCCCGAGGAGATCATCCAGGAAGAGCCTGCCGAGGTGGCGCCGGTCGAGATGCCCCCCGCATCGGCACCGGTCACGCGGCACGCGCCGGCCGCCGCGAAGAGGCTGCACTCCACGCTCGCGATGTACGACTCGCAGCCCTTCCTCGCGGGCGACTCGAGTCCTACCTCGACATCGTGTACGCCGAGCCGCCTGGTCGAGTCGTTCGGCTTCGGCATGCATGGCATGCAGTTCGTCTGGAAGGGTCTGTACGTCGTCCGGCGTTCCTCACGGGCATGCAGGAGGACGATCACGGACTGCGTACTCCGATACCAGCGTGTTCGAGCCGTCTCGACCTCCAGGTCGGGGTCGGCTGGGGGTTCGCGTTCGGGCCGAACATGCAGCTCGCACTCGGCGTGCACGGCGGGTACATCAGCGCGATCGAAGGCTCGTACTTCTATCCCGCAGACGGGGGGGTTTTCGACGGGACCTGCCTCGGGGCCGAGGCTGGACTTCGACTGGGTCCTGCTCAGGCACCTCGCCGCTGAGCGCCCGGCTCGACGTGACCACGGGCGTCGTGGGCATCTACACCGAGACGTCCATCTCCGCAATGCTGGGGCTGGGCTGGGCCTACTGAACGGGAAGGTTGATCGTGAAGGCGGCCCCGGCGGCGACCCCGTCGGGGCCGCTCCTGTTTTCCGCGCGGATGGTGCCGCCGTGCGCCTCGAAGACCCTGCGGGCCATGGCGAGGCCGAGGCCGGCCGAGGCGCGCTTTCCCCCGGCGAAGAATGGATCGAAGACTCTCCCGATCTCCGCGTCGGGGATCCCCGGGCCGGTGTCGGCAGCTGTGATCTGCACCTCGCCCGAGGCAGCGGGGGTGGCCGTGACGCGGAAGACCTTCACCGCGGTGTCCGGCAGGCTGCTCATGGCCTCGCGGCTGTTGCGGAAGATGCTCTCGAGGCTGCGCAGGAGCCTGTGCCTGTCCGCCTCGACCTCGATGTCGCCCTCGACAGACCATTCGAAGGAGATCCCCGACAGCCGGCAGTCCACCCACGTGCGGGAGGCGAGCTCGGCCAGCAGGTCCTTCACGTCCACCGTCTCGAGGGTCAGCGGGATGTCGTCGTTCAGGTACTGGACGATGTCCTCGGCGCGGGTCAGCAGGCGCCTCATCTCCCGCTCGATGTAGGTGCCGTACTTCTCGACCTTCTCGGCGCTGGGAGACTCCCGCATGCGCGCCGAGTAGCCTTCCAGGGGGATGAACGAGCGCTTGAGCTCGGCGAGGAACGACTCGGACAGGCGCGCGGCCGCGCGCGCCCTTTCCGCCTCGACCGCCGTCTTCTTCTCCAGCGGGAGCTCCTCCTCCAGGCGCGACAGGGCGAGGGCCAGGCGCGTATTCTCGATCGCGATCGCCGCCTGGGTGCTGAACATCTCGAGGAGGAACTGGTCCTCGGCGGTGAACCCGGGCGGCTGCCCGCCGTTCGGCGCCCGCTTGTTGAGCACCTCCACGGCGCCGAGCTTCCGCGATTTCACCGTCAGCGGCACGCACAGGATCTGGCGGCTGGTGAAGCCGGTGCTGCGGTCCACGCCGGGGAAGAAGCGGGGGTCGTTCGCCGCGTCGTTCACGATGACCGACCTGCCGTTCTGGTAGACCCACCCGGCGACCCCCTGGCTGGTGGGGATCTCCGTGTCGCGCACCGCCTCGGCGGTGGGCCCTGTCGGCATCAGGATGACAAGGGTGTCGCGCCGGATGTCATGGATGATCAGGCTCGCCGCTTCGGCCTCGACCAGCTCCGCCGCCAGGACGATGATCTGGTGCAGCAGGTCGATGAGATTGTAGGAGTCGTTCATCCGGGTGATGACCTGGTTGAGCGCCTCCAGCCTCCCCGCC
Organism: uncultured Spirochaetota bacterium; assembly: GCA_963733835.1. Classification (GTDB taxonomy): domain Bacteria; phylum Spirochaetota; class Spirochaetia; order SZUA-6; family Fen-1364; genus CAVTER01. Next base: position 227,564 of record CAVTER010000009.1, read on the forward strand.
GGCCGGGAGGGTGCGCTCGCCCGCTGGATCTCCAGGGCCTCCCTGACCGTGGTCTCGGGCAGCAGCTTCAGCTCCGTCAGGATGCGCCCGAGGTAGAACTCGTCCCTGTTGTTGTACTTCTTGCGCGCGACCTCCAGGAGGAACGTGGCGGCGAGCCCGTCAGTCCGCTCCTCCCCCAGCACCTTGCGCATCTGGTACTCGAGCGCCCTCGTGAGCTCCTGCCTGCTGATGTAGCCCTTCTCCAGAAGGATGTCGCCCAGGTGCCTCTTCATGGCGGTGACTAGAGTATATCACGGAGAATTCGTTCAGAACAGGCGGCCCGGATCGGCTACGAGGGCGGCTCCACGGGCCTCTCGCGCAGCTTCTCGATGCGGAAGATGACCCAGTCGCCCCGGTCCCGCCGCAGGCGCACCCTGTCGGACCGCTCGGTCGCCGAGAACCGCGGCCCCTTCGGAGCCTCGGCGGCGGCTCCTTCCCCGGTGTCTGCGGGCGTGGCGGGCGTCCACTTCACGTAGTCCACGCGGAACACCGGCGAGGGGGCGGCAGCCTCCTCGGTGATCGACAGGTCGGTCACCCCGTACACGGTCACGGCGGGGCCCGGGTCGGGTCGGCCTTCCCTGTCCCACGCCTCGGCCGAGACGACGCCGGGCCTCCCCTCGTACGCCGTGGTGACCCGGGAGATGACGTAGATGTTGGTGGCCTCCGCGATTTCTTCCCGGCCGGCCTTGTCCGTCACGCAGGCCTCCATCACCTGGTGGTCGAGGCTGTCCATTGCCCTGTAGAACGTCTCGGTCACCAGGCGCGGGCTGAACCCCGCGGTGGGGCGGGGCGCAAGGGCGCGCGACAGGACGCCGCCCGCGACGGCCGCGGCCAGCAGGACCGCCGCCGCGATGACAGCGGCGGTCTTCCAGCGCTTTCTCCAGAACTCCAGGCGGCGGAAGCGCTTCTCGGAGCCGGCGCGCAGGAGGCCCGCCTCGTCCAGGAGCCGCGCCTTCTCCTCCGTCGTCACTTCGCGGTACGGTGGCCGGGCCTGCCACTGCGCCAGGGCCTGGGACCAGCGGGCCAGGTCCGGCGCCGGTGAGGTGCCCCGGCCGAGACCGGCCATGATGAGCCCGGATGCGTCGGGATCGAGCTCCGGCACGAGCAGGGTCGGCGCCGGCACCTGCAGGAGCCGGGCGCGCTCGTGCATCTCCTCCTCGGACTCCCCCGCGAAGGGGAATCGACCCGTGGCAGCGCGGTACACGATGGCAGCGACCGTGAACGAGGTCGCCGCGCCTCCGCCCAGGTCGGGGTGGTTGACCGCCTCGAAGGTTTCTCTGTTGGCGGCGAAGGGACGCTGGGCGCGCAGCTCCCGCAGGACCGCGGGAGGGAGGAACAGCACGCCGCCCCGCGCCGTGCCGTCGGCCTCCGCGGTGCCTGACAGCAGGACGGCGTCGGTCTGGACCGGGAACGGATCGACGCCGGCTGTCCGCAGCTTCTCCAGCGCGTCCACGGTCCGTGCAAGGAAGGGGAGGCACTCCGGGAGGGGCCCGGTCGCCACGGCGGCGAGCGAGCGCGCGTCCATCCAGGGACCGTGCAGGAGGATCTCGTCGCCCCGCTGCGTCACACCCTCGAAGCGCCATTCCTGCACCCCGCCGCGCGTGACGAGCCAGCCCGGCGAGCCCTTCAGGCCGAGGATGCGGCCGAGGGTGGCGCCCTTTCCAGCCGACCCGACCGGGACTGCGAGACGCTTCGTCCCCTGCTCGACGATCTCTTTGACCATGTGAGGAGTGCCCCTACTGCTCTTCGTGGAATACTGCCGCGCTGAAGATCTCGATCGAGGCCTCGGGTGACTTCCACGCATCGACGGGAAGCCCGGCCTTCGTGCAGGCGTGCGCGAGGAAGGTGTCCCTGTCCCAGCCCTGTTCCGTGGCGACCTGGGGCAGGAGCAGGCCTGACCTGCGGCCCTGGCGGATCATGATCCCGTGGGTCCCGACCCTGATGCGCGACACGTCGCTGATCCCTTCCAACGGGGAGAGGACAGAGATCTCCACGCGCACCGACGGCCATTCCCCCCGGGAGAGGGGAGGGAAGCGCGGGTCCTCGAAGGCGCTCGCGACGGCCATCTGCCTCACCGTCTCCACGAGCGGTCGTGACGCGGTGATGCTGCCGATGCAGCCCCGCAGGGCGCCACCGGCTTTCAGGGTGACGAAGGCACCGCACGGGGCCAGCAGCCCTTCGGTGGGCTCGGGGTAGCGGGGCTGCGCGAAGGCCGAGCCGGGCCTCGATCGCGGCGCGAGCCGTTTCGATGAGGACCCGCCCGTCCCTCTCAGCGAGTGCCAGCGTCACTCCACACTCCCACGGCCGCGTAGTGCACCGCCCTGTCGGCCTCCTCGCCACTTCCCCCCGAGCTGGCACGCGCGAGCAGCTCCACGCGGCAGTCAGGGCCCGCCAGGGCGAGCGCGGCGGCGATCGCCCCCGCGCCGCAGGCGCTGACCCGCCCCTCGCGACGCGCCGACAGGATGCCCCTCCAGTCCCGCCCCGCCACGAGGCTCTCCAGGGCGCGGTTCTCGCCGTCCACGTCCGAGCCCGTCATGTAGGAGGCCATGTTCGCCGTCGCCACCACGGCGACCGAGCTGCGGGAACCCGTGCCCGCGACGCGCAGGGCGGCAGCCAGGGCGTCGACGGCGGCCAGCGTCTGGCTGCCCATGAGGATGGGCACGATGGAGAGGCCGGGAAAGAGCCGCAGCAGGAACGGCAGCTGCACCTCCAGGCAGTGCTCCTCGAGGTGGGGAATGTCATCCCGCCGGAAGAGGGAATGGGTGGAGAGCAGGGCCTCGACCCAGCCCTCGTCAACGGGAACCGGCCCCAGCGGAGTGCTGAACACGCTCGAGGAGGGGAGGTACAGGCCCTCCACCGCGTCCCTGTGCACGGGGCCGACGAGAACGACGGTGGTGACGGGGCGCTTCTGCAGGGCGCGGAATGCCGATGCCATCACCTCGCCGGCGTACCCGTAGGCGGCATGCGGGGCGATCACGGCCAGGGCATCGCCCGGGGGCGTGGAGGAGCGCGCCAGCAGGTCGTCCACCATGGCGGCCAGTGGCCCTTTCTCGGCGGGGTAGAACAGACCGTCGACGATGGGAGGCCTGGCCAGGGCGCCGCGGGCGCGTCTGCCGCTCGCCCTGGCCGAAGAGACATCCATACGGAAAAGTATCGTGGATTGACCAGGCGAAATCAACCCCGCGCCGGGCCGCTATTGACGTTGCGGCGCATCTTCCCTACTGTTCCCGTGACCTGGAGAGGAGTAGAGGCAGTGAGATTCGTCCCCCGCAAGCTCTTCCTGACCCGCGGCGTCGGGATCAGCAAGGAGAAGCTGAACAGCTTCGAGATGGCCCTGCGCAACGCCGGCATCGCGCACCTGAACATCGTGCGGGTGTCGTCCATCTTCCCGCCCGGCTGCAAGATCGTGAGTCCCGACGAGGGTCTCGCGGCCCTCGAGGCGGGGGAGGTGACGTTCGTTGTCCTCGCCGAGATGGCGACAAACGAGCCGGGCAGGCGCATCGCGGCGTCCATCGGCATTGCCATCCCGTCCGACCTCAAGATGTACGGCTACCTGTCCGAGCACCACACCTACGGCCAGACAGAGAAGGAAGCCGGCGACTACGCCGAAGACCTGGCCGCCTCGATGCTCGCCACCCTCATCGGGGTGCCCTTCGACCTGGACAAGGACTACAACGAGCGGCGCGAGCAGTACCGCATGGGCGGACACATCGTCGACAGCACCAGCATCACCCAGACGGCCGAGGGCGCCTCGGGGAACACCTGGACGACCGTCGTCTCGGCAGCGGTCCTGCTGTGATCAAGGGGCGCAGGCTCGACCCCCGGCCCATCAGCGGCGGGATCGGGGTCGGCGAGCTGGTCGACGAGTTTTTCCTCTCGTACAACGCGGGCAGGCTGCGCGAGGCCTGCGCGATCTATGCCGACAAGATGCTCGAGCCCGACGTCACCGTGGGGCTCACGGTGAGCGGCGCCCTCACCCCGACCGGGCTCGGCTCGGCCGTGTTCGTCCCCCTGGTCGAGGCCGGCTTCGTGGACTGGATCGTCTCCACCGGCGCGAACCTCTACCACGACCTGCACCGGTCACTGGGCTTCGCGCTGTACGGCATCCCGCCCCAGGTCGACGACGTGCAGCTGCGCCGCGACGGGGTCATCCGGATCTACGACATCGTCTTCGACCAGGACGTGCTGTACAAGACCGACGCCTTTCTCGCCGAGGTGTTGAAGTCCCCCGAGTTCCAGAAGCGCATGGGCACCGCCGAGCTGCACTACCGTCTGGGCAGGTACGTGCGCGAACGCGAGAAGCTCCTGCGCGCGGCCCGGCCGAAGGGACCCGAGCAGCGCTCGCTGCTGGGCGCCGCCTGGGAGGCCGGGGTGCCCGTCTACACCTCCAGCCCCGGCGACTCGAGCCTGGGCATGGGCATCGCGGCGCTGCGCCTCAAGGGTCACGAGGTGGGTTTCGACCCCGAGCTCGACGTCAACGAGACCGCGGCGATCGTGTACGGCGCCAAGAAGTCCGGCGGCAGGAGCGCTGTGCTCATCCTCGGCGGCGGCAGCCCCAAGAACTTCGCGCTGCAGACCGAGCCGCAGATCCAGGAGATCTACGGCCTCGCCGAGAAGGGCCACGACTATTTCGTGCAGATCACCGATGCGCGCGCCGACACCGGCGGGCTGTCCGGGGCCACCTCGCAGGAGGCGGTCACGTGGGGCAAGGTCGATCCCGACCAGCTCCCCGACACGGTGGTCTGCTACACCGACTCGACCATCGCCCTCCCCATCATGGCCGCCTACGCACTGGGCAAGCGCCCGCCGCGGCCCCTGCGCAGGCTGTACGACAGGCGCGCCGAGCTGCTCGGGCGGCTGGCCGCGGACGTCCGGGCCGGGACGTAGGAGCCATGGGCTCGGCCGTGCCCTCGGGCTTCCTCGGGCTGCCCGCCGAGGCGCAGGACCCGGCCAGGGCCCGGGTGGTCGTTCTCCCCGTTCCCTACGAGGCGACCGTGAGCTACGAGGGCGGGACCCGCTCGGGTCCCGACGCCCTCATCGCCGCATCGCAGCAGGTGGAGCTGTACGACGAACAGCTCGACTGCGAGCCTGCCCTGCGGTGGGGCGTGCACACGCTGCCGGCGCTGGGCTGTGGCTTTGCCTCGGGCGGGGAGATGGTCGAATCGGTCGCGCGGGCCGCCGAGGCCGCTCTTCGCGGTGTCGGCGACCGCGGCGGGGCAGTGACCGGCCCTCGTCCGCTCCTGCTCGGCCTGGGCGGCGAGCACAGCATCACTCCCGGGCTCGTGCGCGGAGTGCGTCGGGCGCTGGGCCGCACCCTCACGGTCGTGCAGATCGACGCGCACGCCGACCTGCGCGACAGCTACGAGGATGACCCGAACAGCCATGCCTGCGCCATGCGCCGCGTGCTCGACGAGAACCCCGGGCCGACCGTGCAGCTGGGAATTCGTTCCTTCTCGCAGGAGGAGGCCCGGTTCATGCAGGGCCGGCAGGGACGGGTGAACGTGTTCACGATGGCGGGGATCGCGCGCGCGGGCTGGGACGCCACGCTGCGGCGCCTGCGACGCCTGGTGGCGGGCAGGGACGTGTACCTGACCATCGACGTGGACGGCCTGGATCCGTCCGTCGTGCCCGCCACGGGCACGCCCGAGCCGGGCGGCCTCTCCTGGGAGCAGGCCCTCGCCATCGTGCGGGCAGTCGGCGGCGCGTCGCGGGTCGCGGCGATGGACTGCGTGGAGCTTGCGCCCCGGCCCGGCCTGCACATGGCGGACTTCGCGGCCGCGAAGCTCCTCTACCGGGCGCTCACGGCTGCGATCCCGGGCTGAGCCTTCCCTCAGCCGTCGGTCGACCCGGCCGCCTTCAGCTTCTCGATCCTGTCCGGCTCGAGCCTGATGGAAAGGTTCTTCTCCTGCGTCGGGAGGACCGTTCCTCTCCTGGCCCCCTTTGCCCTGCGCAGGTACTTCACCTGGGTGTAGTACACCTCCCCGCCTCCTGACCCCTTTCCCTTGCTGAAGTGCACGGCGAGGTTGCCCGCGTCGAGCATGGTCTCCAGGGGCAGGCTCTTTCCCGGCTGGGCCTTCACGAACACGTACGCGCCCGGCCAGTCCCGCGCGTGGAACCACCAGTCGTTTCCCCGCACGGCCCTGCGCAGCAGGGCGTCGTTCTCCGCGCCCGTGCGGCCGACGATGCACTTGAACCTCCCCGACCAGAATACGAGGCCCGGCGTACCGGTGCCCACCGCGGGCCGCCGCGGTTCGGCCGCCTTCCGCGCCGCGGAGGCGAGCGCGGCCGGGTCTCCGCCTGCCGACAGCTTCTCCCGTTCCGATCGGATGCGCGCCAGGGTCGCGCGAAGCTCCGCGATCTCCTGCTCGACCTTGCCCTTGCCCAGCCTGGCCTTGTGGGCGCGCTCGTAGAACGACCGGGCGTTCTGCGCGGGGCTCGCGGCGGGGTCGAGCTCGATTGCGAGGGGCACGCCGCCGTGGAAGAAGTCCTCGACCTGGAGCACCCTGTCCCCGCGCGCCGCCGTGTGCAGGCTGCTCGTGATCAGGTCTCCCAGCTCGCGCAGCCGTTCGGGGTCGGCGTACTCTGCCAGGCGCGCCTCGAGGCTCTTCAGGGTGGAGAGCACCCGCGTCTCCTGCATCGCGAGGGCTGCATCGGCCTGGGCTGCGAGGCGCTCGGTGTCCCCCGCGCTTTCCAGCCCCGCGAACAGCCGCTCGACCTTCTCGTTGAACGAGCCCTCGCCGGGGAGCTCGCGCACTGCATACTCCCTGCGGACCCGCGCGGACGCGGCGGCCGCTGCCGGGTCGAATCTGCCGCCCGAGACCTCGCCTTTCGACGGTCTCCTGTAGAACGCGTCGAGGATGGTGCCTGCCGCGTCGGTGACCACGGCGTTCGCCGCGGCGCTCCACAGCCGCGCCCACAGGATGCGCTGCTCCCCTGCCCGGCGGACCGCGATGCGTACGATGCGCTCGCCCGACACCTGCCCCGCCGCTTCGATCCTGCCGCCCTTCAGGTGGGCCCGCAGGAACGAGGCGAACCTGTAGGGTTTCTCGGGGTTGGCCATCCGGGTGGTCAGGGCGTGGATGCGGGGGTACCGGGGAGACAGGGACAGGAGGATCGAGAAGTGCCTGCCCGACTTGAAAAGCGTGAAGGCGATCGCCTCCCGGGTCGGCTGGTGGATCTCCTGGATGAGCGAGCCGGCGAGGTCCAGCTCCGACAGGACAACGTCGAGCTCCTTCCAGTTGAGCGAGGCGGAGGACCGGGGGGTCGTGTCGGGCATCAGGCCTTTCCCACAGCCTCGAGGAACGCCATCGCGTCGTCCGCCGTGAAGAACACGAGCCTCACTTCGACGGGGAGCGGGCTGGCAGCGAGGTGGGCGCTCACCGTCTTCCAGGCCACGCCTGCGGCGAGGTGACGCGGGTAGCGATAGACACCCGTCGAGATGGCGGGAAAGGCGACGCTCTGCACGCCCAGCCGGGCCGCCAGCTCCAGGCTCTCCCTGTAGCAGGACGCGAGCAGGTCTGCCTCGCCCTTTTCTCCGCCGTGCCAGACCGGTCCCACCGTGTGGATGACGTACCTGGCGCGGAGGGCACCGGCCGTCGTCTCCACGGCTTTCCCCGGCGGCAGCCCGCCGGGGAGCAGGCTCTCGCGCAGCCTCCTGCAGTCCGCGAGGATTGCCGGGCCTCCCGCGCGGTGGATCGCCCCGTCCACGCCGCCGCCGCCGAGCAGCGACGAGTTGGCGGCATTCACGATGGCCTCGACCGTCGATCGCGTGATGTCTCCCGTCTCCACGATCAGCCTGCCGTCGAGGAACGACCTCATCGCAGCCTCCTGATCTCCGACACCATGTAGAAGGACCCTGTCACGAGGATGGGGAGCCTTCCTCCCGCCAACTGGCGGGCGCGGCGCAGGGCTTCGGCCGGGTCCCTCACGAGCTCGGCGCCGGGGTTCAGCTCCCTGAAGATGTGCCAGACCCCCTCGGGATCGCTCGGCTTGAACGTGCCCGGCGTGGATACCACCACGGACTGGAACCACGGGGCGAGGATTTCCGCCATGGCCCGCGGGTTCTTGCCGGCCACCGACCCGAACAGGAGCACCGCGGCGCGGGGCTCCCCGGGCCGGGTGAAGATGCGGCGGAAGCTCTCGAGCAGCCTCTCCACGGCCAGCGGGGTGTGCGCCCCGTCCAGGATCACCGGCGGTCTCCCCCGCACGAGCTCCATGCGCCCGGGCAGCCGCGCTGCCCGAAACCCCCTGCGGAACTGGGTATCGGTGATCTCGGGATGGATGCTTCGCAGGGTGATGAGGGCGAGGGCGGCATTCTCGGCCTGGAACTCCCCCAGCAGGGACAGACGGAAGTCGGCGCGGGTGCCGTCACGAAGCTCGAGGTGAACGGCGGTGCCCGACGGGGAAAGGCGCACCTCGCGGCGGGTGGTCACCTCCGCGAGGAATGTGACGGGCGCTCCCCGCTCCAACGCGGCGGCGCGGAACACCTCGGCCGCAGCGGCCGGCTGCAGCCCCACGAACGCGGGGACACCCGGCTTGATGATCCCCGCCTTCTCCCCGGCGATTTTCTCCAGCGAGTCACCCAGCACGTCGGTGTGCTCGAGGTCCAGCGGCGTGATCACCGAGGCCTCGGGGACGATCACGTTCGTCGCGTCGAGCCGTCCGCCGATGCCCGTCTCGATCACCGCGATGTCGCAGCCCGCCTCGCGGAAGTACAGGAAGGCGAGCAGCGTGTACAGCTCGAAGGTGGTCGGCGGGAAGCCGGCAGGCCCCTCGTCCGGCACCGCCTCGAGGGCGTCGCGCATCGCCCCCACGATGCGAAGGAGGGCCGCGGGCCGTCCGGCTCGCCGGCGAGCGCGATCCTCTCGAACGGATCGGCCACGTGCGGCGAGGTGTACAGCCCGCATCTCCTGCCCGAGGCGTGCAGGACCGAGGCGAGGAGGGCTGCCGTGGAGCCCTTGCCCTTGGTGCCGGCCACGTGGAGGAGGGCAATCCCCCTCTCGGGGCTGCCGAACATCGCGAGCAGCCGCCGCATCCTGTCGAGGTGATATGAGGAGCCGTCGAAGGGCACGGTCCCCCGCTCCAGGTTGGTGAACGACTCGATCCACGCGAATACGTCGGCGGGGCTGAGAAATGGATGCGCGCCCGGGCGCGCCGGGATGTCGGCTCTCATGGACACGGAGACGGGCTCATCTGCGCAGGACCGAGGTCTCCCTCTCCATCGTGCCTGTCCTGAGGATCTCGTGGATCTTGTACGTGCCGTACTTGCGCGCCTTGAGGAACCCGTCCCAGGCCGCAGTCGGCCAGCCGGCCCGCCCTCACGAGGTCAGCCAGCCACTGGTCGGTGTACTGGGGGTCCTGCTGCGGGAAGCCGGCCTGGATCTCCAGGAGCCACGCCTGGTTGTAGCAGCTCCTGGCTGCCGATGTGGCGGGGCCATGATGATCGGGATGCCCAGGCCGCAGTAGAAGGAGAGCTCGCTGGGCTTGGTCCAGAGGATGTCCGTGGTGCGCATGCACTGGGTGAACGCGGCGAAGTACTCCTCCAGCGTGCTTCCCCAGACGATGCGGATGGGCGGGCACTTCAGGTCCTTCTTCATGTTCTCGAGGTACTCGAGGACCTCCGGCCGGACCCCCGCGAGGATGTTGCAGGCACACCTCGCCCTTCACGAGCTTCTCGCGCAGGCTCTTCGCGATGGCGTAGGCGATGTCGGTCTGCGCTCCCGCCCCGCCCACGCCGAAGGTGATGGTGAGCACCCTCTCGCGGGCGAAGCGGCAGTTCTTGCTTGCCCAGGAAGTGCTCGACGTTCCTGCCGTGCAGCGGCCAGAACCTCTGCTCGGGATCGAGGTAGTGCAGTCTCTGGCCGAAGTCCCACTTCAGCACGGAGAGGTTCCTGTCGCCCAGGAGCTCCGTCGGGATGGGGAAGCCGGTGAGCCAGATCCTCTCGTTGGGAATGCCGTACTGGTTGAGCCTGCGCACGGCCCTGCCGCACGGCGCCAGGTACACGATCCTGCTCTTCTTCGGATCCTCGGCGACCCAGACCCTGTTGATCTCGGCGTCGCAGATGACGCGAGTACACGCGGGTGTACCCCGCCAGGTCGGCCGCGATGGACGGGGCGTAGAAGGTGGTGACCAGCGGGCAGCGGCTTCTCCTTCATCTTCTCGAGCATGCTCGCGCACATGCCCTTGTTGATCAGCCCTGTCAGCCAGTTGACCTGGAAGGAGGGACTGGACATGTCGCGGATGGGGTAGAAACGGGGGATGTTCTGCAGCCGGTCCAGGATGCCGAAGACGGCGTTGCCGATGAGCGGCCAGCTCTTCGTGCGGGAGAGGAACTCGTAGCTGCGGCGCAGCCTCTCCCAGAGCTTGTGCTCGGCCTCGGGGCGTGTTGTCGGCCTTGCCCAGCGTCATGATCCCGCCCTCGGCGATGTCGCGCAGGGGATAGGCCGCCCTCTGGTGGCCCAGGCCCATGTCGGCGGTCACCACCCAGGCGAGCGGTTCGCGCCCGGGCCGCGTCGCGGGTGCCCGTGCCGGATTTCGCCGCGGGCTTGCGCGCCGGTCGCGCGGCGTGGGCAGCGGCTGCCCTGCGCCCGCCCGCCTTCCTCGTCAGACCCGTCTCAGGCTTTCCGGGACCCATCAGGCCTCCTTTCGCGCAGCGCCTTCGCGTGCGCGGCGAATCCCTCGTAGTCGGCGAGGGCGATCGCCGTGTCCTGCAGGGAACTATACCCGCCCGCTGTCAGGGACGCAACCGAGGAGAACTTCAGGAAGTCCCGCACGGACAGTGCCGAGAAACGTCTTGCGCCCGGCCGCCGGTCGGCAGCACCGCGTTGGCGCCGATGCAGTAGTTGGCCAGGGAGAAGGGCGTGTTCTGGCCCAGGAGGATCTCGCCCGCGTTGCGGACGAGGCCAAGGGTCTCCAGCGGGTCGACGGTGGCGATCTGCAGGTGCTCGGGGGCCACCTCGTTCACGACCCCGGCCGCCTCGGCGATGTCCGCGGTGGTGATGATGCACCCGTACGCGGCGAACGACTCCCTGACGTACGACGCGCGCGGCTCGGGAAGCTCGGCCGCCCTCGCGGAGAGCTCGGCAGCGACGGCACGGGCGAGCGCGGGATCGCGGGGTCACGAGGATGGCCTGCGAGTCGGGGCCGTGCTCGGCCTCGATGAGCAGGTCGAGCGCGAGGAGCCGGGGATCGGCCGATGAGTCGGCGATGATCATCGACTCCGACGGCCCCGCGGGAAGCCCGACGTCGACCACGCCGGCCAGGAGTCGCTTGGCGGCGGTGACGTACTGGTTGCCCGGGCCGAGGAACTTGACCACGGGCCGGATGCTCTCGGTGCCATAGGCGAGGGCCGCGAGTGCCTGCACGCCGCCGACCCGGTAGATTTCCCGCACGCCGCACTGCGCCGCCGCGTACAGCGTGGCCGGATCGCAGCGTCCCCCGGCGTCGGGCGGGCTCACCAGGACGACGCGCTCGACGCCGGCCACCTGCGCGGGAACGGCCATCATGTAGGTGGAGGAGGGGAAGCTGCCCTTGCCCCGGGGGGCGTACAGGCCGACCGACTCCACGGCCGTCGCGCGCTCTCCCGCGCAGACGCCCGGCCTGATCTCGGAGAGGGTCATCGGCGGCGGGAGCTGTTCCTGGTGGCAGCGGCGCACGTTGGCGATCGAGGCGCGGATGGCGGCGCGCACGGGCTCGGACACCGCGGACTCGGCCGCGTCGATTTCCCCCTCGGCCACGCGCAGCGGCATTCCCGAGATGTCGGCGCCCCCGAACCTCCGCGTGTACTGGACGAGGGCCGCGTCTCCCCCGGCCCGCACCGCCTCGATGATCGCCCCGGCAGCGGCCTGGACCTCCGCGATGTCCTTCTCGGAGCGCGCGAGGATGCGGCGCCTGTCCTGGTCGGTGAGAGAGCCCCAGGGGAGGATGCGGACCTGCATGGAGGGTACTCTACCGGCCCTCCCCCGTGCAGTCAACGGGACGACAGGCGCCGTCAGTCCCCGGGCGGGTCACGGAGGCGTTCACGAGCATCCAGTTGGCGTACAGCGAGCGGCCGCCGCCCTCGAGGGGCTGGTTCTCGACCAGCAGGTGCGAGACGCAGCAGTTGCCCGCCGCGTTGAAGAGGGGCATCCAGGCGGCCAGCCCGAGGGTCGAGCGGATGATCCACTGCAGGAAGCCGCTGTGCGTGACGGCGAGAACGGCCCGCCTGCCCTCCGCTGCCCTGCGGAACAGCAGGTCCCACGCGGCGAGCGCCCGCGCGTACAGCGCCTCGATGCGCTCTGCGCCCTGCACGCCTTCCCAGCTCTGCTGCAGGAACGCGCGGTGCGGGTCGGGGTGGCGCTCGCGGGCCTGCTCCAGGGTGAGGCCCGTGAAGATGCCGATGTCGATCTCGGTGAGTTCCTCCGCCGTCTCCACGGCCTCGACGCCGACCACGCGCGCGATCTCCAACGCCGTGTCGCGCGCCCGTGCGAGCGGGGAGGAGAGGATGCAGTCGATGGACTTCGCGCGCAGCCACTCGCCCGCCTGCCGCGCCTGCCCGCGCCCCGTCGGCGTGAGGGGCGAGGAGTCCCGTCCCTGCATGACCCCCCGCCTGTTCGCCTCGCTCTCCCCGTGGCGCACGAAGAAGAAGCTGGCCCTCCCCTGGACAGCCCCGAAATCCACGCGCGGGGCCGTCACGGCGCCTCCGTGTCGGGAAGGCGTGCGGCCACGAGCGCGTTCGCGCGGATCAGCTCCTTGTACCACGCGGCGCTCTTTCTCCAGGTTCGCTCCTGGGTGGCGAAGTCGGTGCGCAGGAGCCCGAAGCGCATGCTGTTCCCGTACGCCCACTCGAAGTTGTCCATGAGCGTCCAGTGGAAGTAGCCGCGGCAGTCCACGCCTTCCGCGATGGCCTTGCCGATCACGGCGACGTGGTCGGACAGGTACGCGATGCGCTCGGGGTCGTCCAGGGGATCCCGCCCCGGTGTCTCGGGGAGGGGGTAGCCGTTCTCCGTGACCATGCAGGGCGGGTTGCCGTACTCGTCGCGCAGCCGGAGCAGGAAGCGGTACAGCCCCGCCGGGTAGATCTCCCACATCGCGCTGCGCGGGGCCGAGCCGTCCCTGTGCTCACGCGCGCGGGTGATCGGCACGAGCGGCGCATGTCGGTAGCGCGTGCGCTGGTAGTAGTTCACGCCGAGGAAATCGGGCAGGCCGCGGAACCCCGACGCCTCCTCTTCGAAACCCCTCGGGAAGAAGCGTGCGAACCTGCGCACGAGCAGGGCGGGGTAGCGCCCCCGCAGCACGGGGTCGAGGAATGTCCTGTTGTAGGCGGCGTCCATGAGCTCGCCGGCCGCGCGGTCGCGGGGATTGTCGGGGCTGCGCGGCGTGATCCAGTTCTGGCTGAGGGTGATGCCGAGCTTCCCGCCCGGGACGAGACCGGGGAACGCGGCGGCAAGCCTGCTGTGTCCCAGCAGCAGGTGGTGAGCCGCGTGGAACATCGAGGGCATGTCCCACCGGCGGCCGGGCGGGAAGACCCCCAGCAGGTAGCCGAGCCCCGCGTACTCGAACGGCTCGTTCAGGCTGACCCAGACCTTCAGCCGGTCGCCCAGCCCGCGAAAGACCGCCGCGCCGTACTCGGCCAGCGCATCGGCGGCCTCGCGCCGGACAAAGCCGCCCCTGTCCTCGAGCCACGCGGGCATGTCCCAGTGGAAGACGGTCGCCAGGGGGGTGATGCCTGCCTCCAGGAGCGCGTCGACAAGCCCCTTGTAGAAGTCCAGGCCCCTGCCGTTCACGCGGCCAGGCTCGGGGACGATCCGCGACCAGGCGATGGAGAACCTGTAGGCGGTGAGGCCCAGCTCCCGCATGGAGCGGACATCCTCGCGGAAGCGGCGGTAGTGGTCGCAGGCCACGTCGCCGGTGGAGCCGTCGGCGATCCTGCCCTTGCGGTGCGAGAACCGGTGCCAGTTGGAGGCACAGGCCCCGTCGGCGAGGGGGGAGCCCTCGACCTGGTATGCGGCCGTGGCCGCTCCCCAGAGAAAACCGTCGGGGAACTCGATGCGCGGCATGGCGGGGAGCATACAGGAAAGGCCGCGCGCAGGTCGAGCGCCCGGGGCAGCCCGCCTGCGGCCGGTCGGGGAGAGCGGAAAACTTGACTTCCGGAACCTTCCTCCGTATTTTTTCGTCAGACTGAATATCACCGCGCGGCAATCCGTTCATGCGGAGAGGGACCTGTATGGTTCCGCGGGGGGCGGCACCGTTGATGGAGCGCCCGGCGCGCGGGTGGACGGGAGCAAAGGAGAAGCACCAATGGCGAGAGTGATCGGCATCGACCTCGGGACGTCGAACTCGGCGGCCGCGGTCATGGAAGGCGGACGGCCCGTCATCATCCCCTCGGCCGAAGGGGCGGGAGTGTCCTCGGGAAAGGCGTTCCCCTCTTTCGTGGCCTTCACCAAGGAGGGCGACAGGCTGGTGGGAGAGCCGGCGCGGCGGCAGGCGGCCATCAACCCCGACGGCACGATCTACGCGGCCAAGCGCAAGATGGGCACGGACCACAAGTTCACGTCTCTTCGGCAAGGAGTACACGCCCCAGCAGATCTCGGCCTTCATCCTGCAGAAGATCAAGCAGGACGCGGAGGCCTACCTCGGGGACAGCGTGGAGGAGGTGGTCATCACCTGCCCCGCGTACTTCGACGACAACCAGCGCACCGCCACCAAGGACGCCGGCGAGATCGCCGGGCCTGAAGGTGCTGCGCATCATCAACGAGCCCACCGCGGCCTGCCTCGCCTACGGGCTGGAGAAGGCGGGCAAGGAGCTGAAGATCCTCGTCTTCGACTTCGGCGGCGGCACCCTCGACGTCACGATCATGGAGATGTGGAAGGAGGGCGGGTTCAAGGTCGTGGCCACCAGCGGCGACACCCAGCTGGGCGGAACCGACATGGACAACGCCTTCGTCGAGCACATCGAGAAGGAGTTCATGCGCCAGACGGGCATCGACCTCAAGAAGGACACGATGGCCACGCAGCGCGTGCGCGAGGCGGCCGAGAAGGCCAAGGTGGAGCTGTCCAGCACGCTGTCGACCGACATCAACCTGCCCTTCATCACCGCGGACGCGAGCGGACCCGAAGCACCTCACCATGAACGTGAACAGGGCGAAGCTGGAGGAGCTGGTCGCGCCGATCGTCGAGCGCTGCCGCCACCCCCTGGAGACGGCCCTGCGCGACGCGAAGGCCGCCTTCCAGAAGGACGGGGTGCAGTTCAACGAGAACGGCGCCGACATCGACAAGATCATCATGGTCGGCGGGCCCACCCGCATGCCCATCGTGCAGAAGTTCGTCGAGGAGTTCTTCGGCAAGAAGATCGAGCGCGGCGTCGACCCCATGGAGTGCGTGGCCCTCGGCGCGGCGGTGCAGGCGGCGATCATCAAGGGCGAGGTGAAGGACGTGCTCCTGCTCGACGTCACGCCGCTGTCGCTGGGCATCGAGACCCTCGGCGGGGTCAGCACGAAGCTCATCGAGCGCAACACCACGATTCCCACGCGGAAGAGCCAGATCTTCTCCACCGCGGCCGACAGCCAGACCGAGGTCACGATCCGTGTCCTCCAGGGCGAGCGGCCCATGGCCAACGACAACGTGGAGCTGGGCAGGTTCAACCTGGTCGGCATCCCGCCGGCGCCGCGCGGCGTGCCGCAGGTCGAGGTCTCCTTCGACATCGACGCCAACGGCATCGTCAGCGTGGCGGCCAAGGACCTGGGAACGGGCAAGCAGCAGTCCATCAGGATCACCGCGCCCCGCAAGCTCTCGAAGGAAGAGATCGAGAAGATGGTCCGCCAGGCGGAGCAGTTCGCCTCGGACGACACGAAGAAGAAGGAGGAGGTGGAGGCCGTGAACCAGGCCGACACCCTCGCCTACTCTGTGGAGAGGTCGCTCAAGGACTACGGCGACAAGGTGTCGCCTGCCGAGCGCGCCGACATCGAGGCGAAGCTCAACGATCTCAAGACCGCGATCACGGACAGGAACGTCGACCGGGTCAAGAGGGCGACGGAGGAGCTCACGAAGGCTTCGCACAAGCTTGCCGAGGAGGTCTACAAGCAGACCGCGGGCAGGCAGGCGGGGTCCGGGCCGCAGCCCGGGGGACAGGAGGCCGGCCCCGGGGCCGGTTCCCAGCCCGGCGGCAGCGGCGGGCCGAAGGACGACGACGTCATCGACGCGGAGTTCCACGAAGAGAAGGACAAGAAGTAGGGCCCCGCGGTCCCGAGAGCCCCGGCGCGAGCCGGGGCTTTTTTGTCTGCAGGCGGAGCGGGGGAACAGGGACGGCCCACGGTTGCAGCGCAGCGCTCCGTCGGTGTTCAATCAGGGGGGCCCCGGTGCCCCGGGGGAGCGCTCATGATTGAACTGCGGGACGTGCGGAAGAGCTTTGGCGGTTTGAAGGCGGTGGACGGCATCTCGTTCACGGCCTCCGGGGGCGAGGTGTTCGGCCTCCTGGGGCCCAACGGCGCGGGCAAGTCCACCACGATCAAGATGATCATGAACATCCTCGCCCCCGACGCGGGGAGCATCCTCTTCGGCGGCAGGCCGCTTTCCGAGGCGGACAAGCCCCGCATCGGCTACCTGCCGGAGGAGCGCGGCCTGTACCGCAAGGTGAAGATCGGCGAGATGCTCCTCTACCTCGCGGGGCTGAAGGGCGCCGATCCCGCGGTGACGGCGCGCCGGCTGGACGAGTGGCTGGAGAGGTTCGGGCTGTCGGAGTGGAAAGCGCGGCCGCCCGAGGACCTGTCCAAGGGCATGGCGCAGAAAGCGCAGTTCATCGCCGCTGTCCTGCACGACCCCGAGTTCATCTTCCTCGACGAGCCGTTCAGCGGACTGGATCCCGTCAGCACCGACGTGATGAAGGAGACCGTGCTCGAGCTGGCGGGGAAGGGCAGGACGATCCTCTTCTCCACGCACAGCATGGAGGTGGCCGAGAAGATCTGCTCGCGCATCCTGATCATCGACCACGGCAGGGAGGTGGTCTCGGGGACACTCGAGGACGTGAAGGCCAGGTTCGGCAGGAACGCTGTCAGCGTGGAGTTCGACGGCGAGCTTGACCTGCCTGCCCTCGGTTCCCTGGTCGCGTCGGTCAACAGGTTCCCGCGCTACGCCGAGATGGAGCTCGCCGGGGGCGCGGACGCGCAGGCCCTGCTGCGGGCCCTTGTGGGGATGGTGCGCGTGCAGCGCTTCGAGGTCCTGTCCCCGTCCCTGCACGGCATCTTCGTGAGCATGGTCGGGAAAAGGGGCACCAGGTGAAAAAGCGAAGCAGGCTCGCGCAGATCATCCGCATGGAGTTCCGGCTCACGGCGGCGAACAAGGCATTCATCGTGCTGACAGTCCTGGGGCCCTTCCTCATCTTCGTCGTCACCGCGCTGCCGGCCGTCATCGCGACACGCAGCGGCGGGGCCGGAAGCGCGGAGCTGAAGGTCGCGGTGGCCAACGCCGACCCCGCCTTCCTGGAAGGGATGCGGGTCGCCCTCGCGCAGAACCGCATCCGCCTCTTCGAGGCGTCGGGGAGCGTGAAGACACTCGACGAGGCGGTTCGCAGCGGCGTCTTCGACGGGTACATCGTCCTGCCGGACGACCTCGCCGCAGCCGAGCGTATCCAGTACGTATCGAAGAACGTGAGCGACTTCCGGGTCACGGGCGTGCTGCAGGGGGTGATCGCCCAGTCCGTGGTGGCTGCCCGGCTGGTCCAGGCAGGGCTCGCTCCCGAGGAGATTCCCGGCCTGACCCGCCCCCCGGTCGTCGAAACCCAGCAGCTTCCCGCATCGGGACAGAAGGAGAACCGTGACTTCCTCACGGTGCTGATGACGGGGCTCACGCTGGGAATGCTCCTGTACATGACCGTGCTGCTCTACGGCCAGACCATCGGGAGGTCGGTGCTGACGGAGAAGACCTCCAAGACCGTGGAGATCATGCTGTCCTCTGTGCGGCCCATGGAGCTGCTGTTCGGCAAGATCCTCGGCAAGGCGCTGGCGAGCCTGCTGCAGTACACCGTGTGGCTCTCGGTCACGGCGCTTTTCCTGCGGCTGCTGGGGCCCCGGCTGGGGCTGGGAATCACGGTGGGCGGGAGCCTGTCCACCCTCGCGTACCTGGTCCTGTACTTCGTGCTCGCCTTCTTCCTGTACTGCTCGCTTTTCGCTGCCCTGGGGGCGGCCTCCCAGGACGAGCAGCACCTGGGCCAGCTGTCCTGGCCGCTCATCGTATTCCTGGTGGTGCCCATCGTCATGATCGGCCCGATCATCGGCAACCCGAACTCCCCGTTCATCGTGGCCCTGTCCCTGTTCCCGCTGACCGCCCCCGAGGTCATGTTCATGCGCATCGTGGCAGGGGCGAGCGTGCCGTGGGAGATCCTCGTGTCGGTCGCCATCCTCCTTGCAACGATCGCCGCTGTCATTGCCCTGTCCGCGCGGATCTTCCGTGTCGGCATCCTGATGACGGGCAGGAGGTTCCGCCTGGCCGAGATCATCCGCTGGATCAGGGCCTGAACGGGCAGGGGGAGGGAAAAACCTCTCAGGAAAACCGCCTTCCGCGCCGTGATTGAGTGCAGGTGATTCCCCTGGAGGTTCGATGAGACGCACGTTCGCCGCGCTCCTTGCCGTGTCCGCGCTGCTGCTGCCCCTGGCAGGGTGCGACCTGCTCTCGGGGTTCCTGGGCTTGGGCTATACCGTCGAGGGCACCATCGCGTTCAGCTCGTCCGCGCAGACCGCGAGCGGCACCCTGTACGTGCGGCTGCTGTCGAGCATCGGGGCAGACCACACGGGCACGGAGGCCGGGGAGGTCTCCGCCGTGTACCTGTGGCAGCAGGAGCACGCATTCAGGTTCTCCGGCGTCTCGAAAGGCACGTACCATGTCCTCGCCTTCATCGACATGGACGCGGATGAGGCGTGGGACCCGGGCGAGCCTGTCGGGGGCTGGCCAAACGGCCCGGCGAATGTGCCTGACCTTGCCGAGGTGACGGGAGCCACCCGCGTGTCGTTCGTCGTCTGGATGAACGGTGCCCCCGTGGCCGGGCTGCCTGTCAGCATCGTGTACGACTCGACCAGCCCGGCGGACATCGCGGTCGCGAACAGCATCCGGACCGTCCTCACGACCAATCTCCCGTTCACGGTCCCGGGCGTGACGGGGGCGATGCCGCGGTTCGACGTCACCCTCGTGGCGCAGGACAGCATCCCATCCGTGTACGACTCCTTCTACGCCATGCCGGGCGGTGCCGACCCCGTGGTCCTCACCCCCGGTGTGACCCGCCACGGCGAGGAGCAGTGGTGCCACAACGTGGCCACGCAGGGCAAGGGCGTCCTCGTGATGGGAAGCAGCGGTTCCTGGTTTCTCGAAACCGCGAACGCGAACCACCTCGCGTGGGGAATACCCGGCCAGGCGCCGTCGGACATCCGGTACATGAACACGTGGTCTGCCTCCGCCGACAGCGTGGTCGTGCGAAACCCCGGCGCGGCCTGGGGAACGCCGCTTGTCTCTCTGTCGATTCCCCTCGTGGACGGGAGCGTCGTCACGCTCGCCTCCGCGGCGATCCCGACAACAGAGGCATACAAGGCGGGCGGGGCGCCTCCTGCCGGCGACGGCGCGTGGGTCGCGGGCAGTGCCGGGGACCCGGAGCACTTTTCCGTGGGACGGCAGGGGCGGTTCGTCCTTTTCGGCTTCGAGGATCTCCCGGACAAGGCGGGGACGGCACACGTGCTCTTCGTGAACCTTGTGAAGCTCCTGGCGGACAGCTTCTGAGCCGCGGGAGACCCGCGGCTCAGGATCCCAGCTCCTCCAAGACGAGGCGCAGGCACTCCTCGCGAAGCTCGTCCGTCTTCTCGGCCGACCAGAGCGCGAGCAGCCACTCCCGCGCCGCGACCGGGTCGACTGCCCGCACTGCCGATTCTTCGCGCATGGCGTGGGTCAGCGCGGCCGCGGCGCCACGGGCCAGGAGGGACGGCCTGATTCCCTGGCGCAGGGCCTCCCGCATGGTGCCGAAGAACCTGTCGCCGTAGCCCAGCTTGCGGCGGGGATCCCGGATGATCCGCTCGACCCTGTCGTTCAGGAACGGGTTGGTCATGCGCTCGAGCAGGTCCTCGGCGTACGCGGCGAACCCCTCCGGGGTAAAAGCCGGTCGCCCAGCCCGCCGTGCTTGCGGATCAACGCGGCCCCGGACTCGTCGATGAACGCGCGCCGTCCCACCTCCATGAGCGCCGTGTCCCTGCGGATGTCGCTCATGACGGTGAGCCCGCGGCCGGCCGCGAGGTAGCCGAGCAGGGCGTGGATCGCGTTGTGGCCGAACAGCTTGGCTTCCTCGAAGGGCAGCAGGTCGTCCTTCTCTTCGAAGACGCGGATGCCGCGGGAGAAGCCGGGCAGCGTGATCTTCGAGATGAAGATGCGGTTGAACTCCTCCACCAGCACGCACTTGTCGAAGCCGGGAACCAGCGGCGCGAGGCCGAGCCTCTTCATCTCCTCCTGCGAAGAGATGACGCCGCTCATCTTGCCCACCACCGTGTTCAGGAACTGCACCGTCCGCAGGCGCGGGGCGGGAGCGAGCTTCAGGACCTCCTCGCGCAGGATCTCCGCGGCGAAGTTGTTGTTCTCGGCAGTGTAGACGATGCGCTGCTTTTCGGGCCCCGCTCCCTCGGCGATGAGGGCGGCGATGGACGTGTCGCCGCCCGCGGCATAGAAGCTCACGCTGGGGATGGCGGTCGCCATCTCGTCGGACTGCCGCACCGCCTCGACGAGCGCGGCCCTGTCCGCGGGATCGCGGGGGTTGAGCAGCCGCAGGGACTCCAGTCGGATCGTCTCGACCCTGTCCCTGTGCGCAACGTTGATGCAGACGGCATCGCCGTTTTCGCGCACTGCCTGCACGAGACGGGCATCGACCTCCGCGACCGTGCAGCTGCCGAAGTTTCCCGACGCTGCCGCCTCGCAGAGCATGAGGCCCGTCTGGATGGGGCCGAAGCCGAAGCCCACGAAGTCCTTGACCGGCGCCGCAGGCGCATTTTTCTCCGGCGCCGCAGGCGCATTTTCTCCGGCGCCGCAGGCGCATTTTCTCCGGCGCCGCAGGCGCATTGTCTTTCATCGGGATCCCTTTCCTTCGAGGCTCCGGCCCCCGGGGGCGGCACCGGCCTGCCGAAACCGCGCTGACCGTACCACGGGGGCGGCACCGATGAGAAGGGGCGCCTCCCGGTGACACCGGGAGCAGGGTCGCGTGTTATAGTACATGATGAGTGGGAGACACCAGTGCCGCTTGACATCGAGCAGCTCTATCGCACGTACGGCCCCATGGTCCTTCGCAGGTGCCGTCGCCTGCTCGGTGACGAGGAGGAGGCTCTCGACGCCATGCAGGACACGTTCGTGAAGGCCCTCCGCTACCGGGACAGGCTGACCCAGTCCGCACCCTCGAGCCTCCTGTACTGCATGGCAACCAACGTGTGCCTGAACAAGATCCGCTCCAGCCGCAGGCGGCCGCAGGCGGCCGGTGGAGAGGCCCTGGAAACCGTGGCAGCGGCGGGCGACGTGGAAGCCCTTGCGCTCGCGCGGCATACCCTCGAGGGAATCTTCGGCGGCGAGCGGGCCTCGACTCGCACGATGGCGGTGCTCCACTACGTCGACGGCATGACCCTGGAGGAGGTTTCCGACACCGTCGGCCTCTCCGTGTCCGGGGTCCGAAAGCGCCTGCGCTCCCTTCGTGCGCGCACGCGGGCGCTGGAGGAGGCATGAGCATGCACACCCACAGGGAGATTTCCGACCTCGCCCTCGAGCAGTACGCCCTGGGCGAGCTTTCCCCCGAGAATGAAGCCCGGGTACGCTCCGCGCTGGAATCTGACGCGGCCCTCCAGGCCCGCCTGGCCGCGATCCGGCTCTCCGACGCGCGCATCCTCGCCGACCATCCGGCCGAGACGATCGCCCCGGCGATCCGCGCCCGGCTCGAGCCCCGCCGGACCGAGGGCCGGGACGGGGCCCGCCTGCGCACGTTCCCCGCGCGGCGCGCGTCCGGGCGCACCCCGCCCCTCACCTGGGCAATTCCCCTGGCCGCGGCAGCGCTGCTGTTCGTCACGTTCGTGGCTTCCCGCGAGGGGGCGCTCCCCCAGCTCGCCTCCTCGATGACCGAGGTCACGCGCATGAAAGGGGCGGGCCCCCGCCTGGCCGTGTACAGGAAGACGGCGTCGGGCGCCGAGCAGCTCGCGGCCGGCCAGGCGGCCCGTCAGCGGGACATGCTGCAGATCAGCTACACGGCAGCCGAGGCGCGCTTCGGCGTCATTCTCTCCGTCGACGGGCGGGGGACCGTGACCTGGCACCTCCCCGCGGGCATCCGCCCCGGTGGTGCCCCGGCCGCGGCGCCCGCCCTCGCCCGCCAGGGCGAGGTCCCCCTCCAGTCCGCCTACGAGCTGGACGACGCGCCGGGGTTCGAGAGGTTCATATTCGTGTACTCCGCGTCCGGCTTCGACCCGCGGACCGTCGAGAAGGCTGTCCTCGGGCTGGCAGCCCGGCCGGACGCGGCGGAGAACGCGGCCCTCGTCCTCCCGAAGGGACTCTCGCAGTTCTCGATCGCGCTGAAGAAGCGGGGGTGACAGACATGGCGCACACGACGGGAAGGTTGATCGTGCTCCTGGGGCTGCTCGCGGCCCTCGCTGGCGCGGCCTGGGCGGAGCCTCCCGCCGCGGACCCGGTGCCCCTGCGGAGATTCGCCCTCGTGGCGGGATCCAACAGCGGGGGTCCCGACAGGGGCAGGCTGAAGTACGCTGCCTCGGACGCGCGGACCTTTGCCGGTGTCCTCACCGAGCTGGGCGGCGTGCGCGCGGAGGACCTCGTCCTGCTCGTCGACCCGAACCTGGCCGCTTTCAAGTCCGCGATCGGCAGGGTGCAGCAGATGGTGAGCGCTCCGCGCCAGGGGGAGGAGAGGCGAGAGCTTGTCGTGTACTACTCGGGGCACTCGGACGAGGAAGGCCTGATCCTCGGGGCGGATCGCTTTCCCTACGACCTGTTCCGCCGCGACATCACGGCGGTCCCCGCCGACGTGCGCGTGGCTATCCTCGACTCCTGCGCATCGGGCGCGCTGACCCGGGCAAAGGGCGGGGTCTCGCGTCCCGCTTTCCTGTTCGACGCCTCGGCGGACATGCGGGGCCACGCGTTCCTCACCTCCAGCTCGGCCGAGGAGGCCGCGCAGGAGTCGGACAGGATCGGGGCCTCCTTCTTCACCCACTTCCTCGTCTCGGGGCTGCGAGGCGCCGCCGACACGACGGGCGACGGCCTGGTCACCTTGAACGAGGCCTACGCCTTCGCCTTCCAGGAGACCCTCGCCTCGACGGAGCGGACGCAGTTCGGCGCCCAGCACCCTGCCTACGACATCAGCCTGACCGGCTCGGGCGACCTGGTGCTCACCGACCTGCGGGCCTCCTCCGCGGGCCTCACCATCCCCGAGACCATCGCGGGGCGGCTCTCGATCCGCGATGACCGGGGCCTGCTCGCCGTGGAGCTCGCCAAGGCGGCAGGGCAGCGGGTCGACCTCGCCCTGCCCGCGGGCACCTATGCCGTGCTGCTGGACGACAGGGGAAGCAGGTCCTCGGCGCAGGTGCAGGTCACCGCGGGGCGGCGGGTCACTCTCTCGGCCGCGTCACTGCGGCCCGTGCCGGCAGACCGCACGACCGCCCGGGGAGACGACGACGGGTTCGCGTCGAGCGACCCCCCGAAGGAGGAGCCGCCCGAGGCCCCGCCGTCCATGCAGGAGGGGCCTGTCGACGTCGAGCCCTTCCACCTCGCCCTGCTTCCCGAGTTCTCCTTCCAGGCCAGCAGGGCAGTGTCCGTGAGCCTTCTGGTCGGCAGCGCCGCATGGTCCACGCGGTTCGCGGCCGCGGGGATCGCCAACCTCGCCTCCCGCGACGCAACCGGCGGCCAGGTGGCAGGCGTGCTCAACCTCGCCCTCGGTGACCTTGCGGGCTTCCAGGCGGCCGGCGTCGTCAACATCGCGGGCGGGGATGCGCGCGTCCTGCAGTCCTCCGGGGTGGTCAGCTTCTGCGGAGGGGAGCTTTCGGGCATCCAGGCCTCGGGGGTGGGCGGGCTCGCCCTGGCCGGCGGCAGGGGAGTGCAGGCCTCGGGCGTGTTCGCGATCGCCGGCGGGCCCTTCCAGGGAGTCCAGGCGTCGGGCGTCGTCAACTGGGCCCAGGATGCGATGCGCGGCGCCCAGGTGTCGGGCGTGCTCAACTACGCCGGGCGCCTGGCCGGGCCGCAGATCAGCGTGGTGAACATTGCCGGCGACGTGATCGGCGCGCAGGTCGGGGTCGTCAACATCGCCGACAGCGTGACGGGGACGCAAGTGGGGGTGGTCAACATCGCCCGCAGGATGTACGGCGTGCCCGTGGGCCTGGTCACCATCGCGGAAAACGGCCGTCGCCAGCTCGCGTACTGGGCAGACACGAACGGCTCGCAGAACATCGGCTTCGCCCTCGGCGCGGGGCCGCTGTACACGCTGTTCTCGGGAGGGTGGATCCCCGACACGGAGAGGTGGACCTGGGGGATCGGCTTCGGCGGAAGCATCGACATCGGCAGGTTCTTCGTCGACCTGGACGGGTCGATCCTGTCCGTGCACGAGAGCTTCGCCGACTGGGCCTCGACGGGCCCGGGCACGATGGTGCCCCTCCTCCGCGCCATGGCCGGGATGACGATGTTCGGCAGGCTCGGCGTGAGCGCCGGGCTCGGTCTGCGCCTGTACGTGCCCGGCATGTCGCCCAGCCCCGATGCCGTCCCGCTCACCGTCCTTCGGGCGGTGCCCAGCTTCCTGTTCGGCCTGCGCATCTGAGCAGGCCCGCCCCGCCCGGCTGCGGGCTCGTCATTCCTCCAGGACGAACCGTCCCCGGCGGATGAGGGGGCGGCGCGCGCCGTCGGCGGCCAGGCCGTCCACGGACATATCCTCCGAGCCGATCATGAAGTCGGTGTGCACGAGGGAGGTGTTGCAGCCCATGGCGGAAAGCTCGGCCTCGCTCATGCGCGGCCCGCCCTCGATTGCATCGGGACAGCCTCCCCCCAGCGCGACATGGCAGGCCGCATTCTCGTCGATGAGTATGGAATTGAAGACCCTGCCCGACCGGGCAACGGGGGAGCTCGCGTCCACGAGCGATACCTCTCCCAGCCTGCGGGCCTGGGGGTCGATGTCGAGGTACCGTCGCAGGGCATCGGCTCCCCTGTCTGCATCCGCGCGCCTCACGGCCCCGTCGGCGAACTCGAAGCGCGCGCCTTGCACGGGCACGCCCATCACTTTCACCGGCCGGGTGCACCGGGCGGTGCCCCGTGCCCGCCGCACGTCCGGGGTGGTGTACACCTCCTCGGTCGGCATGTTCATGATGAACACCGCCCCGCTGCCGCAGGGGCCTGATGCGCAGGCGAAGCGCGACAGGGGCAGGAGCCCGACCTCGAGGTCGGTGCCCGGGCCCGTGAAGTGCAGGCTGTCCAGGCGCATGTCGTTCAGGGCGCGCGCGCGGGCGCCAAGCCGCTGCATGTGCGCGAGCCATGCCGCCTCGGGATCGGGAGCGTCCAGGCGAAGGAGCGGCACGAGCAGGGACCACAGCTCCTCGACCGCCTCCTCGGCCCCGGAGGCGGGTGCCCCGAGGACCTGCCGTGCCCAGCCCGGCGTCGGGCAGGGCGCGATGCACCACGCCAGCCGGGCCAGCATCTCCACGCTGAAGAAGTGTCGAGCCTGCGCGGCCGCCCGCTCCATGGCCGCCAGGCGCTCCGCATCAGCCCCGTCCAGGGCATCGGGGTCCTCCTCCCCGTCAAGGGAGAGCAGCGCCCAGTCCTCGTCCAGGTAGCTCTGCAGCTCGGGGCGCACGTGGCCGGGCACGTAGCCCAGCCAGCGGGCTTCGAGAGCTTCGGCCCGGATGCGCGTGTGGCGGGCATCGCGGATGTCGAACCGCACGGTCCGCCCCCGCCCGGTAGGCCTCCTCGGCCACGGCGAGCATGCACTCGCGCTGCGCGGGATTGCACCGCAGAAGAAGGTTCTGCCCCGGCTGGAGGTTGACCCCCGCCCGCAGGAGCACACGCGCGTACGCGTGAAGCGACCGCTCATCCATGACGACTCCCCTTCCGCGAATGCTGTCGGCGCTCACGCCCGGCCCCGCGCCGAGCCGGGCGTACACCCCGCGCGGCATGAGCCGCACCAGGACGTACCCCACCCTGTTCCAGAAACCGGGGATGCACAGCAGCCGTCCCCGGGCCAGGTCCCGCATCGACGTCTCGACCACCCGGCCCGGGGTCGTCCAGCGGACGAGGCCCCGGCTCCTCGGCTCCTGGCGGCGAACATTTCTCCTGTGGAAATCCGTGTCGACAAGCCCGGGGCAGAGGCTCTGCACGCGCAGACCGCTGTCCCTGTTCTCCATCGCGATCGCCTCGGCGAACGCGTGGAGGAAGGCCTTGGTGCCGCAGTAGACGGCGCTCTTCGGGAGGGGGAGGAACGCTGCCATCGATGCAACGAGGATGATGGTGCCCGAGCCCTGCTGCCGCATCCTGCCGAGGGCGGCATGGACCAGGCGAACGGCGGCGCCCAGGTGCACGTCGATCATCCGAAGCTGGTCTCCGAGCGGCGCCTCGGAGAAGGGGAGGCCGATGCCGAAGCCCGCGTTGCTCACGAGTGCGTCGAGCCTCGGCAGCCCCCGCACCCGGCGCACGAGAGCCGCCAGGTCCTTCCCGTCCGACAGCTCCGCGACGAGCGGCGTCACCGTGACGCCGAACCGCCTGGCCAGCCCCGAGGCCGTCGTGCGCAGGACCGCCGCGCGGCGGCCCGTGAGGAGAAGATCGAAACCGTCACGGGCGAAGCGCTCGGCAAAGGCACTGCCAATGCCGCTCGTCGCGCCCGTGACCACCGCCGTGCGTCGGGTCTCCACGGGCACACACTACCGTGCCCGCTGCCCGCGCGCAAGGCGCGTCCTACTTCTTCCCGACCCTGATCGTGCCGCTCGTGGTGCTGATCCGCACGGGCACGCTGCCCTGGCCGATGCGCCCGGAGAGCCGGGTGCGCTTCTGCTCGACCAGCGTGAGGGGAAAGTCACACGACACGGAGCCGCTCACCGAGTGCAGGTCCACCGAGGCATCCAGGCCGTCGAAGGCGCGCACACGCACCGAGCCCGAGACGCTGCGCAGGTCGATCGACCCTCCCGCGCCCACCGCGTCCACGGTGCCCTCGAGCGAGCCGGAGACGGTGCGTCCATCCAGGATCTTCCCGGCGAAGGCGAAGTCCACCGAGCCGCTCGTGCTGGAGACGTGCAGGTCGGCCGACCCGTCGGTGGCGATGGACCCCGAGACGGTCTGGAGCCACTGGTCGGTCGTGCCGGCGCCGCGCACGCGCACGCTGCCGCTCACCGAGTGAGCCCGCACGATCTTCACGGAACGGGGGACGGTGACGGTGAACGAGATGGACCGCTGCCAGCCCGAGGCCGGCTGGTCCCGCTTCTCCTCGACGACCAGGCGGCCGCCCAGCTCCCGCACCTCGATGCGCAGGCCCTCCAGCCCCGCGCGGGTGGCGGCGTGCTTGACTGAGTGGATGCGGACGGGCCCGTCCTCGACGCCGATCACCTCGATGGAGCCTGCGACGTTCCTGACCTCCACCTCCGTGAAGCTGCCCTCGACGGTCTTGTCCTCCTCCCTCGACTCGGCCCCGCCGAAGGCGGGCTCCCCGCCCTCCCGTTCCCAGGGCGGCTGCGCGCCCCACCACCACACCTCGGGACGGGAGAAGCGCGCGGAGACCACGCGGCCCCGCGCGATGCCCACGACACTGCCGACGACGAGCAGGCTTGCGAGCACTCCCAGGGTGATCCCGACGACGTCGATCGGGCTACTTCTTTTCCGCTTCATTCAGCTTCTCCAGCTCACGCCTGGTGACCCTGTCCACGAGGGCCCCCGACCGGGACAGGAACACCGAGAGGAAGTGCGAGACGACCCCGATTCCCCACCCCAGCGCGGGCCACAGCCACCACTGGTAGCCGCCCCAGGTCACGTTGTTGACCACGGCGAGAACGGCCATCACAAGCAGGTACACGCCGGCATGCCGGATGAAGCCGACCTTCGCGAGCGCGGTCTTGCGCGCCTGCTCGAGCTTTTCCTCTTCTGTCATCGATTCCTCCTTGCCGAACGGCATCTTCCATTAAACACCGCGGCAGGGCGGGGGGAACACCGCGGCGGGCTGACCTTCGCGCGAGGGGAGGGACCGACCCTGCCCGGGTCAGGCGCCGGGCTGATCCTTTTTTACCACCTCGAGGGTGAAGTTCGAGGCCATCGCGGCCAGTGCTCCCACGGCGGCGAGGACCGGCGCAAGGACCACACCCACCACGCCGAAGGTGAGGGGGATCTCCATGAAGGTGTGACCCTTGTCGTCCTTGATGATCAGCCTGCGGACGTTTCCCTCGTGAATCAGGTCCTTCACCTTTTTCACCAGCTCCTCGCCCTTGACCCTGATCTCCTCGCCGAGGTTCTCCGCCATGGCTGCCTCCTTCGGCCGCCGCCGCGCGGCGGGGCCCACGGGCAGAAGGTACGGCCGCCGAGCGGGGCAGTCAAGGATCGCCCCGCAGGTGTATACTCCCGCGACGGGGAGAGGAGGGCGTGATGGGCGCGGACGGGTACCTGCTGGGCTTCGACGTGGGAAGCTCCTTCATCAAGGCGGCGCTGGTCGACGCGCGCACGGGGCGGCTGGAGGCGTCGGCCTCGTCGCCGGAGGCGGAGCTGGCGATCGCCGCGCCCCGTCCCGGGTGGGCGGAGCAGGACCCCGCTGTGTGGTGGGACAATGTCGCCGCTGCGGCCCGACAGCTGCGCGAGCGCGCCGGTCGTGCCTGGGAGGCCGTGGCTGCCATCGGCATCTCCTACCAGATGCACGGCCTCGTTCTCGTCGACGCGGCGGGGACGGTGCTGCGGCCGTCGATCATCTGGTGCGACAGCAGGGCCGTCGACACGGGCGAGAAGGCCTTTCGCCGCATCGGCCCGCAGGTGTGCCTCTCGCGCTTTCTCAACTCGCCGGGCAACTTCACCGCCTCGAAGATGGCCTGGGTCAGGGAGAATGAGCCCGACGTGTTCCGCAGGGCTGCGAAGGCGATGCTGCCCGGGGACTACGTCGCATTCCGCATGACAGGCGACATCCGCACGACCCCGTCGGGGCTGTCCGAGGCCATCCTGTGGGACTTCCCGACGGGGGCCCGGGCCGACACCGTGCTCGAGGCGCTCGGGCTTTCACCTGGCATCCTCCCCGAGGTCGTCCCGACCTTCTCCGTGCAGGGAACCCTCACGGCCGCGGCTGCCTCCACCCTCGGGCTGCGCAAGGGGGTCCCCGTCTCCTACCGGGCCGGTGACCAGCCCAACAACGCATTCTCGCTCAACGTCCTCGATCCCGGGGAGGCCGCCACTACGGCGGGCACGTCGGGGGTCGTCTACGGGGTGGCCGGCGCCCCGACGCACGACCCGCGCTCGCGCGTGAACACCTTCGTGCACGTGACCCACACCTCCGAGGCGCCGCGCTACGGTGTGCTCATGTGCCTGAACGGGACGGGCATCCTCTACAGGTGGATCCGCTCGAACCTCGGGGGAGCTGCCGCGGGCCGCCCGTACGACGAGCTGAACAGGGCGGCGGCGGAGGTCGCGGTGGGGTGCGACGGGCTGTCCGTCCTCCCCTACGGCAACGGCGCCGAGCGGACGCTCGAAAACCACGCCCCCGGCGCCCAGGTGACGGGCCTCGACTTCAACCGGCACGGGACCGCGCACCTCGTGCGCGCCGCGCAGGAAGGCATTGTCTTCGCGCTGCAGTACGGCCTGGAGATCATGGCCGCGATGGGCATCGCGGTGCGCACCGTGCGCGCGGGCGAGGCGAACATGTTCCTGAGCCCCCTGTTCCGCGAAGCATTCGCCACCGTCACCGGTGCGCGGGTGGAGCTGTACAGGACCGACGGCGCGCAGGGAGCCGCCCGGGGCGCGGGGGTCGGGGCAGGCCTCTTCGCCACCCCCCGCGAGGCCTTCGCCGGGCTCACGGCGGTGCAGGCCGTCGAGCCCGACTCCCGGCTCGCGGGAGCCTACGGGGATGCCTACGCGCGGTGGAAGCAGGCCCTCGGCCGGGCCCTCGCGCAGGGATCCCCGGCCGGGGCCTGAGAGGGCGGTGCTACTCGGCCCGCACCTGGACGGTGCGCGGCTTCACCTGCTCTTTCAGCTCGAGGGTCAGGGTGAGGATCCCCTTCTCCAGCACCGCGTCGATCTTCGAGGAATCGATGGTCTCGTCCAGCGTGAAAGCCTTCACGAAGTCGCCCACGGGCCGCTCGCGCAGGAGCCACCGGCGGTCGGCCGCGACGGGCCTCCTGCCCTCAATCGCGAGCTGGCTGTCCTCCACCCGGATGCGGAGGTCCTCCTTCCTCACCCCGGGCATCTCCAGGACGACACGCAGCCTGCCGTCCTTCGTCTCGCTCACCGTCGCGCGGGGCTCCAGGACGTGTCTCTTCTCGACATTGCTCTGCAGTGCATTCTCCGCCATGGCGCACCTCCTCCTCACTTCACCTTGACCGCAATCTGCTTCGGCTTGAGCTCCTCGCGCTTGGGAAGCGTGACGCCGAGCACGCCGTCGCGCAGGACGGCCTCTATCTTGTCCGCGTCCACGGCGAGGGGGAGCTGCAGCGTGCGCTGGAACCGTCCGCCGCGCGCCTCCTCGCGGTAGACCCGGGTCCCGTCCTTCCTCTCTCCCCTTTTCTTCTCACCCTTCAGGGTCAGGACGCTCCCTGCAATCGAGATGTCGATGTCCCCGATGTCCATGCCGGGCAGGTCGCACTCGATCTGGTAGCTGTCCTGGCTCTCGGTGACGTCCAGGGCGGGCGAGAAGGACTGTTCGAAAATGCCGCTGGGTCCGGGGGAGCGGCTGCCGTCGAAGAGCCTGTTGATCTGCTCCTGCAGCTCTTCGAACGCGTCGAACGGGTCGGCCGGGCCCTCTCTCCATCTGACCAGGTTCATGTGGCACCTCCTGAACGAAGATTTCACCGACCGGAAAGCAACGACCGTGCCAGACCGGCGGCGGGTGGAGCCCTGTCCGACCTGCATTTCTTTGCCAGGGAATGATTAATTCGGTGGGCTGGGAGGCACCCGCCGCGGGAGGGCAGCGACCCCGCGCACGTGGGGCGTCCTGACACACCGAGGGAGGAGGAGCTGTTTCATTCTGCCACAGCGCCGCGCAGGGCGCATCGGCAGCTGTGACCGCTATGCCAGGGGCATGCCTGCCGTCAGGGGGCCTTCGCGCCTGCCCCCGCTCATGATCTTCGTGCCGTTGATGAACACGTACTCGATCCCCGCGGGAGCGGCTGCCGGCTTTTCCGCTGTCGCCTTGTCAGCCACCTGCTCCCAGTTGAAAACCACGATGTCGGCAGGGAGCTTCTCCGCCAGTCTCCCCCTGTCGGCAAGGCCGAACCGCTCGGCAGGCGCGCCTGTCATCCTGTGCACGGCCTCCTCGAGCGGGAGCAGCCTCTTCTCACGGACCAGCTCGAGGAAACGGGGGAATGCCCCCGGCGAGCCGGCGCCGGGGGAGCCCGCGGCGAGCAGGCTCGCAGGGTGGGGCACGAGGGCCTCCAGGAGCCTTTCGCTGCCGACGCGCCCGACCGAGATCCGCGCGCCGCCGCGGGTGCGCCGTGCAATCTCCGCGAGCGCGGCGGCGGGCCGCAGCCGCAGGGCGCGGGCAATCTCCGTCAGCCGCATGCCGTCGTACTGCGCAAGGCTCTCCTCGGCCGCGCGTGCCAGGGTGATCTCCGCGGCACCGACGCCGCAGTCCCGCTCGAGGGCGTGCAGCTCACGGGCGGCCCTGCGCAGCACGCCGGGCTCCTCCCACGCGCCGGGCAGCCGCTGCAGAAGCCAGGGCGGGAGCAGGAGGGTCACGGGCATCTCGCGCGAGGTGCGGGGGGTGATGTCGAAGCGGACGTCCACGCCATCGGCGGCTGCCCTGTCGATCGCGCGCAGGCATGACTCGCACGCCCGCCAGGCCCGGGTGCCGACGGGCTGCAGGTGCGAGACCTGGAGGCGCACGCCGGTCTGCCGGGCCAGCTCGAGTGCCTCGCGCAGGGCGGACAGGATGCGCGGCTCCCGCGAGCCCCGCGGCCCCTCGCCCGGGGCCGGGTCGCTGTATGCGCGCAGGTGCACTGCCAGGACCTTTCCCTTGCGCCGGACCAGGAGCGCGACGTCCTTCAGCTCCTCCTCCCGCGCGAACATGCCCGGGACGTGCTGCAGCCCGAGTGACACGCCGCGAGCACCCTGGTCCATTGCATGCTCGAGCAGCCAGAGCAGCTCCTTGCCCTCGTAGGGGTGCAGCGGCGAGGGGGCAAGCCCGCGGATCGAGGCGCGTGCCGACCCGTGGCCCGCCAGGATCGCGAGGTTGGCCGAGGCGCCGGACCCCGCAAGCTTCTCGACCATCGCGCCCACCGTGTCCCACCGGGGCCCCTGCAGGCCGTGCGCGGCGGCCGCCTCGACCTGGGCGCGGAAGCCGGAATCCTCCCTCGTTCCCGCCGCCGACCAGCCGCATGCGCCTCCCACGGCCGTTGTCAGCCCCTGGGCGGCAAGGGGCTGCTTGAGTGTGTCGAGGGTCCGGGGGAGCGCGACAGCGTCGAGATGGGAGCGCACGTCGATGAACCCGGGGGCGACGACGAGTCCCGCGCAGTCGATCGTGAGTCCGGTGGTCCGGATCGGTCTCTCGGAGATCCTGTGGATGCGTCCCCCGCGGATGAGCAGGCTGGCCGTCCGGGGGGCTGCCCCCGTGCCATCGACGAGGAGACCTCCCTTCAACAGGACATCCACCGGCTGCTTCGCATTCTTCATGGCCATGGTCTTTCCCCTGTCATACCACGGCGGGCCGAGAATTGACAGACGCCGGCGGATCGCGCATGGTGGACCCCGTGGTCGTCGTCGTCGGGGCTGTCAGCATCGACCTCATCGCCGTGCGGGAGAAGTTCCTCGATGGCACATCCAACCCCTCGGACATCCGCCTCGGCCTGGGCGGGGTGGGGTGGAGGATCTACAGCGGGGTGGAGGCTCCCAAGCGCTTCATCACCGCACTCGCGCGCGATCCCATTTCGCGCTACGCCCGCCGGGCCATGGAGGAGACGGGCGGGGTCCGCGTGCAGGAGATCACCGACAGGGAGGCGCGCCCGCCGCTGTACCTCGCGCTGATGGAAAGCGGCAGCCTCAAGGTCGGGGCGTCGGACTTCCGCATCGTCGAGCGGGGCCTGGACGAGAGTTTCGTGCGCAGGCACGCGGGCCGTCTGACGAAGGACGACTTCCTGGTGCTGGACGCCAACCTCGCCGCGGGCCTCGCCGCTCGGCTGGTCGAGCGCTACGCCGACGAGACCCGTGTTGTGTTCGAGCCGGTGTCCGTGGAAAAGGCGGCCCGGCACGCCCCTGCGCTCCGCGGCCTGTTCCTCGTGACCCCCACCGTCGAGGAGATGGATGCTCTCGCCCCGGGCGGTCCCGGGGCGGCATCCGCCTTCCTGCGGGAGCGCGGCATCGCGAACGCGGTCGTGACCCGGGGCAGCGCGGGGCTCAGCCTGTACTCACTCGATGGCGGCGTGCAGGAGTTCGCCCCCACGCGGGTCGTCGAAGCGGGCGACACGACCGGCGCCGGGGACCTGCTGGTGGCCTCCCTGCTCAGTCGCCTGCACGCGGGGGAACCGATGCGGCGGGCGGTCCGTTCCGCGATGGACGCGGTGGAGGAGTGCCTGCGGGCGGGGTCCGTCCCCGGTGAGGAGGGGCGATGAAGGGTTTTCTCAAGCTGTCTGCAGAGGTCACCGCGGCGCTGGCGGGTGCGCGGCCGGTGGTCGCCTTCGAATCCACGATCATCAGCCACGGCATGCCCTACCCGCGCAACGTGGAGACAGCCCTCGCCGCAGAGCAGATCGCGCGCGAGAGCGGCGTGGTGCCGGCGACCATCGCCGTGCTGGACGGGAGGATCTCCGTGGGTCTCGACCGTCCCGCGATCGAGAGACTGGCAACCGAGAAGGGCCTCCTGAAGATCTCGCGCAGGGACCTGAGCGCCGCCGTCGCGCAGAAGAGGAGCGGGGCCACGACCGTGAGCGCCACGATGATCGCTGCGCGCATGGCCGGCATCGCGCTGTTCGCCACAGGGGGCATCGGCGGCGTGCACAGGGGTGCTGTCGACAGCTTCGACATCTCCGCCGACCTCTCCGAGCTGGCCTGCACCCGCGTGTGCGTGGTGTCGGCCGGGGCGAAGGCCATCCTCGACCTGCCGAAGACCCTGGAAGTGCTCGAGACACTCGGTATCCCCGTGATCGGCTATCGCACCTCCGAGTTCCCCGCCTTCTACTCCCGGTCCAGCGGCCTGCCCCTGTCGCTGCGGGCGGAGAGCCCCGAGGAAATCGCCGCGATCCTCCGCGCGCACGAGGCCCTGGGCCTTCCCCAGGGCGTGCTCGTGGCGAACCCCATTCCCGCCGAGTGGGAGATCCCGCGCCAGGTCATGGAGGGCTACATGGTCCGGGCAATGGCCGACCTGGAGGCCCGCGGCGTCACGGGCAAGGGGGTCACGCCGTTCCTGCTCGCGCGGATCGTGGAGCTGTCCGGCGGCGCCTCACTCGAGACCAACGTGCGCCTCTTCCACGAAAACGTGCGCCTGGCCTGCGCGATCGCGAAGGCCTGAGCGGCCCTGCGCCTCTGGTCCCCCTCTTCTCCTTCTCGACCCCGCGAGGCACCCGCGCTATACTGGGGGCCAGGAGGTGCCAGGTGTCGCTTCTCAAGGAGTTCAAGGATTTCGCCATGCGCGGCAACGTCGTGGACATGGCGGTGGGCATCATCATCGGGTCTGCGTTCGGCAAGATCGTGTCGTCGCTGGTGAACGACATCATCATGCCGCCCATCGGGCTTCTTCTGGGCGGCATCGACTTCAACAGCTTCATGATCACGATCAAGGCTGCCACCGCCACCGCTCCCGCCGTGGCGATCCGCTACGGGTCGTTCGTGAACATCGTGGTGGACTTCATCATCGTGGCCTTCGTGCTGTTCCTCGTCATCAAGGGGATGAACAGCATGAAGAAGAAGAAGGTCGCCGAGCCGCCCGCCCCCGCGAAGCCGTCGGCCGAGGAAGCGCTGCTGGCCGAGATCCGCGACCTCCTGAAGAAGGGACGCTAGGGGCCTGTCGGGCGGGAAGCGCCCGAGCGTGCGTTCGCGGCAGGCGGCGGTGAGTCTCACGCCTGCCGCGTGACGCCTCTTTCAGGTCCTGGGGGGTGGGCGAGAGCCCGACTTCCGATCATTGACGTCTCCGCGGAAGCGCGGGCCGTTTCGCCTCCCCCCGGGGTGGAGGAACGGCGGGCCGCTGCACCTCACACCTGGGCGAGGTGGTGCTCCACGTGCTTGACGTAGCCCTGGATCACGGACCGCAGCGCCATGGGCTCACCGTCCCCGATCCTGCAGGGGGTCTCCATCTTCGCGGCGGGGATGCGTGCCACGACCCGGGCGATGTGCGCGTTCAGGGCGCGCCACAGTGCGAGGGTCTCTCCCCAGTCGGCGTCGGCCCACCCCTGTACCCGCACCCACCCGTCCTGCTCGTACCCGGGGAAGTCCAGCCGGTCGGCGAGCTGCGCGCGCACGAACCTCTGCAGGTTGTTGGCTGCCGAGTCGACGAGGTGGCCGAGGATCTCCTTCGGGCTCCATTTGCCCGGTCCTGGCCTGCGCGACACGGCAGGTTCACCCATGCTCGCCAGGCGCGCGGGGACCCGTTCACCGATCGACCTGAGTGCCTCTTCCAGCGCCGCGCTCATGCCCCGTGCCCCTTCAGCCACGACACGATGTACCCCAGCACCTCGTCCTTCTCGGGCTCGTTGTGCAGCTCGTGGTACATGCCCTTCCACTCCTTGAGCGTCACGTCGCCCGTCAGCCGCCCGACCAGCGCCCGGGTCGCGGCCGGGTCCACTATTCCGTCGGCCGATCCGATCATGGCGAGCAGCGGCAGGGGGAAGGGGCCTGACTGGGCGTCGAACCAGTCGCCCCACACCATCATGTCCCACCCCAGCCGGACGCAGACCTTGTTGTGGTACAGGGGGTCCCGGGCTACCGCCTCGGCCACGGCAGGGTCGCGGGACAGGAGGCCCAGGTCCAGCGTGTTCGTCATGATGAGACCGGGTAGAAGGCGGGAAAGCAGCCGTGCGGCGGCGACCTTGAGCGCGGGGGCGGGTTTGGCGAGACGGATGAGCGGGCTGGTGACGATGACGCCCGCCGCGTCGGTCGGCCGCGTCAGTGCATGGATCAGGACGATCGCGCCTCCCATGCTGGCGCCGTAGAGGAACACCGGCACGCCGGCGAAGCGGGTCCTGGCGCTCTGCACCAGCGCGTCCACCCCCTCGAGATACCTGTCGCGCGACCCGTCGCCCCTGGTCCCCTTCGTGCGGCCGTGACCGGGAAGATCGACAGCGCACACCGCGTATCCTTCCCTCGCCAGCGCCTCTCCCACGTGCGGGAACCGACCCGAATGCTCCCCCCAGCCATGCACAAGCGCGAGGGTGGCCCGCGGCCTGCCGTTGGGCACCCAGCACTGCGAGAAAAGCTCTGCCCCGCCTGCTGTCTTCAGAATCAGCTCGTCATGCACCACCGTGATATCCCTCCTGGACTTCCTGGTCAGGGGCGACTGGAGCCCGCGAAATCCGCCCTGTTCACATCCTTGAGCACGTGCGTGTCTCCCAGGGCGATCCAGAGGGTCGGGTTGTCCTTGAGTGTCGCCCGCGCCGCGCGCAGCACGTCGTCGGCGCTCACGGCCGCGATCCTGTCCAGCATGAGCAGGTAGTCCCTGTAGTCTCCCTGGTACACGATGGAGGAGGCGATCTGCGAGGCCACCGAGATGTTGGTCTGCTGCCCCGAGTAGAAGCGTGTGATGAACTGCAGCTTGTAGAAGGGCAGCGCCTCGGCGATGGGCACGAACACGCCCGTCTGCTCCTTCACCTCGGTCTCCTTGCCGATCCCGCTCTTGCCCTCGGCCGAGGCGGAGACCTTGCCCGACAGGCACTTCCCGTCCAGCAGCACGCGCGATCGCCTCGTCCACGTACTGCTTCACCTTCCCCGGCACCGAGGTCTGGTAGACAGTGATGTCCCCGTAGCTCGCGGTGAATCCGTGCACGCTCGACCACACGCTGTAGCAGGCGCCGTGGCGCGTGCGCACGATCTCGAAGAGCAAGGTCGTCCAGGAGGCTGAAGGCCACGAGCACCGCGGGGTAGTCGGGGCTGTCGGGCGAGGGCAGGGCGAAAGTCGCCCCGCACGTAGGCCGTGCCTTCCGCCTGGTCGAACGGCTCCAGGAGCAGGTCGGGGTGCACAGTCCCCGCGGAACGACGGGACCGGCGGGCCGGGTGAAGTCCTGCGCGCGGCATGGCGCCGAAGGTCGCGTTGAGCTGATCGCAGCAGCCGGGCGGGCTCGAAGTCGCCCACCGCCACGAGGATCAGGCGGCCCGGAGCGTGAAGGTCTTCGCGTAGTGGGACTTCACGTCTTCCAGCGTGATCGACTCCAGCGACCCGCCCGCCCCGTCCCACGAGGCTGCGTAGGGGTGCCCGCTGAAGAACTCCTCGTGCAGGAGGCGCACCGTGCGCTGCCAGGGGTCGTTCTCGGCCTCCTGCTTGGACACCTTGAAGTCGTTCATGACCCGGGGGAACTCCTCGGCGTTCCACGCCGGGTGCAGGAACGCGTCGGCGTACACGGCGAACAGCTCGTCGAAGTACGAGTCGATGGTGACCAGGTCGAACGAGGTGGAGTCGAACGAGCCGTAGGACGGCGCGATGGACGACGATTTCTCGAAGAGGACGCGCTGGAACTCCGGGTAGGGATAGCGCGCCGATCCCCGTGTCAGCATGCGCAGCGTGACCGCCTCCAGGCCTGCCTTCTCAACCGGCGTGAGAGAGACGTGGCCGAGCAGCACGGCCTTCACCGTGAGGATCCTGTTGGTCGTGCTCCTCTTGATCACCACGGGGATGCCGTTGTCCAGCGATGCCACCGTGAAAGACGGCAGGTTCTCGGTGGCGAACCGCGTTGAGGCCCCCGGCCTGGATAGTCTTCTGCTGCCGGGTGAGCTCGACGGGCGCTGCACCCGCCCCGGCGCCGGCGAGGAGCAGGACGGCGAGCAGGGCGGGGAGCAGGGTCCGACGGATGATCGATGTGCGCATGTGCATCCCCCTCATCTTCCCGCCGGGCGCCCGGGGAGCGTGTCTTTCCACCAGAAGGCGTTGTCCCGGCTGATCACCTCGAAGCCTGCCTTCTCGCCGAGGCCTTGTCCCGCGCGAAGTCATCCGGGTTCAGCCGGGCAGCCAGCACGCTCGGGCGGCCCACCACGTAGGTGGTGAGGAACTTCCTGATCTGGGGGAAAGCGGTCTTCCCGAGGTTCTCGACGTACCCGTCGTAGTACGCCGTGCCCGCCGACGACCACCAGAAGGAGAGCTCCGAGACGAACCCGTCCACCGTCTCGCGCTGCAGGATCCGTTCGTCCGCGAGCTTGCGGCGCAGGACCTCGTAGTCCCTCGCCTCGAAATACGCGGGATCGGACGACATGGCTGCCGCCTCTTCCGCGATCGCCGTCCTCAGCTCGAGGATCCTGTCGAACGTGCTCCTCCCGGGCTGGACGAGCATGTAGGTGGAGAACGCGATGGATCCCCCGTCGCGCTGCGTCAGGTACGAGGCCCAGAGGTACTCCTTCTTGTACAGGCCGGGGACCTTCTCCCAGATCCTGGACTTGAACCGTCCGTTGGGATCGTCGAGGAACTTCCCCCACACGTCGGCGGGGTAGGTCGCCGCCGGATCGGCCGTGACATCGGGCCCGCGGAAGAGCACCTCGACGAATGCCACCCCCTGGTACATCTGCTCGTCGGGGAAGACCAGCAGGGCGTCCTTCGCGACCGGGGGATGGGCGGGGGGCGGCGAGGTCCAGGGGTCGGGCCTGCGCTGCCAGTCGCCGAAGTGCTTCCGCACCGCTGCCTGGACGACCGCGGGGTCCACGTCGCCGCCGACGAAGAGGGCCGCGTTGTTGGGCACGTACCAGGTGTCGCGGATGGACTGCATGACGGCGGGGGTCGTCGCGCGGATGGACCTCTCGAAGCCGATCACGTCCCTCCGCCAGGGGTACTTCCAGTAGAAGACCCTGTCCACGCCGGACTCGAAGATTGCCGACGGGATCGGCGAGCGCCCCGCGCACCTCGTTCGACACCACGTCCTTCTCCATCTCCAGCTCCGCCGGGTCCAGGAGGGGGTAGCGCACCGCGTTTGCCCAGAACTCGATCCCCTTCTCCGCCCTGTCGGACGGGACAGTGATGTAGTAGGTGACCCGCTCGGGGCTGGTGCTGCCGTTCCAGCTGGCCACGCCCAGCTCCTTCAGCGCGGCCTGGAAGTCGCTCTGCGTGCGGTAGACCCTGTTCCCCTTGAACAGCATGTGCTCGTACAGGTGGAACAGGCCCGCCGTGTCGGGTCCTTGGGCCACCGAGCCGCAGCGGAAGCTGATCTCGATGCGCACGAGCGGCACGAGGTGGTTCTCCAGGATGAAGAGCTCCATCCCGTTCGACAGGTCGACCTTCTGGTACCCGGTGACATCGCGCGCCTGCCCGCAGAGCATTCCGGCCAGGAGCAGCAGGGCAGCGGCGAGGAGGAGGACCTTCCCTCGGGACGTCCGTCGGGGGCATCGTCTGTTCATGGCCGACGATGATACAGCGGCCGCGCCCGCGGATCAATCCTTGCGGGCAGCGATGGATTGGGCTATCCTGAGGGCCCATGCCCGTCGAATGCTGGCTCCAGGATTCCCTGGCGCGTCTGTTCGCGACCGGCGCCGGGACCGGTCCCTCGGTCCTGCACCTCGAGGCCGTGCGCGGCGAGCGGGTATCGCTGCAGCTGTGCGTGGCCAACGCGTCGGGTGACGACGTGGTGCGGGTGCGCGCCGCCGCGGCGCCGCCGCGGGGCATCGCCGTGCGCATCCGCCGCGTCGGTTTCGTGCCCCTGGCCCACCACACCGCCGAGACCGAGCCGCGGGAGCTGGACTGCCGGGGCCGCCTGCCGGGCTTCGTTCCCGATCCCCTCTTCGACGAGGAGGAGGCAGAGGTTGCCCGCGGGCACCGCGCTGCATTCTGGCTCACCCTCGCGGTGTCGCCCCGCTGCCCCGTGGGACGGGTCATCGTTCCCTTGACCGTCGAGCAGCGCGGCGCCACGGTGGGGCGGCTGCACGCTGTGGTTTTCGCGCGCGAGGCCCTGATGCCGACCCGGACGGGCTTTCCGGTCTTCCTCGACCTGCGTTCCGACGCGATCGTCGACTGGTACGGCCTGCCGGGTCTCGATGCGCGCTACTGGAGGCTGGCCGCGGCATGCATGGAAGACCTTGCCGCCCACGGGGCTGATGGTGTGAGCGTGCCCCTCCTCGGCTCGCCGCAGCTCCTGTCCGTGACGGGAGGCGCCGAACGACTGGAGACGGGCTGGAAGGATGCCGCCCGCTACGTCGCCCTGGCCCGGTCTCGGGGGGTGCGGTGGTTCGACTGGCAGGCCCTGCCGTCGCGGGACGGGATGGCCCCCATCGTCCGCGGCCGCGGGGGCAGACCCCTGTGGCCCGCGGAGACATCGGCGCAGTCGGCCGGCGGCCGGGCCTTCCTGTCGCGGTTCCTGCCCCGGTTCAGGCGTTTCCTCGAGTCGGAGAAGCTCCTCGAGTGCTCGATCTTCCGTTTCGCCGACGCGGATGGGGCCTCCCCGCAGCCCGGCGGCGGCGAGAAGGCGGGGGAGCGGCGGCACGATCCGCGGAGGACCCGGCAACTCCTGCACGACCTCGCCCCATGGATGAGGATGACGGTGCGCTGCGCGGAGGCATCCGAGGCGAGGGGCGGCTTCTCCGACATGCCGGCCGCCGACATGGGGGCGATCCGCCAACTCCTGCACGAGGGCATCCCGTGCGTCGGCATGCTCGCGCCCCGGCCGCGCGGGCCCTATCCCTCGTGGTACCTGGACACGCCCCTCGCGAAGGTGCGGGCGAGCGGCTGGCTGTTCTACCGGTTCGGCCTGCGCGGCCTGCTCGCCGGTGCATGGAACGACTGGCACGCCTGCGTGGGCGCCCGCTCGAAGGGGCCGCGCCCGCTCGTGGACCCGTTCACGGAGAGCTCGGGGGGCGCCTGGCCCGCCGTCTCGCCCGGCGAGCGGTTTTTCGTGTATCCCGGGCCGTCGGGGCCCCTGGACTCGATCCGGTGGGAGGTCTTCGCCGAAGGCCTCGCCGATCACGCCCTTCTCGCCCGGCTCGGCGTGGCTCCCGGCAGCCGCCTCCTGGCGGCCGTGCGCAGCTTCCACCACTTTCCGCAGGGCGCCGCGTGGCTGCGCGGCGCCCGGCGAAGGCTCAGCTGACCTCGACCGACCCCACGCCCGTCTCCACCAGGATTTCCACGCGGTTCTGCGCGGCGTCGTAGCCGGGGGAGCGGTAGCAGTCGCCCGCCTTCGGGAAGCGCGACTCGTCCACGCGGATGCCTGCCAGCGCGCCGCGGACGGTGAGCTGGGCTGCCACGCCCTGGGGCACGCGCAGCTTCATCGCCGCCGCGCCGCTCTCGATGCGCACACGGGTCATGCCCGCGCGGGCCGGAAGGTCGACCGTCGTGGAGCTCGCCCCCGTGCTTACGCGCAGGTCGCGCACCTGGAGGTCGGTGAGCGCGAGGCGCGTCTCACTCGCCCCTGTCTCCAGCTCGAGGGAGAGGGGGACGGCGGTGTTGAGCACCATGTCCCAGTCCAGCCCTCCGGCGGTGCCGCGGGTCCACGGCAGGACCACGTGCGAGAAGTCCCTGTTCTTCACGCGCATGTCCACGCTGATCCTGCCCCCGTCGCGGCGGGTATCCGCTTCGAGGCCGCCCCCGAAGCTGCCGGAGAGCAGGTCCGCGGATGCCGCCCCGGCGCCCACCTGCAGCCGGCCCGCGCCGTGGCGGATGCGCACGGAGGCCTCCCGCGCGCCCTCGAGCGGGATGGCCGCCTTCTCGCTGACCGCGCCGCCCCCGCGCCAGGTGGCCCCCAGCACCACCAGCACGCCGACAGCGATGAGGAGCACGGGCCAGAACACCCGCACGATGCCCAGCAGGAGCACCACGCCAAGGACGATCAGCACGATGCCCAGGATCCAGTTCCAGCGGACCATGCTACTTGTCCTCCCTTTTCCCGCGGCCGACCAGCGGCCGCAGCACGACCAGCACGCCGATCAGGATGAGCCCGACGGCCCACCAGCTGCCGATGCGGGGGAAAAGCCCCATGCGCGCGCCCAGGAAGGAACCGAAGGCGAGGAAGAGCACCGCGCTCACCACGATGGGTGTTCCACCGTCGACAAGCCCCTTCAGGGGCCGCCCCTCCATGACCTCGCTCAGCAGCACGCCCACACCCACGAATCCGGGGATCAGCGCCCACGCGAATGCCCAGGTTCCCCACAGCCCCGTGGAGTTCTGCCACAGGAGGATGGCGCCGATGCCGCCGATGATGCAGGCGGGCACCGCGAGGCCCGGCGTCCAGCTCACGAGGGCCGCGACCATGAAGGCCACCCCCACGCCGATGACGATCCACGGCCACGAGAACACGGCGGTGAAGTTCGGGACGATCCTCGCCACGAGAAAAAACACCCCGAGCACGATCAGGAGGGTCCCCACGCCGATGGCAGACCGGGTTTTCGCTTCCATTCCAGATTCCTCCTCCGGACGGGCTCCCTCGCGCCCGGGGGGGCGCGAGGGGCCGACTACTTCACCGGTTCAACACCGCCCGTTGTCCTCAGGTACACTGCCCTGCTGAACGCGAACCTGGCGATGACCCACCGCTGGCGGGGGGAGACCGCGACCAGCTCGGGGCTGCGGGCGGCCTGGACCGCGAGCCTTCGGCTGTCGGGGGAGGACAGGAAGGGCAGGCCGGACCCGCGACGGTAGAACCAGACCGTCGCGCCTGCCGGGGGGGCATCCTTCGGCGCCATGACGTACAGGCCGGTGAGCGAGTACAGGCCGAATGCGAGGGCACCCGCCGCCAGCAGGGCGATGAGCGTCGGGCGGGAGCCGCGTCGACGAGGGGATGCGCGCCCGGGGCGCGCCGGAGTGTCCTGCATGACCGTCACCTCCTTGCGCCGTCCAGGTTCAATATACTCGATCAGCCGGCCTCCGTGCCACACCGGCGTTCGGCGGCTTGTCTCCCCGGACGGGTCAGCGCTACACTGCGTGAGCGGAGGTGTCCATGGACGACACGGCTTGGCGAAAAGCAGCCCGGGAGTCTGATCTCGCGGAGGGGGTTCCCGTGCTCGCGACCGCGGGAGAGGAGGCTGTGCTCCTCGTCCGCCACGAAGGGGTCATCCGCGCCTTCGGGCACGAGTGCCCCCATCACCACGACCCGCTGGAAAAGGGCGCCCTGCTCGGCGGAGACCTGATCTGTCCCGGTCACTATGCCCGTTTTTCCGCCCGGGACGGCTCGATGACGGCGCCGCCCTCGCTCGACGACCTTCCCACGTACCCGGTCAAGGTGGAGTCGGGCGAGGTCTGGGTCGGTCCGGCAGCCCGGCCGAAGCGGCCGGTGGTCGGGGACGGCGACCCGCGCACCTTCCTCATCGTGGGGGCGGGGGCCGCGGGCAGCGCGGCTGCCGAGACGCTGCGGCGCGGGGGGTTCGCCGGCCGCATCGTCATGATCACCCCCGAGCAGGACACGCCGTATGACAGGCCCGAGCTGTCGAAGGGCTTCCTCACGGGCAAGACGAAGCCCGAGTGGATCCCGCTGCGCGGCCCGAAGTTCTACGCGGGCCAGAGGATCGAGGTCTGGACGGGCAGGAAGGTCACGGGGCTGGATACGAAGAAGAAGGTCGCGCTGCTGGACGGCGGCGAGGCGCTCGCCTTCGACAGGGCGCTGCTCGCGACCGGGGGGGTGCCGCGCGGCCTGCCCATACCCGGGGCTGACGGCGGCTGCTGCCTCGGCCTTCGCAGCTTCGCCGACGCGAAGGTCCTCGTGGAGGCCGCGGCGCGGGTCGAGAGCGTCGTAGTCATCGGGACGGGATTCATCGGCATGGAGGTGGCTGCCTCGCTGCGCACCCGGGGCCTGCGGGTCGACGTCGTGACCCCCGATGCGCTTCCGTTCTCCCGCATCTTCGACGAGCGCACGGCAGGGCTGCTCCTGCGCCGCCAGCAGGACCAGGGTGTGCGCTTCCACCTCGGCAGGACGCCCACCCGGATCAGCGGCCAGCCGGGGGCTGCCTCCGTGGTGCTCTCGGACGGGACCACACTGGCGGCGGGCCTGGTCGTCTTCGGCATCGGCGTGACACCCGCGGTGGATTTCCTCGGGGGCACGGGGCTGGCCCAGGCAGGCGGGGTGCCGGTCGACGGCCGCCTGGCCACGGCGCACCCCGACATTTTCGCTGCCGGCGACATCGCGATCGTTCCCGTCATCGGAGGCGAGCCCGAGCGGATCGAGCACTGGGCAGTGGCGCAGCGACAGGGGCGGCACGCCGCCTTCGCCATGCTGGGGGCAGATGCACCGTACACCGAGGTGCCCTTCTTCTGGACGAAGCAGGCGGGGGTGAGCCTGAAGGTCGCGGGAAGCACGCGGGGATTCGACGAGGTTGCGGTGCGCGGGGACGTGGACGGGGGAAAGTTCCTCGCGGGCTACTTCCGCAAGGGGGTGCTGAAGGCCGTGGTCACGGCGGGCCGGGTGCACGAGCACATCGCGGCCGAGCGGGTGCTCGCGGCAGAAGCAGCCGCGGCGGCCGCCTCGAACGCCGCAGGCGCTGCGGGCGCCGTGGGCGCTGCGGGCGCCGTGGTGACCCCGTCGCAGGTGGCCGACGAGGGCTTCGACTTCCGTTCTCTCCTGTAGAGGGTCGCCGCG
This sequence comes from uncultured Spirochaetota bacterium, assembly GCA_963733835.1. GTDB lineage: Bacteria > Spirochaetota > Spirochaetia > SZUA-6 > Fen-1364 > CAVTER01. Next base: position 272,396 of record CAVTER010000009.1, read on the forward strand.
GCGCGGCGGCGGGGGCGGTCTTACGGCTCGATCGTGATCAAGGCGTCGAACTTGATCATGCGCAGCAGCTGCAGCATGTCCTGGCTGCACCTGCGGATGACCAGGCGCCTGTCCGACTCGTCGCACTGCTTCTTGAAGTGAAGGATCTTCCCGATTGCCGAGGAGCTGAGGCTGGCCAGGCGCTCGAAGTTCAACACGATCGTGCGCTGGCTCCCGCGCAGCGCCTCGTCGAGCCACTTCTGGAACTCGTTCATGTCGTCGCGGGACAGGTTGCCGTCTGGTGCGATTTCCACCTCGTCGGCCGAGAGCACTCTCTTCACGATCATGACTCGCCTTTCTTTTTCCTTGTCAGCCACGGCTGCGCCATTATACGGGATCGACCCGCGGTTTGCAACTGCGCCGCCGGCGTGTATACTCTCCCGCGCCATGTACCGCGCGCTGCTCTTCGACTTCGACGGCACCCTGACCCGTACCGGGGCGCTCGACTTCGCCGCCTGCGCGCGCCTCGGCTGCCCCCCGAAGCTCCCCATCCTCGAGTACATCGACGCGCTGCCCGACCCGGAGGCGCGGGCCGAGGCGCACCGCGTCCTCGACGGCTTCGAGCGGGAGGCCGCGCGGCTTTCCGTCCCCAACGACGGGGCCGAGGACCTCGTCCGCGCGCTCGCCGCGCGGCGGCATTGGCCGCGGCATCCTGACCCGCAACAGCATCGCCTCCGTGCGCGAGGCGATGCGGAACTTCCCGACCCTGTCGCTGGCGGACTTCGCTGCCATCGTCATGCCGCGAGGACGACTGCAGGCCGAAACCGCACCCCGACGGCGTGCACCGGCCGCCGCCCGCCTGGGGTGCGGCCCGCCGAGATCCTCGTCGTGGTCGGCGACTACGTGTTCGACATCGAGGCCGGGAATGCCGGCCGGGGCCGCCACGGTGCTCCTTACCAATGGAACACCTCCCGCCGCGCTATCCGTCACTCCCGACACGGACGATCGCCTCGCTGGGCGAGCTGGCCGCCGCCCTGGGACTTCAGCGGCGCGCGTAGGCCTCGAGCGCCGCGCTCGAGGATCTCCACGGCCTCGGCGAGCCGGGCGGACTCCAGCACGTAGGCGATGCGCACCTCGTCGCGGCCCTTCTCGGGGGTCGAGTAGAAACCCGCCCCGGGGGTGAGCATCACGGTGCGCCCGTCGAGGAGAAGCTCTGCCAGGAGGAACCTGCAGAAGTCCTCCGCGTCGGCGACGGGCAGGCGCGCCATGAGGTAGAAGGCGCCCTCGGGCACGTGGAAGCGGGTGCCGGGGATCTTCGCGAGGCCCTCGACCAGCGGGTCGCGGCGCCGCCGGTACTCGTCGCGGATCGGGTCGAAGTACGAGGGGTCCATCCGGTAGGCGGCGTCCGCCGCGAGCTGGCCCACCGTCGGCGGGCACAGCCGCGCCTGGGCGAACTTGTCCACCAGCTCCATGACGCCGCGGTTCTTCGTGACGATGGCAGCCGATGCGCGCCCCGCAGGAGGAGAAGCGCTTGGAGATCGAGTCGATGAGGATGGCGTGCTCGGCTCGAAGCCCTCGAGGTCCAGCACCGAGCGGAAGCGCACGTGGTCGTCGTAGATGAACTCCCGGTAGACCTCGTCGGCGATCAGGTACAGCCCGAAGCGCTCGCACAGCTCGCGCAGCGTCTCCAGCTCGCGGCGGTCGTAGACGATGCCGGTCGGGTTCTCGGGCGAGATGTAGAGGATGGCCTTCGTGCGCGGGCGTGATGTAGCGGGCGATCTCCTCGCGCGAGGGCAGGGCGAAGCCGTCGTCGATCGAGGACGGGGATGGGCACGACCTTCGCGCTGATCATGGCCGCGAAGGCGATGTAGTTGGCGTAGAACGGCTCGCGCACGAGGATCTCGTCGCCGGGGTCGCAGACCGCGGACAGGGCGAAGAAGATCGCCTCGCTGCCGCCCACCGTCACGGCCACGTCGCGGGGCTCCACGCGCGATGCCGTAGCGCCGGTAGTACGCGGCGATGGATTCGCGCAGGCGACGGGATGCCCAGCGACGGGCTGTAGGCGAGCACCTCGGCGTCGAACGACCGGTACGCGTCGAGGACCGGCTGCGGCGTGCGGATGTCGGGCTGGCCGATGTTGAGGTGCAGGCCACGCGGATGCCGCGGCGCTTTGCCTCGTCGGCGAGCGGGGTGAGCTTGCGGATCGGGGAGTGGGGGACCGCGCTTCCCCGCAGCGAGAGGGAGAGCTTCCTGCTTTCCATATCTTCCGTTCTTTCCTGTGTCGCGTGCCTGGCGGGGGTGGGCCGAACCGTCGGCCTATGATTCCCGCACGTCGTCGATGCCCAGGGCGAGCGGCTTCACCGCCCCGAGCAGGGCGTCGCGGCCGATGCCGTCCACCTTGACGGTGCACAGTCCGCGGGTGGGGTCTTCGCCGAGGAAGGTTCCCATCGCGATGATGTTTCCGCCCGCGGCCGTGATCGCCGCGGTGATCTTCGCCAGCGCCCCCTTCTCGTTGGGGACGCGGAAGGCGAGCCGCACGCCCTTCTGCCGGGCACCGAACAGCTCGATGAACACGCGGAACAGGTCGCTCTCCGTGATGATCCCCACCAGCACGCGGCCCCGCATGACGGGAAGACCGCCGATGCTGCTGTCGGCCATGATCCGGGCCGCCTCCTCGATGGGGACCTCCTCGGTCACCGTGATGAGCTTCGCGGTCATGACCTTCTCGACCTTCAGCTTGGACAGCAGCGACGTCATCTCGTAGACGCTCAGGGTCGTGGCCGGGGAGGGCGAGGCGTACAGCAGGTCCTTCTCCGTGACGATCCCGACCAGCCTGTCGTCCCTGTCGAGGACGGGCAGGTGGTGGATTCTCTCGCGCTTGAGGAGCGCCTGGGCTTCTGTCACGGGCAGGTCGGGACGGATCGTGATTGGATTGCGCGTCATGCGCTCTCTCACAAGCATGGTCGCCTCCTCTCGGTGCGTCTCACCGCGTCGGCCTTCGATCATACGGCCCGGCGGCACCTTGGTCAACGCGGGCTGCCGCCGGTCGCCCCCCGGCCGCCCCCGTGCCGGGCGGCTGCAGCCCAGGTTCCCGCGGCCGCTGCCGCGCAGGCCGCCCACCCCAGCACCTCGAGCAGTGAGGGGGCGCCGGCGTAGCCGAACAGCCCGCGGAGGATGCCCCCCACGGCCCCGTCCTGGTGGAAGGGCGGGAAGGTGCCATCGGCCCGGACCGCCGGGTTCAGATCCCACAGCCGCTCGACGAGGGGAGGGAGGACGCCGGCCTCTATGAGCTCGTGCATCCCCCGGCTGACGAGGCCGGCGGCGAAGAGGATGAGCAGGACGTTGGTCGCCGCGAAAAAGCCCCTGAGGCTGATCCTGCGCGACGACAGCACGAGCGCGGCGGCCACCGCGGCCGCCCCGGCGAGACCGATCACCGCCCCGACGAGGGTCCCGCCTCGGCCTGCCCCGGCGAGGAACAGCACCGTCTCGATCCCCTCTCTCACTATGGACACCGCGACCAGGAGCAGCAGGCCCCAGCCCCCGGCGGCGCCATCCGCCGCTGCCCGGTCGCCCCGCGCGGCGAGCTTTCCCTCCAGCGCTGCAGCCGGGCCGCCCCGTTTCCCTGCCCACGCGACCAGGGTCAGGATGAGCCCGGACCCCGCGAGCATGGTGATCGACTCGAAGATCTGCTCGGCCCTGCCCTCGAACGAGCCCGCCAGGCGCCGGAAGAGCACGGCGCCGGCCGCGCTTGCCGCCACCCCCAGGCCGACGCCGATCCAGACCATGGGTCTCAGGCGACCCTGTCCCGTCCGGGCGATGTATCCCAGGACGATGGCGACGACGAGCACTGCCTCCAGGGACTCGCGGAAGACGATGAGAGCCGCGGCAAGCATATGTTCAGCGTACTAATGGTGAGTAAAACAGTCAACTTTCACGTCGCGGGCGCCGTGCTCTTCCCGGGAGCCGGGCAGCCCGCGCGGTGGCAGGGCCCCGCGTCGGCCTTGAGCCGCGCGGGCGTGGGACGTATCATGGCGAGCGGGGGGACTCATGGCGAAACGGGGATTTTCCCACGACGGGTTCGCGGAACGGCGGCGCAAGGAGGACTTCGCGTTCCTCGTCGTCAAGTTCCTGAAGGCCTTCGACGCGTTCGCGCGGATCAACGAGGGCTTCCGCGCGGCCTCCGAGGCGCGCTGCCTCGCCGGCTGCGGGCTTTTCGGGCAGGTGAAGGACCTGGAGGAGAGTCTCGCCTTCGACCTCAAGGAGAAAGCCCACGCGCTTTTCCGTGCCCCTGCCTCGCGGCACACCGCCCGCTCCTCGGCGAAGGACATGAAGAGGCAGCTTGCGGAGCTGAAGGCCCGCATCGAGACAAAGTCCCTGGATTCCCTCATCGGGACGGGGTATCACTTCCTGACCATCCTGCGCGAGGCGTTGTACCAGATCGACCGCTATTCTCCCGCCTTCGAGAAGGAGCAGGAGGAGATCGGCCGTGTCGAGGCCCTCGCCCAGGCCGTGGGGTACAGCTTCAACCCTGTCGAGCGCGAGGAGATGGAGCGTATCCGCGCGCTGGGAGGCATCAGCGCGGAGTTGGAGGGCGACTCCCGGGATCTCGCCGCCCGGATGGTCGAGCTGTGCCGCACGCTGTTCGACCGCTCGGCACAGACCATCCGCCACGTCATGGCCGACGTCGGCGACAACGAGATCCTCGTCCTGAACCTCCTGCAGAACCAGGACCTCCTCGAGAGGGTGTACGGGAAGGGCTCGGCCGAGAGCATCTTCGCGTCGGTCTGCAGCGGCCGCGCGCACTCGGGGCGCACGGGCCTGGAGCGTGCCCGGGCCTTCGTCCGCGGGCACTGCGGCAACCTCACCGCAACCCCAGTCTCCTGACCAGCAGCGTGGCATAGCTCCCCCGGGGCAGGAAGAAGTCCAGTCGCAGGCGGAGCTTTCCCGGGTACAGCTCGTCCTCCTCGGGGTCGGACACGGCGAGGCCCTCCGGGCGCGCGAAGGCAGCCCTCTCCACCCCGTGGGCGCTCAGCCGCCGCATCTGGCGCACGCGCAGGTCGGCCAGGCGGATGCCCTCCTTCGCGAGGACCTCCTCCACGAGGGCGCGCACGCGGGGGTCGGGGAGGGGGCTGTCGTACCCGGGCACGGGCAGCTGCACGCCTGCCAGCCTCTCGGAGAGCCCGGGCGGCAGCCGCTCGGGGAAGACGAACACGCCGTGGCCGTACGCGGACTCGCGCACGGCGAAGCCCCGCTCGGCCGCCAGGCCCGCGATCCAGCGACCCAGCACCTCGTTGAACAGGAACGACTGGTAGGCGTTCAGGGCAAAGACCAGGAGGCGCTTGTCGATCAGCTCGAGCGCCTCGTGGTGCGCCCGGGGGTGGCCCGCCAGGTAGTCGAGGATGCGGCAGTATTCGCCGAAGGCCAGCGCCCGGCAGCTGTCCCACTTTCCCCAGTTCTCCGTGACGCATTTCTTGAGCTTGCGCGTCCTCTGGTCGTCGTGCTTGGACGGGGTGAAGTACAGCTGCAGGGCAGCCTCGCGCCTGCCGAGGAACATCTCGCGGCCCATGAAGCCGGCCTTGTGCCGGGCCGAGCCGAAGCGCTGCTCGTCGTAGTAGTTGGGAAACCCGTCCTGTGCCGCGACGGGGACGTTCGCGGCGAAGCGGCCGGCCTCTGCCGCCGTCATGTCGCGCAGGATGAGCGAGAACCTGTTGCCGGTGACCTGCTTCGCCGTGATGGCCTCGCCGGACCAGCCTGCGAACTCCAGGTCGAAATTGCGCTCGTGCAGCGGCCGCGGCCTGCCGCGCAGGCCGCGCACCGAGACCAGCTGGGCGGTGCTGCCGTGCCTGTCCTTCATGCCGCCCACGCTGATGTCGGCCGTGCGCACCCCCAGCCGGCGGGCGAGCAGGTCGACGAGGTCGAAGGTGTCCCACGATCGCTTGGCGAGGCGGAACACTGCGTACGGGGCCGGGCGGTCCGACAGCGCGTAGTCGGCCTGCTCCTCCACGACGAAATCCCCGGGCTTGACCTTGAGCTTCATGGCGCGAACCGCATCCTGTCCGACGCTACCACGGAGCGCCCCGCGTGGCATAGGCCGGGGCTGCGCCGCCCCCCGCGTGCCGCCCGCGCGGGGCCGCCCGCGTGTTGCCCCCGTCTCCCATCCATGGTACATTGAGCGGACACGAAGGAGCTTTCCATGGAACTTCTCGGTACACTGCCTCCGCAGATCCTCTCCTGGCAGCTCAAGGGCCAGGGGTTGGAAAACCTCGGCACGAAGGGCCGGCCCGACACGGTCCCGTTCCCCGCCTACGGCGAGGAGAACATCATCGTCCGCGTCGACGCGGTGGGCCTGTGCTTCTCCGATATCAAGCTCATCTCCAGCGGCTCGGCGCACCCCCGCATCGAGGGCCGCGACCTGGCGAAGCACCCGACCGTGCCCGGCCACGAGGTGACCATGACCGTCGTCGGCGTGGGAGACAAGTGGAAGGGGAAGTTCGCGCTGGGTAGCCGGTGGATCATCCAGGCCGACATCATCTACAAGGGCAAAGGCACCGCCTTCGGGTATGCCATTCCCGGCGGGCTGTCGCAGTACGCGGTCATCGGGACCGAGGTGCTGGAGGGCGACGAGGGCTGCTACCTCCTTCCCGTGCGGCCCGAGACCGGCCTTGCCGAGGCCGCGCTGGTCGAGCCGTGGACGTGCGTGATCGCCTCCTACCAGATCGCGGCGCGCACGCGCATGCGCGAGGGCGCCCGGGTCGTGATCGCCGGCTTTCCGAAAGGACAGATCGCCCTCGACCTCGCGGGGCTGGACGGGCAGAAGATCTCGAGCATCGCTCACGCGGGCCTGTCCGACGCGAACAGGAAGGCGGTGGAGGATCTGGCGCGCAGGACGGGCGCCTCCCTCACCGCGGCCTCCTCGGTCCTCGAGGCCGCGGCAGGACAGCCCGGCGCGGCCGCCCCGGCGCCCACCGAGGTGATCTGCGCGGGCACCCCCGACAGGGATACCTTCGCCAAGCTCGTGGCGGCCATCGATGCCGACGGGGTCCTCGGCGTGCACACCAGCCAGCCCGACGGTGACCTCCCCGTCGACGTGGGCAAGGCGCACTACCGCAGGCTCGAGCTTGTCGGTTCGACCGACGGTGCCGTGGCGGCCAGCTACGGGGCCAACACGCGCGAGGCGCTGGTGCCCGGCGGGAGGGCATGGTTCGTGGGCGGGGCCGGGCCCATGGGCCAGATGCACGTGATCAAGGCGGTCATGGACCAGAAGGGGCCGTCGCAGATCCTCGTGACCGACCTCTCGGACGAGAGGCTTGCCTCGCTGAAGCACCTGGTCTCGCGCCTGTGCCAGGACTGCGGCAGGAAGCTCGCGCTGCGCTTCGAGAACCCCAAGGACCTGTCGGGCGACGAGCTGGAGGCCTTCCTCTCGAAGGAGTACCCCGGCGGGTTCGACGACATCGTGGTGCTGGTGCCCGTGGCGGCGATCATCAGCCAGGCGTCGCACTACATCGCCCCGCGCGGCGTGATGAACGTGTTCGCGGGCGTGAAGGTGGGGACCATCTCCGACCTGCCCCTGTCGGCGATCGCGCGCGACAAGGCGCGGGTCACGGGGTCGTCGGGCTCGCCCCTGTCGGCCATGCGCGAAACCCTCCGGCTCACGGAGTCGGGAGGCCTGAACACCGCCTATTCGCTGGCTGCGGTCGGCGACATGAACGCCGCGGCAAAGGGCCTGAAGGCCCTCATGGACAACACGTACCCCGGCAAGGTCGTGATCTTCCCCTTCGCCAACGGCATCGGGCTGAAGTCGATCCGCGAGCTGGCCCGGGAGCTTCCCGAGCTGGCCCCGAAGCTCCTCGACGGCCAGTACTGGACGCGCGAGGCGGAGGCTGTGTTCCGGGCGAGCAGGTACTTCGAGTAGACGCGCGCCGCACGGACCCCTCGCAGGGCCCGGGGGCTGCGGCTCAGCCGCGCGGCACCAGGGCTGCCAGGCGCGCGGCAAGGCGCGTGCAGCGCTCCCCGGTGCCCGCGCTCTTCACGGCGATGGCCAGGGCCTTCCTGCTGCCGACCACCACGGTGAGCCTGCGGCCCCGGGTCACTGCCGTGTACAGCAGGTTTCTCCTCAGCAGCACGTAGTGCTGCGTGTGCACGACGACGACCGCGGCGGGGAACTCGCTCCCCTGGGACTTGTGGATCGAGCAGGCATAGGCGAGGGAGATCTCGTCGAGGTCTGCCCAGTCGTACTGCACCGTCTTCTCATCGAAGCGCACCGACAGGCCCTGCTCTGCCTCGTTGACCGTCTCGATCCTGCCGATGTCCCCGTTGAACACTCCCCGCTCGTAGTCGTTCCGCGTCTGCATGACCCTGTCACCGGCGCGCAGGGTCGTGCCGGCCCGTGTGAGCGACGGCCCGCGCGGGTTCAGCAGGGCCTGCAGCTCCACGTTGAGCCTCACCGCGCCGAGTGCCCCCCTCTGCATCGGCGTCAGGACCTGCACGTCCTCGCGGGGGTCCATACCGAAGGCCTGCGGGATCCTGCGGGTCACCAGCTCCCGGATCGTCTCGAGGATCCTCTCGGGGTCCTCCCTCTCGATGAGGAAGAAGTCGCCAGTCTCTGTGGGGGAACCCTCGGGCAGGAGCCCCTCGTTGATCCTGTGCGCGTTCACGACGATGCGGCTGGCACCCGCCTGTCGGAAGATCTCGGTGAGCCGCACCACGGGAATGAGGCCCGAGCTGATGAGGTCGGCGAGGACGTTCCCCGGCCCGACGGACGGCAGCTGGTCCCTGTCGCCCACGAGCACGAGCTGGGCGCCGGGAGGGAGGGCGGCCAGCAGGTCGGCGAAAAGCTGCGCGTCGATCATCGAGGTCTCGTCCACCACGAGGGTGTCGCAGCGCAGGGGATCGGCCTCGCCGCGCAGGAACCTGCCGCCCCCGGCCCGGAGCCTCCCTGCGGCGACTGGCCGGCCTCCAGGAGCCGGTGGATGGTCTTCGCCTCCTGCCCCGTGGCCTCGGCCATGCGCTTGGCCGCCCTGCCTGTCGGCGCGCACAGGAGGACCGAGCGGCCGCGCGAGCGCAGGATGTCAAGGAGGCAGGTGATGAGGGTCGTCTTGCCGGTGCCGGGGCCCCCGGTGATGACCAGCACCTTCCGGGCCAGGCCGCACGCGACCGCCTCGCGCTGCAGGGGCGACAGGCTCATCGTGCGGCGGGCTTCCCAGGCCGCGATCTCGGCGGATGAATCAGGCGGGCCGGGGGGCAGGGGGGCGGCGAGGAGCCGCGCGAGAAGCCGTGCTGCCTCCCTTTCCGCCCGGGCCAGGGAGGGGAGGGAGACCGTGCGGGCTTCCCCGTCGTCCTCGCGCACGACCGCTCCCCGAGCCGCGAGCGATTCGACAGCGCGCGCACACGTCGGGGCCTCGAGACCCAGAAGGGCTGCCGTCTCCTCGACCAGCTTCTCGACGGGCACGGCGGTGTGTCCCTCCGCCGCGGCCTGGGCGAGAGCGTAGCGCGCGCCCGCTTCGGCCCGGTGCGGGGAATCGGGCGGGATGCCGAGGCTCCTGGCCACTGCGTCCGCGGTCCTGAAGCCCACGCCGTCGACCTCGGCAGCCAGCCTGTAGGGGTTTTCCCTGATCGCGGCGATCGCGCGGCTGCCGTACAGCTTCCAGATCCGCGCGGCCAGGCCCGTGGACACGCCGTAGGACTGCAGGAACACCATCACGTCCCGGATCGCGCGCTGGGATGCCCACGCCTCGGTGATCTGCCTGCTTCGCGAGGGCCCGATGCCCTCCACCTCGCGAAGACGGGCCGGTGCCGCGTCGATGACCTGGAGGGTCTCCAGGCCGAACCTCTTCACCAACCGGGAGGCGAGCTCCCTGCCGATCCCCTTCACGAGGCCTGACCCGAGGTAGCGCTCGATGCCCGCGAGGGTCGCCGGTGCGACGGTCGAAAAGGACTCGACCTGCAGCTGCTCCCCGAACTTCGGGTGCACGGTCCACCGGCCCTGGAGGCGCAGGCTCTCGCCGGGCTGCACGCCGGCGAAGTTTCCGACCGCGACAATGTCAGGCCCCGAGTCAGCGAGCCGCACGACGACCACGCTCCAGGCGTCGTCCTCTGCGGCGAAGCGGACGCGCTCGAGTGTGCCTTCGACGCTGACCGCAGCTGCGGTGCCAGCCGCGGGAGAGGGGCCGGAGAAGAGGGGTTGCTGGTCGGGGGTGCTGTGTCGGTGAGGCCTGCGGCGATCGATGAGGCGATGCTACAGGCCGGGATAGCCAAAGTCAAGCAAATGGGCTACACAGGCGGCAATGGAAGCGACCACCGGCCTCGTCGCCCGGCTCGCCGCGATGGACGAGCGCATCACGCGGCAGATCACCCTGCCCGGCGGCGCCCCGGCTCCGCGGCCTGCCTGGCCCTGGGCATCGCGCATTCGGGCGATAGCTGGCTCTGGGGCGGCCTGCTCGTGGCCGCATGGTTCTTCGGCGGCCCGGACTGGAAGGCGCGCGCGATCGTCACCTTCGCGGGGCTGGTGGTCGCCGGAGCTTGCCACCGTCGGAGTCAAGATGCTTGTCAAGCGGCCCCGACCCGCCGGAACGAGCGGCGCGATCTACCGGCGCATGGACCCGTATTCCTTGCCCTCGGGCCACGCGGCGCGCGCCACGATGCTGTGCATCCTGTCCTTCCTGATGGGGCCGCCCGTTGCCTTCTGGGCGATCCTCGCGTGGAGCCCGGTCATGGTGCTCTCGCGCATCGCGATCGGCATTCACTACGTGTTCGACGTGATCCTCGGCGCGGCGATGGGGGCGCTGCTCACCGGCGTGCTCTGGCTCATCGTCCCGCTGGTGATCGCGCGGATCTGACCCGCCCCCGCCCGGTCCCCGCGGCCTGCTCAGAGCCTCATCGCCCCGATGATCTTCACGATCTCCCTCGCGTCCGCGCGCGACACGTCGAGGTGGGTCACCAACCGGATCGAGTCTCCCCCGGGGGGACCGCTCAGGATGCCGCGCGCTTCCAGGGCGTTCACGACCGCCTGCGGGTCGCGTCCCGGGCGTGCGGAAGTACAGGATGTTGGTGACCACGTCGTCGGGGTCGATGGTCGCCCAGTCGGTTGCCGGCGAGGGCGCGCGCGATCGCCTTCGCGTTCTCGTGGTCCTCGGCGAGGCGCTCGACGTTGTTCTCCAGCGCGTAGACGCCTGCCGCGGCGATGATGCCGGCCTGGCGCATGCCGCCTCCGAGCATCTTGCGCACCCGGCGCGCCTCGGCGATGAAATCCTTCTTCCCGCACAGCACCGCGCCGACAGGCGCACCCAGTCCCTTGGAGAGGCAGAAGGTCACCGTGTCCGCCTCGGCGCAGATGTCCGGACAGGGCATCCCGAGGCGGCCGCGGCGTTGAAGAGGCGCGCGCCGTCCAGGTGGACGGTGAGCTTCCTCCGTCGGGCGAAGGCGCCGATCTCCTTCAGGGTCTCCAGCGGGTAGAAGGTGCCGCCCGCGGCGTTGTGGGTGTTCTCGAGCGCGACCATGCGCGTGTGCGCGCAGTAGTAGATGTCGGGCTGGATGCGGGACTCCAGGTCGGCGACCGAGAGAATGCCCTTCTCCGTCGGGATCTGCACGGGCAGGCACCCCGCGATGGCCGTCGCCGAGGCGAGCTCGTGCTGCACGATGTGCCCGCGCGAGTCGATGAGCAGCTCGTTGCCCCTGCCGCAGTTGAGGTAGACGGGGATGAGGTTGCCCATGGAGCCCGAGCGTGACGAAGAGGGCGGCTTCCTTGCCCGTGATCTCCGCTGCCATGTCCTGCAGCCTGTTGACGGTGGGATCCTCGGCGTACACGTCGTCGCCGACCTCGGCCTCGTCCATTGCCTTGCGCATGCCGGGGCTGGGCCGGGTGACGGTGTCGCTCTTCAGGTCGTAGATCTTCATGAGAGAGTCTCCTCCTGGCGTCTCGGGGGCGCGTGCTCCCGCGCATTTCCTTCTCGATGAGGCCCAGGGCCTCTCCTGCCTTCAGGGGCAGGTGGATGGTCGTGATCGGAGTCCGTGAACGTGGACGGCTCGGGATTGATCTCGATGATCGTCGCCCCGTTGTCAGCGCCTGGCGGGGAATGGCAGCCGCCGGGTAGACCTCGCCGGTGGAGCCGATGACCATCATCACGTCCGTGCGCCCGGCCGCTTCCCGCGCCTTCTCGAAGGCGCCGGACGGGATGCCCTCGCCGAAGAAGATGAAGTCGGGCTTGTAGACGCCGCCGCAGGCGCAGCGGGGAGGAGGTGCTCGAGGACGCGCGGGTCTGCCTGCACGCGGGCGCCGCAGCGACAGGCACACGAGCGTGCGCGAGTTGCCGTGGAACTCGGCGACGTTCCTGCTTCCGGCGAGGAAGTGCAGGTTGTCGATGTTCTGCGTGATCAGCACTTCAGAAGGCCCCGGGCCTCCCAGGCTGCCAGGACCTCGTGGGCCCGGTTCGGCTTTGCCGCCCCGAAGTGGTCGTAGAAGATCTCCCGGATCACGGGCCAGCACTTCTCAGGGTGGGCGAGGAAGTAGTCCAGCTCCAGCATGCGCGGGTCGTACTTCGACCACAGGCCGCCCTCGCCGCGGAAGGGCGGGATGCCGCTCTCCACGCTCACCCCCGCGCCCGTGAAGGCGGTGAGGTGGCGTGCGCCGCGGATGAGCCGGGCGGCTTCGCTGATGCGGTGCTGGTGATCGGGGGCCGCGACGCGCTCGTGCATGGATGCCCACAGGGTCCTTGTTTCGGCGGACGGGGTCAATACCCTCAGCCCTCAGGACGACGAGGGCCTCTGTGGTGTCGCGCCGGCTTTCAGCACGAACCACGCCTCGCTCCGCGCTCCGGCGTTGCGATCGGCCTGGCGACCCAGTTTCGTGTCGTGGTCTGTGCCGGCTCGAACTCCCTCGGCTGGCTGGCAGCGTGACGGCCAGCGCGGGCCAGCTCCACGAAATCGGGCCACTCCAGGGCCGTCGGCGCTGTGTTCTGCGAGACCACGCACTCAGAAGGCATCGCGAGCCCTCCCCCGGCGGCCGCCTCGGCGCCCGGGCTTCCCCGAAGCCGTTCATGGAGTCTTCACAGCTGACAGGTACTTTCGACTTCGAGAGGGAGGAGGATCGGCATGATGTGGGGTTGGGGGTATGGTGGGGGAGGCAGCTGGCTGGGCTGGCTGGGCATGGGCTTCATGATCCTTGTCTGGGCGCTGGTCATCGTCGGGGGTGTGTTCCTCGTTCGTTTCCTCGTGCGGCAGGGCCGGGACCGAGGCATGACGAGGTCATCCCTGGAAATCCTGAAGCGCCGCTATGCGCGGGGGGAAGTGCGCAGGGAGGAATACGAGGAGAAACGCCGGGACCTCGCCTGATCACGGCGGGGCTCCCGCAATTTGACCTGCGGCCAGCGGCGGTGTATCCTTACAAATGAACAGTTGAGCACATATGCAAAGGATATACCATGGCAGCAGCATGCAGCGAACTTGTCATCCACCCCGGGGCGGTCAGGGCGGCCCGCGCGGCGGTGCCGGACCCCGCGGAGCTTCTCGCGATGGGTGGCTACCTCAAGGCCATCGGTGACCCGACCCGGCTGAAGATCCTGTCCGCCCTGGCCCGGGCGGAGCTGTGCGTGTGCGACCTGGGCGCGGTGCTGGGCATGTCGGTCTCGGCGGTGAGCCACCAGCTCGCCCAGCTCAGGGGCCAGAAGCTGGTCCGCTCCCGCCGCGAGGGGAAAGCCGTCTACTATTCGCTCGCCGACCATCACGTGTCGGGCCTGCTGCGGTCGGTTCGCGAGCACCTGGGCGAATGACGGAAGGCGCCATGGAAACCTTCACTCTGAAGAACCTCGACTGCGCCGACTGCGCTCGAAAGATTCAGGACGGGCTGCGGAGCCAGCCCTTCGTGAGATCCGTGTCCGTTGACTTTGCCACGCTCTCCATGCGGATCGACACCGATGACATGCCGCGGGTCGTGGCGCGGATCAGGTCACTCGAGCCGGGCGTCGAGGTCCAGAGGCAGGAGAATGGACGTGACTCGGGCGCCCGCGCGGGGGAGAAGAGGTTTCACCTCGCGCGGGAGCTCGCTCTCCTGGGCGCCGGGGGTGTTCTTTTCGCCCTCGGGGCCGTGTTCGAACAGAGGCTGCATGAGCTCCCGATGCGCTGGGTGGAGTACGCGGTGTTCGCGGCGGCGTACCTGCTGGCGGGCTGGAATGTGCTCGCCTCGGCGGCCCGCAGCATCATCCACGGGCGGGTATTCAACGAGAACTTCCTCATGACCGTTGCCACCGGTGGCGCCTTCGCTGTGCACCAGCTCTCGGAGGCCGTCGGGGTGATGATCTTCTACAAAATCGGCGAGGTCCTGCAGGAGCTTGCCGTGGGCCGCAGTCGCCGCTCCATCCGCAGCCTCCTCGACCTGCGGCCCGACCTCGCGCGGGTGCGGAGGGACGGCGCGTACGTCGAGGTGAAGCCCGACGAGGTGGTCGTGGGCGAGGAAATCGCCGTCCGACCCGGCGAGAAGGTGCCCTTGGACGGGACAGTCCTCTCCGGGAGCGGTTTCCTGGACACCTCGGCGCTCACGGGCGAGCCTGTTCCGCGCCGGGCAGAGCCGGGCAGCGAGGTTCTGGCCGGCTTCGTGAGCTCCGACGCGTCCCTGGCGGTCAGGGTCACGAAGCTCGCGGGAGAGTCGAGCGCCACCCGGATCATCGCGCTCGTGGAAAAGGCATCACACGCCAAGGCGAAGACCGAGCAGTTCATCACGCGGTTCGCCCGGTACTACACCCCGGCTGTGGTCGGCGCTGCACTCCTGGTCGCCTTCGTGCCGCCGCTGCTCATCGGCGCCGATCTGCGCACCTGGATCATCCGTGCCCTCACGATGCTCGTCATCTCCTGTCCCTGCGCCCTTGTGATCAGCGTCCCCCTGGGATACTTCGGCGGCCTGGGGGGTGCTGCGCGGCGCGGCATCCTGGTCAAGGGAGCCGCCTTTCTCGACGCGCTGGCCGCGGTGAAGACTGTCGTGTTCGACAAGACGGGAACCCTGACCCGGGGGGTATTCCGCGTCCTGGCTGTGCAGCCGTCGGGCGCAATGAGCGCCGATTCCCTCCTGGAGTACGCCGCCCTCGCGGAGTCACACTCGAATCACCCCATCGCGGCCTCGATCCGCGAGGTGTCTTCGGCAGACGGCGGGCAGGTCACGGACGTGCGGGAGCTCGACCGGGCACGGGGTCACGGCAACTGTGCGCGGGAAGCGGGTGCTCGTGGGAAACGACCGCCTGCTGCACAGGGAGGGCGTCGCGCACGGTCAGTGCATCACCGACGGCACGACAGTCCACGTTGCCGTGGATGGCAGCTACGCGGGGTTCATCAGCATCGGTGACGAGCTGCGGGCAGACGCGGCCGACACCGTCCGCGGCCTCCGCGGGCTGGGGATCGGGCGGGTGGCGATGCTCACGGGAGACGGCGTGGAGGCGGCGCGGCGAACCGCCGACGCCCTGTCCATCGACGAGTACTACGGAGACCTGCTGCCGTCGGCCAAGCTCTCGCGGCTGGAGTCGATCATGGAGCGGCAGGCCGGGTCGGCAAGAACGGCCTTCGTCGGCGACGGGATCAACGATGCCCCCGTTCTCGCCCGCGCCGACGTGGGCATCGCGATGGGGGCATCAGGCGCCGACGCTGCGGTAGAGAGCGCGGACGTCGTGCTCATGGGCGACGCTCCTTCGAAAGTCGTCGAGTCCATCCGTCGCGCCCGCGCGACCCGTGCGATCATCATCCAGAACGTCGTCTTCGCGCTGGGGGTCAAGGGTGTCTTCCTTGCCCTGGGCGCCTTCGGGATCGCCACGATGTGGGAGGCGGTGATCGCGGACATGGGCGTCGCCCTGGCGGCTATCCTGAACTCGACGCGCGCGATGCGCTGAGCCGGGCTCAGGAGGCCGACATCGCGGCGTTTGCCGCGCTCAGCGCGAGGATGAGCACGCCGAGGACGGCGTTCACCGCGAGCAGCGCGCCGGCCGCCCGGGGACTCTTCCTCGACAGGGCGCGCCGCAGCAGCGAGAGCGCGACGAGCGCGATCACCACTGCGTGCTTGATCGACAGCACCGCGTTCCATGCCGTGTCGAACCGGAACACTCCCGCACCGCCCTGGCGGCGGGCCAGGAGCACGCCGGTGAGCACCAGCCCGACCATGCTGACGATGGTGACGATGCCCATCCTCGACTGCAGGGCGCCCAGGAACGGCGGGGGGGAGTCCGGCCCGGGAGCCTTCGGCCCCGTCCCGCGGCTGCCGCGCCTGAGGGCGGGCATGACCACGATGGCCATGGTCAGGAGGCCGCCGATCCACAAAACGGTGAACAGGTCGTGCAGGAAGAGCACGAGGGCGGGAACCACGAGGGGAGTCGGCACGGGATACCTCCAGTGAGCTGCTGCTCGCTTCAAACCTACGCCTCGGGCTGGCCGCGGTCTGTAACAAATGGTACATTTCGGGACGGGAGGGGGAAGGGGCGGGATGGACTGGGACGCAGCGGCAGGCCTGAGCGGCTCGGGGCTCTTTGCCGGGATCGGCCTCGAGGCCTGCGCCCGCGACCTGCAGGACCTGGGGTGCGTGGGGCGGAGCGCGCGCGGGGGAACGTGCCTGCACGTTGCCGGTGAGCGCTACCAGCGGCTGATCATTCTCGTCTCGGGCAGTCTCGCGGCGACGGTCGAGGAGGAAGGCGGCAGGTCGCTGCGCGTGGCCACCCTGCGCGCTCCCGACGCGGTCGCCCCGGCCATCCTCTTCGCCCCCGCGCCGGTCATCCCCGTCAGCCTGTCCGCAGAAAGCAGCTGCGTCCTCCTCATGGCGGGCCGCGAGGCGGTCCTGGCGCTGTGCAGGCGTCGGCCCCGGTTCCTTGAGAACTTCCTCGGCCTCATGGGGAGCAGGATCCAGGGGCTCGCCGCCGCGCTGCGGGACGCGCGGTGGTCCACCCTGCGCCAGAGGCTGGCCGCCTACCTCCTCGAGCAGGCGCGGGTCGACCCCGGCAGCACAGCCGGGGGAGAGGGGCAGGTCCTGCGGCTGGCGCATACCCGCGAGCAGATCGCGAGGCTTCTCGGGGCAGAGCGGCCGTCGGTGTCGCGCAGCCTTGGAGACCTGTCCCGGGATGGCCTGGTGACCATCCGCGGGAGGGAGGTCCGCATCCTCGACAGGAGCGGCCTGGAGGCGCTGTGCAGGGCGGGCTGAGGGCCGGCCGCCGATCGCCGCGCCGCCTCGCCGCATCCGTCCTGCTTGCGGTCATGTCCGCCCCTGTGTCCGCCGGGGGCGTGCACAGCGGGGACGTGTGCGACAGCATCGTGAACGTGAACGGCGAAGCCCTGGCCGGCGACACGCTCACCGTGGTCACCCTCAACATGCTGCACGGGTTCGGCAGCCGGGTGAACGACGACACGCTGGAGGACAGGCTCGTGCTCCTGGTCAATGGGATCGAGGCCCTGCTGCCCGACGTGGTGATCCTGCAGGAGGCCTCCATCACCCCTCGGCGCCACGGAGATGTCGCCGGGCGCCTGCGCGACATGCTGAACGGTCGGTTCGCCGGGCGGGGGGTCTCCTCCAACTCCGTTGTCGTCATGGCGAACGGCTCTCCCCTCATCGGGTTCCACGAGGGGTCTGCCATTCTCTCGCGCTGGCGCATCCTCTCGGCCGACGTGCTGGCCTACAGGTCGCAGGCCCTCTTCCCCCCCGAGCGGAGGATCGCGCTGCGCGCGCGGATCGCGACCGGCCCGCCGGGCGGCCTGCCCGGTGCCGCCCTTGAGATCGTGGGCACGCACCTGACCAACACGGGGGCGCGCTGCGGGGGAAGGCTTCGCAGGGCGCTGCAGGCCGCCGAGCTTGCCTCCTGCCTGGCCGAGGGAATGGCTGATCCATCCGCAATCCGAGTGATCGGCGGCGACTTCAACGACGTGCCCGGCTCCGATACAATCCGCGCGCTCACCGAGGCAGGACTGCGCGACGCGTGGGTCGAATCGCGGCAGGGAGGACCGGGACTCACCTCGCTGGAGGGCCACCTGCGCGACACGCGCGCATCGCCCGGGGCCCGCATCGACTACCTGTTCGTGGGCGGGGCACGGGCGAGCGTGCGGGAAGCCCGCCTGTTCCTCGACGGCCCGGGCCTCGGCGGCGACGGCGGAGCTCTCTGGGCTTCCGACCACATCGGCGTGTCGGCAGTGATTCGCCTGCGCTGAGCACTCTCTCCCCTCCGCGGCTTGTATGCCGGCGTACAAGGAACCTGCAGAGAAAGGGCACGTTGCCCCTGCTCCCGATCCGGTCCATCCTTGAACCAGGAAGGCGAATGCCGGCGGAGGTTTCCGATGCGCAGCGACGTGGGACGATGGAGGCGGGGTGGCCGCGCTGATGGCAGAGGGCGCGCCGGCGCGACCGCGTGGCACCGTGGAGCCTCCCGGGAGGAGGAGAGCCATGAGCACCGTGATCGAGAGAGCGAGGGCGCCACAGCCCGCGGATTGTGCGCGGATCCGCTTGACGGCGAACGACTGCAAACGACTGAAGAGCCTGCTGTGGTCTGCGCGGCGGATGAGCACGCGCGACACGGGCGCCCTCATGCGCCTTGAACAGGCGGTCGAGTCGGCTGTCGTCGTGCCCCCGAACCTCCTGCCCCCGGATTTCGTCTCCGTCAACTCACGGGTGCAGTTCCGTGACGAGGCGGGCGGGAAGACCTTCGAGTACACGCTCGTGTTCCCCGCGGAGGCCAGCGTGTTCGATGGGCGTGTGTCTGTCCTGAGCCCCGTTGGCTCGGCGCTCCTGGGGCGCAGGGTGGGAGAGAGGGCCGATTGCCGCACGCCCGCGGGCGACACGGTCCTTCGCGTCCTGGCGGTGCTCTCGCAGCCGGAGGCCGCCGGCCAGTACTGACAGCGCCGGTCGGCCGCCGTATACTCGACCCAATGGCGGCGAACACAGCAGCGGCGGGGCGGGGGAAGAGCGCCATCGCGGCCCGCCCCGGGGAAGGGAAGGCGATCGGGGAGAAGCTGCGCGACCAGAGGCGGACCCTGGCCGAGCGGGTGAAGGAATTGGAGTGCCTCTTCGCGACGGCCCGCCTCTCCAGCACCCCCGACCTGCGCATGACCCGTGTCCTCCCCGCACTGTGCTCCGCGGTCAAGGCGGCGTGGCAGTCACCCGAGAGAACCGAGGTCCGCATCCGGGCGCGCAGCCAGGAGGCCCGCACGAGGCGCTACCGCGAGTCGCCCTGGAAGATGCGTGCCCCGCTCTTGGCCCGTGGTCGGGCGGTCGGCAGCATCGAGGTCTGTTACCTCGGGGAGCCGCCCTGCGGCAGTGCCGGTCCCTTCCTCCCGGCGGAACGCAGGCTCCTGCGCGCGGTGGCAGAGCTGGCGGGCACGATGCTCGTGCGCGCGGAGGCCGAGCGCGAGAGCCGGCGCGCGGCAGGCCGGCTCCAGGAGCGGAAGAGGCAGCTCGAGCGCAAGAACATCGCGCTGCGCGAGGTCCTTGGCCAGATCGAGATGGAGAAACGGAGCATCCGGGAGCAGGTTGCAGCCGAGATCGACGCGTCGATCCTGCCGCTGGTGCGGGCCCTGGCCCGGCCGGGGGTTCCCGTGGACCAGAGGCAGCGCTACGCCGAGCTGGCCGACAGGGCGCTGCGCGACATCGCGGCGGCCGGCGCGCGCCCGGGGCCCGGCACACGCGCCCGGCTCAGCCCGCGCGAGGCGGAGGTCGCGGAGCTGGTCCGCCGGGGCGCCACGAGCAAGGAGATCGCCCGCATGCTGCACGTGGCCGAGGCCACTGTGGAGAGGCACAGGCACAACATCCGCCGAAAGAGCGGGATCGGCGGGCAGAAGGTGAACCTTGTCACGTTCCTGAGCGAGCGCGGGTAGGGCGGGAGGACGCCCGCCGCGGGGTCAGCTCCGGGCTTTCGCCTTGCGCAGCAGGAACACCCCCACGATCACCAGCACGATGGGCAGGACGAACGCGGTGATCGGCGCCTCCAGGCCCAGCCACTGGCGCACCAGCCTGCCGACAGAGGCATCCAGCAGGTTCAGCACTCCCACCACGCCCGCCACGAGCACCACGTAGCCTGCCGCCCTGCGGTTGAGAAGCACCTTCTCCCAGATCGTTCGCATCGTGTCGTCGCCCCCGGCCGAGTTCAGCGAATCGAATACCGCGTAGCTCAGGAACAGCACGCCCAGCGTGGGGATGAGGAAGGCGGTCATCCAGTACATGCCCGTTGTGTCGGAGTACAGGATGACAAGGAAGACGGAGGCGATGAGCAGTCCCATGATGGCGAAGCCCTTGCCGATCAGGCCGAGGTACATGTGGCCCGCCCCGGGGATGATGCTGAGGATGGCCGCCACCAGCCTGCTCCTGCGCCGGGGCTGGACAGCTCCCGCGAGGCATTCCCTGCACCACGGCAGGGTGCCGCTGTCTGCGGATGGAAGGTCGACCGCGCACTGTCCGCAGAGGGGCTTGCCGCAGCCCGCGCAGGAGGCCGCTGCCTCGGTCCTCGGATGGTTCGCGCATTTCATCTGGTGACTCCTCCCTTCCCCAGCGCAGCCTGCACGGTGCGCCCGGCGCCGTCCAGGGCGCCCTTGATCGACGATTGCTTTTCGCGAGAGAAGCCCGCGGCAACGCGCTCCGTGCGCACGGCTGCGGGCAGGAAGCCCTGCGGCACGACGAGCATCGCCGCGAACACGGCCGCTGACAGCATGAAGCTCAGGCCCAGCCTCCTGTAGGTGCGAAGGCGCGCCTCGCTCGTGCGGGTCGCGCGCGCGATGGCCTCGCGCAGCCCTGCCGGCGCCCTGCCCTGCGCCGCCTCGACGGCATCGGGAGCTCCCGCCAGAGCGGCACGGTATACGCTGTCCATGACCCGGGCCGCGAATCCCGACGGCGCGCGGGCGGCCACGGGTGCTGCCATCGCCCCGGCCAGCCTGCGCGCGTCGGCGATCCGCCGCGCGCAGCGCGCGCAGGTCCTCTCGTGCTCGGCCACCGCGGCAGCGAGCCCGGGCTCGAGCTGCCCGTCCACGTACCTGTCGGCAAGCTCATCGACCTGTGCGCACCTCATCGCGACCCTCCGTCGGCCGACAGGGCGTCGCGCAGGATCTTCCGCGCCCTGTACAGCCGTGTCTCGATCGTCTTCAGCGGCAGCCCCGTGACCGCCGCGATCTGCTCGTAGGGCAGCTTCTGGTAGTACATCAGGACGACCACGCTCCTGTAGCGCTCATCCAGCGCGTCGATCGCCCGTGCGACCCTCTCGCGCTCCTCGGAGGCGAGAAGACCTTCCTCCAGGTCGACCCGGGCGTCGCGCACGTCGCCGGCCTCGTCGATCGGGGCCGCCCTCCGCCCGGGCCTGCGGTTCCTGCGCAGCCAGTCCGCGCAGAGGTTGAAGGTGACCCGGTACAGCCAGGTGGAGAACTTCGCCTCTCCCTTGAACCCGGCCAGGCCGCGGAAGACCTTGAGGAAGACCTCTTGCGCCACGTCCTCCGCGTCGGGGGGGCTGCGGGTGAAGCGCACGGCCATGCCGTAGACCGGGTCCTGGTAGCGGCGGACGATCTGCTCGAAGAGGCGCGTCTCGCCCTTCCGCACGCGGTCGATGATCTGCTCGTCCGTCATCAGCCCGGGCTCCGCCTCCTGTCCCCGATCCTGCCACGGCCGGCAGCTGCTGTCAAACAGGGCCCCCGCGTCACCCGTTTCGACGCACGGCGCGCGCGGATCACTTCATCCCCGCGCGGACTTAATTTCCGCCGCGGCTGAAGGGGTGCCGGGGTCTGTGCCGTCTGAAATGGCAGATACGGCATCGGGGAAAGGAGCAGTTGTGAAGATGGACAAGAGAAAGCCGACCTGCGCGCTCGTGACCGGCTCGAGCCAGGGGCTCGGCAGGGCGTTCGCGGAGGAATGCGCGGGCAGGGGCATGGACCTCGTCCTGGCGGCGCTGCCGGGAACGGGCCTGCCCGAGGTGGCGCGGATCATCGAGCGGACACACGGCGTGCGCGTGGAGGCGGTGGAGATGGACCTCGCCGCGGCCGACGCCCCGGCCCGGTTGTGCGCCCACATGCGGGAGAAGGGCATCGAGATCGACGCGCTCATCAATAACGCGGGGGTGGGCTACAACAGCAGGTTCGGGGATTCCACCCTGGGGCAGAACGAGACGACGATCGAGCTGAACGTGGGGGCGCTGGTGCGGCTCACGCACCACCTGCTGCCCCAGCTCAAGCAGAGGGGCAGGGCGTGGATCCTGAACGTCTCCAGCCTGGCAGCCTTCTTCCCCATGCCCTACATGCCCGTCTACTCGCCGACCAAGAGCTTCGTGCTGAACTTCAGCCTCGCCCTGCGCGAGGAGCTGCGCGGCACGAGCGTCAGCATGAGCGTGCTGTGTCCCAACGGCATCCGCACCAACCGGGGCAACAGGGACCTGATCGAGAAGCAGGGACTTGCCGGCAGGCTCACCTGTGGGTACCCCGACGAGATCGCCCGGGCGGGGCTGGATGGCATGGCCGCGGGGCGCGGGCTCATCGTCCCCGGTCTCGTGAACAGGGCTCTGTGCGCGGTGAGCGGCTTCGTCCCGCGCGGGCTGTACATGCGCGTGATCGCGCGTCGGTGGGGGGCCCTGTCGGGCTCCGCCCATGCGGCCGCGCACACGTCGGCAGTCCAGACGTCGGCTGCCCGCGCAGCGGTGGCGCGCGCAGCGGCTGCCGGCGCCGAGCCGGTGGGGGCCTGACCATGGGCAACCGCATGACCTGCGTGGTGACAGGGGCAACGTCGGGGATCGGGTACGAGCTCGCGCGGATCTTCGCGCAGCGGGGGGCGACGGTGGTGGGGGTCGGCCGCGACCCTGCGCGGTGCGCCGCGGCGGCAGAGCGACTGCGGGTGCGCACCGGCAACCCCCGGGTGCGTTTCGAGGTCGCCGACCTGTCCTCCCTCGTCCAGGTGCGCGGCCTCGCGGCCCGTCTTTCCGCCGCGACCGGCCGCATCGACGTGCTCGTGAACAACGCGGGCGGGTTCGCTTTCAGCCGACGGGTGACCGACGAGGGGGTGGAGAGGCAGTTCGCCCTGAATTACCTCTCGGGCTTCCTCCTGACGAGGCTGCTCCTCCCGGTCATGGTGGAGACACGCGTGGTCATGGTGAGCTCGGGCTCGCACTACACTGGCAGGATCCATTGGCGGGACGTGGGCCTTTCCTCGCTGTACAACGGGCTGGCTGCCTACGACCAGTCCAAGCTCGCCCTGGTGATGTTCACGGGGGAGCTCGCCCGCAGGCTGGGCCCGGGCTCCGCCGGTGAGCCTGTACGCGGTCGACCCCGGCCTCGTGCGCACCGAAATCGCCACGAAGGGAACCAACGCGCTAGTGCGGATGATCTGGGGGCTTCGCGCGCGCGGTGGAATCAGCCCCGGCCGAATCGGCCGCGACCGTCGCCTGGCTGGCGCTGGACCCGGAGGCAGCAGGCCGCTCGGGCCTGTACTGGAAGGAATGCAGGGTCGAGGAGCCCTCGCGAAGGGCGCGGGACCCCGATGCCGCCCGGCGGCTGTGGGACCTGAGCGAGGGGCTGTGCGGGGATCTGCTCGCGCCGCTGCGGGCAGGGCGCGACGCTTTGACAGCTGAGGGAGGCTCTGTTACCCTGTCGGCATGACCCGACGGGATTTCCTGAAGGTCGCGCTGTCCACGTCGCTGTACCTCGCGGCCCGACGGGTCTTCCCGGCGAGCCTGGTGTCGACGGCAGACGTCGGCATCGCCGTGGGCGCCGACACCGAGAAGGCCGTCCGCCGCGCGGTCGCCCTCGCGGGCGGCATCCAGCGGTTCGTCTCCCCCGGCGACGTGGTCGTGGTGAAGCCGAACATCGGCTTCAATTCCCCCCCGTCCGTGCGGGCGACCACGGACCCCGTGGTCGTGCGCACAGTTGTCCACCTCTGCTTCCAGGCCCTGGCCTCGAAGGTCTTCGTCTTCGACAGGAGCACGACCAGCACCCGCCTCGCCTACGTGACCTCGGGCATCGCGCGAGCCGCGGAGGAGGCGGGCGCGAAGGTGTTCAACGTCGACGAGGTGAACGACCGCATGTACAAGAAGGTGGCCGTGAAGGACGGCTACGCCCTGGAGGAGACCCTCGTCAACAGGTACGTCCTCGAGTCCGACGTGCTCATCAACGTGCCCGTGGCGAAGAGCCACAGCTCCTCCTCCCTCACCTTCGGCATGAAGAACCTCATGGGCATCACGGGCGACCAGAGGGGTCGGTGGCACTGGACGCTGCACGAGTGCATCGCGGACATCAACCGGATCGTTCGCTCCCGGCTCGACGATCGTGGATGCGATGGCCCTGATGCTCCGCAACGGTCCCACGGGCGGCAGGGCGGAGGACCTGAAGCGCACGAACACGATCATCGCGGCAGGCAACGTGCTGGAGGCCGACTGCGAGGCCGCGCGCCTGTTCGGCCGGACTCGCCCGCGGAGGTGGACTACCTCGGTCCTCGGGGCGAAGGCGGGGGTCGGACGGATCTCGGGTATTCGGTGCAGCGCGCGGAGGCGTGAGTCGGCGATGAGGCGGCGCGCGGCGTTCGTCCTGAAGCGGGTGCGCATCGCCTCGCAGGCCCTGTTCCTTGGCGCTTTCGCCTGGGTGTTCATCCGCTCACGAGACCCTTTCGCGGTCGTGCAGAACCCATTCCTCGCCTTTGATCCCCTCATCTTCCTGACTCATCCCGTTGTCGCCACGCCGCGGTCCTGGGCGCGGTGGCATCGGCCTCCTCGCCCTGTGGCGGCGCTCTTCGGCAGGGCCTTCTGCGGCTGGGTCTGTCCGATGGGCAGCCTCATCGACCTGACTGGACCTGGCCCTGTCGCCCCTTCGAAGGCTCAACCCGCCGCGCCTCGACCGCTGGGAGGGCAGGAAGATCGGCTCACCCGGATTCCTCCCTCGCTTTCTGCTCGGGCTCTCGGTCGTCACCGTGTTTCTCATGCCGCCCGTGCTGCCGTTCCTCCACCCCAACGTCTGGATCGTGCGCATCTTCTCGCTCTCCAATCTCGGGCTCGGCTTCCTCGCTTTCCTCGTGCTTGCCGCCGCGTTCGCCCGCCGTCTCTGGTGCGTGTACCTCTGCCCGCTGGGCGCTCTGTACGGCCTGCTGGGCCGCGTTCTCCGTGTTCCACCTGCGGATCCGTACTGCTCGCGATGCGGCCGCTGCGACCGCTGCCCGATGGGTGCGGCCGACGCGGAATCCCGCGCCATGCTCGCCCACCAGTGCACGCTGTGCTTCGACTACGAGGAGCGCTGTCCTGTCGAGGGGTTCGCCTTCGGGCTTCGCGCGCGCGCCCGTGCGGGCCGGCGGGGCGAGGGAGCATCCTTCGACCCGTCACGCCGCCTCTTCCTGGCGCAGGCAGGCACGCTGGCAGCCGGGCTGGCAGCAGGGGGACTGCTCGGCGCCGTGCGCCGGCTGCCGGCATCGGCGCCCGCACGACGCTGCTGCGGCCGCCGGGGGTGATCGACGAGGCCCTGTTCCTCCAGCGCTGCATCCGCTGCCTGCACTGCGTGCAGTCCTGTCCCACGGAGATCATCAGGCCCACGGGGCTGGAGGCGGGGTCGGCCAGCCTCTTCACGCCGCGCCTGGACTTCTCGAAGGCGGGCTGCGACTACCACTGCCAGGTCTGCCAGACCGTCTGCCCCAACGCCGCGATCCCCCTGCAGGCCCTGGAGCAGAAGCAGCGATCGGTTATCGGCCTGGCGTCGATCGACGAGACGACCTGCGTGGTCTTCGCGGAGGGCAAGCAGTGCCTCGTGTGCGAGGAGCTGTGCCCGATCCCCGAGAAGGCGATCGTCTTCGGCACGAGGCCCCCGCGACGCGGCCGGGCGTCCGGCGGGCCTGCGCTATCCCTCGGTGGTGCGGGATCGGTGCATCGGCTGCGGCATCTGCCAGGCCAACTGCCCCGCGCTGCCTGTCGCGATCACGGTGCGAAGGATATACTGACCCGCGAGGAGGCTGCTCCGATGGCAAAGGCGAAGCTCTCGATCCACGACCTGTCGAAGATGAAGCAGGACGGCGAGAAGGTCTCCTGGCTCACCGCCTACGACTTTCCCACGGCCCGGTTCGCCGAGGAGGCGGGCCTGGACATGCTGCTGGTCGGCGACTCTCTGGGCATGTGCGTCTACGGCTACGAGGGCACGGTGCCCGTGACCATGGACCAGTGCATCGTGCACTGCCAGGCCGTGCGCCGGGGGGCGCCCCGCACCTTCGTGATCGGCGACATGCCCTTCATGAGCTACCAGAAGAGCGACGAGGACGCGGTGGCGAACGCGGGGCGGTTCCTCAAGGAATCGATGGTGGACGCGGTCAAGCTGGAGGGCGGCCGACGGGTGATCACGCGCATCCGGGCCATCCTCGACGCCGGGATGGTGGTCTGCGGCCACATCGGGCTGACTCCGCAGAGCTCGGGCCAGCTGGGCGGCCACAAGGCCCAGGGCCGCACGGCAGAGTCCGCCCAGGCGCTGATCGAGGACGCGCTGGCCATCGAGGAGGCCGGGGCGCAGCTGCTGCTGCTGGAAGCGGTGCCTCCCGAGGTGGCCGGCTTCATCGCCCGGCGGCTCACCATCCCCGTGTACGGCATCGGCGCGGGCCCGGAGTGCGACGGGCAGCTTCTGATCGTCTCTGACATGATCGGCCAGTTCCAGGCCTTCACCCCGAAGTTCGTGAAGAAGTACGCGGACGTCGCAGGCGTGGTCACCGCCGCGATGAAGGCCTACGTCCAGGACGTGAAGCAGGGCGCCTTCCCCGCCGACGAGCACTGCTACCACATGCTGGACGGCGAGAAGCCGAAGTTCGACGCCCTCGCGAAGAGGTACGGGAGATGATGCGACAGGCGCAGGATCCGCAGGCTGCTCGCGGCAGACGAGTGCCCGGCTGCGGGAGCTGAACGCGTTCCTCCTGGACCCGGGCAACGGGATGGTCGAGGCGCTGCTGGACGTGGTGGAGCGCCACGGCGGGCCGGGCGAGATCAACAGGAAAGCGCAAGAGGCGGGAAAGCTGGAGAACCTGCTGGCCCGCCTGGAGGCGGAGCACTCGCCGTACCGCAGCGACCTGGATTGGCTGGCATCGCAGCGTGACGCCGGGGCATTCCTCCCCCTCGCCGAGTACGCGCGGCGGGTGCAGGGCGCACAGCCGCGGCCCGTGGAGCAGGCCCGTGCCGTGACCCTCGAGATCAGCGCCCTGCAGTACTTCCCCTGGGTCATCGCCGAGGCACGGCAGGCCATCGAGAGACGGGAGCTCATGCCCGGGCGCTTCATCCGGGTGCGGCGCATGGCCGAGCAGGTCGCCGACCACGGAGACACGCTGGCGGTGGCCGCGGCCATGCGCATCGTGGGGGCGAGCTACGTGGAGACGCTGGACACGAAGGGGACCGACGGCTCGAACGTGCACCTCGGCGGCCCCGAGACCATCACCGGCTACTTCGGCGGCATCGGGCAGCCCAACGACTACCCGCTGAAGTGGATCGACGAGTACCTGGGGTACTACACGCGCTTCGGCATCCGCCAGGTCCTGAACATCAACCCCGGCACGGTGCTCGCCGCCTACCTCCTGCACAAGCTGGGCGTGGACTGCGAGTTCAAGATCTCCGTGTTCATGGGCAACGACAACCCCTGGTCGGTGCTGTGGACCCTGCTCACGGCGCGCCTGTTCTCGCGGCCCGACGGCTCCTCCAGCCTCATCGGCTTCAACTTCTCCAACTCCGTGAACAACCAGACCATCCGGGAGTGCGACCGCATCCGCGCCGCGCTGGGCCTCGCCCAGGCCGGTGCGCTTCGAGCACCACATCACCGAGACGTACAAGTCCATCGTGCGCCAGCCCTACCTGCGCCGCGACGAGCTGGTGGAGCTGGCCCGCACGGTCTGCAACATCTCCGCCAAGCACGAGGGCGGGGACCCCGAGGTGGAGGCGACACGGGCCCACCCCAGCGACGACCTGGACTACTTCATCCCGAAGGAGGAGATCGAGGCGAAGGGCCTGATGCCGGCGCTGCTCGTCAACTACCTGGACAAGCACGACGCGGTGAACCGAACCGCGGCGGCGCTGCTGCGGGCGGGGATCGGGGTGGTGGCGGCGCCGCTCCTGCACGAGAAGTGATCGGTGAAGGGGATCGCGCCGGACCCGTGTCCGCTCAGCCCGCCCGCATGCGCTCCCGCGCCGCCTGCCTCCGCAGCAGGAGCCGGAACACCAGGAGGGAGAGCTCGAACACAGCCCAGAGCGGGATGAACACGATGATCATCGACGCCGGGTCCGGGGGGGTGATCACCGCCGCGACGAGCAGGAACAGCGGGACGAGGTACCGCCGCGCCTTCGCCACTCCCGTGATCTGCAGTACGCCGAGCTTCAGCAGGAGGAAGGTGGTCACGGGGACCAGGACGATCACCAGGGCAGAGCCGGCGAGCATCAGGTAGAACGTGATGAAGGTGGAGATGGAGAGGCGCATCTCGATCGAGGGCGAGGCGAAGGCGTCGAGGAAGAGCGACAGGATGACGGGCGAGAACCTGTACAGCGCGTACCCCGCGCCGATCACGAGCAGCAGGGCGGCCAGCGTCACCCCGAGGAAGAGACTTCTCTCGCCCCGGCGCAGGCCCGGCGAGACGAAGCGGATTGCCTGGACCACGGCGAGCGGAACCGAGGCGAACGCCGCCGCCCAGGCCGAGACGCGCAGCCTGCTGAGGAACGGCTCGAACACGGACAGGTAATACGGTGTGCGACCGGCCAGGTCGACGAGGGCCTCGAGGACCTGGCGGGAGAGGAAGAAGTAGCAGCCGAGGAACGCGAGGATCGCGAAGCCGAGGACCCAGAGGATCTTGCGGCGCAGGTCTTCCAGGTGTCCCCAGAACGAGTAGCCGTCAACCCGGCGCCGAAGGCGCATTTCTTTCCGGCGCCGAAGGCGCATTTCCGTTCCTTGCGCTTTCCGTCCGACGCCAGGCGCATTTCCGTCCGGCGCCGAAGGCGCATTTCTTTCCGGCGCCGAAGGCGGCTGGCCGCCCTTTTCCTCCCCGGCCTCCCTGCCGTCAAGGGCCTTGCGGAACTCCCGAATTCCTTTCCCGATGCTCTTGGCGATGTCCGGCAGCCTCTTCGCGCCGAAGATCAGGAACACAACGACGAGGATGATGATGAGCTCCAGGTGACCGATCAATGGCGTCGCGCCTCCCCTGCGCAGCCGCTCCGCACGGGCGCGGCTATCCCACGAAACTCTCTTTCTTCAGGCCGAAGAACCGATTCACGACAAAGAGCGCGAGGCCCGTGACCGCGAGGAGGATCGTCGCCATCGCCGAGGCCGGGCCGTAGTAGCCGTCCATCGCCGAGAGGTAGATCCGGATGGGCATGGTCATGGTCTTTCCTACGTACAGGAGGATCGATGTGGACACCTCGTTGATTGCCGTCACCCAGCTCATGATCGCCCCCGACAGCACGCCCGGTATCATCAGGGGCAGCGTGACCTTGCGGAAGGTGCGGCCGGGGGCGAGCCGAGGTTGATGCCCGCCTCCTCGAGGGCGGGGTCGATCTGCTTGAGGATCGAGGCCGCGGAGCGCACGGAGTAGGGAAGCCTGCGGATGAAGTAGGCGAGGATGATGATCAGGCCTGTGCTCAGCAGGTACAGGGGCTTGGCGTTGAACGCCACGATGAACCCGATGCCGAGCACCGTGCCCGGGATGATGTAGGGGATCATCAGCAGGGGGTCCAGGGACCGGGCGGCGACGGTGCGCCGCCGGGCGAGCACGAAGCCCAGGAGCGTGCCCACCACGACGATCAGGGCCACCGACGCGGCGGAGAAGGCGAGTGAGTTGGTGATCGTCTTCGGCACCTCGAAGAACATCTTCCTGTAGCTCTCCAGGTCGAAGCCGGGATGGAAGACAGGGCCCCGCGTCTTGCGGAACGAGAAGATGACGACGATCGCCATCGGCAGCGTGCTCAGCGCCACGATCAGCCAGCTCACCAGGTGGGGACCGACAGCCTTCCAGCCGCGAAGGCTCTTCACGAGGGGCCTGTTCAGCAGCGTGCTGGAGTACTTGCGCCTGCCCGCCGCGTAGCGCTGCAGGAAAATCACGAGCGAGGCGAAGACGATGAGGAAGATGCTCACCACTGAGGCGAGCCCGGGGCGCTCGCCCATCTCGCTCGTGAACAGGTTGTAGGCGAGGGTGGGCAGCACCCGGTAGTTGCCGCCGATGATCATGGGCGTGTCAAAGTTGGACAGGCACATCATGAAGGCGATGAGCGCCCCCGAGCTCAGGGAGGGGAGCACGAGCGGCATGGTCACCCGGAAGAACTTGCGCGCCCCGGTTGCACCCAGGTTCTCCGCCGCCTCCTCCAGGGACCGGTCCACGGTCTGCAGGGCGCCCGAGACGAGGAGGAACACGTAGGGGTAGTAGTGCAGGGAATAGACCAGGATGATGCCCACCGGGCCGTAGATGGGCGGGAGCGTGACCCCCAGGCCGATCAGCGCCTGGCGAAGGAACCCGTTCCTGCCCAGGAGCATGATCCACGAGTAGGCTCCGACGCCGGGCGGGGAAAGCAGGGCGAGCACCGCGAGGGTCGACAGGAAGGATTTGCCGAAGATCCTGTAGCGCGTGGTGAAGAAGGCGAGCGGCACGCCCAGGAGCAGCGCGCCGAGGGTCCCGCCCACCGCGACGAGGAGGGTGTTGAGGAAGGACACGGTGTAGTAGGCGCTTCCGAAGAACTCGGCGAAGTTCGACAGCGACAGGATGCCCGACTCCTTGTCGATCACCGCGAACTTGAAGATGTTGAACAGGGGATAAACGAGGAAGAACCCGACGATCCCGTAGCCCAGCAGCGTGACGAGGGTCCAGACGTTGAGCCGCTCTGTCCGCCTCATGCGCGCTCTCCCGTTGTCGGGTCGAAGGCGAGCACGGCGTCGCGCGGGATGAGCACCCTGGCCCGGGCTCCCTGCTGCAGGATGTCGGACGGGGCCGGCTTGTGCCGCTCCACCGCGATGGTCACCCCCTCGCCGCAGGAGACGGTGTAGGTGACCAGCGAGCCGGTGAACGTGCTCTTCTGCACGGTGCCTGGCAGCGCGTCCACGGCCGGGCCGTGCGTCTCTGTGGACCCCTCGGGAACCAGGGAGAGCACCTCGGGGCGGACAGCGAGCCGGACGCCCGGCCTGCCCAGGAGCGCCCCGTCGATGAAGTTCGTGTTCCCCACGAATGCCGCGACGAAGGTGTTGACCGGGTCCTTGTACACCTCCCAGGGCCTGCCCACCTGCTGCACCCGCCCCGCCTTCATGACGGCGATCCTGTCCGAGATGACCAGGGCCTCCTCCTGGTCGTGGGTCACGTAGACGGTCGTCGTGCCCAGCTGGCGCTGGATGTCGCGGATCTCGGCGCGCATCTCGATGCGCAGCTTCGCGTCGAGGTTGGACAGCGGCTCGTCCATGAGCAGGACGCGCGGCTCGATCACCATGGCCCGGGCCAGGCCCACCCTCTGCTGCTGGCCGCCGGACAGCTGGTCCGGCGGTGCGCTTCTCGTAGCCGGAGAGCCGTGCCATGGCGAGCGCCCGGGCGACGCGCTCGCGGGCCTGCTCTCCCCGGATCCCTCGGGTCGCGAGGCCGAAGGCCACGTTCTGGAAGACGGTCATGTGGGGAAACACCGCGTAGTTCTGGAAGACCATGCCGGTGTCCCGCCTGTGCGGGGGGACCGCGTCGATGCACTCGTCGCCCAGGTACACGTGCCCCGTGTCCTGCTGGTAGAAACCGGCGATCGTGCGCAGCAGCGTGGTCTTGCCGCACCCGCTGGGCCCCAGCAGCGTGAAGAACTCGCCCTTCTCCACGGTGATCGTCACGCCCTCGAGGGCCGCGACGCCCGGGAAGGTTTTCGAAATGTTTTCAAGCCTGATCGACGCCATGGAGTCCCCCGTCCGCAGGAGAAAAAAAAGGAGGCGTGCATGCGCACGCCTCCCCGAGATGCACTCTCAGAGCCCCAGTTCCTTGCGCAGCCTGTCGAACTCCTTCAGGTAGGCCTTCTTGTAGCCGGCCGCCATCTGGAAATCGTACGGGATGGTCCTGATCTTCGATAGCGGCGGCAGCCCTGCCGGTGCAATGCCGTCGACCCGGACAGGCCTGCGGAACATCGCGCCAACCAGGAAGTCCTGGGTCGGCTTGGACAGGCACCAGTCGATGAACACCTTCGCCGCCTCGGGGTGCGGGGCACCCTTGACCAGCGCGATGCCGTCGGGGGCCGCGATGACGCCCTCCACCGGGTAGACGATCTTGACAGGACCGCCGCCCTGGACGAACCGGAACGCGTTGTCCTCGAGGGTGATCCCGACAGGGGCTTCCCCGTCATTCACGAACTTGGGAACGGCGCCCGATGAGGTCGAGATGAAGAAGTTGGCGAGGATGGGCTTGAACATGTCCCATCCCTTGCCCTTGAAGGCCAGGAACACGTTGTTCATCTGCATGTAGGCGGAGCCGGACTTGTCGGGGGTGGCCGAGCAGACCTTGCCCTTCCACTTCGGGTCGGCGAGGTCGGCCCAGCCCTTCGGAGTCTCGGACTCCGACAGGAGGTTCGTGTTCACGATGAACACGTTCATGATCGCGGTGTACGGCAGCCAGTTCTTCCCGACCTTGAAGACCTTGTCGATCTTGTCCCAGTCCTTCGGCACGTACTTTTCCAGCAGGGCGTAGTCGGCCTCGAGCTGCTCCCCGCCGATGCTCCAGATCACGTCGCACTGGGGGTTTCCGGCCTCGGCCTTGACCCGCTTGATCACGTCGCCCGAGCCCAGCTTGACGAACTCGAGGTCGTACCCCGTCTCGGCCTTGAAGCGGGGAACCATGGAGGCGATGATGTTGTCTTCGTGGGCCGTGTAGGCCACCACCTTCTTTGCCTGCGCGCCGGCCGTGGCCAGCGAGAGCAGCAGGAAGAGGGTCAGGAACGCAGCAAGCTTCTTCATGTGCAGTCTCCTTCCGAAACCAGTTTCCGCCATTATACCCGCCTGTCAAGGGAAGGGCGAAGGGTGACAAAAAAAACGGCGGCCATTTCGGCCGCCGGCGAAACGTTGCCAGGTGGGGTCAGGACGCATTCGCCTTTGCGACGATCTCCTCGCGATCCTTCGCCGTCATGAACCGCTCCATGACCAGCGCGATGAGGAGCACGCCGACGATGTCGACCGCGAGCCGGGTCAGCGTGAAGCGCGGTCCCATGTTGGTGAGCTCGAAGAGCAGCATGGGGATCTTCAGCGTGGACCAGGCCCCGAGGAGGATGATCACGTTGCGCATGCTGGCCCCCTTGCGCAGGAGCACCTGCGCGACGGGGAATGCGCCGTACAGCGGTCCTGCCGCTGCCGCGCCCAGGAGGATCGCGAGGAGCATGCCCTTGAGGCCCGATCCCTCTCCCATGAACCGGACCATCTTCTCCCGGGGGACCCACACGTCCAGGAGGCCGAGGATGATGAAAATGGGCGGGAGCACGAGGAGCATCTCCTTGAGGCTGAAGAGCGTCGTGTCGATGATCTTCGAGCCCCGGGCCGGCTCTGAAAGCCCCAGCCCCAGGGCGAGTGCCGCCCCCACAAGGAGGATCCACCACCGCTTTGCCAGCTCCCGTATCACGGGCTTGCGCCCCGTCGTGTTCTCTTTTGCCATGGCCTGCCTCCTTACAGTGACATCACGAGCCCGATCACGAGGGCGACCACGAGCGAAAACACGTAGGCGAGGCCGTTTCGCAGCAGCGCCATGCGCCTGTTGAAGAAGTCGATCTCCGTCGGCAGGGTGATCACTCCCACCATCATGAGGGTCGACACGAAGGCGCCCATCTGCATGTAACCCGCGCCCCCCTTCAGCAGCAGGGCCGCGGTGGGGAAGGCGATGAAACCGGGGATCAGCGTGATCGACCCGACAACAGAGGCGATCAGCACGCCGAGAAAGCCGGACGACCTGCCGAGGATCCTGTTGATCGTGGCAGGGTCGAGCAGGGCGAGGAGCACGCCCACGATGGCGATGATCCCGAGAAACTGCGGGAGGATGCCGATGAACGACTTGCCCGCCTTCTTGAGGGCGTTCAGCGTCTTCTGCCTGTCCTTGAAGAAGGACAGCGCGAGAAGCGCTGCGGCGATGCTGTAGAAAACGATTCCTGTGACCACCTTGTCTCCCTGTTGTCCGGCTAGATTCTCACCCCGAATGCGCGCAGCCCCTGCACGATCGCGACCCCGACGACGATGAGCCCGCAGGCCCGCTTGACCCAGAGCCCGGCAGCGGCAAGACCCTTCTTCTCGAGAAGGAACCGCAGCCTGTCGCCCGCCGTTCCCGCGGCAGCGATCGTCCCGCAATGCCCCAGCGCAAACGCGGACATGAGCGCGGCCCCGTAGCCCCAGGACTGGCCCCCGGCGGCGAACGCGATGCCGATCATCGGCGCGAGAAAAGCGAACGAGCAGGGCCCGAGGATCACCCCGAAAAGCAGGCCCAGGACCAGTGCTCCCCACGCCCCCTGGCCGGACTTCTGCCGTCGAACCCCGATGCTGATGCGCGAGAAGGGGGGCACGTCCATGAGCCACAGGCCGCTCGCAAGAAGAAGAAGCGATACGATCACGCGCGGGACGGTCCCCACGCTGCCGGCAAGGGTTCCCAGCAGGGCTGCGGCAGCGCCAAGGGCCGCGAGTGTCACGAGGATCCCGAGAGCGAAGGCACTCGAGAGCAGCAGCGCCCTGCCCGTGGAGGGTTTCCTGCCTGCGTTCACGTAGCCGATCACGAGAGGAATCGACCCGAGGTGGCAGGGACTGAGGATGATGCTCGCGACTCCCCAGGCCACGGCAGCCCCGAAGGCGAGAACCGAGGGGGTCGACAGCGCCTGCGTGAGGGCGGACAGGAGCGGGATCACCTCTTCAGTCCGCCCCGCTCGAGCGCGGCGAGCACCTCCTCGACGGGCAGGAACCCCTCGTGCCTGTAGTATTCCCGGCCCTCGCGATCAAGGAAGACCTGCGTCGGGATGACCCTGATGCGGAAGCTCTCGGCAAAGGGCTTTCCCTTCGGACGTCCAGACGTCGTGAAACACGACCTCGACCTGGCTTGCAAACTCCTGCCTGACCTTCTCGAGGATGGGCTGCATGGCCTTGCAGGGGATGCAGTTCACCGAGCCCAGCTCGACAAAGGTGATCCGCTTCGCCTGTGCGGGAGGGCTCTTCGAGCCGGGTGCGCCTCCCGCGGATGTCGATCTCTGGCAGGAGCCGAGGAGCAGCGCCACGGCAAGCGCGGCAACTGCCATGGCGAGCAGGCGCAGTGATTGTCCGCGCTGCATCTCTCAGTCCTTCCTTTCCATCGTGATGGAAATCGAAGCGGGCAGCGCGACGCCGCCCGCGACCTGCACGGTCTTGAAGATGCCGCCCGGAACCACGCATCCCGCGCAGCAGCCCTGGAGTGAGGCGCGCGCTGCCGTGAGCACGGCGCCCTCGAAGCCAGCACCGATCTCCTGGTACGCGTCGATCGACCCCCAGCCGCGCGGCCATCGCGGAGATCTTCTCGCAGGTGCTCTCGATCTCCAGGGTCACGTTCTGCATGTCGTCAGAGCGGGCGCGCACCGTTGTGCGAAATCCGCAGACACCCGCGTGGATTTCCGTCACGACCACTGCCTACCTCGCTTTGGCGCTCGGCCGGCAATGGCCGCAGCGGGAACCAGCTCCTGGGTCCTCAGGCAGATGCGCACGAGCAGCAGCATCATCGGCACCTCGATCAGCACGCCGACGACCGTGGCCAGGGCCGCGCCCGAGGAGAGGCCGAAGAGCATGGTCGCCGTGGCGATGGCCACCTCGAAGTGGTTGGAGGCGCCGATCATCGCCGCGGGCGCCGCGTCCCGGTAGGGCAGCTTCAGCAGCTTCGCCAAGCCAGTAGCCCAGCCAGAAGATGAGGTTGGTCTGGATGAAGAGCGGGATCGCGATCCACAGGATGGTCAGCGGGTTGGCCAGGATGACCTCGCCCTTGAAGGAGAACAGCAGCACCAGGGTGGTCAGGAGGGCGATGATCGTGATCGGGGTCAGGACGTGCAGGAACTTCTCCTTGAACCACTGCTCGCCCTTCGCGCGGATGATCCAGCCTGCGGGAGAGGTAGCCGGCGACCAGCGGCAGGGCGACGTAGATGGCGATGGACAGCAGCAGCGCCTGCCAGGGCACCGGCAGCCGCCCGACGCCGAGCAGGAAGCCGCCCAGCAGGCCGTAGAGCAGCAGCATGGTCAGCGAGTTGATGGCCACCATGACCAGCGTGAGGCCGTCGTTGCCCCGCGCGAGGTAGCCCCAGACCAGCACCATGGCCGTGCAGGGCGCGATGCCCAGCAGGATGCAGCCGGCGAGGTAGCTGCGCCACAGCGGGACCTGCAGCATCTTGACGCCCGTCGATGCAGCACGACCGTGCCCGACGCCGTGCGTCGCGCCGACGGCCAGGTCCAGGCCGAAGGGCATCTTCACGAGGTCGGTCGCCTCGGCGCCGATCAGCCCTCGGAAGACGACGCCGAGGAAGAAGATGGCGATGGCGTACATCGTGAAGGGCTTGATCGCCCAGTTGACGAACAGGGTCAGCCCGACCGGCTTGCCGCTCTTGCCGGCCTTGATCACCTCGGCGAAGTCGATCTTCACCATGATCGGGTACATCATGAAGAAGAGGCAGATCGCGATGGGGATGGAGATGACCGGCGCGCCGTTGACGTAGATGGACAAGCCGTCGAGGGTCTCGCGCCAGTCCCGGGGCGAGCTTGCCCAGCAGGATCCCCGCGCCGATGCACAGGAGCACCCAGACCGTGAGGTACCGCTCGAAGAAGCTGATCCCCTTTGCCTTGCCTTCACCTTTCGCTGCCATGCCGAATCCTCCTCGTCCAGGGTTTGCTCTGCACCGAGCTCTCTGCGCTCAGCGGATCTCCTTGCCGCAGCCGCAGGCGCGGGAGACGGGTTTCATTGTCGTGCCGCAGACCGGGCACGTGACCTCGGGCACCTGCCCGGGACCGGTCGGGTCAACCTCCACAGCCTTCCGCTGCCCGCAGCGCGGGCATGCGTACATCATGCTGACCATGAATGCGGCTCAGGCCCCGATCCCCTTGAGGATCGTGAGCGGCGGGAACGAGATGGCCCCTTCCTCGCACTGGTGCATGCAGTTGCTGCAGCCCACCACGCATTGAAACGGCTCCGCCACGACGGGCCTGTCGGCCGCCGCATCCCACGTGTAGACCCCGTGGCTGCAGAACTCGAAGCACTTCCTGCACCCGATGCACTTCTCCCCGTCCAGGGTGGGGTGCCAGGGGATCTGCTCCCGGGGCACGCCTTTCCAGCTCCCGTACCGTCCCATGCCGCTACGCTCCCTTGACCAGGGCCTTGACCTGGTCGACCGTCGGGATCTTTCCCTGCAGGACCAGCTTCCCGTCGATGACCAGCGCGGGCGTCCACATGACGCCCCGCTCGATGATCGCGTTGATGTCGGTGACCTTCACGATCTCGGCCTGCACGCCCAGCTCGGCCACGGCCTTGCGCACCGACTGCTCGGTGCTCTCGCACTTCGGGCAACCGGTTCCCAGCACTTCGATCTTCATGATCGCACCTCCCGGCGCCGCAGGCGCATTTCTTTTCTTACCTGAACAGCGCGCCGTACGCCATGCCCGTGAGCGTGGCCATGACCACGACGAGCCCGATATAGGTGAGGGCTTTCTTCCCTCCCAGGATCTTCCTCAGCACCAGCATGCTGGGCAGCGACAGCGCCGGCCCCGCGAGGAGCAGGGAAAGCGCGGGTCCCTTGCCCATGCCGTTGGCCATCAGTCCCTGCAGGATCGGGACTTCCGTCAGGGTCGCGAAGTACATCAGCGCCCCTGCCACCGACGCGAAGAGATTGGACAGGATCGAATTGCCGCCGACCAGCCGGGTCACCCACGCCGAGGGGATCAATCCTTCGCTTCCCGGGCGCCCCAGGAAGAGACCCGAGAAGAACACGCCGATGAACAGCAGCGGGAAGATCTGCTTTGCGAAGTCCCACGAGGTGGTGAACCACGTCCCGCCCTCGCCCTTGTCCGTGGCGAGGCTGATCGCCAGCCCGAGCA
This sequence comes from uncultured Spirochaetota bacterium, assembly GCA_963733835.1. Lineage (GTDB taxonomy): Bacteria > Spirochaetota > Spirochaetia > SZUA-6 > Fen-1364 > CAVTER01. The sequence continues at coordinate 310,331 of CAVTER010000009.1, forward strand.
CTGCCGCGCCGAACGCGAGCTGGGGCATGGACGGGAAGATGAGGGCCAGGGCGATGGTCGGCGCAACCGTGAGAAGGACCTTCCACCAGGCCAGCTTGAACCAGGCGATGAGCGCGCCGCCGAGCAGCGCCGCTGCCGCGCCCGTGATGATCCACTTGCTCTCGTGGATGGCCTGCCATGCGCCCGAGCGGTTGTCAGAGGCTGCCCAGTTCGCGAAGACCAGGATGACGACCTGGAGCAGGAAGAAGACGGCCGTTTTCCACAGGGGGCGGGAAGCCTCGGGCTGGGGCATGGCTGCCCAGGCAGCTGCCTTTGCCTTCTCTTCCTTCCTGAAGATGAGCTGCATGAGAAGCCCGATGACCACGCTGAAGACAACGGCGCCGACCACCCTCGCGATCCCCATCTCCAGGCCGAGGACACGCGCCGTGAAGACGATGGCGAGCACGTTGATGGCAGGCCCCGAGTACAGGAAGGCCGTCGCGGGCCCGATGCCCGCTCCCATGCGGTAGATGCCCGCGAACAGGGGAAGGACCGTGCACGAGCAGACAGCGAGCACCGTGCCGGACACGGAAGCCACCGAGTAGGCGAGGAACCTGTTCGCCTTCGGCCCGAGGTACCGCATCACCGAGGCCTGGCTCACGAAGACGCCGATGCCTCCCGCGATGAAGAACGCGGGCACCAGGCAGAGAAGGACGTGCTCCCGTGCGTACCACTTGACCAGCGCGAACGCCTCGCGGAGCGCCGTGTCGAACCGGGGCACCCCGAGAGGGAGGAAGTACGCGACGAGAAACAGCGCGAGCATGCCCAGGAGCGGCTTGTATTCCTTTTTCATGTCCATGGGCTGCTCTCCCTTACACCATGCTCGCCTGCTCGTCGCGGACGGTCTGCATGACCTTGTCCGTGCAGGTGAAGAAGTTGAGGATGCAGGGGCAGCGCAGGGTAGTAGTAGATGCACGCGCCGCGCTTCTCGTCCCTCACGATGCCTGCTTCGCGCAGGAGAGAAAGGTGCTTGGACATGGTGGACATGTCGCAGCCCACCATGTCGGTGAGCTCGTTGACGCAGTATTCCTGCCCGGCGAGTTGATCCACGATGAAGAGCCGGGTGGGGTGGGCGAGAGCTTTCATGATGCGCGCGCGGGGCTCATAGCGGCGCAGGTCCTGGCGGGTTTCTTTCTCTGTCATGGCAATTTGGCAATATTGCCAACTATGCCAGGATTGTCAAGCCCCCCGGAAGAGTTCGGCGTGCACGCCCCTACTCGGAGTCCTTCTGGCGGATCTCCACCCTGCGGATCTTGCCGCTGATCGTCTTGGGCAGCTCGGAGACGAACTCGATGATCCGCGGGTACTTGTACGGCGCCGTGGTCTTCTTCACGTGCTCCTGCAGCTCGGTCACCAGGTCGGGGCCTGCCGCGTATCCCTTCGCGAGGACGACGGTGGCCTTGACGACCGCGCCCCGGTCGGGATCGGGCACGCCCGTGACGGCGCACTCCAGCACGGCCGGGTGCTCGATGAGCGCGCTCTCGACCTCGAAGGGGCCGATGCGGTAGCCCGAGCTCTTGATCACGTCGTCCGTGCGGCCGACGAACCAGAGGTAGCCGTCCTCGTCGCGCCAGGCCACGTCGCCGGTGTGGTAGATCCCGTCGTGCCACGCGCGCTGCGTCAGCTCGGGGTCGCGGTAGTAGCCGTGGAACATCCCGACGGGCGTGCGCCGGTCGGTGCGGACGACGATCTCGCCCTTCTCGCCCACCTCGCAGGATTTGCCCTCCTCGTCCAGGAGGTCGATGTCGTAGCCCGGCGAGGGCATGCCCATGGAGCCGGGCTTGGGCTCGATCCACGGCCACACGGCCACCGCGACGGTCATCTCGGTCTGGCCGTAGCCCTCGCGCAGCTTCAGCCCCGTCATCTCCAGGAACCTGTTGTAGACCTCGGGGTTGAGCGGCTCGCCCGCGATGGCGCAGTGGCGCAGGCGGCTGAAGTCGTACTTGCGACAGGTCCTCCTTGATGAAGAACCGGTAGATCGTCGGCGGGGCGCAGAAGGAGGTCACCCCGTGCGAGCGCGATGACGGCGAGCAGCTGCGACGGGCACGAACCTGTCGTAGTCGTAGACGAAGACCGCGGCGCCGCAGATCCACTGGCCGTAGATCTTCCCCCAGGCGGCCTTGGCCCAGCCCGTGTCGGCCACGGTGAGGTGCAGCCCGCCGTCCTCGACGCTCTGCCAGTACTTCGCCGTGAGGATGTGGCCCAGCGGGTAGACGAAGTCGTGCTGGACCATCTTCGGCATGCCCGTGGTGCCGGAGGTGAAGTACAGGAGGCTCGTGTCGGCGTTCTCGGTGGCGACCCGCTCCATCCGTCGGGCTGGCCTTGGCCATCTCGGCGCCCAGGTCGCGCCACCCCGTCCGCATGCTGCCGCCCGAGCCGCCGCGCCCGCCGTTCAGCGCGATGCGGTGCTTCAGGGTGGGAGACTCGGCCAGGGCCGCGTCCACGTTGTCGAGGACCTTCTGGTCGTCCACGCACACGATGGCCTTCACGCTGGCGGCGCCGTTCCTGTAGACGATGTCCTTCTTCGTCAGCAGGTGGGTCGCGGGGATGGCGATCGCGCCGATCCTGTGCAGGCCGAGGAGGCAGAACCAGAACTCGTAGCGGCGCTTCAGGATGAGCATGACGGGGTCGCCCCGTGCCGATGCCGATCGCGCGGAAGAACGAGGCCGCCCGGGTGCTCTGCTCCGCGAGCTGGCCGAAGCTGAACTCGGCCTCGCCGCCCTTGTCGTCGCACCAGACCAGCGCGCGCCTGCCCGGCTCGCGGGCGGCGATCCTGTCCACCACGTCGTAGGCGAAGTTGAACCGCTCGGGCACCTTGATGCGGAAGTTCTTCGAGAACTCGTCGTACGAGGAGAACTCGGTCTTCGGGAGGAATTGCTCGAGCATGGGTGCGGGCCTCGCTTTCTACAGGATGACGGCCAGGAACCGGGCCGGGGGTCTCGCCGACGGCCTTCATGCCGTGGCGTGGGCGGAGTCGAAGTAGATCGAGTCGCCCGGCTTCAGCACGCATCTCGTGGCCTCCGACCACCACGCGCAGGGTCCCCTCCAGCAGGTAGGTGAACTCCTGCCCGGGGTGCGCGTTGAGCGGGATGGGCTCGGAGTCGGGCCGGGGAGATCACCGTGATGAGGAACGGCTCCATCTTCTTGTCGACGAAGTTGAAGGCCAGGCTCTGGTAGTCGTAGTCGCTGCGGCGCTCGACCTTGACCCCCCGGCCTGCCCGGGTGACGCAGTACACGTGCAGCCGGGGCTCCTCGCCGGTGAGGAGCGAGGAGAGCTCGACGTTGAACTTGTGCGCGACCTGGTACAGGAAGCTGGCGGGAATGTCCGCCGCCCCGCTCTCGTAGCTCTTGTAGGTCTCGACGGGCATACCCAGCTCGCGCGCGCACGTCTCGGCGGAGAGCCGGGCGATTTCGCGAAGCCCGCGGATCCTGTCGGCGATCTGCCTGATCTGCTCGGTCATTCAAAGCCTCCGTG
>CAVTER010000010.1:0-127145 GCA_963733835.1 uncultured Spirochaetota bacterium
CGTCGGCCGCGGGCTTTTCATTCCGGGTGCTTACGAAGGCCTATTTCGCAGTGGTGAAACCAATGTATGAAGTCGACGGGAGAGAGCTGATATACCTCGTGCCGAGGAGATCTGAGAATGCCTCGACATACCATTCGTACCTCGTGCCGGCTGCCAGTACCGGATCGTAGTATGCTGTGGTAATGAGTGTGCCGAACTTGGGGAATACTCCGCCGTAGACCCGCAGGTACACCTTGTAGCTCAGAGCTTTCTCAACTTCACGCCACTCGAGTATGTGGTAGTTCTTGGGCGGCGTGAGGGGAACGCCCTCGAACCTGTGAGGGGGCACCATGGGGGCGATGACGGTTGTCCAGTCATCACGGTTGAGCGCGTCAGCAGCGCTCCAGTTGCTTGCCAGGTCGCGTTCTTCGATATGCGCTCTGTACTCACCATCCTTCAGGTCTTCCTTGAAAGTGAGGTACGTCGCAGTCGTCGTCGCTGGCTTGAACCCTTCGATCGTCAACCGGTAGTTGCTGCTGCCCCCGCCATTCGGATACCAGTCGTAGAATGGTCTGGGCGATATCGTGTACAAGGGCGTGTTGGACGTATCGAAGAAGGGCGTGCTGGGGGCCACAGTATCTCGGTAGACATTCGCAATCGCCGAGCTGCCCGAAATGTTGCCTGCCCCATCAGTGACTGTGAGCGAGAGACTGTATGGACCGCCGTCCGCGCTACCCGCGCCGATCGTGGGATTGCTAATGGTGGAGGAGCTGACAGTCACAGGTGCAGAATAGGTCCAATTGTAGCTGGAAATACCGCTTGCGTCAGACGCAGCCACCGTGGCCGTCGTTCCGGTCGGCGAATACTGGTTGATGTAGATCGTGGCAGGGCTGATGGTCGGCGCGGCAGGTTGTGTTTGATCGAGGACTACAACATCAGACTTGACCAATGACCTATCGCCGGTTCCGGTCCTCAGAAACTGGACATAGATCGTCTTGGATCCGTCGCCACCGGCAAGCGAGAAAGCTGGCGAGGTGAGATCGGACGAGGGGAACGTCCACGGGGAGGGACCCGAGAGAGGCCGCCATCCCGTATCGGGGTCCGCGTAGCTGCTGTACGCGGCAGGATCCGTGCTGACCCTGTACTTGTCGCAGATCGCCTTGTAGGTGATGGTAAAATATGGTTGAGAAAAACGGGTATATGTCACCTCCGTGCCACCGTTGTCGGTGACCTTCAGGGCGCCAGCAGGGTAGACACCCGTCCCGAATGACCAGGTCCGGTCCTGCTCCAGGGCACTGCCATCCTCCCCAAGGACCGCAAGAGTCACGCGGATGTCGTAGGTTGTGTTGTCCTTCAAGTACGGCTCGGGCTCGATCGAGAGGGTCTTGTTCCCATTGCTCAGGACAAAGGATGGCGTGAACAAGTCGGCCGGAGTGATGACGATGCTTGCCGAGTTGATGCTCGCTTCGGAGAGATGTCTGTCGAACTCGATCACAATCGGAGCCCCGGGATTCACGTTCGAGGGTGCCGTGGGGGACACTGAGTTGACGATCAGGTACTTGTTGTTCGCCAGCTTCACCTCGGTGGTGAGCAGGTCGATGAGGTTGGTGGGCGAGCAGGCGGTGAGCAGGAGGCCTGCGGCCGCGACGGCGGCAAGGAGCGCCGCCCGGAGGGGGACTTTCACTCTTCGATCCATGACTGAACCTCCTTGCTCGCATCGGCGGCCCGGCTCGGCGCTGTCCGTCGTACCCGAACCCAGCGCAGACGAGCTTGTCCGCCGCTTTCGGGGTCGGCCTCCTTGAGCTTCGCGAGCGCCGCGTCGACGGACTTCCTGTCGCCCAGCTCGTAGCTCGCCAGGGTGACTCCCTGCAGCGCCGCCAGGGTGCCCGGCTTCTTCTCCAGCGCCCGAGTAGTAGCGCGACCGCGTCGGCGAAGTTGCCGTTGAGATACGAAACGTTGCCCAGGTTGATGAACACGGCAGCCGAGCCGTCCTGGCCGCTCGCCTTGAGGGCGGCCTCGAACTGGGCCTTGGCCTCCTTCAGCATGCCGAAGCGTGCGTACAGGATCCCGAGCCTGTTCATCAGGCGCGTGTTCTTCGCGTTCTCCTTCAGCTTGAGCTGCTTCTGCAGCTCGGTGACCCGGGGCTGGAAGTCCTTGTCCATGAACCTCTTCATCTCGGAGCTGTACTCGCGGAAGATGGCCTCTCCCCGGGAAGGCGCACCGAGTCCACGACGACTCGCGGGGCTGATGGCCGGGTAGCTCTTCTACGCGTCGCTGCACGAACGAGGAACTTCGCTGCTCCCTTGTCGCTGTTGGTCTGCCAGTCCACGGCCCCTGCCCTCCACGCCTCGGTGAAGCCCTTCCGCACGAGGGTGATCTCGATGGGCAGCCACGCCTCCGTGTCGTTCTCGGGGTAGATCACGGCGTCGGGGTTGGCGAAGGTGGCTTTCGCGTCCTCCTTCCGCATGCCCGAGGTCGAAGGCGACGTAGATGTGGCCGGGCACGGTGATGAACGCCGTCCTGATGCCCGCCGCCTCCAGCAGCGCGGCGTACAGGATGGACAGGTCGTCGCAATCCCCTGCCCTGTAGGCAAGGGTCTGCATGGGGAACTGCAGGAAATCGAGGGCGGTCTTGTTCTTCGAGGAGCTCTCGTAGGGCGTCGTCGGGTCAGTCACGTAGCTGACCCCCTGCAGGTTCATGGCCTGGAACAGCGCCATGGCGATGCGGAAGGTGGCATTGATCGCCGGGGGGTTCGCCTTGGAGCCCGCGTCCGAGGCGGTGTTCTTCGCGAAGAGCAGGACATCCGGGTCAGTGGAGGTCACGAAGGCGGCGGCTTTGCGGTCGTCGTCCCAGGTCATGGCGTTCCTGTTGTTGATGGTGACGGTGACGGGCAGGCGCGTCGAAGCCTCCGCGCCGAGGTACCTGTAGGTGAGCGGTGATCTCGCCCGCAGCCTTGGTCTCCGTCGTGACGTCGAAGATCCTCTGGTCGAACAGGGCGTACACGGGCACCGAGACCTGCTGGTTCCTGTTCAGGGCGGGCGCGGTCCAGAAGTTCTTCGGCTGCTCCATGTACTCCTTGACGTAGAAGCTGGCCGTCACGTCCTGGACGGGCCCCGCGCTCGCGTTGCGGATCGCCACGGTGCCGGCGGGATTCTTGTCGTAGTAGGTGTAGAACAGGGGGAAAATGGGCGTCGAGGTCCGGCTCGATCCGAGCCTCGCCTTCCCGCCCGCCGCACCGACGTGGTAGCTCACGCCGAGGTTGACGCCCAGTCCGTTGTAGACGGGACCGAAACGAGGAGAAGTCGATACTTGTACGAGGCCCCCGCTCCCAGGGTCAGAGCGGGGTTCAGCAGGTAGCCGATGTCCACGATCCCCGCGGCGAACGGGTTGTAGACCGTCGCCCCCGCCCCGAAGCCGAGGTACATGCCTCCGTAGCCCGCCACCTTGATGCCCAGCCGCGGGATGGGGAAGAAGCGCACGCCCAGCTCGGGCCCCAGCGAGAGGAAGGTCATGGCCTGGGAGGCCGAGTTGATGGGCAGGAAGTCCACATCCAGCGCGAGCCCCGTGGTCAGGAACTGCGCGAAGGGCAGCGCGTACTCCCCCTTTATCGAAAGGCCCGCCGCCGACGGTGTAGAAGGGGGTGCCGTCGCCAAGGGTGGGTCCGAAGGGGATGTGGAAAGCGGGGTTCACGGTGAGGGAAAAGTCGCTGGTGACCTGCGCCCCTGCGGCCGCGCCCGAGCAGGGCGAGCAGAAGGACTGCAAGCAACGGACGCTTCATGACAGGCCTGCCTTTGCTGAGGATAGGGAAGGGGTGGGACGAACGCTCATTTTCATTCAACCTGGTGACCATAGTATATCCCGTCGCTGCTCCTTTTCAACGGAGGGAGCCCGACACAAAAAGAGCCCCGGCACCTGCCGGGGCTCGCGTTGCACTGGAGAGAAGCGGCGCTACTTCGCCTTTGCCATCTTCATGAAGCAGGTCGACGGTGCGGCAGGAGTAGCCCCACTCGTTGTCGTACCAGGAGACGACCTTGAAGAACCTCTTCTCGCCCTTCAGGTTGTTCTGCAGGGTGGCGAGGCGAGTCGTAGATCGAGGAGCGGTTGTCGTGGATGAAGTCGGTGGAGACCACCTCTTCGTTCGCGTAGCCGAGGATGCCCTTCAGGTAGGTCTCGGAGGCCTTCTTCATCGCGGCGTCGATCTCCTCGATCGAGGTGTCGCGCGCCGCGCGGAAGATCAGGTCCACGACGGAGACGTCGGCGGTGGGGACGCGGAAGGACATGCCGGTGAGCTTGCCCTTGACCGCGGGGAGGACCTCGCCGACGGCCTTGGCCGCGCCGGTGGTCGAGGGGATGATGTTGATCGCCGCCGCCCTGCCGCCGCGCCAGTCCTTCTTGGAGGGGCCGTCGACGGTCTTCTGGGTGGCGGTGTAGGAGTGGATCGTCGTCATGAGGCCCGTCTCGATCCCGATGCCTTCCTTCAGGATGACGTGCACGACGGGGGCGAGGCAGTTGGTGGTGCAGGACGCGTTGGAGACGATGTTGTGCTTCGCGGGATCGTACTCGTTGTCGTTGACGCCCATGAGCAGCGTCTTCACCTCGCCCTTGCCCGGGGCCGAGATGATGACCTTCTTCGCGCCGGCCGCGAGGTGGCCCTTGGCCTTCTCGGAATCGGTGAACAGGCCCGTGGACTCGATGACGTACTCGACGCCGAGGTCCTTCCACGGAAGCTGGGAGGGCTCCTTGGTGGCCATGACGCACTTGATCTTGTCGCCGTTCACGACGATGCACGTCGTCCTCGGCCGCGCCGGGCGACTTCTCGGTGGCCAGCGTGCCCTTGAACCTGCCGTGCACGGAGTCGTACTTCAGCTGGTAGGCGAAGTACTTTGCATCGGTGCTGATGTCGACGACAGCCACGACGTCGATGTCCTTGCCCAGGAGGCCCTTGTCGACCATTGCGAGCAGCACCTGCCGCCCGATCCGCCCGAACCCGTTGATCCCGACCTTCACCGCCATACACAGTCTCCTTCCCGGATGGATTGATTTCTCAAGCCCACTATAGCCGATTTTCCCGTCTCAGTGAAGAACCGCGACCGCGCGGGGGTTGCTCCGCGGGACAGCCGCGCACGTCTCAGCTGTCCTCGAGAAGCCTGTAGACCTGCTCGGGGGCCGAGGCGCCGATGATCGCCTTGCGCTTCTCCTTGTTGCGGATGATGAGGGTGAGCTTGGCAAGGATGCGCAGGTAGTTCTCGTGCTCCTCGGGGCCCGCGATGAGGAAGGCGAGGTGCACGGGCTTCTCGTCCAGCGACTGCCATTCCACGCCATTCTGGAACACCCCGATGGTGATGAAGAAGTCCTTCACCCACCTGCTCTTGATGTGGGGGATTGCGACGTTCTGCCCGATGCCCGGTCGTGACGATGTACTCGCGGTCGAGGACGGCGTTCTGGAACTGCTCGAAATCGATGACGTGGCGCGGGTCGTCGGAGAGCTCGATGAGCTTGGCGAGCGCATCCTGCTTGTCCCGCGCTTCGAGGAACGCGATGCGGTCCTTCGGAAATGTAGTCCTTCAGATTGATCATAACTCTCTACAATATATCTCTTTACGCGGGACCGGGCAAGGGTCGCGCGCGGTCCCCGCGGGTCGGCGGGCGACCCGGCGCCACGTCGCGGGATGGAGAGCTGGCAGGCGATGGCTGTACATCCGCGAGGCATTCTGCTCCAATGCGCCCGCGGAGGACCACGGCCATGAACCGACACGTGCACAGGGCCGCGCTCGCGGCGATTTCACTCTGCTGCCTGCTCGCAGCCTCGTGCGCCAGCGGCCACCGGGAGCCCTACTCGGGCTCCGAGCCGGCGGTGCGCGACCTGGCGGCATTCGAGGCCGACCTCCGCGCGGCCATCGGCGGGACCCCCGGGGCGTCTCTCGTGCAGGCGGGGGCGACAGCGCCCGGCGGGTCCGGCGCGCCGATCTGGCTGGTGCGCATCGAGCGGCCGGGGGCGACGCGTCGGGCGCTCGTGTGCGCGGGCATCCATGGCAACGAGCCGGCCCGGCCTTCGCCCTGGAGGCGATCCGCGCGCTGTGCGCAGCATCCGGCCCGTTCCCCGACACCTCCTTCGACGTCGTCGCCCTGCTGAACCCGTGGGGCTGGAGCAGGGACGTGCGCTACGACAGCGCGGGGATCGATCCTGACCGGGACTTCGCCACCTTCGCCTCCGAGACGGCGCGTGCCGTGCGGGAGATCGCCCGCGGTCGGCGCTACGATGTCGTGCTCGATCACCACGAGGATCCGGACGCCCGCGGCTTCTACCTCTACCAGTACGCCGACCGCGACACTCGGCCGACCCGCGGCCTGATCGCGAAAGTCCGGGCAATGGGCTTTCCCGTCGAACAGGATGTGCGGATGGTGATCCTGCGCACACGGGACGGGTTGATCGAGGCGCCCCGGTGGGGGCTGTGGTACATGCGCGCGAGCCGCCGGTTGAGCATGACGAACTGGCTGCGCCTGGAGGGAGCCGCGAAGGTCTACACGGTGGAGACCCCGACCCGACTCCCGTTCGACGACAGGCTTCTCCTGCACAGGACAGCCTTCGCCGAGCTGCTCTCCTCCGCCCTGCCCGGCAGGCGCCAGGTGAGCAGCCGATCCGACCCCGTCGTCCTCGTGACCGGAGCCTCCGGTTTCGTCGGCGGTGCTGTCGTGCGGCACCTGCGGGAGAAGGGCATGCCCGTTCGCTGCCTCGTGCGCGACAGCACGAGGGCCGAAGCTCTCGCATGGCTTCGACCCCCGGTGCAGATCCACGTCGGGGATATCACCGACCCCGGTACGCTTGTCGGCGCCATGACCGGCGCGGGGATCGTGTTCCATTGCGCGGGGCTCAACTCGTTCTGGGAGCCCGACCGACGCGCATTCGACCGGGTCAACGTCGAGGGCACGCGGGCGGTCATGCGCGCGGCGCTCGAGGCCCGTGTGCGGAAGGTCGTCCACGTGAGCACCGTCATGGCATACGGGTTTCCCGACCGCATGCCCTTCGCGGCGGACAGCCTCCCGGGGCCGCACATGAGCGAGTACGCCCGGTCGAAGCACGAGGGCGACGAGGCTGCCTGGGACATCTCCCGCTCGAAGGGCCTGCCACTCGTGGTGGTGCACCTCGCCGCCGTCGTGGGCAGGGGCGACCCCAAGTCGGTCATGCAGATCAGGGATTTCGTGCAGGGCAGGGTCCCCGTCCTGCTCAGGAGCGAGAACCGCTTCACGTACGTCGCCATCGACGACGCTGCCCGTGCCATCATCGCGGCGGGACTGGCCGAGGGCAACGCGGGCACCCGCTACCTCGTGGGCAGCCAGCGGCTCACCACGACCGAGTACTTCCAGCTCATCAGCGACCTGTCGGGAGTGGCGATGCCCCGCGTGTCGATCGGCAGGGGCGCTGCCATGACCCTCGCCCGGCTGCTCACGGCGTGGGCAGCTGTCGTGCGTCGACCGCCGCTGCTGCCGCTCGACCTGATGCGCACGCAGTTTCGGGGATCGCTCCTCTTCGACGGGGATTCCGCGGCGGCCGCCCTCGGCATCACCTATGCACCGATCCGCGCGCCGCTCGCCGACGCGGTCGAGGACGCGCGGCGCCCCTGAGGGGGGGGAGCAGTCCCATGGCGCAGGTCGTCTTCTGGATTCTGGTCGCGGCGTGGATCGCCCTGGAGATCTTCCTGCACGTCGCGTACAACCCGCGCATCCGGCAGACCAACGGCGAGAAAACCTCCAAGTACGTGATGCTGGCCGCCTTCCTGCTGGGGATCCTGGCAGGACGCCTGTTCTTCCCGGACTTCGGTGCGCGGTTTCGCCAGCCCTTCGGTGCAGCACGGATCGCCGGGCTCGCGCTCTTTGCCTGTTCCATCGCGCTGCGGATCGTCGCCGTGGCGCAGTTGGGGAAGGGGTACTCGGTGAACCTCGGCGTGCGGCCCGACCAGCCGCTGGTGACGACAGGGATGTACGGCGTGGTTCGCCACCCGGGGTACATGAGCCTGATGATCGGATTCGACGGCATCGCGCTGTGCTACAACCATCTCCTCCCCTCCCTCCTCTGTGTCGTGGTCCCCGCGCTGGCCATCGCCTGGCGGATCCGGGTGGAGGAGGCAGTATTGGAGAAGGCATTCGGCGGGGAGTACAGGGCCTACCGGGCCCGCACGCGCGCGATCGTCCCCGGGATTCTCTGATGACCACCGCGATCCTGGTCTTCGGCATCGTGCTGGGCCTGCAGCAGGCGCTGTTCTGGCTGCCGGGGCTCTTCCTGCTGTGGCGTATTCCCCGCTGCGGGGCCAGGGGCGCGCGATCGGCGCACGCCGGGCGGGCGCGGGGCGGGGACCGCACAGGCGGGCGCATCTCGGTCATCATCCCGGCCCGCAACGAGGAGCGCACCCTTCCCCTGCTGCTCGCCTCGCTCGCGGCCCAGGACCGGAAGGCCGACGAGGTCATCGTGGTGGATGATGGATCCGAGGATGCCACGGCGGAGGTGGCCTCCCGGCAGGGGGCCCGCGTGCTGGCAGCGGGGCCCAAGCCCGAGGACTGGATGGGAAAGTCGTGGGCGTGCTGGCAGGGCGCGCAGGCGGCCGCGGGAGACACGCTGGTCTTCCTCGATGCGGACACGACCCTCTCCCCTGGGGGGCTGGCGACCCTGGAGAGAACCCTCGCGGCAGACGGCGGACTGGTCGGTGTGCAGCCGTACCACGCCATCCGCAGGCCCTACGAGGCCCTGGCCGCGTTCTTCAACATCGTGATGATGGCAGCGCTGAACGCGTTTTCGATGCGGGGCAGGAGCGTGCCGTCGGCAGGGTCGTTCGGGCCGTGCATGGCCTGCAGCAGGCCCGACTACTTCGCGGCGGGAGGCCACGCGGCGGTGCGGGGAGCGCTCGTCGAGGACATGGCGATCGGCCGCCGTTTCCAGGACGCGGGGATGCAGGTGACATGCTACGCCGGCAGGGGCACGATCAGCTTCCGCATGTACCCCGACGGCCTCGCGCAGCTGGTCGAGGGTTTCACGAAGAACATGGCCATCGGGGCATCCGACATCCGGGGCGACTTCAGGGCGCTCATCATCCTGTGGCTGACGGGCGTGACGGTGTGCGTCCTCTCGGGGATCGCGTCGCTGCTGCCGTGGTTCTCCGTCTATAGACCGATGGAGGCGGTGTTCTACGCGCTGTACGCGGGCCAGCTGTACTGGATGCTCTGCAGGATCGGGAGCTTCGGCCCCCTCACGGCGCTCCTGTTCCCGGTCCCGCTCGTGTTCTTCCACGTCGTGTTCTTCCGCGCCATCCTCCTCGTGCGCCGCGGGAAAGAGGTGACCTGGAAGGGCCGCAGCATCCGCACGAGGCGCGGGAAGGAAAGCCATGGGACCTGACCTGCCGCTGGCGTGGACGATCCTGCTCAACGTGGCCGCCTGGCTCGTGATCCACCTCGGGGTGTCGTGGATGTCGAGCAGGCTGCCCCTGCGCCTGTTCCGCGAGGGGGCGTGGCTGTACCGCGCGCGGCGTTGGGAAAGGGGCGGGCAATTCTACCAGGCCGCATTCCGCATCCGGGCATGGAAGGGACTGCTGCCGGACGGGGCGGCGCTGTTCAAGGCAGGCTTCCGCAAGAAGCGGCTCGACTCGCGCAGCACGGAGTACCTGGAAACCTTCCTCCGCGAGACCTGCAGGGCAGAGCTCTGCCACTGGCTGGTCTTCGCGGTCGTGCCGCTGTTCTTCCTCTGGAACCCCTGGTGGGTGGCGGTCTGGATGATCCCCTACGCGGCAGCGACCAACGCGCCGTGCATCCTCGCGCAGCGCTTCAACAGGCCCCGCTTCCGGGCCGAGCTTGCCCGCAGGAGCGCCGCCGCTACTCCGAGGCCGTGAACCGCCTGCCGTAGCTGCGGCAGATCAGCTTCGCGAGCGCCCTCCCGTTCATGCCCGGCCGGCGGCAGTCCCCCGCCGGGGGCGACCCACTGGCCGTGCATCCAGAAGTTCGCGAGGCCCGGCAGCGTGAAGCCGAGGTTCTTCATCATGGTCTTCCGCGTGGGGAGGAACCCCTCGTAGCTTCCCTGCCAGTTGCCCGTGTACCGGTGCCACGTGGCAGGAGTTGCCACGTCGACCACCTCGACGGCGTCCCGGATGCCGCCCAGCTCCTGTTCCAGCGCCTCTACCACCAGCTCGCCCACCCGGCGCTTCTCCTCGCGGTAGCGGGCGGGGTCTCCCTCGCGCAGCCGCTTCCACCAGGAGAGGTTGCGCGACTCGATGTTCACCATCGCGGCGGTCTTGCCCGCCGGGGCCATCGTGGGGTCGAAGCTGAAGAACCGCACCCCGAGCCGCGGGATCGCGAGGCCGCCGTCCTCCAGGCGCAGCATCTCCCGCAGGGGGAAGAGCATGGTCGAGGGAACCCCCGACATGTCCTTCGCGATGCCCAGCCCCACGGAGATGAGAGAGGAAAACACGCGGTAGGTCTCGTAGGCCTCGCGCTGCAGCGGGCTGATGTAGCGGCCGCCCAGCATGTCGAAGATGGTCGCGTGGCCGTCGGCGCACGAGACGACCTCGGCGGCCCTGTGCTCGACGCCGTCTGCGACGATGCCGACTGCCCTGTCGTTTTCCACGAGGATCTTCTCGACCCGCGTCCCGTAGCGGATGCTCCCGCCCAGCTCGCGGTAGCGCGTCTCGATGGACTGGGCGAACTGCTTGCGAGCCCCCGATGGGATAGCCGTTGGACCCCTTGTGCATGAACCCGAGCATCATCGCCAGGCCCGTCAGGGGAAAGTCGGGCATGCTGCCCTCGCCCCCGGAGAGCATCGCCAGCGCCTCCGCCAGCGCGCGGCTTTTCAGCCGGGAGCAGAAGCCCTCCACGTTGATCGACGACAGGCGCGCCAGCGCGGGTCCCGCTGCCAGGTACGGCAGGCCGATCCCGATCTTCTCGAGCAGGCCCATCTTTTCGATCGTCACCGGCATGTCGATGCGCGAAAATCTCTCGATGCCCCCGCACAACATGTCTATCAGCTTGCCGTCCTCGGGGCCCAGGCGCAGCATTTCCAGGCGCAACCGGGAGGGATCGGTGTACACGGTGAAGGTCTCGCCCGTCGCCAGGCGCACGCGTATGTACTGGTCCCACTCCACGAAGCGCCTGCCCTGCACGGCGTGCAGCTCGCGCCACATCTGGTGCATGTTCGCGCTGGGGCTCGAGCCCATCAGCCAGTGGATGCAGCCGTCGAAGGTGTACCCGCCCCTGCTCCAGGCGGTGCACACGCCGCCTGCCACGGTGTGCATCTCGTGGATCTCGGTTTGAAAGCCGTTCATCTGCAGGTAGCAGCCCAGCGAGAGTCCGGACACGCCGGCGCCGATGATGATCACCTTGTCGGGCAAGGGACGTGCGGGCATTGAATGATTCCTCCTGTCGAGCGGTCGAGTTGGTCATGGATGGAACACCGGCTGCAGATGAAGACGCCACTCTCCGACAGAGGGCGAAACGTACCACACACTTGACAGCTATACAGGTGTATAGTAGTATTGTCTTCGATGGACGTCCTGGGCAAGCTCGAGATCCTCGCGCAGTCGGCTCGGTACGACGTCTCCTGCGCTTCGAGCGGGGCCAGCCGGACCGCCGTGCGCCTGCCCGGCGCGTGGGGCTGGCAGGGCAGGAATTGCGCCCTCCGGGAACCGCGGGCCCGGGCCCCCGGCGGTCGGTTCGGGTCGGCAACCTCGATGGGCATCTGCCACAGCTTCGCCGCCGACGGCAGGTGCGTGTCGCTCCTGAAGGTCCTGCTCACCAACGCCTGCGTCAACGACTGCGCCTACTGCGTGAACCGCAGGTCGAGCAGTGTCCCGCGGGCAGGCTTCCAGGTCGAAGAGCTGGTCACGCTGACCGAGGCCTTCTACAGGCGCAACTACATCGAGGGCCTCTTTCTCAGCTCGGGCGTCCTGGGAGGCCCGGACCTCACGATGGAAATGATGATCCGCGTGGCGCGCAGCCTGCGGCTGTCGTCGGGTTTCGCGGGGTACATCCACCTCAAGGTCATTCCCGGCTGCTCGCCCCTGCTGGTGCAGGAGGCCGGCTTCTGGGCCGACAGGCTCTCCGTGAACCTCGAGCTGCCGTCGGACAGGAGCCTGCGCCTCCTCGCCCCCGAGAAGACGGGCAGCGACATCCTCGGGCTCATGCGCTGCATGCGGGGAACGATCCGCAGGTCGCGCGCCGAGTTCCGCGCCGAACCGGGCAGGCAGCAGGGGGTTCTTCCCGCTCGGCGGATGTGGCCTGCCCGGCCGACCTTCGCGGCGGCCGACTGGGCTCCCGCCGGCCAGAGCACGCAGCTGGTGGTCGGGGCGAGCCCCGAGAGCGACCGGCACATCCTGGAGCTGTCCGAGAACCTGTACGGCAGGTACGGTCTGCGGCGCGTGTACTACTCCGCCTTCGCGCCGGTCGGGCCGGACCCGCGCCTGCCCGCCCTCGGGACACCGCCGCTTCGGCGCGAGCACCGCCTGTACCAGGCGGACTGGCTCCTGCGCTTCTACGGCTTCTCCGCCGCGGAGGTCCTGGACGAAAGCCGCCCGTTCCTGGAGCTGGACCTCGATCCCAAGACGGCGTGGGCGCTCCGGAACAGGGATCGCTTTCCCGTCGAGGCGGGTCGCGCGGGATACGACGAGCTGCTGCGCGTGCCCGGCCTGGGACAGAAGTCGGCGCGCAGGATCGTGGATGCCCGCAGGCACGGGCGGGTGGATTTCGACACGCTGGAGAGGATCGGCGTGGTCATGAAGCGGGCCCGGTGGTTCCTCACCTGCGGGGGCAGGTCGCTGGACAGGCTGGAGCTTCCCTCGGATGCGCTGCGCGTGCGGTTGCGCCAGGCAGAGACCGGGGAATGGGCCCACGGCCAGCTTCCGCTTTTCGACCCGCGCGACCTGGCGGCCGTCGGGGAGGTGCCCGCATGACCGACTTTGTCTACGACGGGTCGTTCGACGGCTTCCTGACCGCGGTCGAGCGCGCCCTCGCCGAGAGGGACGCCCGGGTGGTTCCCCTGGGCGCACAGGCGGCTGACCTGTTTGCAGGCACTGTCAGCGTCGCAACCGACGACGACGCCGCGGGACGCGTGCGACGCCGTCTCGGCAGCGCCGCGGGTGCAGACGAGCTGGACACCCTGCTGCTCGTGCACTCCTCCGCCGATCCGGACCGCCATCGCCTGCTCATCTCGTACATCCGCCTCACGCTGCGCGCCGGCCGCAGCATCGCCGCCGAGATCGGCAGGCCCGACGTGCTCGCCGTGCGGAAGATCCGCGACAGGGTGAGCCTGGAGATGTCGCGCGTCCTCGGGTTCGTGCGCCTGCGGCAGGTGAGCGGCAGGCTCTATTACGCGCCCCTCGCCCCGGATGCGGACATTGCCGGCCTGATCGGTCCGCACTTCGCCGAGCGCTTCCCCGACCAGGCGCTGATCCTGCACGACACGCGACGCGGGATCGCCTTCTGGGCGGACGGGGCAGCCCGCGGACTGCTCGACATGCGCAGCCTGCCGGCAGGGCTGGCCCGGAGACTGGAGACGGACTGTGACCCCCTTGTCGAAGCTGCGTGGCGGATGTACTTCCGCCGGATCGCGAATCCCGAGCGCCGCAATCCGCGCCTGCAGCGCAGGCTCATGCCTGCCCGCTATTGGGGCACCCTGGTCGAGCAGCCCGCCGTGAATGCGGTCTAAGGCGTCCGGGCGCACCGCGGACGTGCGTGACATCCGGCGAGGAATGCACTACGGTGGTCCCGTGCCCGCGACCACCCGCACATTCGACTTTCTCACTCCGCACGCGATCCTCGACGCGGTCGAGTCGGCCTACGGTCTGCGGCTGGACGGCACGCTTTCCGCCTACCACAGCTACGTGAACAGGGTTTTCTCCGTCACGGCCGAAGAGGGGCCGGCCTACGTTGCCAAGTTCTACAGGCCGGGCAGGTGGACCGAGGATGCGATCCTTGACGAGCACCAGTTCGTCGAAGAGTGCGCGGCGGCGGAGCTGCCCGTCGCGGTCCCCCTGCCCGACGCCGACGGGGTGACCCTGCAGTCGGTGGAGCTGGAGGCGGGCGACGCGCGCGAGGAGTTCTTCTTCGCCCTCTACGAGCGCAAGGGCGGGCTGGCCTTCGACGCGGAGCGCGACGAGGACTGGCAACGCCTGGGGGGCCTGGTCGGCCGCATGCACGCGGTGGCGGTCCGTTCGTCGGCGCCCCACAGGCTGGAGTGCCTGCCCGGCTCCTCGACGGCGATGTTCCTGGACGAGCTCGCGCAGGCCGGGGTCGTGCATCCGAAATGCGAGGGGGAGTTCTTCTCTGTCGCGCGGGAGGCGCTCGCCGCGATCGCGCCGCTGTTCGAGGGGGTGCCGCTGCAGCGCATCCACGGCGACTGCCACAGGGGAAACATCCTGGACCGGCCCGGCGAGGGGCTGCTGCTCATCGACTTCGACGACATGATGAGCGGCCCCGCCGTGCAGGACCTGTGGCTGCTCCTCCCCGACCGCGCCTCGGCGTCGCGTCGCGAGCTTGCGCTCATCACGGAAGGCTACGAGGAGTTCCGCCCTCTCGCCGCGGGCGGACATCAGGCTGATCGAGCCGCTGCGGCTGATGCGCATGCTGTACTACCTGGCGTGGTCCGCGCGCCAGCGGGAGGACAGGCGCTTCCTCGAGTCGAACCCCGGGCTGGGGGACGGAGGCATTCTGGATCCGTGAGATCGAGGACCTGCGCGACCAGCGGGAGGCGATCGCGGCGGAGGGATGAGCCGCCCGCGGGCCCGGGCACGGACCGGCGGGCGGCCGCGAGCGCCTGCTACTTCTTTACCTGTGCATCCAGGAGCGAAACCTTCTGCTTGGGCCGGGGGCGGAGGAAGCCCCAGAAGGAGCGCTTCTCGACCATCGGGGCGGGCGCTGCTGCCTGCGCGACCCTGGACACGGGAGCGGGCTTCGGGGCCGCTCGCCTGGACTGCTTCCGCGCGGCCTGCTTCGGGGCCGCGGTCTTCCTTGTCGCGGTCTTCTTCGCCGCCGGTTTCTTCGCCGCCGGCCTGCCCTTCGGCCGGGCAGCCTTCTTCTTCGCGGATCTCGGGACGGAGGAGGCCTTGATCGCCTCCACGTCCTTCCCGCTGAAGTACCTGCGGTTGCCCTCTTTCGTTCCCAGCTTCTTGTTCGCCGCGTGCAGGCGCACCGTCGCCACCGACAGCTTCGTGGCCTTCGCAACCTGTTCGACAGTCAACTTCATCTTGATCTCTCCTGGTTAGGCTTCCCTGATTGTACCCTTTTCCCGCCCGGAATCAAGGAGGCATCTCCGCTTCTCCCTGGGCCCGCTCACCGTCCGCCGCCTGCGCTCGCCCGCGCCCCGGCCGATGTGGACCCGGCACCGGACGGGCTGTACATTGTCCCGCACGGGAGAAACAGCCGTGAACCACCTGCAGGGCCAGAGCAGCCCATACCTCCTCCAGCATGCGCGGAACCCGGTCGACTGGCACCCATGGGGCGAGGAGGCTTTCGGTCGCGCCCTGCGCGAGGACAAGCCGATCTTCCTCTCCATCGGGTACTCCACCTGCCACTGGTGCCACGTCATGGAGAGGGAATCCTTCGAAGCGCCCGACGTCGCGGCGCTCATGAACGCCGCCTTCGTGTCGGTCAAGGTCGACCGGGAAGAGCGGCCGGATCTCGACGAGCACTTCATGGCGGTGAGCCAGCTGCTCACGGGAAGCGGCGGCTGGCCCCTCACGGTCGTCCTGACCCCGGACGGGAAGCCCTTCTTCGCCGCGACCTACATCCCGCGCGAGAGCATGCACGGCCGCATGGGCATGCTCGACCTTGTGCCGAGGATCGCCGAGACGTGGAAGACCCGGCGGGCCGAGGTTCTCGCCTCGGCGGACTCGATCGCCGCCGAGATCACGAGGGTCGCCGCCGCCCCCGCGCACGGGGGACGCTTCAGCGCGGACTCGATCGCGCGCGCGGTGGAGGCGCTTGGTTCGCACGCCGATGCGGAAAACGGCGGGTTCGGCTCCGTCCCCAAGTTCCCGATGGCCACGGTCTACCCGCTGCTGCTGCGGGGGTGGAAGAGGACAGGCAGCGCCGCGGCCCTCGCCATGGCCGAGAAGGGCCTGGCCTCCATGCGAAACGGCGGCGTGTACGACCAGGTCGGCTTCGGCTTTCACCGTTACTCCACCGACGCGCGGTGGCTGGTTCCCCACTTCGAGAAGATGCTCTACGACCAGGCGCTCCTCGCGATGGCGTACACCGAGGCCTGGCAGGCGACGGGCAGGGACTTCTACGAGCGCACGGCGCGCGAGGTCCTCGCATACCTCCTGCGTGACCTGCGCGCTCCCGACGGCGTCTTCTGCTCGGCAGAGGATGCTGACAGCGAGGGCGAGGAGGGGAGGTTCTACCTGTGGACGGCCGGCGAGGTCCGCGCCTGCCTCGGCCCCGACGCGTGCGGTGCGTTCATCGAGCGGTACGGGGTGAGGGATCGCGGCAACTTCCCCGGCAGCGGCGGGCAGAACATCCTTCACCGAGAGCCCGGTGAGGAGACCGCCCCCGGCGCGGAGGAGGCGGCGCTTCTCGCGCGGCGGGGCTCCCGTGTGCGGCCCTTCCTGGACGACAAGGTCCTCGTCGACTGGAACGGGCTGGCGATCGCCGCCCTCGCGAAGGCAGGGGCGGCTTTCGCAGACGCCGAGCTGTCTGCCGCGGCGGCCACGGCCGCCTCGTTCCTCCTTCAGCGGATGCGCGACTCGTCCGGGCAGGCTCCTGCACCGGCTTCGCGCCGGTGAGGCCGCGATCCCCGCATACGCGGACGACTACGCCTTCCTCTGCTGGGGCCTGCTCGAGCTGTACGGTGCCACCTTCGATCCGCGGTGGCTCCTGGAGGCGCGCCTCCTGGCCGACCAGCTCCTGGACCGGTTCTGGGATCCCGGCGATGGGGGTTTCTTCCAGACCGCGGAAGGCGAGGGCGACAGCAGGGCCGCCCGGCGCAAGTCCCTCGCCGACGGTGTGCTGCCGTCGGCGAACTCCGTCGGCCTTCTCGTCCTCGCCCGGCTGGCCGAGCTCACGGGAAACCCACAGGACAGGAAGAGGGCCGAGCAGGCGGCGGCGGTGTTCCCGCAGGAGGCGGAGGAGGCGGCGATCTCGTTCGGTGCCTTCCTGTGCGGCCTCGACTTCCTTGCCGGGCCCTGCGTCGAGGTGGTGGTCGCCGGTGACCCCTCGGCTGACGACACCATGTCCATGCTGCGCGAGCTGCGCCGGCGTTTCCTCCCCCGGGTCACCGTGATCTTGCGGCCAGCCGGCCACGCGGGCCGACTCATCGCGGAGATCGCGCCGTTCACGGCCGCTCAGGAGCCTCTCGGGGGCCGGGCAACCGCCTACGTCTGCAGGGACGGGGCGTGCAGCCTTCCCACCACCGACATCGCGGCCATGCTGCGGGAGCTCGGCGAGGACGCGATCCCGCTCCCCGCTACCAGAGGGCCAGCGACGTGAACCTGTTGCCGAGGTAGTCGGCCACGAACGCGTGGCCGCCGCTCGCCCGCACGGCGACCCCCTGCTGCGAGATGGTGCCGATCAGCCTCGGGCTGGCCGGGTTGGCGATGCTGTACACGCGCAGCGTGGACCCCGACGCAGGGGTGACAACGGCGTAGTCTCCGACCACCTCCACGAACCTGCCGTCGAAGCCCAGGGAAGCGGTGTTTCGCAGCACGGGAGCCGCGGGGTTGGAGACATCGATGATGGCCATCCCGTAGCCCGTCCCGCCCCCGTTGCTCGCCGAGAGGTACACGAAATCCCCCGCCGTCGTCAGGCTGTTGACCTGGCTTGCCGCCAGGGTGAGGGAGAGGGTCGCTGCGGCCTGGGGTTGAAGGGGGTTGGTGAGTGAGATCACGGAGAAGGCCTGCGGCGAGCTGAGGGTGACCGCGTACCCGTACGCGCCCCGAGCGCCCACCGCCGGCACGAAGCCGGTCGTGAGGAAGTTCCCGACGACGACCGGGTCAGAGGGATCGGCCACGTTGACGATGTCGACACAATTGGCAGAGTCGCCGACGAGAGCATAGTCCCCGGCCAGGGCCACGTCATTCCCGTTGCCGATCAGGGCCGTGGAACCGACGCTGAGCGGCGCCTGGCCGACCAGCGCGGGGGAGAGGTCCATGATCTCGAGCCTGCCGGACTCGGCGAGGTAGGCGTACGGCCAGCGGACTGCCACCCCGTACGCCGCGGCGAGAGGCGCGAGCCCGGGGCCCAGCTGCTGGGGTGACGCCGGGGCAGCGAGGCTGTAGACGCGCACCCCGTTGCCGAAAGAGGCGGCAACGGCAATGTCCCCGTCCACGGCGAGTGAGTACGCGCCCGCCAGCACGGGAGGTGATGGCTGCGCCACGGGCGCGGCGGGGCTTGCGATGTTGGCCACCTGCAGGCCCAGGCCCTCGGCAACGTAGGCGAAGTCTCCGCTTACCGCCACGCGGTTTGCGAGGGTGGGAAGTGTCACGGCAAGGGCGAGGCGCGGCACCGCGGGGTCCGCGACGTTCGCCACCTGGAGGGAGGCGCCGCCCACGGAGATGGTGCCTGCCAGGGCCACGGAGGACCCGCGGACGGCGACGCCGCGCGGGCTCATCCCCGTGAGGGTGAGCGTCCCCAGCGTGCCGACGGCGGCAGGTGTGGTCACGTCGAAAACCCGCAGAGCGGAGGCTGACTCGTCGGCGACGTACGCGTACGTCGTGGATCCCCGCGTGGCCACCGCGATTCCCATCGCCCGCGAGGCGTTCATGGACCCGGCGAGTGTGAAGGACGCGGGGTTGGCGATGAATGCCTTCGACTCGGCCGCGATGTAGACGAAGGACGCGTCCGCCGCGATCCCGTATGCGCCTCCCCCGCCCGCTCCCGAGGTGTTGAATGTGCCCGCGATGGCCGCGAGGTTGCCGCCTGCGAACTTCACGGCCCCCGCGGACGTGGCCGCCACGAACACGTCTGTCCCGCGGACGGTGATTCCCCAGGCCTGCGCGCCCAGGGACACGGACTTTGCCAGGAGCTGCGGGGCCGCCGGGGTCGAGACGTCGAATGCATAGACGAAGGTGCCTGCGCTGAGGTAGGCGATCGTGGCGGAGGGGTTCAGCGCGATGCCCATGGCGTGATCAGCGCCGGTCGACACACCCCCCGCGTACACCGGGCGCGAGGGGTCGGTCACGTCGAAGACCTGGAGGCCGCTGTTGTAGCTCGCCGCGAACGCCCAGGTGCCGCTGACAACGACGTCCATCAGCTGGCCCCCCGGAGGATACGCGTACCCGACGCGCCTTTCCGCCTCGGGTGGGAAGGGAGTCGACTCCCCCGCGACAGGCGCGCTGGAGTCGCTCCCGGCCAGAGCCGGCCTCACCTTGTAGTAGTAGCGGACCCCGGGGGCGGCGCCGGTGTCGGTGAAGCTCGTGCCCGTGAGCGTGCCGGAGATGTTCGAGAAGCCCGAGTCGCGCGAGGAGGATCGCAGGACCTCGAACTCGGAGGTCGCGGGGATGGACTTCCACTCCAGGCGCACCGCGCCGAAGCTGCCCCTCGCGGTGGGGGCGAGGGTGGTGCCGGCGAGCGGGATGGCCCGCACGGAGCCCGACCAGTAGTCGCGGCCCCCCGCCGACGCTTTCAGGAGGAACACGTGCATGGCGCCGTTCGACAACCCAGGCAGGGCCTGCGGAGGGGACCCGATGCTCCGCTCCAGCCCGTAGCCCTGCGCCGGCAGGCTGCCGTTGGTCGTGTAGTACAGGGTGTACACGGCGCCAGCCACCGGCTGCCAGTCCATCTGCACGGCACCGTTTTCGGGGTCCACGGTGAACGAGGACAGGGCCGCGCCCGGGGACACGAGGGTGCGGGTTGCGGTTCCCACGTTGTCGTTCCAGTCCGTCGCCTGGACCGTGACGGCGATGGGGCCGCTGAAATCCAGCGTCCCGAACTGGAACGCGAAGCCGCCGCCCGGGCCGACAGCCGACGGGTCGACCGTGCCGGCGGCCAGGGTTCCCAGCGTCCCGGTGACAGTCCAGGCGAGGTTCTTGAGACGCCCGGCCTCCGCCGCCGTCCCCTGGATGGACACGGTCTGCGTGTAGGCGGATCCTTCGCTCGGCGTGGTGAAGGTGATCGCCGGGCTCGTCCTGTCCGAGACCTGGCTCACCGTGAGATCGGTCACGGGGTTGGGGCAGCCGGCCAGGGCGAGCAGGGCTGCTGCCCCGAGGGTGAACAGGCGGATCCCGCGTCGAGTCATCTGTTTGTCCTCATTCCCCGTCGTCCACCAGGACGACTGTGCCCGCGCCGCTTGCGGCCCGGGCCACCGCGGCCTCTCCCGCGCGCCCGGGGTCTGCGGCCTGCGCGAGGGCCATGTAGTCCTCGGCGGCCTTCGAATCGCCGGAGGCACTGGAGGCGCGCGAAAGGTTGACGAGCAGCGCGGAGGCGAACGCGCCCTTCGTGGCGGTTCCCTGCGCCCTCAGCGCGGCGAGCGCGGAGGAATACGTTGCCACGGCCTTCCGGAAGTCCTTCTGGAAGAAGTACACGTTGCCGAGGTTGACCTGGGCGACCGTGTAGCCCGCGTCGGTTCGAAGCGCCGCCCCGAAAGCGTCGATGGCCTGGGGATAGCGGCCGAAGCGCGCGTACGCCAGGCCAAGCCTGTTGTACTCGCGTTTGCCCTTCGTTCTCTGGACGTCCGCCAGCAGGGGCCTGGCGACAGCCTCGGCGATCCTGTCGCGCGCGGCGGTGACGGTCTTGAGCACGGCGTCCCGCGCGGGGGGCGCCGGCTGTACCAGCGCCTCCTGCAGGCCGACCGGCGCGTATGCCTGCTGCGCCGCCGCGGTCGCGATGAACGCGCGCTCCCGCGGGTACTGGTTCCACAGCTCGATCCCCCGCAGCCACGCGGACAGGAAATCGCTCCTGCCGTCGAGGAGCGTCACCTCGACCGGGATCCACGCGGTGCCCTGGAAGGCGATGGTCATGCCCTTGTCCGGGCTGACCTCGCCGGCCGCGGAGGCGGCGACCCCCGTGTCGAATGCCGCGAAGATGTGACCGGGAACGGTGATGAAAGCGGTGCGGATGCTCCGCGTCTCCAGGAGGCTGCAGTACAGGACGGTGAGGTCGTCGCAGTCGCCGTAGCGCTGGCGCAGCGTCGTGCGCGCCAGGTTCACCGAGTCCACTGCCTCGATCTTCCCCTGCACCCGGGTGAACGGGGAGGAGGGATCCTCCTGGTACTGGATGCCGGTGGCCGCCAGGGCCTGGTAGACCTGGAGGGCGATCTGGAGGGGCTGGTTCAGCCCCGGCAGGACCGCCTCGCGGGCGGCCTCGCTCACCGCGGCCGTCCAGGCCTTGAGGGAGCTGTCCTGCGGCGTGATGAAGGCGCCCACCTTGCGGTCGTCGTCCCAGGTGATCGCCGTCTTGTCGTAGAGGGTGTATGCAACCGGCTCGCGCTGCTCGACGTCCCGGCCTCCCAGCCTGTAACGGGTCACCACCTGCCCGGTGAGCGGGGTGCGCCCCTCGGTGGTGAAGACCTGCCCGTTGAACACGGCCTTGAGCGGCACATCGACGCTCTGGCCCGGTTTGAGCAGCGCAACGTCAGCTCCCCGCGTCTCGCCGTCCATGTAGCCGGGCTGGAGGAAGGACACCTGCACCCCGGTCAGCGGCTGCTTCTCGGTGTTGGTGATCGTGACACTGCCGATGGCGCTCTCGGCGTAGTAGGACTGCATCGCCGCGAAGGCAGGACCGAACGAGAGGGAATCCAGGCGGAGGGCCCGGATGATCGCCCTGGCCGAGTCCGGGTCCTCGCCGAACCTGTAGCTCGCGGTGATGCCCACGGAGAACAGCACGCCGTCGAAGGTCTTGAGCGGGCCCAGGGACAAGAGGTAGCGCGCCAGGGGCTGCAGCTCGATGCTGAAGTTGTAGGACGGGTCGAGGCCGAGCCGGCCGCCCGCGCCGAACAGCAGGTACGGCGAGCCCACGGTCCCCGTGTCGACGATGTGCGGGAACACAGCCTCGGAGGCGCCCGCGCTCAGCTCCAGGGAATATTCGAAGTTGCGCGCGATGCGGCTCGCATAGGATGCGCCGAGCATCCCGTAGAGATGGAAGTGGTCCCACTTTGCCGGGAGGGCCGCGTCGATGCTGTCGAAACCCATGTACCCGAGCCGGAGGAACGGCTGCACCACGGGCGCCGCGCGGACGGGCAGGCGAAGCTCGGCGCCGGCGTCGAAGATGGTGTAGGGGGTGTTGAGAGCGGCCAGCGGCGTGATGCTCTGGTAGAAGACGCCGACCGAAAGGGGAAACCTGTAGAGCTCGTTGAGATCGAGAGGCTTCTGCTGCGCTGAAAGCGACACGGTGAAGACGAACAGCGCTGACAGCAGCATCAGTCCCTTTCCGTCCATGTGTATGTATTTCATAGCATTTCAGTCATATATTATCACACTTTCAGCAATTTTGACTATCAAAATAATAGTCAATGCTGTGCCGTGGAGCGAAGCCAGAATGGCCCTCGCGACTTTCGGGTTTGACCCCCCGACAGCAGGCGGGGTAGTGTCAAGCGCATGCACGCGGGAAACACGGGCAGGCGACCCGTGGAGAAAGGACAGCGAACCCGGCCCTACGCGGGAAGGCGGTACAGCTGGGTGATCGCGGTCACCGGGGCGCTCGCCGTGCTCGCGGCCCTGGGCTTTGGCCGCCACTCCTACACCGTGATCATCAGCAGCATGAAAGAAGGCCTCGGCCTGAGCGAGGTCCAGGCCGGCGACCTTGCCACGGGGACCATGCTGGGATACCTGGTCTCCTCCGTGCTTGGGGGCGTCCTGGCCTCGCGGCTGGGGCCCCGGCTCGTCATCACCGTCTCGCTTTTCCTCGGGGCAGTGTCCCTCTTCCTGACCGGGCTCGCCTCGAGCTTCCCGCTCGCGCTGGCTGCGCGCCTGCTCACGGGCATCGCGAGCGGCGGGGCGAACGTGCCGGTCATGGGCCTGGTCTCCTCGTGGTTCGCCGCCCGGGAGCGCGGCGTGGCCACCGGGATCGCGGTGGCAGGCTCGAGCGCCGGGCTCCTCGTGACAGGCCTTGCCGTGCCGGCGATCCTGGCCGGGTTTGGATCCTCCGGCTGGCGGGCGTCCTGGTTCTTTCTCGCCGCGGGGGCTCTCCTGGCCGCGGTCGTCTGCGGCCTGGTCCTGCGCAACAGCCCCGCTGCCCGCGGCAGAACGTCGCGCGAGGCGCATTCCATCGGCCGCGTGCTCTCCTCGGGGAGGATGTGGTACCTCGGGGCGGTCTACTCCCTGTTCGGGTTCTCGTACATCGTCTACTCCACTTTCTTCGCCCGCTACCTCACGAGCGAGGCGGGCTTCTCCGTGCGGGCCGCGGGGGCGATGTGGTCGGGCGTGGGCCTGGCCAGCCTCGCCAGCGGGTTCCTGTGGGGGACAGTGTCGGACAGGCTGGGGAGGAAGCACGGGCTGGCGATCGTGTACTTCCTGCAGTGTGCGAGCTTCCTTGCTTTCGGCGCGTGGCGCGCGCCGCAGGGGTACTGGATCTCGGCTGCCCTGTTCGCCCTCACGGCCTGGAGCGTGCCCGCAATAATGGCCGCCGCGGCGGGCGACGTCATGGGCGCACGGCTTGCGCCCGCCGCCCTGGGCATGCTCACGGCCTTCTTCGGGATCGGCCAGGCGGTGGGGCCGTTCGCCGCCGCCCGCATCGCGCAGTCGACGGGGTCCTACCGGGGAGCGTTTCTTCTCGCGGCCGGCGCCGCGCTGGCCGGGGCGGTGCTCTCGACGATGCTGCGGCTGGGAAGGACGAACGGGAAGCCGGCCGGCTGACCGACGGGATCAGCTCACGTCAGGCCACTCGATGCCCTCGCCCGCGGGGATCGGCCGCCGGGCAACGGCCCCGACGACGCGGGCCAGGTGTTCGGGGCCGAGGCCGGGCCGCAGCACTTTCTCGGTGCGCAGGAGGGCCACGTCGGAGCCTGCGATGCGGTGTCCCTCCGGGATCGCCGCGACGGCGTGGATGGACCTGTTGGTCCGGGTGTAGTTGGCCGTCTCCGAGGCGGCAAGCTCCTTCACGCCGGTTCCCCGCACTGCGCGAACCCGGTCCTCGCCGTAGTCCCTTTCCAGGCGGGCAAGGGCGTCCCCCGGGTCGCCCTCGGCGTCCCTGATCCTGTCGACCATGCGGCGGAACACGGGCGGCTCCAGGGCGATCGGATCGTCCAGTCCCCGGCCCTGCCGTGACAGTGCGAAGTGCTTTTCCACCACGCAGGCGCCGTCGAGGACCGCGAGCACCGGCACGAGAACGGGATCCAGGGAGTGATCGGACAGCCCGACCTCGACGCCGAGGCGGGCACGGAGAGTCGCAAGGACGGCGATGTTGTACTCCGTCTCGGGGGCAGGGTAGGCGGTGACGCAGTGCAGCAGCACAACACCCCTTCTGCCCGTGATCGAGAGGGCACGCTCGATGTCGGCGAGGGTGGAGACACCCGAGGAGAGGAAGAGCGGGACACCGTACCCGGCAGCCTCTTCGAGCAGGGGGAAGTGGTTGAGCTCGGGCGAGGCGATCTTGAGCGCCCGCACGCCGAGTGAGCGCAGCTCGCGCGCGCTGCCGATACCGAACGGCGAGCACAGGAAGAGCGCGCCCTTCGCCTCGACGTGCCCCTTCATCTCCGCGTAGAAGGAGAGGGGACGCTCGAGTGATTTGAAGTGCTCGTAGAGGGCGATCCTGCCCGTCGGGAGGTCCACCTCGCCCGAGAGCGGGTGCAGGATCTCGTCGGCGTGCACGAGCTGGCTCTTGATGCAGTCGGCGCCCGCCTCGACAGCCGCGTCGACCAGCTCCCGTGCCCGCCCGGCGTCCCCGCCGTGCGAGGTGCCCAGCTCGGCCACCACGAGGCAGGGCGCGCCCCTGCCGACTTTCCGTTTCCCGAAGTCGATCACCCGTCCCTGTCCCTGAACACGCGGCTTCCCACGGTGCCCCGCTGGCCCTGGTACTTGCCCGCGTAGGGCGTGCGGGTCGCCTTGTCCATGAAGGCGAAGACGATCTGGCAGATCCGCCGTCCTGCCTGACAGGCGCAGGGGCAGCCTGTTCGCGTTGAACAGCTCCAGGGTGATGGTGCCCTCGAAGCCCGGGTCGACCCACCCCGCGTTCTGGATGAACAGGCCCATGCGGCCGATCGAGCTGCGCCCCTCGACGAAGGCGGTCACGTTGGCGGGGAGGCGGATGAACTCCACGGTCGTGGCGAGCAGGAACGAGTGGGGCGGGATGACGATCTCGTCCTTCTCGATGCGCACGTAGGGGAGCTCCGTGTCCAGGCTGAGGCTCTCCAGCGATGTTCTCGTCGATCTTGAGGAAGCTGCGGCCCAGGCGCAGGTCGATGGAGGCGGGCTGGATCTGGTAGGGCTCGATGGGCTCCACCACGATGCTTCCCTCGGCCATCATCGCCCGCAGCGTCTCGTCGGACACGATCACGCGTGGGTTCCTTTCGCGAGGTTCTCGCGGATGAGCCGGGACTTCAGCTCGTTCAGGGTGTCGGACAGGGAGACCCGGTACACGTGGGGATTGATGAGCCGCTTGTAGGTGTCGTCCAGCAGGTCGAGCTCCCGCCGTGCGCGGGCCTGCACCTCGGGCAGGGGCGGGAACCTGCAGGCCGTCGTCCCGTCCTTCACCTTCAGGCTGAGAAGCGGCCGCAGGGAGGCGTAGTCGTCCAGGGTGAAGGAGCGGTAGTCGCCCAGCGGATGGTGGAAGGTGTAGGGCCTGCCCGGCAGACAGGCTCTCCTCCTCCAGGGCGACAAGGTCGGCGAGGGGGCTGCCCTCCCGGGACTGGAAGCGCCACACCTGCTTGATGCCGGGGTTTGTGACCTTCTCGGGGTTGTTGGAGACCTTGATGGTCGGGATCCACTCGCCGTCCTTCCGCCGCGCGGCGATCTTGTACACGCCGGTGAGAGCCGGGTCGCTGCCCCCTGTCACGAGGCTGGTGCCGACGCCCCACACGTCGATGGGAGCCCCGCGGGTGACCAGCTGCTGGATGATGTGTCTCGTCCAGCTCGTTGGAGGCGACGATCTTCGCATCGGCGAGCCCCGCCGCATCCAGCCGCTCGCGCACCTTCTTGCTGAGGTACTCCAGGTCGCCGCTGTCGAGGCGCACCCCGAAGTGCTTCTTCTGCGATGCGGTGAGACTCCGGCCGACGGCGACGGCATTCTCGATCCCGCTGCCGAGGGTGTCGTAGGTGTCGATGAGCAGGACGCAGTTGTCGGGGTAGGTCTCGGCGTACTTCTGGAAGGCTTCCCGCTCGCTCGCGAAGGCCATGATCCACGAGTGGGCCATGGTCCCGCGCACGGGGATGCCGAAGCGCTGCCCTGCCAGGGTGTTGGAGGTGGCAGCGGCCCCCCCGATGAAGGCCGCGCGGGCGGCCGACAGGGCGCCGTCCACCCCCTGCGCCCGGCGCAGGCCGAACTCGAGAAGCGAGCCGCCGTTGGCCGCCAGCCGGATGCGGGCAGCCTTGGTCGCGATCAGGGTCTGGAAATTGACGATGGCGAGCAGGGCGCTCTCGACGAGCTGTGCCTCGATCAGGGGCGCATGCACGCGCACCAGCGGCTCGCCGGGGAAGGCGAGGGATCCCTCGTCCATCGCCCAGACGTCTCCCGTGAAGCGGAAGCCCGCCAGCTGGTCGAGGAACTCCCTGCGGAACGTCCCGAGGCTGTCCAGGTAGGAGATGTCGTCGGCGGTGAACCCCACCCGCGTGATGTGGGACAGCCGCGTCCTCGATCCCGGCGACGACGGAGAACCCGCCGCCGAAGGGCTGGCGGCGGAAGAACATGTCGAAGACGACGGGCGGGTTCTTTCCGCGCAGGAAGTACCCCTGCATCATCGACAGCTCGTAGAAATCCGTCAGGAGTGTGAGGCTCATGGTGGGTTGTGGAGGATGGGGGATTCGAACCCCCGACCTACAGATTGCGAACCTGCCGCTCTACCAACTGAGCTAATCCCCCGAAAGACCGACAGCCCGGCGGGCTGGGTAAATACTACAATGGAGGGGCGGGCAGTGGCAAGACGGGGGCGGGGTGGTAGACTCGGGGCACGGGGGGGGAATGCACATGGACGAGGTCGGGGGGCAGGGGCATTTCGCGCCGCGGCGCCAGCTGGGAAGGACGGGCTTCGCCGTGACAGCGCTGGGGATCGGCGACGTGGCCGACAGGGCCGTGCCGATCGAGCAGTGCGTGCGCACGGTGCGCAGGGCGCTGGAGGCCGGTCTCAACCTCGTCGACACGGCCCCCGGCTACGAGGACGGCTACAGCGAGGAGATCGTCGGGAGGGCCCTCGAGGGCTGGCAGGGTCCCGTGTTCCTCGTCGACAAGGTCGACTTCCACGACCAGCCCGTTTCGCCCCAGGTGTTCGACAGCCTGCAGCGCCTGCGGCGGCAGAGCGCGGACTGTTTCCTGTTCCACGGTGTCTCCACGATGGAGGGATGGGAGAAGCTGGCTGCGCCCGGCGGGGGAATGGAGCAGCTCGCCGAATGCATCGGCAGGGGGCAGGCCCGGTTTCGCGGCATCTCCAGCCACCATCCCGAGGTGCTGTGCAGGGCCGTCGAGTCGGGGGTGTGCGACGTGGTGATGTTCGCCGTGGGCCCCTTCTGCGACTCCCGTTTCATCGAGAAGGTCCTCCCGCTCGCGAAGGCGCGCGGCGTGGGAACGATCGGGTTCAAGGCCTTCGCCGCCGGGAAGCTCCTTGGAGACACGGCGGGATACGGCCGGCCCCTGCAGGCCCGGCCTCGCGGCAAGCTGAGCTCGGGAGGCGCCGCGCCGGACGGCGAGCCGCTTCTCCCCCGGCTCAGCGTGCAGGAGTGCGTGCACTACACCCTCACCTGCGACCCCGACGTGGCGCTGCTCGGGATGAGCTTTCCCAATGAACAGGACGAGGCCTTCGCCGCGGCGCTCTCGTTCGCGCCCCTCGGCGGGGAGAGGATGCGCGCGATCCGCGCGCGCGCCGCCGCGGCCGTGCGCGGCAAGGGGGACTGCTGGTGGAATCCACCGGGTTGAAGCCCGCGACCTGTTGGGGTAGCGTGGAGGCGAGGCATATCCTGTGAGCACATGGCACGAGCACCTCCGGGCCGCCGGGTCGCTTCCCGACTGGCCGTACCCCGTCAGGTACGGGAAGGAGACGATTCTCTCGACGGACATCCTTGTCCTGGGCGGGGGGATCGCGGGCTGCCACGCGGCCATCAACGCGCGGCGGACCGGCGCCTCTGTCACGGTGCTGGAGAAGGCGGCCGCGAAGTGGAGCGGCAACGGCGGGGCGGGTGTTGACCACTGGCTGTCCGCCTGCACCAATCCCTGCTCGGCGGTGAGCCCCGAGGAGTTCACGGCGCGCGTGACCGAGGACTGCGGGGGATACGATTGCGGACCCCTGCGCTACGTGAACGCGCGCGACGGCTGGGACACGCTCCTGGACTGCGAGGCGATGGGCGTGCGCATCCGCGACTCGGTGGGCGAGTTCGCCGGCGCCGACTTCCGCGACCCCGCGACGGGCCTGCTCTTCGCCTACGACTACGTGAACAGGATCGACATCAGGGTATTCGGCCACGACATGAAGCCGCGTCTGCATGCCGAGATGAAGCGCCTGGGCGTGGACGTGCGCGACAGGGTCATGCTGACCGCGCTGCTCACGCGCGGCGAGGGAGAAGCGACGCAGGCGGTCGGTGCCATGGGCGTGCACACGCGCACGGGCGAGTTCGTCGCGGTGCTGGCAAAGGCCGTGATCCTTTCCACGGGTATGCCGGGCAGGCTGTGGGTGCACTCCACGGAATACAGGCCCACCTTCCGAGACCCCAACCTCGCCTGCGACGGGTTCGCCGCGGCGTGGAACGCGGGGGCCGAGTTCGTGCGCCTGGAGGACTCCTCACCAGATGCCGCCTCTCTCGCCTACATCGCGTACGGGGTGGGAAACGCGCACAACACGTGGCACGGCTGCTCCATCGTGGACGCGAAGGGGAGAGAGGTGCCGTGGGTCGACAGGGACGGGAAGGTCCTCGCCACCGTCGCGCAGCGCTTCCGTCCCTCGCCCGGCCAGCGCTTCATGATCGCACCCGGCCTTCGCGTTCCCGCGAACTACGCCAACCACGTGCCCCAGCTCGCCCCCGACCTTCCCGAGCGGATCCGCACGGGGGAGTTTGCCCTCCCACTGTACGCGGACCTCACCCGGCTTCCTCCCCTGGAGCGCAGGGCGATCTTCGGCCTCATGGTGGGAAACGAGGGAAAGACCCGCATCGCGGTCTACGATACTCTCACGCGGGCGGGGTTCGATCCCGACAGGGACATGCTGCAGTCGCCGGTCATGGACCCCGACGCCTACGGCCACTCCAACTTCTGGGCAGGCATGCCAGTGCCGCAGTGGCGGCAGTGGGGAGGCGGCGGGCTTCTCGCCGACTGGGATCTCGCGACGAACCTCGCGGGCCTCTTCGCCGCCGGTGGAGCCGTCTACGGCGCGGGGGCGCACTCCAGTGCCGCGGCGAGCGGCAGGTGGGCGGGCCGCAGGGCGGCCGCGTGGGCCGCGGGGCAGCCGGCACCGGTTCTCGACAGGGGCCAGGTGGACCGGGAGAAGAAGCGCGTGTACGCGCCCCTGTCGCCGAAAACCGATGCGCTGGGCTGGAAGGAGCTGAACGCGGGTATCTGCCGGGTCATGCAGGACACCTGTGGAAGGTTCAGGAGCGCGCCCACCCTCGAGGCCGGCATCCGTCTCCTGCGCGGCCTGGCAGAGTCGGAGGCCGCGGCAGTGCAGGCTGCAAATCCCCACGAGCTGATGCACGCGCTGGAGTGCATGGCCCTGCTCACCACGGGAGAGGCTGTGATGCAGGCGTCGCTCGCCCGGCGGGCGAGCAGCGCGTCCCTGGGGTTCCAACGGCTGGACTTCCCCGCCGTCGACCCGCCGGAGTGGAGGAAGCTCCTGCCCATCCGCAGGCACGGGGACGGCGCCTCCGTGCGCGAGGTGCCGCTGGACTGGCACCTGCGGCCGCCGTTCGCGGGCACCGGCGAGGAGAACTACCGGGCACGGGACGGAGGAAATGCGCCTTCGGCGCCGGGGGGAGGCTCGACGTGAGCGAAGCTCCCCGCCCGGCGCCGGAGGCGCATTTGCTTATGCTTCCCAACCCGCCCACCCCGAACAGGGCCGTGGCGTTCGACCCCGATGCCTGCAACGGCTGTAACCGGTGCGTGCAGATCTGCAGGTCCGACCTCCTCGCGCCAAACCCCGAGCGGGGAAGGCCTCCGCTGGTCATGTATCCCGACGAGTGCTGGCACTGCGGCACCTGTGTCCTGGAGTGCCCGCGCCCGGGCGCGATCCGGCTCGTGCACCCGCTGAACCAGTCCGTGTCCGTGGCCTGGAAGCGGGTCTCCACCGGCGCGGAGTACAGGCTGGGCATGAAGCACCCGCCGCCAGCCGACACCCGGCCGCCGTCGGGGTGAGGCTGCGGCCATGGAGTGCAGGGTAAGCTGCGGCGCCTGCTGCATCGCGCCGTCCATCTCGTCGGCCATCCCCGGCATGCCGGGGGGAAAACCGGCGGGCGTGCGCTGCGTGCAGCTCGCCCCCGACTACCGGTGCCGCCTGTTCGGCCTGCCCCAGCGGCCGGCGGTCTGCGTGAGCCTGCGCGTCACCCCGGACATCTGCGGCACAAGCGCAGGGGAAGCCCTGGGGCTGCTCGCGGCCATGGAAACCGCGACCCGGCCATGAGCGTCCCCGCCCTCGCGCTCGTGCTGTCGCTGCTGCTCGTGCTGCCCGGCCTGCCGCTCGCCACGCTGATCGCCCCCGCGGCGCCCCCCGCCGCAGAGGGGGCGGGCATGCCGGGCGAGGCCGAGGTGAAAGCTCTTGCGGCGGCGTGGCCAGACAGGATCGCCGAGGCGGCTTTCCGCGGCGGAGACTGGATGCTCCGCATCGGCGGCGAGTGGTTCGCGTGGGCCGGGGGAAGGCTGCTGCCCGAGGCCGAACGCACGCGGGGGGAGCAGTACGCCCCGCATCCGTTCTACGGCTACCCCGTCGGCATGCCGCCCCTGCCCGTCGTGGACGAGGAACGGGCCGCGCGCATCCGCGCGCGCGTGCGTGAGGAGGCCGTGGACCCCCCGCGCAGGCACCCCGGTTTCTTGGGCAGCCTCCTCCGTGCTGCCGACAGGGCGGAGACCGAGTTACGCATGGTGCGCATGGAGGTGGCCGGCTACACGGTGACCGTGCACGAGCGGCTGGCAGGACCGCTCACCAGGGTCTCGGAGGAGCTGCGTGCCCTTCGGCGGTCTGATCCCGCGGTTGACGGCTTCCTCCGCGGCCTGGTGGAGATGAACGGGTACAACTACCGTTACGTCGAGGGGACCCGCTCGCGCAGCCTGCACAGCTACGGTCTGGCGGTGGACCTCGTGCCGCGAAGCTACGGCGGGACGCACGCGTACTGGATGTGGGCGATGAGCAAGGTGAGGGACTTCTGGACGGTGCCCTACGAGAGGCGCTGGATGGTCCCGCTCCCCGTGGTGGAGGCTTTCGAGAGACAGGGCTTCGTCTGGGGCGGCAAGTGGCTGTTCTTCGACACGATGCACTTCGAGTACCGGCCCGAGATCCTTCTCGCCGCCGCGACACAATCCGCCCGCTCCGCGAATTGATTGCATTGCGCCCGGACCCGGTGTAGAATGCGCATGTGCAGAACGGCAGCAGGAAACGCTACCGGATCGCCCTGATCTACAACACGTACAACGAGGCAGCGCTCGACGCGCGCCCGGACAGCGGCAGCGACTGGGACCTGCACCTGCTGGTCCGCCGCATCGCCCGCTCGCTGCGCAAGCTCGGCCACGCGGTGACAGCGGTGCCGCTGGCCAACGATCTCTCCGCCTTCCAGCGCAGGCTCATGCGGATGAAGCCCGACGTGGTCTTCAACCAGTACGACGACGTGGTGCACGGGGCGCTGTACGAGATGCGCGTGGCCACGCTGGTGCGCATCATGGGCTTTCCCATCACGGGCTGCCCCGCCCTGGGGCTGGGCCTGAGCCGGTACAAGTACATGTGCGCGAGCCTCCTGCAGGGCGCCGGCATCCCCATCCCGCCCTGCACGGCGCTGCTGGAGCGCATCGGCGACATCGACAAGCACAAGTGGCAGTTCCCCCTCATCGTGCAGCCCAGCCAGGAGCACGCCGGCATCGGCACGGACCGGGACTCCATCGTGCACAGCAAGACGGCGCTGCGGCGAGAAGGTGCGCGCGATCCTCGTCCGACTACCACCAGCCCGCCCTGGCCCAGCAGTTCCTGCCGGGGCGCGAGTTCAACGTGGGAATCGTGGGGGGGAAGAAGCTGCGCGTGCTGCCGCTGGCCGAGGTGGACTACACGAAGCTGCCCGCGGACATCCCGCCCATCATGTCGTACGCCTCCAAGTGGATGGAGGACAGCACGGAGTACAAGACGATCCGCGTGATCTGCCCTGCCCGGGTCGACCCCGAGCTGGCCCAGCGCATTGCCGACACCGCCGTGCGGGCCTTCCGGGCCGTGGGCGGATGGGGCTACGGCCGCGTGGACATCCGCCTGGACGCCGAGTCCATGCCGCGCGTTCTCGAGGTGAACTGCAATCCCCTGCTGGAGGAGGGGGTGGGCCTGGCCCGGTCGGCAAAGAGGGCGGGCATCTCCTACCCCGAGCTGCTGCAGCTCATCCTGAAGGCCGCATTCGAGGGGCCGCCGTTCGACCTGGACCTCCCCATCTCGTTCCGCCAGGGCAGGAAGGAGAAGCCGGCCCTGTGGAGCGGCGCGGCGACGCTAGCCGGCGAAGCGGCCGGTGGTGGCGTACTCAATGGCGAGTGAGACCACGAGGGCCACGCTGTCCATGAGCCTTTCCATGCCGCGGCCCCGGGGGTAGGACAGCTTCAGGGCGGCCGACCTGCTCACCAGCTTCTTGAGTATCTCCTCGACCTCCTCCTCCTCCAGTCCCGACCAGCTCTCCATCCTCCGCACCAGGCCGTCGTGGTGGCGGATCAGCAGCTCGCTCACCGGCGCGGGGGCCCTGGTGCGCGCGGCCGGGAAGAGCTCCCGCAGCTTGTCGTCGACGTAGCCCTGGGCCGCCTTGCGCAGCCTCTTGGCCTTCTGACCGTAGTGCTCGGCCAGGAGGAGCCGCATCGACTCCACGGGCCGCACCAGGCGCGTGCGCGACCGGGGAGGAGCCTCCTGGCCGATCTCCTTCATGAGCCTGTCGACGTACTGGAGCTTGCGGATGGCCGGCCACTGCCGGTAGATGCGCCGCCAGCCCGAACGCGGGGTGAGCCAGACGGCGAAGGTTTCGGCGAAGTCCTCGTCGGGGTGCTTCTGCGCGTAGGTGAGGCCGTGGCCGTAGGCCTCGATGTGCCGCACGAAGCGCCTGCTCCACCGCATGGGGTGGAAGTCCTCCCGGTAGGGCTTGGAGAACACGCCGAAGGTCTCCCGCCACTCCTCCAGCTCCCAGAGGTGGTAGGCGTAGTTCATGGCGTGCCCCGCCTCGTGGCGGAGGAACTTCATGGCCTCCAGCGCGTCCTCGATCTCGCCTGTCTGCTCTTCCTCCAGCCGCCGCAGCTTGGCATCGGCGAGGTAGAAGGGGATGCCGATCACGGGGACCCTGTCGGGGCAGCCCCAGCTGTCGGTCAGGTAGAAATCGGGCTTGAAGACGATGCCCTTCTGCTCCAGCTCCCTGTGCAGGCGCTGCGTGAGAGGCCCGAGGAAGGGGCCGTCGATGCGAAGAGGGAGGTCGCAGACCCGGGAGTTGAGGAGCTCGAAGCGGACGGTATCCCAGCCGTGGACTACGGAAATGATGCGTTCGTCGGACATTCGCCAAACCATGCGCCTTGTCGGCGCAGGCGGCATCCTACCACAAAGCCGAGCCTTGAGGAACCGCTCCCGGAGGGCTCGTCAGAGGGGCGTTTCGGCGGTCCGACAGGGGGCCCGGACGCCCAGCCTGCGGCAGGCGAGGTCCGCGGCCTTCTCCGCCATGAGCCGGCAGGTCGCCAGCTTGCCCCCGGTCACCGTCACCAGCCCGTCGACGCCGTCCCGGTCGCGCGTGGTCGATCACCGAGAAACCCCTGCTGAGGCCGCGCGCGGTGGAGTGCCCGCCGCTGCCCGCCGGGTCGAAAATGGGGCGTACCGCGGACCACGCGTGGACGAGCGCCGGTTCTCGGAGGCCGGGGAGGAAGCGGGCCAGCCCCGCGGTGATCGTGGCCAGTTCGCGCTCTTCAATCCGACGATCACCGGGGTCGGTTGTCGGCACGTCGGTCGTGCCGCCGATTGTCACGCGGCCGCGCGGAAGGATCACGTCGGCGTCGCCGGGCGGGCGCAGGCGCTGGATCGACGCGTGGACGAGCCGGCCCCGCCAGGCCGCCATGGCTCCGCGGCGCAGGTCCATGCGCAGATCGATTCCCGCCATGCCCGCGATGCCTCCCGCCCAGGGGCCTGCCGCGTTCACGACCAGCCGCGCGCGCACCTCGATCGATCGGTGGAGACGGAGATCCGTGACGGCTGCGCCGACGATCCTGCCGCTCTCCACGAGAAACCCGTCCAGCCTGTGGAAGGGCAGGAGCGTCGCCCCCTGTCCCCGGGCAGCCTCCTGCAGGAGGCTGCAGAGGGCGTGCGAATTGCACACGGCGTCGGGTACCGAAAAGGCGCGGAGCATCGAGGGAGCGAGGAGCGGCTCGCGCTCGAGCACCTCTGCCCGGGGGACCTCCCGTGCCGGGATGCCTGCCGACCTGCACCCGTCGAGCCACGACACCACGTACGAGGGATCGTCGTCGTCCCCGAGGACGAACAGGCCCGCGGTGTCCTCGATCGCGGCAGGGGCGATGCGCCGCAGGATCGCGTTCTCGGTCATGCACTCCCGGGCCGTCTCGGAGTCGCGCGCTGCGTAGCGGGCCCCCGAGTGCAGCATGCCGTGGTAGCGCCCGCTCGTGCCTCCCGCGAACTCGCCCATCTCGATGACTGCTGCCGCGAGGCCCCGCTGGGCGAGATCCCAGGTCAGGGCAAGTCCCGTGGCGCCGCCACCGACGACCAGGACGTCGAACGACGTCATCGGCTGCGACCGGAGGCTGGCCGGCCTTCGCGACCGAAGGTCCAGCGGACCCCGAGTGCGAGCGGGACGTCGAGCGACGAGTACGCGTCGCCCGTGTACCCTTCCCACGCGGGGCACCCGGTCCAGCGAAGGCCTGCCGCCGCAGTGAGGGCGAAACCGGGCGTCACGTTCCAGGCAGCGCGTACGGCTCCGCCGAGGCCGAGGACGAAGAGCGGGGCGGGCAGGAACAGCGCGATCCCGGGCGCAGCCTCGGCAAGCGCCTCGATGGTGAAGGCCGCGAGGTCGATCCGCGCCCCTGCCCGCAGGGGTGCGAGCACCTGCCAGCCGAGGGGAGAACTGCCGGCCTCGACGCCGGCCTCTGCCCGCAGGAACCCCGTCTGGAAGAACGGGGTGACAGCCAGCGCGAGGCCCGAGAAGCCGGCATCGAAGGTCCCCGCGTATGCGAGCCCGACCTGCGGGCTGACGGAGAGGTCGAGGCCCCACCGCGGGGCAGGGGAGGCACCGGCTGCCGCGGCGACGACCGCGGCGCACGCCAGGGATGCAAGGAGTCTTTTCATAGCCACCCGTTGTTCGTGAAGAACTCGACGATGAAATCCCGGGTCTCGGCCCGCTGGTCCGCCGCGGAAATCGTCGGCATGCCGTCGCCCTGCTGGGTCCCGTACGAGCCGAACTGGGCGTGCACCCCGCCGGCCACCTGGTGCAGCACGGCATACCCGCCGCTCGTGAACGTGTACGGCGTGCCGAGAACCGCGAGAGACTGCTGCTGCGCCGGCAGGAGCGGGAGCGTCGCGGTGATCTTCGCGGGGGTGGCGAGGCCGTCGTTCTCTGCCGAGATGGACAGCACGGGGTGCGGCCAGGATGCCAGGCTCTTCGAGTCGGGCGGGTATGCGGCAAGGAACACGATTCCCTTCCACGCCTCAGGGTTGTCGTGCGCGCTCCAGCCAGCCATGGCCCCTCCGAGAGAGTGGCCGCCCACGACCCAGCCGTCGGCGGCCGGCACCAGGCGCCGCAGCGCGAGGCCTGCGTCGGGTGAGAACACTGCAAGGTTTCCCGGCGCCTTCGCGACCACAACGGGGATGCCCGCGGCCGCGATGTCCGCGAGCAGCGGCAGGTACCCGTGCGGGTCCACCAGCCCGCCGGGATAGAACATGAAACCCGCGGTGCCGGGGGCGACCGTGCCCGGTGCGAGCACGATCGCATCCCTGGTCTCTGCCACGTTTACCCCCGGGGCGAGTGAGCCGGGGGCGAACTGCGGCAGGTACGAACAGGAGGCCAGGAGGACAGCACCGAGGAGGATGGCAACCGCGTGCATGCGCATGGCGGCACCCCTCCTACGCGATCATCTCGCGCGCGGGGCCGCGGGCCGCCTCGCCCTTCAGCGAGAGGCCCGCTTCCAGCGCCTCGTCGATCGTGTCCACGAGCACGAAGGTCATGGCGCTTCGCACGTCGTCCGGCACGTCCTCGAGGTCCCGCTCGTTCCTGCGGGGGAGGATGACCGTGGTGAGCCCTGCCCGGTGCGCGGCGAGCACCTTCATCTTCACGCCGCCGATCGGCAGCACCCTGCCGCGGAGGGTCACCTCTCCCGTCATTCCCACGCTGGCCTTGACCGGCCGGCCCGTGAAGAGGCTCGCGATCGCCATGGTCATCGCCACGCCCGCCGAGGGGCCGTCCTTGGGAATCGCCCCCGCCGGCACGTGGACGTGCACGTCGGTCTGGCTGAAGGAATCGCCGTCGACGCCGAGCTCCGCGGCCTTGGAGCGCACGTAGCTCAGCGCGATGCGCGCGCTTTCCCGCATCACGTCGCCGAGCTGGCCGGTGAGGGTGAACTCCCCCTTGCCCTTCATCCGGGTGGCCTCGATGAACAGGATGTCGCCGCCCACGGGCGTCACGGCAAGGCCCGTGGCGATACCGGGGATCTCGATGGACTCCGAGCTCTCCGACTCGAACTTCTCCTTGCGCAGCATGCTCGCGGACGACGTCGGGGGTGATCTGCCACGGCCGCGGCTCGCCCGCGCGGCGATCTTCGCCACCGTCTTGCGGCAGATGGCGCCGATCTGGCGCTCGAGGTTGCGCACGCCCGCCTCCCGCGTGTAGTCCTGCACGATCTTGCGCAGCGCCTCCTCGGTGAAGACGACCTCGCCCTCGCGCAGCCCGTTCGCCGCGAGCTGGCGCTTCACCAGGTGCTCCTGGGCGATCTTCACCTTCTCGTGCTCGGTGTAGCCGTCGAGGTGGATGATCTCCATGCGGTCGCGCAGCGGCGCGGGGATGGGCTCGAGCTGGTTGGCGGTGGTGACGAACATCACGTCGCTCAGGTCGAAGTCCACGTTGAGGTAGTGGTCGCGGAAGGTGCCGTTCTGGGCGGGGTCGAGCACCTCCAGCAGCGCGCTGGAGGGGTCGCCCCTCCAGTCGCTTCCCACCTTGTCGATCTCGTCCAGCATGAACACGGGGTTGCGCGTGCCGGCCCGCTTGATGGCCTGCATGACCCTCCCCGGCATGGAGCCGATGTACGTGCGGCGGTGCCCGCGGATCTCCGCCTCGTCGCGCATGCCCCCGAGGCTCATGCGCGTGAACTTGCGGCCGAGGGCGCGGGCGATGCTCTGCCCGAGGGAGGTCTTGCCGACGCCCGGGGGGCCCGACGAAGCAGAGGATGGCGCCCATGGCCCGGCCGGTCTTGCCGTCCTCGGTCTTGTCTCCTCTGGATGCCCGCGCTCCTTGAAGAGCTTCCGCACGGCCAGGAACTCGATGATCCGGTCCTTGACCTCCTGCAGGTCGTAGTGGTCCTCGTCGAGCACGCGGCGGGCGTTCGACGACGTCGAGCTGGTCCTCGCTCATCGTGCTCCAGGGCAGCTCGACCATCCAGTCGAGGTAGGTCTTGATCATCGAGTACTCGGGAGACTGCGCCGACATGCCCGCCAGGCGCTTCAGCTCCCGCTCGGCTTCCTTCTTCGCTTCCTCGGGAAGGTTCGCCTTCGCCAGCTTCTCCGCTGTACTCGTCGGCGACGGAGGACGTCCTCGTCGATCTCGCCCAGCTCCTTCTGGATGGCCTTCATCTGCTGGCGCAGGAAGTACTCGCGCTGGTCCTTCTCCATCTCCTCCTTCGCCTCGGACCTGATCTTCTGCCCGAGGCTGAGCACCTCCTTCTGGTGCCCGAGGTGCATGACCAGCGCCCGCAGCTTCTCCTTGATCGAGTCGATCTCGAGGAGCTTCTGCGCGTCCGGGCGCCTCGAGCTGGCTGTTGGCGGCGACGAGGTACGCGAGGTAGCGGGGATCGGTCACCGTGGCCAGGAACTCGGCGGCCTCGTTGGGGATGTTCGGGGAGAGCTGCACGACCTCGCGCCCAGGTCCTTGAGGTTCCGCATCAGCGCCTCGATCTCCAGGTCGGTCTCGACGGTCTCGGCGGCGAGGGCCACCCGCGCGCGCAGGTGGGACTCCGAGGCGATCCAGTGGAGGACGCGGATCCGCTCGAGGCCCTGCACCACCACCTGCAGGTGTCCCGTCGTGCGCCCGCGCACGACCCGGAGGATGCGGGCCATCGTCCCCATCTCGTGCACCTGGCCGGGCAGGGGCTCCTCGACGCGTCGGGTCCTTCGAGCTGAGAGAGGCCCGACGAGGCTGTCGCCCTGCATGGCCTCTTCCACGAGCTTCACCGACCGGGGAATCCCCACGGCGAGGGGAAGGACGGAGAAGGGGAACGCGACTGCGTTCCGAAGGGGCAGGATCGGGAGCTCATTCGGCATCTGCTCAGCGGCATCTGTATTGCGAGGCTTCAGGAGGTTTGCCATGTACTTGCGCCATCCTTTCATGCCCAAAAGATAACGTTGGTTCCCGGAAGCGCCAAACGACCCAGCTGTGTCAAAACGACCCAGCGGCGACCGGGTATTCGGGACCGAGGGAAGCAGGTATGATCGGCGTCGATGCGGCACTACCTCGTCACGGGGGCGGGAGGCGGGCTGGGCGCGAGCGTGACCCGGTTGCTCAGCGGGGAGGGATGCACCGTGTTCGCAGCCGACAGCAGCGCAGCGGCGCTTTCCGCTCTTCGTGGAGAAACCGGCGTCATCACGGTGCGCATGGACGTGACCTCGGGACGCGACGTCGCGCGGGCCCGCCGCGCGGTGAGCCGCCGCACGGGCTCGCTGGACGCTATCGTCACCTGCGCGGGGATCTTCCGCGGGGGACCCCTTGTCGAGGCGGCCGAGTCGGACATGCAGGCTGCACTCGACGTCAACGTGATGGGGGCCTTCCGGGTCGTGCGGGAGTTCTTCCCGCTCCTGTCGAAGCCGGGCGGGCGGGTGGTTCTCATCGGCTCGGAGGTTTCGCGCTGCGCGATGCCCTTCACCGGCCCGTACACGGTGAGCAAGTGCGCCCTGGACGCCTACGCCGACGTGCTGCGCCGTGAGCTCATGTTCGCCGGCATCCGCGTGGCGGTGGTGCAGCCCGGTTCCATGCGCACGGCCCTCCTCGGTGCGGCGGGGGACGCGATGAGGCGCTCCCAGCGCGCGACCGCGTTCGGTCCCCAGCTCACGCGGGTCTGGCCGATCCTCTCGAAGGAAGCGGACAGGGGGATGGACCCCGCCCGCGCCGCCCGGGTCGTGGTGCGCGCACTGCGGGCCCGGCGGCCCCGGCCCTTTTCCCGCGTGGGCAACAACGCCCTGCGGGCGACGCTGGGCCTGCTCCCCCGCGGTGTCGTCGACCTGTTCGTCCGGTGTTTCATGTGAGGAGGGTATTCATGCGCACTGTTTCCGTGATTGTCCTTGCCGTCTTCGCGCTCGTGCTGCTGGCAGGGTGCGCGCCCGGGCCCAACGAGATGCGGGGCAGCGCCGGCGCATCGGGGGTCGTGGCAGGCTTCTGGCGCGGGCTGTGGAACGGGATCATCTCGCCGGTGACCTTCATCATCTCGCTGTTCACACCGAAGGTGCAGATGTACGACGTGCACAACAACGGCGGCTGGTACAACTTCGGCTTCCTGTTCGGCGTGAGCATCGTCTTCGGCGGCAGCGCCGGGGGCGCGGGGGCGCGCAGGCGCAGGTCGTAGAGCAATCGGGAGGGGGGACCGAGGGTCCTGACCTCGGTGCCCCGTTCCCTTTCGCCCCGGGACGTGGCAGTATAGCGGCCATGCAGGAAGAGGTCCGCTACCACATGCTCAGGCCCGCGCAGGTGCGTGCGCGGCGCGAGGCCTGCCCCGTGCTCTACGTTCCCGTCGGCACCATCGAATGGCACGGCCCGCACAACCCGCTGGGCGCCGACACCCTCCAGGCCGAGGGGCTTGCCGTCCTGTGCGCCAGGAAGGGCGGCGGCCTGGTGTTCCCCTCGCTGTACTACGGGGAGAGCAGGAGCGAGTCGCTCATGGAGGCCAACGCCGAGGACCGGGAGAAGATCGCCGAGGCCATGGGGCTCTCGCCGGACAACTTCCTCCCCGAACGCCAGCCGTTCACGCCCACCGAGCAGGTGCTGAACTACCAGAAGCTGCTCCTGCACATCCTCGCCGAGGCCGAGACTCTGGGATTCCGCCTGGGGGTGCTCGTGCCCGGGCACTACCCCCTCATCGACCATGCCCGGGCGGCGGTGCTGCTGTTCAACCAGAGGCGCTTCAGCAAGCGCCAGGGGATGCTCGCCTGGGCCTGCATCGATTACCTGCCCCTGCGCGACAGCTACCCCGAGGCCGGCGACCACGCGGCGGGCTGGGAGACCTCGCACCTCATGGCGCTGCACCCCGAGACGGTGGACCTGTCCACGCTTCCCCCGAAGGGCCAGCCGCTGGTCGGGATCATGCAGAAGATGGCCCCGCAGGATGCGACGCCCGAGTTCGGCAGGAAGATCCTGGAGGAGTCGGCGGGGCTGATCGTGAAGGAAGTGCAGCACAGGCTCGCGCACCGCGAGCTGTACCGGCCCCACGGGCAGAGCCTCGACGAGGGCCTGTGGAGGAAGGAAGAGCGCTGACGGGGTCGGCCGAGAGGACCGGCGAGCGCCCCCGGGCTAGACCTCGAGGGTCGCGCCTTCCCTGGCCACGGAGACGGTGAGCGAGGTCTTTCCCTCCATGGCCCGCGTGTAGGCGCGCGCGAGCGCGGTGAGCTCGCTGTCGGTGCGAAGCGGGTCGTGGTGGAACAGCACGAGGTGCTTCACGCCGGCCTTGTGGGCCGCGTTGATCGCCGCCTCGAAGGTGCTGTGACCCCAGCCCTTCTTCTTCTGGTATTCCTTCATCGTGTACTGCGTGTCGTGCACGAGCAGGTCCGCTCCCTGGAAGAAGCGGGAGACCTTCTCGTTCTCTTCCCGCGCGGCGAGCTCCCCCTCCCGCGTCACCTCGGGATCGTAGCCCGGCTGGCCGGGTTCCATCTGGAACACGTTCTGGAACGTCTCGTGATCGTAGGCCGTGCAGAAGACCCTGCCGCGGTACTCGAACCTGTAGCCCAGCACGAGGATGGGGTGATTGAGGTACTTCGTCGTGACGGTGAGCCCCCCGCCGAGGTCCCGCGTGC
Source organism: uncultured Spirochaetota bacterium (assembly GCA_963733835.1). Taxonomy (GTDB): domain Bacteria; phylum Spirochaetota; class Spirochaetia; order SZUA-6; family Fen-1364; genus CAVTER01. Next base: position 41,423 of record CAVTER010000010.1, read on the forward strand.
CTTCCTTCAGCTCGAGGTAGGTGATGTCGGCCTGCAGCTCCTCCTGGCGCACGGGGAAGTAGCGGTAGCTGAGCTGGGCCCCCACGATGGTGTCCAGCTTGTCTTCCTCGTAGGTGACGGGCCCGCAGATTTCCAGCGTCGTGCCGGGGATGTAGATGGGCGTGAAGAACGGGAAGCCCATGATGTGGTCCCAGTGCGTGTGGGAGAGGAAGATGGTCGTGCGGATGGGGCCTTTCGGGAGGTCGCTCTTCAGCAGCGAGTCTCCCAGCGGGCGGATCCCCGAGCCGGCGTCGATGATGATGAGCCTGTTCTCGTCGCCCACCCGCAGCTCCAGGCACGCCGTGTTGCCGCCGTAGCGCACCGTGGCCGGCCCGGGCAGGGGATGGAGCCCCGCACGCCCCAGAAGGTGACGCGCATCCCCGCGGGCATCTACTCCGACACCTTGAGGAAGATCTTCGCCTTCTCGATCTCCCTGTTCACGCTGTCTTCCATCGCCTCGATGTCGTCGAAGCTGACAGACAGCTCCCCGAGCACCTCGGGGGCGAGCTTCTGGGGGTAGCGGTCGCCCGAAAAGCCGATCTGGGAGATGTTGGCGAAGTGGTTGGCGGCCGCCACGGTGAGCACGATGTCCCTGTTGGCCCCGGGGTAGGAGTCGAGGAAATGGTGGAAGAACACCACGTCCTCCATCACCGGGCCGAGGTTCCAGCTCTTGATGATCAGCCGGCCCACCTCGCAGTGGTTCACGTCCATGGTGCGCTCCTCGGTGAGGAACAGCGGCAGCCGCTCCCTCTCCGTGAGCGCCATGGCCTCCACGTACTCGGCGGACATCTTGTTGTTGAGAGGAATCTTGCCCACGTCGTGCAGCAGGCCCGCCACGAAGTATTCCTCCAGGAGCTTGGGGTCGCGCTTCCTCTTTGTCGCGACGAGCTTGGCCGTGACCCCGACGCACAGCGAGTGGCGCCAGAACCCGTCGATGTTGAGGGCCTGGAAGTCGCCCTTCCGGGTCAGGTTTCCCAGGACAGCCGTGGACAGCGCGAGGTTCTTCACCGTGTTGATACCCAGCATGATGATCGCCCGCACGAGGGAGGTGATCTGGTTGGGAAGGCTGTAGTAGGCCGAGTTGATCAGCTTCATCACGCGGCCCATGAGGACCGGGTCCAGGCTGATCACCTGGTTCAGGTCGGCGGGCGAGGTGCGAGGGTCGTTGCAGATCTGCAGGATCTTCGACACCGTGATGGGCAGGCTGGGCATCCGGTTGATGTAGCCCTGGATGATCGCGAGGGTCCTGTCCTTTTCCTCCATGCCTATCCCGTTCTCCCCAGTCGTGCGATCAGAGAATCCAGCCGCTCCCTCATGGCGGCGCCGACCGTCCTGTCCGGCAGCCACCCCGTGAGGTCCTTGAGGTAGGAGAAGGTGTCGACGATGCGCGGCCTGCTCAGCGGGGCGGGTGCCGCAGCCGCCGGCCGGTACTTTCGCGACACGGACTCCCGCAGCCCCTTTGTCCCCGCCAGGCGCGCCTTGAGCGACTCGATGGCGAGGCGCTGGCTGCTCGCCCGGAAGACTCTCCTGTCCCGCTCCGGCAGATACTCGGACAGATTCTCCAGATAGTCAAGCAGATCGTGCGGCCCGGTCGGGGCGGGCGGGGTGCCGCGCGGGAGCGCCGGCGCTCCGAGCTTTTCGCGCACGCCGTCGAGGTAGTCGCGCAGCTGCTGGCGCACCTCCTCGCCGCCCCTCCTGTCGCTCTTTCTCCTGTCTCCCCTGCGCCTGTCCTCCGCGCGTCGGTCCTCCGCCCGCCGATCCTCGGCCCGTCGGCCCCCTGCGCGCCGGTCCTGGCCGGGTTCGGGCGCCTGCCCGGCCGGGGCGGGCTGCCCCTTGAGCGCGGGCTCCACCTGCTCGAGCGCCTCCTCGACGCTCACCTCTTCCTGCGCCGGGGCCGGCTGCCCGGGGCTTCCGCGACGGGGAGCGCCGCGAGCTGGCGCAGGTCGAGGGTGACGGGGATGACCGACGGCGGCTGGCGGCTGTCGACCTTGCGAGACAGCTCGCGTATCTCGTCGAACAGCCTGTCGACCACCCTGCGCTGCGCTTCGACCGACTCGCGCAGGCTCTGCGCGAGGACGCCCTCGCCCTGCGGCGACAGCGGCGCGGCCTGCGCCGCGGGGGCGGCGGCAACCGTCTGCGGGATGAACTGGGGCACCGGGATGGACAGCGGGATGGGCAGCGGGGTCGGCTGCAGCGACGGTCGGGCCTGCGCGCCCGCTGCTTCCGCCGCGGACGGAAGGGGCGGCTGCTCGCGCAGGGCCTCCAGGGCGGGGTTCTCCTCGTACAGCTCCTGGTCCTTGAGGAGGTTGACGAGGTTGGGCGGCCGCTCGTCCTCGATGTGGATCGTCTCGTCCTGGACCTGCTCGTCCGCCTCCTCGAGCTGGAGCTCCTCGTCCTGCTCGCGCACCGCGAAGACCGGCTCCATGCCGCCGACGTTGATGATGGGCACGGCGTCCTCTTCCAGCGCGCTCCTCCATGAGCAGGGAGTCCTCGTCGTCGGCGGCCGTGGCTCGCGGGGTGGTGTCGGCGGCCATCTCGCGCAGCTTGCGGATGGTCTTCTCCCGCTCCTCGCGGAAGTCCTTCTCGTGCTCGGAGACGCGCCTGTCTCGTACTCTTCCATGCGCCGCGGCAAGGGCGTCGATGTCCGGCGGCGTCGCCGCTTCTCTCGAGCACGTTGATGAGGCCTTCCATCGTCTCGATGGCCTTCTGGGGCTCGCCCAGCTCCCGGTACAGGCGGGCAAGCTTGGTGCGGGCGTCCGGGTCGTCGGGGTTGGCGTCGAGCGATCTCGCGCAGGGTCTGCGCCGACTGCCGGGGCAGGCCCTGCTTCGCGAACAGGTCGGCCAGGAGGATGCGGGCCCGCGCTGTCCTCGGGGTGCGGCCGCGAGGTAGCGCTCGACCTCCGCCTGGGCCTTCTGGTGCTGGCCTGCCTCCGTCCACAGCAGGGCGAGGTCGAGGCGGAAGTCCTGGTCGGCGAACCCCGGCAGCCTCGAGCTTCTGGAAGCAGTCCAGGGCCCGCGGCCTTGCGCCCGACTTTCCACTGGGCGCGGGCCAGGCCCAGCAGCGCCCCGGGTGTGCGCGGGGTCGGCCGCCAGCACCGCCTCGTACTGCTCCACCGCCTCGGGGTAGTTCTCGAGGGACGCGAGGATGGCGCCCAGGCGCAGGCGCGCGTCCGTGTTGGCGGGCTCCAGGCGGATGAGCCTGCGCAGCTCCTCGATCGCCTCGGTGAACCGGCCGTCCTGCTCGAGCAGCGACGGCGAGGTTCGACGACGGCCTGACCGTAGCGGGGATTCGGCCTTCACCGCCTCGCGGTAGGCCTGCGCCGCCTCCTCGCGCCTGCCCTGGGCGGCGAGGACCACGCCGAGGTTGTTGAGCGCCCGGGCGTTGCGCGGCTCGGCGCGCAGCACGTCGCGCAGCGCCTTCTCGGCGGCCCGCTCGTCGCCCAGCCTGTGCAGGACCACCCCGAGGTTGTTGAGCGCGTCTGCCCAGCTGGGCTTGAGCCGCACCGCCGCCTCGTACTCCTCGCGCGCCTGCGGCGAGCTTTCCCAGCCGCTCGTAGGCGACGCCGAGGTTGTAGTGCAGGCGGGGCTGGTTCGCGTCGACCTGCAGGCCCTTCTGGTAGACGCGCACGGCGTCGCCGAACCGACCCTGCGCCTCGAGCACCGTGCCGAGGTTGATGTACGACGGGCACGAAGCCGGGGTCCACGGCGATGGCCTTCTGGAAGTTCTCCTCGGCCGCGCCGTGTTGCCGAGCGCCTTGTAGACGTTGCCGAGGTTGTAGTACAGGTCGCCGCGGTCCGGGGCGAGGTCGATGGCCTTCTCGAGGTGCGGGATGGCCTCGCCGTACGCCTCCATCCGCTTGAGGATGACGCCGAGGTTGTTGTGGCTCTCGCGGCAGTCGGGCTTGATGCTCCACGGCCTTCTGGAACAGCTCGATCGCCTTGCGGAACCGGGCGGTCCGCTCGCAGACGCTGCCCAGCAGGTTGTAGGCGACGGCCGATTCGGGCTCGCTCTCGAGGATGCGCAGCGCCAGCTTCTCCACCAGCGGGTACTCGCCCATCTTGAAGGCGTTGCGCGCCCGGGTGAGGATCTCGCCGGTCGTCATCGATCTTCATTGGTAGATCCTCGAGGGACGGGCGCTCGACCTCGGCGGAGAAGGGGCTCTGCTGCCGGGGCTCCGCCCCGTCGTAGGCGGCGACGGCGAAGTAGTAGAGGCGTGCCGTTGTCGAGGCCGCCGATCTCGATGCGCGTGGCGTCGCCCGCGTCGATGGGCGAGTCCCCTGGGCGGCCCCGTCGCCGAGGAGCTGTGCGGGGCGCTGCCGTAGTAGACCACGTAGCCCTTCACGCTCGGGATCGTCGACTCTGCGCCAGCTGAGGGTGACCTTCCCGTTGCCCGGCTGTCGCCGTGACGCCCGCCGGGGGCACGGGCGGGAGGTGGGCTCGTACACGACGCGGATGCTGGACACGCGGGGCGTGCGGGTGCGCGTCCCGTCGGGGAACAGCTCGACCATGCAGCTGGATCCAGCGGCCCCGCACGCCGTCCCCGCAGGTCCCCCGGGGCGCAAGGGCACCCAGTCGGTCTCTGTCTCCGAGGATGCGCGGGCTGGTCCAGGAGTCGGAGACCTGGTACGAGAGCTCGACGGCCGAGTCGCCCGGCGCGCTGGTGCACCGTCTCGATGCGCAGGATGCGCGTGCCGGAGAAACCGAGGTCGAGGATGCTGCGAGACCGCCGTGCCCGTCCGCCCCAGGAAGCGCTGCGAGCGACGGGGTCTTCGACGAACCTGCGCGAGACGCGAAGCTCGTCGAGGAACCCCGTGAACCCGGCCCCGACGAACCAGCGGGCCCGCGTGCGCCGTGCCGATCTCGGCACGGCGACGGGGTCCCCGCCCTCGCGTCCCGTGTCGGTGATCCAGGCGATGGCCTCGACCACGCCGTCGAGCGCGTACTCGAGCATCCCGGCCGGGCGTCGAAGCGCAGCAGGTGGTGGTGCCAGGCCCGGGGCAGGAGCTGGCGGATGCCCGTCAGCGCGCACGGGCAGCCGCTCCTGCCCGCGGGAGAGCGAAGAGCTCCGCGAACTCCCAGACCAGCCGGCGGTCGCGCAGCCGCACGCGCAGGGCCTGGGGCAGCCGCGTCCCGCTCTCGCGCAGGCCGCCTTCCCACGACAGCACGGTCTCGCCGTTGGCGAGCGTCGCGGGGTACAGCCAGAACTCGATGGTGAAGTCCTCCCAAGCGGCGCCGGGGCTGAAGAGGGATCCCGGCGGCGCCCGCAGGGCGATGCCCCGCCGGCAGGCCGTGGAAAGCGGCGCCGCCCCGCCCATGGCCGCCACGGATCCGGTGACGGACGGCTCGCGCCCGTCGAACTCGCCAGGCGCCCGCCGCGTCGCCCTGCGGCAGGCCGGTCGAAGTGGAACAGCATCTCGGTCGAGCGGTCGACCGCGTATTCGCCCTGAGCGAGAGAACGAGGTCCTGGAACCCCCACCGGCCGGGCACGGAGACCACGCCATCGAGGCTGCGCATGTCGCGCCACAGCCTGTCCCTGCCCAGTTCGAGCGCTTCTCGGCGGCCGCGGAGCGCCGCCGGGGCGAGGCAGAGCAGGCAGAAAGCGAGAACGGCGGACAAGCGTATTCCGTTTCCGTACCATCAAGATGTACATTCTATTATATTCGGCAGGTGGGGCAATTCCATTGACAGATCCGTCTCTACCCTCATCCCGACCTCGCGAGCCGCGAGTATCCCGACAGGCCCGGGCGTCTACATCATGAAGGACGCCGAGGGCACGACGATCTACGTCGGCAAGGCCCGAAGCCTCCGCAACACGGCTCCGCTCGTACTTCACCGGCGAGAAGGACATCAAGACCCGGTTCCTGCTTGCGAACATGGCCGACATCGAGCTGATCATCACGGCCACCGAGTACGAGGCGCTGCTGCTCGAGAACAACCTCATCAAGCAGTGGAGGCCGAAGTACAACATCAACCTCAAGGACGGCAAGACCTACCCCGTCATCCGGATCACCGCCGAGGAGTTCCCCCGGGTGTTCCGCACCCGGCGCATCGTCTTCGACGGGTCGGAGTACTTCGGCCCCTACCCCAAGCCGCAGGCAGATCGACATGTACCTGCGCCTCATCGAGAAGTACTTCCCCCTGCGCAAGCTACCGGGGCCGCTGAAGCAGCGCGGCGTACCCCTGCCTCAACTACCACATGGGCCGGTGCAGCCGGCCCCTGCGCGGGGAAGATCGACCGCGCGAGGAGTACGCACGAGATCGTCGACGAGGTGCGCAAGCTCCTGTCGGGCAGGAGCGAGGAGCTGGTCGCGCGAGCTCGAGCGCGAAGATGCAGCGAGGCCTCGGGCAGCCTGGACTTCGAGCGGGCGGCGCGCCTGCGCGACCAGGTCGCGGCCATCGAGGAGGTCTCGGTCGAGCAGCGGGTGATGGAGTTCACGGAGGAGGACAGGGACTACGTGGCCCTCGCGGCGAGCGGCGAGGCCCTCGTGATCGTCGTGCTGCAGGTGCGCGACGGCAAGCTCCTCGGCAAGGAGGTCTTCCAGGTCTCCGAGTGGGCCCCCGACGAGGAGGCACTGTCGCACTTCATAGGCCGCTACTACGGGGAAAGGAAGAGCGTGCCCGGCCGCGGTGTACGTGTCCGTGCCCGTGGAGGAGCCGAGGCCTGGCGGCGTTCCTGAGCGGGATCGCGGGCAGGCAGGTGAGCGCTGCGCATGCCCCAGCGGGGAAAGCACGCGCGCCCTGATCGCCATGGCGCAGGAGAACGCGCGCGAGGAGGCGGCCAAGGCGGCCCGGGGCGTCGGGAGGCCGCCCTCGCCCTCGAGGCACTGACGCGCGACCTCGGGCTGGACGGCGTCGCCGCGCAGGATCGAGGGATTCGACATCGCCCACCTCGAGGGGGAGGACACTGTCGCATCGATGGTGCGCTTCACCGACGGGCGGCCGGACCGGAAGCTGTACCGGGCCTTCACGATCCGCAGCGCTGGGCGGCAAGGTCGACGATTTCGCGTCGATCCGTGAGGCGGTGGCGCGGCGCTACACCCGGGTGCTGAACGAGGAGCTCGAGCGGCCCGACCTCATCCTGATCGACGGCGGCAAGGGGCAGCTCTCCGCGGCGGAAGGCGTCCTCTCGAGCCTCGGCTCTCGCGCGATCCCCGTGGTCGGACTGGCCAAGAAGCAGGAGGAGATCTTCCTGCCCGGGCGGAGCGAGCCCCTGGTTCTCGACGGAGGATTCGCCCGGCCTGCGGATCCTCGAGGCGGTGCGCGACGAGGCGCACAGGTTCGCCACCACGCTGAACAGGAAGAAGCGGGCAAAGCGGGTCGCCCTGACGCTGCTCGAGGGGGTGCCCGGCATCGGGGAGCGGCGGAGCAGGAAGATCATGGAGGCGTTCGGCTCTGTCGAAGCGATCCTCGGGGCGAGCCCCGAGGAGATCCAGAAGAGGAGCGGCCTGCCCCGGGTCACTGCCGCCATGCTCCTCGCCCGGCTCTCTGAACGATATAGTAGAGCAGCAGGCGAAGAAGAAGCGGGTGCAGGTCCGACCTGAAGGAGCGCAGCCGCTCGTCGAACCCCGCGAGGCACAGGATCACGGACTGCGTGTCGTCGGCGGTGAAGAGGCGGGAGGCATCCGCGTAGGTCTTCTGGTTCTTCTTGCTCGTGATCCGCAGCTTCGCGCACGCCTCGGTCATCTCGTAGTTGTCCGCGAGCAGGCGCTTGAGCCGGGCGAGGTTCCGGAACTGCCACAGCAGGCCGCTCGCCAGCTGCGTGGGCTCCGCCTCGCGGGAGAGCAGGATCTTCTCGAGGATCTCCTGCGACTGGCCGAGGTCCCGGGCGCGCGACGGCGGCGAAGAGGGTGAACACGTTCTCTTCCTTTGAATGGTAGATGTAGCGCTCGACGCTCTCCCTGTCGATCGAGGCGCCCGGACCGAAGAACAGGGCGAGCCTCTCGCACTCCACGCGCATGTCGCGGGTGTTGTTCTCCACCATGTCCAGGAGCTAGTCCACCGCGTCGGGATCCACGCTGATCTGCCGCTGGCGGAAGAAGCTGACGACCCAGCCCGGCTTCTGGTTGTCGAACATCTCCCAGAAGATCTTCTGGCGCTCGAACGGGACGATGCCCGCAGCCTTCTTCCGCGAGTCGCCGGCGACCTTCCTGTTCATCTCGGAGGGGTTCTCGGAGCTCACAAGGACGAGGGTTGCGTCGGGGGCGGGGTTCTTCGCGTACTCGGCCAGGGCCGCGATCTCGTCGTCGGTCTTGACCCGGTCCGCCTCCCCGAGGATCACCAGCCGGTGGCCCGAGAACAGGCTCTGGTTGCGCAGGCAGCGCACCACCTCGGGCATCTGCGCCTCGAAGGCGTAGAACCTGTGCACCTCGGGCGGCCCGCCGTGGGCCTTCTCCAGGTCCTTCCCCAGCTGCTGCAGGAAGGTCGCCTTTTCCCCCTCCTCGGGGCCGGTGAGCAGCCACACGGAGGCGGGGGAGGCGGGCTTCGGCGGGGTGGAGCGGGGGGAGGAGCCGCGCGCGGCGGGGCTCACTGGTAGGACCGCATGAGGAAGGCGAGCTTGCCGAGGATGCGCACGTTCTGCGTGAAGAGCGGCGGGTACTTGGGGTTCTCGGCCTTCAGGCGCACCCGGTTCTTCTCGACGAAGAACCGCTTCAGCGTGACCGCCTCGTCGACCATGGCCACGACGATGTCGCCGTTGTCGGCCGTGCTCTGGTGCGAGACCACCACCACGTCGCCGTCCATGATGCCGGCGTCCTTCATGCTGTCGCCCTTGACCGGCAGGGCGAAGTGCGCGCCCTCCGCCCAGCGAGGAGGCGGGCACCTGGACGTAGCCCTGGAGGTTCTCCTCGGCGAACAGGGGCTTGCCCGCGGCCACGTTGCCCAGCAGGGGCACGGAGGCCAGCGCCTCGCGGTCGGCCTCGGCGTCGCGCAGCACCTCGATGGCGCGCGAGCGCTGCCCTCGTGGCAGCGGATGTAGCCCTTCTTCTCCAGGGCCTTGACGTGGTCGTAGCTGCCCTTCACCGAGAAGCGGAAGTTCGTCGGCGATCTCGCGGATGGTCGGCGGATAGCGGTTCGTGTGGATGAACGAGCGGATGAAGTCGAAGACTTCCCGCTGCCGCGAGGTGAGTCCCTTCATGTCGTGTCGTGCTTCTCCACGCGCATCTTCAACTTCTTCATCTTGCTGTGGAGGTTGCTCGCGTACATGCCGAGCGACTCCGCCGTGCGCGAGATGTTGCCTCCGTTCTCCCGCAGCTTCGCCGCGATCAGGTCCCGCTCGAACTCGTCGCGCGCCTCCGCCAGGGTGAGCCCCTCGTACGCGGCCAGCGCGCTGTCCCCCTCGGCCCGTGCGCGCGGCGCCCAGGAAGGACTTCACCGAGGACGGCGGAGATCTCCGCCTCCTCGGTCATGATATTAACCCTCTCGACGAAGTTTTTCAATTCCCTGATGTTGCCCGGGCCAATGGTAGGCGGAGAGGATCTTCATGCGCCTCCGCGCGAGACGGTGCGCGGCTCCTTCTCCGAGGGCCGCTTGAACTTCTCCATGAAGTACGCGCACCAGCTCGGGCAGGTCCTCGATCCGCTCGCGCAGCGGCGGCACCGTCGATGGGCACCACGTTGATGCGGAAGAACAGGTCCTCGCGGAACTTCCCCCGGCGGATCTGCTCGCGGATGTCCTTGTTCGTGGCCGCGATGACGCGCACGTCCACCGCGATCGGCTCCTCGCCGCCGATCCGCTCGAAGCGCATCTCCTGCAGCACGCGCAGCACCTTCGCCTGCGTGGCCAGGGACATGTCGGCGATCTCGTCGAGGAAGAGCGTGCCGCGGTCGGCCGCCTCGAACCTTCCCCGTCGCCGGGCCAGCGCGCTGGTGAAGGCGCCCTTCTCGTGGCCGAACAGCTCGCTCTCGATCAGGCTCTCGGGGATGGCGGCGCAGTTCAGCTCGACGAACGGGCCCCTCGGCCCTGCCGCTCTGGCGGTGGACCTCGCGCGCCACCAGCTCCTTGCCCGTGCCGTTCTCGCCGAGGATGAGGATGCGCGAGTCGGAGCCGGCTGCCTGGGCGATGAGCTCGCGCACCTGCTGCATGCCCGGGGCTGCCGCCGACCATCTTGTCCTCGATGAACAGGCTGTCGCGCAGGCTCCTGTTCTCCCGGCGCAGGTCCTCGAGGGCCAGCGCGTTGCGCACCACGGTCATGGTCCGGTCGAGGGACAGGGGCTTCTCCAGGAAGTCGAAGGCGCCCATCTTCACCGCCTGCACGGCCAGGGAGATGTTGGCGTGACCCGAGATCATGATCACCACCGACGTCGGGGTAGCTCCTCGCGGAGCTTCTTCAGACACGTCGATGCCGCCCATGTGGGGCAGCCACACGTCGAGGAACACGAGGTCGACGCGGCGCGGCGGCGAGCTCGGCGAGCCCCGCGATGCCGTCCTCGGCCGCGAGGACCGTGTAGCCCTCGTCCTCCAGCACGTCGCGCAGCACCGTGCGGATGCCCGGCTCGTCGTCGATGATGAGGATGGTGCTCATGGCGCGCGCCTCCGTCAGGGGACCCCGCGGGCAGGTCGATGAAGAACGTCGTGCCCGCGCGCCCGTCGCTCTCGACCCAGACGTTGCCCTTGTGGTCGAAGACGATCCTCTGCACGATGGCCAGGCCCAGGCCCGTGCCGTCCTTCTTCGTGGTGAAGTAGGGGTCGAAGATCGCGGTCCCTGTCCTTCTCGTCGATGCCCGGCCCGTGTCGCTCACGGCGATGCGGTGCCAGGAGGCTTCGCCTTCCTCACCGTGTCGGCCCGCACGCCGAGCACGCCCGCCGGCGGGCATGGCCTGGATCGCGTTCTTGAAGAGGTTGGCGAAGACCTGGCGGATCTGGCCCGGGTCGGCGGCCAGGGAGAGGGTGCGCGGGCACCTCGTCCAGGTCGATGCGCACGGTCCCGCTCATGTGGTTGTAGGTGGAGGCCACCTCCTGCAGGAGCTCGCGCAGGCTGACCGGCGCGGGCTGCGGGTCGGGCAGCTTTGCGAACTCGCTGAACTCGCCGCAGGAGCTTCTCCAGGCCCTCGACCTCCCGGATGATCGCGGCCGTCGACGAGAACAGGACCCTCCCGAACTCCATTGCCGCGGGGCCCTCGGCGTCGGGGGCCTGCGTCTCGCTGTGCTTCTTGAGGATGCGCTGGGCCGAGAGCTTGATCGGGGTGAGCGGGTTCCTGATCTCGTGGGCCAGGCGCTGGGCGATCTCCTGCCAGGCCGTGATGCGTTCGGCCTGCAGGAGCTTGCGCCGCGAGCGCTCCAGCTCCGAGACCATCGAGTTGAAGGAGTCCACGAGGGCGGCGAACTCGTCGCGCGGGCGGGTGAGGATGCGGAAGCTGAAGTCGCCCTCGGCGACCCTGCGCGTGGCGTCCTCCAGGTGCACGAGGGGGCTGATCAGCCTGTCGGTGAGCAGGATGCTCACGAGGATGGTGATGAAGAAGATGGGCATGCTGAACAGGAAGAAGAAGGCCACCAGCACGATCTGGAAGAGCGGCGCGGTAGCGGTCGACCTGGTTGAAGGTGGTGAGGCTCTCGGTGATCCGCCGCGCGCTCCTGTCCAGCTCCTTGGACACCAGCGAGCTGTACACGGCGACCAGGGGCCTGCCGCCGGCGGGGATCGTCGTCACGTTGCGCAGGACGCTCACATCGCCCCTGTCGTCCCGGGGCTGCAGGCCGGGGCTCGCCGCGAGGGCCGCGGCCCCGGACAGGCGCGCCCGCGGGTCGCCGCGGAAGGCGACCTCGCGGCCGTCGGGGGCGAACAGCTGCACCGCCCCGATGCCCGGCGTTGACCCCCCGGATCGCCCGCCACGCCCTCTCGGGGTCGGTGGCGAGGCGAGCCGCCAGCTCCGCCGCGGTGGGGCTGTCGGCGAAGGACTGGATGTTCGCCACCTTCTCCTGGAGGTAGTCGATGGAGATGCGCGAGGCTCCGCGCAGCGCCTCCCCGATCGACGCGCTGAACCAGGTGCCCATGGCGGAGTTGATGAAGGTGACGCCGAGCAGGATCTGTGGTCCCGCCGACAGCACGGCGACCAGGCCGAAGTACACGGTGAGGCGGAGCTTGAGCGCCGCCCCGGCAACCCGCGTGGCCCTCTGGCGAAGGAGGCGCACGACCTGGACGGCCGCGACGCCGAAGAGCACCAGCGGGAATGCCACCGCCACCGCGAGCGCCAGTGTATTGGCGGTCGGGGAGGCACGGGCGATGTTGCCGATGAGCTGGCGCGAGAAGCCCAGGATCACCCCGATCAGGATGACGTAGAGCAGAAGGAGCACGAGAAGGCCGCGCGAGGTGCTGTCGGCCGGCGCGGGACGCCGGCTCCACCGGGGGATCTCCGCGCGGACCCAGGGGGTGGTGACCCGCCCCCCTGCGCCGGCGAGCGTCACGATGGTGAGGGGGGGCATGAGCCGGACAGGGTCGAACTGGACCTGCGCGGCGGCGTAGCAGTGCCCTGCCTGGCCGGGCCGCAGGAGGAGCAGCGCCCCGCTGCGGACGGTGAAGAACTCCCGCAGGGCGTCGTCGAGGACGCCGAAGGAGGCGCGGCCGCCGTCGGACTGTTCCACCACCCAGTCGGCGTCGAGGAAGCTGTAGTAGACCGCGCGCGTGACCGTCCTCTCGGCAAGGAGCCGGTCGCCCAGCAGCGCGCGCAGCCCGGGGGCCTTCTCGAAGACGCGCAGCGTGAAGATGATGCGGGACTCCAGCCCCTCCCGCAGCGTCGAGGCCAGCTCGTCCCCGCGGTCCCAGTGGAAGACCGCCCGCGCCCGCACCACGACGTCGTCGTTCTCGACGAGGAGGGAAAGGCCCTGCGCCCGCGCCGCGGCGGCCGGGGCGAGCAGGGCGAGAAGGGCGAGGACGGGAAGGAGGCGGGGCCTACTCCTCCTCGAAGCGGTTCTCGAAGAGCTTTTCCAGGGCATCAAGGGCCTGCACCTCGTCGGGGCCGTCGGCGATCAGCGTGAGCTTCGTGTTGTAGGTCGCCCCCAGTGTGATGACCCCCATGATGGACTTGCCGTTCACCTTCTCGCTCCCGTTCTCGATGAAGAGGTGGGAGCTGAAGGCGCTGGCTGTCTTCACCAGGAGCGCCGCGGGACGGGCGTGCATCCCCGCGCGGTTTCGGATCGTGACGACTCGTTGGACCATCCCGCCTCATTTCTCGTTCAGGAAGATTTCCCGGGTGCTCTCGGTCTCCAGCCAGTTCATCACGTTCCTGTTGAACTCCTTCGCCGAGTAGAACCCCATCTTCTTCAGCCGCTCGTTGCGTGCCGCCGTCTCGATGATGACCGGGACGTTCCTCCCGGGCTTGATGGGCACCGTCACCAGGGGCACGTGCACGCCGAGGATGTCCACGGTGTTCTCCTCGGCCCCGATCCTGTCGTAGTTCTTCTCCGCGTCCCACGCCTCCAGCTGCACCACCAGCTGGATCTGCTTCCTGTCCCGGATGGCTCCCACGCCGAACAGGTGCGTGATGTTGATGATTCCCAGGCCGCGGATCTCCATGTGGTGGCTCACGACCTGGGCCCCGGTTCCCAGCAGGATGTTGCCGCTCACCCGGCGGATCTCCACCGCGTCGTCGGCGATGAGCCTGTGCCCCCTCTCGATCAGCGACAGGGCGCTCTCGCTCTTTCCCACCCCGCTGTCGCCCTGCAGGAGCACGCCGATGCCGAACACCTCCACCAGGGTGCCGTGCACCGTCTGCTTGGGCGCGTAGATGGTGGACAGGACACGCAGGATGCGCATCGTGAACTCGGAGGACGACAGGCTGGTCTGCAGCAGCGGGCAGCCCGCCTTCTCCGCGATGGCGAGGAAGTCCGCGGTGGGCTCCTGGGAGTGGGTGAACACGCAGCAGGGGATGGCGTACGTGAACAGGGTCTCCAGGGCCCCCGTCCTCTTCTCCGCTGCCAGCTTCTGCAGGAAGGCGTTCTCGCCCCTGCCGAAGATCTGGATGCGCTGCCAGGCGAAGTTCTCGTAGAACCCTCCCAGCTCGAGGCCCGGCCTGTTGATCTCTGTCACGGCGATCTCGCGCACCAGGCCGGGCCGGCCGGCGATGCAGGTGAGGTCGAGGGCGTCGTTTTCCTTCAGGTCGAGCTGCAGGAGATCGAGGACGCGGAACTTGTCGCGGGTGTCCCTCGCCACGGCTGCCTACTCTTCCCCGCCCCGCTCCGTCTCCTTGCGGCGGTGCTCCTGCACGCGGGATTTCTCCTTCTCCACCATCGGCTCCAGCCTGTCGAACAGGTCGTCCACCCCCTTGAGCAGGTCGAAGGCCTTCACCCCGATGTGTCGGGACTTGCCCCAGCGGAAGTTCACGGTGGCGTCCAGCGCGAAGCGCCGCTTCTCCCTGGTCAGGGTCAGCAGGAGGTCGACCATGAGGTCCTTCGCGAAGTCAAGCCGCGGCAGCTTGTCGTCGATGTACTCGCGCGTTTTCTGGTCGACATCGAAGTGAACGCCCTTCAGCTCAAAGTTCATGTCCGCCTCCTCTGGTAGGATGATTCGATGGCCAGCTCGCCCCGGTACTTGGCGACCGTCCTGCGGGCGAGCCGGATCCCCCGCGCGGCAAGGATCTCGACGATCTTCTGGTCGGACAGCCCGGTCCCCGTCGTTCCCCCGCCGCCCTCCGCGCCGATGATTTCCCGTATCGTTTCCTTGACTCCCTCCTTGGAGAACCGCGAGCCGCCCGATCCCGAGCCCGCGATGGAATTGGAGAAGAAGTGCTTGAGGGCGAAGATGCCGAACTCCGTCTGGACGTGCTTGGCCGAGGTGATGCGCGACACGGTGGCCTCGTGCACGCCGACTTCCCCCGCGATGTCCTTCAGCGTGAGGGGCCGCAGGTACTTGGGCCCGCGCAGGAAGAACTCCCGCTGGAACTCCACGATCGCCCGGGCGACCTTCAGCAGCGTGATGTTCCTCTGGCCGACTGTGCGGATGAACCAGCGGGCCTCCTGGAGGTTCTCGCGCGCGAAGGCGCGCGCCTTCGGGTCCGCGGATTTCTCCTTCGCGATCTTCTCGAACAGCGGGTTCACTCCCAGCACGGGGATCATCTCGTCGTTGAGCAGGATCGTGAACTCCCCGTCCCGCATGACCACCTGCAGGTCGGGGACCACGTAGCGGGCCACGTCGCGCGAGATGCTGCGGCCCGGCATCGGATCGAGGGTGCGCAGGAACGCGATCACCTCGCGCAGCTCCGTCTCGGAGATCTTCAGCGCCTTCTCCACCTCGCGCAGCTTCTGCTTCTCCAGCGCCTCCAGGTGCTCCCCGACCGCCTCGGCAGCCCGGGGGTGGGGATCGGGGTGCAGGCTGATCTGCACGAGCAGACTCTCGCGCACGTCGGCGGTGCACGTGCCCTGGGGGTCGAAGCCCTGGATCAGGGCCATCACCTTCGGCAGGAGCTCGGCGTGGCCTGCTTCCTTCAGCAGCAGCGGGGGCGGCTCGCGGTGAAAGCCGTTGTCGTCGAGGTTGCGGATCAGCAGCTCGCCGACCGTCCGCCACTCCTCGGGGATGGGCTGGAGGGCGAGCTGCCACAGGAGGTGGTCCTGCAGGCTCTCGGCCTGCGACAGGGCCCCCTCCATGAACTGCTGCTTCGCGTCGCTCGCCTCCTGGCCGGCAGCCCGGGAGTAGCCGGTGTCCGAGGAGTGATCGAAGTAGTCCCCCTCGTCGACCCCCTTCTCCCGCTCGGGCATGGATTCCAGCGAGATCGTGGACCGGTCCTCGTCGACCTGGAGGGC
This sequence comes from uncultured Spirochaetota bacterium, assembly GCA_963733835.1. Lineage (GTDB taxonomy): Bacteria > Spirochaetota > Spirochaetia > SZUA-6 > Fen-1364 > CAVTER01. The sequence continues at coordinate 57,189 of CAVTER010000010.1, forward strand.
GGGGTTCTTTTCCAGCTCCTCCTCGATCGTCGTCTTGAGGTCCTGCAGCGGGAGGGCCATGAGCCGCACAGCCTGGAAGAGCTGGGGACTCATCTTGAGCTTCTGGACCTGTTTCAGCACCGGGCGCTGGGTCTGCACGCAACCTCCGTGCCAATTGTGAGCCGGGGCCGCGGTTCTTGTCAACGCAGGCCTGTCAATCGGCGCTTTTTCGGCCTCCCGGGGCCGCGCGGGACCGTCAGATCGTGAATTCCGCTGCCCAAGTAGAACTTGCGGGCCAGCTCGCTCGCCAGGATCTCCTCCCGGGCGCCGCTCACGAGGATCTCGCCGAGGTTGATGATATGCGAGCGGTGGGTGATCTCCAGGGTATCGCGCACGTTGTGGTCCGTGATGAGCACGCCGATATCCTGGCGGGACAGCTCCTGCACGATGCCCTTCAGCTCCGAGACGGTGATGGGGTCGATTCCGGCGAACGGCTCGTCCAGCAGGAGGAACTTCGGATCGATGGCCAGCGACCGGGCGATCTCGGTGCGCCGCCGTTCCCCGCCCGAGAGGGTGTAGGCGGGCTGCCTGCGCAGGTGCGCGATGCCCAGCTCGTCCAGCAGGCGGTCCAGGAGCAGTCCCTTCTCCCTGCGGGTGAGGGTCGGCCGGGTCTCGATGATCGCGGCGACGTTGCCCTCGACGGTGAGCTTGCGGAACACGGAGGGCTCCTGCGGGAGGTAGGAGATGCCCAGGCGGGCCCTCTTGTACATGGGGAGGCCCGACACGTCCTTCCCGTCGAGGTAGATCTTGCCCGGAGGTGGGCCGGATGAAGCCCACCACCATGTAGAAGACGGTGGTCTTGCCCGCGCCGTTGGGCCCCAGCAGGCCGACCACCTCGCCGCTTTCCATGGTGAAGGTCACCTGGCGGACGGCGGTCTTCCTGCCGAAGCTCTTCACCAGGCCGTCGAGGACCAGGGTTCCCTTACTGGCCACCGCCGCCCCCCGCCGTCTCCCCTTCGGGAGCCGGCGCCTGCTCCGTCCTGCTGCCCCTCGTCGTCCGGGGTCTCGAGCGATCCCTTCACCTCGCCCTCGAAGGTCATCTCCTCGGTGTCGAGGTCCACGACGATGCGCGCCGCCTGGTAGGTGTCGCCCCTGCGCGTGACGACCGGCATTCCCGACAGCTCCAGCACCTTGCGCTCGCGCCAGTACCTGGCGAACTCGGCCCTGCACACGAGGTCCTTCTTGAGGATGCGCACCCCGATCTGCACGACGGTGAGCCCCTCGCTGTCCCGGTCCTCCATGAAGCCGCCCTTGACCACCATCTCGTTCTTCAGGTCGGACATGACGGCGCTGCCCGTGACACGGGCGATCTTGTCCCTGCGGTTGTAGAACAGCTCGCTCGAGGTGAGCTCGATCCCCCGCTTCGCGTCCACCATGTGCACGGACCCCCTGCACAGGGCGTAGATGAAGTCCTTGCCGAACAGCTCGATCTCCGAGGCCGTGATCCGCATGTCTTCCGTCTCGACGCGGGCGTTCCCCCGCAGGACGGCGTGCTCGCTGCCCGCCGCGAGGGAGGTGCTCATCGAGTCCCCCGCGTAGGTGAAGGTGTCGGCAGGGAGGGGGAGCGCGGCAAGGAGCGCGCACAGGGCCGGCAGGATGAGCCTACTCGCCGTCCTGCTCATCGCCGGTCCACACGTAGGTGCCCTCGACAGGGCCGCTGAAGCTCACCTGGCGGGTGCGGAAGTCGCCCGCGAACCCCGTGCCGGTGATCGAGGAGCCGTCGTCCCGCCTGATGTGCACGACTGCCTCGGCCGGGGCGGTGAGCCGCTTCGGCTTGCTCTCCCAGGCCAGGGCAGGGGCGGCAATCTCCGCCTTCTCCGAGGCGGAGTGCACGTGCACGGATCCCGAGACCTCCGCATCCTCGGTGTCCGTGTGGTACACGACCCGGCGCGCCTCGCCGCTCGTTGCCGGGGTGCTGTCGTCGCCGTACTGGACGAAGCGCACGTCTTCGAGAACCATCTTCTTCTGCGCTCCCCACGTCTCGGTGCGGCCCGCGTTGAGCTCCAGCGCGAGCCTGCCCCCCTCGTGCACCTTGTGCGTCACCTCGACTGCCACCGTGTCGGGGATGGTCTCGGGGGCTTTCTCCTCTCCCTGCACGGCGCCGTAGTCGAGGCTGCAGCCAGCCAGCAGGAAACCCGGGGCGAGCAGGGCCGCGGCCAGGAGCGCGGCAGCCGGGGATGCGCGGGTCACTTTCGTGGCGCGCCCCTCTTCTTCGCCTCGGCGCAGGCGGCGATGAAGCTCGAGAAGACGGGGCTGGGCGCCAGCGGCCGGGACTTGAACTCGGGGTGGAACTGCACGCCCACGCCCCACGGGTGGTCGGGCCACTCCACCGACTCCACCAGCGACCCGTCGGGGGTGAGCCCGCTCAGGACGAGGCCTGCCTCCTGCAGGCGGGGCCGGTAGCGGTTCGCCACCTCGTACCTGTGCCTGTGGCGCTCCGAGATCACCGTCGCCCCGTAGGCGCGGGCGAGCTTCGTGTCCGGGGCGAGGTGCGTGTCGCTCTTCCCCAGGCGCATGGTCCCGCCGTAGGACTTGATGTCGACCTGTTCTTCCAGGAGGCTCACGACAGGATCCGGCGTGTCGGGGGAGAACTCGGTGGAATGGGCGGCGGCCAGGCCGAGAGCGCTGCGCGCGTATTCGATCACCATGATCTGGAGGCCCAGGCAGATGCCGAGGTAGGGCACCTTCTTCTCTCGCGCCCAGCGCGCCGCGCGGATCATGCCCTCGATACCCCGGCTGCCGAACCCGCCGGGCACCAGCACCCCGTCGCACTCCCCCAGCGCGGCCTCCAGGTCGCGGTTCTCCTCCAGGTCGTCGCCCTCGAACTTCACGAGCTGCACGCGCACGCCGTTGGCGATGCCGCCGTGGTTGAGCGCCTCGAAGATCGAGATGTACGAGTCGTGCAGGCCCGTGTACTTCCCCACGATGGCCACGCGCACGCCGGCCGACGCGCCGCGGAAGTGGTCGACCACCTTCTTCCACCCGTCGTTCCATGGCCGCTTCCCCGCCAGCCCCAGCCTGCGCAGGATGATGTCGTCCAGCTTCTGCGCGGCGAAGGACGTGGGGATCTCGTAGATGGTCCCTGCAACGTCGTGCGCCGAGACCACGGCGTCCTTGTCCACGTTCGTGAACAGCGCGATCTTTCTGCGCATCTCCTCGTCGGGCGGGTTGTGCGAACGCAGCAGCAGCACGTCGGGCTGGATCCCGATCTGGAGAAGCTCGCGCACCGAGTGCTGCGTGGGCTTGGTCTTGGGCTCTCCCATGTAGACCACGGGCACCAGGGTGAGGTGCACGAACATCACGTTCTGCCTTCCCAGGTCGTGGATGAACTGGCGGGCCGCCTCGAGGAAGGGGACGCACTCGATGTCGCCCACCGTGCCGCCGATCTCCACGATGGTGACCTCCACGCCGGGCTGCTCGCCCACGCGGAAGATGCGCGCCTTGATCTCGTCGGTGATGTGCGGGATCACCTGGACGGTCTTGCCGAGGAACCTGCCCTCGCGCTCCTTGGTGATCACGGCCTGGTAGACCTGGCCGGTGGTGATCGAGTTGTCCCGCCCCAGGGGTGAGGTGGTGAAGCGGTTGTAGTTGCCAAGGTCGAGGTCGGTCTCGGCGCCGTCGTCGGTCACGTAGACCTCGCCGTGCTGGTAGGGGTTCATCGTGCCGGCGTCCACGTTGATGTAGGGATCGATCTTGATCATGCGGATGGCGAACCCGCGGCTTTCCAGGAGGCTGCCGATGGACCCCGCGGCCACGCCCTTGCCCAACCCAGAGCACACGCCACCGGTGACGAAGATGTACTTGCTCATGGGGACCGTATTATAGAGGAAAAGGGGCCGAGGCTCAACGGAGACAGGGGCCCTATGGCGCCTGGTCTTCCAGCACGACGAGCTGCTTCTTGGTGTTCCAGTGGACGAAGGGGCGCAGGGCATCCATCTGGGCCCTGCTCACGTAGTAGATGCGGCCGCCGTACTTGACGATGCCCCCGTCGTAGGCCGCGAAGGGGAGGCGGTAGGTGACGCAGCCCAGGAACTCGGCAAGGTCCCAGCGGGGGCAGTCCTTCAGCTGGGGGATCCTGCGCAGCGCGGCAAGGCGGATCGTGTCGCCCTTGACCTCGTCGCGGAGGATCTCCTGCCACTTTCCCATCGGCTCCTCCCGATACCGGCTGTCAGCCGCCGGCCGCCCGGGGGGGCATGGCCTGCAGCTGGGGGTCCGCCTCGACCTGTGCGGGGGTGGGCGAGGCGCATTTTTCCCGGATCCGCGTGATGGAGACGGCCTTGCCGTCATCCCCGATCTCGATGACCACGCCCTGCATCTCCAGCGTTCCCCACGCCTCTTTCGAATACTCGTGGATCAGGGTGGTGAGCTTTCGGATCTCGATCTCGGGGTCGAGGCCGGCCACGCTGTCGATGCTCCCCGTGCGGCCGGCGTCGGTGATGACGGCGGTGCCGCCGGGCAGGATCTTCTCGTCGGCGGTGAGCGCCCGTGTGTGCGTGCCGACCACGGCCGAGACCTTGCCGTCGGCGATGTAGAACATCGTGCCCTTCTCGGCCGTTGTCACCGCGTGGAAGTCCAGCACGATGGCGTTGGTCTGGGCAGACAGGCCCTCCAGGAGCTTCGGCAGGAGGCTGAACGGGTTTTTCAGGTGTACGCGGCGGAATGCTGCCACGCCCAGCAGGCTCACGACGGCGATCTTCCTGCCGTTTTTCTCGTAGACCATGAAGCCCGCGCCCGGGATTCTTGGGCGGGTAGTTGGCGGGACGCAGCATGTAGGGCGCCCGCGACATGTGCTCGACCATGTCCTTCTTGTAGTAGGCGCACTCGCCCGTGGTGATGGCGTCGACGCCCAGCTTGTGCAGGTACACGGCGTGGTTCTTCCCGATTCCGAACCCGCCGGTGGCGCCCTCGCCGTCGGCGATCGACGAAGTCGATCGCGTGCTCCTGGCGGACCTTCGGCAGCAGCTCCTTCACGCACCAGATGCCGGACTTGCCGACGATCTCGCCGAGGAACAGGACGCGGAAGGGCATCAGGCGGGCTCCGCCAGGAGGGGAGCTCTCATTCCTAGAGGATAGCCGGCGATCGCGTTCTTGACAAGTTGCGCCGCTTTTTGCTATCTTTCCCCCTGCGCCCGGATGGTGGAATTTGGTAGACACGCTAGATTCAGGGTCTAGTGCTCGCAAGGGCATGGAGGTTCAAGTCCTCTTCCGGGCAATCGCAAATCCTTACAGCACGGTAGTGTAGCCCGCCCCCCCTCTTCCTCCGGTTCCATTGACCAGATGGCCACTTGCTCGCCTGGCGACGCACAGGCTTCCCTTCGAGGTCGGGCACCGATGCAGAAAGCCGCGGCCGAGACCGATGCAAGGTGATGCGTGGCCGCGATCCGAACGAGAGGTCCCGCGGTGGGCCTTCCACCGGACATGTTCTTTCTCGGATCAGTGTCCGCGCTGGTTGTCTATGCCACTTCTCTGCGCTTCCGTATCGTGTCAATGAAGACGGCCGTCAGGATGACCGCGCCCTGCACCACTCCCTTGAAGAAGGGATCCACGTTCAGCAGGTTGAGGCCGTTGTTCAGAACTCCGAGAATCAACACCCCTATCAACGTACCGAATATTGTTCCCCGGCCGCCCGCGAGACTTGCTCCGCCAATGACGACCGCTCCGATGGCATCCAATTCCAGCCCATTCCCCGCGGTTGGTATTGCGGTGCCCAATCGTGAGGTCAGGACGACCCCCGCCAATCCGGCTGTGAAGCCGCAGAAGGCAAATGCTGCGGTCTCGATCCTGTCCGTGTTGAGCCCGGAGAGCTTCGAAGCCTCCCGGTTGCCCCCGACGGCATACAATCCCCTGCCGAACGAGGTGAAGCGAAGAACATAGAAGGCGATCAGGAAGACCACCAGCACCAGGACGACCGGCACGGGAACAACGCCGGCGATGAATCCATTGCCGATGAACTGGAACCTCGACGACAGCCCCGCAATCGTCTTCCCCTGCAGGAAGACCATTGTCAGGCCCCTGGCGATGGTCATCCCGCCGAGGGTGACGATGAAGGCAGGCATCTTCAGCTTGCTGATCAACAGGCCCTGGGAGAGCCCGAAGAGGGTACCGACGGCCAACATGGTCACTATGCCGAGCGAGATCGGCAAGCCCGACTTGATGACGCTCGCGCCTATGGCCGATGCGATGGCCAGGACGGAGCCGACCGACAGGTCGATGCCGCCCGTGAGAATGACGTAGGTCATTCCCACCGTGACCAGCCCTGTTGTCGTGGATTGGACGATGATGTTCATGAAGTTCTTCACGGTGAAGAACCTGTCCGTCAACAGCGACAGGATTATGCACAGCAGGATCAATGCAGCCAGAATCAGGTTGTTGGAGACGATCTTGAAGAAAGATCGCTCCCTGAGTCTCTTTGCATTCTGGCCGGGCTTATACTGTTCCATTACTCGCGTCTCCCCCTATCGCGTACTTGATGACATTTTCCTGGGACAGCTCGCTCCTGTCGAGAATCACCTGCATCTTCCCCTCATGCATGACGCCGACACGGTCGCTCATGCCGATGACTTCGACAAGCTCTGAAGAAATCAGTATGACCGCCTTCTGGCTCTGGGTGAGCCTGCTGATGAGCTCGTATATCTCCGCCTTTGTCTTGACGTCGATCCCCCTGGTGGGATCGTCAAGAATCATGATGTCGGGCGCTGTCTCGAGACTCTTTCCCAGGACCACCTTCTGCTGGTTGCCTCCCGACAGTGTCACGATCTCCTGCGCTCGTCCGGTGCACTTGATGTCGAGCTTCTGTATTTCACGATCAGCCATCTCTTTTTCCTGCTTGCTGTCGATGAAGCCGAATACCTTCCGGATTCGTCTCAGCATTGCCAGGGAGATATTCATTTCGATTGTCTGGTTGACGATGAGTCCTTGCAGCTTCCTGTCTTCCGGGACCAGGAATATTCCCTTCCTGATTGCCTGCTGCGGGCTTTCGATATCCACTTTCCTGCCCCTGATGAATACCTCGCCGCTCGTCTTCCTGTCCGCCCCGTAGATGAGGCGGACAAGCTCGCTCCGCCCGGACCCGACCAACCCGGCAATGCCGAACACCTCGCCCGCCCGGACGCCGAAGCTGACGTTCTGGACAGATGCTCCCCTCGACAAGCCCCTGACTTCAAGGAGCAGCTCTCCCGGTGTGCTGTCCTTCGCCGGAAATCTCTGGGATATCTCTCTGCCCACCATCGTCCGCACAAGCTCATCGTTGTTGGTCTCCTCGACGAGACGGACTCCCATGTCCTGTCCATCGCGCAGCACCTGGACCCTGTTGCAGCACCTGAATATCTCCTCGAGCTTGTGCGAGATGAACACGATGCCGACGTTGTTCCTCTTGAGAGTCTCAATGACTTCGAACAGGTGTTCGGTTTCTTCCGCGGTCAACGACGAGGTCGGTTCATCCATCAGGATCACTTTTGCATCCGCGGAAAGGGCCTTTGCGATCTCCACGAGCTGTCGCGAAGCGATCGACAGGTACCTGAGCTCGGTTTTCGGATCGAGATTGAAGCCGAACTTTTCCAGCAGGTGCTTCGCGTCCTTGAACAACTTCCTGTACGATATTCTCCCGAGGGTTGCCTTGGGCAGTCGCCCCATGTAGATGTTTTCCGCGACCGACAGATTGTGCATCAGTTTCAGCTCCTGATGGACTATCGCGATGCCCAGCTCCCGCGCATGTCGTGGGCCATCTATCTCTGTCGGTCTTCCGTCAATGACGATCTGTCCGCGGTCGGGCTTGTAGATGCCGCTCAGAACGTTCAGCAGGGTGGATTTCCCCGCGCCGTTTTCGCCCAAGAGTCCCAGGACCTCCCCGGAATGTACCTTGATGCTCACACTGTCCAGGGCTTTCACACCGGGGAACTGCTTGGAAATGTTGTCAGCATGCAGGACTACAGCCATTGCACTGTTCACTCCCTCTCGAGTCATCGTTCCCCGCCTGCCTGCCAGGGGAGGAAGGGCGAAGACCCCGGAAATATCCGATGCGCGGTTCTCAGAGTACGGGACGGATCAATCCATTATTCCAATCATATCCATTTCGTTGGTGGTGTCCAGCGGCAGGGCTGCACCGGCTCCTCCTGGCGTCGGGGGAAGCGCCTCGGGCTCCAGCCAGGCAGCAGGCATCACTGGCGGCGGCGCATCTGAACGGAAAATGACTCAGGCCCTGTTCAGCACAGGGCCTGAGATGACATGTCTGCGTCCGCCCGCGATGAGGCCGCCCGTGCTCAATGATCGGCAGACGGGCGACCTGCGGAAATGGCTGTCAAAGAGCGAACGGAAGGGGACCCCGGCTGATGCTATTTTACCGCGATTCCCCAGTTGTTCGGATCGTCGGCATTCTTGATGTCGATGACATAGAACGGGTTGTAGATGCGCTTTGCCACCGGCTTCTTGTTGATGACATCAAGGGCCAGCTCGACGGCCTTCGCACCCATGGTAATCGGCGCCTGGGATATCGTTGCGTCTTTCTTGCCCTGCTTGATCGCCGTAATCGCATCAAAGGTGCCGTCAATTCCTATGATGTAGATGTGACCGGGCTGCCCGACCGGCTTCAGCAAACCTGCCCCTTCGATCGCTTTCAGTGCGCCGAGGGTGCAGTCGTCATTGTGGCCGTACACCGCGTCGATCTGGGGATTGGCCTGAATGATGTCCTGCATCACGTTCAGGGATTTCTCCTGGTTGAAGTCGCCGGCCTGCCGGGCCACGACCTTGATGTTCGGGTACTTCGCGATCGCCCTGTTGAAACCCTCGCCCCGATCCCTTGCCGCCGAGGTTCCAATGAGCCCCTGGATTTCCACGACGTTTCCCTTCGGCTCGCCGTACTTCTTCGTGAGGAAATCCACGATGCTCTTCGCCCCGAGCTCGCCCATGGCGATGTTGTCTGTCTCAATGAAACAGGCGTAATCCTTCCCTGTCGATCCACGGTCGCAGTAAATGACCGGAATGCCTGCTGCGGCCGCCTTCTTCTCCGAGGCGACGATGGCATCACTGTCCACCGGGTTGCAGATGATTGCGGCCACTCCCTGTTGAATCAGGTCCTCCATCTGCGAAGCCTGCTTGGGGATGTCTCCGTCCGCATTCGTCTCCAGCAGGGTAACCCCCAGCTTCTTCGCCGCATCCACGACGCCCATCCTCATGCCGACAAAGAAGACATTGTTCAGGGTCGCCATGCTGAAGCCGACCTTGACCCCAGCCTTTCCGCCCTGCGCTGCGCCTTCCTTGTTGCCCGCCGCGGGCATCAGTGCGACCGCGAAAAGCATCAGGACAATCACCACTGCCCATCTCGTCCGTCTCATGTAGCTCCTCCATCTTGAAATAGGATTCAAACAACCAAACAGGAAGTATAGAATCCCGATTTCGTTGCTGTCAAGAATGTCAATTCGTCCCTGTCAACGCGCTTTCGAAATGTTCCCTCCGGCTACGCAGGCAGGCGGAGCAGTCTCACGGGCCGCCCGCAACGAGAGCAGCCCAGGGGGTGGGGCGTGCGTGGCCACGTGCCCCGAGTCCGCGACGAGGACAAGCCGCAGCCCCGGATGAGCCGAGTCCGCGAGTCGGGCACGTGCCGGAGGACTCCGGCAGGAAACGCTGTTGCCGAGAAGATCCTGGGATCGATTCGAAAGCAGTCGCCGCGCGAAGCACGGGAGACCCCCTCGTTCCTGCTCTCCGCCCAGCTGCCCCGGGCAGTCGACTGGGCGAGGGAGCCGACACATGGATCTGCGCACAGCCGCGATGGGCTCGCGACCTGCAGGGTATTGTTGACCGATTTCACAGCCGGACATACAATCTTCTGTAGAGAGCGACGGGACGCGGCGTTCCTGCCGTGCGAACCGCTGCAAATGAAAAACCGTTGTGCTACCGGAAAGACCTGGAAATCCAAGAGAGAAGCCAGTGGTACCCCTGCGGGAATGCATGGGTGGATGGGGATCGCCCACGACCCGGACGCCGCGCCTGTCCGTGTTCAGAAGCAGGAGGCTGAGAAATGAGGAGGAATCGCACGAGGCTCCTGCCCGCGGTGATCGTCGCTGCCTGCGGGCTGCTGGGGGCGTTCCCCGGCACAGATTGGCGCCGATCCGGCAGGGGCCCCGGTCCCCGTCGAGCGGCGCATCGAGGGCACGTGGATCAGCTCGGTCGCGAGATATCCCATGAAGATCCTCTTCACAGACGGTGGGCGGCAGGAGTTCTACCTGGGGATCCTGGATCCACGGCCCATGTACTGGGTGGAGTACACGATGGACGGGAAGACCGCGGGCCCCGACGGGACCGAGTGGCTGCAGATGACTCTTTCCTGCGTGCAGCCCTTCTGCGTCGAGAGAGAGGTCGAGGCGTACGGGCTGGTGGCCGTCTCGGCGGACGGGACGCGGCTCTCCATCGTTCTGCAGGACAGCAGGCCGTCGGCCGCCACGGCGGCGGCGAGCGCCTTGCTGTTCTACAGGGCGGGGACTCCCGAGGCTGCATCGGTGAAGGACCTCCCGTCGGAATCGGCCTGGGTCGCGATCGACCGCTCCGCCCCGGCCTGCCTGGTCTTCGCCGGTCTCGCGGACGAGGCCGAGGTCAGGGACCTGCGGGAGGGTGGATGGCGGGATGCCGAGGTGATCGCGTGGGCTGCATTCGTGCCCCAGGCCGCCAGGATCATCGAGGGCTTCGTCGTGCATGACGACTACAGGAACATCCACCTCGTGCCCGGCGTCGTGGCTCTCCTTCGTGGCGGCGTCACCCCGGTGGGCGTCACGTGGAACAGCGGGGTCGCGATCACGAACCTGGACTTCGAGCTGGCAGCGGAGAACTACGAGCTGTTCCGAGCCGACGAGTCCCGGTACGACCGGGAGAAGTTCCTGTTCCCGCACGATCCTCAGGAGCACTTCCAGGGGCTCCTCGGCTGGTGAGCTGGCCCGCAGGACGGTGGTCCCCGCGCTCGGAGGACGGGCGCCCCGTCTCAGGCCAGCAGCTTCGCGAGGTAGCGCGATTTCATCTGCCTGCTCGCCATGGCCTGCTTGATCGGCGGCAGCTTCAGGATGACCCCGAGGACCGCGGCCATCGCCCTGTGGCTGGCCAGGGCGTTGTTGTCGAAGATGAGGTTCTGCAGCTTCCCCCGCTCGATCGCCATGACCACGGCGCGATGGGTCGAGTTGACGGGTGTGATGACGCGCTCGGGCCGGGAGGCAAGAGACAGCGCCTTCGACGTGCACGCGCGCACGCACACGCCGCAGCCCAGGCAGATGTCCTCGTTCACGCGCGCCTTCTTCTTCTTCGCGTTGCGCGGATCGTTGGCGGACACCAAGCCCGATCGCCTCCACGGGACACGCATTCGCGCAGGCGCCGCAGCCCGTGCAGGCGCCGCGGTCCACGACGGGAAGGAAGTTCGTCGTGTGGATCGGGTTCAGGACGCCGAACCGGCGCGCGGCGATCATCGCCTCGCAGCAGCAGCCGCAGCAGTTGCAGATGAAGCTCACGCTGTTCTGCACGTTCTCGCCGAACTGGACCAGCCCCCTGGCCTGCGCCTCCTGCAGGACATCCAGTCGCTTCGCTCACGTCGACCGACCGCGCAAAGCCGTGGGCGATGAGCGACGGAGGCGGTGCCGTTGAAGGTCATGCAGTTGTCCTTCGGCGCGTCGCAGTCCCTGCCGACGTGCTGCATCTTGTGCCTGCAGTAGCAGACGCCGATGCCTCGGTGCGAGGCGGTCTTCACGACCTCGCTTGCCCGCTCGTAGTCCAGCACGTGCAGGCTGTTCTCGGCCGAGAGCATCCGCCTCCTGGACGAAGGTCCTGCCCAGCTGTGTCTCTCCCTTGTAGAAGAGGGCCTTGATGAAGTCCTCCTCCACGTTGAGGTATTGGTAGTACAGCTCAGCCAGCAGCTTCTGGTCGACGTCGGAGCGGATCCTCATCATGGAGAACTCGAAGAACCCCGCCATGGGCGGAGGCAGGAAATACGTCAGCCTCCCGTTGGGGTCCTCGACGTCCAGGAGGATCGCGCGATCTGCCAGGGCGTCCAGGACGAGACGGGCTTCATCGACCGACAGGTGCCACGCCCGTGCCGCCTGCTCCGCGGTGAAGGGCTTGATCGGCAGCAGGGCGACCAGGCGCGCCTCCTTCTCGCTGAACAGGAGAGAGAGGATCCTGTACAGCACGTCGGCGGGCGGGGCTCCCTGCGGGAATCGGTTCAGTCGTTCGACGAGGCTCGCGTATCCCGACTTGAGGGTTGTGTGCGCCATGAGGCGCTCAGGGTACCGCACTCCTCTTCCCGGCGCAAGGTTTCGCGCCGGATCAGGCGAACGCGGTGCTCACGACCCACGCGAGGCCGGCGATGAACAGCACGACGTCGGACGAGAAGCAGCCGAGCTGCATGTTCATCACACTGCTACCGGCGGCCGGCTCTCGGATTCGCATGGCCGACGCCCGCCAGCTCCGACAGGCTGAAGTCCACCCAGAACAGGCCGCACTCCTGCGAGGCCTGCCCCGCGAGCTCCCTGCCCATCGCGATCGGCGGCTGGTCAAGGTCTTCCCACCAGGGTCGGTCGCTCTCGTACCCGTACTGGAAGAAGACGCGGTTCGGGTTGAAGGCGTCTGCCCACTCCCGCATGTCGTCGAGGAACGCCTGCATGGCTGGGTACCCCTGGCCGTCATCCACGAAGATTATCCGTCCCCTGTACGACGGCGGCATGAAGGAGATGTCCCAGTGCTTGAGGAACAGATCATACCCCGGGTCGTGGGACTGGACCCGGCTCTCCCAGGAGGATGCCGCGGCATCATCGACGGGGGTTCCCTCCCCACCCTCGGTCACGTTCCCGTACCACTCCACGTCCACGCCGAACCCGATCACGCAGGGGTGGTGTGCGTACCTCTCCAGGACCAGGTCGATGAGGGTGGGAACGTCTGCGAAGCCAGGCTCGACCTGGAGGAAGACGCTCACGCCGTGCACGTCAAACCAGTCCAGGTACTCTTCGTGGAGGTCCTCGGCGGAGAAGCTGACCTGCGGGTATGGTCCGCCGGCAGAAGGGAACTCGAGCTGTATCCCGTTGTTCAATTCGTCGATCGTGCCGACGATCCAGAGGGCGGTGGAAGTCGAGCCGGGAAACGCGTCGGACATCACGCGTATGTATGCCTCCCAGGCTGCGGGATCGGGGAAGGGATCCACACCATAGCTGGACGATCGGACGCCGGCGAACCCCACATCTCCGGTGGGTCCCCTCGGGCAGCAGCCCGCGACAAGCACGAGAAGGGATGCCATCCCGGCAAGACATGCGATCCTGCGGGAATGAAGAACCCTGGGCGTCTGAAACATCCTGGTCTCCTGGCGTCATCGGAATATTGACACCTCATGCCTCACTCCCGCAAGTCGGCTTCCCGGGCCGTTCCGCGGCCTCGCGGACCTGCGGCGCCGCCCGCGCCCCCGGTCTTGACGCATTCTTGACCCCGGCGCCGTCAGGTTTGACCCCATTTTGATTTCCTGATCAGTAGAATCTCTCCATGGTCGTGGCGAGCGCCCGGCGGCGGCGCGGGCGGGAAGGACTGTGACATGAAGCTGATGACCTACATGAGCAACCAGGATGCGTGGGTGGCGTTTCCGAGCGTCCTGCAGGGGCTGCGGCTGTCCAGGGCATCCGCCAGCGAAGTGCTCCTGTTCAGCGAGGATCCCGTTGCCGACCTTGGCGATGTCACGGCATTTGCGGCCGTGTTCAAGGTGGCAGGCGGGGGGATGGACCGGCTGTGCATCGCCAGCCCGTACCCGTCGCCGGGATGGATCGGCTGTCTGCGTGCCCAGGGAATCCGCAGGGTGTTCTTCGGCCAGGAGTGTCCCGAGTCCGACACCTGCAGGCTGAGCCGTGCCAGCCTCATCGAGGTTCCCCGTGAGCTGTGCCCGGCCCTGCACGTGAAGAGCTTCGATGGACGCGCGGCCAGCGTCTGCGGCTGCAGGTACGACCTGCTGCTCCTCGGCCGCCGCCAGTTCACCGAGCAGTGTTTTTCGCGGTGGGCCGCCTGCCGCTGGATGGTGGGGGCGGGCGGAGCCTCCGCAGTCAACCCGCGAGAGGAGTCGTCATGCACATCATCATTGTAGGGTGCGGGAGGGTCGGCTCCGCCCTTGCGGATGCGAGCGCCCGCGGCGGCCACGACGTTGTCGTCATCGACACGGATCCCGAGGTCTTCAGGAAGCTGGGGGCGGGATTCAACGGGGTCACCATGCGGGGCACGGGCTGCGAGCAGGAACAGCTGCGCCAGGCCGGTATCCAGAGATGCGACGCTTTCGTCGCGGCGACCGATTCTGACAGCGTCAACATGATGGCGGCCGAGATCGCACAGCAGGTCTTCGGGGTTCCCCGCGTCGTTGTCCGGCTGTACGAGCCGGAGCACGAGAAGTCGATGCAGGTGCTGGGGCTGCAGTACGTCAACGATGCGGCCCTTTCCGTGCAGGCCATCCTCGATGCCCTGGGCCCTGCCGGCCATGCTGACAGCCGCAAAGAGAGCGCCTGACGTGTTCGTGGCGATCAACGGGGGCGGAGAGGTCGGATCGTTCCTCGCGAGGGCCCTGCAGGGAAAGGGGCACAGCGTCAGCGTCATTGACAGCAGGCCCGGGGTCATCACCAGGCTCACCGAGGAGCTGTCCACCCGGGTGCTCCTCGTCGAAGGGGACGGCTGCGACGTGCGCACGCTCGAGGACGCGGGAGTCGACCGGGCCGACGTGTTCGCCTCGGTGACAGTGCGCGACGAAGACAATCTCGTCTCCTGCCAGCTCGCGCGGCAGCGATTTGCAGTGGAGAGGGTCGTCGCGAGGGTCAACAGTCCACGAAACGAGGAGACCTTCCACGCGCTGGGCATCGAGGCCATCTCCTCCACCACCGTCATCGGCCAGCTCATCGAGGAGCAGCTGACAGTGGGAGACATCATCCGTCTGTACACTCTGCAGAAGGGGCGACTGGGCCTGCTGGAGGTGGACGTCCCGCCGGGTGCGCCGGCCACCGATGGCCGCACGGTGGCGGAGCTGAAGCTCCCCGACGACATTGTCCTGGTCTCCGTGCTTCGCGGCGGCCAGCTCCTGATTCCCCGCGGCAGGACGGTCCTGCAGGCAGGAGACCGGGTCGTGGCAGTGACCCGGATGGGCAGGGAGGCGGAGCTCGCGCGGCACCTGCGGGGAAACGGCGCGCGACACGGCCTCGCCGGTGCGGGAGCCCGTCCATGAGCAACGGTGGCGACTACCTCAGCCTGGGCAACCGGCGCGCTGTCATCTCGTTCCTCGCCGGGATCGCGGTGGAAACGCTCTATTCCCTTGCGCTCGTGGGAATCGGTGCCCTGGTCGTGCTCGTGTTCTGGCTGTTTTCGCGGTAGGGAGAGGAGCGACGGGAATGCTCCTGCGACCACGCGCTGACGATCTGAAGATCATCGGCCTGTACACGGGCCGGATCATCCTCGGGGTCGGCATGCTGATGGCGATCCCCCTGGCAACGGCGCTCATCGCGGCGGAGTGGAGCGCGGCCGTGGATTTCCTCATCGGCATGTGCGCGTGCCTCGCACTCGGGCTTGCGACCGGGCTCGCGTGCAGGACCTCGCGCCAGCCCACGTGGACCCACGGCCTCGTGGTGTCGGCTTTCTCGTGGCTCGCTGCCACCGTGGTCGGATCGATCCCTCACTGGCTGTCGGGTCATTTCGGCTCGTACCTCGATGCCATGTTCGACGTCATGAGCGGGTACACGACGACAGGGCTGATCCTGATCCAGGACCTCGATCATGTGTCTCACAGCTTCAACATGTGGCGCCACCTGCTCACCTATGCCGGCGGCCAGGGCATCGTCGTCATCGCGCTGACGTTCCTCGTGGGAAACGCGCGGGGCGCATACCCCTTGTACGTGGGCGAGGGCAAGGATGAGCGGCTCCTGCCCAACGTCATCCGGACTGCCCGTGCGATCTGGCTGGTCTCGCTTGTCTACCTGGCCGTGAGCACGCTTGTGCTGTGGGTCATCGCGACCGCGGGAGGCCAGTCGGTGACCCGCGGATTCCTCCACGCCCTGTGGATCTCGATGTCCGGCTGGTCCACGGGCGGGTTTGCTCCCCAGTCGGCGAGCACGTACTACTACCACTCCCTTGCATTCGAGATCGCAACGGTGGTCATCTTCGTCGCCGGGTCCATGAACTTCGCGCTGCACTGGGCCATCTGGACGGGCGAGCGCGGGGAGATCCGCCGCAACATCGAGGCCGTCTCACTGGCGATCACGATGACGGTCGCAATGCTGGTCACAACGGCCGGCCTGATGCGGCTGGGTGTCTACCCGGGATTGCTCGCCGGCCTGCGCAAGATTGTCTATCAAGTCGTGAGCGGGCACACGACAACCGGTTACATGACCATCTTCGCGCGGAGCCTTGTCCGCCAGTGGGGGCCGGTGGCGATGCTGGGCATCACGATGGCAATGGCCGTCGGGGCGAGCGCCTGTTCCACTGCCGGGGGATTCAAGGGAATCCGGGTGGGGCTCGCCTTCAAGGGCCTGCTGCTCAGCGTGCGGCGGACGCTCGCGCCAGAACACGCCCGGGTGACCGTCAAGTGGCACCACCTGCGCACGCGCGTGCTCGACGAGGGAGCCGTCTCCTCGGCGATGCTGATCATCCTCTGCTACATCGGGCTGTACGCGGTCGGGACCCTCGTCGGCGTGCTGTACGGGTACCCCGTGGTCGACGCGCTCTTCGACGCAGTCTCGGCAGGATCCAACTCCGGCCTCTCCTGCGGCATCACCGGCCCCGCCATGCCCGCCGTGATGAAGGTCGTCTACATCCTCGAGATGTGGGCGGGGCGGCTCGAGTTCACGAGCGTCTTCGCGCTGGTCGGCGCCTGCGTCGCCATCGCGAGGGGGCGCTGAACGCCGTGCGCAGGATGCCCGCCATCGTGCTTCTGCTCGCCGTTTCGCTTGGTGCCCGGGCCGAGGTCACGGCCAGCTCGTCGCCGGGAAGCGCAGCCCTGGTCGAGGATGCCGCGCAGTGGGACGGCGCGACGGTCAGTTTCACGGGCGAGGCGATCGGGGAGGCCATGCGGAGGGGGACGATGGCGTGGATCCACCTCAACGATGACCCCTATGGTCTGTCGGCCACGGGGACGCTCGCGGGGCTCAACAGCGGGATCGGCGTGTGGGTGGATGCCCGGCTGGCATCGCGCATCTCGACCTTCGGCGACTACAGGCACCATGGCGACGTGGTGCGGATCGCGGGAACCTTCCACGCCGCCTGCTCCCAGCACGGCGGGGACCTCGACATCCACGCGTCAGCTCTTTCCATCGTATCTGCAGGGTATCGCACCGTGCACCCCGTGGCGTCCGGCCGGGTGCTGGCGGCCGCGATCATGGCAGCGGTGACGGCAGCCCTCTTCCTCGCACGGGTGATGCTGCGCCGGCGGGCACGGCTCGGCCGGTGAATGCGATGCGGCTGTCGCGGGGGGACGAGAGGCATGGTATAGTCGGGGCGTGGCAGGCGTGGCACTGAGACTCTTCCTCGGGTATGCCCCCGGCGTGGGCAAGACCAGTGCGCTGCTGGAGAGCGGCCGGCGCCTTCGCGAGGCGGGGGTGGATGTGGTCGCGGGCTTCGTGGACACGCGGGGCAGGGCCCGCGTGTCCCAGCTTCTCGAGGGCATCGAGATTCTCGGGCCGGGAAGCGTCGCAAACAGGGGTGTCGCGCGGGTCGGCCTGGATGTCGACGGCGCGCGGGCGCGCCGCCCCCGGGTGCTGCTCCTCGACGACATCGAGCGGGGCAATCCTCCGGGAAGCCGCCACGCCCGATCCTGGCAGGACATCGCGGAGCTGCTCGACGCCGGCATCACGGTGCATGCCACCCTCGATGTCTTCCGCCTGGAGAGCCTCGCCGACGCCGTGCACCACATCTGCGGTCTTCGCGTCGAGGACACGGTTCCCGACCTTGTTCTCGAGCGGGCGGACGAGATCGTGCTCGTGGACGTCCCGCCCGCGGAGCTCGCCTCCCGGTCGGCGACGGGCAGGACTCCCGCCGAGTCGGCCCTGCTCGAGCCGGGCACACTTCTCGCGCTGCGGGAGCTCGCTCTGCGGCACGCGGCCGAGCGCGTGGACGCGGATATCCGCTCCTTTCGCCGCGAGCACAGGATCAGCTCGTGGTGGCCCACTGCGGAGAGGATCATGGCCTGCATCGGGCCGAGCCCCTCATCGGTCCGGGTCGTTCGCGCGGCACGACGCGCGGCCGAACAGCTGCACGCGCCATGGACAGCGGTCTGTGTCGGCGCTCCCGACGCCGTGCCCATGCGCGGGGCCGACCGCGACCGACTGCAGGCACACCTGCGGCTCGCCGAATCCCTCGGCGCCGAGGTTGTCCGGCTCACCGGACCGAAGGTCAGCGATGAGCTGCTGCGCTTCGCGCGGGAGCGGGGCGTGACCCACCTCGTGCTCGGGCGGCCGGCGCGCAGCCGGCTGCGCGTGATCCTGGGCGGCTCCCTCGTCGATGCGCTTGTCGCGGGCGCAACGGGCATCGAGATCCATGTCGTGGCAGGAGAGAAGGAGCCGCCCTTTCCCGGGCGGGCCCCGCGGCCGGTCCCGCGCGCGAAGGCGGCGGGGTTCGCGGTGGCGATCGCCCTCGTGGCGGCGGTCACGGTAGGGGCCGGGTTCGTGCGCGCGCACGTGCCCGATACCGAGATCGTCATGTCCTACCTGCTCGTGATCATGGTGGCTGCCGCATCCTTTGGCCTCGGACCCGCACTTGCCGCCGCCGGTCTCTCGGTGATCGCCTACGACGTGTTCTTCGTCCCTCCCCTCCTGCGGCTCACGGTCGCCGATGCGCGGCACCTGTTCACTTTCGCGATGATGTTCATCGTCGGCATCGTGATCAGCGGCCTCACCGGACGGCTGCGCCGCCAGGGACAGGACGCGCGTCTTCGCGAGCGGCGCACCGCGACCCTGTACGCCCTGGTGCGGGAGCTCTCGTCCTGCACGACGTGCGACGAGGCCGCCGCCGTCGCCGCCCGGCAGGCGGCACAGGCCGTGTCCGGCGACGCCGCGGTTTTCCTGCGCGACTCCGACGGCACCCTCCGGGTGGCAGGGCTGAGCGAACCGGGCACGCGGCTCTCGCCCGCGGAGACGGCGGTTGCGCGGTGGGCGGGGCAGAACGGGCGGGCCGCCGGGATCGGAACCGACACCCATGCCGACGCCGCGGTCGTCTGCCTGCCCGTCGCCGCGGGACAGGAGGTTCGCGGGGTCCTGGCTCTTCGACCGAAGTCCCGGGCGGCCTCGGACGTCGAGGAACAGGGCTTCCTCGAGGCCCTGGCCCGGCAGACCGCGCTCACGATCGAGCGGATACGCCTCGGTGAGGAGGCGCGGGCGGCTGCCCTGCGCGTCCGTGCCGAGGAGACCCGGACCTCGCTTCTCAGCGCGGTGTCTCACGACCTGCGGACCCCGCTTGCCGCCATCACGGGGGCGGGCACCGCCCTGAGGCTGGAGGGTGAGCGGCTGGACGGCGAGCGCCGCGGCGAGCTCATCGACACGATCTGCGACGAGGCGGGGCGCATGGACCGCCTGATCGGAAACATCCTGGACATGGTGCGCCTCGAGGCGGGCAGCACCGCGGCGCGGCGGGAATGGATTCCCGTGGAGGAGGTCGTCGGGCCGGCTCTCGCCCGCATGGAGGACCTCCTGGTGGGGCGGGAGGTGACGGTCGACCTCCCCGAGGACCTGCCCCTCATCCTGGTGGATCCCGTTCTGTTCGAGCACCTGATGTTCAACCTCGTGGACAACGCGGTGAAGCACACCCCCGCGGGGATCCCCGTCGAGCTGCGGGCAGGCGTAGTCCAGGGATGGATCGAGATCGAGGTTGCCGACCGGGGGCCCGGCCTTCCACCGGGAGGCGAGGAGAAGGTGTTCGAGAAGTTCTACAGGGGTCCGTCGGCGCGCGGGCCCGGCATGGGGCTCGGACTCGCAATCAGCCGCAGCATCGCACAGATCCACGACGGGACCCTCACGGCGGAAAACCGGGCAGGTGGGGGTGCCGTGTTCAGGGTCCGGCTTCCTGTCGCGAGTCCTCCTTCCCAGGACGCCCTGCTCGGGGGCGAGCCTCCCGTGCAGGGGGAGAAGGCGTGAGCGAATCCGCCCCCCAGGTTCTCGTTGTCGAGGACGACAGGCAGATGCGGCGCTTCCTGCGCACCACCCTGACGGCCCTCGACTACCGGGTTCTCGAGGCAGAGACGGCTGCCGAGGGCATGGTCGCGGTCACGACGCACAACCCGGACGTGATCCTGATGGACCTGGGACTTCCCGACGGAGACGGCATCGACCTCACGCGACGGATCCGCGCGTGGAACAGGGTGCCGATCATCGTGCTCTCCGCGCGCGGGCGCGAGGAGGACAAGGTCGCGGCGCTGGACGAGGGGGCCGATGACTACCTGACCAAGCCGTTCGGGGTCAACGAGCTGCTCGCGCGCATCCGCGCCGCGCTGCGGCGCGCCGCGGCGGCCTCGGCCGGGGCCCCTCCTGCCCTGCTCGAGGTCGGCGAGCTTCGCATCGACCAGGGGCGGCGCGAGGTGACCATGGGCGGGAAGGACATCCGTCTCACCCCCATCGAGTACCGTCTGCTCGTCTTCCTCGCGGGCAGCGCGGGGAAAGTCCTGACCCATCGGCAGATCCTCGTGGAGGTGTGGGGGCCGCCCTATGCGAACGAAACGCACAACCTGCGGGTCTTCATGGCAGCCCTCCGCCGCAAGGTGGAAGCGGACCCCGCGCGGCCGCGGCTGCTTCTGACCGAGCCCGGGGTCGGCTACCGGATGAAAGACACCTGAGCTGCCGCGGCCCCAGCGGGGGCCGGGGGGCCGCAAAGTAGTCTGACAACTGCTTCGAAATGTAGAATAACCTTCTTGACAACCCATACCAACGGGTCTACCCTGACGGTCGACCGCGGTCGCGGAATCACGCATCGAAGCGAGGGATGGACAGAATGGCGAAAGAGAAGGACACCGTCGAGAAGGCGGCACTGTCGGATGGCGGCCATGTCATCAGCGGGGCGCAGAGCATCCACGAGTTCCCCGGGGCCGACAAGCTGCGCTACGACCTGAACGAGAACCTGTGGGGACCCTCGCCGAAGGTGAAGGCGGAGATCAGGAAGTTCGTCGACAGGGTCGGGGTCAACTGGTACAACGCCTGGATGCGCCGCGAGGCCCCGGCGGTGGTCGCCGAGTACGCGGGGGTGAAGCCCGAGAACGTGTTCCTCTGCAACGGGTCGGCCGAGATCCTCGTGGTCATCGCCGAGGTGTTCCTGCAGCCGGGCGACGAGCTGCTGACCGAGTACCCCACCTACCGGGTGCTCCTGAACTACTCCAAGCTCTACGGGTCGGACATCGTCAAGGTGAACCAGGCCCGGGACTTCAGCACCGCCCACTTCGCCCGCGAGTTCATCTCGAAGATCACGCCCAAGACGAAGATCATCTATATCTGCAACCCGACCACCTTCGGGGCGCGCGTGTCCGAGGAGGCGATCAGGGAGGTCCTCGAGGCATCCCGCAGGCCGCCCAACCCCATCGTCGTGGTCGACGAGGCGTACTTCGACAGCGCCACCCACCCGCTCAGCAACTGGAGCGCCGCGCCCCTGGTGGAGAAGTACGACAACCTGATAGTGACCCGGTCGTGCTCGAAGGGCTTCGCCCTGGCTGGGCTGCGGGTCGGGTATTCCCTGGCCTCCCGGAAGATTACCGACAGCTTCAACAAGGTCTTTTCGCCCCTGGGGGTGAGCTCGCTGGGCTACGTGGGGCTCCTGGCTGCCATCCGCGACCGGCCGTACTACGACAGGGTCAGGAAAGAGCTGGAGGAGGTGAAGGCGTACCTGGCGAAGGAGCTCACCGGCATGGGCATGCGGGTGTTTCCCTCGTACACGAACTTCATGCTCGCCAAGCTGCCGCCCGGGATCCTCAACGACCGCGACGGGAAGAAGGGCGTGTGGTCGCGGCTGGTCGACGAGGGCATCTACATCCGCAACAAGAGCGTCATGTACCCGGACACGGACCTGTGCGAGGACATCATGCGAATCTCCCCGGGACCCATGAAGGGAGCCGTGCGGTTCATCGCGAGCCTGCGGAGGATCGTGACGTCCCTCACGTAGAGGCGCGATGTCCACCTACCAGGCCGTCCGGGAGTCCTTCATCGATTTCGTTCACCGCAACAAGTACAAGGTCGGTGACAGGCTCCCGTCAGAACACGAGCTGGCGAAGACGCTGCTGGTGAGCCGCGTCACGCTGCGCGAGGCGATCCGCCAGCTCCGGGAGGACGGGTTTCTCTACAGCAGGAGGGGAAGCGGCACCTTCGTGGCCGGAAGCGTCACGCAGATGGCCGGTACCCTTGACGTGAACAACGGGCTTTCCGCCACGATCACGCAGGCGGGCTTCAAGCCCGGCGTTGCCGAGTACCAGACCGAGCTGCTGCACGCCTCCCCCTACCTGGCCGACAAGCTGCAGGTCACGCAGGGCACGGGGATCATCCTGCTCAAGCGCGTGCGCACTGCCGACGACAGGCCCGTCGTGTACTCCATGGACTACCTGGGCCCCCGGGTCGCGGCCGTGTTCCTCGCGCTCGACCGCACGATCGTGTCGCTGTTCGAGATGATCGAGCAGAGCGGCATCCGGATCGGCAACAGCTTCGCCGAGCTCAGCCCCGAGAGCTGCCCGAAGGACCTGGCCCAGAAGCTTTCCTGCAAGGCCGGCGGCCCCCTGCTCGCCATGAAGCAGGTGCACCTGGACACGAAGGGATCCCCCCTGTTCTACGGCGAGGACTACTTCCGGCCCGATTGCTTCGTGTTCTCGATCAACAGGCGCAGGCCCGAGGCATGAGCGACAGGCGCATCCTCGGGCTGGACGTGGGCACCAGCGGCTGCAAGGCAATTGCGTTCGACGCGGAGTGGAAGGTCGCTGCCAGCTCCTCCCGGCGCTACGACCTCATCGGCGTGGGCGTCGACGGCTACGAGATGGACGCGGAGGAGGTCTGGGCGAAGGTGCGGGAGGCGATCGTCGAGACGAACGCCCGGGCGGGCGGAAGAATCGACGCCGTGGCGATCTCGGCGCTCGGTGACGTGATCATCCCCGCCGACGGGGCGGGCAACCCCGTGCGGCGCTGCATCCTCGACTTCGACCCGCGGGGCAAGGACGAGATCCGGGATTTCCTGGGAGCGTTCGGCGCGGAGAGACTCTTCCACCTCACGGGCATGCCGCCCCTGCACATGAACAGCCTGGCGAAGATCCTGTGGATCCGCGCGCACGAGCCGGACGTGTACACGCGGGTACGACGCTGGGCCACTTTCGAGGACTTCATCCTGTCCAGGCTGGGCGTGGGGTCATTCGTGAGCTGGTCGATGGCGGCGCGGACCATGCTCTTCGACCTGCACCGCAAGGCCTGGTCGCCCGAGATCCTCGCTGCCGCGGGGCTGGAGGAAAGCTCTCTCCCGCGGCCCGTGCAGTCGGGTCAGGTGATCGGCGGGATCGGCGCGCGGAGCGCGCGCGAGCTGGGATTCGCCGACGGGGCGGCGGTCTCGAGCGGCGGGCACGACGTGGTCTGCGCGGCGGTCGGGGCAGGCCTCGACACCGTCGACAGGCGCGCGGCCCTCGACATCATGGGGACATTCGAGCTGGTCATCGTCCTGATGAAGGAGCCCAACCTTTCGCCGCGCATGCTGCGGGGGATGTACCCGTGCTACCCGGCGTGGAAGGAGTACCTCTCGCTGAGCCTGAACTTCACCTGCGGCAGCGTGGTGGACTGGTGCCGCGACCTGCTCGCGGGGCCCGCCGCTGCCGGCGGCCCGGCGGGGGGCTACGAGGAGCTTTTCGGCGGCGCCGACAGCAGCCGCCCCTGCGGGCTGCTTCTGGTCCCGCACTTTTCGGGGACCTGCAACCCCTCCTTCAACCCCGATGCGCGCGGGGCGGTCTACGGCCTGACGCTGAACACCTCCCGCAGGGACCTGGGGCAGGCGGTGCTGGAAGGGCTGTGCTGCGACCTGCGGTCGCACGTGGAGGGGCTGCGCGGCGCCGGCATTCCCATCGAGAGGCTCGCCGTGGTCGGGGGCGGCACCCGGTCGGACGCGTGGCTGCAGCTCAAGGCCAACATCACAGGCATGGAGCTGACCCGGTCTGACGTGTCGGAGGCCTCCGCGATCGGCGCGGCCGCGCTGTGCGGGACGGCGATCGGCGCGGTCGACGACCCCTACCGGGTAGCGGGCATGGCGGGGCTGGCGCAGCAGCGCTTCGTGCCCGACCCCGCGGCCTCACGGCGGTTCGAGGAAACGTTCCAGAAATACCTCTCGCTGCGCGGGAGGATCGGTGGTTTCGAGACGGGAGAGACCTGAAGGAGGTTGCCATGAGAGTGCTTGCATTCGGTGCCCATCCGGACGACGTGGAGTTCCAGATCGGCGGGACGCTGGCCAGGTACGCGAAGCGGGGCGACGAGGTGTTCATCGCCGTGGCCACCAACGGCAACATCGGCTCGTTCCGCATGAGCAGGACCGAGATCGCCAGGGTGCGAAAGGTCGAGGCGCAGAAGGCCGCCGACATGATCGGCGCCAGGATCATCTTCATGGACTTCGACGACGAGTTCCTGATGGACACGAAGGAGTCGCGGCTGAAGTTCATCGATGCCGTGCGCGTGGCGAGGCCCGACGTCATGTTCGCCCACGATGCGTACAACGACTACAATCCCGACCACGACATGGTCGGGTACCTCGCCTTCATCGCGCGGATCAACGCGTCGATCAAGCTGATAGAGACCGACCACCCGCCCGCGTCGAAGGTGCCTGCCCTGTTCAACTACTCCACCCTCGCGTTCGGCAAGTTCATCCCCGAGTACTACGTGGACATCACCGACACGTGGGAGACGAAGAAGAAGCTGTTCCTCTGCCACGACAGCCAGCAGGGCGACTGGTGCAGGGACGCCTTCGGGGTGAACTACGTGGACATGATGGAGTCGGAGGCAAAGCTGGCCGCCACCCAGGCGGGCACCCCGGGCTGCTCCTACGCGGAGGTCTTCAAGCTGTGCAAGAGCTGGCCGACCATCGCGGGCGCCTACAAGCTGCTGCCGTAGGGACGACGGGCGTTCGACGCGGCCGGGGCGCAAGATTGACAAACCCCGGTGTGTGCCCCATACCGGGGACGCCCCCGGCCGGCGCGGGCTGGCAGCCCCTGACCGGGTGCGGATCGTGGGATTCCGAGGGAAAGGCATGGAGAGCAAGGAGAGCCAGGTGACGAACAGGAAGCTCGGGAAGACCGACCTATCGGTGAGCCCTCTCATCCTCGGGGCCTGGCAGTACGGGCACACGCAGTTCTGGAGCGAGGTGCCCGCCAGGGACGTGCTGGACGTGGTGACCCGGGCCGTGGACAGGGGCATCACCACCATCGACACGGCCATCGGGTACGGCGGGTCGGAGAAGATCGTCGGCCAGGCGATCAAGGGCCTGCGGAACAAGCTCACCATCATCTCCAAGGGCGGGGCCGACCCGCGGAAGATGGAGACGAGGGTCGACATCAGCCTGTCCCGGCTGGGCATCGACGTCATCGACCTGTACCTCGTGCACTACCCCGATGCCGCCATCCCCATCGAGGAGACGATGGGCGGCATGATGCGGCTGAAGGAGAAGGGGAAGATCCGGCAGGTGGGAGTGTCGAACTTTTCGCGGGCGCAGCTCCTGAAGGCCGTCGCGGTCGCGGAGGTGGCCTGCTGCCAGCAGGCCTACAACCTCCTGTGGCGCGAGATCGACGACACGGGTACCCTCGCCGCATGCAGGGAGCACGGCGTGGGGATCCTCGCCTACTCCCCGCTGGGCCAGGGCCTCTTCACGGGCAGGATCAGGTCCGAGGCGGACCTCCCGACGAGGGAGGGAGACGTGCGCCAGATCACGCTCCTGTTCAAGGGCGAGGCGTTCCAGGCGGGGCTGGCCATGGTGAAGCGCCTCGACGCCCTCGGGGCGAAGTACGGGAAGAGCACGGCCCAGGTCGCCCTGAACTGGGTCATCGGTCAGCAGGGCATCACGGCTGCCATCGTGGGCAGCAGGACCGTCGCGCAGCTGGACGACAACCTCGGCGCGCTGGGCTGGGAGATGGACCTGGCGGACAGGGAGATGCTGTCGAAGGAGGGCCTCGCCTCCTCGCGGCTTTTCGACTACAGCTGCAGCATCTTCGGGATGAAGTACGACGGGGTGAAGATCGACGAGATGATCGAGTCGTCGCTGTAGGCGGCGGCGCGGCATCCGGGATCAGGGGAGGCATGGTCTTGGCGGAAACAGTGCTCGAGCTGGAGAACATCGGCAAGACCTTCGCGGGCGTGTCGGTCCTGCGGGGGGTCACCCTCCAGCTGCGGAAGGGAGAAGTGCACGCCCTGATCGGGGAGAACGGCGCCGGCAAGTCGACGCTGATCAAGATCCTGAGCGGGTACTTCCTCCCTGACAGGGGCGGGACGATCCGCATGAACGGGAAGCACGTCGCCTTCTACGGCCCGCGCGACGCGATGGAGGCGTCGATCCACACGATCTACCAGGAGCTCACCCTCTGCCCCCGGATGACGGTCACCGAGAACATCGTCCTGGACAAGCAGGGCTCCTTCCCCGGCTTCCTGCAGAGGACGCGCGAGTATCGCGAGCTGGCGGTGAAGGCGCTGGAGAGACTCGGGCAGAGCGACATCAGCCCCGACGCGCTGGTGAAGGACCTGTCCATCGCGCAGCAGCAGGTCGTGGAGATCGCCAAGGCGATCACCTCCAATGCCCAGATCCTGCTCATGGACGAGCCCACCTCCTCCATCTCGCAGTCCGACGTCGACAAGCTCATGGCCATCATCCGCGGCCTGAGGCGGGACGGGGTCACGGTCGTGTACATCTCGCACAGGCTGCACGAGATCGACGGGATCGCCGACAGGGTCACGGTGCTGCGCGACGGCGACCTGGTGGGCACGGTGGACAAGAAGGACGCGACGGAGCAGGACCTCATCCGCATGATGGTGGGCCGGGAGCTCACCACCATGTACCCGAAGACCGAGGTGCCCATCGCGGAGCCCGTCCTCCGCGTCGAGGGGCTGGCGAGCGAGGGCGCTTTCGCGGGCATCTCCTTCGACGTGCGAAAGGGCGAGATCTTCGGCATCGGCGGCCTGGTCGGCGCCAAGCGGACGGAGCTGCTGGAGACCCTGTTCGGCCTTCGCCCGATCACGGCGGGTCGGATCCTCCTGAATGGCAGACAGTTCGTGCCCCGAAGCCCCCTGCACGCGATCCACAGCAGGATCGCCTTCGTGACCGAGGACAGGAAGAAGTCCGGCCTCGTGCTGTGCCTTCCCGTCTACGAGAACATCAGCCTGATAAACGCGCAGAAGAAGTCGCCCCTCGGCTGGCTGGACTGGCGGCGGCTCCTGCGCATCGCCGACAAGCAGAAGACGGCCCTCAACATCCGCCTGAGCAGGATGGAGCAGACCGCCGGCACGCTCTCGGGAGGCAACCAGCAGAAGGTGGCCCTGGCCAAGTGGCTGGAGTTCGAGCCGGACGTGATCCTGTTCGACGAGCCGACCCGGGGCATCGACATCGGCGCCAAGACCGAGATCTACTCCATCATGGGCTCCCTGGCCGCGAGGGGAACGGCGATCATCATGGTCTCCTCGGAGCTGCCCGAGCTGCTGAGCGTGGCCGACAGGATCATGGTCCTCCGCGAGGGGGAGATGAAGGGAATCGTGCGGCGGCAGGAGGCGACCCAGGAGCTGATCATGTCGCTCGCCGCCCTGAAAAACACCGATGTCGCCGGGGGGCGGCAGGAAAGAACCCAGGAATGAACACGACAGGCACACCACTCAAGAGGCAGATGACCGCCCTCGACGTCCTCATCCGCTACCGCACGGTCGTCATCCTGGCCATCCTCATCGCGGTTTTCACGATCCTGAACAGGGTCTTCATCCTGCCGGCGAACCTCCTGAACATGCTGAAGCGGATGAGCTTCGTCGCGATCACCGCATTCGGCATGACCTTCGTCATCACGCTGGGGGGCCTCGACCTCTCCGTGGGGGGGACAGCCGCGATCGTCGGGGTCGGCTTCGCGCTCATGCTCGGAGCCGGCATTCCCCCGGTGGCAGCCCTTGTGCTGTGCCTCCTCATCGCGGTCGCGCTGGGCGCGCTGAACGGGGTCATCATCGTGAAGGGCCGCATCGAGCCGTTCCTCGTGACGCTGGCCACGATGAACATCTTCCGGGGCATCGCGCTCGTGGCCACGGGCGGCCGGCCCGTTCCCATCGTGAGCGAGACGTTCATCCTCGTCTTCGGCAACGGCTTCCTCTTCAAGGTCATCCCCATCCCCGTCCTCATCACGGCCGTCTTCTTCGTCATTTCGCTGCTCCTGTACAGGAAGACCAAGTTCGGCTTCTACGCGCGGGCAATCGGCGGAAACCTCGAGGCCGCGCGGGTGGCGGGGATCAACATCCAGTCCGTCAAGTTCCTGACCTACGTGATCAACGCCGTGTTCGCCTTCTTCGCCGGCCTGATCCTCGCGGCCCTGTTCAGCAGCGGCCTTCCGGGCATCGCCGCGGACCTTCCTCTCGATGCCATCTCGGCGGTCATCCTGGGCGGCACGGCCATCGCGGGCGGTTTCGGCAACGTCCTGGGCACGCTGGGCGGGGCGCTCATCATGTCGACGCTGAACAGCGGCATGTCCATGCTGGGCGCCCAGTACCCGGTGCAGATCTTCGTGAAGGGAGTCGTGATCATTTTCGCGGTCCTGCTCGACAACGTGGTCAGGCCGAGGAACTGAACGTTGTCGTGAGCGGCACCGCTCTGGCATACCGCGGCAAAAAGGAGGGACGTGCAGGCAGGCGATCGAGAAGGTGCGGCAATGTGCGCAGGGGCTTTCACTCAGGGTATTCGAGATCGACAGGAGAAAGGAGAACGGAAGCGATGAAGCGAACTGTACTGTGTCTCATTGTTCTGTGCATGGTCCTCGTTCCCGCGTTCGTGATGGCCGCGGGCAACAAGGAGGGAGGCGCGGCGACGACGGTGGCCTCGGGGTCGAAGGCCCACTCCAACGCCGCCGAGTTCACCTACGTGCAGAAGGCGGGCACGAAGGTCGACCTGACAAGCTACTACGCCCAGTACAAGGTGGACAGCAAGAGCGTCATCTCGTCGATGGGCGGCGTGGTGACGGTGAAGGGGCTTCCCGCGAAGCTGCCCAAGCCGGCGAAGAAGTACAAGATCGGCCTCGCCCTGTACTACACGGTGGACGAGGTCGGCGCGTTCGTCCTCGACGGCACCAAGAAGGCGGCCGAGAAGATGGGCGTCGAGCTGCTGGTGAACGACGCCAACTACGACCAGAACATCCAGGACCAGGCGGTCGAGCAGTGGATACTGCAGAAGGTCGACGGCGTCATCTTCTACCCCGCCAACTTCAACGCCTGCGAAGGCATCCTCAAGAAGCTGAAGGACGCGAATATCCCCGTCATGGCAGGCAACCCCCCGCTGGTCGGCGAGGTGAACAGCGTCATGACCATCGACAACGTCGAGATCGGCAGGAAGAGCGCCGAGTTCATCGTGAACGCGCTGAAGGCCAAGGGCAAGGTGGCCGGCACGGTGGTGTTCCAGAACCTGCCGTTCCTGCACCCGAACGCCGAGACCCGCGAGGCGGGCTTCCGCGAGGTGCTGGGCAAGTACCCCGACATCAAGATCATCGAGCTCACCGGCATCAGCCCCGAGGAGCACTTCGCCGCCTTCGAGGGCGCCATGCAGGCGAACCCGAACATGGTGGCCGCGTGGGGCCTGTACAGCTCGGCCGTCATCGGCATGGCAAACGCGCGAAAGAGCGCCGGCAAGAGCAACATCATCCTGGTCGGCGTGGACAACGACAGGCCCATCCTGGCGGGCATCTCCAAGGGCGAGATCACGGGCAGCGTGGGCTACAACGCGTACAACCACGCGGAGTGGACCCTCTCCAACCTGGTGAACATGCTGAACGGCGCCGAGGTGCCGGGGCAGATCATCGGGCCCATCGAGGTGATCGACAAGAACAACGTCTCCGCCCTGTTCAAGATGTACTACGGCGGCAAGACGCTCGAAGACTACATGGCGGGCAAGAACTAGCCCGTCGCATTCATCCGCGTGCGGGGCCGGCAGCCCGGCTCCCGCACGCGGGCTTTCCGGGGGACTCCGGTCGCCCCCGGCATCCGCATCAGCAAGGGGCATGGAGAGATGGACGGTCTGACAGAGGCCCTGTTCCCGTTCCTGGCCCGCGGCATCACGCAGGTGGCGTGGGTCGTCGACGACCTGGACAAGGCCGTGGAGACGCAGTGGCGGGTGTTCGGCATCGGCCCGTGGCACTACTACCTGTACGACCGGTCGATGCTCTCGATGATGCGACGGCGCGGCGTGGACACCGAGTACGCCATGGACACGGCCGTCGCGAATGCCGGGGCGACGAGGCTGGAAATCGTGAGGCCCGTCTCGGGCGACACGGTGTACACCGAGTTCGCCGAGAGGCACGGCTTCGGCGGGATCCACCACTTCGGGCTTGCCGTGGACGACATGCAGCAGGCCCTCGAGGCTGCACGGCGGGCCGGCTTCGCCGTCACCATGGAGGGGGCGGGATACGGCCTGGACGGCGACGGCCACTTCGCCTACCTCGACACCGAGAAGACGGTCGGCATCACCCTGGAGCTGATGGAACGCCCGAAACGGCGGCGCGCGCCGCGGAAGATCTACCCCGCTCCCTAGATGCCGGTGCCCCGGCCCCTCGCCCCGCCGTCGATCGTGAAGACCTGCCCCGAGATGTAGCTGGAGGCGTCGGAGGCGAGGAACAGGGCAAGCAGCGCCACCTCGCGCGGCTCTCCCAGCCTGCCCAGGGGCACGAGGCTGATCGAGTGATTGATGATCGCGGGGTCCGCCTCGAAGGGCTTGATCATCGGGGTGCGGATCATGCCGGGGGCGACGGCGTTCACCGTGATGTTGTACGGGCCCCACTCCGAGCACAGGACGCGGGTGAGGGAGTTCAACCCTGCCTTGCTCACGCAGTAGGCGGCCAGGGTGCTCTGGCCCTCGTCGCCCGCAGTGGAACTGGTGATCACCACCTTGCCCCTCTTCTGCCTCATCATGTGGGGACCCACCGCCCGGGCGAGGTAGAAGGCAGCGTTCAGGTTGATGCCGAGCACTCTCTGCCAGTCGGCCAGCTCGAGCGGGGACTCGGCGTTCTCGCCGGCCAGGTCCCGGTTTGCCAGCGCCCCCACCCCGGTCGGGGCGACCGCCACCGGCTTTGTCAGGAAGATGCCGGCGTTGCTGCACAGGATATCCACCGCGGCGAACCGGGAGACGATCGTGTCCACCGCCGCCCGCACCTGCTCGTCGCTGGACACGTCCACCTTCAGGGGCAGGGCCTTGCGCCCCAGCTTCTCCACGGCGTGGGCCGTCTCCTCGACCCGGGAGACGTCCAGGTCGAGGACCGCCACGTCTGCACCCGCCTCGGCGAGAACGGTCGCGATGGCCCTGCCCATGCCGCCTCCCGCGCCCGTCACGATCGCCTTCCTTCCTTCGACGCTGAACTCCCTGGGAATCACTGCGGTCTCCTTTCCGTCACCTCGCTCCCGCGACCGCGTCGCGGGGCAGGCCGTGTTTCTCCAGCATCGAGCTGATGAACGCGTAGCCCTCGCCGGCCATCTGCTCGGGGCTGGCGGCGAACTTGCGCCAGATGCAGGCGCCCGCCGCCACGTCGGCCGACGCGTCGACGAACCCCTCGATGGTGATCGAGCCGTCGTAGCGGGCATCCCGGAGGCCGCGGAACACCTCGTCCCAGCGCACCTGGCCGGTGCCCGGGATGCCGCGGTCGTTGGCTGACACGTGCACGTGGAACAACCGGGGGCCGGCCGCGGTGATCGCGGCATGCATGCTCTTCTCCTCGATCGAGGTGTGGAAGGTGTCGTAGAGAATGCCCACGTTGCTCTCGCCGATGGCGTCGGCCAGGGCGAGGCCATCGGCGATCGTGTTGACGAGGTAGGTCTCGTAGCGGTTGGCGGGTTCCAGCCCGACCCGCACACCGAGGCCCTGCGCGACACGGGCGACCTCGCGCAGCCCCTCGGCCGAGCGGTCCAGCTCGACCTGTGTCGGCGCCTTTCCCGTGAACCTGCTGAACGGCGCATAGACGATGCCGCCCCAGAAGTCGGATCCCAGCTCGTGCACCGTCCGCACGAGTGACTTCATGTACTCGATCGCCTCGCGCCTCTTCTCCGGCTCCTCCGACAGCAGCTCCCTGTCCTTCGGGAGCGAGCCGCCGCCCATGAGGCGCATCCCGAGGCTCTCCGCCCTCTTCCTGATCAGCCGCGCGGTGGGCAGGTCGAGCACGCGCACGTTGATGTCCATGGAGTCGAAGCCGTACCCCCGGATGCGGTCCATCAGGTCGAGGTTCTCCGCGTTCAGCTTCTTCGTGAAGACGTGCTGGTGGATCCCGATTCTCACAGTGGTCCCTCTCTCCTGCTGGCTGGGGGGCGCGCCCGGCGCAGGGGGAGGATAGCAGAGGGTCCCGAAAAAGGCAAATGGACGCTCCCCGTCCGCCCGGATGCCGTGTTCCCATCACGGAGGCGTTCGGCTACCATGGGGCACCATGATGGACAGCGAGAGCACTCACAGCAGCGAAGCCGATGGCGGGGGTATCGATTCCCTCAGGATGTTCGAGGACCTGGGACGCACGGCACTCAGGGACATGGCCGGCTCTGTCGAGTGGATCCGCGTGGAGAAGGGGCAGACCCTCTTCCGCCAGGGCGACCCCGCCGACGCGCTGTACGTCGTGCGGGAGGGGACGCTGCACGCCACCGTGAACGACGAGCGGTGCGGCCCCACCCTCGTCGGCGAGATGGGGCCCGGCTCCCTTGTCGGCGAGATCGCGCTCCTCATGGGCGGCCGGCGCAGCGCCACCGTTGCCGCGGCGGAGCCGGCGACGCTGGGCCGCCTGGGGGCGGCCGAGGCGGATGCCCTGCTCTCGCGCAACCCCGAGATGAGGCGCCGGATGCTCGACATCGTCCGCCAGAGGCTGCGCCGGACACAGTGGCTGAAGATCCTCCCCGCATACTTCGGGCAGATCGACCGGGACAACTACGGGCTCATCGAGTCGCGCTTCGAATGGGTGCACCTGTCCCGGGGGGAGACGCTGTTCACCGCCGGGGATCCGGCGGACTGCCTGTACTTCCTCGTGCACGGTCTGCTGCACGTGATCTCCCGCGACGCCGGCGGCAGGGACAAGGCCGTGGGCGCCATCTCCCGCGGGGAGGTGGTCGGGGAGACGGCGATCCTGGAGGGGGAGAGGCGCACGGCGTCGGTGTGCGCGGTGCGCGACAGCGACATGGTTCGCCTGACGAAGGGCGGGTTCGACGAGATCAACAGGATCCATCCCGGGATCACCGTTGCGATCCTGTCGACAATCGTGAACCGCCTGCGGGAGCGCGGCCGGATGACCCGGCGGTGCGGCGCGGTCACCATCGCCCTCGTGCCGGCAGGGCCCCGGGTGCCCCTCGCCCAGTTCGCCCGCAGGCTGCGGGCGGCGCTGGGCTGCATGGACAGGGCCGCCCTCCTGGACAGCGCGGCCGTGGACGCCGAGTTCGCCTCGGCGGCCGGCATCGCCCAGGCCGGGGACGACGATCCACTCCACCTGGGCCTCCTCGCGTGGATGGAAGAGCGCGAGGCGCACAACGATTTCCTGCTCTACCAGGCCGATCCTGGACCCACGCCCTGGACACGGCGCTGCATCCGGCAGGCCGACCAGGTCCTGGTTGTCGGCCTGGCCGGCGACGACCCTTCTCCCGGGGCGATCGAGCGGGAGCTGCTGCGGGAGAATACGGGAATCACGGCGGCGCCGCAGACCCTGGTGCTCATCCACCGGGAGGCGGAGGCTCTCCCGTCGGGCACGCGCGCGTGGCTGGAGGGGCGCCGCCTGGCCGGCCACCTGCACGTGCGCTGGGACCGCGAGGACGACGTGGCCCGCGCGGCACGGATCGTGAGCAGGCGGTCGGTCGGCCTGGTGCTGGGAGGCGGCGGCGCCCGCGGGATGGCACACCTGGGCGTGCTGCGGGCGCTGGAGGAGCGGGGGATTCCCGTGGACGTGATCGGGGGCGCGAGCATCGGCTCCATCGTAGGAGGCGCCTACGCCATGGGCATGGGCACCGGGGGCCTGCTGGACCTCTGCAGGGACAGCTTCCAGAAGAAGAACCCCTTCAACGACTACACGCTGCCCGTCGTCGCGGTCCTGCGCAGCCGCAAGATCGAGAGGGCCGCGCGCGAGGCCTACGGCGACACCCGCATCGAGGACCTCTGGCTGAGCTTCTTCTGCGTCTCCTGCAACCTCGCCTCCTGCGACGTGAAGGTGCACGACGCGGGGCCGCTCTGGGAGGCCGCGCGGACCAGCTCGTCGCTGCCCGGGATCATGGTCCCCGTGCTGCATGGCGGGGAGGTGCACGTCGACGGCGGGGTCATGAACAACCTGCCCGGCGACATCATGCGCCAGAGGGCGGGCATCGTGATCACGGTCGACGTGGACTGCCGGGAGAACATGAGGGCTGACCTTGCCTCCTTCCCCTCCCAGTGGGCGGTGCTGCGCAGCAGGCTCCTGCCGGGGAAGACGCGCTCCCCGCTCCCCACCGTCGCGGACATCATGATGGCGACCATCATGACCGGGTGCCGCAAGAGCGCGGACGCCGCGAAGGCCGACGCCGACCTGAGCCTCGAGCCGCCCGTGCGGGGGATCGGCATCCTGGACTTCAAGTCGCTGGAGAAGACCGCGGAGGAGGGGTACCTCTACACGCGGGACATGCTGGACCGGCTGCCGGCAGACTCGCCCCTGCGGAGGTACTTCGGCACGGCGGTGGAAGCCTCGTAGCCCTGCGCCCCCTCCCCAGGGGGAGGATGGCGAGCGCCACCACGTCCGTGACCAGGAATGCCACGACCACCCATTCCAGCCACCGAACCTGTCCGAAGGCCGCCGACACGACATCGAACCCCCAGGTCGCGACGCAGATCGCCGCGAGCGCCCGGGGAAGCGCTGCCCCGAGCAGCCCCGCGATGCCGGTGAGGGCGACCGCGGTGCCGAAGGCGGCGTAGGTGGCGATCGAGAACCACGAGTGCATGGGCATCATGTCTTCGGAGAAGACGCCCGTCATGATGAAGGACGCCGCGGCGATGGTGCCGAAGAGGCGCACCAGGAGCGACAGGACCCGCACTGCCCGCCCCTCTCCCCACGAGCGGCCGTCGAGGGCCAGGAAGAACACGACGAGTCCTGCCCCTCCCAGGATCCCGCCCAGCCGGTAGAACAGGGCCCCCGCGGGATTCAGATCGTTGCTGCCGAGGTCGCTCAGCCAGTTCCCCCACGGAGTGAAGGCGGCCGGGTAGAAAGCGCGCGCGGCGACCGCCGCGGCGATGTAGACGCCGACTGCGGCGAGCCCCGCCGCGGTGGCGAGGCGATGCCTGGCGCCACTCATGCGCACAGGGATTTCCCTGCCGTCTCGGCCCGCGGCCGCTGCCGGCCGGCACAGATCCTTCCGATGCGCATCGCGAGCGCCATGATCGTGAGGATGGGAGGGTTGCCCAGCGAGGCGGGGAAGAGCGAGGCGTCGGCAACGTAGAGGTTGGACGGGAGCCGGTCGGGGTGAAGGGTTTCGGCATCGGCTGCCGTGAGGGGAACCGTTCCTCCCGGGTGGCCGGCGTTGAGGGTGCCGAGAAAGATCGTCCGCCTGTCCACCCCGACCTTCTCGAAGATGCTCATGCACAGCTCGACCGCTTCGGCGAGCCGGGCCCGGTCGGCCTCCGTGAGGGCCTTCTGGATTCTCTCGCCTCCGCCGGTCGAGACGCTGCCGCGCTCCGTGTCGGCCAGTTTGATCATCAGGCCGAGCATGCCGTCGACGGGGCGGCGCCAGCCCCGGTTGAAAAGGAGACTCACGTAGTCGAGGTAGGGGGAGACGATGTAGCCGGGCCGCTGCACCACGAAGGGCATGGGGATCTCGGCGAGCTGTCCGCTCCCGGGCCACGGTGCTGCCACGCACAGCACGGGGTCCACGAACAGGCGCGGCTCGCAGGCGACCCCGGACCTCTCGAGGATGACAGGGGTACCCAGGCCGCCCGCCGCAAGCACGACGAGATCGGCGGGGTAGTGGATCGTGCGCAGGCCGCGGCGTGCCAGCACGCCGACCGCCTTCCCGTCGCGGATGACGACCCTCCGCACCTTCACGCCCCGCTCCAGCACGGCGCCGCGCCGGACCGCCTCGTCGAGGAATCGGCGGCTGTCCCACTTGGCCCCGGTCGGGCAGCCCAGCACGCAGCGGCCGCAGCGTCGGCACCTGGCGAAGTCGATCATCTTGGGCGTGGGGCGCGGTGAAAGACCGAGCTCCCCGCAGGCGGCAAACAGGCGGTGGGTCGCCGGCGTCCACCTGTGCCCGTGATCCGTGTCCTGCGGGACTTCGCGGCCGAGATCCGCGAACTCGTCGTCCAGCCGGATGCCCAGTCCCGCCAGCGCGCCGTCGACACGCATGGCGTTGCCCGCGCTCAGCGTGGTGGTCCCGCCGGCGCCACGCCCGTTCACGACCAGCATGCCGGCGGCGGCCTTTCTCACCCGCATGGCGGGGAACGCGAGCCCGATCACGCGCGCGTTGAGAAGCAGGCCCCAGTCCCGCAGCCGCTCCATCCCGCGTTGGGGCATGGAGAAGGGACGGAAGTCCCTGCCCGCCTCGAGGACGGTGACCCGGAAGGCGCCCTGCAGCTCGCGCGCCGCGGCCGCGCCGCCCGCCCCGCTTCCCACCACGATGGCGCGCGGGACGGCCTGCCGCGCGGTGCCCAGCCGGGCACGGCACTGCGCGCAGCCCTCCGTGATGCGCTGGCTGAATGCGAGCTCGCATCCGCCGGTGAGACCGGAGAACAGGCCGCTGTCCATCGCCGAGATGACCGCGCAGACCCGCGGGGAGTAGTACCTGCTGAACAGGCAGCGCCGCACCACGACGTCGCCCGTCCGGGGGTTTCCCCTGAGATCGACGCCCAGACCGCGGTAGATCGCGCGGGCGGCCGCGAGCGCATCGGCGGTGTCGGCGATGCCCAGCCGGGCCCGGTAGACCCTGCCCAGGTGCAGCGCCGAGCGGTGCAGCCGCGCGGCAACCCCATCCAGGTCATTCCCTCGGGCCAGTGCCTGCTCTGCCCACTCGGAGCTCGCCCGTGCGAACTGTTCCCGACGACGACGGAGCGACCGTCCGCGCGCGGGTGGGACCTCGCGGGAGAAAGCGGCGGCGGTGCGGCCGAACAGCTCCTCCAGCCCTCGGCGAAGCGCTGCCCGCGGCACGTACAGCCGCAGGAGAGCGAGGCTGGCCCGCGCCGCGATCATCCCTACGCGGCCGCGCACGTCGCCTGCCCGCGGGTGTCCGAGCCGACGTGGACGATCCCCGCCGCCGGGCTGGGAATGGGAGTGGGGTCGTACAGGGCCTCGATCTGGCACGCGCGCCGGTCGGCGACGACCCGGCGGCGGATCTTGAGGTTGCCAGTGAGCTCCGCGGCCTCGATCGAGAGAGGCTCGGCGAGCACGGCCCACCGCTTGACCCGCTCGACCCGGGACAGGCCGTCGTTGTGCCTGCGGATCGCCTCGTCCATCTCCGCGAGAGCCTGCGGGGTCGCGGACAGCTCGGTCAGCCAGAGCAGCGCGCAGACCCAGGGCCTGCCTTCCCCGACAAGGACAGCCTCTGCAACACCGGGGATCTCGCGGAGCCCCGCCTCGATGCCGGACGGGTGGATGTTCTTGCCGTACGAGGTGACGATGATTTCCTTCTTCCGTCCGCGGATGAGAAGGTGACCTGCCGCGTCGAGCGCTCCCAGGTCGCCGGTCGCGAGCCAGCCGCCGGCGATGGGCAGGCTGCCCGCGCCGTCGCCGACGACCTCGGCCACCTGCGGGCCGCGCACGAGGATCTCACCGTCCTCCGCGATCCGCACCTCGGTTGCCGGCAGGGGGCTGCCGACCGTGCCCAGGCGGTTTCGGCCCAGCCGGTTCAGGGTGACCAGCGGCGCCTCGGTGAGGCCGAATGCGTTGTGCAGCTCGATGCCCAGCGCGTGAAACCGCGCGAGCAGCCCGGGCGGGCAGGGGGCCGACCCGACGATGAGCTGCGCGCAGCGGTCGAGGCCTGCCCTTGCCAGCAGCGCGCGGCAGAGCAGGGACCGCACGAGGTTCCCGAGCGGCGACGGCTGTGACGCGGGGCCCGCGACGGCCTCGGCCAGCCGGCCCGCCGCACTCTCGCGGAAGCGATCCCACACCTTCTCGTAGAAGCGGGGGACGGAGAAGAAGATGGTGGGGCGGACGCGCGGGAGGGCCTGCGCCAGGCCGTGGAAGTCCTCGAGGAAGGTGATGTCCACGGGGGCGGGGACCCAGGCCGGAGCATAGGCCCCGAGGATGCCCTCCACCACGTGGTTCATGGGCAGGAACGAGAGGTAACGGGCCGGCGCCGTGCGCGCTTTCCAGGGCAGGAGCGCGCTCATGGCCTGGGCCATCCACACGAGCTGCCCGTGGCGGAAGCCGACCCCCCTGGGCGTGCCCGTCGTGCCCGAAGTAAAGCGCAGGGTGGCCAGGTCGGACGGGCCCACCGGCGCGCGCACGTCGAGCCGGCCCCGGTGCGAGGTTGCCGCGGACAGAGCCGTGCTGCCGAGTGCCACGAACGATTCCCATGGCATGACCCACCGCGCCACGTCCTCGGGCAGAGGCCCGCGGCAGAAGGAGGCGACGGGCACGACCCCGCGCAGCGCGCCCAGGCGCGCGAGGAGGTCCGGGGCACCCACGAGCAGCAGCCGGGCCCCCGAGGCCTTCACGATCTGCTCGATCTCGGCAGCGGGGGAGGTGTAGTACAGGGGAACGCTCACGGCCCCGGTGAGCCCGATGGCCGTGTCGAGGGAAAGATAGCGGCTCGAGTTCAGCCCCACGAGGGCGACCCTGTGGCCGCGGCCGACACCCAGCGCGCCCAGCGCGCCGCATGCCCCGACGATCTCGCGGCTCACCTCGGCCCCGCTGCGCGTGCGGATTGCACCGTCCACGGCGTCGTGCACCCGCACGGGCAGCCGCTCGCTCTGCAGCCGGGCCAGGACCTGCTCGTGGACCGTGGCCCCGGATTGTCTCAGGAAGCCCTTGTCGGCGGCGTAGCGCAGGAGGCGGGGGATAATGGAGTGCCAGTCCGGCACGTACGGGCCGAGCAGGCGCTCGACGTTGTCCCGGCGGAACCGGCGGTTCTCGGTGAAGTAGGAGAGAAGGAAGCTCGGCAGGCCCAGGCGCGCGGCCCCGGGAATCCGTGAGAGCCTCTCGGCCGGAATGAAGCGGGGTGCCGGCAGGCGCACAGCCAGGTTCGCCTCTGCCCAGGCCCGCGCTGCCTCGAGCAGGTCTTTCGCACGGGGAAGGTTCCCGGCCTCCACGGTGAGGTGGAAGGTCAGGCCCGCGGCCCGCTCGTCGAAGGCGAGCCGGGCCACCGCGTCGGCCACGTAGTCCACGGGGACCATGTTCGCGCGCAGGTCGGGTGCGGAGGGGATGATCCGCAGCCGGCCCGAGAGGTACATCCGCAGCGGGACGTAGATGGTGTTGAAGCAGCGGATCTCGCCGGTCTGCGAGTCCCCGACCACCATGCCCGGCCGGAAGACCGACACGGGGAACTCGGCCATGGCCCCGCGCACGAGGGTCTCCCCCTCGAACTTTGTCTGCTCGTAGGTGTTGGAGAACCCGAAGCTGTCGGTGAGGTCATCTTCGGCCACCTCGCCCGCGCGGCCCCCGGCAACATAGGCGGTGGAGACGTGCGCAAATCTCGCCAGGCCGTGGTGGGCGTGCGCGGAGCGCGCGAGATCCAGCACGTGCGCGGTGCCCTGCACGTTGCTGCGGCGCATGTCCTCCAGCGCCCCGTCGAAGCGCAGCTCGGCCGCGGTGTGCACGACGTGGGTCACGCGCCGGGAGAGTTCGGTCCACGCCTCGGGGGCGAGCCCGAGCAACGGGAGCGTCACGTCCCCGACAAGAGGCTCGACCCGGCCGCCGATGGACTGCACGGCCTCGGGCCAATCCCACCAGGCGCGTGCGAGCCGCTGCCCCGCCTCTTCCGCGTCGCGCGCGCGCACCAGGGCCACGACGGTGTGGTCCGTGTTGGACACGATGCGCCGCGCCACCTGGGCTCCAAGGAACCCCGTGGCCCCGGTCAGGAGGACTACGCCACCCATTCGACGCTCCCTTCCCGAGCAGCCGCCGGGGTCTCCGCGCGGGGCTCGGCACCGGGGGAAACGGCGCGGCACAGCCCGCGGCTGCAGATGAACTCGCGCAGGAGCCGGCGGTTCTGCCGGGCCAGCCCCAGGTGCTCCTCGTAGCCGCGCGCGAGGCTCGCCTGCTGCAGGCCGGGGTTCTCCAGGAGCCGATCGACCCTCTCCCGCAGCCCCTTGAACAGCTTCAGCGCGGGGAAGGTGCAGGCGAGGCTGCCGCCCTCCTCGGGATCCATGAACCACTCCTCCTTCAGCCCGATGTCCGCATAGATGGTGGAGAGCCGGGTATCGTGGTGCACCGCCACCTGGGGGACTGCCGCCGCCATGGACAGCACCGCCGCGTGGTAGCGGGAGGTGACCAGGAGGTCCAGGCCGCGAAGCAGCCAGGTCATCCGCGAGGCGTTGTGCTGCCGGGCAGAGAACACACGGGCGCTGTCGGCGTGCCGCATGCGCTCGTGCACCTGCTCGGCCAGGGCCTCGTCGAGCTGCTCCATGCAGATCAGCGCAACGGCCTTCCCGGTCTTCTGGACAACGTGGTCGGCCAGCCGGGCGTACCCGCGGGCAAGCGTCTGGCTCGCCCGCGCGCGCTCGGGAGAGCTGGAGAAGTAGTAGGGCCACTTGTAGCGCAGCGCGCGGGGCCCCCAGGGACGCATGACCGCGGGGAACAGGCTGAAGTCGACCATGGCGAACCCCACGACCCCGCCGGCCGCGCGGGGCCACTCCCGTGCCAGCCACCCGCGGTCGGGCTCGCCTGCCGGGAAGGTGAAGGCGTTGTCGGCGGTGGACCGGATCGGCGCGGTGACCCCCATCGCGGCGAGCCGCGCGGCAGCGGCCCTGTTGCGCGTGATGATCGTGTCGGTCCTGCTGGCGACACGGCGCACGAGGCGCGCGTTGCCGGGCTTCAGCGTGCCCGCATCCACCGCGTAGGCCAGGCACGGCTTTCCCAGCGCCGCGGCGCAGTGGGACGCCCACAGGAAGCACCACAGCAGCGGGCTGCCCCAGCTGTCCATGTACGTGGAGCCTTCCACCAGCAGCACGAGGTCGCTCTCCCGGACCAGCCTTCGCACCGCGGCGAAGAAGACGGTGGGGATGGGGACGATGCGCAGGGCAGGGCCTTCCGTGACGTACCGGCGCAGGTTGGCCGGGTTCAGCGTGGGGACAGTGATGTGCGCATCCGCCCCCAGGACGGCGCGCACGTCTTCGATGTCGGAGGCAAGAAGGGCTTCTGCCCCCGTGTTGTTTGCCCCGTTGTAGCCGACCATCAGGACGCGGATCATGAGGTCACTCTCCTTCACTGTGCGTATGCCATGAGAAGCTCTGCGCCGCGGGATGCGCGGACCCTGCGCAGCGCACGCTTCTCTATGCTTCTCACGCGCTCGCTGCTCAGCCCGTGCTTCCTGGCCGCCTCCCGCAGCGGGAGCGCCCGCCCGCCGATGCCGAACCTGTCCTCCAGGATGCGCGCATCGCGCCGGGGAAGCCCTGCGAGGGCCGACCGGACCTGCTCCCGTACTGCAACACCGGCCAGGGCATCTTCCGGCCGCAGGGCCTTCGGATCGGCCAGGCGGGCCCAGAGGGGTTCCCCGTCCTCGTCATCCCCCGCCGTTCCGTCCAGCGAGAGAACAGACGGGGCCCCCTGCGCGAGCCCGCGGCCAAGCGCCTCCAGCATTGCCCGGCGGACATACCAGGCCGCGTACGAGACGAACCGCACGCCGCGGTCGGGGTCGAACCTGCCCGCCGCCTGGATGAGCCCGATGTTGCCCTCGTTCACGAGGTCTTCGAACGGAACGCTCCGGTTTCGATACTGCCTGGCCACCATGATCACGAACCGCAGGTTTCCCTGGATCAGCCTCTGCCGCGCCTGCTCATCGCCCTGGGCCGCGAGCCGTGCGCAGGTCCGCTCCTCCTCGGCCGCGAGCAGCGGGATGCCGCCCAGCTCCCGCAGGTACAGGTCCATCGCGCACTGCCCGCCGCCCGTTGCCCGCCTCTCCGCAGTCATGTCATCCATTGTCGCCCTCCAGGGCCCCGGGCGCATCGGGCGCCTGATGGATTGCCTCTCGCACAAATGTGGGAGCGGACGTCTCATCCATTTGGCGCCCGCGGGTCACGCCTCCGAGCCGGCCACGATGCCGGCGCGGACCAACTGCGCGTACACCCCGCCCATTGCCTCCCTGTTGCTCACGATGGCCCGCCTCATCATGGGCCTGAGCAGCAGGGCGTTGGGGAGCCGCCCGAGAAGGTTCTGCAGGGGATAGCGCCTGCCCTGGCGGATGTCACCGGCCATCCTGCTGCCCAGCGCGCGGGCTTTGCGCAGAATCGTCGGCATCGCCGACACGTGCCTGCCGCGGAGGGTGACCGCCAGGGTCCCCGTGACGTAGGCCCGCCGGAAAACGCTGTCCCGGATGGTGGAGGCGAGCTGCGCGGCGATCTTCGAGGCGCCGAAGCCGCTCGCGGTGGAGATGCCGATCACGTACTTCCCGCCGAAGGTGGAGGTCAGGAACGCGTACTGGCCCAGGCGGTCCACCAGGTTCTTCATCCGGGCGCACATCCCGGGCCCGTAGGTGGGCGAGCTGAGGATGATGCCGTCGGCCTCGCAGAGCATCTCCCGGAGCTTCGGAAAATCGTCCTGGACAGCGCAGCGGCCGGATGTCGTGCAGGCCCGGCAGTCCCTGCAGTACTCGATGCGCAGGCTGGGCAGGAACACCTCCTGCACCGACGCCCCGGCTTTCCGCGCCCCCGCGAGGGCTTCCCGCACGAGCGCGGCACCGTTGCCGTTCGCATGCGGGCTGCTGATGATTCCAATGACCTTCATGTGCGTTTCCTCCTTGTCGCACGGTGGGCGCTGCGCAGGGAGACGGCGTCAGGGAAAAGGAGGATTCCGCGCCGACGAAAGAGTGAGGAGAGCGACCGGGGATCAGGGCGCGGGTGAGCCCGCCGCCACGGTGATCCTGACTGTCGTTCCCGCCCCGGGGGAGCTCTCGAGGTCCAGTGCCGCGCCGATGGCCTGCGCACGTTCCCGCATGCTGCGCAGGCCCACGCCGCCGCTCCTGTCGGCCGCCTCGGACGTGAACCCGATGCCGTCGTCGTGGACCTCGAGCCGCGTGTCCTGCTCGCCGAAGGTGAGGAGGACACGGACGGACTGGGCGCGCGCGTGCTTGAGCGCGTTGTTCAGGGCTTCCTGGGCCACCTGGTAGAGCTCCTGGCGGACGCGGGGAGTCAGCGCCTCGGTTCCCTCCACCTGCAGGTCGACCTTCATGCCTCCCCGCGCCTCCACGGCGTCCAGCCTCTTCTGCAGGGCACCTGCCAGGCCGCCCTTGTCGAGGGCGAGGGGGCTGAGCTGGAAGATGAGCAGGCGCATTTCGCGCAGGGCTTCCTGGGCCGTCGCCCGCAGCTCGCGCAGGTGGTCGACCGCCTCCGGCCCCGCTCCCGAGGCGAGCATGCGCGCGACCGCCTCGGCGTACAGGGTGATGCTGTACAGCGACTGCGTCACCGAATCGTGCAGCTCGCGCGCCAGGCGGCTGCGCTCGGCGAAAATCGCGGCCTGCTCCGCCTGCCCGCGCAGGCGGGCGTTCTCGATGGCCAGCGCCACCTGGTCGGCCACGCTCGCGGCCAGGTGGATGTCCTCCTGCGAGAACCCCTGGGGTGTGCGGTAGTAGAGGGTGATGCCGCCGGTGTCTTGACCCTGGATGACGAGCGGCACGGACAGGAGGGCCGAAAACCCGTGGCTCAGCATCAGCTCGATGCCCTTCTGCTCCATTGCATACTCTGGCTTCGGGTCCCGCTTCAGCCAATCCAGCGTCGCCGCCACGTCGCCCAGGACGATCGCTCCTCCCGTTGCCAGGGCTCTGCCGACTCCCACGGTGGTCTGCGAGAACCGGATGGCCGAGACGTATTCGGCGCTCAACCCGCAGGACGACTGGATGGTGAACGGCCCGTCGGGGGACTCCCGCTGCAGGAGCGATGCGGCATCGCTGCCCGTGACCCGGCAGGTCAGGGCGATGATGGAATCGAGAGTCTCCTTCAGCGGCCGGTTGGAGTTGAGAACCGCCAGGATCTCCCGCAGGCCTTCGGCCGCGATCCGCCGGCGTTCCGCCTCGGCATGCTTGGCGCTCTCCATCTCGTACAGCCGGGCGTTCTCC
This sequence comes from uncultured Spirochaetota bacterium, assembly GCA_963733835.1. Lineage (GTDB taxonomy): Bacteria > Spirochaetota > Spirochaetia > SZUA-6 > Fen-1364 > CAVTER01. Next base: position 101,573 of record CAVTER010000010.1, read on the forward strand.
GCTGCCAGACCGATCTGCCGTCCCACGGCCATCAGCAGGGCCGATTCCTCCGCGCTGAGCGCCCGGGGCGCCCGCGTGCTGATGACGAGGGCCCCGAGCATGCGCCCCTTGGCTGTCACCGGCACACCGATCACCAGTCCCAGGCCCTCCTCCAGGATCTGCTGTTTCAGCTCACCCTCGGGGTAGTCCTCCAGCGCCCACACCACCGGGTGCTCGATGTCGACCGGTTTGCCGCCCATCGCGATCTCCAGGGACATGCGGGAGGTGCGGGCCGCGAACCCCGGTGACAGCCCCTGGTGCGCCATCAGCACGAGCGTCCCGGACGCGTCGTCCAGCCGGTAGGCGGCCCCCGCCTCCAGGCCGACGGCCTCCATCGTCTTCTGCAGGGCGGACTGCATGATCTGGCTGAGATCCAGCGAGCGGATCACCACGGCACCCAGGTCGTTGAGGATTGCCAGCTCGCGCGTGCGTTCCTTCACGCGCTGCTCCAGGGTCTGGTTGGCCAGCTCGAGCTCCGCCAGCGTTGCCTTGCGATCGTCGATGTCCACGTGGGTGCCGACGATGCGCTGGGCGCGCCCGGAAGGATCCCGCTCGACGATCTTCCCGCTCGAGAGAATCCAGCGCCAGCTCCCGTCCCTGCAGCGCATGCGGAACTCCAGGCTGTAGTCCTTCGCCTCCTGCACGAAGCCGTGCACGGCCGCCTCGGTGCGGGCCCGGTCGTCGGGGTGCAGGAGGTCGACCCAGCTCTCGTACTGCGGGGGAAGAGAGCCCGGCTCGTAGCCCAGCATCGTGAACCAGCGGGAATCGTAGTAGGCCTTCTTCGTCTGCGGGTAGTACTCCCAGATCCCGCTGTTCGTTGCGGCAAGGGCAAGGGAGAGCCGCTCTTCACTGCGCCGGATGCGCCGCTTCAGGCGCTGCTGGCCGGCGATGTACAGCCACGACAGGACCAGGAGGAGGATCAGCGCCACGATCACCGTCACGAATGTCCACAGCAGGCCCCGGTAGCGGGAAGAGAAGGAGGTGGGTCTGTTGATGACGGTGCTGTCGGGCGGAAGCCGCCGCTCGGGGATGCGGAAACGCTCGAGCTGCCGGTGGTCGAACATCGGCCTGCTGGTCCCGGTTTTCACGACGGGCAGGCTGCCAGGGTCGGCCCCGTCGAGAACCTGCAGGGCGAGCTTCGCCGCGACCGCGCCCTGCTCGTGCCCGCCGCTGATGAGGCCCCCGACGATTCCGTTTCCCAGCAGGGTCTCCCAGCATGAGTACATCGGCACGGGGAGAGCCGCGGACACGGTGCGGGTGGCGGACAGCAGGCCCAGCGGCTTGCCCGCGTCGTCCGTGGGGAACGCCATGTCGAAGACCACCGTGTCCGGGGGGAGGGATGCTGCCCGGGCGACCAGCTCGGAGAGCGTCGGATCTTCCCAGTATTCAACATCCAGCTGGCCGCTGAGCCTTTCCCTGGCCAGGCGGGAGAACGCCGCGTAGGCAGCGCTCTCCGCCGCCTGCCGGCGATTGGCCAGGACGAGCAGGTGCTTCATCCCCGGGTGCAGCCTGCGGGCGAGGTCGATCGTCCCCTCGAAGTCGAGGTCGCCGGTCACGCCGGTGATTCCCGTCTCGCCCTTCAGCATTCCGGGGGTGTAGTCGTCGACACTGCAGAAGACGATGGGCACGCGCGGGAACAGCGCGGGGCGATTTCCGACCACGAACTCCAGGGCCTGGTTGTCGGCGCAGATCACGATGTCGAACCGCGTGCCGCCCAGCCGCCGCCGGTACACCTCCGCGTACCCGGACGGGTCGGCGTCGAGGATGTTCATGTACTCGAAGCGGTAGTTGAACCGGAACAGCCGGCTCTGTCCCAGGACCGAGAGAACGCCGTCGGTGATGTTCTGCACCCAGGCCGGGCCCTGCTGGTAGGAGTGCAGCAGGAGCACCGTGCGGGCCGGCTGCTCCGCGGCGTGCGCGGAGGGGGCCCGGCCGCAGGCGAGCAGCAGCGCGGCGGCCAGCAGCGCGGCGGCCGGCAGCGCGGCGACCGGAGCGCGGCGACCGGCCGCCCCGCGCGCGGGCGGGGTGCTACAGCAGCGAGGTGAGGGCGCACAACAGGCGCTCGGGCGGCTCGCCCTTGCCGACGAACAGGTCGACCCCCGCGGCCCGCGCCTCTTCCTCGAGGTCCGGGTACATCGAAAGGGCGAGGACCTTGATCCCGGGCCAGTGCGACTTGATGAAGCGCGTGGCGGCGATGCCGTCGACCTGCGGCATGCGGATGTCCATGACGACCAGCCGCGGATGCGTCTGCTCCGTGAGCTGCACGGCCTCCTCGCCGTTGGACGCTTCCCAGATTTCCAGCATCGGGAGCGAGGTCGACAGCAGGGCCTTCAGGCCCAGGCGGGTCCGCTTCTGGTCGTCCGCGATCACGATGCGGATATGTTCTGTGCCGTGGGGAACCATTCTCGCCACAGTATAGGGCGAAACTGGCCGACCTCCCATCGCTAAAACGAGTGATTCCGTCACTGCTCCTGCCCGGGGCCGGCGGTCTCATCGAGAGAGGCCAGGCCCGTGCGCAGCGCGTACAGCGCCGCCTGGGTGCGGCTGGCGAGGTGCAGCTTGCCGAGGATGTTGCTCACGTGGGTCCGGACAGTCCACTCGGCGACGAACAGCGCGGAGGCGATCTCCTTGTTGCTGAGGCCCTTCGAGATGAGGCGCAGGACCTCCACCTCCCGTTCAGTGAGCGGGTCGGTGGTGGAGTTTTCCTTGCCGGGGCGGGACAGCTCCTGCAGCACCTTGCGCGCGATGTCGGGCTGGAGGGACGGCTCGCCCTGGTTGACGCGGCGGATCGCCTCCACCAGGTCCTCGGGGCCGGAGTCCTTCAACAGATACCCCAGCGCCCCCGCCTTCACGGCGGGGAAGACCTTGTCGTCCGCCGCGAAGCTGGTGAGGACCAGGACCTTGACCCCGGGGTGGGATTCCGTGATCCGGCGGGTGGCCTCGATGCCGTCCATCCGGGGCATGACCAGGTCCATGAGAACGACGTCCGGTTTCAGCGAGCCGGCCTTCTCGACGGCTTCCATCCCGTCCTGGGCTTCGCCGACGACCTTGAAATCCCGCTCGGTCCCCAGCAGCACTGCGAGCCCCTTGCGCACGATGGCGTGGTCGTCGGTGATCAGGACGCGGATGGGCTGTTTCATCGCTCCTCCTCGCACGGCCCCTCGCGTGGGCTGCCGCCCACTATACCGTCTCCCCGCGCATGGTCGCAAGCGCCGGCGCGCCCTCCCGCGCCGCGCGGAGGCGGGGCTCAGCCTCTCCCGGCAGCCGCGCGGCCGCCCGCCCACCGCCCGAAGACCAGTGACGCGGTCCAGTCGAAGAGCGCGCCGGCCGCCTTTCTGAAAGGGTCCAGGCGGGTGGGGTAGTAGTAGTCGGCGTCGAAGAGGCCGTGGTCGCGGAAGTAGGCGTGGTCGGGCGCTTCCGCGGGGAGCGCCAGCCTGTAGCCGGTGCGGGCCATGCGGAAGGCCATGAGCCCCATGAGCGAAGGGGCGGGGAACGACGGCCGCAGGAGCCGTGCCCTGAGCCGCCGAGCCTGGTCGGCGAGCTTCCTGTCCATCCTGTCCACCGCGCGCTGGCTCATTGGCTGGAGCGTCCTGATGCAGCTGCCTTTCACGACCGTGAAGCCCAGGCCACCGGCCGCGAAACGCAGGTATCTCAGGATCTTCCCGCCCCCGCCGATCCCCTGGACGACGATGGAGGTGAAGGTCTTTCCGTGGAAGCGGGGCCGGTGGAACAGGAAGCCCAGCCTGTCGAGGAAGATCTTGAGGATGGCGGACACCTGGAAGGAGTAATTGGGCGTGGCGAAGACGACCCCGTCCGAGGTCATGATCCGACCGATCAGCGCGTCGCGGTCGTCGTGGAGCGGGCACAGGTGCTCTCCCCGGTCGAAGCACAGCCTGCAGCCCCGGCAGACGCCGACGCGGTGGTCGCTGAGGACGACGATCTCGCAGTGCACGTCCCCCGAAGACTCCAGCTCCTCCCGCAGCCGGCAGGCCGCCCTCCAGGTTGCTCCCCCCGTGTGCGCGCTGCCGACGAAAACAGTGATCCTCTTGACGCCGCCGCCGGCGGGTGCCGCTGCCATTCCTTCCATCGTTGTCCCTCCTCCGTCGTGCCGGACGCGGGGACCTTTGTCCGCCCCCTGCGCCCGACCTGCCCACAGGATGGCTTGTCCGGCCGCTGCCCGCATCGGGTCTTTGAGGGAGTTGCTCTCGTCCAAAAGTGTGAGGCCGACCGCAGCGTTCGCGGCAAGCGACGGCAAGCGACGGCGAGCCGCGGTGTGCACGGCCCGGCCACGCCCGGCACCTCGGGGGAGGGCCCGTGCTATACTCGACCCCCATGAGGCTGCCCCGCGAACGCTGGCTCGAGCTCCTGCCGGCAGACCCGCGTCCGCTGCTTCTCGACAGCAGCGAACCGTGGGCACGGTTCACCACGATCACGAAGGTGCTCGGCCTTCCCGAGGACGACGAGCCTGCCCGGTCGACCCGCGCGGCCGTGACGGCGCACCCTGCCGTCCGCGCGCTGGTGAGAAAGCTCCCGGCCTGGGGACCGGCGCTGAGGTTCGGCGGTCATAACTCCTTTGGCTTTCCCCCCAACCTGCTGCGGCTGCTGCACTCACTCGGCGTCCGCGCGGGCGATTTTCCCCGCGTCGAGCGCATCCTCGACGCCATGCTGCGTCACCAGGCGGAGGACGGCAGGTTCCTGACTCCTGGCTGCACACCTGGCAGCGCCGATGGTGATGCCGCTGGCGGCGGCATCGCGGCGTGGACCTCGCTGCCGTGTGACCACTTCGCGATCCTGGAGGTCCTGCTCCTGTTCGGCAGGCAGGAGGCCCCCGGGATCGCCGCCGGACTCGCGCGGGTGCGTGACACGCTGGCCGCGACTGCGCAGGGGCAGGGCTGGCTGTGCATCCCCGATCCGGTGGCGCGGTGGCGCGGCCCCGGGCGGAAGGGGGACGCCTGCCCGCAGGTGACGGTGGAGGCGCTGCGCCTGTTCTCGCTCGTTCGGGCGGCTGACAGGCCGCGCGGCATCGGGGAGGCCGCGCGGACCGTGCTCCGCGTGTGGCAGCGGCGGCGGGCAGAGAAGCCATACATGTTCGGACACGGAAGGCACTTCATCGAGGGCAAGTGGCCTCCGACGTGGTATGACGCCTCCGAGGTGCTCGAGACCCTGGCCGCCTATCCCTCGTCCTGGAAGGGCAGCAGCGCGGCGGCCGCGGACAGGCGGGGCGCCGCCGAGATGGTCCGCGCGCTCGCCTCGGCCTTCGGCCCGGACGGCCTGGTGACGCCGCGGTCGTGCTGCAAGGGGTTCGAGGGCTGGTCGTTCGGGCAGAAGAAAGCGCCGTCCCCGTGGGCAACGGCGCGCCTGTGCGCCATCCTCCGCCAGTTCTCCGCCCTTGTCGGTTCCCGCTGAGCCGGCCCGATCGCAACTTCCGGGTTGCCCTCCCGGGTGCGCCCTGGCTACCTTGGCTGCATGAGCCTTGCCAACACGCTCCTCCTGGTCGCCCTCTCCGCGATATGGGGAAGCTCCTTCATCTTCATGCGCTACCTCGCCCCGATCCTCGGGCCCGTGGTCACCGCCGACATGCGCGTGCTTCTGGGGGGCGCGGCCCTTGCCGGGTTTTTCGCCCTGGTCCGGTTCAAGCCCGGGTGGCGCGAGAACTGGAAGCACTTCGTGGTGATCGGCATGGTGAACTCGGGCATCCCGTTCCTGCTGTTCAGCTTCGCGGCCCTGTACCTTCCCGCATCGCTGGAAGCGATCCTCAACTCCACGGCGCCGCTGTTCGGCGCGGTGTTCTCGGCTGTCTGGCTCTCGGAAAGGCTGACGCTTCGAAAGATCGTGGGGCTCGCGCTGGGGATCGGCGGGGTGATGCTCGTGAGCAGCCTGGCCGGGTTCGAGCGCTCGCTCATGGGCTGGCTCGCCTTCGGCGCGTGCATCCTGGCGCCCGCCTGCTACGGGCTGGCGGGGGTCTACATCCGCGCCCGTGCCGCCTCGATCCCGCCCCTGGCGACCGCGGGCGGGAGCCTCCTGGCCTCGGGGCTCATCATGCTCCCCCTCGTCTTCGTATTTCCCCCCCGCGCGCCGGTGACGGTCGGCGTGGCGGGAATCACGGCCGGGTTCGCCCTGCTGTGCAGCGCTGTCGCCTACCTCATCTACTACAGGCTCATCGCGCAGGTGGGCGCCACCCGGGCCCTGACGGTGACCTTCCTCGTACCGGTGTTTGCCATGCTCTGGGGGCTGCTCTTCCTGCGGGAGCCTGTCACGCCAAGCATGATCGGCGGGGCGGCGGTCATCCTCGCGGGCACGTTCCTCATCGCCGGCCCTCGTGTCACTCCTCGGCCAGGCGGCCGGGGCGGCTGCCAGGTCGCCCAGCTTGATCTTGTCCGGATCGAACCGCGACATGGCTGCGGACATCGCGTCAAGGGCGGCATCCGCGCTCATCGGCGCGCCCTTCCGGAAGCGCAGCGGGTTGAGCCGCGCGACCACGAACGCCTTCAGGTACGGGCTGGTGAAGCCGCTCTCCTTGAGCGCGGCGACGGCCACGGCGACCTTGTCGTCGAGCGCGAGCAGCCGGTCCGCCCGCGCCGAGCGGATCTCGAGCGCCATGGGCAGCGGGGTCGCGCAGGAACTCCTCGACCCGCTTCAGCACGGGGTGGTAGGCACCGCCGCTCAGCCGGCCGCGCTTCTCGTAGGCCAGGCCGAGGGTGAGGTAGTCCGCCTCCTCGAACTCCAGCGCGCAGTCCTTTTCCGGCCGGGGATCGAAGGCCGCGAGCGAGCGGGCCATGCGCATGACCTCCAGCGACTTCTCGCGCAGGTTGTGCCCCTTCTCGGTGTTCATGGCGAGGATCTGGTAGGCGACGGCGATCTCGGGCACGACCACCGCGAGGATGGACTGCGCGCGCCGAGCGACCGCATCGCGGCCAGCCGGTGGTGGCCGTTCGGCGTCCAGAACCCGCCCCTCGGGGCTGCGCACGGCGATGATGGGGTCGAGGAACCGTCCCATGCGGCCGATCACGTCGGCGAGCCGCGCCACGTGCGTCTCCGACAGGTCGCGCTGGAACGGGGTGGGCTCGACCCTGTCGATCGGCAGGACCGCGAGGATGTGCCAGTGCCCGCCCACCGGGTCGCGGTACGGGCCTGCGACCCCTCCCCCCGCCTCTTCAATGGCCCTTCCCAGCGCCGCGATCTCGTCGGGCGCGGGGCCCGCGACAGCCTCGGGTGCCGCCAGGCCCGGGCGGGCTGTCGGCTTCTTTCGCCTGCGGGACGCCCCCGCGCGCGCAGGCGTCTTCTCGGATGCGGGCTTCTTTGCCATGGGACCTCCCGGTCGCCAAGGATAGCATGGGGGAGGGTTTGATTCACTGGATTGCCGGCTCCTGCCGAACTACAATATAGAACAGAGAGAGCACCGGTCGGCCCGGACAGGGCGGCCGGCTTGCTCGAGGAGGAATGAATGAAGAGAATTGTTCTGCTCGCGGTCCTGGCTGTCGCCGCCCTGGCGCTGGTCGGCTGCGGCAAGGCGCCCGACGCGCAGGTGAAGCAGGTGACCGCAGCCCTGCAGGCCGCGGAGGATGCAGGTGCGCCCCAGTACGCCGCCGATGCGTGGAACCGCGCGAAGCAGGCGGCCGACCAGGTGAAGGCAGCGGTGGCCGCGCAGGCGAAGAGGTTCTCGCTGTTCCGCAACTATGGCAAGGCCACCCGGATGGCAGCTGACGCGCTGCGCCTGGCCCAGCAGGCCCTGTCGGAAGCCAACGCGAATAAGGATCAGCTGGCCGGCGAGGTGAAAGGGGCGATCGCGGACCTGAACGCCCAGCTGGATTCCGCCCGCAAGCGGCTCTCGAGCCTGCCCCGCATCCGTGGCCTGGACGCCGCCGCGCTGCGCTCGCAGCTGAACGCTGCCGGCGGGATGCTCGTGCAGGCGCAGACCAGGCTGGCGGACGAGCAGTACGACAGCGCGCTCGCCACCGCCGCGAAGGCGCGCGAGGCGATCACGAACGTCCTCAGGGCGATCGAGAGGGCGACCGGGGGATCGACGTCGAAGAAACGGTAGAAGTGTCCCGGGGGTCGCCCGGGGGCTGCCCCCGGGCGCGCCGCCCTGCTCTCCGACGGGGGTCCCCTCGCCGGGGTACACCGCGGTGTAGAACCGGGGCTCTGCCCTGCGAAGGGCGTCGGAGAGGAGGCGGAAGCGGACCACCATGCTTCCGCCTGCTTCCGTGTACCACAGGTAACGGTCGCCGTCGGTCCGCCAGTCGCGCGGCTCCATCTCCCCGTCGAACGGCGGGCGCACCTGCTGCAGCCATTTCACCGAGTAGTGCCTCAAGCCTTCCCGCCCCCGTGCCGGGTCGAAGCGGATGATCGAGGAGTGCACGCCCCGGTCCTCCTCGAGCGCCCAGTCGGTCGACTGCACGTAGCGGATGATCCCGCTGTCGAGGTCAACAGACTGGACGACTGCCGAGTGCTTGAGCGACCCGTCGCTGCCCCGGAAGAGGATCATGTCGCCGGGGCGAAGCTCCTCGATGCGGTCAGCGACCTTCTCCGTGTAGCCCCCGGCCGGGTCGAAGAACAGCAGGCCCGTCAGCATGCGGACCTCGGCGGGGGGGACGCGGAGGTTCTTCGCCAGCTCCCTGTCCATGTCGACCCCGTGGGCGCGCAGGATCATTTCCAGTATATGGTAGGCGAAGCCCGAGCAGTCCACCCCGACGCTGGCAACGGCGTACAGGTAGTTGTAGACGTCGGTCCCGGAGACGGGGTCGCCGTTCCTGTGGACGAAGATGCGGGTCGGCGTGCCGGGGTAGGAATCGCCGCGCAGGCTCTGCAGCACGCTCGGCTTGGTGGACACCGACCAGGATCTCTTCTGCAGGTTGAAGATGACCGCCTTCTCGCCGGGGGTCCCGACGCTGGAGGCGTACGCGGCGAACCCCTTCGAGGCGAGAACCTTTCCGATGTAGGGCCACAGGCGGTCGGGTGTGCCCTTGCCGTGGAGGTAGAAGGCCTGGGTGTACCCGCGGCCGCCCTCCCGCTCGTCGTTCAGCGCGAAGGGCATGCGGAGAGTGAGCGTGCGGCCGCCCACACTCACCTCCCGGAAGTACTCCCGGAAGGTCGCCTCGATCGCCGCCTCGACGCGCAGCTCCTCCGCCGTCTTTATCCTCCTCGGTGCGGGAGCAGGCGCCGCGGCAGCAGGCGCCGCGGGAGAGGCGGCCGGGGAGCTGCCCGGCGGGGCGGCAGGACGGCTGCCCGGGGTGCCCTTGTCCGCCAGGCCGAGCAGCCGCGCAAGGCGGGGTGCCCGGACGCGAAGGAGGTCCGCCGCGGAGCCAGGGAGCGCGAGTCCCCTGGACAGGAGCCCCCCGGCAGCCTCAACCGCACGGGGGCCGGCGCTGCGCAGAGCGTCCTGGATTTCTCTCTGCCGCGCCGATGGAAACCGCTCGCCGAAGAACAGCAGCCCGAAGGAGGCGAGGGCAGCGGCGACGAGGCCAAGGGCGAAGATGATGGTGGGACCGCGGCGCACGGCTCAGGCCGCCTTCCGTTCCCGTGGATTCCTGCTCACATTGTCAGTATCGGACCTCCGGGGGCCGTTCCCGACCGCCTCTTGCGTGGCCCGTCACCCGCCGGGGCGGGCGCGGCGCGCGTGCCCGAACTGTCCGGGCTTGACAGCGGTTGGGCGCGGCCGTACTGTGTGCCCATTCTCGGAGTCAACCCGGAGGGCTCGATGCAGATCACGATCGAGGCGGTCACGACCAGGCAGCAGGTGAAGGAGTTCGTGAAGCTCCCGTACCGCCTGTACGCAGCCGACCCGAACTGGGTCCCCCAGCTCCTCGTCGACGACTACAAGAAGCTGGACAGGCAGAAGCACCCCTTCTTCAAGCACGCGGAGGCCGAGTTCTTCCTTGCGCGCCGGGACGGGAAGCCCGTCGGGCGGATCGTCGCCATCCACGACAGGCTGTGGGAGGAGAGCTACAGGGAGCGGGCCGCCTACTGGGGCTGGTTCGAGTGCGAGAACGACCCCGCGGTCGCGCAGGCGCTCTTCGACGCCGCCTTCGCGTGGGCGAAGAGGCGGGGCTGCACGCGCATCATCGGGCCCATGACCCCGAACGCCAACGAGTTCGTCGGCACGCTGGTGGAGGGTTTCGACGGGCCGCCCTGCATCATGATGACCTACAACCCGCCCTACCACGCCGCCTCGTGGAGACCGTCGGCAACCGGAAGTGGAAGGACCTGTCGCGTGGCTGCTCGACAGCCCCGACATCCCCGAGCGCCTGGCGAAGATCATGCCGCGGGTCGAGAAGAACGGGAAGTTCACGATCCGCAAGATGAACCTGAAGGACTTCGACAACGAGATCAGGACGGCGGGCATCGTGTACAACGAGTTCGAGCAGGTGAACGCCATCTTCACGCCCATGACGAGGGAAGAGTTCGAGTACATGGGCAAGGACCTGAGGACGGTCATCGACCCCGACATCGTGTTCTTCGCCGAGGTCGACGGGAAGCCCGTCGGCATGTCGCTCGCGTTGCCCGACGCCAACGTCGCCTTGAAGGCCGCCCACGGCCGCATGTTCCCCTTCGGCATCTTCAAGATGCTCCTCGCCACGAAGAGGATCCACCTGATCCGCGTGCTCAGCATGGGCGTGCTGAAGGAGTACAGGAACCGGGGCATCGACCTCGCCTTCTACTATTACAGCTACAAGTACGGCGTGCCCAAGGGCTACTGGGGCGCCGAGATGTCGTGGGTCGAGGAGGACAACACGTCCATGACCAACACGGCCGTCAAGCTCGACGGGAAGCGCTACCGCACCTACCGGGTCTGCGAGCACGCGCTGTAGGGGAGCCCGACGATGCGCCGCCGACCTCCTTCTCTTCAACGGCATCATTCACACGATGGACCGCGCGGCCGATCGCCTCGGCGGTGGCGGTCCGCGGCGGGACGGATCCTCTTCGTCGGCACGAGCGACGACGCGCGGGCCGCTCGGCGCCCGCGCGCGTCGGCGCGAGGCCCGAGATGGTCGACCTGGGCGGGCGCTGCGTCCTCCCCGGGCTCGATCGACGCCACCTGCACTTCCGCTGGTACGCCGAGTCGCTCGACGCCGTGGACGCGGAGACCCCGACCCTCGAGGAGGCGCTCGAGCGCGTGCGGGCCGAGGGCGCGAGCGCGCGGCGCCGGGCGAGTGGATCACCGGCTACGGGTGGAACCACAACGTCTGGACAGGCCCCGGCGGAGCCGCGCGGTTCCCGACCCGGCATCACCTCGACCGGGCGGCTCCCCGCAACCCGGTGGCGCTGAAGGCGAAGAGCGGGCACGCCCTGTGGGTGAGCTCCCTCGCGCTGCAGGCCGGCGGGGATCACCGAGGGCACGCCGGATCCGGCGACGGGGAAGATCGTGCGCGAGCGCCGGGGGAGCGGCGAACCCCCAGCGGGATCCTTCTGGAGAACGCGATGCACCTCGTGCAGGTCGGCGATCCCGCGCGCTCAGCCGCGGGCAGCTCGCCGAGCTGATGAAGACGGCGCAGGCAGCCTTGCACCGGTGGGCCTGACGGGCATCCACGACTACGACGGAGCTGCTCGCGTTCCAGGCGCTGCAGCTGCTGCGAGAGCGAGCGGCGAGCTCACGCTGCGCGTCGTGAAGGGCATCCCGCACGAGCTGCTCGGCGCAGGCCGTCGACCTCGGCCTTCGCACGGGCTTCGGGGGCGACCTGCTCTCGACTCGGGGCGCTGAAGATGTTCGCCGACGGCGCGCTCGGCCCGCAGACCGCGTGGATGCTCGAGCCGTACGAGGGAGCGTCGGGGCCGGGACCGCGGGATCCCCACGCTGACAGAGGAGCAGATGACCGAGGACATGCGCCGGGCGAACGCGGCGGGCATCGCGTGCGCCGTGCACGCCATCGGCGACGCCGCCTGCCGGGCGGTGCTCAACGCCTTCGAGAAGGCGGGGCCCCGCCCCGCGGGAGGCGCGCCCAACCGCCTCGAGCACGCGCAGCTCCTGCACCCGTCCGACCTTCCGCGCCTGGCCCGACTGGGAGTGGTCGCCTCCATGCAGCCCATCCACGCCACGTCCGACATGCTCATCGCCGACAGGCACTGGGGCGCGCGCGCCGCGACGGCCTATGCGTGGAAGTCGCTGCTGGACTCGGGGGCCGTGCTCGCCTTCGGGTCCGACTGCCCCGTGGAGATCCCAGATCCGCTCGCGGGCATCCACGCGGCGGTCACCCGGCGCCGGGCCGACGGGAGCCCCGGGCCCGCAGGGTGGAGGCCCGAACAGCGACTCACCGTCGAGCAGGCCGTGCGCGCCTACACCGACGGCGCCGCCATCGCCGCGGGCAGGCAGGCCGAGCTGGGCAGGATCGTGGCCGGCATGCGGGCGGACTTCACGGTGCTCGATCGTGACATCTTCTCGATCGACCCTCACGAGATCCGGGAGGTCCGGGCGGCAGCGACGCTCGTCGACGGCAGCATGGTCTACAGGTCCTTCTGACCCTCTGCGGCCGAAATGGAGTCCCCTCGCGGCGAGAACGACTGCAGAACGCATGCAGAACAGCCGCGAGGCCGCTTCCGGGTCCTCGAACCCCACCGGGCAGGCGGAGCCGATCATCGGCACTCCCGGCAGAACCATGTATCGTCGGCCTTCTTTCAACCCGAAACTGCGAACATCAGACTGCACAATCGCGGGCAGGGGACGTGGCCCTGAGGCCGACAGGGCCGAGGGGCTGTGCGGTGGAGCGGCACGTCGCAGCGCCGCGAAGCCCCATGCGCCTCCACGCTGTCGTGCGTCGTTGCGTTCTGGAACACACCAACTCCTCTGACAGGAATCAAATCGCTCCTGGCTTCTGAGATTCTGAGGCGCCGGAAATGTCCTCACCCCCAGGAGAGTTGTGTCTTCGATAGATTATCCAGATGGCAATCCCAACTGCGCTGATAGCCACATAGATATAGGCAGCTACTGTGTCCAGCCTCGTTCCAGATCTAAGCAGAAGCATGACGGCTCCGAATATCAGGACGATGACGGGGATCAGAATGGCTTGTATTCTACCTTTGCCGGCCCAGATCAATCCAATGAGCATCAAGGCGACACCAATAGCCTTACCGATTGCTACTCCAATTTCTGGCACAACGCCTTCAAACAGAGCGTCGAACGAATTCCCATACAGTATGAGCACGACGAAAGCAAATATGTAGAGCCCTATCCTGTTCTTGCAGTAAGGGTTGATCCACTTCTTCTCTCGATCAATACGAATCCTGCCTGCTATTCTTTCACCGAGTGACAGTAGTGTCGTGCGACTGGCCAAGGTAGAGTGGTAGACGACGACAAGAACCAGATCAATCAACAGAATGATGAAGGAGAGGTAGCCAGGGAGGGCATTCGTCCCGACAAACGCCACAACGAGATTGATTATCAGGCCAACAACCATTTGTATGCAGTAGAAATCTATGAACGCGGCAAGAGTTCCGTGCGACTTCGATTCGCAATAATCCACGTTACGACCTCCAAGCTTATGTGAACCTCTATATTCTCCGACCCGCAATTGTCAAGCGGGTATAGTCACGGAAAGGCATCCAAGGCGCCCATCGTCTTATCAAGGTACCATTGATCCCACTCGCAATTGCGCATAACGTGCCGCGCGTATGAGACCAGCCCGAGGCGCCTTCCGAGGCGCCGATGCACATAAGAGCTGCTATCTGCAGTTGCGCCTGGTTCTATAGATGCATCGAACGGCTATTTGCCTTGCTGGTTTCTCTTGTGAAGCAGCAACTGCCCGAGCTTTTCAAGGTATTCACGGTTCTCAAGATTACCTTTCCACTGGTCTGGAATGGATTCACAACCTAGAAACGCACCGACGATTGATCCAGCCATCGCACCCAGGGTGTCCCGGTCGCCGCCATTACAGACTGCACAGAGAATACACTCGTCAAATCTCATCGGGTATCTAAGGAAAGAATAGATGGCGAACGGAACAGATTCGTCAGCTCTGACGCTGCGACCGAGTTCCTCTGCGGCATCTTTGTCAGACGTGCCATGCTTCAGCATGGCAGCCACAGTTCTCAATTTGGCTTGGAGTTCCCGGGTCTTGGCTGCACCAAGCAGCTTTCCCAGGAATTGCTCTCGATCAATTCTGGTGACTGAATCGACTCGAATGACTTCGGCCACGGCAATAGCGATGAGAGCAGCTCCATCAACTCCGATAGGATGCGCATGTGTGACTATAGAAGCAGTCTTGGCGCGATCGTAGATGTCGGGGGAATCGAAGTAGAACAGACCTATCGGACCAGCTCGCATGGCTCCACCGTTACCAAGGGAGCCCTGCCAGCCAAAGAGCATCTGGGCGGCTTTGGAATATGGGATCCCCTGCTGTTCGACCATTTCGAAGACTTTGATGGGGCCATTGGCGTACCCACGATTCGGCTCTCGAAGATAATTCGCCTTGAACCTGTCACCGAGGAGCTTTTCATCAACGTGTCCGTGAAGTGACAGTGACTCGGCAGTACCTATAGCCATGGCGGTATCGTCGGTATAGGTCAAATGGTCATCCGGTTTGAGCTCGAGCAGCTGTTTCCGAGAGCGATGGAATGAATACACACCGAGGCCATCACCTATGGCGCATCCGAACAGGGAGCCAATGAACTTGCTTCGAAGCCTGGCGTCATCCATCTTGTCTGTTATTCAAGGTAGCCTTGATGGGAGGACTTTTCAATGAATGCATGGAATCTTGGCGCAATTGCGGATAGCGTGCCGCGGGGTGTCGTAGCCGGCGATATATTTCCGCAATTCGCCGATGAGAGTTTTCCTGTTCCTGCCCAAATATGAAGAGGGGCTCAGGTCTCGGTAGACTGGTGGTGACCAAACACACCCTTCACCGAGGAGAGCCCCGTGGAACAGGAGCATCGTATGTTGGACGCCCGGATCCTGCAAGCCCAAGGGTACACACAGGTGCAGATCGCAGAAATGCTGCACGTCACCGATCGCACCGTGCGCAACTACCTCAGGTACCCGCCGCGGGGGAGGAAGCGGCCGGTGAGGGCAAGCAAGGTTGACCCGCACAAGGCACTCATCGACGCAGTGTTGGAAGGGAATCCCCGCTACAACGGCGAGCTGCTGTTCGAGCGGCTGCGGGGGCGAGGCAGCACATCGTGTTCCCTGAGGATCGCCAGGCGATGCATCAGCGCTGGAAGCAGGTCGATGCGGCGGGTCTTGCGTACAACGTGCCGCGGAGCCCGAGGCGCTCCACAGAGGGGGCGATGTACTTACGTGCTGTTACACGCAGTTGCGTCGACACTCCTTAGCATCTTCCATAGACAATCTTGCATATCAAAGGCAGAGCAAGTGTAGATGTGTCGCGATGAGTTGTACTGCGGGGCCGTTGTGTATATTCTCCGTCAATGTTGGTGCCTGTCTGACCCGACATCGGCTCCCAAGCCCCCGCAAGCTCCATAGAATTGCTTGGAGATTCAGCTAGACAAAGTATTTGCATGCTTCTAGTAGATTCTCCTTTATGTTGAAGAACTGACCGAATCCTAGAAGATTCAAGGCTTCAAAGACTTTCGGCTGCATCTCCAGAAAGACAAGATCTCCTCCGTTCGGCTTTATCAGCTTGAGTATTGATATGAAGGATGCAATCATGCAACTTGATACCATGTTCATTCCAGCACAGTGAAAGATTAATCTCGAGTAGCCCTTCTCGATGGCAATCGAGATTCGACCAACGAACCATTCCCAATTGTAGATGTCAATGTATCCAGTCAGGTAGACAATTAGACATCCCTGGACATCATCAACCGTCTGGAACTTGATTGCGATGGCGGTGCTATCTTCATCCTCGAGGTGGGGAATAATGTCACTATTGTGCATAGTCGCACGCTATTCGCATTGGTGAGTAGATTCAAGCATTCCTCCGCCGTAAATGAACGCCTCCTTCTGACCCAGCAACGTCGATCACATCCCTTCTAGCCAATCATACATGGAAAGCATATCTTCTGAATATTCAGCAGGCATCAGATCATATACAGACGCAATTGCGCATAGCGTGCCGCGCGCTGCAGCGCCGCGCAGCCCGAGGCGCCTTCTGAGGCGCCGATGCGCCTACGCGCTGTTATGGGAAGCGCGCAAAGCTATAGCAGCTGCAGGCCATACTTCTTGTACATCTCAACCTTCGGGTCAGAGCTGATGAGGATGAGATCATTGACGATGGCTTGCCAGATAATCGCTCTGTCGAAGGGATCCTTATGTTCGATGGGGAGCTTGTAGAACGTGACAAGTTCCAGGTTGTCTATGGACTTGCAGGTGAAGAAGCTCCCTTCGAGTACCTCAAAGAACTGCTCAGGCGTCTTCTGCAGCAGCTGTAGTTTCTTGAGGGAGTACTTCAGAGAGATTTCCCAGAGGCTGTATTGACTGTAATAGATGGTGTTCTCTTCGTTGAGGAGGGTGTTTTGTACCTTGCGAGACAGTCTATCAGGCTCAGTGAAAGACCAGATGAGGATATGGGTATCAACGATGTAGTTCATGAATGAATGAGCTCGTCATCGCTCATGGAGAAGTCTTTCTCGAATATGACTTTCATCTTACCTTTGAGAGTGCCAAGCTTCCGTTTCTTGCTGCGCTTGTACTCCTTGTACGGCACAATAACAGCGATAGTCTCGCGCTTCTTGCCATACGAGATGGCGATCTCGCTTCCGGTCTGTACTTCTTTGAGCAGGGAAGAGAAGTTGGTCTTCACCTCTGCGAGGGGTAGGGTCTTCATACCAGGATCATAGCAAAAGTGACCAAGTTGGTCAAGCAAATGGCTTTGCGCGTTTCCCATAACGTGTCGCGCGTAGGCGACGTGGCCCTGAGGCCAACAAGGCCGATGCGCCTACGCGCTGTTACGCGAAGTCTCGGGGTCTAAGGCGTTATCGGTTGTACAACCTCAACGGAAAGACGTCAGACATTAGCTTGAAATGGGCATCGAGCGTGAACAGCACCAGGTTGTTCTGAATCACATTCTGCATGATGATCAGGTCGGCGATTCCCACCTTGTGAATACCCTTCTGAAGGTTCTTTACTTGATATGAGATGATCTCCTGCCACTCTATCGACAAAGGGGATCGATCAAGCCTGGTCAGCGTTTCAACCAGGGACCTTTCCTTCTTGATCAGGAGCGATGGAACAATCTCTGACAGGATCAGGTCATTTGTACATATCTGATTGGCATCGATAAGGTTGAAAATGCCATCACGAGGAAGAGACCCTCGAAAGAAGGCGATCCAAACAGAAGAATCGACGAGGATCTGGTTCACCGTTTTCTCAGAGTATCCAGGTTGATGTCGAGATCAATCTTTCCGTAGTACTTCTTGAGGTCTTTGATGCGTTCCTTGGTTATGAGGTTGGCCAATGCGGTCTTGATGAGAGCGGTCTTTGTAGATATCCGAGTGACCTTCATGGCTTCGGCGATCAGGTCTTCGGGAAGATCGAGGGTTGTTCTCATGTGAGGTACTCCTATGCATATAGCTACCATATTCAATCTGCATTGTCAAGTAGCAATTATGCATATCAGAGATACCCCGAGATTTCGCATAACGTGCCGCGCGTAGGCGACGTGGCCCTGAGGCCGACAGGGCCGAAGGGCTGTGTGGCGGAGCGGCGCGCCGCAGCGCCGCGAAGCCCGAGGCGCCTTCCGAGGTGCCGATGCACATACGAGCTGTTATGGGCGGTTGCGTCTCTCCGTGTTACAGGATGTGCACTGGGAAACTCGAGAAGTTGGAGCTGAGCTGGAGCGCCGAGCACCGCCCGGCGCCGACCGCCTTTGGAGGTCCCAAGGTTCGATTTGGGGCGGATAGTCCAAAGGTTGGCCCTAGGGAAGCGTTTGGCGTACTCGTGGGCTGATCGCCACAAAGTATGCACTCGGCTGTCAGTAGGCTCGGCTTTGCACTGGCTCATGTGCCAAGGTAGTGGGAGTCTGGAGAGAGGCGCCGCAGGAAAGATCTTGTGGCAGGTGCTCTATGATTGCCCAAGGATGAGTGGCGGCAATGAGAATTCGTGTGCAGCACAGGTAGAACTGACAATCCACCTATCGTAGAGGTCATTCGGAAGTGCATAGAGCACCCTCAGGAAGCGAACTGGCAGGCGAAGATCCTCTTCCGGCGCGGATGCGTCCGGCGGAAAGGTAGCGAAGGCCTTCCAGCGCGCCTTTGGTGTGCCGCTCTGGATCTGGATGGACTCAAGGAGCCACGATTGGGGGAGCTTGAGAAGGAGTGCAGCTCCGGTTGGAAAGTAGCGCGACCGCTTGTCGTTGAGGTTCTGTGCGGTGCCACAGACTTCAATCACGATGACGTCCGCGAACTCGTCGGGTTTGATGTAGGCCCACAGGCCATCGGGTTGTGTTGCGAAGAGCGCGCGGCCTGGGAGCTGCAGCTTCGGGCACGGGACGGCACCAACCTTGGGGAGGGCGCGCAACCAGTAGCCGGATCCCAAAGCTGGGTGCCAAAGGGCTCGCGTACGTTCCGGCCAGGAACGAAGCATTTCTTTCGCCGCCGCATCAGACAGCACTCTTGCCCGCATAGCTAGTTCTGTGCCTCCTCCTAGCCGCAATGTTTCCCGACAACGCGATTGTACGGGAAATCCACAAAGACGCAATTGCCCATAACGTGCTGCGCGTATGTGACCAGCCCGGAGGCCAACAAGGCCAAAGGGCCATGTGGCGGAGCGGCGCGTCGCAGCGCCGCGAAGCCCAAGGCGCCTTCTGAGGCGCCGATGCACCTAACCGCTGTTATGCGTCGTGGTGCCAAGCCCTGAGAGATTCCGATCCGCCGATTCAGAGGATCTATGCATTAGGTGTATTGACAGGCAGGCCAAGTCGGCAATACTCTGTATATGTGGAGTATATACACTTCACATGGAGCTCAACCAAGGATTCGCAGAACCAAAGGAAGCACGGCGTTTCGTTCCAAGAGGCACGCTCAGCCTTCTTCGATGAAAAAGCCCGTTTGATGCATGATCCCGATCATTCACACCAAGAAGACAGGTTTCTGCTGCTGGGGATGAGCCGGAGATTGCGCCTGTTGCTTGTCTGTCACTGCTACAGAGAGAGCGATGAAGAGATCCGGATCATCTCCGCGAGGAAGGCTACCGCGGTCGAGGCTGAACAGTACTGGGGGTATTGAGATGCGGAAAGAATATGACTTCTCTCGGTCCGTCAGGAACCCGTACATCCGAAAGCTCAAGAAGGTCATTTCGATCAGGATAGATCCGGACACCATCAGCTATTTCAAGAAGATGGCAGAAGATACTGGGATCCCCTATCAGAATCTGATGAACCATTACCTGGCTGATTGCGCTGCCAAAGGACTGAGACCATCTCTGAAGTGGGAGAAGCGGCACGTAGGAGCTCGCGGGTAGCGGCAGAGCGGTCGAAGCAGGCGGGCAGTGTCCCGATGCCGCCAGCTCCGAAGATCCGCGTCAGGCCCCTCAGCTGGTCGAAAGGGAATACGACAGTCTTGGCTCAATTCCGGGCCTGCTTGGCACTATGACGCATAACGTGCCGCGCGTATGTGACTGGCCCTGAGGCCAACAAGGCCGAAGGGCCATGTGGCGGAGCGGCGCGTCGCAGCGCCGCGAAGCCCGAGGCGCCTTCCGAGGCGCCGATGCGCCTACGCGCTGTTATGTGCTGGACCCACCGACTACTCGTAGTGGTATCTACATGAGATGAGTACGATTTCCGATTGACGAACCTCGTAGACAAGACGATGAGCCAGATCAATGCGCCTGGACCAGAGACCCTTGAGCTGATGTCGTAGGGGCTCGGGTTTTCCGATGCCTTGAAATGGAGTTCGTTGTATGACCTTGATCAGTTCGTTGATCTTATGGAGAGTGCGCTTATCTGTTTGTTGCCAGAAGAGGTAGTCAGACCAAGCTTCTTCAGTGAATGAGACGTTCATTTTTCGATCAGCTCGTGTTTCCTTATCTTTCCAGAACGAGCCTGGCGAATGGACTTCAATAGGTGCTTTGCATTGGCCTCATTAGCCATGAGGTAGTTGGTTTCCAGCAGGGAGTTGTATTCAGCGATCGACAGAAGCACGAGGTTCTCGTTGTTCTTTCGAGTAATGATCATCGGGTCATTGTCGGCAAAGACTTTGTCGAGATACCTCTTCAGGTTCTGGCGAAGATCGCTATAGGAAACGGCATCCATACCAAGCCTCCACTGTGACGTACAATATATTGTACTGTTGAGAGCTTGTCAACTGCTGGCGACGAGGTGCATGCAAGCCTTTGGTGGCAACTCTCCATGATAGGAGACCTTCTATAGGTTCGTAGTTCGGATCCGGCGGGTCTTGCACATAACGTGCCGCGGGTAGGTGACGCGGCCCTGAGGCCAACAAGGCCGAGGGCCATGTGGCGGAGCGGCGCGCCGCAGCGCCGCGAAGCCCGAGGCGCCGTTCGGGCGCCGATGCACATACACGCTGTTATGGGATGTTGCGTCTTTGAATGTTACCCCATTAGCATGAGTATCGCTAGGTAACGATGAGACAAAGTCGACACTAACAGTTATTTGGCGAACACGGCACACTTGACGAGTCACACAATCGGGGCTAATAGCAATGATCTTGGTAGCCGGAATGTGCCAGAAGGAGGATTCGCCATGGCATATAGAAAGGGATTCGGGAAGGGGATAGCGGCAGTCGCTTTGTTGGCCATAGCGTTTGGTTGTACGACTACTGATGGCTATTGGGAACGCGCAGTAGAAGCCGATACCATCGAGGCGTACCAAGAGTTCCTCGGCCAGCACGGCGATTCGCAACACGCAGATGAAGCGAAGGCGCGGATAGAGTTGTGCTATGCCGAGAGAGACTTTGAACTTGCGAGACAGGCCAACACAACCGCGGCGTACGAAGAATACGTCGGACGACACTGCGATCCTCAACATTTAGCCGTCTACATAGGCATGGGGAACAAGAAAGCCGACCGCGTTGCCCAATACTGCATGGCTGCCATGGACCGCTTGGAGCTACTCTGGTGGGAAGCTGCGAAAAGTGTTAACGACATCAGTGCGTACGAAGATTTCCTTGGGCGATATAGCAGATCCAGACATGCAACCGAAGCCAAGTCAAGTATAGAGAAGCTTCGCAAGAAACTTGAAAGGGAAACCGCCAGAGACTCGTTTCGAGTGGCGAAAGTAGCCACGACCGTGGAAGCGCAGCGGTTCCTGACAAGCTATACACTTGGGTCCAGTTCATTTGAACCCACATACGAATCTGGTGTACCGAAGGTCGGTTGGACGTTCATAATAGTTGAATGGACGCTTGGCGACTTTGTATTCCGACACCGGGGAAGGCAGTGTTCCGGCGCGGACCTTGTACTGCTGTCTGATGGAGAAGCCGACCCAGGCTATTCGTTCATGGGCGATTCATGGCGGTCTGCTGAGGAGGCTTCCTACACGTTCCCTATTGACCGTTTAGTGTCTGGCCAAAGGCTTTTCATCGTAGACAAACATAAGAGCAGCAGTCTACGGTTGAGATTCATGGAAAGGGACTATCCATTTGACGATCCCCCCTGAGTAGTGCGAGAGTCTTCAGATTCCGTTGTGGGCCGCGGGGCGGCTAAAACGGACAGGAGGAGCTGCTGCGGGATGATTGTAAACAAGACAACTGGGCGCATAGTCATCGCGTGTGATCTTGCGGAGCATAACATTGCGATTATTCTATACATTGTCAAAGACGCAATTGCCGATAACGTACCGCGGGTATGCGACTGGCCCTGAGGCCAACAGGGCCGAGGGGGCGGAGCGGCGCGCCGCCGCGCCGCGGAGCCCGAGGCGCCTTCCCAGGCGCCGATGCACATACGCGCTGTTATTGGCAGTTGCGGTACATTCCGAGGACATGGGTGACACTTTATTCTGGAGACATAGGTGACACTCTGTTCGGACCCTCTGCCTGCCAGACTCTCACAGGAACCTTCGTTACGATGCCATGGATACAGTTTGTCTTCAACTCATAGCGCCCGATCTGGTAGAAGCAGAAGAAGAGATCGTATATCCCTTCGTCGAGCTCCTCGAGGGCAACGTACTCCTCATTCAGGGTTTGACTCACGAAGATCTGCTTCCCGATGACGCGGATGGTTCCACACCGACTGACGCGTCGCACCAGCGCATGCAACGGGTAATCATACGTGCCGATTCTTTTGGGCATTCGACGGGGTGAAGGCGCGTAGAGCTCCGCTGGCCGCTTCATCTCGAGCGCTTCGTGGGGGCGCTCCTCGTTGTACTCCTGGCGGAATGCATCAAACCGCTGCTGTTGCTTCTTCATTGTGCGCGAAGGTGGTCGCGCGGTTTCCTGCTTCAGGGTACGGTGCATCCGCTCGTGGATTCCATTCTGTTCAGGATGACCTGGCTCGATGAGTTCGGGGTAGATGCCGAGCTTGATCAACCACACTGACAGACTGGAGAGTCGCGCCAAGGCGTTGGAAGCGAATGGGACACCGTTGTCGGTTCTGATTCGTCGCGGCAGGCCATGCTCGTCGAAAAGGATTGCAAAATGGGCCTTTGTTTTGTCGCCGTCGACCCTCTCATGGCCATCGCAGCCCAACAGGAACCGCGTGTTGAGGTCGCTGACCGTCTGCGGGAAGCAGTAGGTCCCGTTGCCGAGGCGGAACTGTCCCTTATAATCGGCACCCCAGATATCGTTAGGTTCGCTGGCGACACTCTGAGGCACCGGGATGCTCTCTTCGATGACGACGACGCTCCCGCACCAGGCCGTGATGTTTGAGAATCTGGGCTGCGGTAGAAATGGCTGGCAGATCCCAGCGGGGATGTCGGCGCTGCAGAACATCCAGAAGCTTCCCCGGGCCCCAACTCGTGTGCGCGTGGCGTAGCACGATCAAAGCGTCGCTGATCCGAGCTTCGGTTTGCCATGGACAGCTATGCGGTCTGCGGGATTGGTCCTCCAGGCCCTCCCTTCCGTGCTCGTGGTAGCGGTCGATCCACTTGTAGGCGGTCTTGCGCGAAATGCTATAGCGTTCGGCCAGGTCAGAAATGGCGTAGTAGCGAAGGTGATAGTCGCGTAAGAAGTTCTCTCTCTGTTCGCTCACGGTAACCCCCTTCCACGGCATGGGTGTCCTCCCTGTGGAGGGAGTGTCACCCATGTCTCCAGAAAAAGTGTTACCTATGTCCCCAGAATACTTTGTTACCTATGTCCCCGAACGGTTCATGCGCTGAATTCCGAGAACATAGTTCTTATACTTCTGTTAATGTGCTAGTCCGCAAGCCATCTTGTAATACGACGAGAGAGTCGTTCGTCAAACCAATGAGCACCTTGCAATGCAGCGCCTGACCAGTCGACGGAACCTTCAATTTGGACACTCCCTGAGTACGGCCCATTGGCGTCGTCTCATCGAAGTTAGGTCTTCAAGCGTCATGTTTGCTGACTGTACCCGTTCACAGCTCGCTTCGGCTCGGTTTTGGATTGTTGACAAGTAGTGCGTTACGCTATTCGGCGTTACCGGTCCTATCAGTGAAGGCATGTACTTGTAGGCAAAGCTCTGGTCTTACGTGGATTCGTCTCGTAGCATCTCTCGAAGTGGGAGAGTGTTTGTGCTCGTGGATTGAGAAGGCCCGTGCTAAACAGTTGACTGACCTCCAGCTCGATGCGTCACTGAATACCAGCCACCCGAGAAGGAGCGGCTCCTCGGGCGAAATAGGCGTGCAAGTAGTCTTGGGCATTGCCACTTCTGACGTCCTCGACGGTTGGCCAAGTTTGGTCTGCTGCAAGACAGTACGCAGGGATGTAGTCATCTTCAATGACGGTCGGATGATCACCATGTACAGGAGGAAGGCCAGGTCAAATGTGGCATCGGCAACCACCTCCGCCTCAACGCCAAGCCGTTGTTGTGCGAGCAGACGCTATTTGTTCAGTGGTAGAGGCGCGTCCTTCCGATTGTTGGCCGTCGAGGCGGTGGCGTCTTGAAGCGGCAGGAGTTGTGAGAATCTTGAAGGCACAGGCTTCGACCTGTGGACGCGCTCAGTTCCACGTCGTGGTTCGGGGAAGGAACGGTAAGGCAACCCCATGATCAGGGGCAGATGCGATCAACATACTCTGTCATACGATTCCTCCAGAAGTGCTGATCCTTCATTTCGCACCTGTCGTGTCGGGTAGGACCGGTGTTTCGCATTCTGGTATGCGACCAGGAGATGGCTGGAGTCGAAGACATGACGATTCGATTATACCGTAAATGTTCTCGGCGCAATTGCGTATAACGTGCCGCGCGTATGTGACCAGCCCCGAGGCCAACAGGGCCGAGGGGCTGTGTGGCGCAGCGGCGCGCCGCAGCGCCGCGCAGCCCGAGGCGCCGATGCACATACGCGCTGTTATGGGACGTTGCGTCTTTGAATGTCAGCCCATCAGCATGATTGCTAGGCAAACGCTCCGATTCAGCGGCGGGCTGCGCAGCGGACCGTCCGCTGCAGCCGGGTTAGGGCGCATTGGTACGTGAGCTACAGCGCGACCAACTCGGCGATCTTGCCGCGATCACAGCCATTGAGTCTTCTGCGGTGTCCAGACCGCTTCGGGAGGCGAAGGGGGCGAAACATTGCGGAGAGCTTCGTAGGTTGTGTTGTGAACGAGGGGAATGAGTCGGTTGCCCGCGAGAAGAGCCGAGAGCTCTTTGTCGGCCACGCTCTCTTTGGGAAGGCGGGTGAGCAACGCGGGGGTCACTAGAAACGAGCCCGACCCGGGAGGTGGCCAACCCTTTGTCGATGGCGCGCATCATCGGTACGCCGAGGCCAGAGGTCTTTTCGCTGAGCCACACTTTGACACCCGCGGCCTCGAGCAAATCGTGCAGCTGCTTCGGCCACTCCTTGTCGGTCGTCCCACGCGTGGCAGAGGAAGACGTCTCGAAGGTCAGGCTGTTCTGCGGTGCTGCGTTTCGACGGCATCCCGGATTGGCGTCAGTGACAGCACTTGGGCCGTGTGTATGAGACCGACGAGCTGGCACTCGACCATCGCGGCCTTGGGCTGCTGCCCGGGCCCGCTGCTGCCGCTCCTCGACGAGGAGTAGGAAGGTGAGGAGTAGGACGGTAACCGCTATACCCACTATACCCGCTGTTGCGGCCATAGCGGCTGCCGCATGCAGGGCAGTTGGCCGCGGCGCTCGCGGAGCGATGGCCTGTGGATGTGCTGTGCATCTATACGTCCAATTTCCTCCGATCAAACGGATGCCGATTCTTGCGCTCTAACATGGAGCGAGCTGCCCCGCCGACCACAGCACTGTCACAGCCGCTTTCTCAGACTGCCTGAACGCGAACCAAGACCCCGGATAGGGGTCGGCTCCAGCGAATTGTTAGGCGTGACTTCTCAATTGGATAGGGAGTATCCCTGCCTCCTACTGCCTGATCACATCCGCAGTCACCGAGGCGTTTTCGACCCAACCGAGCATGCTGAAGTACAGCAGAAGCGAAGCGATATTCCAGTTGGAACTGTACTTTGGGTTGGTAATCTTGATGTCTTGGCCGTATTGCTGGACTGCCATTTCGTGCGCCTTCTTGAGAAGGTCCTCTCTGTTGCCCTCAGGATTGTTGATGAAGAACAAATGCCAGAC
>CAVTER010000011.1:0-62766 GCA_963733835.1 uncultured Spirochaetota bacterium
GCCTCCTTGAGCTCGGCCTCCTCCTGGACCGGCGGCACCGGGTCGCCGACTGCCTCGACCTGGCCATCGGCGGCACCCGACTCCCCATCTCTGCCGTCCGCGTCGGTCCAGCGATCCTGCCTGAGCCTGCCACCACGCGCACCCCGCGGACCTTTCTCAGGTACTCCCCGCAGACCTCGGCCAGCCGGGTCCAGCAGGAGACATCGATGGAGGAGACCTCTTTCTGTGTCTCCTCGCCCTGCTTGAAGAAGCGGTTGGAAGCGGCGGTGAACCTGCACACTGCCGCGCCCTCGGGGGCACAGGACAGATCAGGATCTTACACGCCGCAGGGTCACTTCCACGACGGTCCGCAGAGCATCCCGGAGAGGGTGCCGTGGCAACGTGCGCTCACCCGACATCAGCACACTGTGCGCTTCGTGCCGTCGCAGGCGGCCGCACTGATCCGACGACACGCCCACGACCTGCGGGAGCGGCCATCTCGGAATGGCCAGGTCGACGGGGCAGCTGATCCACGAGGCCGGCAGTACTTCAGGCCCCCGCAGGGGTTGCGCGCAGTTACAACCGGGTGAGGTGTGTGCTACTGTTGGCCGATGTCGCTGCCTCTTCTGGCGACGAAGCTGCATGTTCCCCCTCTCCAGGCGAACGTTGTCCGCCGCCCCCGGCTGGTCGAGCGGCTGAACGAGGACCTGCACCGAGGGCTCACCCTCATCTCGGCTCCCGCCGGCTTCGGCAAGACCACGCTGGTCAGCGAGTGGCTCGCCGGCTCCGGCACCGGGTCGCATGGCTGTCCCTGGATGAAGGAGATAACGACCCCGCCGGCTTCCTGGCATACCTCGTCGCCGCTGTGCAGACGATTTCAGGGAATATCGGCAACGGGGCGTTGGGCGTGCTTCAATCCCCTGGACCGCTGCCCGTTGAATCGATCCTGACGGCGCTGCTGAATGAAATCACCGCCATCCCGGATGATTTCATCCTCGTCCTTGACGACTGCCATGTGTTGGACGCCACGCCGGTCAGCAACGCCCTCGTCTTCCTGGTCGAACACCTTCCGCCCCAGATGCGCCTGGTCATCGCCACCCGTGAGGATCCTCAACTCCCGCTGGCCCGGCTGCGCGCCCGAGGCCAGCTCACCGAGCTGCGCGCCGCCGACCTGCGTTTTGCCCCCGCCGAAGCCGCCGCCTTTCTCAACACGGTGATGGGCCTGGACCTCGCGGCGGACGACATCGCTGCACTCGAAGCCCGCACCGAGGGGTGGATCGTCGGTCTGCAGCTGGCTGCGATTTCCATGCGCGGACTCCACGACGCCGCCAGCTTCATTGCGTCGTTCACCGGCAGTCACCGTTTCGTGCTGGACTACCTGGTGGAAGAAGTCCTGCACCGGCAGCCCGAAAGTATCCAGGGCTTTCTGCTGTGTACTTCGATCCTTGACCGCATGTGCGGCCCGCTGTGTGACGCTGTTGTCAGGTTCTCCTTCCGCTTCCGGGCAGGAAACGCTGGAATACCTCGAACGCGCCAACCTGTTCATCGTCCCCCTGGATGACGAGCGGCGATGGTACCGCTATCACCATCTCTTTGCCGAATTGCTGCGGCAGCGGCTGCACCACGGCGCCACTGCGGGGAATGGAGACGGAGGCGTGGCCGAGTACCACATCCGTGCCAGCCGGTGGTATGAAGAGCACGGCCTGGAAATCGAGGCGTTTCAGCATGCGGCTGCGGGCAAGGATATCGAGCGTGCCGAGCGGATCATCGACGGAAAGGGCATCCCCCTGCACTTTCGTGGTGCGGTGGCCGCCATCCTGGGCTGGCTGACGTCGCTGCCCCGGACGGTACTCGACGCCAGGCCCTTGTTGTGCGTGAGGTATGCCACCTTGTCGCTGGTTGCCGGGCAATCGACAGGTGTCGAAGAGAAGCTGCAGGCGGCAGAGGCGGCGATCGCTGCCGCCACGCAGGGCGCCGAGCCGGACAACAAGACCCGCGACCTGATCGGGCAGATTGCAGTCGCGAGGGCCACGTTGGCTCTCACCCGCTACGAGCCGGAAGCAATGATCACCCAGGCGCGTCGCGCACTGGAGTATCTGGCCCCCGACAACCTCGTTTTTCGATTCAGCGCAACCTGGACGATGGGGATGGCCTGCCATTTCCGGGGAGAGCGTGCAGCAGCCGGCCGGGCCTACGCCGAAGCCCTGTCTATTGCCGAGTCGTGCGGGTATGTGAACGGCGCCGTGTTGGCGACAACCTGCGTGGGCCAGATACGGGAATTGGAAAACCAGCTCTCCCCGGCGGCCGAGGCCTACCGGCGTGCCCTGCAGCTGACACGGGATTATGCGCCTCCGAGTGCGAGCGAAGTGCATCTTGGCCTGGCCCGTATCTCTTACGAGTGGAACGACGTGGACGCCGCCGAGCAGCATGGGCAACAGAGCCTGCAGCTGGCGCGACAGTATGATCGGGTGGTTGACAGGCACGTTCTCTCTGAATTGTTCCTGGCCCGCGTGAGACTGGCCCGCGGCGACGTGGCCGGCGCGGCCGCCATGCTGGCGGAGACAGCGCAGTCCGTGCGCGAGGACAACTTCGTGCATCGGATACCCGAAGTGGCCGCCGCGCAGGTGCGTGTGCTGCTTCGACAGGGCGACGTGGCGGCAGCGGCTCAGATGGCCAGGACCCACGAACTCCCCGTCAGTCAGGCCAGGGTACTCCTGGCCCAGGGAGACCCGTCCGCGGCCCTTGCGTTGCTTCTGCCACTGCGCCGGCAGATGGAAGTGAAGGGCTGGCAGGATGAACGGCTCAAGGTGATGGTTCTCCAGGCGGTCGCGTTCCACGCCAGCGGGGAGAAGGACAAGGCGCTGCAGCTGCTGGCTGACACGCTGGTCCTGGCAGAGCCGGGCGGCTTCATCCGTCTCTTTGTCGACGAAGGCGAGCCAATGCGGATGGCGATTTCGGATTTCCGGTTGTCGATTGGACAGCGATCGCGCGGCCAGGATCATCACCTGCTC
This sequence comes from uncultured Spirochaetota bacterium, assembly GCA_963733835.1. Taxonomy (GTDB): domain Bacteria; phylum Spirochaetota; class Spirochaetia; order SZUA-6; family Fen-1364; genus CAVTER01. The sequence continues at coordinate 2,991 of CAVTER010000011.1, forward strand.
GGTTACGTGGATAGGCTCCTGGCAGCTTTCGCGCAGCCGGCGCCCACGCCGCAATCCAGGGCAGAAGATTCCAGATTGAACATGCCCGAGCCGTTGAGCCAGCGCGAGCTGGAGGTACTGCGGCTTGTTGCCCAGGGGCTCTCGAATCATGAGATCGGTGAGCGGCTCTTTCTCGCCCTGGACACCGTCAAGGGACATAACCGCAACATCTTCAGCAAGCTGCAGGTCCAAAGGCGCACCGAAGCCATAGCCCGCGCCCGCGAGCTGGGCCTGCTGTAGAGCCCCCGCCTCAGGTGGGCTCGCTCTCCACGGTGATGACGATCTTCCCCCGCGCGTGGTCCTTCTCGTAGCGCCGGAAGGCATCCGCGGCATTTTCCAGGGGGAAGCTCGCATCGACCAGGGGAAGGACCTTCCCCTCCTCGAGCAATTCCTTCATGAAGAGGAGGTCTTCCCTGCTCTGCTTCAGCGACAGGGTCTCGATCCTCTTCCCGCCCGATCCCCTCATCGCCCTCTTCCGTGACGCCGCCTGGATGACGAGCCTGATGGCTCCTCCCGAGACGACAAGGCGTCCGTCCGGCTCGAGGGCCCGCAGGCAGTCGTCCACGTGGCGACAGCCGTTTGCCGCGAGGATCAGGTCGTAGGTCTTTCCCTCACGGGAGAAATCAGTCTTGCGGTAGTCGATTGCCCGGCTCGCGCCGAGGCGGAGGGCCGCCTCTCTGTTCCGCTCGCTGCAGGCCGCGGTGACCTCGCCTCCCAGGGCCTTCGCGATCTGCACCGCGAAGCTTCCCACTCCGCCCGAGGCTCCCAGGATCAGGACCTTCTCCCCCGGCCGAAGCTTTCCCTTGGTCCGCAGGGCCTGCAGCGCCGTGAGCGCCGCGAGGGGGACGACGGCTGCCTGCTCGAAGGTGAGCTTCGGGGGCTTGAGGACGACCTCCTCCTCGCCCGCGAGGGCGTACTCGGCGAAGCATTGGCCCTGGTGCCGCTGCAGGCAGCCGAAGACCTCGTCGCCGACCTTGAAGCTTCTCACGCACGCGCCGACCGCCTCGACGGTCCCCGCGGCGTCGGCCCCGAGTATCCGCGTCCGCGGCCGGAAGAGCCCGCCGGCCATGAAGCGGATGAAGAAGGGATTCGCCCTCATCCTGCGATCATCCCTCGAGTTGATCGAGGAAGCGCGGACCCTGATCAGGACCTCGTCGTCCGCAGGGGTGGGTTTCTCGACATCCCGGAGAACGAGGACCGACGGTGGTCCGTACCTATCGCACACTATCGCTTTCATGTTCGCGACCCTCCTCTTGCGCGGGATTCACCGATACCAGGGAGACGCCCAGGTCGCGCAGCTTCCTGAAAAGGCCGTGCAGGGCGGCCTGATCGGGGAGCGGTCCCGTGAGCAGCGTGTCCCCCTCGCCGACCGGCTGGATGTCGAAGCCTTCGAACCAATCAGCCTGGCGGTGATCGAATCGACCCTCGACCCTGATCTGGAACACCCTTCCCCCGGGCTTCCGAGCCATCCCCCCTGGATCTCCCATGCCTGGAATATAGGGCAAGCCCGGCGCTCGGGCGTACACACCAAAGTGTGGTTTGGAGTGTGTTCTTTTGATCGGTGACGGGCCGGGGCGCGCGCGCATGCCATCGCCCCCATCCCCGGAAACAACACCCCGAAAGACACTTTCGTGTCTGCGCGCCGCGGGGCGCAGCGGACATACATATGGCATCACACGATCACGGGAGGCAATTCATGGACATGTATCGGCGATCGGGAATCGTGACGGGGATCCTGTTCATCGCGGCGGATGCAGCCGGATTCCTGACATTCGTCGCGAAACCGTTTCTCGACGCACCGGACTACCTGGCAAAGATCCCCGCGAATGAACTGGCCGTCCTCGCGGGGGCGTTGCTGGTCTTCATCATGGGATGGGCCGACGCCGGCATCGGGATCTCGATGTACCCGGTGCTGCGGAGGCACAACGAAGGCATCGCGCTGGGGGCCGCAGCATTCAGGATCATCGACGGCGTCTTCACTTGCATTAGCGCCGTCCTCATCCTCCTGCTCGTGACCCTCGGTCGGGAGCTCATCACCGCGGGGCCCGCTGCCCTTGCGCAGTTCCAGGACCTCGGTACGCTGCTGAGGGAAGGGCGCACCTGGGTGGGTGATGTCGCGGCTCTCCCCGCCTGGTGCATCGGCGCGTTGCTGTACTACGCGCTGTTCTTCAAGACGCGGCTGGTCCCCCGCTGGCTGTCGGCCTGGGGGCTCGTCGGGATCATCCTGACCATGACCGGCAGCATGCTGGTTCTGTTCCGCCAGGTCCCCCCGCGGTCGACCATCCAGATCCTCCTCTACATGCCTGTCGCCGTGCAGGAAATCGTTCTCGCGATCTGGCTCATCGTCAGGGGCTTCGATCAATCCGCGGCCGCCCCGCGGGGGAACGGCGCATCATGACGTACCAGGTACGAGTCGAGGGCAAGCTGAGCGTGCCGCTGGTTTCGGTCAATCGCATCGACGACAGGAGGTTGTCATGACATCAAGGAAGGTTTTCAGGGTGGCGGTGCCCGTGGCTGCGCTCTTCGCTGCAGCGCTCCTGTGCTCGTGCACGTCGATCCACGTGGCGAGCAACAGGACCGGCTGGTCGGATTACGCCACCGTTGCGATCAAGGACTACAGCGTCGTCGGCATCGTCCGGGTCGAGACCGAGGAGGTCACCAGGCGCGGTTTCCTTGGCATCGCCCAGTACCACACGGGTTCGCAGGTCACCTACGACCTGCTCGTGAGCGAGGCGAAGAAACTCGGGGCCGACGACATCATCAACGTCAGGATCGATCGCACGGACATGAGCCTTCACGGAGCCTTCGATTGGCTGGTCGGGTACACCGAGAGATACGCGTATACCGCCAACGCGCTGGCAATCAAGTACACACAGGCCATTGCGGGATCCCTGGCCGACGGTGCCCGCGGTCCCTCCGGCATGGGCGGAAGGAACGGACTCGACGGGCTCGCTGCTCTCCCGGGGGCTGCCGAAGCAGACAGCACTCCCGCGGCCGCGCAGCACTAGGACAGGGATGGCCTGTAAGAGGAGGTGGGGCAGATCATGGCCATGGCACGACAGCCCTGGCAGAGCGTGACGGACGATCTGCAGCCGCAGTCCGCGGCGTGCATCACAACGGAAGAGGAGACCTGAGATGACCAACCACAGAAAGACCTCGATCACAGTGGGAATACTATTCATTGCTGCAACGGCCCTGGGCGTCCTGGGCAAGACCGTGTGCATCGATCCGATCCTGAAGGCCCCGGACTATCTCGCGAGAGCCTCCACGAGCGAATACCAGCTCATCCTGGGAGGGCTCATCATTCTGCTCCAGGTTCTCGTCTCTGCCTGCATCGCGATCTGGCTGTACCCGGTGTTGAAGAAGCATCACGAAGCGCTCGCCCTCGGCTCTGTGGGGTTCAGGGTCATCGAGAGCATGCTCTATTTCGTCGGCGTGGTGTGCCTTCTCTCGCTGCTCACGCTGAGCCGCGAATACATCCGCGCAGGGGCCTCGAATGCCTCTCCCTTCCACGTGTCGGGCGCGACGTTGCTGGCGATCAAGGACTGGGCCGGCGAGTTGTCGGTGATCGCTTTCAACGTGGGTGCAATGATGTACTACGCCGTGTTCTATCGATCGCGGCTCGTTCCCCGGTGGTTGTCCGCCTGGGGTTTGCTGGCAGCAGTGGCATCGCTTGCAGCGATCCTGCTGACGATGTACGGACAGATTGCCCCTTTCTCGACGGTGTTCATCCTGCTGCAGCTCCCCATCGGCTTGCAGGAATACGCCCTGGCCGTGTGGCTGATCGCGAAAGGGTTCAACGCGTCCGCGATCGCTTCCCCGTCTGCGGGAACGGCGACGAACTAGCTTCGAGCGCGTCATGGCACGGGTGAGGCGAGGAGCGGGCCACATGTCGAAAGGAGGTTCAACCGTCCTCTCGATCTGGGGCGGCATCAACATCCTCCTCGCCTCCTCGATAGTGACCAGCATCGCTCTTTTTCAACGCCGACTCCCCGATTCCCTTGCGGGTGCCCCTTCGCATCGGTTGGCGACGCCACGCACAACCTGCCGTGATGAGGTGCTGCGCCGCCCGGTGGCGCACGGACGACCCGGGGCATTGATCCCACGGGTCAACTGAAAGAATAATCCATGAACACAAAGGAACGGACACTCACCATCGAGAACCAGCAGCCGCCGCGAATCGCGGCGGGCGTTGCGACCATCATCTTCCCCCTTCTCCTGACGGTGGGCTTTGCCCTTCACCCCGATCTCTTCACGCCGCGCATGACCACGACGGCGGCGGAGCTGGTCGCCAAGTTCCATGGCAAGCTCGCCTTTCACGCCGGTCACATGATCGTGCTCGCGGCGGTCCCATTCATCATCGTCATGTTCATGTCCGTCATGGCCGCCCTGGGTGGGCGCGGAAGAAGACTGGGCAGCATCGGCGGCCTGATCGGTATCGTGGGCGCGGCCATCCTCGCCGCGGACAAGGGAGCGCTTTGCCTCGTGCTGTCGGCTTTCGATTCGCTTTCAAGACCGGATTTCAGCGCGCTCTCTCCGGCGCTCCAGGCCATCGTCGACAGGAGAGGGCTTCTGGTCATCTTCTGGCTGCTTCCCCTGCTGCCGATCGGCGCCATCATCCAGATGGTTGCCCTCATGAGAGAGAAGAAGGTCAGTCGAGCCCTGGGAGTCGCCGGGATCGCGGGCCTCGTGCTGCTGAACAACCCCGACCTCGACCTCATCAGTACGATCGGCGGCGTGCTGCTGTGCGCGGCATACATCCCGTTGGGCGTGAGATTCCTGCAACCAACGAACACGTGGGCCTGCAAGGAATGGCGGGGATGCATCCAAACAACGTCGGCGCGGGGGGAAACTCGTGGGTGACGAAGCCAATGGGCCATCAGGAGGCTGCCGTTGTCCGATCGCGACTCTGCGCCTCAGCCTGCGCGAGGATCGGGTCGACCGCTGCAGCAGCCGAGGTCGGCGGGGCAGCCGCAACCCGCCCGATCTCGACGCGGGGAGACATACCACGCTGCAAGGAGAAAGCAGGATGCTCTTGGCGATCATATTGATCATCATCGCACTCGGAACCACTTCCTGCGCCTCCCCGGCCACTGATGCGGGCTCCTCGGCGACGGTGGAGCTCTCCATCCCCGCTGCGTCCGTGACGGCACGAGAGGCGAAGGTGCTCATCATCCTCGCTGCCTCTCCTGCCGGCTCCACGGCCAAGGTGGCGGGGGTTATCGCTGAAGAACTCGGCGCACGTGTGGCAGGCCCGAATCAGGCCGAAGGGGCAGGCGCAGGGGATTTCACGCTCGTCGGGTTCGGATCAGGGGTCTTCCACGGGGAGCACCACGCCTCTCTCCTCGCACTCGCAGATCAACTGCCGCCTGCCCTGCACGGAAAGGCATTCGTGTTCTCGACCTGCGGCATCCCCGCGCGATTTGCAGGCCCGCAGGTGATTGCGGAGTATTCCGGCAGGAACCACGCTGCGCTGAGAGAGAAGCTTCGCGCGAAGGGCTACGAGATGGTCGGCGAGTTCGGCTGCCCCGGCTTCAATGACAACAAGTTCCTCAAGTTATTCGGTGGTCTGAACCGGGGACGTCCGAACGCGGCAGATCTCGAGAGCGCGAGATCGTTCGCGAAGGGCCTCGGGAAGTACCTGTCGTCGCCATGAGCGCGACGCAGTGCGACCGCTGAATTGGTTCGCCGTGCTGCCGGGAAGAAGAGAAGAAGGAGAAAGGAAGATGACACGGGCAAAAGGTATCTGGGCAAAGGCTTTTGTGCTGGCTCTCGCGGGAGGATTGGGATTCTGGGCAGCGAACTTCATGATCTCCCTTACCCCCCTCGCGGCCGAGTATAGAGCCGCCCTTTCAATTCCCTATTTTCCAATGCTGCTTGCGTCCCTGCTTGGTGGACTGATCATTGGATTCTGCGTCGGCTATTTCCTGCTTCGCTTCTTCGACAGGATCCCCACACGGAACCCGATGCTGAAATCCATGCTGCTGAGCCTCGCCGTCCTCATCATCGTCACGGTCCTCACCGCGGGTCCCGCGCATCTTTTCACGTCGACAGGTGATGCTCTGCACTACTTCCTCGTCGGCGCAGCGTTCAACGTACTCAGGATCCTCGCTCTCGGGGCAGTCGTCGGCCACCTGGCCGGCAGGCTGGTGGAGGGCATGTGAGAATGGAAAGCAGGCCGGGACAGCAGCGGCCTGCTTGCATGGGGGCGTGCGCTGAGCTCCGAGGGGCCGGTCGCGACAATCTGCAGATGAGTGTCGCGATGCATGCGAAGGGAAACACGCGGCCTCGCCTTGCGAAGGAGCCGCGCAGAAGCTCTCAGAAGCTCGCCGCCTCCTTGAGCCCGGTCTCCTCCTGGGCCTGCGCGTCGAGGGCAGGGCCGTCAGCAGCTTCAGCCTGGCCCTCGGCGGCGCCCGACTCCCCGTCCTTGCCGTCGCCCTTCTTGGGCTAGGGCTTGAACTCCACGTGCTCGGCCACGACGAAGATCTTCGAGCGACCCTTGCCGTCCGCGTCCGTCCAGCGGTCCTGCTTGAGCCTGCCCACCACGCGCACCCCGCGACCATTCTTCAGGTACTCCCCGCAGACCTCGGCCAGCCGGGTCCAGCAGGAGACGTCGAAGAGGGAGACCTCCTTCTGCATCTCCTCGCCCTGCTTGAAGAAGCGGTTGGAGGCGACGGTGAACTTGCACACCGCCGTTCCCTTGGGGGTGTAGGACAACTCAGTATCTCACACGAGGTGGGATCATTCATGAATGCGTATTCTGCACCTGCCGAGGCAGCAGCGTCGCAGTTGTTGTTCGTGAGTTCTTGGGGCGGATACGAAGGCTCAGGATTCTTCTTGGATCAACCGAGCAGCCGGAACCCCGCCCGAGGAACGCAGAGCAAGGGGGCATTGTCGAGCTCGGATGAGATCCAGGGAGAATTGAGGCGAAGACAGCGCAGGCGAGAGCGGCAAAGGTCCCATACGGGCTTGACGCACCGGTCTAGCCGAGTAGGATGGGCGCCTGGGGATGGGGGATGTCTCAGGATGGCAAGAAGCGCTGGTCATCTCAGAAATGCCCGGCGCAATTGGATACGGAAGGATCACGCATGGATGAGGTCGAGTCAATCGCGCGCTGCATGGCGCTGTATTCGCAAGCTGCCGAGGTGCAGCTGGTTCAGACCAACATGCGGAAGAAGATCGTCGACGCTTGGGGCATACGGCCGGGATCCAGGATTCTCGAGATAGGCTGCGGACAGGGAGACCTGACGGCCGTCCTCGCGCACGCCATCGGGCCGAAGGGCCACGTCGATGCCTTTGATCCGGCCTCGCCGGGCTACGGCGCCCCGGTGACCATAGGCGACTCCGCCGACTGCCTGCTGCGCTCGCCGCTGGGATCCCGGATCACATTCCACCTGGGCTGCGACTTGTTCGCCGGGGAAATCGCGTTTTCGGAGGACGCGTTCGACTACGCGGTCTTTGCCCACTGCTCCTGGTACTTCCACTCGATCGACCTGCTCGCACATGCGTTCAGGCGGACAAGGCCGTGGGCGCGGCGGCTCTGCCTCTCGGAATGGGACCTCGTCCCGCGTGAGTCGAGCCAGCTCGCCCACGCCCTCGCGGTCCTCATCCAGGGCCAGGTCGAGGCCTTTCGGCGGGACAGTGTGTCCAACATACGGACGCCTTTGACGAAGGGAGCCCTCGAGGGACTACTCAGGGATTCTGGTTGGGGCGACCTCGGCGCAGCGACAATCGATTCCTCGGACCTTCAGGATGCGCGGTGGGAGATCGAGGAGTGTCTGCGCTCCACAGCGAGGCACGCGGCCGACCTTGGTCTGCCCCCGCGCTTCCTTCGGATTCTGGATACCGAACTGGGCCTTCTGCAAGGCATCGCAGCCGCCCACGGCGCGAAGTCGCTCCCTTCCTTCGCGATCATGGCGACCAGAACGGCCGATCCGGCCGCGAGCCTTGCTCCCCGGGGTATTTGACCTCATCGAGGGAATCGCTGTTCGATACAGAGCGAAAAGATCCACGGGGAGGGAGGAGGCCTTTCGAGGAGAGAGGCCTCCTCATCGGATGGAGCGGTCTCAGAAGCTAGCGGCCTCCTTGAGTTCAGCCTCCTCCTGGGTCTGCCCCGTCGGCTCGCCTGGCCCTCGGCCGCGCCCGACTCCCCGTCCTTGCCGTCGCCGTCGCCCTTCTTGGGCTGCGGCTTGAACTCCACGTGCTCGGCCACGATGAAGATCTTCGAGCGGGCCTTGCCGTCCGCGTCCGTCCAGCGGTCCTGCTTGAGCCTGCCCACCACGCGCACCCCGCGGCCCTTCTTCAGGTACTCCCCGCAGACCTCGGCCAGGCGGGTCCAGGAGGAGACGTCGAAGAAGGAGACCTCCTTCTGCATCTCCTCGCCCTGCTTGAAGAAGCGGTTGGACGCGACGGTGAACTTGCACACCGCCGTGCCCTTGGGGGTGTAGGACAGCTCGGGGTCCCGCACCAGGTTGCCCTCGACCAGGATGGAATTGAGATTGTTCATGCAGTCCTCCTTGCACGTACCCCTCTAGACGGGTGAAGGACGCACGCTGATTGCGCATCGGGCGGGGGCACCCTCGAGTTGAAAAGGGCGGGGAGATGGCGTACAGTGGCGCGGGATGGTCGAGCTCGAGAAGAGAATCACCGGCGACTGGATCGAGCTGAAGAAGGCGGCAACCGACCCGCGGTCGCTGCTCGAGTTCCTGGCCCTCTCGCCGGGGGACCTCGCCCCGGCAGCCGCCCGGCTGCGCCTGTCGGTGGAGCAGGGCATCATCGAGTACAAGCGCACCAGCCTCAGCCCCGTCCTCGTGACGCTGGAGACCGCCCGCTACAAGAGCCTCCAGGTCGAGGAGGTGCTCGCGCAGGAGACGTCGCTCGCGCTGCTGCTGTACGCGGTGCTCGTGCAGCGCCTGATCGCCGTGGAGCAGATCCCCCTCACCCGGCGGGCGGAGGGCAGGAGGAGCCCCGGCGTGGAGGGCATGCAGGTGAACGTGATCCTCGCGGACCTGAAAGCGCGCGTGAAGGCGAACCCCGGGCTGCGCTCGGACCCCGCCTTCAAGAACGTGCTGATGCAGGTGCAGCTGTACAACCGCGAGAACCAGAAGCTGCGCGAGCTGCTGCCGACGATCAAGTCGGAGATGCAGAGCTCGTTCCTCGCCAACTTCACCCGCACCTTCGACGACATCATCGGGAGCATCCGCAGGAACTACCAGTCCATCCTCGCGGCCGAGGCCGAGGCGCGGATGGCGAAGCAGGAGGGGTTCTCACTCGCCGCCATGCCGCTGAAGGAACTTGCCCCCTTCCTCGTCAACCAGGGCCGTGAGCTGTCCCGCATGCGATCGACCCTCGCGTTCTCGCGGGAGGAGAAGTACAAGACGCGCGAGATCCTGGTGGGCCTGTACGAAAGCCGCCACGACATCCTGCGGCTCGTCGAAGACGAGGTGACGATCTACAGGCGCATGTGCCAGATGGCGCACCAGTGGGACCTGGACGACTGCGCGCACATCGCGGCCAACGGGTTCCGCGACGAGATCGTCGTGATCATGGAGAAGCAGGCGAGGAAGGACCAGAAGGCCTAGCGGCTCAGGGCATCTCGATGCCGACCAGGCGCAGGTGCCCGTCGCGGTAGACGTGCTTGAACAGGAGGCCCCGCGGCGCGAGACGAAGACCAGCTCGCCCTCGCAGAGGTCGAAGTCGTCCATCTCGCGCTCCACGTCGACCGCGTAGTAGCGCGTCAGGTAGTCGAGCAGGCCGTCGAGGTTGATCTGCTCGAAGTGCTCGACCAGGCGGTTGAACACCTCCGTGTTCCCCGACCGCTCGAGGGAGTACATCTTCTGGGCCATGAAGAAGATGATGTGGTCCCGTGTGTGCTCCATGGTTCATCATACGATCGACATCCGGCAGGCATAATCTCCAGCACAAAATGGGCGCGGGCGGTACACATTCCCCTGCCTTCCTGCTATAGTGGGCGCGGAGGCTCGTCATGGCGAAGGGATTCAGTCTCGAGATAGATCCGTGGGTGTACCGCGCGAAGTTCGACGAGGATGGCCGCTGGGCGGAGGAGTACGTCGAGAAGCCCCACCGCACCCCGTCCGAGGAGAAGGCGATGGGCGGCGCGGAGCGGGCATCGCTGCTGCAGCAGCGCAACAACTTCTCCGATCTTCCCCTGGTCAACTACACGACGCAGTACGGCATGGGCTGCTTCGAGGGCCTGAAGGCCTTCCCCCAGCCCGACGGGTCGCTGAAGCTCTTCCGCCCCGACGAGAACGGCAGGCGCATGGAAGCCTCGATGAAGGGGCTGCTGATGCCGGGTTTCCCGCCGCCCAGTTCACCCCGGCGGTGTGCACGGTGGTCGGGAAGAACAAGGCGATCGGTTTCGCCCCCGCCTATGATCCCGCCTGGGCGGCCGACGACTTCGTCTCGGCCATGGCCGTCTACATCCGTCCCTTCAGCTACGCCGAGCCGGGGATCGGGGTGGGGATCAGCGCGCACCCCTGGGTCATCGTCGTCACGACCCCCATCGGCTCGTACTTCAAGCCGGGCAGCTCGAAGGCCGTGACCACCCACCGGGTGCGGGCGAACCCCGGGCGGCACGGGCTGGATCAAGTCCGACTCCAACTACGTCACCAGCGCCCTTGCCAAGCGCGAGGCGGAGAACGCGGGGTTCATGGAGGCCGTGTTCCTGGACGCGAAGGAGCAGGCGCACTTCGAGGAAGGCTCGTCCAGCAACATCTTCTTCGTGCTGAAGGACGGCACGCTGGTCACGCCGAGCCTCGAGGACACGATCCTCCCCGGCATCACCCGCAAGTCGGTCCTCGTCCTCGCCCGCGAGAAGGGAATGAAGATCGAGGAGCGGCGCGTCTCCGTCAAGGAGGTGTTCTCGAAGGCGGTCGAGTGCTTCGTGTCAGGGCACGGCGGCGGGCATCACGTTCATCGAGTCGCTGACGCACGACGGCAGGGAAGCGGTGTTCTCCGGCAGGCAGCCCGGCGAGGCGACCCGCGCCCTGCTGAAGTCGCTGAAGGGGATCCAGTACGGCGTCCTGCCGGACACGCACGGCTGGATGGTGCCGGCCCGGGGCTGACCCGCCGATCGGGAAGCGGTCCACGCGGCCCCCGGGGAGGGCATTCCCGGGGGCCGTTTCATTTCAGAAGGACAGCGCCTGGAAGTCCTTCGGGATCGCCCTGTAGATCTGCAGCTCGAACCCCGACAGCGGGTACAGCACCCCGCGCATGTTGAGGAAGGGAAGGTTCTTCGCCTCGGAGCGAACGAGGGTCTCGGGCTGCCGGGAGAGCACGTCGGCGGTCTCCGCCGCGCTGGTGAACGAGACGAGGGCCTGGGACTTCTTCTTCCTGTCGCCCGTGCGCTCGGACAGCCGGACCATCACCACGCCGAGGTTGTTGTCCGTCTTGACCATCATCTCCATGAGCGCCTTGTGCTCGGGTTCCTGCTCGGGCTTGAGGCTGCCGATCGCCGACTCCCGCGTGGTCAGCCGCTCGCGCAGCCGCAGGTAGTAGCCCTGCGCGGCGAAATAGTCCCCCTTCTGGCAGAAGGAGTTGGCCACGGCGAACAGCAGGTTCGCCGGCGGGCGAACGGCGCCCAGCCCCTGCTCGGCCTTCAGGAACCCGCCGATGGCCGCGTCCCAGTCCCCCGCCGCGTAGTCGATGTAGCCGACCTTGTAGTCGAGAAGCGGCTCGGTCCAGCCGTTCGCGGCCGCGGCGCGGTAGTTGGCGCGCGCCTCCTCGAGCCTGCCCTCGATGTAGTACTCGAGATCCCCCAGCTCGGCGTACGGCGTTCCGAAGATCTTCTCCCTGCGCAGCAGCCCCGCCGACTGGTATTTCTCGACCAGCTTGATCGCCGCGGTGAAGCGCTTGCCCGCCTCCAGGTATGCCTGTTCGCGGTACTCCAGCTCTCCCAGCCGGGTGTGCGTGTCGATCTCTATGGTCATGCGCTGCTTGCTGAGCGGGTCGTCGCCGCGCAGGAGCGGCAGCACTCCCGCTGTGAGCGCCTTGCGTTCCTCCGCCCCGTCGCCCACCATGCGGTAGTAGCGCGCGAGGTTGTAGTGGATGACGGGGAGGTCGGGTCGGACCTTCAGGGCGCGGAAAAGCACCTCCGGCACGTCGTTGAGGTACCGACGGTTGCCCGCCTGGCCCTTGTCGGCGAGGTAGCCGCCCATCTCGGCATATGCCTCGGGATCGACCCTCACCTTCGGCCGCGCGGCGTAGTAGGCCTTGAGGCGCTCCACCTCCTCCACCTTGTCCACGCGGATGAAGTAGCGCAGCATCCGGAAGAGCAGCTCGTCCTTCTGCCCGTGTTTCCCAATCAGCGCCGCGTAGGCGCGGCGGGCGTCCTCGAACCTGTTCGCGTCGCTGTCCGCCCATGAGAGGTCGTTGTCGCCCTTCGCAAGCAGCGCGTCGTAGTCGTACAGGTCCTTGTCCAGCAGCCGCGCGAGGAGTGCGTCCGCCTTCTCGTAGTTGGACAGGCTGCGGGATTCCATGCGTGCGTAGTCGAGGATACCCTTCCTGTCGTCGGGGTAGCGGCGCAGGAGGTCGTCGTACTTCTGCTCGGCCAGGAGGAACTGCCGCCGGGCCGCGAAAGCGTCGGCGTAGCGGTAGTACCAGGTGCGCCGGGGCCACAGCTTCACGGCGCGCGCGAAACGCTCGTTGGCCAGCGTGTAGCGCTCCGCCTCGATGTGCGCGAGGCCCCGCGAGTAGTTGGACAGCGCGAATGCCGGCCTGTAGATGAACCTGTAGCCGAGGAAGACGAGCAGTCCCACGGCCAGGGCGCTGAGGACGAACAGGCGCAGCACCGGGAAGATGTTCTCCCGGAAGGCGTAGCCGAAGGTGCGCCTCTCCTCCTCGAATGCGAGCCCGGTCTTCTTCTCGTAGCCCGCCGGGACGCGGATCCTCTTTCCCGTGATCCTGCCGGTCGCCGAGGCGATGTCCTGGGCCGAGGCTCCGTCGACCAGGAGCCGGATCAGCACCGCGAGCTGCCCCGGGGTGCCCCTGCCCGCGGCGACGACGTCCTCGACGGCGATGCGGAGGTTCCGCGGCAGAGAGTCGAGAGACTTCTTCAGCCTCTCGAACTGCGCGGGTGTGAGCTCGACCGGTCCCGCCGCGGCCGCCAGCTCCTCGTCAGCGGCCTGCTGCGATGCCGCCGCCATGCGCGGCGCGATGCGCGCGGCCACCGGCGCGGCGCGCTGCATGGCCCGTGCCGCCGCGCCGCGCAGGGCGTCGCGCGCCTTCGCGGCCGTGCCTGCTGCCCGCGCGCCCGGGCCGCCTCGTGCCCCGCCGGCAGCGCGCCCGGAAGCTCCGGGTGCTGCTGCCGGGCCGCGAGGTCCACCCCCGCGAGCCGCGGACCCGCCGGCCTGCCTCTTCTGCGAGGGGGTGGAGGGGATGGTCGCCTCGGGGATGTCGAACTCGGCAATGTCGAGCCCGGACAGCTGCTCCTCCTCGGCCGCGGCACCACCAGGATCGGCAGTCGCGCCGGGTTCACCGGTGCCTTCCGAGGGGAACTCCTCGAGGCTGAGACCGTCGCCGAGATCGAGCGGCTCGAGGGCAGAGATCTCCTCGGCCGCAGGGGCAGCCTCATCAGGGAGAGCCTCGCCAGCGGCAGCCGCGCCCGCGGCCGCATCCGCGGGGGCAGCGGTCGGCCCCGGCTCCGCCTCCAGGGCCTCGTCGAAGCTGGGCATCTCGATGCCCTCGAATCGCGGCTCCTCGGCTTCGGAAGGCACCTCCGCGGGCCGGGCCGCAGTCATTCTCGGCGTCGGCTCGGAGGGCATGTCGGAAGGCAGCTCGAATGGCATCTCAGAGGGCGGCTCGGTCGGAACCTCGAACGGCCCCTCGGAAGGCTGCTCCGTCGGCAGCGCTTCTGCCGGCTCCCCGGGCAGGATCTCCATGTCCCCGAGGTCTGCCTGCAGGTCGAGCGGGAAATCCTCTGCGGCCTGGTCTGCGGGGGGGAGGGGAGCGACAGTCTCGGCAGACACGGCATCGATCGCTTCGGCCTCGACCTCCTCGGCCCCGGCCGGCCCGGTCTCCTCGGCAGGTTCAGCGCTTTCGGCGCGGCGCTTCCCGGCCTGTTCGCGCTTCTGGCGCCTGGCCTCGCGCCGTGGGCTGCGGGGCTTCTGCTCGAGCTCCTCGATGGAGGAGGCACCGCCCTGCTCGCCGAACAGGGAATCGAAGTCGAAGCCTTCCAGGTCAGACCCCGCGCCGGCGGCGGCCGCGGGCACGGAGGTGGCGGGCCCCGCGGGGGAAGGCTCACCCTCGTCGAGATCTGCAAGGTCTCCGAGCTCGAAGGTCGGTTCCGGGGGGGCTGCGGGTGCGGGCCCATCCGCGGGCACGCCGGCGGCAGCCTCTTCCCCGAAGGCCTGCTCCTCGAGGGAGGACAGCGCCTGCTCCTCGTCGGACGGGACCTCCTGCCCCTGCTGGGAGAAGGAGCCGAGCAGCTCATTGATGTCCGACGGCAACCCCTCGTCGGGAGGTGCGACCTCCTCGATGGTCTCGGACCTGCCCGCCCTGATGGCCGGCTCGGCACCGAGGGAGTTGAGGACCTCCTTGAACCGTTCTATGTCCTCTCTGCGCGGCATGAGTCTCCTGCTTCAAATCTCGGCCGAAACGGGCCGGCGCATGACTCAAGTCGGGGGCTTCCCCGGCCGAATCCTATTATAGACGAAAGCCTCGGGACATCCAATGTGAAGAAGACCAGATCATCTGCCGACAGGCTCACCCCTTCCCCCCGCGGCGAGGCGCCCGCGAGCGGGCAGGCCCCGCACGCACCCCTGGTGCCCCCGCGCAGGTTCTCCCTGGTGCGGCTCCTCCTGCTGTCCGCGGCCGCGGGCATGGTGCTGTTCGCCCCTCCGCTTTTCGCCGCTGCCGCACAGACACTGGACGTGGAGCTGAAAGGCATCACCGCGGCCGGGCAGCCCCGCATGCTCGACGACATCCTGATCCTCACGTTCGCGCAGACCGCGCGCACCCGCTCGGTGGCCGCCCGCTTCCAGCACGAGGGCTGGGCCCAGGTGCACGAGTTCTCGCGCAACGAGAGCGGCGTCTTCGTCCTGGACTATCCCGTGCCCGAGGGCGTGCGGCAGCTGCGCTACCGCATCGGGGTGGACGGGCTGTGGACGAGCGACCCGGCAAACCCGCGCGTCGAGACCGACGAGCTGGGAATGGAATACTCCCTGTTCACCCTGGATCGCGAGCCGCCCCGGACCATCGACAATCCCCGCAGGGAGGCCGACGGACGGCTCACCTTCACCTTCCGCGGGCCCGCCACCCGCCGGGTGTCCATCGCGGGGGACTGGAACGCGTGGGATCCCTTCGCCGACTTCCTTGCCGAGATCGAGCCTGGGCTCTTCAGGATCAGCCTGCGCATGCGCCCGGGCAGGCACTTCTACTACTTCGTCGCGGACGGCCGCCGAACCCTCGACGCGTACAACCCCGCCATGGGGACGGACCCCGACGGGCGCATGGTCAGCTCTTTCTGAGGCCCCGCGACACCCGCTGATCAGGCCCCCGGCCAGGGCTTTCCCCACCCGTCCAGCCACGCGATCGCTGAGAGCGGCTTGCGGGCCCGTTCCTTCCGCGGCAGTCCCCCGTCCGGGTAACCCAAGGCGATGAGCGCCACGACCTTCATGGACCGGGGCACGCCCAGCGCCCGGCGGGCGCCGTACCTGTCGAACCACTCGATCCAGCAGGTGCCCAGGCCCAGCTCGACGGCGCGCAGCACGAGGTGCTCGCCGGCGATGCCGCAGTCGACCTGGTCGGACGCCTTGCCCTGGATGGGGCGGAAGCGGCCCGTGCACACGGCCACGATGACCGGCGCCTTCGCCGCGAAACGCGTGGGCAGGTAGATGCCCGAGAAGGCCGCGCGCGCGAGGCGATCGCGCACCGCCGGGTCGTGCGCCACCACGTACCTGCAGGGCTGCAGGTTCTCGGCCGACGGCGCCAGCCGGGCGGCCTCCGTGCAGGAGAGCACGTCCTCCAGGGGGACGGGACGGGGGTCGTAGCGGCGCACGCTCGTGCGGGCGCGCACGAGCGCGAGGAAGGGGGAGGACCTCACCGGCGAGCGGCTTTCTGCAGCCTGTGGATCGTGTCGAACCACTTGAGAGCGCTCTCGTTCCTGAACGGGATGCGGTAGAGCTTGCCCTCGAAGGTGAAGTGCAGCTTGTCTCCCGGGTCGACCGAGAGGGCGCCCAGCGCCGTGAGCGGCGCGGACAGCGGGTTCCCCAGCCGCGTGCGGAAGATGAGCCTCTGGTCGGTCAGGAAGGCACGGCCGAAGGCGAGCACGCGCAGGTTGGGGAACTGCTCCTGCTTCATCAGGAACCGGGGACGGGAGGCGAGGAACAGGTGCTCGTCCTCCTCCAGGCCCAGGCGCAGCTGGGTCCTGATCGGCGTGAGCGGCATCGCGGCGATCCGTGCGTAGTACTCGGGAAGCGGCTCCCACTTTCCCTCCGCCTGCCCGTTCTCGTCCACGGGCGCCAGTCGGCAGGTGGCATCGATGATCCACCGGGAGAAGCAGCTGGAGCACTCGACCTGGTTGGTGCTGTAGGGCCGCACGAGCTTGAGGCCTTCCTGCGTGCCGCAGCCGGGGCAGCGGTACAGCAGGCGGGTCAGGTTGACGGCGAGGCCCCGCCGCCTGTACTTCTCCGGGTCGATGGGCAGCATGTAGTCGGGGTTGCTGATGGCCGCGGAGATGTCCGCAATGATCCGCGCGTCGGACTCCGGGATGGCTCCCGCGTCGTACAGGCGGCTGAAGGTCCCCGTGACGGGGATCTTCCTCCACCAGCGCGCCCACCGCGGGTAGGCGAGGTAGGCGCCCCCGAACCTGCACACGCACACCGGCACCTTCAGCCTGCGGATGAGCTTGGCGATGCCGGGGTAGACGGCCGAGTTGGTGCCGTCCCACGTGCGCACGCCCTCGGGGAACACGCCGATCAGGCCGCCGGTCTCGGCGATGGCGAAGATGCTGCGGATCGCCGACATGTCCGAGGCGGCCTTGCGCTTGGGGAAGGCGCCGAACCAGCGGATCAGGCGGGCGAGCGCAGGCGTGCGGAAAAGATCCTCGGTGGCCGCGTAGTACACGGGGCGGGGCAGCAGGGCCCCCAGCCAGATGGGGTCGAACAGGGCCAGGTGATTGGCCAGCACGAGGGCGGCGCCCTCCGCGGGGACGACCTCGGCGCCCCGCGCCTGCAGGCGGAAGTAGGAGAGGATGAGGGGGCGCAGGAAGAGATTCACAAACCTGTAGAGAATCCGGTTCACCAGGTGCGGCTGCTGGAGATGGAGAACGGCGCCGTTCGCTTCCGCCATCGAGTGTACCATATCGGAAGCGGCGGCCGTGCTCAAGCCCCGCCGGCCCGGGACCCCACCGCCCCGCCGCCTCAGGAGCAGCCCGTGGTGGACCCGCAGGTGTCGCAGCGCATGCAGGTCCCGCTGCGCACGAGGGTGAAGTGCCCGCACACGGGGCACGGGTCTCCCTCGTAGCCCTTCATTCGGGCCACGTGCACCTCGTTGTCGAGCACCGCCTCGCCGTTGCCGTTGCCATTGCCGTTGCCATTGCCATTGCCGTTGGCCCCGGGATTGTGGCCGTTCCTGTTCATGCTGGTGGAGATGAGGTCGTCGGGTTTCACCTGCGCGAGGTCGGCCCTGCCCAGGTAGGCCAGCGCCAGGTCGCGGAAGATGAAGTCGAGAACCGACGTGGTCATCTTGATGTTGGTGTGGCCGCTCACGATGCCGTTGGGCTCGAAGCGGGTGAAGGTGAACGCGTCGACGAACTCGTCCAGGGGCACCCCGTACTGCAGGCCGAGGGACACGGCGATGGCGAAGCTGTTGAGCAGCGAGCGGAAGGCCGCCCCCTCCTTGTGCATGTCGAGGAAGATCTCCCCGAGGGTGCCGTCCTCGTACTGGCCGGTGCGCAGGAAGATGCTGTGGCCGCCGATCTTCGCCTTCTGCGTGTACCCGTAGCGCTTGGCGGGAAGCGGGTTTCTCTTCTTGCCCCGGGCCGACGGGGACAGGGCAAGGCCGATGCCCTCCTCGCCCGTCTCGCGCAGGAGCGCGAGCACGGCTGCCGCCGCGGCGTCCGACCCCGGCGAGAGCGACGACAGGGGCTGGCTGAGCTTGGAGCCGTCCCGGTAGAGGGCGATGGCCTTCAGCATCTTGTGCCATGAGAGGAGGTAGGCGCCCTTGATGTCGTCGATCGTCGCGGAGGCCGGCATGTTGATGGTCTTGGAGATGGCCCCCGAGACGAAGGGCTGCACGGCGGCCATCATCTCGATGTGCGCCTTCCACGAGATGGAGCGCGTGCCGATCGTGCCGTTGGGGGAGGCGGTGTCGAAGACCGCGTAGTGCTCCGTCTTCAGATGCGGGGCGCCCTCGACGGTCATGGTGCCGCAGGCGTACACGTTGGCCTCGGCGATCTCTTTCTCGGAGAAGCCCAGCCACGTGAGCAGGCTGAAGCCGGCCTGGCTGAAGGTGGTCTCGGGGATCTTCAGCGTGTCGGCAAGGAACTCCCTGCCCAGCACGCCGGGGGTGAAGCAGAAAGCCAGGGAGAAGGCGCCGGCAAGGGAGCCGTTCAGCCTCTCGAGGACCGCGTCGGTGAATCCCTTCGCGCGCAGCTTCTCTGAGGAGACGCCCGGGGCTCCGTCCAGCGTGCCGTGGCCGAGGCAGTAGCGCACGATCTCGCCGAACTGCCCGTCGGTGTAGCCCAGGCGGGTGAGCGCGGGGGGGATGGAGCCGTTGATGATCTTGAAGTACCCGCCGCCGGCCAGCTTCTTGAACTTGACGAGGCTGAAGTCGGGCTCGATGCCCGTGGTGTCGCAGTCCATGACAAGGCCGATCGTGCCCGTGGGCGCGATGGCGGTGACCTGCGCGTTGCGGAAGCCGTGCTTCTCGCCCAGGGCGAGCGCCCTGTCCCACGCCTTTCGCGCGGCAGCCATCAGGTCGGGCGGGCAGAGGAGGGCATCGATGGCCTGGGGGACCACGGAGAGGCCCTCGTAGGACTCGGCCGGCTCGCCGCAGGCAGCGCGCCTGTGGTTGCGGATCACCCGCAGCATCTGCTCGCGGTTGGCCGGGAAGCGCGCGAAGGGCCCCAGCTCGGCGGCCATCTCGGCGGAGGCGGCGTAGGCCTCGCCGGTGAGGATCGCGGTGAGCGCCGCGGCGATCGCCCGGCCCTCGGCGCTGTCGTAGGGGATGCCCATGACCATGAGCAGCGTGCCGAGGTTGGCGAAGCCCAGGCCCAGGGTGCGGTAGTCGAAGCTCTTGCGGGCGATGGCCTGGCTCGGGAACTGGGCCATGAGCACGCTGATCTCCAGCACGATCGTCCAGAGGCGGATGGCGTGCAGCAGGTCGTCGACGCGCACCTCGCCCTTCTCGCGGTCGTAGAAGGCGAGCAGGTTGAGCGAGGCGAGGTTGCAGGCCGTGTCGTCGAGGAACATGTACTCCGAGCAGGGGTTGGAGGCCCGGATCTCCCCGTCCTCGGGGCAGGTGTGCCAGTCGTTGATCGTGGTGTGGAACTGCAGCCCGGGGTCCGCGCACAGCCAGGCGGCAGTGGCGATCTTGTCCCAGATCTCCCGGGCCTTCACGCGCTTTCGCACGCTGCCGTCGGTGCGGTTGACGAGCTCCCACCAGCCGTCGTCGATCACGGCCTTCATGAACGCGTCGGTCAGGCGCAGGCAGTTGTTCGAGGACTGGCCGCTCACCGTGTTGTAGGCCTCGCCGTCCCAGTCGGTGGTGTACTCCTCGGGCTCGACGTCCCAGACGCCCTGCTCGGCCAGCTGGATCGTCTGCAGGATCCACGAGGGGGGCACCTCGTCGTGGATCGCCTCGCGCACGGCGCGCTCGAGCTCGCGGTTCTCCTTCGGGATCGAACTGGCCCGCGCCGTCGCCGCCGGCGTACGAGCCGGCAGGCCTCCAGCAGGCGCTGGGTGTGCTTCTTGAGCACCCGGCTGCCCGGCGACCATGGAGGCGACCTTGCGCTCCTCCTGGGCCTTCCAGTCGATGTAGCGGAAGACGTCGGGGTGGTCGGCGTCGAGGGTGACCATGCGCGCGGCCCGGCGCGTGGTGCCGCCGCTCTTGATCGAGGAGGCCGACCGGTCGCTCACCTTGAGGAAGGAGAGCAGGCCGGAGGAGACCCCGCCGCCCGAGAGCGGCTCGCTCGAGGCGCGCAGCTTCGAGTAGTTGGTGCCGGTGCCCGAGCCGTACTTGAACAGGCGCGCCTCGCGGGTGATGAGGTCCATGATCCCGCCCTCGTTCACCAGGTCGTCCTCGATGGAGAGGATGAAGCAGGCGTGGGGCTGCGGCCGCTCGTAGGCGCTGGTCGCCTTCTCCACCTCGCCGGTCTCCGGATTGACGAAGAAGTGCCCCTGCGCCGGGCCCTTCATCCCGTAGACGGCGAACAGGCCCGTGTTGAACCACTGCGGGGAGTTGGGCGCGCCCATCTGCCGGGCGAGCATGTGGGCCAGCTCGTCGGAGAAGGCCTGGGCGTCGCTCTCGGAGGTGAAGTAGCCGAAGCGTTTTCCCCAGTCCGTCCACGTGTGGGCGAGCCGGTGGAAGACCTGGCGCGCGTCGGTCTCGCCGCCGGTCGGTGCCGTCGGGCCGGGGCACGCCGCGCTTGCGGAAGTACTTCTGCGCGAGGATGTCGGTCGCGATCTGCGACCACTGCGAGGGGACGACGACCCCTTCCTGGCGGAAGATGACCTTTCCGTCGGGATTGCGGATCTCGGACGTGCGCGACTCGAAGGAAATGCCAGAATAGGGCCCTTCACCCTCGCGGGTGAACCGCCTCTGGATCTCCATGGTTTCCCCTCCCCCAGGCTCTGAAGCGACGACGAAGTGACAGTGTACCTGATCCGGACGGGAGAAGGCAAGAGGAATCGCACCCGTCCCGATTTCGGTGGTTATTTGATGCCTTTTGCGGCTTTCCCGGTCTCCCCCGCCTGTTCTTACGGGAGCTTTCTCACCGCGATTGCACGGCCGCCGGGCGGACCGCCCGCAGCGCGCAGGGCCGCGTCCAGCCTGTCGAAGGACCGCAGCAAGGAGTCGGGGTGCCCGGCGAGGAATCGCGACACGAGGGCCGCGTCGGGGCCGAGCGCGCGCGCAGGCGCGAGAGAGTGAGGGCCTGGAAGCCGGGAACGCCCTCCCGCGGCTGCTGGAAGAGGTAGCTCTGGAACTCGTTGACGACGAGGCCCGGGTCTTCCGTGTTGTAGTCCTTTGAAGCGAGGAACCGCATCCAGGCCTCCTTCTCCACGTCCGACAGCGCCTGCCACGCCGCCGCACTCGCGTCGCGGAACGCGGGAAGGGAGAAGTAGATGCCGTGGAAACACTCGTGCGTCAGGAGCAGCTCGCGCAGCAATGCCGACGACGAGCGGGAGATGGACAGCACGGCACCCTCGCCGGCCTCGTAGCCCGACGTGGTCTCGCGGATCACGCCCTGACCGGAGAGGATCCGCGCAAGGGCGTGCTCCTCGGCCCCCAGCTCAACACCGCGCGCCCGGGCCGTATCGAAAAACCGGGCAAGGTCCTCTGCCCTGTAGTCGTGCGCGTTGTACCCGTGCAGCCCCTCCAGCTCGCCCCAGCCGGGGATGGTTCCCGCGAAGCCCGCCTTCTCGACGAAGAAGGCCAGGCGCTTGAAGAGCCTGTCCTGCACACGGTAGTCGGCAGTGTCGAAGATGAGCACCCGCGGGCTCGCCTCCCAGGAGAACAGCTCGAAGTCCGGCCTGCGCCACGCGGAGCGGTCCCACGAGAGGACCAGGCCGGGGTCCGCGGGAATGGGCCCGTCCGCATCCGCGAAGGAGAGCGACAGGCCCTGCACGACGAGGCCCTCGGCCCTGACCGCGCGGGGAGCGAAGCCGATACTTCCCTCGTGAAAGGACACGCGCGGGAGGGCGGCCGCGGGATCGATGGAGAAACGGGCCTGCGCTCCGCCAGGGGACTCCAGCGTGACCCTCCCACCGTCCCGCCTGGAACCGGGCGCGGGCACGAGGGTGATGCGCCAGGGTCTGCCGGCCATCGCCTCGCGCGCCGCGCGCGCAAGCCGCGCCTGCATGCGACCGGGCGAGATGCTCACCTCCGACACGCTCCCGTCCAGGACGATCTCGTTCCCCCGGAGCGAGAACCCGCGGGCGAACGGCTCGAGGCCCGCGCCGAGAAGCTGGAGGCTGCCGTCCGCGGCGGCCGAGGAGACCCGGAAGCCGCGAAGCCTGCCGCCCCTGCGGAGCGGCACGAGGAAGCGGAACGAGGTGCCGTCGGGCGGCACCGGGAGGGAGGCCTCCGCGAGGACGTCTTTCCCCTCGCCAAGGACCTGGAGGCTGGCATCGGCCAGCGATCCGCTGTACGAGAGGGCGAACGCCTGGCCGTCGGTGGAAATGGGGAGGGGGCGGCGCAGCGTGTAGAGGGGGGTCTGTGCAGGGCGCCTCCCTGCCGGGATGAGGCCCTCCCTCTCGGGCCGGGCAGCGGGATATTCCCTCAGGGGCGCTGCGCCTCCGCCCGGGAGCGTGAGCGGGAAGAGCTCGAGACGGGCCTGGCAGCCTGCAAGGAGGAGGACGGCAACAGCTCCGGCGAGGCCGGCCGCGACAGCCGCAGGCCTGGCTCCCCCGGACCATCTCTTGCCGCGCACGGGCACGGCGCCGACAGGGATCACGCCAGGGGGATGAGGCTGCGCACGATGAGGTCCGCGATCTCCGTCCGGGCCGACGGCGTGATCTCGGCCGCGGGCCGCAGGAAATTGTCGAGCATCGCGGCAAGGCCCTCGGGCAGCTTCTTCAGCTCTGCCAGTCGTTCCGAGACCAGCCTGCCGGGGGGCTCGAATTGCCTGTTTGCCGCGAAGAGGAAGCTGGCGACGCTGCGCACGAGCCGCCCCGCCGAGACCATGAAGAAGAGGGTGTCTTTCCTCGCCGTGGCTGCACGAAGGTCGGCCAGCGAATGCTCGGCCGCGGCGAAGGCGCGCAGCCGGATCTGCGCCCAGAACTCCGGAGGAATCCCCTTCAGCAGGGCCTTGGCGTCCTCGATCCAGGTGCTGTTCTGGTGGAGCACCTCGCCCCTCTCGATGCGGTAGAACGGGGTCGTGCCCGACTCGTGGAAGACCCACGTGCTGTCCCCCAGCCGCCACAGCACCCGGTCCATGCCCCCGACGTCCATGTAGTGCACACTGGCGGGCAGGTCGTCCACGAGGAACCTGTCCACGGCCGAGATGGGGGACGTGTCGAATCCCTGCGCCTCGGTGAACACCTGCCTGCGCCGGGCGGGATCGGGAGGGGCGCCGTGCAGGTACACGTCCACCTCGATGGTGAAATACGGGTCGCTGACGTCGCTCTCGGCGGCCTCGCCGAGCAGGATCGCCTCCGTTCCTTCCCAGCCGGCGATACGCGCGGCAAGGCCTTCTGCGATGCGGTGCACCTTCTTTTTCACCCTGCCATTCTACAGGGGACCCGCGGTTGCCGCAAGCCGCGGCTTGCGGCAACCGCGCGGGACAGGGAGATGGTTCTGGTGCGGTTTGCGCGCGGCTTGCGGCAAGCCGCGCGGGGGTGCTACCATCGCGCACAATGAAGAGAGAATCCGCGTTCTTCGCGCGCCCGAGGAGGGTCTGGATTCTCTTCCTGCCCCTGCCTGTCGGGTTCCTCGCCGTCGCCTGCGTTGCCGCGTTCCTTCACCCGCCGCAGCCCGTCACCTCGTGCGCTGCCGCCGCCATCGCCGCGGGGCTCTTCTTCGTCGAGGGCCTGATCGCGGCCGGGGAGTCGCGCGCACGGCGGGGCCTGGAGATCCGGGCCCGGCAGATGGAGGCTGTCTCGGCCGTGATCGGCGCTGCCGGCCGGACCCTCGACCTGCGCGAGGTGCTGGACGCCATCACCCGGCTCACTGTCGAGGTGACCGGCGTGCGGGGCTGCTCGATCAAGCTCCTGGACGGCGGCACGGGCAGGATGAGTGTCCGCTCCCTGGCCGGCCTGCGCCGCGACCCGGCGGGGCTTGCCGCCTCCGCCGCCGAGAGCATTTACGAGAGGAGCCTGCGCGACGGCAAGCCCGTGCTGGTCGACGGTGCCCTGGCCAGCGACTTCCCCGAGCTTGACGAGGAGGCGGAGTCGCTCATCTGCGTGCCCCTGCGCGGCGAGCAGCGGGTGGTCGGCGCGCTGTGCATCTATGGGGAGAAGGGCAGGCCGCTGAGCGGCGAGATGCTCTCGTTCCTCTCCCGGCTGGGAGACCTGGCAGTGCTGTTCATCGAGAACGCCGCCGTGTACGAGGGGCTGAAGCGCGTGGACGAGGCCAAGTCGTGGTTCCTGAGAAAGGCCGCCCACGAGCTTTCCTCCCCGCTTGCCGCGATCCGCTCGATGACCGACACCCTCCTGCTGGGATACGCGGGGGAGGTGCCTCCCCGGCAGCTCGAGGCGATCCAACGGATCAGCGTGCGCGCGGGGGTGCTCTCGGAGATCGTCGCGGACCTTCTCGTCCTCGCGCGTGCCCGGGCCGACGCGGGCAGGCAGGAAGCGGAGAGCTGCGACCTGTGCGACGTGCTGTGCGAGACGGTGCAGCTGTACCAGGCCCAGGCCCGCGAGAAGAACGTGACAGTTGCCGCCGAGGGGCTTCCCCGCGCCTGCGCCGAATCGGCGGCGGGCGGCGCGGCGGCTGACGCCGGGTCGGTTCGCCCGCCGGCCCTTCCCGAGTGCACGGTCCTGCTTCCCCGCGCGGACCTTCGCTCTGTGGTCACGAACCTCGTGTCGAACGCCGTGAAGTACTCCCGCCCGGGGGGCCGCGTGACTGTCCGCCTCGCCCGGCCGGACGGCGGGGTCGAGCTTGCCGTGAGCGACGAGGGCATCGGCATCCCCTCTGCGGAGAAGGAGAGGCTGTTCAGCGAGTTCTTCCGCGCATCCAATGCACGGGCGTTCTCCGACGCGGGAACAGGCCTCGGCCTGGCCATCGTGAAGTCCATCGTGGACAGGCTGGGCGGAACCATCGCGGTGGAAACCGAGGAGGGGAGGGGCACCACGGTGCGGGTGCGGCTGCGGGGGAGAGGGGCAGCGTGAGCGTGCGCGACAGCCTCCTGCTCGCGATCCGTGCCCCCGGCTCGATCGAAGCCGAGGTCGGGCGCATCCAGGAAGGGATCTTCCGGGCGCACGGGTTCGTGTCGGCTATCGCACTCGAGCCGCTGGTGCCCGTCGCGTTTCTCGCGGCTGACCCGGACCGAGCCCTGCCGCGCGGCTTTCTCGAGAGCCTCGACCGGGCCGTGCAGGCACCCTGCCGCTTCGCCGTCTGTCCCGCCGCGAGCGTGCGGTGGCGGGGGGGCGCGCTCTTCCTTGACATGGACACGGGCGGCGCCTGGCAGTCGCTCCGCCGCGCCTGCACCGGGTCCCGCGCCGCGGCCGTGGGCGGGCGGTCCGCTGCCCGGCGGGCCGGTCTTTTCCCGGTTGCCGAGGGGTTCTTCCTGGGCTGCCTCGAGGCGGCAGGGACGGAGAGGCGGTCGGTCGCACGGGAGGTGCGGCAGCTCGCGGCCGGGCGCGCGAGCCGGGCAGCGGCGCCCATCACGTTTTCCTCCTCGACCCTCGCCGTGGTCCGCATCACCACGCCCGCGCGAGGCTCCCGGTGGTGGCGCGAGGTGTCCTGCGAGATCGAGGCGGAACGACCGCTGAGGGGGAAGAGGTCATGATGAGCTTTCCTGCGTTCGGAATCCTGCTCAGGAAGCGGAGCGAGAGGAAGAGTCTCGAGAAGGTTTTGATGGAGCACAGCGGCCTGCCCGGACCCGGGGGAACATCGAGCTCGCGCAGGATTTTGCCCGGGCGCTCGCCTCCGTGCGCATGGAGGACTGGCACTGGGAGATGCTCTCGGCATGGCTGTCGAAGTCCCTTGCCGCGGCCCCGGTGAACTCGCCCCAGGAGTACCTGTCGTTCTGCGGGGCCCTTGCCATGGGCGTCCTGTACCCCGGCCTTGCCCGGCCGGGCAGGCGGCAGGCGCTCGCTGCCGTGAAGCAGGCAGCGCGCGACCCGCGCTGGAGGACGCGCGAGGCGGCGGCCATGGCCCTGCAGGCCATCGGCGAGGACAACCCGGCGGCGCTCCAGGATCTTGTGGAGCGGTGGATGCCCGAGACGGACTGGCTGCAGAAGCGCGCGATCGCCGCCGGTCTCGCGCACCCGCCGCTCCTGGCCGACTCGGCGTTCGCCCTGTTCTCCCTTTCCATGGCTGACAGGCTCATGGAGAGGGTGGCCGCGGCGGGAAGGGCCGAGCGGACGCGCGAGGATTTCCGCGTGCTGCGCCAGGGGCTGGGCTACGCGCTCAGCGTGTATGCCGCGGCGCTGCCCGAGGCCGGGTTCCCCCTGCTCGCGAAGTGGGCCTCCTCGCCGGATCCCGACGTGCGGTGGATCATCAGGGAGAACCTCAGGAAGAAGCGCCTGGCCGACAAGCACCCGGCAGAGACGGCCGCGCTCGCGCGCGCCTTCAGCGAAGCAGGGGGAGCCGGGCGCTGACCACCGTCTCGAGGGCGGCGATCACGCCGGACGGCGCGGCAGCAAGGCCTTCGGCCGCCAGCGTCGTGCAGAACTCCTCGTGGCTCCTGCCCGCGCGGTACTCGGGAACCTGCCGGGGCATGGCAAGGTAGCGGCTGAACAGGCGCGTGTCGCACGAGACCAGGAGGCTCGCCTGGTAGAATAGTGCCAGGCGTCTTCGGTAGATCGACGTGCCCAGGATCTTCCTGCCCCCGATGGCGAGGTCCGAGATGCCCTCGTGGGTCACCCCGGCGAGGCCGAGCCCTGCCAGGGCCTCGACGAACCACCCGTTGATCTGCTGCGCGTACTCCCTGTTCCTGTAGGGCGAGCCGACCTCGGTGACCAGGGCGAGGACGACCTGGCCGGGTGACAGGACCACCGTGCCCCCGCCGCCCCGGCGGTACGCGTGGGGCACGCCGTCTGCGGCCAGCCTGTCGAGGAGGAGATCGGTGTCGGGGTTTCCTCCCGCGCCGAGGACCGCGAGGATGCCGGCAGGCTCGTACAGCCGGTGCACGGGACCACCCTCCCGCTCGAACCGGGAGAGCAGGTCCTCGTTCACCGTGGGATCATGCACCGTACTTCTTCAGCTTGCCCGTGTACCCGAGGGCGATGCGGAGGAGCATCGGCCCGGGGATGACCCCCCAGGTGCCCCTGCCGCACTCCCTCTCGCCGAACTTCGAGATCCCGTCGGGCCGGCACTCGGCCGCGCTGAGCAGGAACGGCACCGGGTGCGCCGTGTGCGCCTTTGCCACCGCGGGGGTGGAGTGGTCGCCCGTGACGATGAGCAGGTCGGGCTTGAGGGCGAGCACCTTCGGCAGGAACGCGTCGACCTTCTCGATCTCCTTCACCTTGGCGTCGAAGTCCCCGTCCTCGCCGCGCGAGTCGGTGTACTTGTGGTGGATGAAGAAGAAGTCGTGCGCGTCCCACGCTGCCGCGAGGGCCTTCGCCTGCGCCTCGAGGTCTGCAAGGTCCTCGATCGTCTCCATGCCCACCAGGCGCGCCACCCCCTTGTAGTCGGGGTAGACGGCCAGGGCGACGGGGGTGAGCTTGTACAGCTCCTTCATTGAAGGAATGTGGGGGAGCTCGGCAAAGCCGCGCATCAGGACGCCGTTCGCCGGGGCCTGGCCGGCGAGGATCTTCCGCGCCGCGGCAACGAAGTCCTTCGCCACCTGGGCCGTGTGCGCGGCCTTCGGGTCGGTGGCCACCGGGTCGAGCGGCTTCACGCCGAGGGCCTGGGGGTCGGTGTCGGCCACGGCGTCGGAGAGGCCCTTGCCCCGGAAGACCACGACTGCCCTGTAGTCCTTGACCGGCTTCACGGAGACTTCCACGCCCTTGATCGAGACGGCCTTCAGCAGCTCGCACAGCTCGGCGCACTTCTCGGTGGGGATGCGGCCCGCGCGCCGGTCGGAGATGGCGCCGGACTCGTCGAGGGTGGCGAAGTTCAGGCGCGCCGCCACGTCGCCGGCCTTCATCGGAAAGCCGATGCCCATCGCGGCGACAACGCCCCGGCCGATGGGGTATTCCAGCGGGTTGTAGCCGAACAGGGAAAGGTGCCCCGGCGCCGAGCCCGGGGTGACGCCGTAGCCGATGGGCATGTGCAGCCCGCACTCGGATGCTGCGGCGAGGGCATCGAGGGCGGGGGTCTTCGCCGTCTCCAGCTCCGTCTTTCCCCCGGGGTCCCGCGGCAGCCCGCCCAGCCCATCCATCACCAGGAGGACGATCTTCTTCCCGTTGGACGCACACAGCTCCCTGATCGCGTTTTCCATGGCCGCTCCTCTTTGATATTCACGCCCAAGGTAGTATACTGATTCCGACCTGCTTTTCAACACGCGCGCGCACGGGGGGGACCGCGGATGCGGAGGATGTGCTTCCTGTTCCTTGTCCTCGCTGCCGTCGGCGTCGGCCCGACAGCCTGGTCCCAGGACGTCTCGACCAAGAAGGATATTGCCGTCTTCAACCTCGGGTACTACCGGTGGACCATTCCCCCGGGGCCCTTGGCAGCATCGACGAGCAGATCCGAAGCGTGTTCATCGGCCTGGGAAGGTTCAACGTGATCGGCATGAGCTACCGGCTGGACGACGATGACATCGGCTCGTTCATCGACAGCATCCGGTAGTTCAAGACCGAGACCACGGAGATCCCCGAGCAGGTGCAGATGGGCCGGGAGTTCTTCACCCAGGCGGACATGAACCGGCTGGTGAGCTCCTTCATCGTCATCGTCCCCTCGGTCGCCGACTTCATCACCGATGCCACGAAGGATGGGAAGTTCACGACGGAGATCCGCACGTCCTTCACCTTCGTGAACGTGGAGACACAGCAGAGCTTCGCCCAGTTCTTCGTGAACACGAGCGGGAAGGCGGACACCCCGGCCCGGGCCACGCGCGAGGCCGTGGATGCCATCCCGGGAAGGCTCACCTTCGAGATCCGCAAGGTGCCCGAGTTCCAGCTGCGCACGGGCATCCTCGAGGTGCACGGCCCCGACGTGCTGATCGAGTTCGGCTCCGACATGGGGGTGAAGCCGGGCGACGAGTACCTCATCGTGGGGACGCGGGTGCTGAAGTCGGGAAAGCAGGTGAGCGACGAGAAGGGCCTTCTCATCGTGCGCCGGGTGGAGGAGCAGGTCTCCACGGCGCGGGTGCTGTACGCGGGCAGCGCCCCCCAGGAAGGCGACCAGCTGCAGGAGCTGCCGCGCGCGGGCACCGATGTGAGCGCCTACGTGCGCGCAATTCTTCTGCAGCCCTTCGGGTCCCCGTCTTTCGGGCTGCCGACGCTCGCGGGGCTGCGCGTGGCTCTGTCGCGGGGGTTCTACGCGTTCCGCCCCTTCGTGTCGGTGGAGCTGCCCCTCCACCTGCTGGGGGACGCATACTACGCGTCGGCCTTCGGAGGCATCCCGCTGAACGTCTCCCTGGGCGGCGAGTACAACATCTACCTCGGCCGGCTGCAGCTCGTCCCCTCCGCCTCGGTCGGGATCGGGGGATCGATTCCCCTGCAGGAGGGAGGGACCTTCCAGTTTACGCACTTCGGCACGAGCGCGGGCCTCGCTGTCACGTACCTGTTCAGCAGGGACTGGAAGGTGGTCGCCGAGGCGGGGTACACCGGGTGGGGTAGCAACGTGCTGCCGACCTACGAGGGCGTCTACGCCGGCGCCGGCGTGTCTGGCAAGTTCTGATGGGACGGGAGGTGGTCATGCGAAGGTCGCTGCTCCTGCTGCTCGCCGCCCTCGCGGCGCTGGGGCTGGCCGCGTGCGCGGGCGGGCCGTCGCCGGCCGCCGCGCCGGCTCCCGCGGAGAAGGTCTACACGGGCGCGGGGAAGGCGGGGTCGCTGCTCGCCGCGATGAACGGGGCCAAGATGGACGCCGTGCGCAAGGCCGTGATCGACATGATCGGCGTGGCCAACGAGCGGGCCGCGAGCGAGAAGCTGCAGTCTGTCCTGTACGGCACGAGGAATCCCAACGCGTACGTGGTCACCGACACGATGAAGACCCTGCGCAAGGACACCGACGGCCAGGCGGGAGACTACATCTTCGAGTGCTCCATCGCCGTGCGCCTGGAGGCGGTGCGTTCCACCCTCGAGGCCAACGGCCTGCTGGGCGGCGAGGCTGCCACCGCGAAGGAGAAGACGGCGGCCGCGGGCAGCGAGTCGACCGCGCAGACCTCCGCGGCTGCGGCCGTGCAGGACGCCTCCGTCTCGGAGCTCACCCCGGCCGAGCAGAAGATCATCGGCGACTACGTGGAGCACATGACCTGGATGGTCTATTTCGCCGGGGCGTCGGCCATGGATCCCTTCTACGCCAAGGCGGCGGTGGGCATCGCCAACGAGTACCTCGCCTCGCACACCATGGAGGCGGTCGACCTGGACCAGGTCGAGAAGCTCAAGGGAGACATGCAGAAGGTCTACGAGGCGGAGACGGGCGAGTCGATCAGCATCGTGCAGTGGATCGCCCAGAAGCTGAACGCCGACGCGTACATCGAGATCGACGGGGTCGTCTCGGGTGAGTCCACCGGCAAGACCCACTACGGCCAGGCCAGCATCACGCTGAAGGCCTTCGAGTCCTCCACGGGGCGCCTGCTCGCCTCGGCGCCCTGGAACAGCCCCAAGACCATGAGCACGGCCAGCAGCGAGGCGGCGCGGATCAACGCGCTGCAGACCTCGGTGTACAAGGCCATGCCTGTGGCGATCAGCCAGGCCAAGGCGACCATGGCCGCGGCCCTGCGCGACGGCATTGCCTACGAGCTCGTCGTGCAGAAGACCCCGGACAGCCGGCTGGTGTCGAGCTTCCGCCGGGCGCTGCGCAACGAGCCCGGCGTGAAGGACGTGCGCTCGGGCACGCAGTCGGCCGAGGAGACACGCCTGGTCGTGATGCTCGTGGGGACGGTCGACGACCTTGTCGACGCCGTGTTCGCCGTATCGGGGAAGACCCCCGGCCTCGAGGGCATGAGGCTCGTCCTCCAGAGGGGGAAGAGCGTCACCTTCACCACCGGGTTGTAGGGAGGGCGTTGCCCTCGCGGGAATGTTCCGAGAAGGAGAGTGACTGATGCGAAAGTTCATCATCATCCTCGCGGCCGCGGCGCTCGTCCTGGGCGCCTGCAAGAGCGCGCCCAGGGGCGAGCCGATCAAGGTCTCGCGGGAGAACAAGATCGAGATCATCGACGACATGTCGCACAAGCTCGTGGCCCCGTCGTGGATCGACATGCCCGAGACGGAGATCGAGACCAGCGCCGACGTGCTGGGCGCCGACAAGGGCAAGGTCTACGTGTTCAAGATCGTCGAGACGGGAAAGAACCTCGAGGGCGTGAAGCTGTGGGCGCAGAAGTTCCAGCTCGCCTCCCAGATCGCCGACACGGTCTCCACCCGCGTGCAGAGCAAGTTCGCCGGCGCCGCGGCGGGCGACAAGGACGCCCTGGAGACCTACATGGAGGCGGTCGTGAAGAGCATGTCCAACGCGACGTACTCGGGCGCCCGCAAGAGGGCCGAGTACTGGTGGCAGATCCGCAAGACCACCCCTGCCGGGTCGCTGGAAGACACCTACGAGTACCACCTCCTCGTGGTCGTTCCCAAGGACGTGCTGGACAAGCAGATCCAGATGGCCCTCGCCCAGGCGGGAAACCAGGTGAAGCCGAAGAACGAGGAAGAGAAGACGGCCCGCGACCGGGTGAAGCAGGCCTTCGACGAGACGGGGCTGGACTGACGGCCCCTGGCCGACCAGGCCGACACGTGACCGGGGGGGCGCGCGCCCCCCTTCCTTCCCCCCTGGAGGTGCGCACATGAGAGTCTTCGCCGCGGTCCTGCTCGCCCTTCTGCTCGTGGGCTGCGCGGGCGGCGCGGCCGGTCGGCCCGCCCCCGCGTGGGTCACCACGCCCCCGGGCGAGGACAGGGATTTCATGTACTTCACCGCCTCGGGCTCCAGCCCCGCCGGCAACCAGGCGGAGGCCGAGGAGATCGCCCGCGGCGCGCTCATCGACTCGATCATGCAGTACCTCGGGGCGGAGATCACCGCCGAGACGACCTCGACCGCGAAGGCCGCCCTCGACTCGTTCCAGTCCGAGGTGCGCCAGCAGATCACCCAGACCTCGTCGGGCAGGATCGCGGGGCTCAGCCTCGCCGACACGTGGGTGGACAGGCAGAAGGCGCGCACGAGCGTGTACCTCCTCGCGAAGTTCGCCCGGGCTGACCTGGCCCGGGAGAAGAAGCGCATCGAGGCCGTGTTCCAGGAGCGGGTGGATGCCGTGGCCCGGCCCGAGAGCGAGGGGCAGGGCCTGGAGGGGGAGGGCAGGCACTACGAGGCCGCGGTGAAGTACATCGAGGCCGCGGCCGCCGCGGCCAGGTCGGACATCGACAACGCGAAGATCAAGTTCGAGCGGAACATCAACGCGGCGAAGGCGGCGCTGGACAGGATTTCGCTGGTCAAGCTGAACGACAACCTGCGGACCGCCGCGGGCAAGGGGTTCCCCGAGCCCTTCCGCGTGAAGGTCGTCACCGGATCGACGGCCTCGGACCCCGGCGTGCCGGACGCGACACTCGCTGCCAGTTACCTCGAGATCCGCTCGGGGTCGAAGCAGGTGCGCACGGTCCCCCTCAAGGCAGGGGCGGACGGCACCGCCTCCTTCACGTACCCCGTTCCCGAGTTTGTCGGCTCCGAGAGGCTGACGGTGGGCATCGACCTGTCCGCGTCGCTGCGGTCGCTGTCGGGCCTGACCCAGGCCGTGCTTCCGAAGGACCTGCAGGAGAGGGACGTGCGCGTCCAGGTGTCCGGCCTGGAGGACCTCGCCGCGAAGAAGAGGGCCGTGTTCAGCCTCGAGGTCATCTCGCAGGCCCGCGAGGTGCCCACGGGCGTGGCCGTGGCCTCGCTCGATCTCCTGGGAGCCCCTGTCGGATCGAACGATTTCGCCGCGGGAATCCTCAAGGCCCTCACTGCCGCGCGGTTCAAGGTGCGCACGGTTGCCCTGGCCGCGGACCGCATCGTCGGACGGGACGACCCCGAGGTCCTTGCCGATGCCGCGGCGAAGGCGGGCGACGCCGCGCGCATCGTCTTCGGCTCCGCGCAGGTGACGGGCACGGAGCAGGACGGCGAGATGACCATCGTGCGGGCCTCCGCGACCGTCAAGGTGGCCGATGCAAGGACAGGCGCGATCCTCCTCACGGTGAGCAGGTCGAAGACCGTGCCCGTGAAGGGCGCGGCAGCGGCTGCCGCCGCGGTGCTGTCGAAGCTGGGCGAGGAGGTGGGCCAGGAGATCGCCAGCACGCTGCGGTAGGCAGCCGAGGAGGTGCGAGATGGAGCCGGACCTGGGCCTCGAGGGGAAAGTGGCGATCGTGACGGGAGCCGCGGGCAGCATCGGGGCGGAGATTGCCCGCACCTTCGCCGCGCACGGGGCAGCCATCGTGGCCGTGGACTCGCCGGAGAGCGACGGCGCGGAGGCGATGCGGGAGCTGGGCGCGAACGCGGTGTTTCTTCCCTGCGACGTGTGCGACCCCGACGCGGTCTGCTCGATGGTCGAGGCAGCGGCGAAGAGGCATGGCCGGGTGGACATCCTCGTGAACGCGTCGGCAGCGGGTGACCAGGGGGGAGCACCTGTTTCCGACGAGTCGTTCTCGCGCGCCGTGAGCGTGGCCGTGGACGGCGCCTTCCACTGCGCGAAGTACGCGGCCGAGCGCATGATCGCGGGCGGGGCAGGGTGCATCATCACCATCGTGCCGGGAGGGGGAACGGCGGGCAGCCCCGTTTCCGTGGTCGAGGTCGCGGCAGCGGCGGGGGCCATCGGGCTGACCCGCGCGATGGCGATGGACCTCGGCCCGCGGGGCCTGCGTGTGAACGCGGTCTCTGTCGGCGACCGGGCAGCCGCGGTGGACGTGGCGCACGCGGCGCTCTTTCTCGCCTCGGACATGGCAGGGCGGGTGAACGGCTCGACCATCGCCGTCGGCAGCTGAGCCGCCGCTCCCCGCGGCTGCCTCTCAGAGAAACGCGCCGATCACCAGGCGCACGCCGACGATCCCCAGCGCAACGGCAAGCCCCAGGAGAATCCACCGGGAGGAGAGCTTGCGCGCGAGAAACGCCCCGAGCTGGGCGCCGCCGACCACGCCGACGGCCATGCACGCGTCGCGCAGGGGATGCACGGGCCAGGTGCCGTCTAAGATGTGCACGATCACCCCGGCCAGCGCCGTGAAGACGAGCACGAAGTGGGACGTGGCCGTGGCCACGTGCACGGGGAAGCCGAACATGTGCGTGAGCACCGGCACGTGGATGAGGCCGCCCCCGATGCCGGCCAGGCTGGAAAGGATCCCGATGAAGAAGCTCAGGACCATGCCCAGCGGGAGGCTGAAGGAGAGGAGGGAGGAGTTGCCGTCCTTGTCGACGACCGTGTCCACGAGGGGGCGCGCCGGACGGGGGGATCGCGGGGCAGACCCGGCTCCCCCTGCCGGGACCGGGTCAGCGCGAGGAACACCGCCACGCCGACCAGCAGGATCCCGAAGGCCGCCCCGAAGGCCCGCCTCGGAACGAAAGCGGTGAGCCACGAGCCCAGGAGCGCGCCGGGAATCGTGGCCACGGCGAAGGAGATTCCCGTCCGGTAACTGATCCTCCTCATCCGCGCGTAGGCGACAGTGCCCGAGGCAGCGTTCGCGACGATCACGGCGAGCGAGGAGGCCGTGACGACCGATGGCGCGTCGGAGGGGAAGAGGAGCAGCAGGAGGGGGACGAGAAGGAAGCCGCCGCCCGCGCCGACGATCGTGCCATAGGTGCCCACGAAGAGCCCGACGGGGATGAACCACAGCTCCTGCGGCATGGCCCGCATCGTACGACGCACGCGCGAGCGGGGTCAACAGCGGCGCCGTCAGCTTGCGCACACCCCGGGCAAACGGCTATCCTTGCCGCGTGCTGCATACCCCCGACGACCCCATCGCGGCCCTCGCCACCCCGCCCGCTCCCAGCGCGCTCGCCGTGATCCGTATCTCGGGCCCCGGGTCACTCGCACTCCTGGCGCCGCTTTGCGCGGGCGGCCCGTCCCTCGAATCCGCCGGAGGTCACACGGTGCACCTGCGCACGCTCCGCGACGGGGCCGAGGAGGTGGACCAGGTCATGGTCGCGGTGTATCGCGGCCCGAAGAGCTACACAGGCGAGGACGGGGCGGAGATCACCTGCCACGGCAGCATGCCGGTGATCCAGAGTGTCCTCGGGCTTCTCTCGCGGGCAGGGTTTCGGCCCGCCGGACCGGGCGAGTTCACCCAGCGCGCGTTCCTGAACGGCCGCATGGACCTGACCAGGGCGGAGGCGGTGAACGAAATCGTGCGCGCACGTACGGACAGGGCCCGCGCGCTCGCCCTGCAGAGGCTGGGCGGGGCGATCGAGCGGCAGGTGCGCGCCGCACGCGACCTCCTGGCCGACGCACGCGCGGCCCTCGAGGTGGGCATCGACTACCCGGAGGACGAGGCTGGTCCTCCCCCCGACGGCCAGGCCGTCGAAAAGGCCGCTGCGATCCTGGAGACCCTCGCCCGCACGTATCGCCGGGGCAGGATCTTCCAGGAGGGGATCAGCGTGGCTATCGCCGGGGCCACCAACGCGGGCAAGTCCTCGCTCTTCAACCTGCTCTTGCGCCAGGAGCGGGCTATTGTCTCGGAAATCCACGGCACCACGCGTGACTGGCTGGAGGGCCAGGTGAGCGTGGAAGGCATCCCCGTGCGGCTGTTCGACACCGCGGGCATCCGCCCGAGCGCGGAGCCCCTCGAGCAGGAAGGGATGCGCAGGGCGCGTGAGGTGATTTCGGCGGCGGAGGTCGTGGTGCACCTTGTCGATTCGCAGGCCGCCGAGGGCGCGGGGGCAGCATCAGAGGACGCCGAGGAGGAGCCGTTCCTGCGCGGGCTCGCGCGGCCGGTCATCCGGGCGTGGACCAAGTGCGATCTCCCCGGTCCGCCGGCCCCGGCCGGGTTCATCCCGGTGAGCGCCGTGACAGGCCGAGGCCTCGACGCCCTGGAGAAGGCCGTTGCCCGGGCCGCGCTCGCGGGCACCTCGGGCGAGGCAGGGGAACCCCTGATGGACTCGGCCCGGCAGAGGGACCTCGTCGACAGGGCCCTCGCCTCCCTCACGCGGTTCCAGAGCGAACGGGCGGAGGGACTGCCACCCGACATCCTGGCCGTGGACCTGGCAGAGGCGCTGGACGCGCTGGGGGAGATCACCGGCGAGGTGACCTCGGCAGAGATCCTCGAGCGCATGTTCTCGGCATTCTGCGTGGGGAAGTGACATGAGCGTCGAGGCCGTGGTCATCGGCGGGGGGCATGCCGGCATCGAGGCGGCCCTCGCCCTGTCCCGCATGGGAGCGCGGACGCTGATGGTCACGCAGAGCCTGGACTGCATCGGCCGCATGTCGTGCAATCCCGCCATCGGCGGCATCGCGAAAGGCAACCTCGTGCTCGAGGTCGATGCCCTGGGCGGCGAGATGGGGAAGCTCATCGACGCGACCATGATCCAGTTCCGCATGCTCAACAGGAGCAGGGGCCCTGCCGTGCAGGCCCCGCGCGCCCAGGCGGACAAGCAGGCCTACGCTGCCCTCGCAACGCGCACGCTGCAGCTCGCACCCGGGCTCGAGCTGCTGCAGGACACGGTGGTGGACTTCCTTCTCGACCCGTCAGGCGCCCGGGTCGAGGGAGTGGTCACCGAGCGGGGGCGGCGCGTGGGCTGCCGCGCGGTGGTCCTCACCACGGGCACGTTCATGGAGGCCGCGCTTTTCATCGGCGACTGGACCGCCCCGGGCGGCAGGCTGGGTGAGCCGGCTGCGCTCGGCCTGGGGCAGAGCCTGCGCAGGATCGGCTTCACCGTGGGGCGGCTCAAGACGGGCACTCCCGCGCGCGGCCTTCGCGGTTCGCTGCTCACGGACAGGATGGAGCTGCAGCAGCCCGACCCCCGCGCGCAGCCCTTCTCCTTCTCGCACGACGAGGTGTCCCGCCCGGCGGTTCCCTGCTTCATCACCTACACCAACGCCGAGACGCACGGGATCATCAGCGAGAACATCCACCGCTCGCCCCTGTACGGGGGGAAGATCAAGGGCAGGGGCCCGCGATATTGCCCTTCTATAGAAGACAAAGTCATGCGGTTCCCCCAGCGGGAGAGACACCAGGTCTTCGTGGAGCCCGAGGGCCTTGCCACGGACGAGGTCTACCTGAACGGGATTTCCTCCTCGCTCCCCGAGGACGTGCAGGAGCGGTTCATCCGCACCATCCCCGGGCTCGAGAGGCTCCAGGTCCTCCGTCCCGGGTATGCCGTGGAGTACGACTTCCTGCAGCCCACCCAGCTGCTGCCCAGCCTCATGACCAAGCGCATCGCGGGCCTGTTCTCGGCAGGTCAGACCAACGGCACCTCCGGCTACGAGGAGGCCGCGGCCCAGGGGCTGATGGCGGGTATCAACGCAGCCCTGTTCCTGCGGGGACAGGAGCCGCTCGTGCTCTCCCGCGCCGAGGCATACATCGGGGTTCTCGTCGACGACCTGGTCACCCTGGGCACGGAGGAGCCGTACCGGCTGTTCACGTCCCGCGCGGAGTACAGGCTGTCGCTGCGCGCCGACACTGCAGACGAGAGGCTGGCGCCCCGGGGGCGCGCCGTGGGCCTGCAGGGGGACGAGGCGCTCGCCCGGCTGGAGCGCAAGCGGCGCGGCATCGCGGAGATCCGTGCCGCGCTTCGCGACAGGTCGGTCTCCGCGGCCGACATCGCCGTGGTTCCTCTCCTGGTGGGCTACAGGGGAAAGAGCATGGAGCAGGCGCTGCGCGACCCCCGGCTGTCGATCGGAGATCTTGCCGCGCTGCTCTCCATCGCGGAGGCGCGCCCGGCCTGGCTCGCCCACGCCGAGTCCGACGTGAAGTACGAGGGCTACGTACGCCGGCAGGACAGGCAGGTCGAGCGCTTCCACTCGATGGAGGGGAGGCGTATCCCCGCCTCCTTCGACTACTCCGCGACGAGGGGGCTGTCGGCGGAGGCTGCCGAGAAGCTGTCGCGGGTCAGGCCGCTTTCCATCGGCCAGGCGTCGCGCATCTCGGGAGTCCGTCCCGCCGACATTGCCGTTCTCCTGCTGCAGCTGCGGAAGGACACCACGTGAAACCAGGAAAGATCCCCCCGGCCCGGCTCCTGCGGGAAGGCCTCGACGGTCTGTCGGTCCCGGACGCCGCGCGCGCGGCGGGCATCCTCGAGACCTACCTCGCGGAGCTTGCCCGGTGGAACGCGCGGTTCGGCTTCGTGAAGGCGGACGAGGAGGAGCTGGTGGTCAAGCACGTGCTGGATTCCCTCTCCGCGTGGCGCGCAGTGGAGGAGCTCGCCTCGCCCGTGCCGGGCGCGCTGCCCGACGGCGCCTCGATGCGGGGCAGCGTGCTGGACGTGGGAACGGGGGCGGGCTTCCCCGGCATCCCGCTCGCGATCGCGCTGCCGGGGCTCACATTCACGCTCCTCGAGCGCTCCTCGCGCAAGATCGCGTTCCTCAAGACCTGCGGGATCATCCTCGGCCTTCCCAATACCCGCGCCCTGCAGGCGAACCTCTCCGAGGCCACGGGGCGCTTCGAGGTGGTGACCTTCCGGGCGTTCGCTCCCCTGGAACGGTTCCTCGCCGAGGCAGGCCCCGCGCTGGACTTCGGCGCGCTGGTGGCCTACAAGGGCAGGCACGCGCGGGGCAGGGAAGAGGCGGAGGAGGTCGCGTCGCTCGCGGGCGGGCGCTGGCAGGCGGAGGTGCGGGATGTGACAGTGCCTTTCCTGGAGGAGGAGCGCTGCCTGGTCGTGGTCAGGCCCCGCCCCACGGCACACGGGACAGAAGCTTGAGCAGCCCCTGCTTGTCCATGAGCTCGACCACGCGGCCCTCGACGAACGCCTTGGCGCCGGGCGAGTAGGACCCGGGGGCGATGCACACCCCGCGGCCCGCCTTCAGCTCGCGGGTGCGCGTGTACATGTCGCGGAGGGCCGACTCGCCGGTCACGCCGCTCGCGCGCACGAACCGGAAGAGCACCGTGTCCTTCCACGAGCCCGCGTCGACATCAGCGGCGATGTCCAGGTATTCCGACTGGCGGATGGACACCGAGACGATCTTGACCCGGGTGCGGGGGTAGACCTGCGCGGCGAGCCTGCGGCACAGGGTGACGAACTCCGAGATGGGAGACATGAGGTAGGCGCGCAGCCTGGCGTTCGACCCGATCTCCCTGTAGCGGGCGAGCAACTCCGACACGTCCCTGTAGGTCGGCTGCTCCTCGGCGACCAGCTTCCACGAGACGAGGGCCTTCGCGATGTCGCCCTTGCGCAGCCAGGCCCCGCCCAGCCTGTAGTTCAGCTCGAGGGCGACCTTCCTGTCCGCGCCGGGGTGGTGCAGCCCGATCTCCAGGTCCTCGATCGCCTTGTCGTACTGGCGCTTCTCGAGCTGGTACTGCGCGGAGTGCAGGGCCGCGCGCGGGCCCAGCACGGGGTCCGTGCGCAGGCGCGAGAAAACCCGCGCGGCCTCGTCGGTCCTGCCCGTTTCGGCGTACGCCCTGCCGAGGCGGAACAGCAGCGCTTTGTTGTCGGGCAGCTGCTCGAACGCCCGGGAGAGCAGCGGGATGCTGTCGTGGTAGTGCCCGAGGGCGAAGAGGCTCTCGCCCAGCTGCCGGGTGGCGGCGATGTTGTCCGGGTCGGCCTGGTGCGCGCGGTTGAAGTAGCCGGCTGCCTTTTCCTGGTTGCCGCGCTTTGACTCCAGGCAGCCGAGGGTGAAGCTGGGCTCGAAGGTGAACTCCCTCTTCGTGCGCGCGTACTCGAGGCTCTTTCTCGCCTCGTCCAGGGCGCCGGCCCGGAAGGCAGCCATGCCGTGGCGCAGGGAGATCTCCGTCTCGTCGAGGTCCGGCTCGGCTGCGCTCAGGTCGAGAAGCGCCCTGTACTTCTCCCGGGACCCCTCCCAGTCCCCTGTCTTGTACGCGGCCTCCGCGAGGGCGAGCAGCGCGCGCGCGTCGCGCGGGTTCTGGGTGATGCGCCGGGCGGCCGCGCGGGTCTTGGGGTCAGCCGGCGCGGCGTCGGCCGGGACAGCTCCCCCGCGCCGCGACCCGCGCGACATCAGCAGGAACACGGCGGGCGCGGCAACGAGGACGGCGAGGCAGATCCCGAGGACGGGGAAGACACCCATGCGCCGGCATTATCCGGTCTGCCATTGCGCGTGTCAAGTTCGAGCGGATGTGAGCGAGGCCTCCTGCCCCTCGTGGAACGTCGCGGCCAGCAGCCATCGCCCGACCTTCGCGTACGCCCAGGGCAGGTAGATGCCGGCCGTGACCAGCGAGAGCAGGCCCTGGCCCCACAACAGGCCGAATCCCCTGGCGATGGAGCCGTCGAACCCCAGCCTGCCGATTTCGCGGCCGTCCCGCTCGACGACCGTCCTGCCGACAAAGTACCTGTACAGGCGCAGGAACGCCGCGGGCCCGTAGATGCCCGCGGTGACCAGCGAGAGAAGGCCCTGGCCGAGGATGAAGAGGCACGAGCGCCAGAAGGTGGTCTTCCAGCGCACCACGGCGTCCTTCCACGCCACGTTCACGAACCACTTGTAGGTGAGATACGCGAAGGGGATCATGCAGACCAGGATGACCGCCGTCATGAGCCCGGTCATCATGCCCGTGCCCGGGGTGACTGCACCGGCCCCCATCGAGAGACCCGCGACGACCCCGGCCGCCACGGACACGACGATCACCGGCAGCCACAGCGACAGCAGCATGATGACGAACAGGCGGCCGCCCTTTCCGCGGAACTCGGGGGCGGCCCCGTCGAAGCCGGTCTCGGAGACGAGGTACGCGGTGACCCGCCGCATGTACCACGGGAGGTACACCATCAGGGTCACAACGGACAGCGCCATGCGTCCCAGGCTCATCCCGAGGTACCTGCCGATCGAGCCCCGAAAGGCGAAGGCTTTTCCCGCGATGGACAGCTTCGGCAGGATCACGCGGAGGAAGACGATCGTGAAGATTGCCGTGACGACGATCAGGCCGAAGAGGAGCACCAGCGTGAGCAGGACGTACGGCAGCGGATTCTCCTGGGGGGGGAACCACCGCTGCAGCAGCAGGAGGGGCACGTACAGCGCAAGGTACAGCACCCAGTAGCCGAGAAACGGCCTCCACCAGTCCCTGCCTGTGAGCGAGAGCTCGAAACGGTTCTGCATGTGATCCTCCCTCCGTCGACGGGGCGTCCGCCGGGGTTCGGCAGGGCCGTCTGCCTTCCATCATATACACGCGCCCGCCCGGATGCACAAGCGTCGTGCCGGTGACGCCGAGGCCGTACGCCCGCGCCCCTCGGCGCGTTGACAAACCGGGGGACCCGGGGGTAGGCTTGAGTGGCGAGGGAGGTCGCGCCGTGAGCGGGTCCACTATCGGCATCAAGATCGCGGACGGTTCGTACTACCCCATCCTCGAGCAGGGCTTCACGGGCAGGAAGAAGCTCACCCTCACGACAGTCGCCGACTCCCAGGCCCGCGTGCAGATCGACCTGTACCGCGGCGACGGCGGCGGCCTTGCAAAGGCCCGCTACATCGGAAGCCTCATCATCGAGAACATACCCGCGGCCCCCCGCGGCGAGCCGGAGATCCACCTGTCCATCGGCCTCGACGCGGACGGCGAGCTCGACGCCGAGGCGAGCGACGCGAGCACGGGCGAGACGCAGGCCTTCTCCATCAGCCTGAAGACACTCTCGGACGAGGAGACCTACGATGTCCCCGAGTTCCGCGTGGAGGAAGAGCCGCAGGAGCTGGCCGGCGACGAGGTCGCTGAGGGCGACGAGGTCGCTGGGGGCGACGAGGTCGCTGAGGGCGACGAGGTCGAGTTCCCCATCGACGCCGACAAGG
Source organism: uncultured Spirochaetota bacterium (assembly GCA_963733835.1). Classification (GTDB taxonomy): domain Bacteria; phylum Spirochaetota; class Spirochaetia; order SZUA-6; family Fen-1364; genus CAVTER01. Next base: position 44,794 of record CAVTER010000011.1, read on the forward strand.
ACCCGGACGAGGTCGACCTGGAAGGGCTGGAAGAGCCCGCCCGGCCCGGCCAGGCCGGGGAGCCGCAGGGGCACGAGGCTTTCGACTTTGAAGAGCCACCCCTGACCGGCGAGAGCTACCCGTCGGGCGGTCCGGCCCGCAAGACGGAGAGGGCGCGCAGGCGAGGCCCGGGGCCGTTCCTCGTTGTCCTGCTCTGCCTGCTCGGCGCGCTGCTGATCGGCGCGGTTGGCTACGTCGTCTACAGGGCGGTGACGGGGCAGCCTGTCCATCTCCTGCCCACGCAGGAGGTGCCTGCCGCCTCCGCGGCCGAGCCCGGCGCCGGACAGGCCGAGGCAGGTTCGTCCGCCGACGGGCAGGCCACGCGCGAGGCTGCCTCGGAGGCGGGCAGCGAGCAGGCCGGCACCGACACCCAGGCCTCCACGGACGAGCCCCCGGCCGTCGAAGGGGCGGCAGCTGCGGACGCAAAGCCCGCCTCGCCGAAAGGCGTGACCTACCGCATTCGGAAGGGCGACACCCTCTGGGACATCTCCGCAACCTACTACCGCAACCCCTGGCTGTACCTGCGGCTGGCGCGGGCGAACTCGATCAAGAACCCGGACCTGATTTTTGCAGGCGCGAAGCTCTTCATTCCTGAGAACTGAGGTCCTGCTCCTCCTTCTCCTGATCCCCCTGCTCTCCGCGGGATGCGCGAACAGGATGGTCTGGGGCCTGCCTGCCGACGCGCTCTCCGCGCGGATCGCGGCCGGCGACTTCGACCTGCTCGCCGGGATCGACTGGGAGAAAGAGGACGCGGCCGAGTCGCTGCACCTGGGCCCGCAGGCTCCCTTCTATCTTTCCTTCGCCCTGCAGTCCATCGGCTCGCCGACTGCCGCCCGGCGCCTTCTCGAGGTGGCGTGGACGCGGACCGGCAGGCCCTGGAAGGACGAGGCAGGCGCTCTGCTCGCCGCGGGTTCCCTGGCCGGGAAGGACTACCGCGCAGCCATCGAGACCGCCCGAAGCGTGCTCGCCCTGCGGCCGCCGGCCGATTCGGCGATCCAACGCAGGGCCCGCCGGACCCTCGCCGAGGCGCTGTACTGGAACAGGGACGACGCGCTCGCCCTCGAGGAGGCAGCCCGCCTGGGCGAGGGCGACGCCGAAGTGCTGCTCTTCCACGCCGTGAGCGCGATGCGGCTGGGCAGGGCCGAGGCGCGCCCGCTCTTCCTCGATCTCTTCCTCCGCCAGCGCCTGTCGGCGCTGCACGCGCGGGCATACCCGTTCCTGCAGTCCGATCCCGCGTTTCTCGCCGTCTTCACAAGTTCGGAGCGGGACCTCCTTGAAGCCAAGTACCATTTCTCGCAGGGAAGCTGGGTGAAAGGACTTGCCCTCATGGAAGGGGCGCTGCAGGCGCTCGCGGGTTCGGGGCTCGACGGCACGGCAGTCATCGCCGAGATGGGCACCGCGTATGCCTCTGCGGGCAGGCAGGCGGGTGGAGCGCGCTTCCTGGAGAGCCTCGCCCCCCGGGTCACGGGCAAGGCACGCGCGGACGCCCTCGAGCAGGCGGGCAAGCTCTTCCGCAGGGCCAGGGAGTACCCGAAGGCGCTCGCCGCTCTTCGCGCGGCCGCAGCCGCGGCGCGCTCGACCGAGCAGCAGGACAGGGCGCGCTGGTACGTCCTGGACATCCTCTTCGTCACCGAGCCGAGAGACCTGGTCGAGCAGGTGCAGGCCGAGGCAGCGTTGTGGAACGTTCCGTCCTATTTCGAGGACCTGCTCGAGAAGAGGATCGCGGGACTGGTGGCTGCCCGGAAGTGGTCCGAGCTTGCGCGCATGCGCGCGGCACTGGCGGCCAGCGGGCCCGACCGCGTGATCGCCCAGCTCGCCTACATCCTTGCCCGAACGCGGCAGGAAGGCCTCATGGTTCTCCTGCCCAGCTCGCCCCCGCGTCGGAAGGGGACTTCTTCCGCGAGGCAGTGCGTCTGGACCCTGCGGGCTATTACGGCTTGATGGCTGCCGCGTGCCTGGGCGAGGTGCCCGGACAGACCGTGCCGCGCGAGGAGCCATCGGCCGCCGCGGGCACGAGGGCCGTGCCGGGAGGCGAGCCAGCCGCCGCGGACGACGCACCCGGTGCCGAGATCGGCGACCCGGTCGATGCCCGCGCGGACATGGCCGAAGCTGTGGGACCGTCGGCTGCCGGGTCTTCCTCGCTCGACCCCGTGACCGTGGGCTTCTTCTCGTACGGCCTTGCAGCCGAAGCCTCGCGCCGCGCGTGGGCCCAGCGGGCGGCGCTCTCCGACGCTCAGCTGCTCGACGCCGCGGGCAGGCTGGCAGCGGCAGGAGAGGTGCGCGGGTCGCTGTACCTGCTCGGGTTCCTGCGACAGCGCCGCGCTCTCTCCCCGGCGGAGCAGGCTCTGTACTACCCCCGCGCGTTCAGCAGCCAGATCGACGACCTCGCCTCGCGGCTGGGAATCCCCGGGCACGTCCTGTACGCGCTGGTCCGCGAGGAGAGCTACTTCGATCCCCGCGCCGTGTCGAGCGCCGGGGCGGTCGGCCTGTCGCAGCTCATGCCCGTCACGGCCGACCAGGTTGCGCGGAAGCTGGGCATGAAGGATCCCGACCTCCGCGACCCGGCGGCGAACCTCGAGATCGGCGCCCGGCACCTGAAGGACCTGCTGCGGAGCGCGGGAAGCGTGCCCAAGGCGCTGCTCGCCTACAACGCGGGGCTCACGCGCGTGCGCACATGGGAGAAGACGGCCAGGGACCTTCCCCTGGACCTGTTCATGGAAGCCGTGCCGTTCGAGGAGACCCGCGGCTACGTGCGCAAGATCCTCGTTTCCGCGGTGATGTACGCCCGCCTGTACGACGGGCAAGACCCCGGCGAGACCGCAACCGAGTTCTTCGGGCTTCGGCCCCGGCCCCTGGACGAGCCCGCGCCCACGGCCGGAGGGTCGAGGGCGCAGCCGGACTGACCTGCAATACATCGGGGGCCCCACACGGCCCAGTCAATTCGACGGGCGGGATTCCGATACATCAATGAGGGGGAATTCTGTGACTGTTCCCGGCAGGAGGTTCTCTCGGACCGCCCTTTCCATCGGGGGGACGCTCCTGGCTTTGTGCGTCATATCACTCGTCTCCCTGGTCCTGCACACGGCCGGGGCCTCGGGGCCGGCGGGCATCGCGGCGGCAGCCCTGGGCCGGTTCCTGTTCGACTCCTTCTCGTGGGCCGGCTTCTTCGTGCCGGTGTACTTCCTCGCCGGCGCCCTGCTCCTGGCCGCCCGGCGCTTCCGCCGCAGGTCCGCCCTGCGCCTGATGCTGTCGATCATCCCGTTCCTGACCCTCAGCCTTCTCCTGCACGTGCTGCAGCGGTCGCCGGCACCGCTTGCCGCGCGCCTGGCCGATTCCTTCGGCCTGCTCCCCGCGGCGCTTCTGCTCTTCCTTCTCTTCGCGCTCGAGCTGGTCTTCCTTCTCACTCTCCCCGGGGGTTCTGCCCGAAGCCATCCGCGCGAGGTTCGGGTGGCGCGCCCGGCGGTGATGGCCCTGCCCGCCCTCGAGCAGGTCGGCAGCGAGACCGCGTTCGCCGATCCCTTCGAGGTGCAGCTGCCCACGGCTGCCGCGGAGCCGGAGCCCGCCGCGGAGCCGGAGCCCGCCCGGCCACGAGCCTGCGGCGGGCCACGTGCCTGCAGCCGCTCCCGTGATCGCCGACATGGTCGATGACCTGATCCCTGTTGAAATCGAGGATCCTGCCGCCGAAAGCACCGAGGGTGATGCCGGGCCGACCGGCGCCGCTGCCGGGGAGTCGGCCGCGGCCCGGCCCTCGACATCGAAGAAGTCCGCGCCAGACACCATCGAGACCCGCCTGCCCCAGGCAGAGCTGCCCTTCGAGCAGGCAGGGAAGAAGGGGGCATACGGCATCCCGGTCAACAGCGTGCTGAAGCAGAGGGGGGGCGATGAGTACTGGGTGATCGACGAGGAGACCCGTCGCGAGGCGCAGATCCTCACCGACTCCCTGAAGGAGTTCAGCATCGAGGCCGAGGTCACGGGGATCCGCAAGGGTCCCGTGATCACGCTGTTCGAGGTGCTGCCGGCCCAGGGCGTGCGCGTGTCGAAGATCGCCAACCTCGCCGACAACATCGCGCTTCGCCTGGCAGCACCCAGCGTGCGCATCGTGGCGCCCATCCCCGGGCGTCACGCCGTGGGTATCGAGGTGCCCAACAGGAAGCGGGCGATCGTCGCGTTCAAGGAAATGATCTCGCTGGACGTGATGCAGAAGTCGCCCTACGAGATTCCCCTTGCCCTTGGCAAGGACATCCTGGGCGAGGCCCAGGTCATCGACCTGGTGCAGACCCCGCACCTGCTCATCGGGGGGGCCACCAACTCAGGCAAGAGCGTGCTGGTGAACTCGATCATCGCCTCGATCCTGTTCCGCAGATCCCCCGACGAGGTGCGCCTCTTCCTCATCGATCCCAAGATCGTGGAGCTGAAGCTGTACAACGGCTGCCCGCACCTGCTCACGCCGGTGATCACGGAGCCGAAGAAGGCCTTCCAGGCGCTGCAGTACTGCATCTCGGAGATGGAGCGCCGCTACACGCTGCTGGACGCGCTGGGCGTGCGCGACATCCGCGCCTTCAACAAGAAGGCGAAGAAGGAGCGGGTCCAGCGCCTGCCCTACATCGTCATCGTGATCGACGAGTTCGCCGACCTCATGGCCACGACGGGCAAGGAGCTGGAGTCGACCCTGGCCCGGCTGGCCGCCATGGCCCGCGCCATCGGCATCCACATGGTGCTCGCCACGCAGCGACCCTCGATCGACGTGATCACGGGCCTCATCAAGGCGAACATCCCCTCGCGCATCGCCTTCATGGTGGCCAACAAGTTCGACTCGCGCATCATCATCGACGCGGTGGGCGCGGAAAAGCTCCTGGGCAAGGGCGACATGCTTTTCTCGGCCGCGTGGAACCCGTTCCCCGTGCGCATCCAGGGCGCCTACATCGACGACGACGAAATCGACTCGGTCACCGAGTACGTGAAGAAGCTCGGACCTCCGCAGTACATCGAGGACGAGGTGTTCTTCGACGACGAAGAGACGGGCGACTTCGAAGGCGAGCCGGGCAACGACCCGCTCTTCGAGCGCGCCCTCGAGATCGTCGTGGGCCAGGGCAGGGCCTCCGCCTCCTATATCCAGCGTCGGCTCAAGGTGGGCTACAACAGGGCAGCGCGCCTGGTGGAGGAGATGGAGATGCGCGGGATCGTCGGTCCCGCCCAGGGCAGCAAGCCGCGCGAGATCATCCACCTGCCGGGCAAGGGGAGCTGATCCGCAGGGCCCAGTGCGCTTTTCCGGCTCCCGTCGGGTGACCCTCCACATCCGTGCAGTAGCAGGCCTCGGTGTTCGACCCGCCCACGGCGTTTTTCGCGGCGCGACTCTTCCGTTCCCGCCGCCGGTGGTATACACTCAAGACGTCCCGTCCGTGTTCTCCCTTCGCCTCGTCGGCGGGTAGCACGTTTCGGCGGCATCCGTCGCAGGGGAGTCGCTGCAGCCGCGGACTGACCGGCAGCCAGGGGCCTGCGCCCCCGCCGGAGGGGAGAGCCCTGCACCCATCACAGGGCGTCGGCGGGACTTGCGACACCGAGCTTGTTCCTCGTGGCAACATGCGTGTAGATCATCGTGGTTGAAACATCCGAGTGCCCCATCAGCTCCTGCACGGTCCGGATGTCATATCCCTTCTCGACAAGGTGCGTGGCGAAGCTGTGGCGCAGAGTGTGCACCGAGGCATGCTTCGTGATGCGGGATGCGAGCACGGCGTGCCGGAACGCCTTCTGGAGCGTGGTCGGGTACACGTGGAACCGGCGCACGATGCCGGTGACCGGGTCGATGGACAGGTTCGCGGACGGGAATACCCAGAACCACGTCCACTCGCAGCTCGCGGTACCGAACTTCCGGTCCAGCGCGTCGGGCAGGACGACGCCCGCCGTCGAGCGTTTCCTGTCCTGCTCGTAGAGCGAGTGAACCGCGAGGAGGTGGCTGCGCAGGCGGCGGCGCACCGTGGCCGGCAGGACGGTCTCGCGATCCTTCCCGCCCTTTCCCGACCTGATGCGCAGACAGCCCCTGGCGAAATCGATGTCCATGACCCGCAGCGACAGGCACTCCTCGAGGCGAAGGCCCGCGTCGTAGATGAGGGTGGCCATGAGGTTGTGCGTCCCCTCCAGGTGCGCGAAGACCTGGCGGACCTCGTCGGGCGTCAGGACAACGGGGAGACACCGGGGCACGCGGGAGGGGACCACGGCTCCCAGGCCTCGGATCTCGAGTCCAAGGACGTTACGGCACAGGAAGAGCAGGGCGCTGAAGGCCACCTTCTGTGTCGCGGCAGAGACGTGCCGATCCACGGCGAGATAGGAGAGGAAGTTCCTCACGTCGTCGTCGGTCACCAGCGTGCAGGCCTTGCTCCCCACGAACGCCCGGAACTGCCTGATCCACGCGAGATAGGCCTTCTCGGTCTTCATGGAGAGGTGCTTGAGGCGCATGAGACGGGTGATCGCGGGTGGGACGTTGTCCCACCCGCCCTGGAGCTGGTACTGGGAAGGGGGCAGGGGAGCGTCGCCCTGCGTGCGGTCGAGCGAACGGTAGTAGGAGTAGAGCTGCACCGTGCACCGGGCCTGCGTGATCTGCCAGTCCTCGTACTTGTCAGAAAGCCAGTGCAGGAACTCCGCGAGGGAGGCCTGGCCAGGCTGCCCCCGCGCAGCCCACTCGGTGTACCGCTGTGCCCAGCGAAGGTAGTAGGGAATGCGGCTCTCATCGACGCGCTCCCTCGTTCTCAGAAAATCGGCGAATGACAGCATATCAGGCTCCTGGGGCGGCTTACCCCGCCCCCCCACAACTAGACCAACTGAACCCAAATGCTGCTTGTCTCCAACCTGCCTACTTGTCACCTTATCCACAAAACCACCTACTAAATATGTTATGCCCATCTTGTGATGATTCGCAGCCAGAGTGGCAGGTAGATCAAGAAGAATCGTTTGCTGAAGAGCACACAAATCAGTAAATTCCGTGTAGGAACACTTCATGAACAAACAAGACATCGCCAGCATCAAAGCAGGAGCTGACATAGATAATAAACATCGTAGCCTCGGAGTAAGCACGATCCAGTTCAAGATTGGAGGTTCGACTAGCTCGAACCTTTTTGTACTGGAGAATAGATTCACCGAAAAGGGTGGCCCTGCAAAGCATCTTCACTTCAACCAGGAAGAATGGTTCTACTGCCTGGAAGGGCAGTTTGCATTTGAGATAGGTGGAGAGAGAATGGTGTTGCTGCCGGGAGAATCGCTTCTTGGTCCAAGAAGAACCCCTCACGTTTGGGCCCATGTTGGAGAATCAACTGGAAGGATCCTTATAGTGTTTGCGCCAGCAGGAAAGATGGAGGCCTTCTTCAGGGAAGTAACAGAAGCAAATGCAATGCCTCCGCAAGACCCGGCCCTTTGGCGAAGGTATGATATGGAGCTTCTGGGGCCTCCCATGAAAGTAGAGGACAGCTGAGAATCGAAGCCAAATATGTGGGTCAAAATGAGGAAGGCTCTTCTTGGTCAAGAAAAGATAACCTAGTGCAAAATGGCGCAAGCAACAGAACACAGAATCTTAATGATGGCGATATTCATGAATACACTACAGGAAGAAGCAAGAGAGATGGGCATAACAAATCGCTGAAGCTGACGCGGGGCTTCCATGTGGAAGTGTCGAAGCAATATGCTATCGACAGCAGCCGTGGTTGGCGGACTGCGCGCAGCTTAGCTCTATGTTAGGCATATCTCATGATGAGGAGGGAATACCCATGTTATCGCGGCGACACCTACGCGCTGGCAGTCTGATGGTTCTGGCGGCTTCATTATCGTCTCTGTTGATTACGGGGTGCTTGTCTTTCTCTATCCTGCGAAAGCATCCGGAGTTCACCAGTGAGTCGCAACTTGAGATCGTTCCTGGTCTCGCCCCGGAAGAGATAGAGAAGAGGTATGGTCCGCCAGACAGAACGGCAATCCAAATGCGGGGGACAAAGACCGACAGGCCATGGCAGGCTCTTGTGTATGAATACGTGATGGGGCCGCATCCTGACGGGAAATACGAGTATTCTGATAACATCAACTCGTTTGTATTCAGTGTCGATGACGGCTTCCTTCAATATTGGGAAATACAGTTAGCCTACGCTGTGGATACCACCAAGACTCAAGATGCAAGCACGGTGCGAGAGATCATCTTCCACGACGGCATCTACATTGGCGAAACGAAACGTGGCCTACCGCACGGGCAGGGTAAGTACTCATATACCTCTGGCCTTGTCTACGAAGGCGATTGGGTTATGGGCAAACGAACCGGAACCGGGACAAACTACTACTCATCGGGAGAGAAATACAGCGGGCAGTTCTTGGATGGGCGTCCCAGCGGGGGTTTGTACTTCTTTCGCGACGGAACAAGTGAGCGAGCATACATGGATGAGTCCCGCGAGTGGAAGCTCCTCGACTAGAACGATGAAAGACCCATTGGACTAGTCCCTGGTTACTGCAACAAGATCACCACTGCCTGAACCAAGCCGCTTTACAAGGCAGCTTGGCCGAGTTTATGCAGGAACTCACTGAAAGTCCTACGGACATGAGGGATCAACACACGGCGATCGCAAAATGGGCGGTAACCAACAGGCGTCAGAGACGACATAGTACCCATTGTGGCCGACAAGTGACAGGCCTAACAATTCGCTGGAGCCGACCCCTTGGCTGGGTCCTGGTTCGCTGGCAGGCTGTTCCGTAGGGTTCGCTTCGCGCTGGTGATGCGGCGGGGCGGCTCAGCTCTATGTTAGGTCCGTCAAAGAGAGTCGTTTGAAGCTATCGGATTGTGCTAATTGGCAACTGGCTTGCGCACGATGAGGAATGCCTTCCTGGAATCGGCTGCAATGACCTCACGAACAATTGCAGACTGAAAAGACTGCAAACTGATTCAGGCAGGGTGGCGTGAGTGTGCAGAAGAGGGTAGGGGCAGGAGAAGAATGTGAGTCGGGGAGTTGGTGGCAGCGAGGATCAGTAGCTTGATCGGGGTAGAGGGTGATGCGCGCGGTGACAGGCCTAACAATTCGCTGGAGCCGACCCCTTGAGCTGGGCTCCTGGTTCGTGGGCAGGCTGTTCCGTAGGGTTCGCTTCGCGCTGGTGATGCGGCGGGGCGGCTCAGCTCTATGTTAGATTGCTCAAATATCACCAACGCTCTATGCTGGAAGACAAGGTGGCTATTCCAGTGATCACGCAGTTGCGCTCAGATGAAGAACAGCTCAGGTGCGTGGATCTGCTTCGAAGAGCATTTGGAACCATCGCCAGGGAATATGACCTTACAGAGCAGAATGCTCCAAGTAATGCTGCATTCACGACACAAGAGAATCTATCCCGGCATATGCAAAATGGGATGACGCTCTATGGAATGTCATGTGATGGTTCGCTCATCGGCTGCATAGCCATAAAGAAGGCGAAAGCAAACGGCCTCGTCTTCTACATCGAAAGACTTGCGGTTGCCCCAGAGATGAGACATCGTGGGTACGGTGGGCAACTACTATCATTCGCTCTGGAAAGAATAAAGAGAAATGGTGGGGCGACCGCCTCAATAGGGCTGATGGACAACAATGAAATACTGAAGAAGTGGTACAGATCGAAAGGATTTGTGCAACATGACTGCAGAAACATCGGGCATCTACCTTTCAAAGTCTGCTATATGTCTATGGACGTAAGGTAAGGACAGAATAGCTAAGCATCTCGGTACATAAAGGGGCTTTGGCTTCAAATAAATGAACTTTGAAAACCATACTGCAGGTAGCTGGTAGTCGGCTGACGAGGAAGAATCGCAATCTAACAATTCGCTGGAGCCGACCCCTATGCCTGGGTCTTGGTTCTCATTCAGGCTGTCCGGGAAAACAGTCGCTGGAGTTCTGATGCGGCGGGGCGGCTCAGCTCCATGTTAGGCTGATGCGACGTGAGCCAGTTCGATTTGGTGCCCTGAACTGACCGTGATATGTTCTATTCAACAGGATGAAGATACTGTTCACAAGTGATCTGCACTCCAACATCAGCCTGTTCAGATCCTACGCTAAGCTCTTGCGGCAAAAGGATTATGATGTTGGCGTGATTGCCGGTGACCTAACAGACGAGATGATCCTCTGCAAGGAAGATGAGATCAAGAAAGACAACGTGATGGGATACCTTTCATCCCAAGAGCACGAAATAAAGGAGATACTGGCTTCAGCAGGCAAGCCCGTCCTAATGGTCAGAGGCAACCATGATCTCACTGATTGGCCTAGTGAGGGCAATCTATATAATATCCACAACAAGAGGGTGCGGATCGGCAAGTACAATTTCGTTGGATGCCAGTACTCGGTGTCCGATGCCGAAGTCGCGAGCATTGCGGGTCTGGTTGACGGCAATACGATACTAGTTACTCACAGTGCCCCCAAGGGAATCCTTGACTCCACCTATGTTCGAAACCCCCTTGGGAGCAGGACCGAGATTAGGCATGGGGACAACGCAATCAGGAGGCTGATCGAATCAGACGCCTTCAGACTCCACCTCTTTGGACACATCCATGCCGCCGCAGGAAGGAACGGCAAGTTCTATAACGGATCCTTCCCTCAACTCAAGATGTTCATGAAGATTGAAATATGACAGACAGTCCACGAGGCGCCAGTTCTTGCTGCCGTTCCGGACAAGAGCTCAACAAGGCTCTGGGCTTCGATCAAGACAAGCCTACATAGCAGGTTGCTGTATCGAACACCCACATCAGCTGCCGGCAATAGAACACAGCCTAACAATACGCTGGAGCCGACCCCTTGAGTGATCTCCTGGTTCGTGGCGGGGCCCGTGGAATGGACTGGCGGGGCAGTGCTGTGGTCGGCGGGGCGGCTCAGCTCCATGTTATGCGCAATCAAGTGATGGATGATATAGGCTGGGTTTGTCCTTTACAGCGATATGGCCCGGAACTGCAGTCTCTTTGCGATAGTACAACGTAGTTCTGCTGTAAGTCTCTTTGCCTGCTTGGTGAGACTTGAGAACATGGGTGAGTAAGATGAACCCTAGATGCAACAGAGAGAAGGACATGTTGGCTCAATCATTCTACATTGTTGTAGATAGAACTGAAGATGGGAAGATCAAGGCATTCAACATAGGGAATGCAATCGAGGAGACGGGACTAGAGTGGGATGGGAAGAAGCTAACCTTCAATTCGGTCTATCTCAAGAAACGACAAACACCACCTGAACTCACGAATGAGGCATTACAGGAACGGTATATAGGGGAGATACGAAGACACGGGCCTTCAGAAGGACTATCAGAACAGGCAATCGCTCAGTTGATCTCGATCATCCAAGCACATGTGAGGATAATCCGGTAGCCTATTTAGTAACAGACGTGAGGGAAGCAACACAAGAATGCGCATAACAATTCGCTGGAGCCGACCCCTATGCCTGTGTCCCGAAGCAGCGGCTGCAGTCTGATTAGAACCGCGTGGGCCGTGCTGTGGTCGGCGGGGCGGCTCAGCTCCATGCTATGCCTATCTGGCTGAACCGACATACTCTACAAGTTCGCTCGATAGAAGGGCGTCTGTTAATCGGACTGGAGCGGTGAGTCGGCAACTGAACAGCCGCGCGGCCTTCGCGCACAGTGATTCCTGAACGTGCAAGAAGCGGGCGGCTTGGGTGCCGGCGCGGGCCTATCAATCACCTGAGCTTACCCAGGGTACTGGTGCTACCATATGGCGAAAGGGGGCCGAGCGATGCTCACCAGTGACAAAGCACAGACGTACTTGGAGCGCTTCAGGAACCTAACCGATGTACAGATGCAACGACACCTCGCCGACGGTCCGGATAGCTTCGTCAGCGGGGTATATCAAATCCTATTGGAAGAGGCAACACGAAGAGGGCTGAGACTAGAGCAGGCAAAGGCTGCTACGGCAGAGGCAACCAAGAAGCACAAACTCCAAACGATAAAGTGGCTGACGTTTTGGGGTTACTTTGCTGCCCTTGCTGTCTTTGGAGTGCCAGGCATGATAATCGGAACCAAGCTGAAGTCGCTTTCCGAAGATCCCGAGATGCGAGGCCGGACAGCCGCAAAAGTGAATGGAACAATCATCCAAATCATTTCAAGCATAATCTTGTTGCTCGCATTGGCTGGCATTATCTATCGAATTGCCGCACCTCGATAACTACCTGCCGTAGGTTGACTGTCGATGGCAAGACTCTGATGTGCAGCGAGGTACTATGTCCCGCAGGCATGACAATACGCTGGGGCCGACCCCTTGGGCTGGCTCTTGGTTCGCGTGCAGGCCGTTCCGTGTGGTTCGCTTCGCGCTGGCGATGCGGCTCAGCTCCATGTTAGGCTGCCAGAGTCTATCGGTAACCCGCGGATGGGCCCGCTGAAGTGCTGAATAGAGCGGAGAAGCAGCATGTTTGAGATTCCAGAATACACAACTCTTGCACGACAAGTTACCGAAAACCTTGCGGGCAAACGAATCGCAAAGGGCACCCTTGGCAACTCACCACACAAGTTCGTCTGGTACAATCGAAAACCGACCGAGTTTGCACAGCTTGTCAAAGGAAAAACTATCGGAAAGGCTTACTCCCGGGGAAGATGGCTATTCATCCCTGTCCAACCAAGCTACGTGCTCGTGTTCGGTGAGTGTGGCGGTAAGATCCTGCTTCACGAATCCGAGTCCCGACTTCCGAAAAGGCACCACCTGTCGCTGCATTTCGAAGATGGCACCTGCCTGTCAGCAACCACTCAAATGTGGGGGGCGATGGAGCTGTTTGACAAAGGAAAGGAACTGCAACGCAAGTACATAGACGGGATGCGCACAACTCCAGTTGATCGCAATTTCACCGTGACGTACCTATCCTCGCTGATTCAGGATTGCACAACAGAAGGAAACAGATCAGTAAAAGGGCTACTCACACAGGATCAGCTGATTCCTGGATTGGGGAACTCGATCGCTCAGGATATCATGTTCAAGGCAAGGCTCCATCCCAGACAGTCCATCGAAGCCCTGAGCAAGGCTCAAATATGCACTCTACACAAAGCGATTGTCGAGACCGTTGCTGAAGCTACCAAGCTTGGCGGAAGGAACGATGAAACCGACCTATTGGGGAATCCAGGCAAGTACAAACGAATAATGGACAAGGCTGCTGCAGGGCAACCGTGCCCCAAGTGCGGAACAACAATCGAGAAGATGGCGTATTTGGGAGGGGCCTGTTATTATTGCCCGGAATGTCAGAGGGCGAAGTGAATACGAAAAAAGAGCGGTGCCAGCCTAACAAATCGGTGAAGCCGACCCCTGGAGCGTGGTTCTGCTTCACTTGGGTTGCTGGTCTATCGTCTTGGTAGGGTACGTCCGATTCGCCGGGCGGCTCAGCTCCATGTTATGGAGCACAGAGTTGGATGAGAGCGCGACATCCGTCACCTTGATTTCGGAAAGCAGGACCCTCCAATGTCAGGCTAAGGATGGGCTATGGAACCACCAAAGATACAAACTGAACGACTCACCATACGTCCCCTGGCGGTTGTGGACGCAGCGAACGTCTACGCATACAGATCGTTGCCGGCGGTCTTCAGATATCAAAACTGGTTGCCCAACAGTGCCGCAGAGGTAGCTGAGTTTATCGCTAGAATGAATGTATCGGGATATAACCTTGTGGACACCTGGTTCCAACTGGGACTCGTCTTGCGCGACAACGATCGGCTCATCGGGGACATTGGCCTGCACTTTCTACCCCCGAATAACGAACAGACCGAGATCGGGTTCACGGTATCTCCAGAACACCAAAGACGAGGATACGCCCTTGAGGCTGTCACGGCAGTGATGGACCACGCGTTCCAGCAAATGGATAAGCATCGAATCGTCGCTGGGGTAGATCCAAACAACGCCGCAAGCATTTCGATTCTGGAGAAGCTAGGAATGCGCAGGGAAGGTCACTTCCGGAAGAGCGTCAAGATCCGAGGGATTTGGGAGGACGACCTGCTATACGCAATGCTACGAGAAGAATGGCTGCGGAGATAGACTGAACGCGATGAGTATTGAGAATATGATCACACTGAGCTCCATAACGATTCGCTGGAGCCGACCCCTTGAGCTATGTTATGGTTGGTAGGTAGGCCGTTCCGTGTGGTTCGCTTCGCGCTTGTGATGCGGCGGGGCGGCTCAGCTCCATGTCAAGTTGTCTGAGGAGTTCAATGAGACCGATCCAGACCAAGAACCAGAGCAAACAAGAACGCGCAGCCATCACCCTTCTCCTGGCGTTCGCCCTCTTCGCCTACGGGTGCACATCAACAGGGATGCCTCGTCAGACGGCAGTTGACCCGCCCTCGGCAAAGAAGAGTCTGCCGGGGGAAAGTAGCGAAAAGGCCTACGCAGCGGACCTCAAGAGCAGGTTGGACTACATAATTGACCACAGACTCAGTGCGTCAGCAGCCGTCAAGGTCCTTGATGTATTCGTCTTGGATGATTATGACATCCAAGATCAAAACACGTTTTGGGCCCATAGAGACGTTGCCGGCCGTGACGGGCCGCATTCGGTATACTACTTCACCTACAGGAACACATACTTCATTCTCTTTCTACAGGATATCGATACCCTAAACCACAAGTGCCTCGACCTTAGGATCATCGCCAAGACCAACAGTGACTACGAACTGAACGCTGGAAGGGTTGAAATTGATGGAGCTGGAATTGACGAAGAAGTGATTGTTCTGTTCAACAAGAGGTGGAATGCGGAGTACTCGACCGACATACTTGCCGCCTTCAAACCAGTGATTGCGACCGGCAAGATAGAGACGGTGAAATACGCGGCGATCAGGATATATCGGGAAGAATGAAGGTGAACCGTTCGGGGACATAGGTAACAGAGCATTCTGGAGACACAGGTAACACATTTTCTGGGGACATGGGTGACACTTCCACGCCAGGAGGACCTGCCCATGCCGTGGAAAGGGGTTACCGTGGTCGAGCAGCGGGAGAAGTTCCTCCGGGACTACAACTCACGTTACTACACCGTCAGTGGTCTGGCGGAACGATTCAGCATCTCAGGAAAGACCGCCTACACGTGGATTGAGCGCCACGAGGAGCGCGGTCGGCGGGGCGGCTCAGCTCCATGTTAGACACAATCTGGGACGGCCGACCTGTCTCTCTACCGTACCGTGAGGTATATTTGGTTGGGAAGACAATCAGTAGGGGAGAGGGAAAACCATGGCTCAGTTTGCACGTAGCGGATTTGTCTGGCACGAGTTGATGACACCGGACCTCGGGGCAGCACAGCGGTTTTACCAGGCGGTCACCGGACTGGCCGTCACGGCTGGACCCTATCCGATGCTCGTGGACGGGACACAGTGGACCGGAGGGCTGGTCGGGCCGCGGCCCGAAGGGCCATCCTGGCCGTCCGGCGGCCCCGCGGCACACTGGATTGCCTACTTCGGAGTGACCGACGTAGAGAAGGCGGTCCAACAAGCACAGGAACTCGGTGGCAAAGTGCTGCTACCCCCCACCGATGTACCGGGCTTCGGCCGCGCGGCGGTGCTGCGCGATCCGCAGGGGGCTGCGTTCGGCGTCTTCACCCCCGCAAGCTGAAGCGGTCCAAGTGCGGAAGCGGCGAGGAAGCTCTCCGACCGGAAGGGCACGGCACGGCCTCTTCGATCTCGCGAGAAGGCAGATGCTTGGGGAGTGTAGCCTGAATACTTCCCAGTGGAGGGACTAAGAGGAAGGCTTGAGCGAAGTAGGCCTTCTGGGAAGTCGCAGGGCATGTCGTAGAGGATGATGGAGTCAGACCCAAAGATACAGGGTTTGTTGATGGATCGATATGCCGAGGAGAGCTGCATACGTTCGGTAGAGGAGTATTCTGCCCTCCTGGCATGAGCAAGAAGACCACAGAAACCAAACACAGTAGCTATCCAGACGGATTATTCTGGAACAGCAGCGCTTGAGCTTCCTGCCAGAGAAACCGCACCGATTGAACAGATACCTGAATATCCCGAAGGGGAAAAAGAAGAAAGAGATATGTCCGGGATATGAGGGAGAGGGACGGCAGTTCTTGCGCAATGATTGTGTCTAACAATTCGCTGGAGCCGACCCCTCATACTGCCCCCTGGTTCGAAGTGAGGCCCCTCGTAGTTGTCGGTGGCTGCAGTTCTTGGTACGGCGGGGCGGCTCAGCCCCATGTTATGTGGGCACAATTCTGTCGGGGGTGTCAACGCCGGTTTCGGTTTTCCGCTTTGGGGGTCAATTCCGGGTGTCGCGTGACAGCTGCGGGACGATTCGGGTGTTCCGAAACCAGATCTTCGTCAGGCAGGCGCTCAACGAGGAGGATGTCGGGTTGGAAGAGGTGGAGGACGGGACCCACGATCTGTACTTCTGCTTCTCCGTGATTGGTCGATATGATTTGCGCACGAACACGATCCACGATATCATCAGTCGGGTTTCAACGGCCGTCAGGAGCGCGGACGGGCCGAAAGGGTGTCACCCATGTCCTTGGATCGTACCGCGGTGTGAGTCTGGCGATTCGCTGGAGCTGACCCCGCAGCTCACCGTGTGGTCCGTCCAAAGGCTCGTTGAAAGAGGCGGCAGCGACAGTGCCGTCGTCTGCGGGGCGCCCGGCTCCACGCTGGGCCGCTGGAGGACTGAAGGATGGACACATGGAAGTTCTACGACATCACTCACCGTGAACATGTGGTATGCAATCCCACGAGCGAGGAGAAACTGACGCGTCTCGTGGAGCTTCTGCGCCTCCCGACCGACGCGCAGGTGGTTGACATTGCGTGTGGAAAGGGCGAGTTCCTGATTCGCCTGGCCGAAGCCTATGGCGTTCGTGGCGTGGGGATCGACATTTCTCCTTTCCACATCGCCGATGCAAAGAGAAGGCTCGAGGCGCGGGCACCGGGCGCGGGCATCACCTTCACTCAGATGGATGGTGCGGATTTCAAGCCAGACGAGCCGCACAGCTTCGATCTGGCGTCATGTATCGGTGCCAGCTGGGTCTTCGGGGGGCACGCCGATACTCTCGAAGCGCTGATCCGCATGGTGAAGCCCGGCGGCTGGGTGATCGTGGGAGAGCCATACTGGCTGCAGGAGCCGTCCGAGGAGTACCTGAAGGCATCCGGGGTCGCGCGAGAGGACTTCGGGAGCCACTCTGCCAATGCAGAAGCCGGAGAGCGGCGAGGATTGGATCTCGTTCACACCATCGTGAGCAGCACAGGACGACTGGGACAGGTACGAAGGCCTCCAATGGTACGCGACAGCCGAGTACGCTCGCACCCATCCAGATGATCCGGACTTGGCGGAGGTGGTTGAGCGAGTGAACAAGGCGAGGGCGACATACCTGCGTTGGGGGCGCGACACGCTTGGTTGGGCGATCTACATGTTCAGAGTGCGCCCTCCCCAGCGTTCGAGTCGCACATCGATGGATTGACTGGAGACAAGACCGGCCGTGCTGCAATCAACAGCCTGCCGACTGGATAGCGCAGTCCGCCAGCCGTCCTCTGTGACCCTCGGTTGGATCACGCAGACTGTAGTGGGTTGGCCGCATCAGTGGTCTTTCGCAGACTTGCGGAGACGGCCTCATCTGGGGTCTCGTTGCGTCGACAGTGGGTCTCCCTGGCGTTCGGAACGGGACCCCATGACGGGAAGGGCATCAAGGCACTACCCATGAGCACATTCGCAATTGGTGACGTCCACGGCAACCTGCGAGCCCTGAACCATCTGCTTCTGAAGGTGGAAGCTGATCTCACGACGAGTGACACTGTGGTGTTCCTTGGCGACATCATAGACGGCTATCCCGATTCCAGAGGATGCGTCGACACGGTGCTCGCGCTTCGGGGCAGGTGTCCTGCGAGAGTGGTCGCAGTCATGGGAAATCATGAGGAATGGTTCCTGCGGACGATGAAGGATCCAACCAGGCACTCCTGGCTCATAAGCATGAAAGGGTTGACGACAATCGGCAGCTACTCCAAGGA
>CAVTER010000012.1:0-122106 GCA_963733835.1 uncultured Spirochaetota bacterium
TGCAGGTTCACCGCCGCTTCCAACCGCTTCTTCAAGCAGGGCGAGGAGACACAGAAAGAGGTCTCCTCCATCGATGTCTCCTGCTGGACCCGGCTGGCCGAGGTCTGCGGGGAGTACCTGAGAAAGGTCCGCGGGGTGCGCGTGGTGGCAGGCTCAGGCAGGATCGCTGGACCGACGCGGACGGCAGAGATGGGGAGTCGGGTGCCGCCGGTCCAGGAGGAGGCCGAGCTCAAGGAGGCGGCCGGCTTCTGATCAACCTGGGGGCGGAGCAGCCGCGTTGCTTCGCCCCTCCCCCCACGATCGCCGACTCTTCTCCTGTCACTCTGCACAGAATCGTGCCCCCCACGCGTCCCGATGCCTGCTGCTCTCTGCATGCCGGGGCGCTGTCACACCCCGCAGGGAGAGGATTGAAGGCAAAAGAGATCCACATTCTCAGGCTGTTGCCGCTTCGAAGCGCCGCGCAGTGCCATGAAGTGGATGCCCGCCTGCCAGCGTCTAACTCGGCAGGGAGGCGCAGATGAACGCGAAGGGGATACTTGTCGGGTTTGTTGCGCTGGCTATGGTGTCGTGCGCCACCACCAAGCCGGCCGGCAGCAAGTGGTACGAGCTTGACATGATGGCCGATCCGATCCTGGACCAGGTCCTTCTGTTCTACCTTGGCGAGGCATGGACGGGAATGACCGATATCAACGAGTGCCTTCAGACCGCCTCGCGGGTGAAGAAGAACAACCCGGAAAGCTGGACCCGCGAGTGGCGCGCAACTGCCGAACGCCTGAACGCCGCGGCTGACCGACTCCTGACGGAGGGACACGACCTCAGTGCAGGCCAGTCCTACCTCCGCGCAGCATCCTACTACCGAGCGGCCCTGCACCGGCACATGCACCCGGGCTCCTTCGAAGTGAGGGAGCTTGCCGAGCGGGAGGTCTCCTGCTTCACGCTGTCACAGAGGCTGCTCGGGACTCCCATGGAGGTCGTGCAGGTGCCGTTCGAGGGGGTGCTGCTCACCGGCTACTTCTACGCATCGCCGCAGGCGACGGGCGCGCCGGCAGCGACACTCATCGTCCACCAGGGGCGGGATGCCTGGGCAGAGGACTGCAAGTACTACGCCGACGAGGCTGTGCGCCGCGGGTACAACTGCCTTCTCCTCGACGGCCCTGGCAACGGCCAGGCTCTGCGCAGGCACGACCTGCCGTTCCGTCCGGACTGGGAGGCGTTCATCACTCCGGCAGTCGACTACCTCCTCACGCGGCCCGACGTGGATCCCCATGGCATCATCGAGATGGGCCTGAGCATGGGTGGATACCTCGCAGGCAGGGCCGCCGCGAGGGAGCACAGGCTGCGGGCGCTCATCGTCAATCCCGGTGTGCTGGACTGGGGCGCCGTCTTTACGCGGCAGCTCGAGGAGTTCAGCCCCGAGATGCTCTCGATGCACAGGTCCAACCCGAAGCGGCTCAACGCGCTGCTGGGAACGGTGGGAAAGCTCAGCCCGTTCCTCATGTGGGGGCTCACAGACACGATGTGGAAGCACGGCGCGACAACCCCGTCTGAGCTGTTGGACAGGATGGGGAGCTTCACCAACGTGAACGGGGTCAAGGATATCCGCTGCACCACTCTGGTGGTCGATGCCGAGGCCGAGGAATACGGCGAGGCGCAGCAGTTCTACGAGGCTCTGACGTGCCCGAAGGAGTACATGCTCTTCACGGAAGCAGAGGCTGCACCACTGCACGTGCAGACAGGGTCGCTGGCGGTCGCGAGCCAGCGCATCTTCGACTGGATTGACGGGGAGGTGTGTTCGGCCGCGGAGTGATCCCGCGCCGTGCACGACCCGGCGCTCCCCTGCACCCCCGGGGGCGAGGAGATGCAGAAGGAGATGTCCTTCTCCGACGTCTCCTGCTGGAGGCGGCTGACCCAGGTCTGCGGCGAGTCACTATCAAGGGGCCGCGGGGTGCGCGTGGTGGGCAGGCTCCAGCAGGACTATGGACCGAAGCCGAGCGGCGGCCCGCGGGCGGGGCGCGCATCACCTGGCGCGAATCAGTGCATCGCGCGCCCTGATCTCGTTGTAGACGCCCGGCAGCAGTTCCACGACGCAGTAGCCGACGTCCCTGCCACGCCGGTCGCGGATGTCAGCAAGCAGCTCATAGTAAAACAGGTTCAGCTGGCCGTCGATCTTCGGGACGATGGTGTACTCCCCGTCCTTCGTCCCCGGCATCTCGACCTTCCAGCCGCTGGAGAACTTCCTCCCGCCGACGTGGGTGAAACCGAGCGGCGTGATCCGGTAGTCGTTCAGCCGCCTCGCGCTGCCCGATTCCGAGATGTAGGTGCCGTCCCGATAGTCATCCTGTGGAAAGGAGAAGAGCATGACTTCTTCGCCGTCGTGGAACCTCAGCGAGAACCACTCCCAGTTCGTCCAGCGGTTCGTCAGGGTGTAGGTCCCCCCCTGCTTGTCGAACCATGCCTTGCCGGACACCTGGTGCTGCCGCCCCGCCAGTGTCAGCTTTCCGGACGCGGCCAGATTCGTGTACGACCAGTAGTAGGTGGTCTCTTTCGGATCGTCGAGGCCCATCTTGAGAACGCCATCGTCGCAGTGCCAGACGGCGGGCTTCGTCGCGCGCATCACCACCGACAGGGAATACGCGTCGCCGTGCATGTCCAGGCCGAGGTCCGTGCCGCGGAATCTCATCTCCGCCGCGCCGCCCAGTCCAACCTTCTCCCTCGTGACGATGACGTCCCTGGCGAAGAACACGGGCTTCTGCGCGTAGTGATGCGTCCGGCTCTCGAAGTCCGTCAGGGCGGTCATCAGGATGTGCATCTGCAGCCCGGAGAGCCGCACCCGGGCCAGGGTGAACTGGAACGAGAACAACCTGCCCGATTCGTCGTTCACGAAACCGGTGCAGTACCACCATTCCGAGCCGTTGCGGTGGCACAGGAACTCGTCTTCCATGGTCCGATGCGGTCACGCCCGGCGACGTCGTGTACTGGATGCTCTTCATCCGCATGCGGCGCCTCCTACGCGTCCACGCCGAGGGATTCACGAGCGAGCTTCCGCACGAACGCGACCACGTCGCGATCGCCGATGCCCAGGGAGCTGGTGCGGGCGATTCGCACGGTGTTCATGGTGCCCAGGAGAATCACCACCAGGGCCGTGCGGAGCATGTCGCGGCTGAAGGTGGTCCGCGAGCGTCGGCCGGGGAGGGACCGCACCAGCGAGTAGACGAGATCGGTGAGCTTCTCCAGCTTGTCCTCCAGGCGCGTGTACGTGCCCGCCTCGGAGAGCAGGATACTGACGAAATCGACGTCCGCGAGGATGCCCGGCATGACGCTCTCGATGAGGACCTTCACGCGCTGCCGAGGGCTTCGGGCCTCCCTGAGGTCCTTCTCGATCCGGCCGTACAGCTCCTGCCAGCCCTCCTCGACGATGTTGCGGACGATCTCCTCCTTGCTCTTGAAGTAGGTGTAGATCGTGCCCACTTTCATTCCGGTTTCCCGGACGATGTCCGAGATCGACGTGCCGAGGAAACCGTTGCGCGCGAACAGCATCTTCGACGCCTCGAGGATCGCCGCCCGCTTGTTTTCGTCACGACTCCGTGCCATAGTGTCTCCTGGAGATAAAAGAACGATCATTCGTTCTTTTTTCAGTGTAGCATGGCGATACGGACTGCACAAGGCGGCTCAGGCGCCCAGCGCTGCGCGCCTGAGCGGGGGGATGTCGGAGTCGAGCAGGAAGTGGCGCGGTCGCGGGCTTCCCGGGAGGAGCATGCATGAACATTCTGATCACTGGCGGATTCGGCAATGTCGGCCGACGCGTCCTGGACCAGGCTCGCGCGCGGGGTCACACGGTATCCGTGCTCGAGGCCGACAGTCGGAGGAACCGCCGCAGCGCGCGAAGGCACGAGGTGCTTCTCAGGACCTTCCTGGGAGACATCCGCGACTCCAGCCTCGTGCGGCGGGCAGCCGCCGGGCAGGATGCCGTCATCCACCTGGCCGGCATCCTGCCGCCCGCGAGCGAACGGAGGCAGGAGCTCTGCCGATCGGTAAACGTTGATGGAACGCGCATCCTCGTGGAAGTACTCCGGGAGCAGCCAGCCCAGGCCTCCCTCGTCTTCGTTTCATCTGCTTCGGTGATGGGCAGGACCCAGGATCGAGAGCCGCCCGTACGCGCGGAGGATCCCGTGCACCCGGAGACCCATTACGCGCGCACGAAGGTGGAAGCCGAGGAGGTCGTCGCCAGGTCCGGCCTGCGGCATTGCGTGCTGCGGCTGAGCGCGGTCATGCCGACCCGGGTGCCCTCCGCCCTCGGGGCGTTCGCCGAGGAGCTGTTCGCGATTCCCCTCGATGTGCGCTGCGAGATCGTTGTGGACGTGGATGCGGCTGCCGCCTGCCTCAACGCAGCCGAACGGCTGGCGGCCGGCGCCCGCATCGACGGGCAGGTGTTCCTCATCGGCGGGGGCGGGCGCAACGGCTGCCAGATGAGGGCGCGGGACATGCTGCGGGGAGTGTTCGGCTCGATCGGGCTCTGGCTGCCCGAGCCGAGCCTGTTCGCCGATGGCCGCGCGGGCTACAGCCTGGATTGGTACGACACGGAGGAGGCGCAGAAGGCGCTGCACTTCCAGAATCACACCTTCGAGGAGTACCGGCGGATCATCTCGCGCAAGTCGGGTGTCCTGCGCCCCCTGGTGTGGCTCTTCCGCCCCTTGATCGAGAGCCTCCTTGCGCGGAGGTCACCGCACGGGGGCCGCGCTGCGGCGGGCGCGAGGGCCTGAGCTCGTGACCGACCATGGCTATACTCCCGATCTGGTCGCTCCCGTTCCTGGCCTGGGCCGGGTCAGGTCCTGGAGACGGTGGATCGCCGTCGCCGGCCTCGTGGTTCGGCTGCAGGGCCGGCCGTTCCGCTCGCCGGCCGCCGTGGTGATCCGCAGAGTACACGTTCCGGGGTACCGGGGAGCACGACTGCACGCATAGATTGTGCAACCGGCTGGGTTCACAGGTCCCGCCCCTGCATTCTCTGCTTCCATGGCGGGGTCTTCATCTTCCCGGTCCCCACCATGATTCTTCGGAATGCGGCCCTCGCGTGGGCTGCTGCATCGCCGTCGCGGTCGCCCTCATGGCCCGCGACCGGAATGGTCCGCCAGGGCCAACCGCCAGCTGTGGCGGCTGTACCTCCACGAGGGAGACATCGGCCAGCAAGCCCGTGCCTCTCCGCTTGCCGCTGCCAACCCTCGCGGCCTTCCCCCCGCGCACCTGGAGGTGGCGGAGTACGTCTGTCTCCGTACGGAGGGACTTGCCTGCGCCGACCGGCTCGCAGCGAGTGGGTGTTCCGTGACGATCGGACTCGTCCACGGAGCCTTCCATAGATACGACCTGCAGATTCGAAGCCCGCTCGTGAAGCGTATGATGGCATGGAGATGCGCGGCGGGCCGCGGGGTGCGCGTGGTGGGCAGGCTCAAGCAGGATCGCTGGACCGACGCGGACGGCACGGACGGGGGGTCGGGCGCCGCCGATGGCCAGGTCGAGGCGGCCGACGACCCGGTCCCGCCGGTCCAGGAGGAGGCCGAGCTCAAGGAGGCGGCGAGCTCCTGGGGCCCTCGCCGCAGGCAGGCGGGCGAGCACGGGGCGGCCTTCTCCGCCGGGAAGGCCCCTGATTGCATGGTGCGCGGGTGGGCGTGCCGCCCCGATACCGCTGAGGGCGGGCAGATCCCCGCCCGAAGTGGAGCTCATCCGGTGCGAGCCAGTGCATCGCCAGCTCCGGTCTCTTTGGAGACCCCCCGCGGCATTTCCCGACACTGCAACCGCCGCAGGTATGCACCGTGGGCGCGCCTGCCGCGCAGGCACCCCTCCGGGCTGGGTCCGACGAAAAAAAGCTTTCCTTTCGTCACCTCCTCTGGTATCCTGCGGCAGTCTCGCGTCGAATGCGTGAAAGGTCCCGACTGTCGGGCGGTCGCCCGCGGCAATCATCAACCTGGAGGAGGGGTATTCCATGGCTGGAATCGACGAGAGAAGGGCGAAGCTGCTGGCCGATTTCCCGGTCTGGCGCCGATGGACCATCGGGAACTTCTTCGACGAGGTCGCGGAGAAGTATGCGGACAGGCCCTACATCCTGACCGAGGACAGGGCGTACACCTACGCCGAGACCCGCCGTATCGCCGACACGCTGGCGCGGGGCTACCTGCACATGGGCGTCAGGCCGCGCGACCACGTGGCCATGCTGATGGGCAACTTCCCCGAGTTCATCTTCAACCTCCTTGCCCTGCTCAAGATCGGCGCGGTCACCATCACCATCAACACGCAGCTGCGGGAGAAGGAGCTGGAGTTCATCCTCCGGGACTCGGACGCCGTCGCCCTCATCGCCGTCGATAAGCTGGGGAAGAACGACTACCAGAAGATCCTCGGCTCGATCCTCCACTCGGCCGACTTCGGGGAGAACCCCGACAAGGCGGGGTTCGAGGGCTTCCCGTTCCTGAAGAACATCGTGGCCTTTTCTCCGGAGGGGAAGGTCTACCCGGGCACCGTGTCGCTGGACCAGGTGAAGGAGTGGGGCGAGAAGGCCGACGACGAGAAAAGGGCGTGGACCCAGAAGCACACCGCGTACCCCGACGAGTCGTGCCTGATCATGTACACGTCGGGGACCACCGCCATTCCCAAGGGCGCAGTCCTCACACACGACATGCTCCTGCGCGGCTCGTACGCCTCTGCCCTCGCCAGGGCCTACCAGGACGGCAGGCGGATCTACTTCCCGCTGCCCCTGTACCACATCTTCGCCATCGAGCAGGCCTTCGCCGCGGTTCTCTTCGTGGGCGGCTGCATGGTCACGCACCTGCAGTTCTCTCCCCAGGGGGCCCTTGCGTTGATCCAGAAGCACCAGGCCTACGAGATGCTGGGCGTGCCCTCCATCGTGATGGCCCTGCTGAACTATCCCGACAGGAAGCAGTACGACACCTCGTCGTTGAAGGCCGCCATGATCTCTGCCGCCCCCGCGCCCGTCCCGCTCTGGAAGCGGGCCATCGAGGAGATGGGGCTCACCGAGACGTGCACCGGTTACGGAATGACCGAGGTCGCCGGGGCCGGTACCATCGCCATCCCGGGCGATGCACCGGAGAACCTCTCCACGAGGGTCGGCCGCGAGATGCTCGGCGGATCTGCGGGGGTCGAGGAGTTCGGCGGCAGGGTCATCCAGTACAAGACCGTCGACCCGATCACGGGCCAGGACCTGAAGCCCGGCGCGGAGGGTGAGTTCGCCTGCCGTGGGCCGATCGTGATCCGCGGCTACTACAAGCGGCCCAGGGAAAACGCCGACCTCATCAACAAGGACGGGTGGCTGCGGACCGGCGACCTTGGCATCATCCACCCCGACGGCCAGTTCCAACTCACCGGGCGCAGCAAGGAGATCTACAGGGCCTTCGGCGAGAACGTGATGCCCAAGGAAGTGGAAGAGCACATCAGCACGCATCCCAAGGTGAGCCAGGTATTCGTGGTGGGCGTGGACGACAGGATCGCCGGGAATATCGGGGCGGCGTTCATCGAGCCGAAGCCCGGCGAGACGATCACCCGCGACGAGATCATCAGGCATTGCAGGAACAAGCTGGCCAAGTTCAAGATCCCCCGCTACGTCTTCTCCGTGAAGGCGGAAGAGCTTCCCGTCACCGCCACCGGCAAGGTCCAGAAGTTCAAGCTGGTCCAGATGGCCGAGGACCGGATCAAGGACACGGCGAAGGGAAGAGATGGGCAGTCCGAGTAGGCCCCCTGCCGCCCGGGCGCTCATCACCGGCAGGGGAGCCGTGACACCGGTCGGCACGGGCGTCGCCGTCATGTGGGATGCCCTGCTCGCGGGACGATCGGGCATCGGCCTCATTCGCCAGTTCGACACGGCCGCGGTCACGTGCAAGGTCGGGGCCGAGGTGCCCGGATGGGACCCGGAGCAGCTCCTGGGCCGGAGAACCGCGGCCGAGACCGACAGGTTCATCCAGTTCGTCTTGGTCGCCGCGGCAGAGGCGCTGGGCGAGTCGGGGCTCGATCTCGAGAGCGAGGACAGGGAGCGCGTCGGGGTGGTGATCGGGAACACCATCGGCGGCATGCCGGCGATCACCCGGCAGCAGGAGAAGATCACTGCCGAGGGCCGCACGCGGACCAGCCCCCACTTCGTCACGTCGATGATGCCCAACATGGCCGCCGCGCACCTGTCGGTCGCGCACGGCCTGTTCGGTCCCACGATGACCCTCAGCACCGCCTGCGCCTCGGGTGCGGACGCGCTGGGCACGGCCTTGCTGCTGATCAGGGCGGGCAGGGCCGACGTCGTGCTGGCAGGCGGCACCGAGTCGATCTTCTGCACGCTGATCCTCGCGGGGCTGGGCGCCGCCCGCGCCCTTTCCACCAACCCGGATCCCGCAACCGCCTGCTGCCCCTTCGACGCACGCAGGGACGGCATGGTGATGGGCGAAGGGGCCGGCATGCTCGTGGTCGAGAGCCTCGAGCACGCGGTGCGACGCGGCGCCGCCGTGCACGGCGAGCTGCTCGGGTACGGCAGCTGCAGCGACGGGTACCACGTCACTGCGCCCTCGACCCGCGGCCAGGTGTCCTGCATGCGCCAGGCCCTGCGGGATGCAGGGCTCGACACGGGCTCCGTCCACTACGTGAATGCGCACGGGACCTCCACACCCATCGGCGACAGGGTCGAGACTGCATCGCTGAAGGAAGTCCTCGGCGGCCTGGCGCCGCGCATTCCCGTCAGCTCGACCAAGGCCGCCACGGGCCACATGCTGGGCGCGGCCGGTGCCGTCGAGGCGATCGTCTGCCTCAAGGCGATCGAGGCGGGCATCATCCCGCCCACGCTCAACCTGGAGCAGAAGGACCCCGAGTGCGACCTGGACTACGTGCCCGGGCAGGCACGGCAGGCGCGGGTCGACGTGGCGCTGTCAAACTCCTTCGGCTTCGGCGGGCAGAACGCGGCCCTGGTCCTGGGCAGGGCGCGTCTGTAGGCGCGGGTCGGCTCGTGCCGCACCTCCTGGTGATCGGGGGCGCATCCCTCGACGTCCTGCACCTCGGGGGCCGGGCAGTGCCCTCCGCGGGCGGGGCAGGCATGTACACGGCCATGGCGGCCCGGCGCCTCGGCGCGCAGGTTTCCCTTTTCGCCCCGAGGCCCGTGCCAATGCCCGGGCCCCTGGAGCCCGTTGCCGCGCGCCTGCGCGAGTGGCTCGGCCCGCCCGTCGCCCCCGACCAGGTCCCCCGGTTCGAGATCGCGCACGACGCGGGGGCGACCTCGTACCTGGCCGCCTTCTTCGGCGCAGAGTCGTCGCTCGTCCCCGAGTCCCTGCCGGACGACCTCTCCGTGTACGATATCGTCCACGTGGTGCCCCTCGGCGACGCGCACAGGCAGCGCGCGTTCATCCGTGCCAGTCGCGCGCGCGGGGCACGGGTGGTGTCGGCAGGCACGTACGTCCGGAGCGTGCTGTCTGCCCCCGATGCAGTCCGCCAGCTGATCGAGGAGACGGACGTCTTTTTCATGAACAGGAGCGAGGCGGAGGCCCTCTTCGGCTCGCTCGCCTCCGCGCGCACCGCGGCCGGCAAGCTCCTGTGCGTGACCCTCGGCCCGGCCGGGGCGCGCGTGATCCAGGGCGGGCACGTCACCGACGTCCCCGCGGTTCCGGCCTTCGAGGTCGACCCGACCGGTGCGGGCGACTCCTTTTGCGGGGCGCTGCTCGCGGGACTTGCCCGGGGCCGGCACCCCGTCATGGCCGCGCGCGCGGCAGCGCCCCTCGCCGCGGCGATGATCGAGCAGGTGGGCCCCGCCGCCCTGCTGGTCGACGGCCCGGCCCCCGCGCGTCCGACAGCGGCAGGAGTCGACGTCGACGAGGAGCAGGTGAGACGGGTCTCCGGCCTCCTCTCCCGGCTCGACGCCGCCGCTGCTTTCGATTTTGTTGGCCCCGAACTGCCGCCGGTCGGTGACCCCCGCGCGGTGGAGTACTTCTTCGCCGCCACCCTGCAGCAGTTCGGCTTCTGGTCCGAGCGGGACGGCCGTTTCGCGGCACCGATGGTCGCCCTGCTGGGCGGAAGACCGTTGAAGGGGTCGTTCTACCTCTTCTCTGCATTCCTGCGGCGCATGCAGCAGGACCGGCAGTTCTGCTCCCCTGCACGGCAGGCGGCCCTGGCCGACGAGGACCTGCGCGACGTGTTCCGCTCCGACGACGGCTCCGATCCCCTGCCTGCCCGGGAGCTGCACCTCGCCCTGGCCAGGCAGTACGGGGAGGACATGCAGGCCCTCGGGCTTGAGCCCCGCGCGATCGTGGAGAATGCGGGAACCTCTTCCCGCCCCCTGCAGGCGCTGCTCGCGCAGCTCGACCGCATCGGGGGCTACAAGGAAGACCCCCTTCGCAAGAAGAGCAGCCTCCTGGCCCTCATCCTCAGCCAGCGGCCCGAGCGCTTCCTGTCCTTCGCGGACGGCGAGAAGGTCGCCCCGGTCATCGACTACCATCTCATGCGCTCGTGCCTGCGCACGGGACTGGTAGAGGTGCGAGACGCTGCCCTGGGGTCGATGCTCGAAGCACGGCAGGTCGTTTCGGCGGAGAGGGAGTGGACCGTGCGGCACGCCGCCTACAGGGCGATCGAGGCGGTGATCGACGCCTCGGGGAAGAGCCCCGGCGCGGTCGACTGGTTCTTCTTCAGCGCTCGGCAGCGTTGCCCCGAGATGAGCGCTCCCGACTGCGCGCGCTGCCACCTGGACCCTGCATGCGCCCACCGCACCGGGTTGTTCCAGCCCGTGCACCGGACCACCTTCTACTGAGCCGAAGTGCGCGAGGGGCACGCGCAGCCGACGGCGCCAGTCCACGCCCGCGCTTGACCGATCGAGCGCTGGACTGTAGGGTCGAACCGCAGAGATCATTGCACGGGAGGGGACGCATGCACGGCCGTCGACTGCGGGGGACACGTTCACGCGGGATTCGCGGCGCAGCCCTGCTGCCCCTGCTGGCGCTGTGCACGCTCACCGCGTGGGTTCCCGACCAGAAGCCGACACCCGAGGAAATGCCCCGGCCCGCCTTCCGGGAAATCTGGGCGTACCTGATGCGAGGCGAGGAGAAGGAGCTCTCGGGCAGTGAGCCCGTCACCGACCTGTGCTACTTCAGCGTCAGCATGAACCGGGAGGGCAGGATCACCGAGACGGTCGCCCGGCCCGACGTCACGCTGAAGGGCGGCTCCCGGCCCGCGATCCACCTCGTGGTGGCCGAGCTGGCGAACCAGGCGCTCATGCACTTCGCCCTGAATCCCCGCTACGGGGTGCGGCCGCTGCTCCTGGAGGACATCCGCCGCGTCTCGGCGCCCTTCGACGGCGTGCAGCTCGACTTCGAGATGCTGCACAGGGAGGATGCCGACCTTTTCTTCGGGTTCCTCGCCGACCTGCGCGCGGCGCTTCCCGAGGGGAAGAAGCTGAGCGTCGCGGTGCCCGCACGCACGAAGCTGGTCCCGGGCCCCTACGACTACACCCGCGTCGCCCCCCTGGTCGACAGGATGATCGTCATGGCCTACGACGAGCATTGGAGCACGAGCGCCCCGGGGCCCGTGGCCTCGCTGCCCTGGTGCGCGAACGTCGCAGACTACGCGCGCAGCGTGATCCCAGCCGACAAGATCGTGATGGGTCTCCCCCTGTATGGCAGGGCGTGGCAGGACAAGCGGCTGGCACGGGCGCTGCGCTTCAGCGGGGTGCAGGACCTTGCCGCCGAGAAGCAGGCCCCGCGCAACTATGCACCCGAGGTCGGGGCGTGGTTCGAGTACCCCGAGAGCGTCACCGTCACGGTGTTCTACGACGATCACCACACGCTGCGGGAGAAGCTGCGTCTGTACGAGGGCAAAGGCATCGGCGCCGTCTCGTTCTGGCGCATCGGGCAGGGCCCCCCCGGGTTCTGGGAGAGCTTCGACAGCACCGCCCTCGCGGTTCCCGTCGCCCCCGCGACCCCCGACGCGCCTTCGGGACGGTGAGGCGGGCGCCGCGCGACGCGGCGCGCGGCAAGCCATGCGTACCTGGACGGCCTTGCACAGCGGATGCGGGCCACCGTATGATCGGGTGCCCCGGGACTCGCCGGGAGCCCGCACCTGGAGACCGCCGATGAGGAAGCACAGCCAGTCGCAGAAGCCCCCGCAGCAGCCCGAGGACGCCCCCGCTTCTCCTGCCGTCTCGGTGGGGCTGCGCCGGTTCCTGTTCCTGACCTCCTGGGTCACAGGGGCCGCGGTCATGATCGTGGAGATCCTCGGGGCGAAAATGCTGTCGCCGTACATCGGCACGTCGCACTTCGTATGGACCGCCCAGATCGCGGTCACCATGGCCGCGCTCGCGCTGGGGTACTACCTGGGAGGGCGGCTGGTGGACCGGGCGTCGCGCCTGGCACGGCTGTACTGGGCCATCCTCGCCGCGGCCGCGTACCTCGCGCTCACCGTCGCACTGCGCGAGCCGGTGGCCTACGGCCTTCTCGCGCTGCCCCTCCCCGCGGCGTCGCTGCTGACCTCGATCGTCCTGTACTTCGTCCCCCTGTGCCTGCTCGCCATGACCGGACCGTTTCTCGTGCGCGTCATCACCTCGTCCCTGAAGGCCGTCGGCGGGACTGTCGGCAGGCTGAACGCGGTGAGCACCATCGGAAGCCTTGCGGGCACCGTGGCCATCAGCTACATCCTCATCCCGCTCCTGCCCAACTCTGTGACCATGCTCGCAACGGCGGGGGCCCTGGTGATCCTCGCGGCGGCATACCTGCTCACGTGGGGCCGCAGGGCGCGCGCCCTGGCCGCGGCCGCCGTGGTCGTGGCCGCGGGGCTGGCGGCCGGCATTCTCGGGTTGCGGTCGGAGGGGCTGCGCAACCCCGCCTTCGACGAGCTCTCCCGCGGCAACTCGAACTTCGGCCTCCTGCAGGTCCTCCAGGCCCGCGGCGCGCCGGAGCGCTATTACCTCAACGACTACCTCCCGCAGAACACCTACGACGTGGTGCTGGGGAAGAGCACATCCATGTTCACGTACATGCTGGAGGGGCTCGCGCGCGCCTACGCGCCCCGGCTGGACGAGGTGCTGTGCATCGGCATGGGCGTGGGAATCGTTCCGCGCGATCTGGCGCGCTCCGGCGTGAGGGTCGATGTCGTGGAGATCAACCCCGCGGTCGTCCCGCTGGCCGAGAAGTACTTCGACCTCGACACGCGG
Organism: uncultured Spirochaetota bacterium; assembly: GCA_963733835.1. Classification (GTDB taxonomy): domain Bacteria; phylum Spirochaetota; class Spirochaetia; order SZUA-6; family Fen-1364; genus CAVTER01. The sequence continues at coordinate 13,166 of CAVTER010000012.1, forward strand.
CTGTTCAGCCTGTTCATCGGCGACGGCCGGGTCTTCGTCGACAGGAGCCGGAAGCTGTACGACGCGGTCATCCTCGACGCGTTCCTCGGCGACTCCACCCCCGCCCACCTGATGAGCCGGGAGGCCTTCGCAGCCATTCGCCGCATCCTCCGGCCCGACGGGGTGCTGGTGATCAACACCTTCGCGGATTTCGGCTCGCGCAGGGATTACCTCGGCGCCTCGCTGTACCGCACGCTGTCCGCCGTGTTTCCCGGCGTGAAGGTCCACGGCGCGCGAAACGCCAACACGCTGTTCGTCGCGTCGCCCCGCGCCGACCTGGCGATCCTGCACGAGCCTGACGTGTCCGGCGTGCACCCACGGGCCCTGTCCGAGGTCCGGGCGGCCTACGCCGGCACCTGGGAGCCTGATCCCGGGGCCGGTGCCGTGCTCACGGACGACTTCAACCCTGTCGACTACCACGACGCGGCCAACCGCGAGAAGTTCCGCCGCTCCCTGGCCCTGTCCGTGGGCAGGCGGTAGGCCCGCGGGGCACCGACCGAACCGTCAGAAACGGAACAGCGCGCTCACCGTGATGGGGATCGCGACCGCCGATGCCCCGTAGGCGCCGAAGAAGACCAGGACGGGCACCTCGATGCGCGCCTCCACCCGGGGCCCGAACACGTACCCGAGACCCAGATTGAGGATGCTCCCGGACGCGACGTAGTCGTTTCCCTCCGTGTAGTCCGTCGTCCTGTTGTAGTTCTCCCAGGAGAAGCTGCCCACGAAGAAGCCGGCGCCGGCAAGCTCGTACAATCCCCGTCGGTTGCCCGGGTAGTTGAAAAGCCAGTTGGCCCGCACGCCCACGACGAGGAGGGTCTCCGAGTAGTCGAAGGTATTCGAGCCCTCCGTGTACGTCTCGCAGTAGGGGCTGTAGTAGATGTCCAGCAGGACCTCCGCCGTGCCGGAGGCGAGCCCGAAACGGTAGCCGGCCCCCAGGCCGGCAGCGAGGCCGGGGTCGATCACGTCCAGGCCGACACCGACGCGCGCCAGGATGTCCCCCCTGCCCGCCTCGGCGTCGGCGGCCGCGACAAGTGCAACCGCGAGGACAACAACTGCCGTGGCTCGACCCGCGTGTGACCGCATTGCCTGCCTCCTTGGCGGCGGCCTGCTTCGCGGCGGCCGCCGGCCCATCATAGCACGGACCGGGCGGCATGGCTTTCCTTGACCAAGCGATCGCTTTTCCGCTATGAAGGTGAGGTGCCATCCAGGAAGTTGACGCCCGGCGAAATCACGACCGTGGTCGAGAAGATCCGCAAGCGCTACGACGAGTACGTCAGCAAGTTCTTCAAGCCCCGCTCCCTGCGGGAGGCTTTCGAGGGCAGGTACATCCACGCGCTGCGCGCCCGGGCCGACATCTCCTCGTTCCTCCTCGCCGAGATCGGCGCGATCGAGGAGCTGATCCAGCGGGAGGAAGAGCGGGTCGCGTTGGGGCCCATCCGTGTCGAGGGCCCGAAGGGGCCCGACCATCGCCGACAGGATCCTCGAGGAGAACAGGAAGCGGATCGAGAAGTACCCCGCGGTGGCGTTCCACAGGGACGCGGGCGAGGAGGTGCGGCGGCTCCTGGGCGCGCTGGACGCCCTCGCCCAGGACCACTGGCCCGAGTTGGCCGGGGCGCTGCGCACCACGGGATACTCCATGACCTCGCTGGACATGCTGAACCTCGATTCCCAGCTGCGCTACCTCTCCTCCATGGACGCGAGGCGGTCCCGCAGTTCCTGCTGCGCGTGGTCGCCCAGCTGAAGAAGTTCCCGCGGGACTACTCCGCCATCGATCGGGAGGAGAAGGAGTACATCCTCGAGGCCGCCTTCTTCCTGAACGACCTGTTTTCCATTGTCGAGAGGGTGAAGCGGGTCTACACGGACCTTTCGGCAGCGGACAGCCGCACCCTGGACGCGGTCCTGGCCTACGTGTGGGGCGTGATCAGCGATTTCCGGCTGAAGGATTTCAAGAGGAAAAAGACGTGGGAGCGCGAGGGGTAGAGGTTGCCCGGCTCCCGTGTTGCCTGTATATTGCTGGGCGGAGGGGGTGAGACATGTCTGACGAGCTGACAGTGACGCAGGGCAACTTCGAGTCCGGAGGTGCTGAAGTCCGCGCTTCCGGTGGTGGTGGACTTCTGGGCGGAGTGGTGCGGTCCCTGCCGGATGATCGCCCCCGTGCTCAAGGAGCTGGCAAAGGACTACAAGGACAAGCTCAAGGTGGCCAAGGTCAACGTGGACGAGGAGCCTGACCTCGCGGCGAAGTTCAACGTCCAGAGCATCCCCACGCTGCTCTTCTTCAAGAACGGCCAGGTGGTGAAGCAGCAGATCGGCGCCGTGCCCCGCCAGGTGCTGGACAAGATCGTCAAGGACCTCGTGTAGGCCGATCCTGCCGCGGGCGGCACGCCGCGGGGCGCGCATGTCTCCTCTCCATCCCTTCTCACGGCGCGGGGACGTACACCTCGTCGGAGTTCACCGCCCCGAACGTCGAGCCGCGCGTGGGCACGATGTGCCAGTCGGCTGCCCCGTCGGTGTCGGCGCCTCCCGATGACCTGCAGATCGAACGCGTCCCCGTGCTGCCCTCGGGGCTGACCGCGTCCTCGGGTGCCGGTCTCTCTCCCGCAGTCTTCCACCCCCCGTCGCGCGCCAGCTCCTGCGCGCGGGCGAGCACATCGGCGGTGCCGAACCCCGCGTACAGCTCGTCCGACTCCGATGTGCGGTTGCTGTACAGCACCCCGTCCAGGAGCGTGCCCCCGGGGCTGTCGTACACGGTGAGCACGCCGTTGTTGCCTCCCAGCCCGTCGCCCCCGCGCACCCAGAAGTCGAAGGCGGCCGGGCGAGGAATCCAGGCCGCCAGACTGGGCCGGATCGCCTGTCTCGTCGAGCTCGGTCGGGTCTCCAGAGGGCTTGAAGTGCACGAGGAGGAGTGTCCCCGCGCGAACCTCGAACGGCGGGAACACGAGCCTGTCGTCGAAGTTCGCCGGGGGTGCCCTCGTATACGGCCAGCCCTCCCATGTTGCCGTCGGCAGCCACCCAGATCTCGACAAGGTCCGGGTGCGTGTCGGTGCCCCTCGTGATGAACTCGTTCACGACACAGCGGGGCACCCTGCCGTTGAACCCGTGAAACTCGGCGACGAACGAGGCGCTGTTTCCCCTGGCGTCCTCCGCCTCGGCCTCCAGCGTGTAGCGGCTCCGGGCGACTGCGGCTCGGTGCTCACCAGGACCCGGGTCCCGGGACCCGAGACCCCGCCCACGGCCAGGGCAGGCTCGATGCGCACCGTCGACGGGGCTACCCGCGCCTCCTCGTCGAACTCGAGGCAGATCTCGGCGGGCCCGGTGGGGCGCACGGAGAGAACGACCGGCGGCCGCAGGTCGATGGGAGCCGATCCGGAGCCGGGGCCGCACGAGGCGAGCGGCAGCACGAGCAGGACACAGGCAGGCATGCGGGGACGGCTCATGGACGCACCTCCCGCTGGATAGCACGCCCGGTCCGTGCGCCGCGCTTTACCGCCCGGCGGATTTCTTCTATATTTACGGAGGATCGAGCACACAGGATAGAGAGACGAATGCCGGACGAGAACCTGCAGAAGTTCGCCAAGACCTACGCCCCGGGCACCGTGATCTGCCGCGAGGGCGAGGAAGGCGACGAGATGTACATCATCCAGAAGGGGAAGGTCCGCGTGAGCAAGGATTTCGCCGGCTCGCCCCACCTCGTCTCGGTGCTGGAGAAGGGAGAGTTCTTCGGCGAGATGGCCCTCGTGAGCCGCACGCGCCGCTCGGCAACCGTCACCGCGATCGACGCGGTGGAGCTGCTGGTCTTCGACCGCGACGGCTTCTACAACACGATCACGCGCAACGCGCGCATCGCCCTCACGATCATCGACAAGCTCTGCCGGCGGCTGCAGGCCGCGCACCTGAAGATCCAGCACCTCGTCAGCGCGAAACGCGCGGGGCCTGATCGCGCTGCACCTCCTGCAGACGCTCCAGCAGGCGGAAGGCGGCGCGGCCACGCTTCCCTTCACGCCCACGCTCGAGGAGCTCTCGCTCGCCTTCGAGCTGCCGCGCGACGAGGTGCGCCGCGTCCTGGAAAGGTTGGCCGCGGACGGGATGCTCGCCATGGGCGCGGACACGCTGACGGTGAGCGACCGGCAGGGGCTCGCGCGTGTTGCGGAGGGGGCGGGCGTGTCGGGGACTGCCGGCTCGTCGCCCGGCGCCTCTGCACCGCCAGGGACCTAGACGGGATCAGCCTTTCGGGGGAGTCTTCGGCGCCTTCGGGGCGAGTCTCGCCTCGAGGCGGGCCTTGAGCTTCTCGCCAGGATCCGGGGGCCGGGAGGAAGGTCGCTTCCGTCGGCGGCGTACTGCGCGAGCAGCCTGTCGACCAGCTGCAGGGCGAGGTCATCCTTCTTCATCTTGTGATACAGGAAAGCGATCTCGTAGGAGGCCCACGCGCCGCGCTCGCGGTCGTCGGGCCGCAGCTCCCTGAACGCCTCGTAGTAGCGGATGGCCTGCTCGGAGTTGCCCTTCTCCGCCGCGTCCTGGGCGCGCTGGAAGATCTCCGCCGCGGACAGGCCCTCCATCGAGGGCGGGGGCGGGCTCCTGCACGCCGAGACCAGGAGGGTCGCGGCGAGGCAGGCGAGCGTGCAGACGATTGTCAGGGAAGTGCGGCGCTTCATGTAGGCGAGTAGATCTCGTCCTTGATGGGGAGGTTCTTCTTCAGCTCCTTGAGGAAGATCTCGACGTCGCCCATCGGCACGTAGGCGTCGCACTGGTCGACCGTGCGGCGGATGACCGTGAAGTACTTGTAGACCTTCTCCTCGCCGAGCTTCTTGCGCCACTTGCCCGCGTCGCAGCGCACGCGCAGTCTGTACTGGCTGCCATCGCCCTGCGCCATCTTGATCAGCTTGCAGTGGATGCAGTTGGCGCAGTAGACCTTGTCGGCGGAAAAGACGTCATCGAGCGACTCGAATGCCGGTACTGTCGGCCATGATCCCCTTTCCTCGTTGTCGAGCGTACCACTACCATGATCGACGTTTCGCGGTCAAGAGTTGAGGCGGCTGCCGCGCCGTTCGTCTTGACTTTTCTCGGGCACGATTCTACAGTGATCCATCATGGCAACCGCGCTCATCATGCCCAAGCAGGGACAGTCGGTCGAAAGCTGCGCCATCGTCGGCTGGAAGAAGAAGGTCGGCGACGCGGTGACGCCGGCGAGGTCGTCTGCGAGGTGGAGACCGACAAGGCCACCTTCGAGGTCGAGTCCACCGCCGAGGGGACGCTGCTCGCGATCTTCCACGAGGCCGGGAGCGACGTGCCGGTGCTCGAGCCCATCGCCGCGATCGGCACGCCGGGCGAGAACGTGCAGGGCCTGGGCACGGCCGCGCCCGCGGCAGCGGCGGCAGCCCGCCGCCGCGCCAGCGCCCGCGGCGCCCGCGCCGCGCCCACGGCGCCCACGGCGCCCGCAGCGCCCACGGCGCCCGCGGCGCCTGCCCCGTCCGCGGTTCCCGGCGCGAAGCCCGCCGCATCCCCGCGCGCGAACGCGCTCGCCGCCCAGCGCGGCATCCCCCTCGACGGCCTGCGCGGCAGCGGCCCCGGCGGCCGCATCATCGAGCGCGACGTCGAGGCTGCCGCGGGCCAGCCCCTGACCCCCGCGGCCCGCGCAGCCGCGGCCGGCGCGGCGGCCCCCGCCCAGGGCAGCGGCATCGGCGGCCGCGTCACCGCGGCAGACGTGGCAGCGGCGGGCGCGGCAGGCGCTCCGGCCGGTGGCGCGCGGCGGCGACCGCGGCGCCCCTCGTGCCCGGCGCGGTCACCGAGATCAAGGTGACGGGCGTGCGCAAGCTCATCGCCGAGCGCATGCTCGCCTCTCTCGCGACCACCGCGCAGCTCACGCTGAACTCCTCGGCCGACGCGCGCGCCCTGCAGGACCTGCGCCGCCGGTTCAAGGAGAGCCCCGAGCCGCTGGGCCTGCGCGAGGTCACGATCAACGACATGGTGCACTTCGCGGTCTCGCGCGCCCTGCCGTCGCACCGGGACCTGAACGCCCTCTTCGAGGGCGACACGATCCGCCAGTACGCCGACGTGCACCTCGCCTTCGCCACCGACACCCCGCGCGGTCTCATGGTGCCCGTCATCAGGAACGCGCACGCGCTCGGCCTGCGCGCCATCTCCGAGGAGGCCGCGCGACTCGGCGAGGGCTGCCGCGAGGGCGGCATCAAGCCGGACGAGCTGTCGGGCGGAACGTTCACCGTCACCAACCTCGGCGGCCTGGGCATCGAGAGCTTCACGCCCGTGCTGAACCCGCCGCAGGTCGGCCATCCTCGGCGTGGGCTGCATCGTTCCCCGGCCCGTCGCCGGTGCCGACGGCGACGGTGCGCGTTCGTGCCGCACATCGGACTTTCGCTCACGATCAACCACCAGGTGGTCGACGGCGCGCCCGGCGCCCGGTTCCTCCAGACGCTCGCGGACGCCGTCGCACGGTTCGACTACCTGCTCGCACAGTAGAGAGAGGCAACCGATGGCAGAGGCACGATTCGATCTCATCATCATCGGCGCGGGGCCTGCCGGCCACGTGGCGGCAGAGAGGGCCGGGGCCCTCGGGAAAAAGGTCCTGGTCGTGGAGAAGTCCCACCTCGGCGGGGTCTGCCTCAACCAGGGCTGCATCCCCACCAAGACCCTGCTGTACTCGGCCAAGCTGTACGCGCAGGCCCGCCACTCCGAGGCTTTCGGCGTGACCGTCGACGGGGCGCGCTACGACCTCGCAAAGGCGATGGCCTGGAAGACCAAGACCGTCGAGACCATCCGCAAGGGCATCGCCTACCAGTTCCGCACCCACGGCGTGGAGCTGGCAACCGGCTCGGCCCGCATCCTCTCCCGGTCGGCCGGCGTGACGACGGTCGAGGTGGACGGGAAGCAGTACTCAGCGGCCAACGTCCTGGTCGCCACGGGCTCCGCGCCCGTCGTCCTTCCCATCCCCGGCGCGGAGAGGGCCATGGGAAGCACCGAGGCGCTCGAGATCACCGCCCTGCCGAAGAGCATCGTCGTGATCGGCGGCGGCTACATCGGCATGGAGTTCGCCTCGTACTTCACGCAGGTCGGCGCGAAGGTCACCGTGGTGGAGATGCTCCCCGAGATCGTCCCGCTGCTCGATCCCGCGATCGCGAAGCTCCTGCGCGGCTCGCTGCCCGACGTGGATTTCCACCTCGGCGCGAAGGTGCTGGCAATCGAGCCGGACCCCGCCAACAGGGCCGGCAGCGTGGTGCGCTTCTCGAAGGACGGCAAGGAGCAGTCCATCGCCGCCGACGCTGTGCTCATGTCCGTCGGCCGCAAGCCCATCGTGGACGGCCTCGGCCTGGAGACCGCGGGCGTGGACTTCGACAGGAAGGGCATCCGCGTCGACGATCGCCTGCGCACGAACGTGCCCGGCATCTGGGCCGCAGGCGACGTGAACGCCCGCTCGATGCTCGCCCACTCCGCCTCGCGCATGGCCGAGGTCGCGGTGGCCGACATGTTCAGCGGGAGTGCGCCTGCGGCGCCGGCAGGAAATGCGCCTGCGGCGCCGGCAGGAAATGCGCCTGCGGCGCCGGTCATGCGCTACAACGCCATCCCCTGGGTCGTCTACACGTACCCCGAGGTGGCGGGTGCGGGCATGTCCGAGGAGCAGGCGAAGGCGGCGGGCCGGGCCGTGAAGACAGCCGTCCTCGACCACCGGGCCAACGGGAGGTTCGTCGCCGAGACGGACAGGACCCGGGGCATGACCAAGGTCGTCGTCGACGCGGGCAGCGGGGTGCTGCTCGGCGTGCAGATGATCGGCCCGTACTCGTCGGAGATGATCGCGGGGGCCGCGGCCATGATCGAGGCCGAGCTGCGGGTGAAGGACATCCGCGAGATCGTCTTCCCGCACCCGACGGTCTCGGAGGCCATCCGCGACACGATCTGGTCACTGAAGGAATAGCCGGCCCCTCCGAAGGGCCGCGGGACGGGCCCCGGGTCGGGGCGCGACCACAGACACGATACCGAGGGAAGGAACATGCCGAAATCAATCGTCGTCGATCCGCGCGAGGTGCGCGCAGCGGGCACACTGAGCTTCACCGACATCCCGCTGAATGCGTACGTCCCGAACGCGAAGAAGGAAATCGCGAAGCACGGCAAGGAAACCCTGGTGCGCATGTACCGCGACATGGCCGTGATCCGCGAGTTCGAGACCATGCTGAACACTATCAAGACCAAGGGCGCCTACCAGGGCATCGCCTACGATCACCTGGGGCCCGCGCACCTCTCCATCGGCCAGGAGTCCGCGGTGGTCGGCCAGTGCCTGCCCCTCGGCATCGAGGACTTCATCTTCGGCTCGCACAGGAGCCACGGCGAGATCATCGCCAAGTGCCTCTCGGCCGTCGCGAAGCTCCCCGAGAAGCAGCTCTCCTCGATCATGGAAGGCTACATGGGCGGCGCCGCCTACGGCGTGGTGGCAAAGGCCGCCGCCGCGGGCGCCTCCGTGAAGGACCTGGCCATCGACTTCGTCCTGTACGGGACGCTGGCCGAGATCTTCGGCCGGGCCAACGGCTTCAACAGGGGCCTCGGCGGCTCGATGCACGCCTTCTTCGCGCCGTTCGGCAGCATGCCCAACAACGCCATCGTGGGCGGCTCGGGCGACATCTCGGTCGGCGCGGCGCTCTACAAGAGGATCAACCGGAAGCCCGGCATCGTGATCGGCAACATCGGCGACGGCTCCTCGGCCTGCGGCCCTGTGTGGGAGGCGATGATGGTCGCGGCCATGGACCAGTACCGCACGCTGTGGCCGAAGGACGTGGGCGGCGCGCCTCCGATCCTCTTCAACTTCTTCAACAACTTCTACGGCATGGGCGGCCAGACCCTCGGCGAGACCATGGGCTTCAAGGTCCTCGCGCGCATCGGCGCCGGGGTGAACCCCGAGCAGATGCACGCCGAGCGCGTGGACGGGTACAACCCGCTGGCCGTGGCCGACGCGATCGAGCGCAAGAAGAAGATCCTGCTCGAGGGCAAGGGCCCCGTGCTCCTCGACGTGGTCACCTACCGCTACTCGGGTCACTCGCCTTCCGACGCCTCCTCGTACCGCACCAAGGAGGAGGTGGCCATGTGGCAGGAGATGGACTGCATCAAGAGCTTCGGCGAGTACCTCGTGGAGAACAAGGTCGCCGCCGCCTCGGACCTCGAGGCGATCCAGGCCGGCATCTCAGAGAGGATGAAGAAGATCACGGGCCTCGCCGTGTCGCTCGACATCTCGCCCGCGCCTCGCCGTGCCGGGCATCGGGCCCGATCCCATCGGCGACCTGATGTTCTCCAACGGCAACGTGGAGAAGCTGGACGACAGGAAGCCCGAGATGCTCCTGCCCGTGGACGCAGAACCCGCGCGTCATCGCCAACGCGAAGAAGTCGCGCTCGGGCGTCGGCCCAGACGGCAAGCCGCTTCCCAAGTCGCAGGTCATCTCGCTGCGCGACGCGATCTTCGAGGCCATGCTGCACCGCTTCTCGATCGACCCGACCATGGCGGCCTGGGGCGAGGAGAACCGGGACTGGGGCGGCGCCTTCGCCGTCTACCGGGGACTGACCGAGGCCCTGCCCTACCACCGCCTGTTCAACACCTCGATCTCCGAGGGCGCCATCGTGGGAACCGCGGTCGGCTACGCCCTGTGCGGCGGACGGGCCGTGCCCGAGCTCATGTACTGCGACTTCATGGGCCGCTCGGGCGACGAGCTGTTCAACCAGGTCTGCAAGTGGCAGTCCATGTCCGCGGGCGTGCTGAAGATGCCCCTGGTGCTGCGCGTGTCGGTGGGCAGCAAGTACGGCGCCCAGCACTCCCAGGACTGGACCTCGATCGTGCGCGCACATGCCCGGGCTCAAGGTCATGTACCCCGCCACCCCCTACGACGCCAAGGGCATGCTGAACCTCGCGCTGCGCGGCACCGACCCCGTGGTCTTCTTCGAGAGCCAGAGGCTGTACGACATCGGCGGAGATCTTCGTGCCCGGCGGCGTGCCTGCGGGCTACTACGAGGTGCCCGAGGGCGAGCCCGCCGTGCGCCGGTCGGGCACCGACCTCACGATCGTCACCGTCGGCTCCACCCTGTACCGGGCCCTGGACGCGGCGGACGACCTGGCCGCGAAGTACGGCGTGTCGGCCGAGGTGATCGACGCGCGCTTCATCACCCCGCTGAACTACGAGCCCATCGCGGCGTCGGTGCGGAAGACCGGCCGCTGCGTGCTCGCCTCGGATGCCTGCGAGCGCGGCTCGTTCCTGCACACCATGGCGTCGAACATCACGCAGATGGCCTTCGACTCGCTGGACGCGCCCGTGGCGGTGGTCGGCGCGCGCAACTGGATCACCCCCGCGGCGGAGATGGAAGACGCCTTCTTCCCGCAGAAGGAGTGGATCCTCGACACGATCCACGAGCGGGTGCTGCCCCTGTCGGGGCACGCGGTCACGACCAACCAGAGCGTGGGCGAGATGCTGAGGAGAAACAGGAAGGGCGTCTAGGAGCTGAACCTGTAGCCGACCCCGTGCACCGTGGTGATGTGCCGCGGCTGCGCGGGGTCGATCTCGATCTTCTTGCGAAGCCCCGCCACGTGCTGGTCCAGTGTGCGCGTGGTCCCCTCGTAGCGCACGCCCCACACCTCTTCCAGGATGAACGACCTGTCCAGCGCCTCCCCTTCGTGCGACGCGAAAAGGCGCAGGAGCTTCATCTCCCTCGGGGTCACGGCGAACCCGGCCTTTCCCCTGAGGCCCGTGAGCGTGCGGGGGTCGACGCGCACCGACCCGAACTCGATCGGGGTCTCGTCCCGGGCGCCGCGCGCACCGCCGGAGTCCCTGGCGCCGCTGTCCCGACGCCGCAGGCATGCGCGCACGCGGGCCAGCAGCTCGTTCACACCGAAGGGCTTCACCACGTAATCGTCGGCACCCAGCTCGAGACCGACAACCTTGTCCACCTCCTCGCCCTTCGCGGTGAGCATGATGATGGGGGTCCGGCTGTCGGTCCTGCGGATCTCGCGGCACACCTCGAAACCGCTCTTCTCCGGCATCATGATGTCGAGGAGCAGGAGGTCGGGCTTCGCCTCGGCGTAGCGGCTGAGAGCCTCCGCGCCGTCCCGCGCGGCGGCGACGGAGAACCCTTCCCCCTCCAGCAGGTCCGAGACTGCCGTGAGGATGGCCGGGTCGTCCTCAGCAACGAGAATGCGCTGTTTCATGCCGTCTCCCCCGCAGCCGGCGCCGACGGTGCGGGCAGGCGGAGAACGAAGTCGCTCCCGCCCCCCGCGCGGGGATTGTGCGACACGTCCCCGCCGTGGGCACGCGCGATCCTGCGCGCGATGGTGAGGCCCAGCCCCGTGCCCTGCACGCGCGTGGTGAGCGAGTCGTCCACCCTGGTGAACTCGCGGAAGATCCGCTCCCGGTCCCTCTCGGCCACGCCGATCCCCCTGTCCCGCACGTGCACGGACACGCCGTCCGCCTCCCGCGCCACCTCGACCTCCACGCTCTTCGCGGTGTCGGAGTACTTCTCGGCGTTCGACAGGAGGTTGAGGATGACCTGTTTCAGCGCCTCTGGGTCCCCCTGCACCCCGGCGGTTTCCGCCGGCCGGCGCCTGGAACGATACCACGAAGCCGCGGCTTTCCAGCCTGACCCTCTGGCTCTCCACGATCTCGCGCGCCACCTCTGCCAGGTCCATCGGCCGCAGCGCGTACTGCTTCCTGCCCTTCTCGATGGAAGAGAAATCCAGAACGTTGTTGATGAGACGGGTGAGCCTCTCGGTTTCGGAGGCCACGAGGGCGAGGTACTGCTGCTGCTTGGCGGGGTCGGGCTGCCGCTTCTGGCGCAGCATCTCGACGAACAGGCTGATAGATGTGAGCGGGGTCTTCAGCTCGTGCGACACGTTGGTCACGAAGGTCGACTTCTTCCTGGCAAGGCGCACTTCACTGTAGACGGCCGACAGCACCATCGTCCCTCCGCCCGCCACGGACACGAAGAGGATCAGGGCGAGCACCCAGATCATCACCGACGCCCTGCGTGCGCGTGCGGTCACGGCCCCCGGATCGGTGAGGATGGCCGCGGCTTCCCAGCGCGGGAGTGACTCGCCGATTTCGCGCGCGACAAAGGGCCGCCGCCAGCTCAGGCCCTCGAAGCCGGGCGGCTCCGCGAGGGGCGTCCCCGACTCGTCGAGGATCGTGAGCAGCCGGGCAGACGTGTAGGTCGGCGGAAGGGTCGCGGCGAGGCGCTGGCGGAACGGCGCCTCCGCGATGCCGCACCCCGCGATCCTGCCGTCGGCCTGCTTCTCCCAGAACAGGAATGTGAGCCGCGAGCCGATGAAGCGCGGGATGATCCCGTACTCCCCCTGCGAAGCGATCTGGCCGAGGAGCTGGGAGGTTACGACGAACTGGGATTGCTGCCCCTGGGCCGGGAGCGGCGTGGAAAGTGTCTTCGTGGCCTGCGCAGGCACAGACGGCTGGTCGGGCTCGGGCAGCGGCGCCTGCTCGGCCTTCGATGCCTTCGCAAGCGGGGCAACCACTCGCGTGTTGAGGATGTCGCCCTTCTCCTTCGCCTGCTCGTAGAGCTTCGACTGGATCTCCTCGGACTGGGCGAATGTATCGATCGCCTCCCTGCGCGCGATGAGCGAGGCGGAGTCCTTCGTGTCCCTTGCCCGTGACTCGGCGGCAAGAGACGAGGGAGCCGCGGCCGGGGCGCGCTCGGCCGGCGCCGCGGCTGCCTGTGCCAGGCCTGCCGGCGCGGCGCCCGCCTCCTGGTCCGCGGAGGCGCCTTCCCCGGCCGACCGCAGCGATTCGTCTTCCAGGGACGCCTGCGGGACGACCGCGGGCGGCAGCGACGCCGCAGCCTTGTCCACGGAGGCGGCGATCTTCTTCGCCTCCGCCTCTGCGAGGACCTGGTCCTGGTAGCGGACCGCGATGTTCTCGAACACGGCAGTCGGAGCCCGGTTGCTCAGGAACTCGCCGTTGTCCTCGAGGAACCGCCGCTCTTCCGCACTGAGCTGCCCCTGGATCCTCGGCACCACCACCCCCGAGCGCGGCGAGAGCAGGAACGGCACTGCCACCAGGCTGCTGCCCCTCTTCCACGCGCCGAGCACGCGCTCGGCGCCGGACCCCGCCGGCACCTCGAGGCCTTCCCTCAGCTCCTCGGCCACCTTCGCCGTCTCGGCTGCCGCCAGCCCTGCGACGTGGGTCACCTCCGCGAGCAGGGTGGTCTCCAGCTCCTTTTCGGCCCAGGCCTCCTCCCTGCCGGCAGAGCGGATGGAGAGCACTGCAAGGAGGATGCTCGGCACGATCACCGCCGCCACGAATATGATGCCCAGCGACCTGGTCTTCACGGCTGCTCTCCGCGCCGATCTTACCAGAAACCCCTACTCGCGTCGCTGCTGCGCCGAATCCTCGATGAGGCCGGGCGCCTGCAGCCACTGCGCAGGCTCTTCGACAGGGAACGCGGACAGGTGCAGCACCGAGCCCTGGTGCACCAGCGCGCTGGCAGTGATGTCCCCGCCCTCAGAGCGGACGTCGACGCCCAGGTCGATGCCGCGGATCTCCGCGAGACGGGCATCCGACAGCGTCCCGAGGAAAGCGAGCGCGACAGCGCGCGTGGTCGCCCCCGCTGCGTCCTCCGTCACCGCGGCGAGCGCCGAGGCCCGCAGGATCTTGGGCCACAGCCGCCCGAAGAGGGCGGGGTCGCAGAAGACGTCGAGGCTCACCACCGTGCCGCCCACGGCGCACAGCACCCCGGAAGCGCCCGCGGCAAGCCGGGGGACGTTCCTGAGGTTCTTCTCGAGCGCCGCAAGCTTCGCGCTCACCTTCCTGTCCTGGTAGATGTCCTGGTACGCGCTGGTCGAGGAGTCGGCGCCCGCCCGGCTCTGCATCTTCTCCACCTCGCCCCAGATGCTGTCCTGTGCCGCGGGGGCGGCAGCCTGGGCGTTCGAGCGCAGCTTCCACGTTCCCAGGTTCTCGTCGGTGCCGAACTGCTTCGAGACCCCGGTCCAGCGGCCCGCCTCCACGCAGTACACGGGGATCACCACCCCGCGCGCCTTCGGCCGGATCAGCGCGTCCCCCCCGATCAGCCTGTCCTGCTTCCCGCCGGTGACCACCTCGCCGCCCATGATGAAGACCGGCCTGTCGCCACGGTTGTCCACCACCAGGCGCGGCACGTCCCCGTCATCCAGCTCCCGGATCTTCAGCCATCCCTTCTTCAGGGCCTCGTCCAGGGTGACGGCGTTCGCTGCCGCGGCAGCAGCGGCCGCCGGGAGCCCGGCGTTCAGGAAAAGCGGGATGATCGTGAGGTTCTCGAACCGCGCAGGCTCGCCGAGCGCGACCGCCCCGATCGTCGTGCGGACCGCCGCGGCCGATGCCCCGGCTGAAGGACCCGCCGCGGCGAACGCCGTCGCCCCGGACAGTCCCAGCGCTGCAAAGGCCACTGCCGCGAGAGCCGCATTCATCATCCTCTTCCGCATGGTGTGTTCCTCCATGCAGGAACGATAGCCGCCGACAGCGCGCGCCGTGTCAGGCGGGGGAAAAACGATCGTAAAAGAAGTGTAAAACCGGACGCGCCGGAGGCTCCCGGGCCCTCACCTGCCGGCGCGGACCGCCCCCGCGGCGCCTTTCGTCGCGATGCCGAAGAAGGCGGCGGCGTTGTTCCAGCAGATGTCCTCGACCATGCCGCCCAGCAGGCGCACGTCGCGCGGGAGCTCGCCCTGCTCCATCCATCCGCCCAGGACGCCGCAGAGGATGCGGCGGAAGTACTCGTGCCGCGGGAAGGAGAGGAAGCTGCGCGAGTCGGTGAGCATGCCCACGAAGCGGGACAGCAGGCCGATGCTGGCAAGGGTGCGCAGGTGGTCTTCCATGCCCGCCTTCTGGTCGTTGAACCACCATGCCGCGCCCAGCTGCATCCGTCCCGGCACCCCCTCGGCGGGGAAGCAGCCTGCCAGGGCAGCGAGCTCCGCCGTGTGGGACGGGTTCAGGCTGTACAGGATCGTCTTCGGCAGCCGTCCCTCGCGCTCCAGCGCGTCCAGCAGCCGGGCGAGCGGACGCACAAGGGGGAAGTCGCCGATAGTGTCGAATCCCGTGTTCGGCCCCAGGCTCGCGAAGGCGCGGGAGTTGACGTCCCGGAGGGCGGCCATGTGCAGCTGCCACGTCCACCCCGCCTCCGCGTCCATGCGGGCAAGCTCCCGCAGCACTGCCGACTTGAACGCCCGCGCCTCCGCGGGCAACGGCGCGATGCCGCCACGGACCGCGTGGAAGGTCTCGCGCACGCCCTGCTCGGTGAAGCTGTCGGCGGACGGCTCCTCGATTCCGTAGTCCGAGATCCTGCACCCCGCCGCGTGGAAGGCATCGTGCCGCGAGCGGATCGCCGCGAGAAACTCGTCGTAGCCCCCGATGCTCTTCCCGGCGGCCATCTCGAGCCGTGCGACCCAGGCGTTGAACCTCTCGGGGGAATCGACTCCCAGGGCAGGGTCCGGGCGGAAGGCCGGCACCACCGCGACGGGGAATGTCGGGTCTGCCGCGAGCGCCGCGTGGTGCTCGAGAGAGTCTGTGGGGTCGTCGGTTGTGCAGATGACCCGGACTGCCGCCTTCTCGAGCAGGCCCCGGGCGCGGAAGTCGTCGCGGGCGAGAAGAGCTGAGCACTGCTCGTGGACCGCGCGGGCGTTGCCGGGGCCAAGGGCCGAGCGCACGCCGAACCAGCGCGCCAGCTCGAGGTGCGTCCAATGGAAGAGGGGATTTCCAGCGGTCGCGGGCACCACGGCTGCCCAGGCCTCGAACTTCTCGAGGTCCGTCGCGTCGCCCGTGATCAGCCGCTCGGCAACGCCGCAGGCCCGCATTGCCCTCCACTTGTAGTGGTCGCCGCCCAGCCAGGCCTTGCAGAGCGAGTCGAAGCGCCGGTTTTCGGCGATGTCGCGAACGGGCAGGTGGCAGTGGTAGTCGAAGATGGGCATGCGCTCGGCATGCTCGTGGAAGAGCCGGCGAGCCCAGCGCGTGCCCAGAAGGAAGTCGCTGCCGATGAAGTCCTCAGCCATGGGACCCTCCCCGCAGGATCGTAGCAGAACGCCCGGCCGCTGCCCACCCCGGCGCCCCACGCGCGGCGCTCCACCCGCGGCGCCTCCTCTCCCGCGTCCCCCGCCGTCGTGCCGTCCCCCTTGTCCAGCCCGTCCCCCCCTCTATATAAGGAAGACATGGCAAGCGAACGGATCGGATGGATCGGGATCGGCGTGATGGGGCGCTCCATGTGCGGGCACCTACTCAAGGCTGGCGCACGGGGTGTCGGTGTACACGCGCACGCGCCAGAAGGCCGCCGACCTGCTGAGCGCGGGGGCTGCCTGGTGCGCCACCCCTCGCGAGGTCGCCCAGCGCAGCAGCGTGATCTTCACCATGGTGGGCTTCCCCTCCGACGTGGAGGAAGTCTACTTCGGCAATGACGGGATCCTCGCCGGCGCGGGCGCGGGCTGCGTGGTCTGCGACATGACCACCTCCGAGCCCTCCCTCGCGATCCGCATCCACGAGGAAGCGAAGAAGCGATCGGTCGCTTCTCTCGATGCGCCCGTCTCGGGCGGCGACGTGGGCGCGCGCGAGGCGAAGCTCGCGATCATGGTCGGCGGCGAGCAGGAGGCCTTCGACAGGGTCCTGCCCCTGTTCAAGCGCATGGGCGAGACCATCGTGCTCATGGGCGGCCCCGGCAGCGGCCAGCACACCAAGATGGCAAACCAGGTCGTGATCGCGGGCAACATGATCGGCATGGTCGAGGCACTGCTCTACACGCAGAAGGCGGGACTTGGCCTGGAGGCGATGATCGACATCGTCGGCAAGGGGGCGGCCGCCTCCTGGTCGCTGAACAACCTGGGCAGGCGCATCGCGAAGGGAGACTTCAATCCCGGCTTCTTCATCAAGCACTTCGTGAAGGACATGGGAATCGCGCTGCAGGAAGCCAGGCGGATGAACCTCGCCCTGCCCGGGCCTGGCGCTGGTGAACCAGTTCTACCTCTCCGCGCAGGCGATCGGCCTGGAGAACCTCGGCACCCAGGGACTGTTCAAGGTGATCGCGAGGATGAACGGGGCGGGCGCGTAGAGGCAGCCCCTCCCGTCAGACCTGGAAGATCTTCTCCACGTAGCGCGCGGGGCCATCGGTGTCCCACGAGCGTATCCCCGGGCTCGGCGTCGCGAGGAAGAACGCCGCCGCGGCAGCCCGCTCGGGGCAGCGCTTCGCGTAGGCCTTCTCCCATGCCGTGCGGAACTTCTCGGCCTTTGCCGCGGGCAGCACCGCGAGGATGCTCCCGCCGAACCCGCCGCCGAAACCCGACGCGCCTGCCGCACCCAGGTGCAGGGCGGAGCGCTGCAGGAAATCGATCTCGTCGGCGATGTTGCGCAGGCAGCTTCGCGAGGCACGGTGCGACGCGGTGAGGTTCCTGCCGAAAGTCCCCAGGTCGCGCTCGCGGATCGCCCGCACCGCGGCGGGGATGAAGCGCTTGTCCTCGAGCGCGAACTGCCGGATCCGGTCGGCGAGGTCGAGCTCCCTGCCGAACCGGGAGTCGGCCTGGAAGCGCTCGGTCACGTCTTTCAGCCAGCCCTTGCCCAGGTGCGCCTTGGCATGCACGGCCACCTCGCGAAGAGTGCGGCTGCGGGCCGAGTACAGCCGGTTGTACTCCTTCACCGCGAGTGCCGCCCTGCGGGAGACGAGGTTGTACTTGTCCAGCGCCTCGCGCGTCTTCTCGGCCCGGACCCCCGAGTAGGCGACCACCATGCGCCACTCCCGGGGCCAGCGCAGCTCCTCCTCCAGCACCGAGGGCCTGAACCGGAACAGCGACAGGTGCCCGTCGCGGCCGTTGAGGATCGCCGCGTGGTCCTCCGACCCGCCGAAGGTGCCGACGCCCTTGTCGCCGGTCAGCTCGCGGAAGCTCTGCCCGTTCTCGGCGCAGGCCAGGTACATGGACAGATCGATTCCGTCGCGGATGTTCTGACGGAAGAACGGCGCGTCGTGCAGCCTGTTGACACCCGCGATGCCGAGGAAGCTCATCATCATGAGCGCGGACGACCCGCTCATGCCGCTTCCCACCGGGAGGGTGCTCGAGAACACCATGTCCACACCGGTCAGCCTGACCGTCGGGCCGAAGTTGCGGATGAGCCGCCTGGCCATGGTCATGGGGTAATTCGACCAGTGGCCCACGCGGGGCGTGATCGACGGCTCCAGGGGGAACTCGACGGGCGGGAACTCCTCGGAGTCCTCGGCCAGGCGGACGATGCCCTGCCTGTTGGCGGCGCTGACGCACAGGAACCCACGGTCGATTGCGCACACCAGCGCGCGGCCGCCCGCGTAGTCCGTGTGCCGCCCCAGCACCTCGATCCTGCCGGGGACGAACCCGAGGGAGATCTCGCGGCCATGCGGTCCCGGATAGTGGTTCTGGAAGGAATCCAGGAGGGGCGGGATGAGCCCTCGAACGCCGCGCCATTCCCGGGGAACCGAGGAGCTTTTTCCGAGCATGGCGCGCAGCGAATCGATGGTCATGGTGCACAGGAGGATAGCAAAGGAGAAACGGTGTACGCAAGGGGCACTTTCCCTGTCGATATGCCCCGGTCCGCCGCCCTCTCACCCTCCTTGACAGTGCGCCGTCCTTCGGCCAGAGTGGGGCCGACCTGGTCCGTTTCAGGGGAGCGGAATGCGGTGAGAATCCGCAGCGGTCACGCCACTGTCACCGGGGATGAAAGCGGCACAAAGCCATTGCCTTGCAGACCAACGGTTTGCCGGGTGAGAAGGCGCCGCGAGTAAGTGGATCCGGAAGCCAGGAAACCCCTCTGAGATGTTGCCTTCGTGGAAAGGAGACGGGTGAGTTCTGCCCTGCCGGGCATGCCTGTCCCCCTGACATCACAAGGTTGCACGGACTGAACGCTCTCCCTGGAGGAGGTTCCGTCATGTTCAGGAAAGGCATCCGGCCGCTTGTCGCTCTCGCTGCCCTTGGCCTCGTCGCCGCGTCCGCACCCGCAGAGCCGGTGCTGACGATGGACGAAGTCGTCGTTACGGCCACCCGCACGGCCACCCCCGTGCTCGACAGCCCCGACACGGTCACGATCATCACGGCCGAGGAAGTGGCGGCCGCGGGGGCGGCAACCGCCGCCGAGGCGCTCGCCAAGACTGTCGGTGTCGACGTTGCCGACAGCGGCACTGCCGGCTCGGTCAAGAGCGTCCGCATCCGGGGCTCCGCCGCGGGGCAGGTGCTCGTGCTCGTGGACGGTGTCCGCATGAACGACAGCCGCCAGGGCGGCACCGACCTCTCGCTCCTGCCCGTCGAGATGATCGAGAGGATCGAGGTTGTCCGCACGGGCGCAAGCGCGCTGTACGGCGCCGACGCGCTGGGGGGCGTGGTGAACATCATCACGAAAAGCCGGGGCGACGCGACGGTCAGCCTGAGCGTCACCAACGGCAGCTACATCCCCCACGCGGCAGTGGAGGTCTCGGAAGGACCGACGCAGACGCCGGTCGCAGCCAACTGGGCGGACCTGGTCGACACCCAGCGCGTCGGGCTGCAGGCTTCCGGCAGCCTCGGCTCCATCGATGTCCTCGCCACCGGCTCCTTCACCCGCGCGACAAACGGCTTCGTCTGGAATGACGCGCAGTACACCGACCAGTGGCGCCGGCAGGTGAACGGCGCGCTCCTCGAAGCGAACGCCTTCGCCTCCGTCACCGCCCCGGCCGGTTCGGGCAGGCTCGGCTTCAAGGGCCAGGTCGACATCTCCAGCACGGGCGCGCCCGGGAGCCTCACCTGGCCGTCGACGGACGCGGCGCAGCAGCGCGCAGCCCTCCAGGGCCAGTTCTTCTACGCAAACCCCGCGTTGACCGGCCGATTGGGCATGGAAGCGCATGCCTTCTACAAGCTCACGCGCCTTGCCTACCAGGACCCGGATGTCATGTTCCCGGTGGACGACACCCACGCCCTGCACTCGATCGGAGTCGACCTGCAGCAGCAGGCAACGGTGGCGGACTTCCTGCAGCTCGTGTACGGCGGGAACTTTCTCGCCGACCTGGCCCAGAGCACGACGATCGGCGGCAGGCAGCGCTACAGCGGCGGGGCCTTCGTCGAGGCTCCCTTCTACATTGGAGAAATGCTCACCCTGGCCCCGACCGCGCGTTACGACCTGTATTCCGACTTCCCCGGCAGCCTCACGTGGAAGCTCGCGGCGGTTCTCCGGCTGTCCGACACCGTGTCACTCAAGGCAGGCGGCGGCAGGTCCTACAGGGCGCCTACCCTGAATGACCTGTACTGGCCCAACGACGGGATGAGCGAAGGCAATCCCTCGCTTCAGCCTGAGACCGGCTACAGCGCGGAGGTCGGGGCCTCGCTCGTGACAGAGAAGATCGAGGCGAACGCCTCGGCTTTCGCGCGGTACGTGCAGGACGGGATCCAGTGGACCGAAGTCTCGCCGTTCTTCTACAAACCCATGAACGTGGGCGAGGCTCTCTACCCCGGCGCGGAAGCCAGCCTCGACATCGAGGTGCTCCCCGGCCTCCACGCGGCCGCGAGCTACACGTTCCTGTACAGCTTCGTGCTGCAGGGGGCAAGCGCCACCTACACCTTCGCGGACAACAAGCGCGCGATCTATTCACCCATGCACACCGCGGACCTCGCGGTCCGGTGGGCAAAGGAGAAGACGCGGATTGGTGCCGACGCAAAGCTCGTCGGTGAGCGGTTCACCGACGAAGCGAACACGAGCGGAATGCCCCTCTACGTGGTGGTGAACGCTGATGTGAAGGTGCAGCTCCTGCAGAACGTCGCGCTCACCGTAGCCGGTAAGAACCTGCTGAACACCGTCTACCAGACCGTGAACGGCTACGTGATGCCGCCCTTCTCGTTCTGGCTCGGCCTCGAAGCCAGCTACTGACGGAAGCCTCCCGCCCGGGCAGCAGGAGCGCCTTGACGGGGGAGCTCTCGAATGCTACGTTAGTAGTATGCGGGAGCATATGAGTATTACAATCGAGCGTGATACTGCGTCGCGGCTACGCCGCTATGCGCGCAGGGAGCGGAGGCCCGTCAGTCAGGTCATCCAACTGGCAATAGAGAGGCTCCTGGAGCAGAAAGTGCCCGAAGCAGAGAGAATCGTCACGTCACCCGGAAGGTTCATGGGGAAGTTCTCCCGCGAGGAGACCTATGAAGGCCGCTGAGGGACGGGTGTTGATCGACACGAACGTCCTCATCTACGCGACTCTCGAGAACGATCCGAGGTCGAAGCGTGCACGCGCCAGCCTCCTCTCCGACACCGACGGGGAGCGCTTCACGTCAGTACAGAACCTCGCCGAGATGTATCCAAATCTGACTGGCCCGCGGATGGAGAAGCCCGATGAACCGTCTGTCGCGCGGGCCAAGATACAGTCGGTTGCGTCACTCCCGAGTCTCCAGGTGCTTCCCCTCACGGGGGACGTACAGAGCATCGCCCTTGAGCTGTGCGAGAAGTACGGGATCACTCGGCAGAGGTACTACGATGCCCAGATCGTCGCGACGATGATCGTGCATGGAATACGAACACTCCTCACGGAGAACGAACGCGACTTCAAGGACATGAGCGAGATCAGGGCTGTCAATCCGTTTGCCGAAAAGCATCGAGGAGAGGGCTGACCGGGACTACTTCAATTCGTATGTGACGGGGACCTCGATGGTCAGGGGCACCCCGAGCGGATTGGCCACGGGCGTGACCTTCCTCATGAGCGCGGTCGCTGCCCTGTCGAGAACTTCGTAGCCGGAGGACTGGCGGACCACGGACTGCACGAGCCTCCCCGCCCCATCCAGGCGAAGTGCCACGATCACGGTGCCTTTCCACCCGTTTGCCCGCGCGATGGCCGGGTAGCGGATTTCCCTGATCGCACGCTCCCGCAGCACGGACAGAATGGCCTGGTAGGCGGCGATCTCCGCAGAGGGCTGCGGTTTCGAGATTGCGGCTGGCCCTGGTTCCTGCACCTCGGCTGTCGATGCGAGTTGGGAAGGCATTTCAACAGCACTCTCCATCGGGTCCGTTTCCGCGGAAACGTTCGCGGGCTCGGCCGCCGATTGAGGTTCCGATGGAACTTCCTGGGGTAAGGGTTCCAGAAGGGGCTCTGGGGTCATCACCACCTGCTCGGGCTGCGGTCGGCGCCGCGGAGCGATGGCCGGCGGCGAAGCCGGTGTCACATGGATCAGCCTGACGGGCACGATTTCGCGGGAAACGGGGCGAGGCAGCATCGGCTTCCAAGGTACGAGCAGAAAGAGAAGCAGGTGCGCCCCGACAGAGACTGCCAGCGCCGTCAGCAGCAGTCCGTTCGACCTGGCTGTCATGGTTTCTCGGTGCGCTCCACGAGGAAGGAAATGTCCTGGGCGCCCCCGTCCCGGGCTGCCTCCATCACCTCCACCACCCTTCCGAACGGCACCCCCGTGTCGGACTGGATCACGACCCCCCTGTCGCTCGCGCGCGCAAGTGCAGCGCCAAGCACGGAGGGGAGGTCGGTCAGGGTCACGGGCTGCCCCGCCAGCGCCAAGCCCCCTCCCCGCTCCACGGTGATGATGAGGCTGCTGGGGGGCCGGGTCTCGGTCGTGCGGCTCTTCGGCAGGGTCACGTTGACAGCCGGGCAGGATGAAGAACGAGGTCAGGAGGAAGAAGATGAGCAGCTGGAAGATCATGTCGATCATCGGGGTCATGTCGGGCCCCGCGCTGCCCTCGGTGATGTTCCTGCCGTACTCGAAGTCGATCATGCGCTCTCGGTAATGCGGGCCACCAGCTCCTCGCCCACCGACTTCATCTCGAACGCGATCGACTTCAGCCTGTTGTCCAGAAGGTGATAGGCCACGATGGTGGGGATGCCGATGAAAAGACCTGCCACGGTGGTGATCAGGGCTTCCCAGATGCCCCCCGCGAGAAGACCCGGGTCGGATACCTGCTTCAAGGCGGCCACGGTCTGGAACGCGCGCGTCAGGCCGGTGACGGTTCCTGTCAGGCCCAGCATGGGCGAGATCCTGCCGACAAGCTCCAGCAGGTGCAGGCGACGGCTCAGCTGCTTCAGCTCCAGCGACCCGAGCCGGGATAGCCTGTTCTCGAGATCGGGGCGGGGTGCGCTGCGTCCTGCCAGTGCCGCAACGAGGAGCCTCCCGAGAGGCGTCGTGTCTGCGCGCGCCTGGGATTCACCCTCGGCCCAGTCACGAACCGATGCGGCCTTGAGGACCGCCTCGATGCGGGCGCGGTCACCGCGGGCACGGCCGAACTGGATCGACTTCTCGATGATCACGGCGAGGCTGATGAGCGAACAGGCGAGAAGCGGGTACATCAGCAGCCCGCCCTTGAGAAACAGGTCTATCATGGGTCTCCCCCGTAGGGTGTAGACTCCGACGGCGGCAAAGTCAACCGGCACCGGGGGGCCAAACCCTGGTGGAACGCACGTCGGCAATCCCCTGCGGCGCCCATCGCCGCCGAGCCCCGCGCCGACGCCTGCAGCGAGCCGTCGGCCCCGCGATTCTCTTCGAAAATGGCGAAACGGCGGAGGAATGTCCGTTTTCCCGCGCTTTCAGGCTCAAACTGGGCAGGGAAAAAAGTATTGACAGCCCTG
Source organism: uncultured Spirochaetota bacterium (assembly GCA_963733835.1). Classification (GTDB taxonomy): domain Bacteria; phylum Spirochaetota; class Spirochaetia; order SZUA-6; family Fen-1364; genus CAVTER01. The sequence goes on from CAVTER010000012.1 coordinate 36,740, forward strand.
TGGTCTTCTGGTAGGATGACGATATTAAGCTAACGGGAACGTAGAGGGTCGTCGACCTGGTTCCCAACTACTGAAGGAGGCAGCTCTCATGAAAAAGGCTTGGGTACTTCTTCTCGTGCTGGCCCTTGTCGCCCTGAGCGTCCCCGTGTTCGCGGATGCGCCGGTTGTCAAGGGCAATTTCGTGTGGTTCGGTGACTTCGACTTCAGCACCGACCCCATCACGATTGCGTCCAGCCCCGTGAAGGCCAGGGTTTCGATCGACACCAAGGTTGATGCAAACAACTCCGTCCTCGTCGCGCTGCGCGCCGAGGGGAATGTTGCCACGTGGGCAGCGTCGACAGCTTCAGGGTGAAGAACTTCAAGTTCACGAGCGACCTGCTCAAGACCCTCGGCCTGGACGTGCCCGTCTCCGTGAAGCTGACCGGCGGCTACTGGGACACCTACTTCACCAACTGGTGGTACAATGACTCCACTGGCTGGGTCTTCTACTACGGCGGCGCGGGCAACGGCGCCAACTGGGCGAACAAGCTCGTGAACTTCGGCGAAAACGTGAATGGCGCGTTCCAGCTGGACATCGGCGCTCTCGAGGGCAAGGTGAACGTGCACTACTACAGCGACGCGCTGTTCACCCAGGCCGCTCTCGGCGTCGACGCTGCGTTCGCTGGCTTCGGCGTGTACGCTGCCTACGGCATGCCGACTGCTGACTTCGCGACCGGCACCGTCTCCCTCGAGGCGAAGTACGACGTGCCCGAGTTCGCGGGGTTCAAGATCAACGTCGCCCCGTTCTTCCGCTATGCCCTGTCTGACGACACCTACACCTGGGGCGCCAGCGTGGGCGCGGGCTACAAGATGTTCAGCCTCGCCGGCGCTCTGAACGGCGACTCCGTCTCCACGATCGACCACTGGTCGGTCGAGGCCTCGGTGAAGCCCACCGACGCGGCGAAGGTCGGCGTGGTCGTTCTTGGCCAGCCCAGCGGCCTGGCCGGCGTTGATGTCAACGCGAGCTACGCGGTCGGCCCCCTCAACATGATGGTCGGCTACCTGTTCGCGGTTGACGCTGCCACCGGGTACTTCCCTGTGTTCGGCGACCTCACTGGCTTCGGCGGCGACGGCCTGTACGTCGGCGCGAGCATCAACTTCTAGTTCTCGTTTCGCTTGATCTGGAGGCCGCCCGGTTCGCCGGGCGGCCTTCTTTTTTGGGCTGGGCATCGACGCGCTCCCCTCTCACTCACTTGATCGATCACGTCCTTTGACTGTAGTCTGCTCCCGATGATGCTGTGCGTCGTTCAGCACGGAGAAGCCCTTCCGGAGACGGTTGATCCTGAGAAGGGCCTCTCTGCGACCGGAACGCAGGACGTGCAGGCCCTCGCCCGTGCGTGCGCCGAGTTCGGCGTGTCTGCCCGGGAGATCATCCACAGCGGCAAGAAACGGGCTTGCCAATCCGCCGCCATCCTGCGGGAGGTTCTCGGCATCCGCTCTCGCGTCTCGGCGGGGCTCGACCCCCTCGACCCCGCGAAGCCGGTTGCCGCGGAGTGCGAGAAGTGGGAGGATCCTGCCGCGGTCACCTTTCAGCGCGGTGGGATGATCTGCCTCGAGAAACGCTGCCCCGGCGAGTGGAGTGCGGCGTGGACCGTATTCCCGCGCCAGCCCGGGTCGTCTCGCGGTTCCACAGCAGCAGCGGGCTCGACGGCCCGCCCAAGAGGAGAGTGACAGTGGCCTTCTTCTACCCCGAGCCGTCGCACACCTTCAGCGAGTACCTGCTCATCCCCAACCTGACGCCGAAGGACTGCAGCGCCGGGGACCGTGTCGCTCGAAGACCCCCATGGTGCGCTTCCGCAAGGGAGAAGAGCCCTCCATCACGCCTGACGATCCCGCTCGCCTCGGCGATCATGCAGGCCGTCTCCGACCACGACATGGCCATCGCCCTTGCCCGCAGCGGGGGGCATCTCCTTCATCTTCGTCTCCCAGCCCATCGAGCAGCAGGCCGAGATGGTGGAGCGGGTGAAGCGGTTCAAGGCCGGCTTCGTGGCGAGCGACTCGAACCTGCGGCCCGACGCCACGCTGCGCGACGTGCTCGCGCTGCGCGACCGCACGGGCCACACCACCATGGCCGTCACCGACGACGGCACCCCCACGGGAAAGCTCCTGGGCATGCTCACGAGCCGCGACTACCGGCTCACCACCACGCCGCCTGACACCAGGGTCGCGGACCTGATGACGCCGTTCGCCGACCTCGTCTACGGCCAGGAGGGCATGACGCCTCTCCGAGGCGAACGACCTGATCTGGAAGCACAAGCTGAACTGCCTGCCCGTGATCACGAAGACCGGCAGCCTCGCGCTACCTGGTGTTCCGCAAGGACTACGCCGAGCACAAGGAGAACCCCGACGAGCTGGTCGACAGGAACAAGCGCCTGGTGGTCGGCGCGGGCATCAACACGCGCGACTACGCGCGAGCGGGTGCCCGCCCTGGTCGAGGCGGGCGCCGACGTGCTGTGCATCGACTCCTCCGACGGCTTCTCGGAGTGGCAGGCCGAGACGATCGCGTGGATCAAGGAAGACGTACGGCCGAGGTGAAGGTGGGCGGCGGCAACGTCGTCGACGCCGAGGGGTTCCGCTACCTCGCCGACGCGGGCGCCGACTTCGTGAAGGTCGGCATCGGCGGCGGCTCGATCTGCATCACCCGCGAGCAGAAGGGCATCGGCCGGGGCCAGGCCACGGCCGTGATCGAGGTCGCCAAGGCCCGCGACGAGTACTTCGCCAGAGACGGGCGTGTACGTGCCCGATCTGCTCCGACGGCGGCATCGTGCACGACTACCACATCGTGCTCGCCCTCGCCATGGGCGCCGACTTCGTGATGATGGGCCGGTTCTTCGCCCGCTTCGACGAGGCGCCCGGGCGCGCGCCTGCGGGTCGGCGGCAGCTTCGTCAAGGAGTACTGGGGCGAGGGCTCCAACCGGGCGCGCAACTGGCAGCGCTACGACGAGGCCGCGGGCACCCCGGGCTTCACCTTCGAGGAGGGCGTGGACGGCTACGTGCCCTACGCGGGCAAGCCTGCAAGGACAACCTCGACCCCACGCTGGCAAGGTGCCGGAGCACCATGGTGAGCTGCGGCGCCGCCTCGATCCCCGAGCTGCAGAAGAAGGCGCGCATCACCCTCGCCTCGGCGGTGAGCATCCGCGAGGGCGGCGTGCACGACATCCTCCTCAAGGACAACGAGATCATCCCCACCACCTGAGATGCACATGGAAACAATCGTTCTGGACACAGTCCCCTTCACGGTCGACCGCGCCAGGGTGCGGAAGGCACTCGGCCTTCCCGCCGATGGGCAGGGGGACGGGATCGACGGGCTTGCAGCTGCAGCCGAGACGGTGGCACGTCCGCGTGTCGCCTTCAAGATCTCCTTCATCGACAGCAGGGGTGCCGACGAAACCGTCATCGACGGGATCTCCTTCAGCAGCAGGGTCCTGCGCGTCAACCTCGATCCCGTACACCGCGTCTTCCCGCACGTGGCCACCTGCGGCAGGGAAATCGAGGCCTGGAGCGAGGGATTCAGCGACCCGCTTGAGATGTTCGCCGTCGACGTGATCAAGGAGCACGCCCTGGAGGCGGCGCTCGAGTTCCTGAGGGCCCACCTGGCCGAGGCGCACGGGAGCCCGTCGGTGTCCCACATGAACCCCGGCTCCCTTCCCGACTGGCCCCTGCCTCAGCAGGTCCCGCTCTTCCGCCTCCTGGGAGACGTGGAGTCCCTGATCGGCGTGCACCTGAAGGAAAGCTTCCTCATGGTCCCCACGAAGACCGTCTCCGGCATCTTCTTCCCCACCGAGTCGCGATTCGAGAGCTGCCAGCTCTGCCCGCGCGAAGACTGTCCCGGCCGGCGTGCCTCCTACGACGCCGCGCTGTTCCAGGCCAGGTACGGGCAGACCCCCTCTCATGGCTGACGCGGGCTCCTGGCAGGAGCAGCTCGCCCGCGGCATCACGACGGCAGAGGAGCTTTCCCGGGTCATCCGCCTGACCCCAGCCGAGGAACAGGGGATCCGCGAGGCAGGCGCGGTCTACCGCTGGAGGATCACGCCTTACTACGCGGGGCTCATGGACCCTTCCGACCCCGGCTGCCCCATCCGTCGGCAGGCTATCCCCTCGGTCGAGGAGCTCGACGACCGGGTCGGCACCCCGGATCCGCTGGGTGAAGAGGCAGGCACGGTCGCGCCTCACCTCATCCGCCTGTACCCCGACAGGGTCGCCTGGTGCGTGGCGGGAACCTGCCCCGTGTATTGCAGGTTCTGTTTCCGCAGGCGGTTGGTGGCAGACCCTGCAGGCGACTTCTCCGCAGCTGCGCTGGCAGGCGGCCTGCGGTACATCCAGGAGACACCGGAGATCCGGGACGTGCTCCTCACGGGCGGCGACCCGCTCATGCTGAGGGACGACGTCCTGGAGGACCTCCTCGGGAAGGTCCGCGCGATTCAGCACGTCGAGATCATCCGCATCGGCACCCGGGCCCCCGCCACCCTGCCCCAGCGCATCACCCCCGAACTCTGCGCCATGCTGAAGCGCTTCCACCCCCTGTGGGTCAACACGCACTTCAACCACCCGCGGGAGCTCACCCCTGCCGCGGCCGCGGCCTGCGCCCGGCTCGCCGATGCGGGCATCCCCCTGGGCAACCAGAGCGTGCTGCTGCGCGGCGTCAACGACGACGAACCCACGATGAGAAGGCTCGTTCACGGGCTCGTGCAAATGCGGGTCAGGCCGTACTACCTGTTCCAGTGCCACCTCAGCAAGGGAAGCGCGCACTTCCGCACTCCCGTGGAGACTGGCATGGATTTGATTGAAGAGCTGCGTGGCTCGACGACGGGCTTCGCCGTGCCAGCCTTCATCGTGGACACCCCTTTCGGCAAGGTGCCCCTGCAGCGCGACACCCTGGTGCGCAGGGACGACGATGCGGTCTACCTGCGCAGCTACGACGGGAGAGTCTGGCGCGAGCCCAACGCGCGGGAAACCTGATCCCCTACAGCTCGCCCTGCTGACCGCCCTGCAGGTCTCCCTCCAGGAGAGCGCCCACGGGACAATGGTCGGACCCCGTGATGGTGTCGAGGATGAAGGCGTCGCGCAGCCGCGGTGCAAGGCCGGGCGAGAGGCAGACGTAGTCGATGCGCCACCCGATGTTCCGCTCGCGCGCGGCCGTGGCATAGCTCCACCACGAGTACCGGTCCCTCTCCCCAGGATGCAGGAAGCGGAAGGAGTCGATGAAGTCGGGGCTCGCCGCCCGGCCGAGCAGCCGCGAGAAGCTCCGCCGCTCCCGGTCGGTGAAGCCCGCGTTCATGCGGTTGTCGGCGGGACGGGCGATGTCGATCTCGTTGTGCGCCACGTTCATGTCGCCGCAGAACACCACGGGCTTCGCTGCCGCGAGGCCCCGCACGTACGCGCGGAAGAGCCCGTCCCAGCGGATCCGGAAACCCAGGCGGGGGAGCCCCCGCTGGCTGTTGGGCACGTACACGCTGACCAGGAAGAGCGAGGGGAACTCGACCGTCAGCACCCGGCCTTCCTCGTCGGAGACCCTGCTGCCGATGCCCCTGCTCCACGACAGTGGCTTCTCCCGGGAGAGAATCGCGGTGCCCGCGTACCCCGGGCGGACCGCGGGACAGAAGAACTGGTACGGCAGCGCCCCCAGGACTCTCTCTGAAGGCCGGGCAGGCAGGATCTCGGCGCCCGGGTCCACGCGGGCCGGCCCGAAGTCCCTCCCCACCTTGATCTCCTGCAGGCAGACCACGTCGGGACGCTCCCGGGCGAGCCTCTTCATCATGCCCTTGGCGATGATCGCCCGCAGGCCGTTCACGTTCCACGAAAGTATTTTCACCATGGAGCCCCAGTCATACGAGATCGGGGGGAGCCTGTCAAACCGGCAGTCACGGGTGTACACTCGGGACGTGGCACGGCTCCCTTTCTCCCTTGTTGCGCTGCTTCTTCTCTGCTCCCCGGCCTTTGGCGGAGGATCGGCAGAGAGTGAACCCTCGACTGGATCGGGCGGCAGCACTGTCGAGCTTCGGTTCCAGGCATTCACGCTCGCCGAGGCGGAGAACGACGGGAACAGGCTGTACACGGAGCGCATGGCCATCCCCGAGGCGGTTTCACTCGCCCAGTGGACAAGGTTCTCGCGCGCCGGGCGGGAAGTGAAGATGCAGACAACGGCTGTCTACGGCCTGCGGCAGAAGAGCATGCGCGGCCAGGAGCTCTCCTCCGGCGTGATCGTGCAGGCCTGGGAGATCGTTGCCGCGGGCGACGCCGGCTCCGGCAGCGGGAAGCGCGCGGTCCGTGTCGATGTTGCCTTCAGCGTGAAGGACTGTCTCACAAAGGACGGGAAGGTGCTCTACCAGCCCGCGCGGATGGCCGTGACACGCGCCGTGCTGCAGGAGAACCGGGGGACAGGAGAGGCGCGGCTCCTCTCGCTCGCGAAAGCCGGGCCGGGGAGGTTCGCCGCCGTGGTGGAGCTGAGATAGCTCCGCTTGCTGCACGCCCGGGCTCTACAGTCCGACGATGTTGTACCCCGTGTCCACGTAGTGGGTCTCGCCGGTCACGCCGCTTGAGAGGTCGGAGAGCATGTACAGCGCCGACTTGCCCACCTCGTCCTGGGTGACGGAGCGGTGCATGGGCGAGCGGTTCTCCATGATCCCGAAGATCTCGCTGAAGTTCGAGATCCCGGACGCGGCCAGGGTGCGGATCGGCCCCGCGGAGATCGCGTTCACGCGGATCGCCCTCTCGCCCAGCTCGGCTGCGAGGTAGCGCACCGTGGACTCGAGGGCGGCCTTCGCCACCCCCATGACGTTGTAGTTGGGCACCGCGCGCTGGGAGCCGAGGTAGGTCAGGGTCACGATCGACCCGCCGTTCTTCATGAGCGGGACGGCGCACCGGCTGACCGCGATGAGGGAGTAGGCGCTCACCTCGAGGGCGGTGCGGAATCCTTCCCTGCTGGTGTGGTGGAAGGGCTGGCGCAGCTCATCCTTGCCGGCGTAGGCCACGGAGTGCACGACGAAGTCGAGGCTGCCCCACTTCTGCTCGATCTCGGAATACACGCCTTCGACCTCCGCGTCGTTCTGCACGTCGCAGCGCAGGATCAGCTCTGAGCCCAGGCTCTCGGCCAGCGGCCGCACCCTCTTCTCGAACATCTCGTTGAGGTAGGTGAAGGCGATCGCGGCCCCCTCGGCGTGCAGCTGCTTGGCGATGCCCCACGCGATGCTCCTGTCGTTGGCGAGGCCGAAGATCACCCCGCGCTTTCCGCTCATCAGACCCATGTCGGTCCTCCGTTCCCCATGACAATGTCCCGGGCTGCAACTTGTTCCAGAACCACCAAGGTACGCACGGCAGTGCCGTTCCGGCAAGTCCCCCGACCCCTTGGATTGCGCGCGCTCGCCGAGGTAGGATGCCGTCGCAATGACCACGGAGACACGGGGCGAGCTGCTGCGCGGCGCGCGGGCCGCCGTGCCCATCGCGATAGGCTACGTTCCCGTTGCCATCGCCTTCGGCATCCTCGCCCGACAGGCAGGGCTCAGCACCGGCCAGGCGCTCGGCATGTCGGCGATCGTCTACGCGGGAGCCAGCCAGTTCGCCTCGCTCTCGCTCATCGCGGGAGGCGCCTCTCCAGTGGCCATCGCGCTTGCCACGCTGGTGCTCAACTTCCGCCATTTCCTCATGAGCGCGTCCCTGGTCCAGAGACTTCCTGCGCGTGCCCCCGCGGGCCTGGGCCTCGGTGTCACCGACGAGACTTTCGTCGTGGCCATGGCCGAGGAGAGGCTCACCCTCACGTTCTTCCTCGGCCTGATCGTACCGGTCTACCTGTCCTGGTCGACGGGCACCATCATCGGCGCTGCGTTCTCCACCTTCATCCCCCAGGTGGTGGCTCGAGGAATGAGCGTCGGGCTGTACGCCATGTTCGTGGCCATCCTCGTGCCCGGCGCCCGCAAGTCCTGGCTCGTCCTGGTGGTCGCCGTCCTCGGCGGACTTCTCACGTGGGGCCTGGCGTTCCTGCTGCCTCACCTTCCGTACGGCTGGCGGATCGTGATCGCGATCCTCGCCGCCTCGGCTGTCGGCGCGGCCTTCCGACAGCCCGGGGACGAGGGCGGCAAGCCGGCGCAGGGGGAACGCGGCGTGATCTGGCTCACCATCGCGGCCATGGCGCTCGTCACGTTCGTACCTCGGATCATCCCGTTCTTCCTCGGCCGCGGCCTCACCCTGCCGCCATGGGTCAAGCGCTGGCTCGCCTTCTTCCCGGCTGCTGCCCTGGGCGGCCTCATCTTCCCCGGCATTCTTTCGGTGGTTCCCGACAAGCCGTGGCTGGGGCCCGCTGCCTGCGCGTGCGCCGCCCTCGTGGCGTGGAAAGCGCGCAACTCCATCTTCCCCGTGCTCGCCGGCATCGCCGTCGCGATCGCTCTGGACCTGGCCTTCTGACAGAAGCCCAAGGCGGGGTGCCAGCCGGCGCCTCAAAGGGCGTCGGCTACGGGGGTTCGGGGGCCTCGGGCTCCAGATCGGGGGAAGCTTCCTCCTGCGTGCCCGCTGCTGGCGTCCCGCTCCGCAACTGCAGCGCGGGCTTGCCAGCGTGCTCGGCATTCCATTCTTCGAGGAACCTGAGCGAGGCCTCGTTCAGTCGATTGCGCGAGCTCTCGATGGAGACTTCCTCCAAGCTCGTCAGTCCGCGCAGGCCGGTGATGTCTATGAGTCTGTTCCCGGCCAAGCCGAGCCGCTTCAACGATTTCAGGTGACTCAGGCCCGAGACCTCCTCGATCTCGTTTTCAGATAGCATGAGAACCTCGAGATTTGTCAGGCTTTCCAAGCCCTCAATCGTGTGGATCTTGTTAAGGTCAAGATGCAATTCGCGCAGGTTCGGCAGTGCATCCAGCCCTTCGATCTTCCTGATGTTGTTCTGCACTAGATTGAGCTTCTCGAGCAAGGGGACGTGCTCCAGTCCGGACATCCTCGAGATTCGGCAGTTGCCCAACGTTAAGCGCCTGAGGTTGGGGAGCCGCTCCAGCCCTTCTATCTGTGCTGAAGCGGCACGTCGACCAAGAAAATCTCGCTGACGCACGCACAGTTCCTGGTCTGCTGTAGAGAGTCGAGCAGTAGGCCCATGGACTCCAGTGGCTGACTCCCACGGCTCGTCCGTTGTAGTAGATCTTACCGTCGCACAACCTCCGGTGACTTCTGGACAACTGCCTTGGCGACTTCTCGGTTGTTCGGCATTCCCGTCGGGTGGACCGGCGGTTGCGTCCTCTTGCGTCCTACCTCGAGTGCATCTCAGTCAGCACAAGGAGCGCAACGACCAGGACCAGGCCGCGATACACGAGCGGACATTGCACGTCGCCAGATTGGGCCGTGCATCTGCAGAAGCGTCTTCCCGACCGACTCGGCTATCTCCGAAACCACAGCTCGTATAGAGTCGACCGGATCATAGAATCTCCTGTCATGTGGTTCATACCCGTAGCTCCATGGCATGCCATCTCGCATAAGTCCAATCTCTGCTCGTCAGTCAAGCCGAGGATGTCCGCGAGGTAGCGGTTGTTACCGTAGTCTGTGTCGAAGACGGTGAGGTGCGTATGGTACCCTCCATTCGGTCCAGTCACTGAGTCCGCCCGTATTGCCGCTATGACCCAGCAGTGTGTCGAAGTCAACAGCATCCCGACTGTCGACAGCCCTGTCCGACAGGTGCGCGACTCCGAATCCGAACCCAGCCGACATGAACCGTACCTCCGACTGAATAGCCTGCAAGCACCTCTGTCACGTTGCCGATGCTCTCGCTCCACTCGGAACGCTGGACTCTTCCAGACCAGGCAGCAAGAAGCGGCGTCAACGCGGTGTGATTCACGTCGAGCCCATGTGGTACGTATAGAAGCTGCGCGTGCTCATCGGAAGGCGGTCCGAAGCATTGCCTGACGTCTACCTGGATCGCTGTCGACACTACCTGAGCCGAGGTAGAAGCTGATCATGGCGTTGCGCAGGGCCTGGTAGCGGGTCTGGTATGTGTCGCCCGCGTCGTGCCAGGCGGGGGCCAGGGACCGCAGGTACTCGCGCATGGAGGCGCGGCTGACTGCGCCGCTGCTGTTCGCGACGACCTGCTGCGATCTCGTCCATGACCTGGTTGTGGTGGTAGGCCGTGAACAGGTAGGGGCTGAGGCCGGGATCCGAGGCCTCGGCGATGGGGATGCGCATGCCCATGTTGACGCCTGCCGTGTAGCGGTTCCAGTAGCCCATGCGCGTCGGCCATCATGCCCGTGCTGAGCATGATGCTGCCGGCCTCGGCCATGGTGACGCCCAGGTAGGAAGAGAGGGCGGTCTGCACCCCCGTGGTCCCCGTCCCGACAAGGAAGTTCCCGGCCTCGTCGTAGATGTCGGCGCGGTTGTCGAACTCGAGTGCATGCCCTCCGCCTTCGAGAGTGACGAGCCGCCAGTAGTCATCGGAGGAGTCGTACCGTGACGCCACGGACCGACCAAAGAGCGCGTAGTCGCCCGTCTGCTCGGCATAGTTCAGCATCTGGACCTCGGCCAACAGGCCGCCGGCCTGCCCGAGGTAGCCGCTCTTCCTGGCACCCAGGGAACGGGCCAGCCGCGTGTGGGCGAGGGCCGCCTCGAGAGTCTCCTCCGAATTGGCCGCGTCCGCGGTGCCGTCCCTCCAGCTCTCGTGCTGGAGTCGGACCGCCAGGTCGAGGGCGTCCCACTGGCCGCCGCTTCCCCTGCTGATGGCGAGTGTGCGCGATCCATTCGAGTCGCTCGTCGTTCTGCCCGCGGCGCCCTCGGGAACGCCCTCGACGATCCTGTCGGTGCCGGCCAGGACCCTCCAGACCGTGGCCTCTGCGGCATGGTCACCGCTGGCGTACGCGTGGCGAAGCGCATCTTTCAGTTCGTCGCTCCCGGCATACGTCGAGATGAGCGCTTCCACCACCGTGCCCTTGGCGAGGCCGTAGGCGCTGCCTCCCAGGTCCACGCCGCCGCCGCCCAGGGCCAGGCGTGTGCCGGTCGATCCGATCGTGAGCTCGAGCATGCCCGATGCGGACAGCCGCCGCGCTGCCAGCGCCAGGGCCTTGTACTCCTCCGCCTCGTAGCCGCCTTGCCCCTCCTTCGCGAGCATCAGGGCATCGACGACAGCGCCGACATTCGCAAGGTTGACGGTGAGGCCGCCCATGTCGTCCAGGGCACGGGCAGCGAGGCTGCCGACACCCAGGCCGCCCGGGTTCCACGACGCTTCGGCCCCAAGGTAGTACAGCCAGCGGGCAGTCTCGCCGCCGAGCCCCGCCGCGGCACGGGAAACGCCAGCCATGAACCTGTTCTCGGCGACCCCCGTGCCGAGGCCCGCGGTGATCAGCGTCCCGGCGGCCGAACCCAGGTAGTTGGCGAAGGCATCGCGGCCGACCAGCCTGCCTGCCAGGACGCGCGAGTCCCAGCCCCAGCCATCCTCCGCGTTCCACGTCACGGCGCCCGCAATACCGCCCGCGGCGGCACCCGCAGCCGGCGCGAGCAGGTCGGCCGCGATGCCCCCGGCCACACCGACCCCCGCTGTCGCAGCGCCGACAAGCACCTTCCTCCCGAGGTCGAGCCCCACCTCGCCGAGGCCTCGGTACCCTCCGGCGAGGTCCATCATCCCGAACAGCGCATCGTCGGCGAGGCCGATCGCGGCAATGGCCCACGGGTTCCCGGCGAGGAGCGCGCCGACGCTGACGCCGAAATCGACAACCGCCCGCAGCGTGGGGGCCTCCACGATGCTCCCCTCGTCGTTCCACAGCGGCTTGTCGTACAGGGGCGCGTTCAGCTCCGCGAGGCCCCTGCCCACCCGCATCTCCCAGTAGCCGTACCACCCCGCGAGGTGGTCGAGCTCACCGCTGCCGGGCTCGAGGATGTTTTCGCAGTAGCCCTTGTCGGGATCCGGAGCAGCCGACGAATACGGGTGCGTAGCCGATGTGGGCCCCGAAGGCGCCGGCGCCCCACGACTGTTCCACGCGCGTGGTGCCCGACTCCTTCTCCCCGAAGAGGCTGGTGATGCCCTCCCACAGCTCCCCCCAGAAACCGTCATCGTCGTCGACAGTGTAGTCCTTCTTGTCGAAGCTCCTGCTGCGTGACAGCCTGCCACTCTCGGGCTCGTCGGCAGGGCCGAAGATCTCTTCCTGCTGCTCCTCCAGCTCCTCGAGCGCGGCCGACAGGCGCGCCTGGATGCCCTCGGCGCTCAGGCCGCCCAGCACGGCGACGCCCAGGCTCACGCCGAGCTCGAAGGCGGGGACCGGGAACGGGTTGAAGCCTGCAACCTCCTGGTGCTCGCGCACGACCCCGCTCAGGACGGTGGAGCCGATGATGCCTTCGCGCTGGTACCTGCCTGCTGACTTCGAATAGCCGGCAGCCAGGAAAAGGCGGTCCATGCCCGCTTCGAATCCCTCGTTTGCGTCCTGCACGAGATTGCGATACCCATCCCGCGCCCTCTGGAGGCTGAGGGCGGCCGAATCGGCGACAACGAGGGCCCCGCGCCGGGACAGCTCCTCTGTCTCCTCCGCAAGGAAACCGCGAACGACGGCCAGCGAAAGGGCGGGACTGCTGCTGCCGGCCAGCCCCCTGCTCACCGTCATGCCTGCCGAATCAATCCAGTCCGCATGCCGCCGGGCATCCTCCAGCGCGGCACCGAGCGTGCCAGTGGGGAGGAGGCGAGCGAGGATTTCCTCCGCGACAGGTGCCTCGCGCAGCATCCGCGTCACGAGCCTTCCCGTCGCCTCGCGCGAAAGGGCGTCGGCCGACTGCCCTACCTCCGCCAGGATCTGCTCGCTCCCCGTGCGCGCTGCCCGCCCGGCGGTCTCGGCTGCCCATTTCTGCTTGCCCTCGAGGAAGCCGAGGACAACCGCGTCCCACTCGCGCGACTTGCGCGTGTACTCCTTCTCGAACTCCGACCGCCACCGCGCGGACTCCTGCTCGAGTGTCTTGCCTGCCTCCTCCCACGCCGCGTTCCCCCGCGCCACGAGCAGCTCCATCCTGCCGGTCCAGGCGGACCGGGCCCGCGAGAGCCTCTCCTGCTCCAGGTCCCACTCCGCCTGCCTGACCTCGGCAATGCCCTGGAGCCTCTGCTCACAAAGCGACAGGAGCGAGGTCTTCAGTCCGTCCAGGACTTCACCGCGGGCAGTCTCGTACTGCGTGCTCGAGGCCGGGCCAGGCTCGAGGCCGAGTTCCTGCTGCACTCGCGAGAGCCATCTCGCGTGATCCTCGGCCACGAAAGACGGGGTGGCGAAGGCAATCGCGGCGGTGTCAGAAAGCGCAGCCAGGTCTGCCCTGCTGCCGCTGGACTGAAATGCGCTCAGCGCCTGCCGCCAGCCCGCCTCGGAAGCATCCTGCTGCTCGCGCGCGCGGGCCGAGGCCGAAAGCAATGCCTGCTCCGCTGCCTTCATCTCCAGGTCGCTGACTCGCACGAGCGCCGAGAGGATGTCCGGGGCGTTCCCCGCGCCAGGACCTATCGAATCGAAGTACTCGTGCACTGCAGAGGCGACCCTGTCGGGGACGGGGGATCCATCAGACTGCGCGTACATGCCCGCCAGGGCGTCCATGAACTCGCCCTCGCTCGGTCTTGCTCCCCAGCCGGCGCCCTTCAGACTGGACAGACGTGACTGCGCGGAGGAGAGATCCCGGATGGCTGCCGCCCCTGCGTCCACCCCGCTTGCGAAGGCCGCGTCGGAAGCTGCCGCCTCCGCGCCGTAGCTCCCCTCGCCCTGTACGCGGGCACGCGCGTCGGAGGCGACCGCCGTGTAGCCGTCGGCGATGGTCTGTTCGCTGACACCCAGCCCGAACATGATGACCGCCGAGGCCATGAAGCTGACCCCGGCGCCCGGCAGGGCGCTCAGGACGATCCCGGTGATCCATAGACCCGCGCCGATCTCGCCGTACTCTGTGGCGTTCGCGTCGTGGATCGCTGCCGCATCGTCGAGCCTGCGCGCCAGGTAGTCCCACGCCGCGAGCAGGGAACCGTCGGCGAAGAGGCTCGCTCCCGTGCCGCCCGCGGCCCCGAGCGCGTCGATGGCGAGCGAGAACTCGAACAGTCTCCGCTCGTCGACACCCATGTCGGCGAGAGCCTTCGCGCCCTTGGTGCGCAGGAAAGCCGTGCAGTCGATGCCTGCCGTCTTGTCGACATTGGTGGAGAGGAAGGTGCGCAGCTGCTGATCATCCTCGATCATTGCGAGAGACGCGCCGCCGCGCAGGCAGGAGGCCGCGGCCCGGGCAGCAGCGTCGCTGCTCTCGTTGTTCGCATCGTGCAGGCGCTGTTTCACGTACCCCGCCGCGAGCCCCCACCTCGTGAGCAGCGCGTGGGGATCGGCGCAGGCATCCAGGAGCCCGTCCATGCTGCTGATCCACCGTCGAAGATCCTCGTCGAAACTGACGGCGGCGCTCCCCGGTTGCGACTCCGCGCCCGGCCGCGCGTACGCCTCGAGAGTCTCCCAGTCCTCGTCCCTGACCAGCGCGTAGGTGGACGGGTCATAGCTGAGACGAAGCCCCTGCCCGTCCTCGAGGCGGCAGAAGAGGGCCGCCGCGAACCTGTTGTACGGGTTGTCCGCATCCTCCGGGTCAAGGAGGGCCTCCAGGCCATTGGCCGCCACCTTGGGGTCGGTCGTTCGCCAGGGAAGACAATCGGCGGCCGCGATCTTCCTGGTGATCTCCCGCAGGTGCGCTTCCTCCTGGTCGACTGCCGCCTGCTGTCGGTCGATCTGGTCCAGGAGGTCGCCCTGCGCCTGGCGAAGCGCGAGAGAGCGCTCGAGGGAATCCCGGTAGGCTTCCCGCGACTCGAGGTACTGCGCATCCAGGGACGTGCGCCTGGATTGGGCATCGGGGATGACGTCGCGCAGGACGGCGAGCGAGGTCCGTGCCCTGTCGCAGCCGCTCCCTGGCAAACGAAAGCTGTTCCGCCGGGCTTTGCCCGAGATATGCGCCTGCCGCAGAATTCACCCTCCGCAGGCAGATAGGCACTCGCCGCATAACCGTGGATTCCCTGCGCGATATCCCGCCGCAGCCTGGCTTGCTCGAGCAATGACGAGGCATCGCGAACCGAACGGCAGCTTTGGTCATAGGCGCTGCTTGCAGCCTCGAGCTCGGCGACGGCCGAGTCCAGTGCTGCCTGGCCGGCGGCATAGCTCTCGCGTGCGGCCTGGAGGAGTGCCGTGTCCGGTTCGCTCTCCGTGGAAGACCGCCACTGTTCCAGGGCGAGTCCCAGCCGCACGATCTCCTGCTGCTCACGGCTCATCCCCCGCAAGACTGAATCGAGATCAGCACGGGCGCGCTCCAGGTCCGCGAGGGCTTCGGCAGAGACACACCACTCATCTGCCGGGTTCCAGGCCGACACCGGATCTGCCTCCCGCGTGAACCCGGCCATGCCAAGGGAAAACGACCTGGCCACGGCGCTCTCCTCGGCGTCGGCAACGAGGTCGGCGGAGAATGCCGACGCGAGTGCCGACCCCGCTCGCGCGAGACAGTTGAACCCCTCCAGGGCCTGGTTCGCAAGGGTCCGCGCGGCCGGGTCGTCGCACTCCAGATGTGCAATGTCCGCCTGGTCGCACGCGCAGGGGCCCTGCGCGAGGGTCGAATCTGCTGGCTGCCCTCCTTCGTCAATTGAAAGATTTTCATGGATGAGATAGTCGCGATACGTGCCCGGACCGCCAGCAGCAGCCGCACGGGTGCGTTCGAAGCTGCCGCGAAAAGCGTCGACCGCCCCTGCCGTGTCGGCCTCGCGCGCGCTGCCGGGCTGCGGCTGAAGCCCTGCCCGGGCTGCCTCTGACCCTGCGTACCGCGCCAGGGCGTCCAGCCACGCCGCCACCCTCTCTGCCTGCCAGGTCGGAAGCAGCTGCGTCGCCTCGTCGAGGCCGCCGGCAAGTCTTGCGAGCCACTCTTCGGCGGCAGGGATGTCCCTGGTGGGCACGGCCCGTGCCGCGGAAGCAGGATCCTGCAGACCGGCAATCCCCGCCTCGGCCAGGGCGCGCTCGAGCACCGCGCGGCCCTCGGCAGCGCGCTCGCCAGCACACCCCGGCGCCGTCGCCGCGTACCCTCGCCAGGTCTCCAGCAGCGCTGCCGCCCGGGTATATGCGTTGCGTTCACTCGCCAGCCCGAGGGCCGCGCAGTCGAGCAGGACCCCGTCCACGGAGACGACGAAGCTGCCGATGCCATCCGCGATCGGGGGAAACGAGCTCCCTCCATCGAGGAAGGCCTCGAGCTCAGCGGCGCGCGACGCTGCCTCTGCGGGCATCAGTCCCGGGTCTGCCGTGCACAGTGCGAAGGCAAGGAGGTCCGCGGGATCCTCCAGCGAAGCGGGACGTCCTGCACGCGTCCACTGCTGCCAGCGCGCGATCCCGGCCAGCTCCAGCCGGGCGCGGGCCTCGAGGTACGCGCCTTCCGCGCCTGCTGCCTGGCCCGCGAGGGCACCCTCGACGTCTTCTCCGCTTCCCAGCTGCCTTCCCGTCGCCGTGGCGAACCACGAGGGTCCATCCGTGCACGCGAGCAGCCTGATCGCCTCCTCGCGCGCAGCCAGCGCAAGCCCCGCTTCCGCCTTGAGAGCTGCAAGAAGCGCGACGCACTGCCTGGACCAGAACTCCCTGTCGATCCCGACCGACCGTTCGCATGATGCGAGGAGCGCCTCGAGGGCGGGACGGCTCGGGCTGTCCAGCGGCACGCCGAGCTCGTCGGCCGAGAAGGGCAGGTCTTCGGGGGGAGGCACGCGGATCGACGCTGCTGCCTCCCGCAGGGCTGCAAGAGACGCCACCCCCTGCCCCGGCGGGAGTGCCCCCGCGACCAGGAGCGCGATGCGATCCGAGGCGAGGCTGATGCTGCTCTCGAACCCATGCCGGCGCGCCGCGGTCAGCCAGCCAGCCATTGCCTCGCCGAGTGAAAGGCCGCCCGCATCGGCACCCGCGGCCAGTCCCAGCCCCATGAGCTCGAGGAGCGAGCGATAGCGATCCCGCAGCTGCCCGGCAAAAAACGCCCCGCCCCCGGTGGAGTACAAGGCGAACTGCGTGTCGTATGCAGCGCGCGCCTCTTCCAGTTCCCCGCGCGCCCTCGTCGCATCGACCAGGGCCGCCGCGACCGCATCCTGCTTCCCCGTGAGCGTGGTTCCCGCGAGCTCGAGGGCCGACACGCCCCTGCCGTACGCTGCCGTCGCCTCGGCGTACGCGGCAAGTGCCTCCCCCAGATCCTTCTCGCTCTCCGCCTCGGTCGCCCTGCCCGAGCCCAGGTCGCGGGCGTACCCGTCCACGGCCTGGGCCACCGCGAGCTCCCTCTCCCAGTAGTCAGCCACGGCCTTCGCCTTGAGCAGCTCGACCTGGTACTCGTCGAGGAGCAGGCTGCCCGGGTCTGTGCCAGAAAGGATCTCCTCCAGGGGTCCCTCGTCCCCATCGTCATCGACGGTCACGGCATACAGCTCTGCAAGCTGCCCCTTCGCCGCCTCCCCGTGGCCCGTGTAGGTGCGCAGCACGTCCTGCCAGTAGCTGACCTGTTCGAGCACCGCCTCGGTCGGTGTGCCATCCGTGGGCGCGCACGCGGCGACCGCGATGTCCGCGTAGGGGGCAGCGAGGGACAGGCCAACACCGATCTTGTCCAGCCAGTACCTGCCCGTGTCGCGCGCCGTGGCGCTCATCTGCGAAGCCTGGGCGAACATGTCGACGAGGCTTTCGATCTCCTCGGACCTCGAAGCGGCGCTGCCCTGGACCCTGCGATCGAGCTCCGCGGAGGCGGAGCGGATCGCCGCGGCCAGATCCGCCTGCTCCCCGCGCCACCCCGCCTCCCCGGCCGCGAGCACGGCCCGGATGTCGTCCTGCCAGCGCGAACGCCCGGCCGAAAGCTCCTCCCACGCGGAAGCCCAGGCGTGCTCCCCGTCGACGTAGTCCCTGCCCGCCGCGCGCTCCCACTCCACCCTCTCGACGAGGAGCCTCTCCTCGGCCGCATCCCATTTCGCGAGCCCCGCCTCGAGCACGGCGGCGAAACTGCTCTGCCACCGGGCAGCATCAATCCTCGCCTGGCCTGCCGGGTCGTCGGGTGCGCTGCGAAGCTCCGCTTCGAGGCGGAGGATGGCCTCGCCAGTCTCCTGTCTGGTTTCGGCGATCAGCCGGCGCGCGACCTCCCCTGCCGCGGCATCCTCGCTCTTCTGCCGCAGGGAGTACCGGTCGGAGAGACGCCGTGCCACGAAGCCCGCCTCCTCCTGCATGAGAAGCGCATCAAGCTCCCTGCGAAGACCCTGTTCCAGACCTGCCCGAGATCGGGCGAGCAGGGCTTCGACCGCGTCCCGCCGCGACGGGGGCAATCCCGCCAGGAGCTCGGGGGCCGACGCCTCCACGCCTGCCTGCCAGGAGCCGAGGCTCCGTTCGATTCCCTCCCGCACCAGGGACCGCCAGCCCACCCGGTCTTCTGCGAGCCCGTCGGCTGCCCGGAGCCACCGGGTCGCCCGTCGCCTCCTCGAGACAGACCCTGCCGTCTGCCGTGACAAAGAGGTAGGCCAGGTTTCCCGCCCGGACGGCGGCGTGGAAAGCGGCGAGCGACGCGGCGGGAAGCCTGCGGAAGAACCGATCGACAAGCCAGTCGGCCCACCGGTCCTCCACCTGCCCCGCGATCAGCCCCCGCACGGCCGCCCGCGCATCGGCGAGCTCCACCCCGCTGCCGCATGCCGCCAGCGCCTGGCGTTCCCACGCGGCGAAGGCCGCGTCGCTCCCCCTCTCGGCAAGAGTGCGCCACGCCCCCTCGTTCGAAAGCCTGTCGGCACGCTCGAGGTACGCCTCCAGGGTGTCCCTCCTGTACAGCGAGGCGGGGTCGATTCCCTGCGAACCGAGCTGCTGGGGAGGGACCGGATTGCATGCGAGGAACAGGAGGATGAGGAGCTTCGCCGACGACCGCACGAACATTTCTTTCGCCCTACGACATTCTGCCTTGCACACCAGCGGCCGGAGAGGACCAGCCGACGGGGCAAGTCTAATCCACCCGTTCCGGTTGTCAAGAGCATCGCGGGGCGTGGCGGGCCTGCCCCCGATGTGCTATCTTCCCGGCCATGAAACGAAAGCCGCTCGCCGCCGCCCTCCTCCTGGCCCTGCTCGTCATTCTGCCTGCCGTCAGCGCGGCAGGGGAGGACGCCCCGAAGTTCGAGGTGGGCGGGCCGATCGAACCTTCTACCCCGAAGCCCTCTATGAGCATCCTCCAGGCAGTGATCCTGGGTGTCGTCGAGGGGGTGACGGAGTACCTGCCCGTGAGCTCTACGGGCCACCTCACGGTGGTCGGTCGGCTGCTCGGCCTGGGAAAGACTCCGGAAGGAGAAAAGCGCTCTCGACGCGTACACGATCTGCATCCAGGCCGGCGCCATTCTCGCGGTGCTCTGGATCTCCTTCGGCCGAATCCGCCAGATGCTGGCGGGTCTGGTGGGAAGGAACAGGGACGGCCTGCGCCTGCTTGGCACACCTGGCGATCGCGGCGGTCCCCGCGGGCATCATCGGCCTGCTGCTCGAGGAGCGGATCAAGCGAAGCCTTTTCGGCCTGTGGCCGGTGACCGCGGCGTGGCTGGTGGGCGGCCTGCTCATCGTGCTCCTGTCCCGGTCGCGGAAGGGGCAGCAGGGAGCGGCGCTGGAGTCGCTGACGTGGAAGCAGGCGCTGATCATCGGCGCGGCCCAGGTCGTCGCGCTGTGGCCGGGGGTGAGCAGGAGCCTCGTCACGATGGTCGGGCGGCATCCTGCTGGGGCTGAGCGTGCCCGCAGCCGTGGAGTTCAGCTTCCTGCTCGGCCTGGTGACCCTCGGGGCCGCGACGATCTACGAAGGCGTGAAGGCCGGGCCCCAGATCATCGCCGCCTTCGGGTGGCTGCCTCCCGCGGTGGGGCTGGTCGTCGCCGCGGTGGCGGCGTTCGTCGCGGTCAAGTGGATGGTCGGGTACCTGCGCACGCGGAGCCTGGAGATCTTCGGATGGTACCGCATCGGCGCCGCGCTGCTCGTGGCCTTCCTGATCTACGCGAGGGTGGTGTAGGAGTGCGGCCGCACGCGCAGCGTCCTCGACGCCCGCAGCGTCCTCGACGCCGCAGCGTCCTCGACGCCCGTAGCGTCCTACCGGGCGAGCCTCATGATCTTCTCGCGAAAGGCCACCCAGGTGCACGCGGCCAGCACGAGAAGGGACCCGGCGAGAATCGCCGGGCGCATCTTCTCCCCGTAGACCAGGACGCCGAGAAGCACGTTCAGCACCGGGACGAGGAAGGCGAGCAGGCTTCCCTCTGTTGCAGGCACGTGCTTGTACGCCCACGTCATGAGAAGCTGCGCCGCGGTCGCCAGCACACCCACGCCTGCCAGCACGATCCACGTCGCCACGGGGAAGGAGAATGAGCTGGTTGCCGTGGGGTACGCGACCACGAGCAGGCCGAACACGCACTGGGCGAGGTAGATCACCGACGGCGACTCCGTCTCCCGCAGCTTCTTGATCGCCACCACGGCCACCCCGGACAAGGCGCCGCCCAGCAGCGCGAGCAGCCCCTCGACCCCGATGCGCAGGATGTTGCCGGGGTCCAGCACGAGGTAGATCCCGACGAACGCGACACCGATCGCGGCCAGCACGTCGGGGTGCAGCTTCTCCCGCAGGAGCAGCGGCGCCATCAGCGCCGCGAAGATGGGATAGGTGTAGTTGAGCACGGTGCCCCTGCCCAGCCCGAGCTGCCGGATCCCGCGGAAGAAAAGGAACACGGAAGCGGCCCCGATGATTCCCCGCACGATGAGCCACAGCCAGTTCGTCGGGGAGAGCCGCGTCAGGCCGGAGACAGCGAAGCCGGCGATGATGAGGATGCCGATGACGAAGCGCGCGGTGGTCACCACGGCGCTGCTCGCCGGCCCTGCCAGGGGGACAAGGAACGACATGGCGGAGAACAGCAGGCTCGATGCGGCCATCACGAGCATGCCCTTGAGGGTGTCGGCTGTCATGGGACTGCGCGGGGCTTAGTCGGGCAGGCGCGCGGGCGCCGGCCTACTTCCGCTCCGACCTCTCCACGTAGTGGCGCGCCGTCCTGCCGACGTAGACCTGGCGCGGCCGCATGATGCGGAAGTCCTCGCCGTGGTACATCTCGCGCCAGTGCGCGAGCCAGCCCGGGGTGCGGCCGATGGCGAAGAGCACGGTGAACATGTCGTAGGGGATGCCCGCGGCGCGCAGGATCAGCCCCGAGTAGAAGTCGACGTTCGGGTAGAGGTTGCGCGAGATGAAGTAGTCGTCCTTCAGCGCGATCTCCTCCAGGCGCAGGGCGATGTCGAACAGCGGGTCGTTCATGCCCGGCTTCTTCAGCAGCGTGTGGCAGTGCCTCCTTCAGGATCGTCGGCCCGCGGGTCGTAGTTCTTGTAGACGCGGTGGCCGAAGCCCATGAGCCGGTCGGTGGTGTTCCTGTCCTTGGCCCGGCGCGACGAACTCGCGTGCCGTCGCCGCCCTCGTCGCGGATCTGCTCGCAGCATGGTGATGACCTCCTGGTTGGCCCCGCCGTGGCGCGGCCCCCACAGGGCGGAGATGCCCGCGCGAGATGACGGCGTAGACGTTGGCGAGGCTCGAGCCGGTCATGCGCACCGTCGAGGTGCGAGCAGTTCTGCTCGTGGTCGGCGTGCAGGATGAGGAACAGGTCGATGGCGCGCACGATGTCGTCGTCGAGCTGGTAGTCCTTGACCGGCGAGGAGAACATCATGTTCAGGAAGTTCGGCACGTAGCGCAGCTTGTACGAGGGGTAGACGATCGGCTCGCCGATGGACTTCTTGTACGAGATGGCCGCGATGGTGCGCACCTGCGAGATGAGGTTGGCGAGGATCTGGCGCTCGGCCTTCTCGTCGAGCTCCTCGGGGATCGGGTAGAACGTGGACAGCGACGCCACCGTGGTCGCGAGGATGCCCATGGGGTGCGAGCCGCGCGGGAAGCCCACGAAGAAGTGCAGCATGTCCTCGTGGATCAGCGAGGACTCGTTCAGGAACGTCGAGAACTCCTCGAGCTGCGTGATCGTCGGCAGCTCCCCGTACAGCAGCAGGTAGGCGACCTCGGTGAAGGTCGACTTGCGCGGCCAGGTCCTCGATGGGGTAGCCCGCGGTAGCGCAGGATGCCCTTCTCGCCGTCGATGAAGGTGATGGCGCTCCTGCAGGAGCCGGTGTTCTCGTAGCCCCGGTCCAGCGTGACGTAGCCGGTGGCCTTGCGCAGGCCCGAGATGTCGACGGCCTTCTCGCCCTCGGTGCCCTGCACCACGCGGGAGCTCGTACTCCTTGCCCTCGAGGATGAGCTTCGCGACGGGTGGCTTTGCGGCATTCGGGTTCGCCATGGTATACCTCTCGTGGCTGTATAAATATACAACGAGATGGAAAAAGTCAACGGGACCCCTGGGTCGGCCGCAGGCGGACCCAGGCCCCGCTCCTTGTCGCACGGCCGCCGCGCGCATATCTTCTGGGCGGAAGGATCCTCGCGTCATGGAACTCGTATCCAGGGACCTCGGGGGGGACGGGCAGCCGATCGTCTTCCTGCACGGCCTGTTCGGCTCGTCGCAGAACTGGACCTCGATCGGGCGGCGTCTCGCTGACCTCGGCCGGACCGTTGCGCTCGACCTGCGAAACCATGGGAGCTCTCCCCACGCGCCCTCGCACTCCCTGGCCGACTGCGTGGGGGACCTGCGGCAGTGGGTCGAGCAGCACGCCCGGTCGCCGGTGCGCCTGGTCGGGCATTCCATGGGCGGACTGGCGGCCATGGGTTTCGCCATCGCGCACCCGCGGATGGTGAGCGGGCTCGCCGTCATCGACATCGCCCCGCGCGCCTACCCCCTCGACCACGAGCAGGAGTTCGCGGCGCTCGGGACCGACATCGGCGGCTGCCACACCCGGGCGGATCTCGACGCGCTTCTTGCGACCGTCATACCTGACCCCGCGGCGCGGCAGTTCCTGCTCACGAACGCGGTGCGGCGGGGCTCGGGTCATGGGTTCCAGTGGCGCATCAACACGCCCGCGCTCCTGTCTTCCACCGTCTCCAGGGACTTCGAGGGACTCGCGGGCGCCTTCGGCGGCCCGTCGCTCTTCGTTGCCGGCGGCAGGTCGACGTACCTCACCGAGAGCGACCGCCCCGCGGTGCTGCGCCATTTCCCGGGTGCCCGCATCGAGGTGATCCCCGCGGCCGACCACAGGCCCCACGTGAGCGCCCCGGCCGAGTTGGAGGCCGTTCTACGGGACTTCTTCGGTCCCCTGCCCTCGGTGGAGAGGATGCAATAAAACGGTGCCCGCCCCGTCATTGATGTCGTGAGCGCGGAAACCCAGAAGAAGCGCATCGGGGAGTTCCTGGCGGCCGAGTGGACCCGTCTGGTCCGCTTCGTGCGCGCGAGGATCGCCGACAGCGCCGAGGCCGACGCGGAGGACATCGTGCAGGACGTGATGGCCGCCATCTTCGAGCGGGCCGACGTGACGGCGCCCATCGTGGATCTCGCCGGCTACGTCTACCGCTCCCTCGCCAACAGGGTGATCGACGCGCTTCGCGCGCGACGCGCCGCCGCAGCCGGCCGCCGCCCTGGCGCCGGATGCGCTTCCCGATGCCCGCTACGAGGCCTCTGCCCAGGCCGAGCAGGCGGAGAGACGGGAGCGGCTCATCGCGGCAATCGACGCCCTTCCGCCGGCGCAGAGGGCCGTCCTCCTCGCGACGGAGCTGGAGGGCGAGGGTTACCGGGAGCTTGCCGAGCAGTGGGAGGTGCCCATCGGCACGCTCCTCGCGCGCAAGCACCGTGCCGTCCGCGCGCTGCGAAAGACTCTCGAAGGAGGAGAGACATGACGGATCACATCGAGGAGAGGATGCGCTGCGGCTGGCCCCCGCCGCGGGGGCTGCGCATCGTCGGGATGGTCGTGGCCGGGGTGATCGGGGCCGCGGTCTTCGCCCTGGCGTTCGGCTGGTTCGTGATGCTGCTGTGGAACTGGCTCATGCCGGCCATCTTCGACCTGGGAACCATCGGCTACTGGCAGGCCTTCGGCATCGTCATCCTCGGCAAGCTGATCTTCGGCTCGATCGGCGGAGGCGGGTCGCACAGGGGCGGCCACCGGCACGGCCCCCCGGGTCGCGGACTGGGGCGGGTGGGAGTCGAAGGAGGACTGGGGCGGGGACAGGTGGCGCTGGTGGCGCGACTACTGGCGGGACGAGGGCAGGGAAGCCTTCGAGAGGTACGCCGAGAGACGGGCGGCCGGCGCGCCGGGAGCCGGGCAGGAGAAGCCCTCAGGCTGACGGCGGACGGCCAGGGGAAAAGGCCGGCTCCGCGCGCCTCCTGGATTGACAGGGCCGTGCGCCCGGCCTATCGTTGCCGCCCATGGCCGGTTCAGGGTTTCCGAGGGCCGTGTCGATCGCGATCTGGATGGGGATCATCGGCAACGCCGTCCTCTTCGGCGGGAAGATCGTCATCGGGCTCCCCTTCAACAGCATCGCGATCATCTCCGACTCGCTGAACTCCTTCACGGACATCATCGCCTCCACGATCGTGTTCATCAGCATCAGGAGCTCGTACCCAGGGCCCCGACCCCGGAGCACCCCTTCGGCCACAAGCGCGCGCAGCCGATCGCGGGGCTCATCGTGGCGATCTTCACCGGCATCGTCGGCTTCGAGGTCATCATGCAGTCTGTCACGCGCCTTTTCTCGGGCGGCGCAGATCCAGAAGGGCCTGCTCCCGATCCTGCTGGTGGTCGCGGTCATGGTGGTCAAGCTGGGCATGCACCTGTACGCGCGGGTCGTTGCCGCGCGCACGCAGAGCACGGCGCTGATGGCCTCGGCCGCGGATCACAGGAACGACGTGCTGATTTCCGCGGCGGTTCTCGTCGGCGTCGTCGCCGCCAACCTCGGCCTGCCTATCCTCGACCCGATCGTCGCGATCCTGATCGGCCTGTGGATCATCCGGGCGGGCTTGCCATCGGCCGGGACAACATCAAGTACCTCATGGGGGAGGCGCCGCCGAAGGAGCTGGTGGAGAAGATCCTCGAGATCCGCGCGCGCGATGCCCGGGGTGCTCGCGCTGAACGACGTGTTCGCCCACTACGTCGGCACGACGGTCGAGATCGAGGTGCACATCAACGTGGACAACGGCCTGAACATCGAGGAGGCGCACGCGATCGGGAAGCAGGTGCAGTGGGCGATCGAGGGCATGGAGGAGGTCTCCCGGGCGTTCATCCACATCGACCCGCTGGAGACCGAGCGCTGAGGGCGGACCCTCCTATGACACCTCCGCCGCCCGGGCCACCAGGACGCCCGCCCGTGCCATCTCGTCCAACGCCCGCGCCGCGCTTCCCGCGGGGAAGTCCACAGCCCGGCAGGCATCCTGCACGAGCGTGACGGAAAACCCGAGCGCCCGGGCATCCATGGCAGAGGCGAGAACGCAGTAATCGGTGGCAAGCCCGCAGACAAAGACCTGCTCGACGCCCAGCCCCCGCAGCCAGTGCGAGAGTCCCGTCGATGTGGTCCTGTCGTTTTCGAAGAAAGCCGAATAGGAGTCCAGCGTCGGCCGCATTCCCTTCCGCAGCACGAGGCCGATGGGCCGGACGTCGAGAGAGGAATGCAGCTCGGCGCCGCGCGTGCCCTGGAGGCAGTGGTCGGGCCACAGGACCTGCGTGGCCCCTCCCACTTCCACGCTGTCCAGGGGCTTCGCGCCCGGGTGGTTCGACGCGAAGGACACGTGCGTCCGGGGATGCCAGTCCTGCGTGACGACCACGCGCGGGAACGCCTGCATGATCCCGTTGATCACGGCCACGACCTCGTCGCCGCGGTCGACCGCGAGGCTCCCGCCGGGGCAGAAATCATTCTGTACGTCGACGACGAGGAGCGCCCTGCCCTTGCCTGCCGCACTCATGACATGACCATAGCGGCTTTCCCCCGCCTGTTCCAGCGCTCCGCGCGGCGGCGCACGCGGCGGGCCGGGTTTTTGTTGACAGCCCGGCGCCCGCGGCCTACTATCGGGAAATCGCCTATGCAAGACGGGTCGCGGAAGCTTGGCTACATCGAGGGATGGGCGTCGGTCGTCCTGAACACGCTGCTCTTCGGGGTGAAGTACTGGGCGGGGACGCAGTTCGGCTCCGTCGCAATGATGGCCGACGCGTGGCACACCCTGTCGGACACGCTCACCTCGGTGGTCGTGATCGTGGGGTTCTTCATCGCATCGCGGCCGGCCGACAAGGGCCACCCCTTCGGGCACGGCAGGGCGGAGCCCATCGGCGCGGTGATCATCGCCACGCTGCTGGCGGTCGTTGCCGTGAACTTCCTCACCGACTCCATCGGCCGGCTGCGGGCCGGCACGGCCGCCGCCTTCGGGCTGCCGGCCATCATCATCTTCCTCGTGTCCGTCGTGCTCAAGGAGGCCCTGGCCGAGTACTCGTACTGGGCGGGGAGGAAGCTCAACTCCGCCTCCCTCAAGGCCGACGGCTGGCACCACAGGAGCGATGCCGTGGCATCTGCCCTGATCGTCATCGGCGCCGTGTTCGGCTCCCGGTGGTGGTGGGTCGACGGCGTGATGGGACTGTTGATCTCACTGCTCATCCTGTACGCCACGGTCGACATTCTGCGCGCGGCTGCGGCCGCGCTCCTGGGGACGAAGCCGACGCCGGACTTCGAACGGGACCTGCGGGGACTGATCGCCCGGGCCGCGCCGCCCGCCACAAACTTTCACCACCTGCACGTCCACACGTACGGGGAACACACCGAGCTCACCTTCCACCTCACATTCCCTCCCGCCACACCGCTGGAGGAAGCGCACGGACAGGCCTCCCGGGTCGAAGAGGCGATCCGCTCGGAGCTGGGCGCCGAGGCCACCATCCACCTCGAGCCAAACGGGGTGCTCCCCGCGACGAGCGGCAGCAGCGGTGCCCGGCGGAGGGGTCGCGCATGAGGAGCTGCAGGCTGCTCCTGCAGAAGGACCTCCTGCCCGTGGTGGAGCGGATGTGCGAGCTGCTGCAGTGTCCCTTCACCGTTGCGGACGCGGAGCCGATCTGGCAGAAGCAGAACAGGCGCGTTTTCCGCATCGACCTTCCCGACTTCCACGCCCGGGTGCTCGACGAGGCTGCCGTCAGCCGGAGCATGTCCACAGAGGTCTTCCTGCAGACCTGGGTCGAGCAGCTTGCCGAGGAGATCGAGGCGGACCCGGTGGCAGCCGCGCGCACGGGCATCAGCGCCAGGTGCGCCGCGATCACGGGCTGGGAGAGCCTCGGCTACGCGCCGACCGACTCGGCCGTGGGCCACCTGGTCAAGCGCATCGCGCGCGACCGGGCCTGAGCCGGCGCGGGGTCAGGACTTTCCGCGCAGCTCTCGCAGGCGGAAGCAGGAGGCGATGTGGTCGTTCACGACCCCGACTGCCTGCAGGTGGGAATACATGATCGTCGAGCCAAGGAAACGGAACCCCCGCTGTTTCATGTCTTTCGCGAGCGCGTCTGAAAGCTCCGTGCGCGCGGGGACCTCCGAGAGCGTCCTCCATCTCCCCACCAGGGGCCGGCCACCCGCCCACTCCCAGAGGTACGCGTCGAAGCTCCCCTTCTCGCGGGTGACGGCCAGGAAGGCCTTCGCGTTCCCGATCGAAGCCTCGATCTTCGCCCTGTTCCGCACGATCCCCGCATCCGCGAGGAGCCTCTCGACATCGCGGGGGCCGAACCGGGCGACCTTCACGGGATCGAAGCCCCGGTAGGCCTTCCTGTAGTTCTCGCGCTTTCTCAGGATGGTGATCCAGGAGAGCCCCGCCTGCGCGGACTCGAGCACCAGGAACTCGAAGTGCCGGCGGTCGTCGTGCGTGGGCACCCCCCACTCCTCGTCGTGGTAGCGGCGGTACAGCCCCTCCGCCGTGCCCCAGGGGCAGCGCCTCTTCTCAGCCATGGCTGCCATCCGTGAACCAGTCGATGAGCTGCCGCGCGATGGTGATCCGGTCGGGGATCCGGGGCAGTGCGTCGGCCCTGAACCAGCGGGCATCCACGAGCTCTGTCGGGTCGACGACGATCTCGCCGAAGACGTGCTCCGCGGTGAACCCGACCATGAGAGAGTTGGGGAACGGCCATGGCTGGCTGGCAAAGTAGCGCACGTTCCCGACCTCGATGCCGGTCTCTTCCTTCACCTCGCGGTGCACGCACTCCTCGAGGGTCTCGCCCGGCTCGACGAAACCGGCAAGAACGCTGTACATGCCCTCGACGAAACGCGCGGCCCTCGCGAGGAGGATCTCCTTCCCCCGCACGACGGCCACGATCACCGCGGGAGAGATGCGGGGATAGCTGGCCAGGCCGCAGACCGGACAGACCTTCGCGCGCTCCTCGGGCTTCTCGACCGTCGGTGCGCCGCAGCCGCCGCAGAACCTGTGCGTGCGGTCCCAGTCCAGCACCTGCGTGGCCCTGCCCGCGATCCGGAAGAACACGTCGTCCGCCGCACTGAAGAGGCCGCGAAGCCCGTGGAACGACCAGCCCGCGGGTGCGGGATCGCCGGCAGGAAGCTCGACAGCGAAGCAGGGAATGCCGGCAGCGGTGCCGAGGAAATGCCTGCGCCGCGGGTGCAGGCCCAGCGCGCCGGGGTCCGTGATGAGCGGGACCGCGGCGGGCGACACCGGCACCCCCTCCGCTTCGGCAACGAGCATCTTCCCGTCCCGGAACAGGAACCAGTGCGCGGGAACCGGGCCTGCGGGACCGCTCCCGTGACCATGGAGGAAAGGGGACAGGCTGCGGGGCGTCGCCCCTGCTGACGGCGGCATGCGGAGGGCTACCCTTTGGTCACGGCCCTGAACCTCGCGTACGCCTTCTCCCACGTCTCGGTCTCCCGCGGCTTATATTCCCGGATGGGAAACGCGGCGCGGATCATGTCCTGGCCGTCGGAAAGCTGGCCGATCACGCCCATGGCCACTGCCTGCACCATGGCGTTGCCGACCGCGGTCGCCTCCTCGGGCCCTGCCACGACCTTGAGCCCCGTGGCATTGGCCGCGAACTGGTTCAGCATCTCGTTTTTCGATCCGCCGCCCACGATGTGCACCACGCGGTTCGGCTTCCCACTGGCCGCGCTCACCGCCTCGCCCACCATGCGGTACTTCAGGGCGAGGCTCTCGTAGATCGAGCGCAGCAGGGAACCCCTGTCGGCGGGGGGGACCTGCCCGGTGCGCCTGCAGTACTCCGCGACCGCGGTCTGCATGTTGGGAGGGTTGTAGAAGCCGGGATCGTCGGGGTCAACCAGGGCCGAGAAGGCAGGGGCTTGCTCGGCCAGCCTGCAGCACTCGTCCCACGACATCTCCCGGCCGTCCTCGGCCCGCCAGATCCTGCGCAGCTCCTGCACCAGCCACGTGCCCATGCAGTTCTTGAGAAGGCGCACGTTGCCGATGCCGCCCTCGTTGCTGATGTTCTCGCGCATCGCCTCCGCCGTGGTCACGGGCCTGCGCACGAGCTTGCCCACCAGCGACCAGGTGCCCGAGCTCACGATGAGCGCGTTGGCCGGGTTGGACACGGGGGCCGCCGCGAAGGCGCTCGCCGTGTCGTGGGACGCCACCGCGACCAGCCGGGCCGGGTTCAGCCCGACCGACGATGCCAGCCCCTCGCGCAGGGTCCCGATGACCGTGCCGGGCGCGACGATCTCGGGCATGAGCCACGAGGGGATTCCCAGGCTCCGCAGGATCTCCCTGCTCCACCTCTTCTTCTTCGCGTCCATGAGCTGCGACACGCTCGCCCACGTCGAGTCCACCGCCGTCGCGCCCCCGAGGTAGAAGCCGAACACGGTGGGCACGGGGAGGAAGCGCACGCCCTTGCGCACCAGCCCCGGCCGACGGGTCACGTACCACAGCAGCTGGTTGGAGAGGTTGAAGGGCTGGAAGTGGATGCCCGTGATCCCGTAGATCCGGGAGGGATCGATGCGGGCCTTCACCTCGTCGACCATGCCGTCCAGGCGATGGTCGCGGTAGCAGTACATCCTGCCCAGGGGGACCCCGTCTGCGGTCACCAGCTGCCCGTCGGCGCCCCACGTGTCAATGCCGATGGAGTCCGCGTGCGCGCCGATCTCGCGCCGGTAGGCGCGCAGCCCCTCCACCATGTTCGCGTAGATGTGCAGGTCGTCCCAGAAGGTGCGCTCCTCGATGCGGCCGTCCCCGTCGGCCACGTGCATCGAGCAGGGCTCGTGCGCAAACCTGTGCACCTCCTTCAGGGTGAAACCGTTCTCGTCGAAAAGGCCGGCGAAGCACTTGCCGCCCGAGGCGCCAAGGTCGAGGGCGATCACCTTCACGTGCGTGTCCACTTCTTCCTCCCGTTCCCCATCCTATTCGAGGAGCGTGTTCTTGCCTATGCCGCGTGCGGTGCTGCCGCACGCGGCACCGCCGCCTGTGGAGCTGGCGCGGCGGTCAGATCTTCTTCCGCGGCCCGAGAAATGCCCGGGCCATGAACGCCGCCGTCGACATGCGCATGACTCGGGCCTTTCTGCCGTCGATATACGTGTCGCGCACCGCCGCCTGCTGGATCCTGTCGGCCGGCAGCGCGAAGGGATCCTCCTCCATCACGATGAAGTCCGCCTTCTTGCCGGGGGCAAGCGTCCCGCGCTCCGCCTCCTCGCCCGCTGCCCACGCGGCATTCCAGGTGAAGGTGCGCAGCGCGTCGTACAGGCCCAGCCGCTCACGCGCAAGGGGGTACTCGACCATGCCCTGCAGCTGGATCCATGGGCTGATCGGCTCGGTGGGAAAATCGGAGGACCCGACGATCATGCCGCCGGCCCGCACGATGGTCGCCAGGGGGATCTGGCTGTCCCAGGTCGCGGGGGGGAGCTTGCGGCGATAGCCCGACAGGAACTTCTCGTCCAGCCACGTGAAGCCGGGCTGCGCGACCAGCGCCAGCCCCAGGCCGACGGCGCGGCGGACCTGGTCGGCCGTGGGAAGCTCGAAGTGGTCGATCCTGTGACGCAGGGGGTTGCCCGGCTCGACCACCTTCTCGAAGGCCGACAGGATGACCTCGATCGCCCTCGCGCCAATGGCGTGCGAGGTAATCTGCATGCCGGCCGACGCTGCCCGGGCCACCATCGCCGCCGCCTCCTCGGCCGCGAAATACAGCCTGCCCATGCTGGCAGGGTCCGAGAGGTACGGCTCGGCGATGGCCGCTGTCTCCGACGAGATCGACCCGTCCATGGCCCAGCCGAAGCACCCGCCGATGCGGGGCCTGCGCATGAAACGCAGGTACGGGGCCAGGCGCACGGGGTCCCTGTACTGGATGTGCAGCCGCAGGTCGATGGGCAGGATCCCGCCGCACCGGGCCAGCAGCCACAGCGAGGGGTCGCTCTCCTGATCCTCGAAGCCCTCCACGCAGTCGATGCAGACGATCCCCTGTCGCAGGGCCTCGTTCACGACGTCCTGGATCCCCCGCGCGAGCATGCCGACGGAGACGCCGCGGGCCAGGTGCGCGTTCACCCTCCCGACGTTCAGCTCGTGCGCGCTTCCTGACAGAATGCCGTCGGGGCACACCTCCGTCAGCCGCAGGGCGGAGAGCGCGGCCGACGAGTAGGCAGACGAGTGGCCGTCCATGCTCAGCACGATGACCTCGCGGTCGGGGAGCCAGCCGTCCAGCTCGAGCCGGTTGGGAAGGCGCTTCTCCTCCACAGCCTCGATCACGTAGTTCACGCAGAACAGGGGCCTGGCCTTCGGCGCGGTCGCCGCGTAGGCACGGAGCTTCTCCGCGACCCCGGCGAGGGTGGTCCGGCGCAGACCCGAGGAGTCGATGTCGGCGACAGCGAGCGTGGCCTGGCTGAAGACGGCGGCTGCCAGGAGGTGCACGTGACCGTCGGTGAGCCCCGGCAGGACCGCCCTGCCGCCCAGGTCGACGACCTCGCGCGCACGTACCCTCGCCTCCGGCCCGGGCCCCTCGGGAAAGAGCGCCACGATCCTGCCGTTGCGCACAGCCATGCCCGCGAAAGACTCCCCCTCCCTCTCCATCGAGTAGATCCTGCCGTTGGAAAGGAGAAGGTCCCAATCTCGGCCGCGGGCGACGCGGTCCCGTTTCGCTCGGCTGCCCGGCCGCATCAGATGCCGATGAAGGAGCCCGCGGCCATGAGGATGTAGCCTGCCATCGCGACCCACGGCCAGGCCCGGGCCTCCAGGGCCCCGCTCATGATCGAGAGCCGCTCACCGCGAACGCTCTTCCTGTACTGTTGGTAGGCGGGGACGAGGAGGAGCGCCACCAGGAGAGCGATCGCCCCGCCTGCCAGGCGCACGAACCCGAGGAACCCCGTGAAGCCGGTCAGCGCCAGCGCGATGTTCGGCATCGTGGCGAGGAGCCACGCGGGGACCTTTCCCAGCCCGAGCCGCTCCTGCACGATGGTCCGAAGCGCGAAGGAGATGGACCAGTAGGTCGTGAGCAGGGCGAGCAGGAAGAACACCGACCCGAGGATCGATGCCCAGGGGCCGATGGCCGATGCCCACCCGACGATTGCGATCTGGGTCACCTCGCGGGATGCCGCCAGAGCGAGGAGGGTCACCAGGAGAACAATCGCGAGGTTCAGGGCGATGCCGAGCAGCACCGCGCCGCGGACCTTGCCCGGCCTGTCCTTCAGGCCCTCGACAACCTGCGGGACCGCGAAGAAGGAAGCGAAGCAGAACATGACCACCCCGAAGAGGGCAAGGACCCGCGCATCCCAGCTGCCCGCCAGCGGCAGGCGCTGGAAGGGAACCGTCATCGTCCCGGCGAAGAGGGCCGCGAACAGTGCGAGCATGGAAACCACAGCGACCTTCTCGCTCACGCCGAGCGACTTCAGCCCGAGGACCACGACCCCCGCGGCGAGCACCGAGAACAGCGCGCCGCCCAGCCGGGCAGGAAGCCCGGTCAGGTTGGCCATGATGTCGCCGGCCCCGGCAACGTACGCGGCGAGGTTGAGCGTCAGCACCAGGACCATGAGGACGAAGAAGGCCCACGTGAGCGCCTCGCGCAGCCTCCCCCGGAAGAGGTATGCGCGGAAGATCTCGACGATCTGGAAGCCCCCGGTCCCGCCCGCCGACGAGCCCAGGGCGAGCTGGGCGATCATGAGGTGCAGCAGGACGCTCACCCCGTAGGCGACGGCCATCACGAGCAGGGACTGCCACAGGCCGCTCTGGGACACCATCCAGGGCACTGCCATGATGCCCGCCCCGATGCCGTAGCCGGCGACGACGCTTGCTGCCTCGAACACGGTGAGCCCCTTTGATCGCGCCACAAAACCCTCCTCGTGCCCGCACGGTAGCACCATCCCTCGCGCCCGCGCAAGTGCGCGGGGATGCCGGCAGCGCCTTGACCCGGCGGTGCGCGGCAGGTACCTTGGTGCCAGAAGCATGCCGACCCTGTTCACCCGCATCGCAGAATCTGTCAGCTCGACCTGGCTCCTGCTCTCGGACACGACGAACTTCCTCAGCCGCGTGGGACTGCTCGAGGACTACGACAAGGAGATCCGCGAGTGGCGCTCAGACCTCGCGCGCTTCCGCAACATGCCCGTCAAGGTCCGCGAGATCCGCGACAACATCGTCGCGCTGCGCAAGCTCCTGCGCGCGCGGGGCTACGACCTGCGCCTGGGCTCGAAGGACATCACCATCGAGGGATGGCGCCACGACGACGCAGTCGCGGAGGGTTTCCGCAGGCTGGTCCTGGGCATCGCCGGGAGCGACGTCGTGTACCTGGCCGGCGACGTGAACCACATCGAGCTCGCCGACGCACTCGAGCAGCGGATACTCGCCCAGCGGAGATACGGCGCCGTGGACATGCACTTCCTCTGGTACAGGTGGAGGAACCAGGTGCTCGTGCTCTCGGGGGCGGCCTCCGAGACGGCCGAGCAGTTCGACAGTCTCAAGGCCTACTTCGCCGAGAACAAGGAGCACCTGCTGCGCAGGCTCCTGCGGCTGTAGGGGAGGAGGAGGCTCGATGTCGAAAGAGTCGCTGTACACCGTGTCCGCGGCCGTCGCGCCTGTGGACACCGGCGGCCCCGTGGGACTCAGCCGCGTGGCACGGGGTCCCCGCTCTCGCCGTGGAGCACGCGATGGGCGATCCTCCCTCCCACAGGCCGGTTACCCGGGCGAAGCTGCAGTACGACGCGCACTGCCTCCACGTGGTTTTCCGGGTCGAGGACAGGTGGATCCGGTCCGTCGTCACCGACTACCAGGGCGAGGTCTGGACCGACAGCTGCGTGGAGTTCTTCTTCACCCCCGGCAGCGAACCTCGGCGACGGGTACTTCAACCTCGAGGTGAACTGCGGTGGAACAGCCCTTTTCACGCACAGGCTCGACCGGGACACGCGCGTGGTGCCCGTGGACGCGTCGGACGCCCGGCAGCTCTCGCGTCGCCCACACGCTCCCGGCCCGGGTGGACCCCGAGCTCGACGGGCCCGTCACGTGGCAGGTCGGGTACAGGATCCCCTGGAGGATGCTGCGGGCATACGCGGCCGTGACTCCCCCGGCGCCTGGCGTGCTCTGGCGGGCGAACTTCTACAAGTGCGCCGACTCGAGCTCGCACCCGCACTGGCTCACGTGGGCGCCGATCGAATGGCCGAAGCCCGATTTCCACCGCAAGGAGTTCTTCGGCACCCTGGCCTTCGCCGACCGACGCTAACCCTTGACCGCGCCTGCCGCGATGCCCTTGATGATGTACTTCTGCAGGGCCAGGTACAGCGCGATGATCGGGGCTGCCGAGAGGATGAGGCTGGCAGCCGCCGGGCCGTACTCGCGCAGGAACATGCCGTAGAACTTCAGCTGCTCCAGCTGCAGGGTGCCCGCCTTGACGACGATCAGGGGAAGCAGGAAGTCGTTCCACAGCCACAGGGCATCGAGGATGAGGATGGTCGCCGTGATGGGCTTCAGCAGCGGCAGCACCACGCGGAAGAAGACGAAGAACTGTCCTCCCCCGTCGATCGCGGCAGCCTCTTCCAGCTCGCGCGGCACACCCTTCACGAACCCGTGGTACATGAACACGGCAAGCGGCGCCCCCAGCCCCCAGTACATGGGGATGATGCCCCAGACATTTCCCAGCTTCAAGTCGGTGGACAGGCCGACGATGGGAACCATGATGATCTGGAAAGGGATCACCATGGCGAACGCGAACAGGAGGTACAGCAGCCACGAGAACCTGCCCGCCGTGCGGGCGAGCTTCCAGGCCGCCATGGAGCTGACAAGGATGATCCCCGCCACGCCTCCCGCCGTGATGATCGCCGTGTTGAACAGCGCCCGGGGGAACTTCATCTCCGCCCAGGCCTTGGCGAAGTTCTGCAGGGTGAGGGCGGTCGGGGGGCTGATGGGGTGCAGCTTGATGTCCGCCTCGGGTTTCACGGCGTTGTTCAGCACGAAGAGCGCCGGGTAGATGTACACCAGGGCCGCCAGGATCATGACAGCCTCGAGGATCCACAGGGCCCTCGACCGGCGCCTTCCCGCCCGTCTCACAGCTGCACCTCCCTGCGCTTGCTCACCGTGAGCTGGACGCCCGTCAACATCGCGATCAGGAGGAACAGGAGGATCGCCTTTGCCGTGCCCAGGCCGGCCTGCTTCTTGGCGAAGGCGTCGAAGAAGATGTCCATGACGAACGGCACCGTGCCCGTGGCATACCCCGACGGGCCCTGCATGGCGTAGACGAGGTCGAAGCTCTTGAGCGAGTTGGACAGGCTCAGGAAGAGGCAGATCGTGAAGGCCGGCATCAGGAGGGGCAGGGTGATGTGGCGCAGCCGATGGCCGAAGCTCGCCCCGTCGATGCTGGCAGCCTCCAGCACGTCGGACGGGATGTTCGACATGCCGGCCAGGTAGATGACCATCAGGTACCCTGCCTGCTGCCAGACCTGCACCATGACCAGGAGCCACGGCGTCTTGGCGGGGTCGCCCATCCACAGCTCGATTCGCGTCAACTGGGGCAGGAGGTGCGCAAAAACGAACGACCACACGAGGGCCACCACGACCATGGAGAGCACATTGGGCAGGAAGAAGACGGAGCGCAGGACCTTCTGGCTTCTGATGCCGCTGTCCAGCGCCAGCGCGATGAAGAACCCGAGCAGGTTGCTCAGCAGCACGGTGAAGAATGCGAAGAACAGCGTGAAACCCACGACCCCCATCTCGAAGCTCCGTTCGACCCACGTGACTGCGAGGAGCTGCTTCAGCGCCCCGAGGCGGAATATCTCCTCCGAGGCGGCCTTCACCTCGGAGACGCCCTGTGCGGAAATCGCGTGGGCCCCGAGAAACGCGTCCATCGCCGCGCCGAGAGCCTCCCTGTCCTTCGCGAGACCGGCCTCCTTGACCGCGGCGATGAGCTCGTCCACGGCCGTGGAGGGGACGGCCTGCTCGACATCCACCTCGGGCAGCAGCCAGATCCGGTCCTCGAGGGCGAACTCGTCGAACTGCGGGTCGAGCCGGTAGCCGTCGGCCGTCTTGCGGTAATGCTCCAGGGCCAGGGCCCGGTCGGCCGCGACCGTGACCCGGGCGAGGAACTTCCGCTCGAACTCGTCGACGGGAATGCTCGCGGGGAGCTGCGAGTTGGCGTTGAAGCTGGTCTTCGTGAAGAATCGGGGGTAGAACCGCTCTTCGACGCGTCCCGTGAACACCTGCGCGTAGTTGGCCAGCCCCACCCGGCGGTAGGATTCGGGCTGGTACCCGGTCCGGCGGATGATCCGCTGCAGCCGGTAGCGCGCCAGGCCTGAGATGGCAAGGCGCTTGTACCGACCGTCGGTGGCGTCGAGACGGTAGACACCGAGAAGGAACTCCCTGTCCGCCTCCGCGCTCACGCGGCCAAGGATCGCCTTCTCGAAGTCGGCGTGGGACATGCTGATCGGGGTGCGGGGCGTCAGGCCGTCCCAGTTCGTGAAGGAGATGCGGATGCCCTGCACGAACGGGAAGAGGAAGAAGAGGCTGTACAGCAGGAGAGCGGGGAGCACGAACGCCGCAAAGAACAGGACGGTCTTGTACCTCGGCTGCACCATGCGGGCCTCCTGGATGAAAACCGGGGAGGCGCGCAGCCTCCCCGGTGAGTGTCGCGGGTTTGCCCGGCGCTGTCTACTGTGTGCGCGCCTCTCTCCACATCCTGTCGATGTCGGCGACGACCTCGGCGGGGGTCTTCTTCTTGAACACGTAGCCCTGGGCGCCGTTCTTTGCCCCGTCCTCGAAGGCAGCGGTGGGGTACATCGAGAATGCCCACGGGTAGGCGCCGTTCTTGCCGACCGTCGTCATGAGCTCGCCGAAAGGCGCCTGCAGCGCCGACATGTCGGCTCCCTTGAACGAGGAGGTGAGCTTGCACTCGGCGGTCCAGATCTTCACAGCCTCGGGAGTCGCCAGCCACGCAAGGAACTTCTTCGCCGCGGCCTGCTTCTCGGGGGAGGCCTGCGAAGAGATGCCGAAGGTGGAGTCCACGTCGGCATAGAACCTGTTCATGCGCGCGCTGTTGAGCACGGGGAACGGCACGAAGCCGCAGTTCAGGGCCGGGTTGGTCCCGATGGCCGCGCCGTAGGACCACAGGCCCTGCACCATCATCGCCGACTTGCCCCCGGCGAAGGCCGCCTGCTGCTCGTTCCAGGACATCTCTTCGGCGTTCGAGTCCATGTTCGCCCTGTAGAAGTCTATGATCGCGAACAGCTTCTTCGTATCCACCGCGCCGTAGCTGGCCTTTCCCGCGTCCATGTCAGAGATGAACTTCGCCACGGGGATGTTCTTCTCGGCCAGGAGGCTCGTGTGCACGAGGGTGATGAAGTGACCGATGGACCAGTTCTCCTTGAGCAGTCCCGCGAACGGGGTGACACCGTTGTCCTTGAGCGTCTTCACCACGCGCTCGAGCTCCCTGTAGGTGGCCGGGGGCTTGAGGCCGTACGTCGCGAAGATGTCCTTGTTGTAAATGATGCCGATGCCGGCGAAGTCCATGGGAAGGGCCCACTGCCTGCCCTTCCAGGTCACGGCCGCCTTCGACGAGTCGATGACCTTCCCCATCACGGGCTCCTTCGACAGGTCCAGCACGTAGCCCTTCTCGGCGTACTCGAACACGCGGGAGTAGGACTGCATCTGCAGGATCTCGGGGAGGGTTCCTGCCGCCGCGCGCGCCGACATGGTCGCGTCGGCATCGTTGGGCACGATGAGCAGGCTGATCGTGATGCCGGGATTCTTCGCGGTGAACGCGTCGGTGAGCGACTTCAGCCCCGCCTGGATCTCCTGCTTGTAGTAGTACAGCTCCAGCTTCTGGGCCGAGAGCGATCCGGCAAGCACGATGGCGAGCAGGATCAGCACGAGGACTCTCTTCATGATCTTCCTCCTTGGGTGTGCGCCCCGCGGGGGGGCGGCGGGAACGAGGGGTTGCGGAAAGAACCTTTTCGATGTAACATGATGCAACCGGTTACTTCAATGTAACATACCGGGTCGGGCTGTCAAGGGCGTGCCGGGAGGGGCAATGGGGAAGAAGAAGCGGGTGACGATCTACGACATCGCCGAGCGGGCGGGTGTCACCACTGCCACCGTCTCCCGGGTCATCAACGGCAGGCAGGGCATCTCCCGCCCCACGCGCGAGAAGGTCATCGCCGTCATGCGCGAGGCCCGCTACTTCCCCTCCCCGGCCGCGAGCGCCCTGCGCGGGAAGTCCGCGCGGGAGATCGGCATGCTGTCGCCCTTCTTCATCGGGGACTTCTTCCTGAAGCTGTTCGAGAGCCTGCACCGCCAGCTCAAGGACTTCGACCTCATCCTGTACAACGCGCAGACCCCGGCCCACCGCCGCGAGGTCATCGAGCGGATCGTTGCCGAGGAGAAGCTGTGCGCGCTCATCGTGGCCAGCACCCCCGTCCTCGTGGAGGAGGAGATGCTCGTGGCCGGCATGGGCATCCCCGTTGTCATGATGGAAGCGCGCCACCCCAGCTACAGCTCGGTGGACTACGACCACCAGATCGGCGCGTTCAAGGCCGTGAGCCACCTCGTCGAGCAGGGACACCGCGACATCGCCATCATTGGCGGGAAGCCCGAGACACGGCTGTACTCACCCATCGGCAGGGAGAGGCTGAAGGGCTACCGCATGGCCCTCGCCATGGCAGGCATCCCCCTGCGAGAGCAGTATGTCATGAGCGGCGAGTGGACCAGCGCCGACGCCCGGCAGAGCGCCCTCGAGCTGCTGAAGAGCAGGCGGCCGCCCACGGCCGTGTTCGCCACCTCCGACATGCAGGCCGCCGGTGTGCTGATGGCCGCCCGGGAGCTCGGGGTGCGCGTGCCTGCGGACCTCTCGGTCGTGGGGTACGACAACATGCCCGTCGCCGAGTTCCTCTCGCTCACCACGATGTGGCAGCACCACGACCAGCTCGCCCGCAACGCCGCCACTCTCCTGCTGGAGGAGCTGCGCACCGGCGTGCGGGCGGGGGAACGCGTCGTGCTGCAGCCCGAGCTGGTTGTCCGCTCGTCCACGGCCGCGCCGGGCGGCAGGCGGGCGTGAGCCTCCCCGGACGGGCAGGCGGCATTCTCCTGCACCCGACCAGCCTTCCCGGGCCCGACGGGATCGGCGACCTCGGCCCTGCCGCCGTACGCTTCCTGGACTTCCTCGCTGAAGCCGGCCAGTCCCTGTGGCAGGTCCTGCCCCTCGGTCCCACAGGCTACGGCGACTCGCCGTACGCCTGCCTCTCCTCCTTCGCGGGGAACCCCCTCCTGGTCAGCCTCGAGGGGCTGGCAGGCAGCGGCCTGCTGTCCGCCGCCGACCTGCGAGACCGTCCTGCCTTTCCCGCCGGACGCGTGGACTTCGCGCAGGTCACCGCGTGGAAGCTGCCGCTGCTCTCCCGCGCGGCGGCGGTCTTCCTCGCCTCCCCGGGCAGGCCCGGCTCACGCGAGGTTCGAGGTGTTCCGGGAGGAAGAGCGATGGTGGCTGGACGACTACTGCCTGTTCACCGCGCTGAAGCGGCGCTTCGGCGGCGGCGCGTGGAACGCCGGCTGGGACAGGAACATCGCCCTGCGCGAGCCCGGGGCGCTGGCAGGGTGGAGGGATGAGCTGTCCCCCGAGCTCCGCGTCGAGCAGGCGATCCAGTTCTTCTTCTCCGAGCAGTGGCGGACGGTCCGCGATGCAGCGGCAGCCCGGGGCATCCGCGTGATCGGCGACCTCCCCATCTTCGCCGCCCCGGACAGCGCCGACGTGTGGGCCAACCGCGGGTGCTTCCTGCTCGACGAGGCGGGCCGGCCGACAGTCGTCTCGGGAGTGCCGCCGGACTACTTCGCGCCGGCCGGGCAGCTGTGGGGGAACCCCCTCTACGACTGGGACGCGCTGGAAAGGCAGGGTTTCCGCTTCTGGATCGCGAGGATCAGGGCGGCGGAACGCCTGTTCGACCTCACACGGATCGACCACTTTCGCGGCTTCGACGCGTGCTGGACCGTGCCCGCGGGCGAGCCGACCGCCGAGGGCGGCGCGTGGGTGCCCGCGCCGGGGGGCAGGCTCTTCGAGACACTCGAGCGCGAGCTGGGAAGGCTGCCGCTCATCGCGGAGGATCTTGGCGTGATCACCCCCGGGGTGCTCGCGCTGCGCGATCGTTTCGGCCTCCCCGGCATGCGCATCCTGCAGTTTGCCTTCGACGAGGGCGAGGCAGGCTCACTCTCCCCGGGCAACCGCTTCCTTCCCCACAATCACACCGCGGAGTCCGTGGTGTACACGGGAACGCACGACAACGACACGACGAAGGGCTGGTACGCGGGCCGCAGCGCGCGGGAGAGGAACTACCTCGACAGCTACTCCCCGCCAACAGACCGCGAGGCGGAATGGCGGCTTATCAGGATGGCCTTCGCCTCGGTGTGCCGCTTCGCACTGGTCCCCCTGCAGGACGTGCTGGGTGTCGGCAGCGAGGCGCGCATGAACACTCCCGGCACCGTGGGCGGGAACTGGTCGTGGAGATTCCACGACGGCGCGCTCACTCCCGCCCTCGCCCGCCGCCTGCGCGCGCTGGCAGAGCTGTACGGAAGGGTCCCGAAGGACGGCGCACACTCCGGCCTGTAGAAGTTGGCGGTAACGCACCGGGCGCCGGCGGTGTTTCATTGGCAGGGAGACTGAAGATATGCATCTGACTTCAAGGAAGACCCTTGTCGCGTGCCTGGCCGCGGTCCTCGCGCTGTCCACGGCCGCCTTCGCGGACCCGCCCGCCCAGGTCGGGCGGCTGAACATGGTCGAGGGATCCGTGTCGCTGCGCGCGGGCGACGAGGACGAGTGGTCCACGGCAACATTGAACTACCCGCTCACGGCTGGCGACAGCCTGTGGGTCGACGGCCTGTCGCGCGCGGAAGTGCACCTTGCCACCGCGGTCATCCGTCTCGGCCCGGACACCGAGCTGACATTCCTCGATCTCGACGACCAGAGCGTCCAGCTCGCCCTCCTGCGGGGCACCGCGAGCGTGCGCCTGCGCGGGATCGAAGCCGACGAGTCCTTCGAGGTGGACACCCCGACGATGAGCGTGGTCCTACCCGTCGAGGCCAGCATCCGGGTCGACGCTGCCGATGATGGGGGCTCCCGGACCGTCGTGAGGGAAGGCAGGGTCGAGGTCGTCGTGGACGGGCTCACCTACCCCGTCAGGGCCGGCCAGGCAGCCTCCGCGGCAGCCTTCGGCCCCCTGTCAGTCGAGATTCGCAGGGCCCCCGCGACCGACGAGTGGGACAGGTGGTGCGCCGAGAGGGACAGCCGCGAGGAACGCGTCGCTGCAACGCGGTACGTGCCGCGCGTGATGATCGGGTACGAGGACCTCGACTGGTACGGCAGCTGGAGCGAAACTTCCGACTACGGGGTGATCTGGGTCCCCTCGTCCGTGCCTGCCGGGTGGGCGCCCTACCGCAACGGACGCTGGGCATGGGTGAAGCCGTGGGGCTGGACCTGGATCGACGAGGCGCCGTGGGGCTTCGCACCCTTCCACTACGGCCGCTGGGCTCACCACAGGGGTCGGTGGGTGTGGGTGCCCGGGTCGATCTCGTACAGGCCCGTGTACGCGCCGGCGCTCGTGGTCTTCATCGAGGCGGGCCCGGGAGGCCTGCGCGTCCACGGGAGCGTGGGCTGGTTCCCGCTCGGCCCCCGGGAAGCGTACTACCCCCCGTACGATGCGAGCCCCCAGTACATCCAGAAGGTGAACATCATGCACGTGCGCGTCGACGGCGGCCGCAAGGATGAGCTGTCGCACCTCCGCTACGTCAACAAGGGCAGGCCCCACGCGGTGACCGTGGTCCCCGGCGATTCCTTCCGCCACTCGCGCAAGGTCGATGAATCGCGCATCGAGGTATCCGAGAAAGAGATCGCGGGTTTCAGCGCGGGGGGCGCGAAGGCACCGGCCGCGCCGGACAGGCAGGGCGGGCTCGAGCCCCGCGGCGGTCAGGGCTCCGCATCGAAGCCGCCCTCCCGCGAGAAGCCGCAGACCGTGGTGGTCAAGAAGGCGCCGCAGGGAGGCCGCAAGGATCAGCAGTCGACGGGCTGGGTCCAGCAGCCCGGGCCGCGGTCGCTGAAGGAGAAGGCACCGACGGTCAAGGAAAAACCCGCCCCCGGTCCCAGGGAAACCGAGCCCCGGTTGGAGCCGTCGCGGACAGAGCCTCAGCTCAAGCCGGCCCCGCAGAAGCAGCCGCAGAAGGAACCCCAGCTCAAGCCGGCCCCGCAGAAGCAGCCGCAGAAGGACCCGCAGGTCCAGCAGGGCTCCGGCAAGAAGGACCCCCGTCCCGAGAAGAAGATGCAGAAGGTCCGCAAGAAGAAGCTGGTCAACGGCCAGTGGATCTGGGTCGAGGAGTGGGAGCCAGTCGAGGAAGAGAAGGACTGATCCGATCGAGGGGGACGGCGGCCGCCGTCCCCCTCGTTTCTGCGGGCTAGGCGCGGCCCCTCAGCTTCGCCTGGCGCTGGGTGAGCAGGGCGATGTGCTTGATCTCCTCGTCGATCAGCCTGTCCACCTTCTCCTGGCCGAGGTTCTTCGCCACGACTTTCTTCATGGTCGTGTAGAAGACCACCGAGTCCTTCTCGAAGGTGAGGGCCAGGTCAAGGATCTCGACGGGGTTCCTGCAGCCGGCAACGAGGCCCGCAATGTCGGTGTTCTTGATGAACACGTGGCTGTCGCCCGTGGCTCGGATGTACCCCTCGGCCTCGCCGTTGGGATCAAAGATGTCGGCCGCCCCCGCCTGGGCGGGCAGCGAGTCGCGCAGCTCGGTGAACAGGTCCACGTGCTGGTTTTCCCAGGCAGCCAGCTCTCTGAAGAAATCGCGCACCGAGGTCTCCGCGGTCTTCTTGGCCGCGGTCTCGTAGAAGGTCCTGCCGTTCACCTCGATCTGGATGCCCATGTCGAAGATCTCGCGGGCGTTGAAGTTGAGGGCCATACGTTCCTCCTTGCCGCGTCGCGGGGTCTCCCGGGACCGCGCGTGCGCGGGAGCGATCAGTATTCCGCGGGCAGCTTCTCGAGCTGTGCCCAGGTGAACACGGGGCCGTCCAGGCAGACGTACTTCACCCCCACGTTGCACCTGCCGCACTTGCCGATGCCGCACTTCATCCTGTTCTCGAGCGACAGGACGATGTCCTCGGGGCCGAAACCCAGCTCCAGCAGGACCGGTATCGTGAACTTTATCATGATCGGGGGCCCGCAGACCAGTGCGGTCGCCCCCTCGGCCGAGGGCGCGAGGTCCTTGAGCACGTTGGGCACGAGGCCCACGGTGCCCGTCCAGCCCTCCTTCGGCCTGTCGATGGTCGGTGTGAAGGCAATGTCGTCCCGGGCCTGCCACTGCTTCAGGAGGTCCCTGTACAGCAGCTCCCCCGGCTCGCGCGCGCCGTAGACCACGGTGATCCTGCCGAACTTCGAGCGGTTGTCGGGATGCAGCATGTACGTGATTGCCGAGCGCAGGGTCGTGAATGCGAAACCGCCGCTCGCGATCACGATGTCCCTGCCCTCGAGGCGCTCCCACGGGAAGGGGTGACCCATGGGGCCGCGCACGCCCATCTTTCTCCCCGGGGCAGAGGCGTGCAATTCGCTCGTGACAACGCCCATCTTCTTGACAGAGAAGAGCAGGTGCCCCTCCTCGGTGGGAGAGCTTGCGATTCCGATCGGCGACTCTCCCTTGCCGAACAGCGACAGCTCGGCGAACTGGCCGGGCAGGTACTGGAAGGCCGCCCGATCCTCGTCGCGCTCGAAGACCAGCCGGAAG
Organism: uncultured Spirochaetota bacterium; assembly: GCA_963733835.1. Lineage (GTDB taxonomy): Bacteria > Spirochaetota > Spirochaetia > SZUA-6 > Fen-1364 > CAVTER01. Next base: position 80,764 of record CAVTER010000012.1, read on the forward strand.
GTCTTGATGTCGCGCAGGTCGTTCTCGACCACGACCTCCTCGATGGTCACGGGCAGGGGAACGTACGGGTTTTTCACTGCGCGGCTCCCGGGTCGTTCTTCACGGCGAGGAGCATCTGCCGGATGTCAAGGTTCACGGGGCAGAGGCGCACGCACCTTCCGCAGCCGGTGCACGAGACCACGCCCGCGGTCTCCACCGTGTAGGAGTACTTGTGCATGATGCGCTGGCGCATGCGCGCCCTCTTCGCGGGCCGGGGGTTGTGGCCCGAGGCGTGCACCGTGTACAGCGGGTACTGGCAGGCGTCCCACGTGCGGATGCGGATGCCGCCCGTGGCCGAGGTCTCGTCGGTGATGTCGAAGCAGTGGCAGGTCGGGCACACGAAGGTGCACACCCCGCAGCCCAGGCAGCTCTGCGCGATCCGCTCCCAGACCGGCGAGTCGAAGGAGGCGTCGGCCTTCTCCTTCACTCCCGAGAAGTCGAGCACCGTCATCGTCGCTGCCGCCTCGCGGGCCCGGACCTCCCGGGCAGCTCCTGCATCGGCGCCTGCGGGGGCAAGCAGCGATGCGTGCTCGGCGAGGAAGGCCCGGCCCCTGCCAGTCACCGGCTCGAGCAGCAAATCGCCGTCCGTCCGGGCCCTGCTGGCCAGGATGTCCGCGCCGTCGGTCCCGTAGGGGTGCCCACCCACCGAGGTGCAGAAGCAGCTCGCCGCGGGCGCGTTGCAGGCGAGTGAGATCACGATGCTCGCCCGGCGCCGGGCGACGTAGTACGGGTCCTCGTGGGTCGCGTTGCCGGGCGCCGTCGCCCTTCCCTCGAAGACCTTGTCCATGAACAGGAGCGAGCTCACGTCGCAGGGCCGGGCGCCGAAGACCACCAGCGGACGGTCTGCCGGCAGGGGCACGTCGCGCAGGACGCTTCCCTCGAACCGCAGGATGGTCTCGCGCTGGGGGAAGAACACGCCCTTCACCGACATGCGGGTGTTCACCCTGTCGATGGCCATCTCGGCCGCCTTCGTCACGGGGCGGAACAGCGTCTCGCCCGGGGTGCCGCCCTCGGCCATGGCCACCGGTGCGATGAAGGCCGCGCCGCGGCTCACGGCGGCGATGAGGTCGTCCAGCTTCTGCGCGGGGAGCAGTCGTGCGTCGCTCATGACTTGTGCGGCTCCGTGATGAACTCCTGGCCGTCGTCCTCGCGGAAGGTCACCAGGGGCGGCGGGGTCTCCAGGTCGAACCCCGGGGTGAAGCCGAACAGCTCTCGCACGTCGGCAGCCATCTTCTTCGTGAAGGTCCGCAGGTCGATGCCCATGGGGCAGGCGCGCACGCAGGCGTCGCACTCCACGCACCGGCCGGCCTGGTGGTAGATGCGGATGAGGTGGAAGATGCTCGCGTCGGTGAGCTCGTTGGACACCCCGATCCACGCGGGGGAGTTCATCTCGGCGAAGCACTCCTTGCAGTAGCAGGTGGGGCAGGCCTGCCGGCAGGCGTAGCAGCGGATGCAGCGCGAGATCTCCTTCTGGAAGCGCTGCCACCGCTCGCTCGCGGCAAGGGCGGCGAAGGCCTTCACGAGGGCGTCCCCGTTCTCGCCGGGCGTGCGCGCCTCGCCCTCGACCAGGATGTCCACGCCCTCGGGCATGGGGTGCTGGCAGGCCAGGCAGGCGTCCTGCACGAGCTTCTCGCGCTCGAGGCTGACCTTCTTCCCGGAGGCAAGCGTGACCTCGACCTTCGCCTCGCCGTCCTGGAGCGCCGCGACCTGTTCCCCGCCCGCGGCAGCGGCGAGCTTCCTCTCGTCGACCATGCCCCTGCAGGGCACGCCGATCAGCACGAGGTTCCCGCGCGGCGCCTGGTTTTCCTTGACAAGCGCCACGAGGGAGCGCAGGTCGCAGCCCTTTGCCACGAAGCCGACACGGGGAAGGACCACGGGCGCGCCCTTCTTCTGCGGCGGCCGCTGGAAGAGGCCGGTCAGGTACACGGCGATGTTGTTCGAGCAGGTCGCGTCCCACACCAGCCGCTCGGCCTCGTCTGCGGCCCGCAGGAAGGCCGGGCGCGCCCGGTAGCCGTCGCTGCCCCTCTCGAAGCCGACCAGCACGTCGACCTTCTTCTGGTCGAGCAGCCCGCGGGCGGCGGCGCGGATGTCGGCGGTCATGTCCCTCATGCCAGCACCTTCGCCAGTTTCTTCTGGGGTCCGAGCTTGCGCACGTCCTCGGTCACCTGCGCGATGAGCGAGGCGAACCTGCCTCCCTCCGACGCGGAAACCCACGAGAACTGCACCCGTTCGGGCTCGATGCCGATGAACTCCAGCATGTTCTTCACCACGGCGAACTTCCTGCGCGCCACGAGGTTGCCGCTGAGGTAGTGGCAGTCGCCCGGGGTGGCAGCCCGACACCAGCACCCCGTCGGCCCCGTTCTGCAGCGCGGCCACGAGGAAGAGCGGGTTGATCCTGCCCGAGCAGGGCACGCGCACGACCCGGATGGTGGGCGGGTACTGCATGCGGCTCACCCCCGCCAGGTCCGCCCCCGCGTAGGAGCACCAGTTGCACAGGAACGCCACGATCTTCGGCTGCCAGGTGGCAGGGTTGGCCTGGTCGCTCATCCGGCTGCTCCCACTGCGCCCGCTGCTTCCGCGGCCCCCGCGGCCTGCGTGCCGCCTGCCGCCGCCGGCTCGGCCGCCTGCGGCAGCACCTTCAGCACCGCGAGGATCTGCTCGTCGCGGAAGCCGCGCAGGTCGATGGCCGAGGAACGGCAGGTGGCCGTGCAGATGCCGCAGCCCTTGCACAGCGCGTCGTTGATCTTTGCCACGTTCTTCGCCTCGTCCATCTCGATGGCGTGGTAGGGGCACACGGCGATGCACGCCCCGCAGGCCACGCACCTGCTTTCGCGCACGTACGACGTCTTCCCCTCTGCGAAGATGCTCTCCTGCGCGAGCACGGTGGACGCCCTGCCCGCGGCCGCCTTGGCCTGGGCGATGCACTCCCCGGCGTCCTTGGGGTAGTGGGCGGCGCCGCAGACGAACACGCCCTCGGTGGCGAAGTCCACGGGCCGCAGCTTGGCGTGCGCCTCCAGGAAGAACCTGTTCGCGTTCAGGGGGACCTTGAAGAACTGCGACAGCATCTCGTTGTCCGGGTTTGGATCCACCCGGGCAGAGAGCACCACGAGGTCTGCCGGGATCGACAGGTCGGCGGCCAGGATGGGATCGCGGACCTTCACGCGAAGGCGGGACCCCTCGCCCTTCGCGGCGCGGACCTGGCTCACCACTGGCTTCGCCTCCAGCTCGTAGCGCACGAAGGCCACGCCCAGCTCGCGCGCTTCCTCGTAGAAGGTTTCGCGGAACCCGTAGGTTCGGATGTCGCGGTACAGCACGACCACGCTCGCCTCTGGCTTCGCCTTCTTGATCCGGATCGCCTGCTTGATGGCCGAGGAGCAGCACAGCCTGCTGCAGTACATGTGCTCGCCCTCGCGCGAGCCCACGCACTGGATGAACACCACGGAGTCGGGGAACGCCGCCCTCGGGGCAGAGAGCGTCTTCTCCAGCTCGAGCAACGTCACCACGCCCGGGTTCTTCCCGTAGAGGTACTCGGTGGGCGCGCTTTCCCTGCCGCCCACGGCGAGGATGGCCGCGCCGTGCTTCACGACCACCGGCTCCCCGCCCTCGGGCTGGATCGTGGTCTCGAAGTTGCCCACGAAGCCGTCCACCTTCGCCAGCTGCGCGCCGGTGAACACGCGCACGTGGGGGTGGTTTCCCGCCCGCAGCGCGAGCTCGCGCGCGTGCTGCGACAGCTTCTCTCCTCCCAGGGTCGACGCGATGCGCGTGGCGATGCCCCCCAGGACCTTCGCCTTCTCCACCAGGGCCACGTCGTAGCCCTGGTCGGCGATGGCCAGCGCCGCGCTCATGCCCGCGATGCCCCCTCCGACAACGAGGGCGGAGTGCGTGACCGGCAGGGGGATGGACCGCAGCGGCTCGGTCAGCCGGGCCTTTGCAACGGCCATGCGCACGAGGTCTTTCGACTTCTCGGTTGCTTCCTTCCTCTGCTCCATGTGCACCCATGAGCACTGGTCGCGGATGTTCGCCATCTCGAACAGGTGCACGTTCAGGCCGGCCTCGCGGATGGTCTGCTGGAACAGCGGCTCGTGCGTGCGGGGAGAGCAGGAGGAGACGACGACCCTGTTCAGCCTGTGCTCGGTGATCTTCGCCTTGATCACCTCCTGCGTGTCGGAAGAGCAGGTGTACAGGTTGTCCATCGCGAAGATCACGTCGGGAAGGCTCTTCGCGTATTCCCGCACGGCCGGCACGTCCACGTAGGCGCCGATGTTCTTGCCGCAGTGGCAGACGAACACGCCGATGCGCGGAACCTGGCCCGAGATGTCCAGCTCGGGAGGGAGCTCGGTCTTCGTGACGAGGGTCCCCCGGCTCTCCGCGAGGAGCACCATGGCCTCAGCAGCGGCGCCCGACGCCTCGACCACGGTCTCGGGGATGTCCTTGGGCTCCCCGAAGGGGCCGCAGAGGAACACGCCAGGCCTGCTGGACCTCACGGGGTTGAGCTCACCGGTGAGCGGCGAAGCCGTTGCCGTCCAGCTCCACGCCGCAGGTCTTCGCCATCTCCGCTGCCCGGGACGGCGGGTTCAGGCCCGAGGAGAGCACCACGAGGTCGAACTCCTCGGTGCGATAGTCGCCGTCCTCGCTCACGTAGCCCACGCTGAGGTTCGCCGTCGATCCCAGCTCGTCCACCCGCTGCGGCCTGCTCCTGATGAAGCGGATGCCCTGGGCCTTCGCCCTCTCGTAGTAGGAGTCAAAGCCCTTCCCGTGCGCGCGGATGTCCATGTAGAACAGGGTGCACTCCACCCCGTGCTCGTGCTCCTTGGCGATCATCGCCTCCTTGAGCGCGTACATGCAGCACACGGAGGAGCACCAGGGGTGGGTCTCGTCGCGCGAGCCCACGCACTGCACGAAGGCGATCCTGTGCGGCACCCTGCCGTCGGAGGGACGCACGACATTCCCCATGCAGGGTCCGCTGGCAGACAGCAGCCTCTCGAACTGCAGGCTGGACAGGACGTTGGGGGCCAGCGTGTGCGACAGCTCGGGCCTCTCGGAGGGGTCGTACATGCAGAACCCCGGCGAGAGGATCACGGCGCCGGCAGCCACCTCCTGGACCGTGTCCTCCTGCGTGTAGTCGATCGCGTTGGCCGGGCAGACCTCCTGGCAGGTCCCGCAGGCGCCGTTGGCGAAGTGCACGCAGTTCTCCCTGTCGATGACAGGCATGTTGGGCAGGGCCTGCGGGAAGGGGATGTAGACGGTGGAGCGCGGCCGCATGCCCATGTCGAACTCGGATGGCTGGGGCAGGAGCCGGTCGGGGAACACCTTGTCCAGCCGCTTGGACTGCGTGGGGCACACGAAGGTGCAGGCGCCGCAGGTGATGCAGGCCTCGCTCTTCCTCTCGTAGGGGGTGTCCACGCGCATCGAGGCGCCCCTGGCCGACGAAGTCGGCTGCGCCCACGCCCATGCGCTCGCGGCACACGCGCACGCACAGGCCGCAGAGGATGCAGTCGTCCTGCTCCTTCGGGAAGCGCTCCTGCTTCACCCCGTACGCCTTTGCCAGGCGCTGCAGGCCGTCCACCTCGGGGCAGCGGGCAAGGAGCAGCTCGATGGTCATCTTCCTGCTCTTGCGCACCCTCTCGTTCGCGGTCTCGACCGAGAGGCCCTCGGCAGCCTCGTAGTTGCACGAGGTCACCAGGCGCTTCCTGCCCCGCACGGTGATCTCCACCATGCACATCCTGCATGCGCCGTAGGCCTCGACGGTGGGGTGCTCGCAGAGGGTGGGGATGCCGATGCCGGCAGCCCGCGCGGCATCGAGAATCGTGGCGCCCGGCTCGGCCGTGACGCTCTTCCCGTCGATGGTCATGTGCACGGGGCCCGTGGGCTTCGTGTGCTCGCTCATGCTCCGGCTCCCTGGCCTGCCGCGCCCCGTCCGTTGCCGCCCGCCCCGGCAGCCGCCCGCACCCGGGGATCATCGGTGCGCACCCGGGCGATGGCCGAGAACCTGCACGCGTCGTAGCAGGACCCGCACATGATGCAGTCTGCCTGCCGGATCAGGTGCGGCGTCTTGCGCTCTCCGTCGATGGCGTTCACGGGGCACTGCTTCTTGCAGGCCATGCACCCGGTGCACGCCTCGGGCGTGACGTGGTAGCGGAACAGGCTCTTGCACACGCCCGCGGGGCACCAGTGGTCGCGGATGTGCGCCTCGTACTCGTCGCGGAAGTAGCGGATGGTGGAGAGGACCGGGTTCGCCGCCGACTGCCCGAGGGCGCACAGCGAGGTGTCGACCTGGTAGGTGCCGATTTCCTCCAGCGTCGCGATGTCCTCTTCCTTCCCCTCGCCCCTGCAGATCCTCTCGAGGATCGCCAGCATCTGCTTGATGCCCTCCCTGCAGGGAACGCACTTGCCGCACGACTCGCCCTTCAGGAAATCGAGGAAGTAGCGGGCCACGTCCACCATGCAGGTGTCCTCGTCCATGACGATCATGCCGCCCGATCCCATCATCGAGCCGGCCTTCGTGAGGGCGTCGTAGTCCACCTTCAGGTCGAGCAGGCTCTCGGGGATGCACCCTCCCGACGGCCCGCCGGTCTGCACGGCCTTGAACCTCTTGCCCTTCGGGATGCCGCCGCCGATCGTGAAGATGATGTCGCGCAGGCTGATGCCCATGGGCACCTCGACGAGGCCCGTGTTGTTGATCTTGCCGACCAGCGAGAAGATCTTGGTGCCCTTCGAGTTCTCCGTGCCGATGGACGAGAACCAGTCCGCGCCCCTGTTCACGATAAGGGGGATGGTGGCCCAGGTCTCCACGTTGTTCAGGTTGCTCGGCCTGTCGTGCAGGCCCTTCTCGGATGTGTGCACGTACTTGGCGCGGGGCCTGCCCACCTTCCCCTCCAGCGACGCCATGAGCGCCGTGGACTCGCCGCAGACGAAGGCGCCTGCCCCGCGCACCACCTTGATGCTGAAGTCGTGGCCGCTGCCGAGGATGTTCTTCCCGACAAGGCCGTACTCCTCGGCCTGGCGGAGCGCCGTCCGCAGGTGCTCGACAGCCAGCGGGTACTCTGTGCGGATGTACACGTACCCGTCGCGCGAGCCCATGGCGTACGAGCCGATCAGCATGCCCTCCAGCACCGAGTGGGGGTTCGCCTCCATCACGGCCCTGTCCATGTAGGCGCCGGGGTCGCCCTCGTCGGCGTTGCAGATCACGTAGCGGATCCCGTCCTCGCTCTCGGCGTTCGCCGTGGTCTCCCACTTGCGTCCCGTGGCGAAGCCTGCCCCGCCGCGGCCGCGGATTCCCGAGCGCTTCACCACGTCGATCACCTCGGCGGGCTTCATCGTGAAGAGGACCTTCGCGAGGGCCGCGTAGCCGCCGTCGGCGATGTAGGTGTCGATGTCGGTGGGCACGATCCTCTCGTTGGGACCGAGCACGAGGCGCATCTGCTTCTGGTAGAAGGGGATCTTCTCGATCTCGGCGATGGCCTGCTTCGTGAGCGGCTCCCTGTACAGGAGGCGCTCGATCACCTCGCCGCCCATGATCGTCTTCTGGATGATCTCGGGCACGTCCTCGGGCTTCACCTTCTGGTAGAGGATCTTCTGCGGCAGGACGACGACCATGGGCTCGATCTCGCAGAACCCGAGGCAGCCCGCCAGGCGCAGGCCCACCGCCTCGGCCAGGTCGTTGTGCGCGATTTCCTTCTGGAACGCATCGGCCACGGTGAGCGACCCGCGCAGGATGCAGCAGGTGGAGTCCGCGGAGACGATGATGTCCTTGTTCCGGGGCCGTGCGGCGGCCGCGGCGGAGGCGCGAAGCTTCTCCAGTTCAGCGACGGATGCCAGTCTCACGATGCCGCCTTCTTCGCGTAGCTGTCCAGCAGGTGCGGGACCTTCGCGGTGGTCATGCTGCCGTGGAACTCGCCGTCGATGGCAACGATCGGCCCCAGGGCGCAGGCACCCAGGCAGTTCACCGTCTCCAGGCTGAACAGCATGTCCTTCGTCGTGCCGCCGGCGGGGATGGCGAGCCTGCGCTCCAGCTCCTCCAGGATGCGCTGGGCGCCGCGCACGTGGCATGCGGTTCCCATGCAGACCTGCACGACGTGGGCTCCCCGGGGCTCGAGGCTGAACGCCTTGTAGAAGCTCGCCGCGCCGTACACCTCGGCATAGGGCACGGCGAGGCGCGTGGAAATCCTGTGCAGGATGGCCTCGGGCAGGTAGTTGAACGCCTTGTTGGCGTCCTGCAGGACGGTGATCATGCTGTCGCGCGCCGCGCCGTACGAATCGATGATCGCGTCCAGCCGCGCGGTGCGCTCCGACTCCTCGTCGTCCACGGGCTCGGGCATGCGGACGGCGTTCCGCACGGGGCAGGCGGCCTGGCAGGCGCCGCAGCCGGTGCACTTCGAGGCATCCACAGACCTGGCCTTCGACCGCAGCACGGCCTTGAAGTTGCCCGGCTCGCCTTCCAGCTTGTCCAGCTCCGCGTAGGTGAGCATGCGGATGTTGGGGTGCCGCGAGCACTCCACGAGCTTCGGCGAGACGATGCACATGGAGCAGTCGTTGGTCGGGAAGGTCTTGTCCAGCTGGGTCATCGTGCCCCCGATGGACGGGGACTGCTCCACGAGGTACACCCGGTAGCCGGCATTGGCCAGGTCGAGCGATGCCTGGATGCCCGCGATGCCCGCCCCCACCACGAGCACGGCCCCCGTCTTGCCGGGGGACGGCAGCCCGCCTTCCACGAGCACGGCAGGGGCGGGTGAAGAGCCGACACCGCTCATTTCTTCGCCACCTCGGCGAGGGCCTTCTCGGCGCTCGCGCGCGCGCCGGCCTCGGTCGACTCGCCCATGCCCAGCAGCAGGTTGATGCAGTCCCTGCGCAGCTCGTGCGCCGCGGTGCTGATCCTGTCGATGCGCTCCTGCATGTCGGCAGGCGCGAAGCCCTCCGCGACCGCCATGTCGCGCAGGGCCATCATGATGTTGGAGAAGTCCACGTCCTGGGGGCAGTTGGCAGAGCACACGGCGCAGCGGGCGCACAGCCAGATCACCTTGGACGAGAGCACGTCCTTCCTCATGCCCAGCAGGATCATGCGGATGAGCTTGCGCGGGTTGTACTCGCTCTCCACCTGGAACACGGGGCAGCCCGCCGTGCAGGTGCCGCAGGCGTAGCACTTCCTGATCTTTGCCCCGCCCGGCTTCCCGGCCACCTCGTCCTTGAACCGCGGATCGAGCTTCTCGATCGCGATGGTCGTCACTGCCTGGCTCATGCCTTCGCCTCCGGTGCCGCGACGGGCTCGGGCCGGGGCAGCAGGCCCGCGGCCGACACGATCTCGGCCACCTTCTCTTCCCACTCTATGGCCATGATGTGCACGCCGGCCACGCCCTCGATCTGCCGCAGCCGCTGGATCTGTTCCACGCAGATCCGGATGCCCTCGGCCGGCTTGTCGGTCGCCTTCTCCATGCGCTCGATGATACGGTCGGGCACCGAGAGCCCCGCCACGCTGTCGCGCATGTACTTCGCCATGCCCACGGACTTCAGCGGCGTCACCCCGGCCAGGATCTTCACCTTCTCGTGCAGTCCCCGGTCGCGGACCTGGCGCATGAACTCCTCGAAGCGCTCCATGTCGTAGATGCACTGGGTCTGGATGAAGTCCACCCCCGCCGCGATCTTCTTCGCCAGGCGGATCGCGCGGAACTCCAGCGGGTCGCCGAAGGGGTTCTCGGCGCCGCCGATGAGGATGCGCGGCTCCACCACGGGCGACTTCTTCGAGTTCCTGATCTCCTCGCCGCAGGCGAACACCTTGCCGTCGCGCATGCCGGCCAGCATCGCGATGAGCTGGATGGAGTCCATGTCGAAGACGTTCTTGGAGGTGGGGTGGTTGCCGAACTTCTGGTGGTCGCCGGTCAGGCACAGGATGTTCCTGATGCCCAGCGCCCAGGCGCCCAGGACGTCGCTCTGGATGGCGATCCGGTTCCTGTCCCTGCAGGTGATCTGGATGATGGGCTCCACGCCCTCTTTCAATGCGAGCAGGCCCGCGGCGATGGACGACATGCGCACGATCGCGGTCTGGTTGTCGGTGATGTTCACCGCGTCCACGTTCCCGCGCAGGCGCGCGGCCTTGGCCGCGATGACCGACACGTCGGCGCTCTTGGGGGGGCCCAGCTCGGCGGTCACGGCGAAGTGCCCCTCGGCCAGCACCCGTTCCAGCCTGCTTGCCGACTTCAGGCTCTCCATGGTCAGCGTGCTCATAGGACAGCGTCTTCCTTCACGATCTTGCCGGGGCCGCCGTGGCGGCCGGTGCTCCAGTCCTTGATCGGCTGGTTGGCCTCGAGGCGTTCGAGCTGGCCCAGCCCCTTCATCCTGTCGTAGATGAGCTGCCAGCCGCAGTCGATGTTCTGGGGATCCACCTCGCACTTGCCGTTCTGCGATCCGCCGCAGGGCCCGTTCAGCAGGCTCTTGGAGCAACGCGTCACGGGGCACACGCCGCCGTAGTCGCCGATCACGCAGGTGCCGCAGCCCGAGCAGCGCTCGGCCCACACGCCCTGGGCGATGGCCGCGCCGTAGAACTTCGTGTCCAGGCCCGGGAGCACGGGCTTGCCGGGGAACACCTCGCCGAGGAACTGCACGCCCACCCCGCAGGCGAGCGAGAGCACCACGTCGGCCTCTTCCACCTTGTCGCGCACCGCGTCGAAGAACTCCCTGTCGCACTGGCGCTCGATGGTGGCCTCGGCGACGTCCATGCGCCTGCCGTCCTTCTGGTTTGCCAGGCGCAGCGTGGAACCGAGGATCGCCACTTCCTTCTCGCCGCCGGCCATGCACACGGTGACGCAGGTGCCGCAGCCCAGGATGAGCACCTTGCGAGTGTCGCCCAGCATGGAGGCGATTTCCGCGAACGGCTTTCGAACTGCTGTGATCATCGAGCCACCCCTTCGAGAATGGAGGCGCGGAACTCCGCTACGATGTCCAGGAGCTTCCTGCTGTCCAGCGACGAGATGAAGTCCAGGCGCACCAGGCCCTCGTCCAGCCCCGCCTCGCGCAGCGCGGCCTTCGCCAGGGCGATCCGCTTTTCCGCCCGGGAGCTGCCGCGCACGTAGGTGCAGTTGTCCTTCGGGCAGGCGAGAACCAGCACTCCCGCGCTCCCTGCCTCGAGGAGCTTCAGGACCATGGCCGTCTCGACCTTGCCCGAGCAGGGAAGCTTGACAGGGTCCACTCCGTCCAGGCCCTTCGCGGCGCCGGCTCCCTGGCCGCAGGCATCCACCCATGCCTTCCACGCGGAGTTCTCGCACAGGAGCGCCGTGATGCGTGCGGTCTTCTTCATGCGCGGGCTCCCGCGCGCGCCATCACGATCGCGTCGCTGTGCGCGGGAAGCGTGATCGCCTTTGCCGGGCACTCCCCCGCGCAGATGCCGCACCTGCGGCACGCCTCTGGGATGCTGTCGGCGCGCTTTTCTTCCATGTAGATGCGCATGGCCTTGAACGGGCAGGACCGGATGCAGGTCAGGCACAGGACGCACTTGTCCGGATCGACCACGGGGTGCGACAGCTCGACTGCGAGTGACTTCTGCGACAGGAGCTGGTGCGCGGCAAGTGCCGCCGCGCGGGCGTCACGCAACGCCGTGGCCCCGTCCTGCTCGCCCCTGCACGAGCCAACGACGAACACTCCCGTCCCTGTTGGTCTCGGCGGGCAGCAGGTGGATGTTGTTCTCCTGCAGCCGGCCGTATGCATCGACGAGGATGCCGGCCGCATCTGCCAGGCCTGCAGTCGCCGCCGCTGCCAGGCCGCCCTCGCTCACGACTCCGCGAGCCGCTGCCGTCGATCCGGACGTCCTCGCCTGCCACGCTGTCCCGGCAGCGCGATCGAGACGCCGTCGGCCGTCACGGAGACGTCGGCTTTCCCTCGCACTTGACGAACACGATGCCCGCATCGCGCGCATCGTCGTACAGCTTCTCCAGGCCCCTGCCTGCCACGCGCACATCGCGCTGCAGTATTGTCACCTCTGTCTTGTAGACGGCGCGGACCGCCAGGGCAGGTGCGCACCGCGGCGGACCAGCTCGCCTTCGTCTCGTCGATCTCCAGGTCCAGGAGGAGCACGACCGAGCGCGGCCTGTCGCGCCTGTGCAGCGACGCGAGGTGTGACTCGAGGCTGCCGAGGGGAACGATCCTGCCCGGCACGAAGGGCGCCGAGGAGTGGCTGCGCTGCTCGAGCCCCGCGGCGATCACCACGGCGCCGAAGCTGCGGTCGGCAACGCGGAAGCTGCCCACCGCTCCCTCGAGGGTCGGGAGGCCGTGCGCGTCGATCACGGTCGCCGTGTGCCCGAAGCCGCGCACCAGCCGGGCAGCCTCGTCGGCAGCAGGGCCGCGTCCCACGACGAGCACGTCCTGGCCCAGCGGCACGCTGCGGGTGTCGAACACGGGAGTCATGTCCAGCGCTGCGCGGGCGAGCGACACCGTGCGCACGGCCGCGGGCGCGGAGGCCTTCGAGGGGAGCACGACGGTCGACACGTCCCCAGGCGCCAGCCCCGCGGCCGTCGCGGCCGCCCGGCGGTACGCCTCCGTCTCCAGGGCCGGGCAGCCGGCGAGCAGGATGCGCCCCGCGTCGGACTTCTTCGCCCTGTCCCGCAGCAGCTTCAGGCCAGCTGCCCCGCAGAGGTTGTCAGACCCGACGACATGGTCCGCGCCAAGCCCGGCGGTGACCTTTTCGAGCCACGAATCCCCCGACCGGCGGCCGCAGGAGCAGACGAATACCGCCGTCATACGCGCGCCTCCTGCACCGCGTCCGCCAGGAGCTCCGCCGCGGCTGCCCTTCCCGATGCCATGGCGTCGACGAGGGTCTGGGGCTCCGCGCAGGTTCCCGCAACGCGAACCGCGGCGAGGCGCGAGGAGAAAAACCCGAACTCGTCCTGCTCGAGACCGAAGATCTCCGCCACGCGGGCGCACCGTCCGCGGGACCCAGGCCCACGGACAGGACGACCGCGTCGTGCAGGGCCTTGCGGTGCCTCCCCCGGGGTCCTCGATGAGGAGCTCGAGCTTTCCGCGCCGACGTCCGGTTCACCGAAGAGGGGATGCCTCGCACGAACCGCACGCCCAGCGCCTGGACCTCCGCGCGGAAGGGAGTGAAGACCTTGTCGAAGTTCTGGATGTCGATGTAGTAGACCGTCACGTCCGTCCCGGGCTGCCGTGCTTTCAGCACTCGCGCCATCCGCAGCGCATACGCGCAGCAGACCGCGCTGCAGAAGTTCCTGCACAGGACGGGGTCGCGCGAGCCCACGCACTGGATGAAAGCCACGCTCTGGGCCGGATTCCCGTCGGCTGCCGTGAGCGCGGCCTGGTCGGAAAGCGCGCGCTCCGCCTCGAGCCCCGTCATCACGCCCGGGAGGCGTCCGTAGCCGAGCCGGGGCTTGCAGACGGGATCGAAGGTCTCGTGGCCTGTCGCGATCACAGCGCCGTCGACCGGCAGAGAGAACTTCTCCTCGGCGGCCTTCCCTTCGATGGCCTCGAAACTGCACGCCTGCCGGCAGGCGGTGCAGGGCTTTCCCTGGTGCAGGAGGCAGCGGGAAGGGTCGACGGAGTACACGACAAGCCCTGCCCTGCCGTACCGGGAGATGGCCTGCGTCGGGCAGGCGGCGACGCACGCACCGCAGTCCGTGCAGAGGGCATGGCGGATCCGGGGCCCCGCCGCGGTCCCGCTTACGCGCAGGCCCGCGCCGTCCGCCTGGACTGCCTCGACGCGGGCGCCCGTGAGGAAAGAAACCCGCCCGCTGCCAAGAGCCTTCGCCACGGCGTCGTGCGTCACGCACACGCCGCAGCGGGCGCAGGAGTCCGTGGCCTTGCAGCAGTAGGACAGGACCTTCCCGCCCACCGCTGGGGAGGATTCCAGCACCGTGACCTCGTGTCCCTGTCCGGCCAGCTCCAGGGCTGCTGCGCAGCCCGCCGCGCCGGCCCCGACCACGACGAAGCGTTTCATCCGCCGCGAAAAATAGCCCTGGGGGGCAAACCGGTATAGTACAGGACTTGAAGTTTTTGTAAAATCGTGCTATTCATCCATCATGGCGGATCTCCCCGTATCCGGCGTCGACCTGCCCCGCGTGCGTGCGCTTGCGGCGGAGTTCCGCACCGCCGCGGGCCTGCCCCTCCTCCTGGTCGACCTTGCCGGTGCGACGGCGTGGTCGCTGGGCGGCTGCCCGCTGTGCGCGCGCGTCACCGGTCGCGCAAGATGGCCTCCCTCTGCCGCGCCCACCACAGGAAGTCGGTCGAGGAGTCCTTCCGGTGGGGAGAGCCGTACATCTCCGTCTGCCCGTTCGGCCTGGTCACCTTCGCGGTGCCCCTGTCCCGCGACGGGCGGCTGAAGGCGGGCCTCGTGAGCGGCTTCTCGGTCTTCCCCCAGATGGAGAAGGACATCCGCGAGGAGGTCCTCGCCGAGCCTCGCCCGGCACGGGATCGCGCTCAGCCTCGGGCCCGCGGACGCGGCTCGCCTTCCGCGTCGTGCCCTCCGAGACCCTGCGACGGAACGCCGGGCTGCTGTTCGACCTGACCGGAAGCTACGGCGATGAACGACGTGGAGCTGATCGCCGAGAGCCGCGAGAAGAGCCTCCAGCAGTTCACGATCGCCAACTACCTCGCCGACGCGCGCGGCGGGGAAGCAGGACCTCGTCACGTCCGCTCGTGCGGATGCAGAACGAGATCATCGACAAGGTCGTGCTCGGTGACCTCAGCGGGTCCCGCGAGATCATCAACCGCTTCCTCGGGGTCATCTTCCTGGAGAGCGGCATGAACTTCGACCTGCTGAAGGTCCGTCTCCTGGAGCTCATCGTCATCATTTCCCGCGCGGCCATCGAGAAGGGGATCAGCGCGGAAGGCCTCCTCGGACCGCGGTATTCCTACCTCACCGACATCAACGCGGCCACCGGGTTCGACGACCTGTTCTGGAAGGTCACAAAGGCGCTGGAGAACTTCACGCGGACGGTCTCGGAGGAACGGGGCAGAAGACGCCCGGCGCACATGACGCGGATGAAGGATTACCTGACGAGGAACTTACGCCTCGAAGGTTGCGGCGCGCGAGGTCGCTGCCGCCGCCGGCCTGAGCGTGAGCCGCGCCCTCCACCTCTTCAGGAAGGAAAGCGGCGTCTCGCTGTCGGCGTACGTCGCGCGCCAGCGCATCGACTACGCGATCTACCTCATGAAGAACACGGACCGCAGCATGGCCGACATCGCCTCGGAATGCGGGTTCTTCGACCAGAGCCATTTCACCAAGACGTTCCAGGCCCTGGAGCACATGCCCCCGTCGCACTACAAGCGGAAGGCCCGGGCGGCAGCGAAGGATCTCTGAGGGGCGGGTAGCCGGGGAAGGCCCCGACCGTGGTATATTCCGTTACTGGAGGACCAAGGTGAAGAACAGAATCGCCGCCGGATGTGCCGCTGCACTCCTCGCGGTCCTGCTCCCCGCCGCTGCCTGGCCGCAGGAGAAGCTCTCCACGATCGGGCTGCGCCTCGTTCCCTCGCTGGAGGTGCCGGTCGGCACGGGCGCCTCCTCCTTCGGCCTGGGAGGCGCGGCGCTGCTGTCCGTGGAGTACAAGCCGCCGCTTTCCTTCCCCCTGGTTCTCGTGGCGGACATCGGCTACGGCCTTCAGCCCGTGGTGGTTCCTACGGCGACCAGCCTCAACGTCCTGTCGGCCGGGGCGGGCCTCGGCGTCCAGTTCCCGTTCCTGACCCGCCTGTCGGCTGGTATCTTCGCGAAGGGCGGGTACTACCTCGGCCTCGTCCGCGACGAGCTGGGCAACACGATCTCTGGAGGAAACCCCTTCGTCACCGGCAGCGGCGAGGTGTCATTCTACCTCACGCCGAGCCTGTCGCTGGGCGTGGGGCCGGCTACCGCGTACTGCTCGGCTCGGGGAGCCCGCTCCTGAGCTCGGTCGGCGTGTTCCTCGGGACACACTACAGGTTCCCCATCAGCGGCAGCGTGGGTTTCGGCCAGGCGCCCGCCCGACCTTCCCCCCTGGAGATCAGGGACGTGGGCACGGACGTGATCCTCCCCGTCTTCTACCAGTACTACGACTCCCACCCCATTGGCCGGGCGGTCCTGGTCAACAAGGGCAGGCAGCCGGCCCGTGATTTGAAGGTGTCGGTCTTCATCAGGAGCTACATGGACAGCCCGAAGATCATGGAGGTATCGGGCGAGGTCCCTGCGGGCGGGACCCGGGAGATCGACCTGTACGCGCTGTTCACCGACAAGGTCCTCGAGATCACCGAGGGAACCAAGGTCGCCGCGGAGATCGGGCTGTCCTTCACCGCGGGCAAGGAGCCCTGGACGTCGAGCTCGGTCCAGACGATCAGGCTCGAGAACAGGAACGCCTCCACGTGGGACGACAACCGCAGGGCCGCGGCCTTCGTGACGGCGCGCGACACTGCCGTTCTCTCCTATGCAAAGACGGTGGCCAGCCTCGTGCGCTCGGGCGACAACCAGGTGCTGGATTACGCGCTGCGGACCGCGGTCGCGATGCATGGAGCCCTGGGGCTCTCGGGCATCGGGTACGTGCCCGACCCGAAGACGCCGTACCTCCAGTACGTGAAGAACGCGACGGCGATCGACTTCCTGCAGTTCCCCCGGCAGACGCTCACGTACAAGTCGGGCGACTGCGATGACCTCTCCATCCTGTACGCTGCCCTGCTCGCCGCGGCGAGCGTGGACACCGCCCTCGTCACCGTTCCCGAGCACATCTACGTGGCCTTTGCACTCGATCTGCCGCCTGAAAGCGCGGCCCGCATCCTCGGCGGGACCGATGCCCTCATCATCCGCGACGGCCGCGCATGGATGCCCCTCGAAGTGACCCTCGTCCGCGAGAGCTTCGCGGAGGCATGGCAGGAGGGTGCGCGGGAGTGGAAGCAGTACGCGGGCGGCAGGGAAGCCGGGTTCTACCCCCTCGCCGAGGCGTGGAAGCTCTTCGAACCCGTGGGCCTGCCGGGTGAGGCAACAGCCTCCCCGCCGCCGGACGCCAGGATCATGGAGACCTACAGGGCTGGGATCGACGGGCTGGCGGACCTCGTCCTCGGTCCGCGGGTGAAGGAGCTGGAGGCGCGCATCGCGCAGGCAAAGGACACCCAGCGCCTGTACAACTCCCTCGGCCTGCTGTACGCGCGGTTCGGCATCCTCGACAAGGCCGAGGCGCAGTTTCTGAAGAGCACTGCCGTCCGCTCGTACGCCCCCGCGCTGCTGAACCTCGGCAATGTCTACCTGCTGCGGAAGCTGCCCGCCAGGGCACTCACCTACTACCAGCAGGCCCTCCGGCAGGACCCCGGCAATCCCACAGTGCTCGCAGGCCTCGTCCAGACCTACAGGGCGATGAACAGGACCGCGGATGCGGACAGATCGTTGACACAGCTCGCGCAGGTCTCCCCGGACTCGGCGAAACGGTTCGATGCAACGGCAGCTGCAGGGAACGGCGACGCTTCCCGCGCGTCGGACGCCGCAGGGAAGGAGATGGTCACATGGGAAGAGTGAGTCGTTTCGCGGCGCTTCTCGGCGCCCTCCTTGCTGCGACCGGCCTCCTGGGCGGCTGCGACAACGCCCTCACCTCCTTCCTGCAGGGTGCACCCTTCCGCCGCGAGATGGCGAGGCTCGCCCCCACGCCCAACGTGTCCGGCTACGGCTTCTCTGTGGACATCAGCGGCGACTACATGATCGTGGGCGAACCCTACAGGGACGGCAACCTGGGGGGAGCGTGGATCTACCACCGGGTACTCGGCGAAACATGGGATTCCGGGACACTGCTTCCCGCGCCGGTCGGTGCTGCTGCGGGCGACTATTACGGGTACGCGGTGGCGACCAATGGCGAGTACGCTGTGCTCGGGGCACCTGACGCAGACACCCCGCTGGACCGTGGGGGGAGCATCGCGATCTATGGGAGAAACGCGACGACAGGTGCCTGGGACTTCGTTCGCACCTTCAAGATCGGCGACATCCCTGGCCAGGTTCCCACCGCGGTGGAACGATTCGGCAATTCCCTCGCCATGGACGGCGCGTGGCTGGCAGTCGGTGCCCGGGAGGACAACGACGGGGAGGCAGGGGAGCCCTCCTACGGCGCAGTCTACGTCTTCGTGAACTCGGGCGGCACATGGGGTTTCGATACGAAGCTTCGCGCCGAGACTCCCCAGGCGAACTCATCATTCGGCTTTTCTGTGGACATCTCGGGTGACGTCCTGGTTGTCGGGTCGCACTACGAGGATATCGAGGGAACACCGGCTGTGGCCCCCTACAAGCAGGGGGCCGTGTACATCTTCAGGTTCGACACCGACAACTGGGACTTTGCCGAACGCATTCAGGCACCGGACCCCGACGACTACGCCATGTTCGGCGTCTCTGTGGGGATCTCAGGAGACTGGCTCGTGGTGGGTTCCCCGGGCAGAGACTCTGGAACTGTCGACATGGCGGGAGCGGCCTACGTGTTCCAGAAGTCGGCGGCGGGGGACTGGCACACCATCCCGCCCGCCAGACTTTCGCTCGACTCACCTCGGGTTGAAGACTGGTATGGCTGGTCCGCTGCGATCAGTGGTGACACGGTCCTGATTGGCTCCTTCAATCGTGACCATGTCGCGACAAACGACGGGGCAGTCTTCGTGTACGCGCGCGCTGCCGGCAATTCCTGGAACCCCGCCGGAACGGTGAGTGCATCCGACGCGGCTGACAATCTCTACTTCGGGATGGCCGTCGCCCTTGATGCGACCCGTGCGGCGATCGGTGCGACGGCGGCGCCTCCAACCGTGGGGCCCGGGTGCCGTGTACGTGCTGAAGTAGGGCCGGGCGCAGGATGCTCGACCGTAGGCTGGCAGCGGCCGCTCTCGCGGCCGCGCTCGTCGGTGCCGCCCTCGTGCCGGGCTGGTCGCAGACCGCGACTGCGGGGAACGAACCGGCTGTCATCGAGGCTCCCGATGACCTGACCGTCCCGGGCGAGAACGTCCCCCTGCCCGCGCAGGAACCGCTCCAGGCCCTCCGCTACGACGACGATGGATTCCCCGAGGACGGCCGCGGCACCCTCGTCACGACCCAGGCCCCCGGCGGGTGGTTCGTCTCGATGTACGGGGTTGCCGATCCCTTCCTCTTGTACGCACAGTTCGTCAACACGCAGAGGGATGGGGTCTTCCTTGCCCGCGGAGGCGACATCGAGGACCCTCTGCCCGACGGAACGCTCTTCCGGGTCCCGTACGGGTTCGGGGCTTTGAAGACAAGCAGCATCGCCATCTCCCTCGTCGAGGCCATCCTCATTCCCCACGTGAGCGATGCGCGCAAGGAATACAGCCTCTTCCCCCTGCAGGACCTGTACCTTGGGGGCTCCCTCGGGTTCACGGGCCTCCTCGCCGAGGCGCGGTACGTCCACCACGAACGGGTGGTCGGGTACGCGCGCCTGGGGCTGAATCCCCTCGGCGGTGCGCCGTGGCCCGCCCTCGCCCCCTTCACGTACTGGGGTGTCACAGTGCACCTCGGTGCGGGCGCCCAGTTCGCCGACCTGCTGCACAACCTGCTTGGAAACAACCACTGGACCGTGGGCGGCGACCTGCTCCTGGGGCTTGGCGACGCGGACGCCAGCCCTTCCACCCCTGGGGTTGTGTGGATGCCCGGTGTCTTCTTCGAGCTGGAGAAGCGCGACCTCTTCGGGTGGGCAGATGGCTGGGCCGGGTTGAGCCCCCGCGGCGACTCCCACGAGGACCCCCGCCCGCAGAACTACCACGTGCGCGCGCTGTACGCCCGGGTGGGGCTGTACCTGGACTTCCAGAACGGCCCGGCCACGGGTCCGGTCAAGGTCGACGTGGCAGCCGGGATTCGCTACAACGTCGCAGGCCCCCGGATTCCCGCCCACAGGTTCAAGGAGACCCGCATCCGCTACCTGAGCCCCGAGTACGTGCAGCAGGTCGAGCTGCAGCGCGAGCAGCGCAGGCGACGCCGGGAGCAGTCCGGCTCCTGATCCCCGCCCCCTCCCCCGCGGGCACACGCCGAAAGATTCCCCTTGCATCCCCCGCGAACCTGTGCAATGATGCATGCGCTTATTCGCATATGTGTATATGGCGCGGAAGAGCAGCCGGTGCTGCCGGCTTCCCGCGGGAGAGGGAGAGAATGCCAAACCCTGACCTGGAACGCGAGATCGTGCTGCTGCACGCCCGCGTGTGCTACGGGGTCGCCGACCCCAAGCGCGTGCTGATGCTGTACGCCCTTGAGTCCGGCCCCCTGTGCGTCACCGACCTTGCCGCCGAGGTGGGCCTGTCGCAGCCGGCCGCCTCCCGCCACCTGCGGGTCCTGCGCGAGAGAAACCTGGTCACGACGGTCCGCAGGGGCCCGTCGGTCTACTACGCGCTGGCCGACCACCGGCTGATCGAGGCCCTGGACCTCCTGCGGGCCGTCCTCGCCGGCCAGATCGCGGCCGAAAGGGGCGTCACCCGCACTGTTCCCCGCCCTCGTCGGCTTCCCCGGCGCGCCGCCCCTTCACGGCCCGGCCGCCCAGCCGGGCCTGCAGCGTCCCCGCGCCGCGCCCCGCGCGGCCCATCCCGTCCCCCCAGGAGACCCGTATGAAGTTCGGCGTCATGGTCCTCGACGGTCCCTACCAGCACCAGGCCGCGGACACGGCACTCCAGTTCATCCGCGCGGCGCGTGCCCGGGGCCACGAGATGGTCGGCGTGTTCCTCTTCGCCGACGGCGTGGGAAGCGCACAGAAGTTCATCAACCCCCCGGGCGAGCGCAACATCGGCCATATGTTCGAGGAGGTCGCCGCGGCGGGAGTCCCGGTCGTTGCCTGCACCGCGTGCGCCAAGTTCCGGGGCCTGAAGCCCGACCTCAAGAACGAGCACATCCAGCTGTCGGGCCTGGGCTCGCTTGCCGAGTTCGTGCGCAAGGCCGACCGGTTCGTCACCTTCGGGGACTGAGGGAGGAGCCATGAGCACCAAGATCGCGATGCTGATGCGAAAGCCGCCCTACGCCACGGTGTACCCGGCAGAGGGCTTCCGCGCCATGCTGGGCATGGCCGTGTTCGAGGTCCCCATCTGCGTGGTGTTCCTCGACGACGGGGTGTACACGCTGGCGAAGGGCCAGGATCCCGCGGGCATCGACATGAAGCCGCTCAGCGCGGGATTCGCGACGCTGCCCGACCAGGGCATCACGGAGTTCTACGTGCACGACCGCTCGCTTGCCGAGCGCGGGCTCACCGTCGACGACCTCGTCATGCCGGTGACGGTGGCGAGCGCGGAGGAAATCGAGAAGGTCCTGGCCGGCGCCACCGCGGTGCTGCCGTTCTGAGGAAGGAAGGATCCATGCTGCACATGATAAACAGGTCGCCGCTGGGGTCCCCCAGCTTCGAGTCGGCGCTGCGCGTGGCGGCGAAGGGCTCGCCCTTTCTCCTGCTCGAGGACGGCGTGTACGCGGCCCGGCACGGCACGAAGGCCGAGGCCCTCGTGGCCTCGGCGCTCGCGTTGCACCCCGTGTACGCCCTGGAGCCGGACCTGAAGGCGCGCGGCATCGAGCGGGTGATCGAGGGCATCCGGGTGATCGGCTACGACGGGTTCGTCGAGCTGGTGGAACAGCACAACCCTGTTCCGTGGCTGTAGAGACGGGAGAAGGAGGAGGACACATGGCGGAGCATACGGCGGACAAGGTCCAGGAATCGGTGGGCCAGGCCTGCCCCATGCCCATCGTGCACATGGCGAAGAACATGCGCACCATGACCGGCGGGCAGGTTCTGGAGGTGCAGGCCGACGACGAGGGGGCGCACGCGGACATCAGGTCGTGGTGCGAGCAGACGGGCAACGAGTTCCTCGGCGAGGAGAATGCCGGGAGCTTCTTTAAGTACTGGATTCGCAAGAAGGCATAGGAGGCGGGCATGGCAGAGAAGAACAAGGCGACGATAGTCCTTCTGAGCGGCGACTTCGACAAGGTCTTCGCGGCATTCACGCTGGCATCGACCGCGGCGGCTGCAGGAATGGACACGACGATGTTCATCACCTTCTGGGGCCTGAAGGCGATCCAGACGGGGAGCTTCACCGGCAAGGGCTTCATGGGCCGCATGATCGGGCTGCTCAACCGCGGCGGCCTCGGTCGCCTGAATCCCTCCAAGTTCAGCTTCGGAGGCATGGGCCGCTGGATGTTCAAGAAGATGATGACGGCCAAGAAGGTCGCGGGACTCGATGAGCTGCGCCAGGCCTGCATCGACCTCGGCGTGCATTTCCTCGCCTGCAAGACGAGCATGGACGTCATGGAGATCAGGCGGGAAGACCTCATCCCCGAGGTCGAGGACGTGGTCGGCGCCGCAACCGCGATCAAGAACTCGGCGGCATCCTCTGTGCAGTACTTCATCTAGGACCGCCATGTCCGTCACGCCCTCCGATGCCCTTGCCGCCCTGCTGCGCGAGGCGGCGGGTGAGAACCCGTTCCTGTGCTACCAGTGCCAGCGCTGCAGCTCGGGCTGCCCCACTGCCTCCGCCATGGCCATCGCCCCTGCCCGGATGATGCGCTCGGCCCAGCTCGGGCTGGAGCAGAAGCTGCTGAGCGATGCGAGCATCTGGCGCTGCCTGGGCTGCGACTCCTGCACGGAGCACTGCCCCCACGAGGTGAGCGTGCGCCGCATGGTGGAGCTGCTGCGCCAGAAGGCGATGCAGGAACACTGGCTGGCAGGGAAGGAGGAGACCTTCGCGGGCGACCCCGCCCTGGCGAAGGGCATCCGCGCGATGGGCATGCTGGGCGGCAGGATCCGGGAGCACCACAACGTCTCGGGCGAGGACAACTCCTCGCGCCTCTCCTGGACGGCGAACCTGCCGGTGAAGCCCGAGGGCATCGACAGGCGGCAGGGCGCGGAGATGGTCTACTTCGTGGGCTGCGTGTCGGCGATGTTCCCGATGAGCTACGCGATTCCCCAGGGCTTCGTCAGCGTGCTCGCCAAGGCGCGCGTCGACGTGACGACCCTGGGCGGCGAGGAGTGGTGCTGCGGGTTCCCCCTCATGATGGCAGGCCAGCTCGCCCAGGCACGGGAGCTGATGGAGCACAACTGCGCGCAGGTGCGGGCGCTGGGTGCGCGGCGCGTGGTCATGACCTGCCCGTCCTGCTACCACATGTGGCACCACGTGTACCCCGAGCAGCTGGGACGGGCGCTGGACTTCGAGGTGGTCAGCTCCAGCCAGGTGCTGGGCGAGATCCTGGCGGCCGACAGGCTCACCTTCGGCGAGGCGAAAAGACCGGGGGTGGTCACCTGGCACGACCCCTGCGACCTCGGCAGGAAAGGCGGCCAGTACGACGAGCCTCGACGGGTGCTGGAGAGTGTGCCCGGGTTCACCTTCGTCGAGATGGAGAACACGCGCGAGCATGCGCTGTGCTGCGGGGGAGGAGGCGACCTGGAGACCTTCTCGCCCGAGCTGACCGCGCAGGTTGCCGCGCGGAGGGTCGCGCAGGCCGCCGCGACCGGCGCCCAGTACCTGCTGTCCGCCTGCCCCCAGTGCGTGCGCACGCTGGCCAAGGCGGTCAAGGCGAATGAGCTTCGCATCCGGGTCATGGACCTGGTGCAGTTCGTCGACGCGGCAGCGGCGCAGGGAGGGCAGTGACATGGCGGCAGCCGCGAAGCGCGCGCGCAGCGCAGGGGCATCCCCGCGCGAGCCGGTCCTCGTGATCGGCGGCGGGGTGGCAGGCCAGAAGGCAGCAGTCGACCTCGCCCACGCCGGCATCCCCGTCTTCCTTGTCGAGAGGGAGACCACGCTGGGCGGCACCACGGCCCAGCTTGGCACGATGTTCCCGCTGCACAACTGCCTCCTGTGCCGGGGCGAGGCCCGGCACGGCCCGGGGTGCACCCGGCCGGTCATCTCGCCGGACCTGCTCGATCGCTCCCGGCCCGACCACCTGTCCGTGTGGACACGGAGCACGGTCACCGCCGCCGAGCGCGTCGACGGGAAGGATGGACCCGGGCGCTGGCGTGTCACGATCCACCGGCAGCCGCGACACGTGGACCCCGCTCTCTGCATCTCGTGCGACCGGTGCGCCCAGGTCTGCCCGCACGTCATGCCCGATCCCCTCGAGGCGGGCCTGTTGCAGAGGAAGGCAGCTCACAGGCCTGCCCTGCGCTCGGTGCCCGACGCGTACGCCATCGACAAGGGCCCCTGGTGCGAAGGCTGCGGCAGGTGCGAAGCCGCCTGCCCCACGCGGGCCATCTCGCTCGCGGAGACCCCGTGCGACGAGACGCTCACCGTGAGCGCCGTGGTGCTGGCCACGGGCATGAAGCTTTCCGATCCCGCGGCGAGCGCCGAGTACGGGTACGGCAGGTACGCGAACGTGTTCACGGGCCTCGAGATGGAGAGGATGTGCTCGCCGGCCGGCCCGGGCGAGGGGCGCATCCTTCGGCGCAGCGACGGCCAGCCCCCCTCCCGCGTGGCGTGGATCCAGTGCGTGGGCTCGCGCGACAAGGAGCACGACTACTGTTCCTCCTTCTGCTGCGGGTTTGCCACGCGGCAGGCGGTGCTCGCCCGGACGCTGCTCCCGGCTTCCGAGGCCCGCATCTACATGATGGACGACCGCGTCTTCGCCCGGTCGTTCAGCGCGACCTACGATCCGCTGCGGCAGTCCCACGGCATCCGCCTGGACAGGTGCAGGCTTTCCGTGCTGCGCGAGGACCCCGCCACCCGCGATCTCGTCCTGCAGGTGACAGCCGAGGACGGGAAGGTGGCCGAGGAGCGCTTCGCCATGGTGGTGCTCTCCGTGGGCGCCGACGCCGCGGCCGAGTCGGCCGCGACCGCGCGCCTGTTCGGCGTTGAGCCGGGCAGCTTCGGCTTCCTGCGCACCCCGGGGCTCTCCCCCGCGGACACGGGCAGCCCCGGCGTGTTTGCCGCGGGCGCGGCGCTCGGTCCGGCCGACATCGCCGACAGCGTCGCGCAGGCATCGGCCGCGGCTGCGCGCGTGTGCGCCCTCCTCGGGGTGCAGTCGCCCGCGGCGTCGACCTCCACGGCGCCCGTCCCCGCCTCCCCCGTCCCCGCTTCCCCCGTCGCCCCCGCGATGCCGCCCACGCGCAGGATCGGCGTGTTTGCCTGCGACTGCGCGGGCGAGATCGGCTCCGTGGTCGACCTGGCCGGGACGCTGGGGTACGCGGCGTCGCTGGAAGGGATCGTTCACACGGCCGCGGTCCCCTACGGGTGCCTGCCCGACGGCCTGGAGCAGGTGCGTCGCTCGATCCGCGAGAACCACCTCGACAGCGTCGTGATCGGCGCGTGCAACAGGCGGACCTACGGGCCGCTGTTCGAGAAGTCGCTGGGCGCCGAAGTGCACTTCGCCTCGCTGCGCGAAGAGCTCTCCTTCGTGCACCGGGCCGACCCCGCGGGGGCGACGCGCAAGGCGCGCGAGCTCCTGCGGATCGCGGTGGAGCAGGCGCGCCGTGCGCCCTCCTCCCCGCTTCCCGCCCCTGCCTTTGAGCCGGTTCGGGCAGCGCTCGTCGTCGGGGGAGGGCTCGCCGGCATGACGGCGGCCCTGCACATCGCCGACACAGGTATCCCGGTGCACCTCGTCGAGAGGGAACCGCGCCTGGGCGGAAACGCGCTGCGCCTGGACCGCTCCCCCGAGGGGGCGGACGTCCCGAAGGCCGTCGCGGATCTCGGAAAGAAGCTTCGCGCGCACGCACAGGTGACCATCCACGCATCGAGCGAGCTCGTTCGGCGGGAAGGCCACGTTGGAAGGTTCTCTGTCGCGATCAGGCAGGTGGCCGCAGCACCCGCCCGCCCGCGCGTTTCCGCGGAAACGCGGCTGGAGGTGGGCGCCATCGTCGCGGCAACCGGCGGCTCGGAGTATCGCGGCCCCGTCCACGGCCTGGGGTCTGACCCCCGGGTCATCACGCTGCTCGACCTCGGCGAACGCATCCGCGCCGACCGGGACCTTCCCTCGCGCATGAAGGGCATCGCATTCATCGGGTGCGCGGGCCCGTGGGATGCCCGGAGCAGCCGGCGCCTCGTGGCGCTGCAGCCGTGGCTGCTGCGAGACGATGATGCGCCAGGCCATCGCGATCAGGCAGGCAAACCCTGCCTGCCGTGTGACTGTTCTCGTGCGCGAGGTGAACACCTACGCGCTTCGCGAGGAGCTGTACACGGAGGCCCGTCGGCTGGGGGTACTCTTCGTGCGGTTCGATCCTGCCAACCCGCCCCGGCTCGGCCCTCGCGGGGCAGGCCTGGCGGTGGACGACACCATGCTGGGAGACACGATCGTCCTGGAGCCCGACATCGTGGTGCTCGCGGCCGCGATCTTGCCCCGGGCCGACGCCGCCGAAACGGCCCGGGCGCTGGACATCCCGCTCGCCGAAGACGGGTTCTGGAAGGAGTGGGAGCCGAAGACCCGCTCATTCGCATCGATCGAGCCGGGGGTGTTCCTCTGCGGCCTGGCACACGGGCCCAAACCCCTGCGCGAGGTGGTCGCCCAGGCCCTTGCCGCGGGAAGGCAGGCTGCAGCCCTGCTCGCGCAGGAGGCGATTGTCCCCGGAGGCACCGTCGCCTCGGTGGAAGCTGCACGCTGCGCCGCTTGCCTGACCTGCGTGCGGGTGTGCCCCTACGGTGTGCCACGGGTGGGAGACACGGTGGGCGGCAGCGGGGGGACCCGTCGCAGGTCCTTCATCGACCCGTACCGCTGCCAGGGCTGCGGATCCTGCGTGACGGAGTGCCCGGGCAAGGCCATCACGCTGAACCGGCACGGCGACGAGGAGCTGGTGGGGAGCCGCCTCCTGGGCCGCTGGCTCTCCGCTTCGTGACAGGGTATTCTCGTGGAGAGAGCAACATGAGTGAGTGGAAGCCCGGCATCACGGTCCTTGCCTGCTCGTACTGCGGCAGCGTGCCGGTGGAGATGGCAGGGCTCCAGCAGGTGCCCTACCCCGCCTCGGTGAAGGTGCTGCCGGTGGCGTGCACCGGGACGATCGGCACCCTGCACCTGCTGGCAGCCCTGGAGCAGGGCGCCGACGGCGTGCTCGTGGTGGCCTGCCCCGAGGGCAACTGCCACCACCTGACCGGCAACGCGAGCGCCGAGAAGCGCGTGGCCCAGGCCCGGTCCATCCTCGCCGAGGCGGGGCTGGAGCCCGAACGGCTCCGACTGGTGCGCCTCGGCATCGGGCAGGGCAGGGCGTTCGCCGAGGCGGTGACGGTGATGACGGAGGCGGTCCGGGGCCTGGGCCCGGCCGATGCGCGCGCACACACACCCGCGCGGGAGGAGGCATCATGACAATCGATTCCTGGGAGTTCCCCGACGAGCTCGCCTACAGCCCCGAACACGTCTGGGCGCGCGTGGAGGGCGACATGGTCACCATTGGCCTTTCCAGCTTCGGCCAGGACCTTGCGGGGAAGATCGTCTTCGTCGAGGTGCCCCGCGCGGGCCGCGCCGTGACGAAGGGCGAGCCGTTCATGTCCATGGAGTCGGGCAAGTGGGTCGGCAGGGTGAAGTCTCCCGTGGCCGGCACCGTGACCGAGGCCAACGAGGAGCTGGAGTGGGAGTGCGACGCGGTCAACAAGGACCCGTACGGCAAGGGGTGGCTGGCGAAAATCAAGGCATCGAACCTCGCCGATCTCTCCGACCTGATGAAGACCGACGGCCCCGCATTCGCGGCGCACATCGCTGCCGAGCGGGCGAAGTACGGCAAGTGAGCGCGGCGACCGCCGCCCCGCAGCGATCATGAGACTGCATTCACTCGGTCACGTTCCCTGGCTGGACTCCCAGCTGCTCTACCACGCCGAGCCCCGCGTCGGGGAAGAGGCCCTGAACATCCTCGCCCCGCGCGAGCCGTACGTCTGCATCGGCTTCCACCAGGACCTGGAGCAGGAGGTGGACCTCGCGTACTGCCGCGACCGCGGCATCCCCGTCTTCCGCCGCGAGGTGGGCGGCGGAGCCGTGTACCTCGACGGCAGCGCAGCTGTTCTTCCAGCTCGTGCTGCGCAGGGACAACCCGCTGGCGCAGGGCGACAAGCAGGCCTTCTACGCGCGGCTCCTGCAGCCCGTCGTGCGGGCCTACGAGGACCTCGGGGCCCCTGTGCGCTACAGGCCCGTGAACGACATCGTCACGACGGCCGGCCGCAAGATCTCGGGAACCGGCGTGGCGGAGATCGCCGACTCGGTGGTCCTGGTGGGCAACATCATCGCCGACTTCGACTACGATACCATGGTCCGCGTGCTGCGGGTGCCCGACGAGAAGTTCCGCGACAAGGTCTTCCAGAGCATGCGCGAGAACCTGACCACGCTGCGCCGCGAGACGGGCCGCGAGTACTCGCTCGCGGAGATGAGCGAGGTCCTCGTGCGCCGCTTCTCCGAGGTGCTCGGTCCCCTCGAGCAGGCCGACATCTCCCCCGCGACCCGCGCAGAGGCCGATGCCCTTGGCGCCCGGTTCCTCGCCGAGGAGTGGCTCCTCGGGAAGGCGAAGCGCAGGACCCACGGCCGGGACGTGAAGATCGCCGAGGGCGTCACCGTGGTGCAGCGCGTGCACAAGGCCCCGGGCGGGCTGCTGCGGTGCACCGCGGAGCTGCGCGCCGGGAGGCTGTCGCAGGTGTCGCTGTCGGGCGACTTCTTCTGCTATCCCCAGGATTCCGTGGAAGCGCTGGAGAAGATGCTCGAGGGCTCCCCCCTCGAGACGGCCGCGGAGGTGATCGCGCTGTTCTACACGGGCAGGGTGGAAACCCCGGGTGTCACGGCAGCAGACTGGCTCGCCGTCCTGGGCGCGCCGGCGGCATAGCAGTCCTTGCCTCCCGGGGCCGGCGCCGGTATGCTGGCCCCACGCAATGAAAGCGGCCTTCTCGTTTCCGGGGCGCCGCAGCTTCCTCCTCATCTGGGCCGCCCAGATGATCTCGCTGCTCGGCTCCGGGCTCACCTCCTTCGCCCTCGGCGTCTGGATCTACCAGCGCACGGACTCTGTCCTCCTCCTCGGGATCAACATGTTCGCCTTCGCCCTTCCCCAGGTCGTGCTCTCGCCGCTTGCCGGCGCGCTGGTGGACAGGTGGGACAGGCGGGTGGCGATGATCGTGAGCGACGTCGGCGCGGGTCTCGCCGCTCTGGCCATCGCCACGCTCTTCTTCTCGGGACGCCTTGCTCCGTGGAACGCGTACCTCTGCACCGCGGTCATGTCCGGCTTCGTGACGCTGCAGTGGCCTGCCTGGTCGGCTGCCACGACGCTCCTCGTGCCGAAGGAGCACCTCGGCAGGGCGAGCGGCATGGTGCAGTCAGTGGACGCGGTCGCCACCCTGGCTGCACCCGCGATCGCGGGCGCCCTGTACACCCGGGTCGGCGTGGGGGCGCTCGTCGTGGCCGACGTGGCTTCCTACGGCGCCGCGATCCTCGTCATGGCGTTGCTCGTCCGCGTACCGGCCGCCCCGCGGAGCAGCGAGTCGCGCATGGCAACGAAGGGGCTCCTGCCAGAGATGAGACTGGGATGGCGCTTCATCGTGTCGCGCCCGGGGCTGCTGGGGCTGCTGCTGTTCTTCACCGTGGACAACTTCCTGAGCACCATGGTGACCCCGCTCCTGCAGCCCATGGTCCTTGACGGCTGGTCCCCTGCCGTGTACGGCCTCGTGAGCTCAGCCATGGGGATCGGCATGCTCGCCGGGACTCTGGTGATGAGCGCGTGGGGCGGGCCACGGCGCAGGATCTACGGCCTTCTCGGCATGGGTGCCCTGGGCGGGCTCGCGATGGCCGTCGCGGGCCTGCGGCCTTCCATCCCGCTCATCGCGGGGGGAATGGCAGCGTACTCGCTTCTCATGCCCGTGATGGCCGGATGCAGCCAGGCCATCTGGCAGGTGAAGGTGCCCGCGGACCTCCAGGGCCGGGTGTTCGCCGTGCGCAGGGCCATCGCCTGGTCGTTCACTCCTGTCGCGTTCCTTGTCGCCGGTCCGCTCGCCGACGGGGTCTTCAAACCCCTGCTCGCGACTGGCGGGCAACTCGCTCCTTCCCTGGGCCGGCTGATCGGCGTGGGCCCGGGCCGCGGCATCGGCATGCAGATCGTCATCCTCGGTCTGCTGACCTCTCTCACATCGGCTGTCGCGTTCCTCGTGCGCCGCATCCGCAATGTCGAGCGTGACCTGCCCGACGCAACTCCGGACACCGTTGCCCGCTGAGTGTCACCGCCGGTTTCCTCTTTCGGCTCGACCGCCCGCTCAACCGGGTTGTCTACAGCTCGGCGGCGGCCGGGGCCGCCAGGGCGCGCTTCAGCAGCGCGATCTGGCCGGCATGATACAGGTTGTGCTGGGTGACGCCAGTGAACTGCGTGTACGCGGTGTAGGGAACCTCGGGAACGAGGGGGTCGTCCAGTCTTTCGCTCGGGAAGTCCCGCAGAGCCTGCCGCAGCTTCCCGTTCAGAAGCGTGAGCACCTGCACCGCCTGCCTCCAATTCTCTTCGGTTGGCGGTGGACACGCAGGCCAGTCTTCAGCCGCCGAAAACTGCCGCCCGTCGCCCGCCAGTCTCCGGAGCACCAGGTCATAGTCGCTGCCGATGTGAAGAACGATCTCCCAGATGCTATGTGCCCCGGGGATGGGATGGCATGCCGCGTGCCTCGCCGACACCCCGGCCAGCAACTCGAGAACGGACGGCCCGTGCCACGCCTCCCCCTCAAGCGCTCGCTTGAGCTGCTCTTCAAGCCTGGTGATCTCGGTTGCCATCTGCTGCACTCACCTCACTGTCCAGTTGCGGTTGAGTGTACTGGGAATCCATCCTGACACAAGGGCGCATGCCGAATCGCGCAGGCGAGAAGCCACGTGGCCGAGCGGCGCGGCGCCAGGGGATGACCTATCACCGCGTTCCGGGCCTGGGGTGGAGGGCAGCAGAGCATGATTCTCTACCGGGAGCGACGCGTCGGACTTCGCAGGGGCCAGGGCCAATTGCTGGCGTCGGATTCGAACCCATGGCCGGCCTGGACTGCGCGGCATTACCTTAGGTACCAGGAGGCACTCATGGCGAGCAAACGCCCAACCGTCTCCACCGGTGTGGTGCATGTGGTCCCGATGGATCTGCGAAAGGCGCTGACCTCTGATCCCGATGCCCTGGCGAAATGGAATGCCCTCACGCCGATAGCGCGAAACGAATGGATCTGCTGGACCACGTCGGTCAAGAAGGCAGAGACGAGAGCAGACCATGTGAGACGAACGCGCTCCGAGCTCAAAGAAGGAAAGCGCAGACCCTGCTGCTGGCCCGGATGCCCGCATCGGCGGGAACGGGGCACGGCTGACAGGCTGTGAGAACGGACGCGGGGCCAGCGGTGAGACCGTCGCCTGCTGGCTGGGGGACAGCAGGGCTTTGTTCAGAATCGGTCTTGCAGCTGAATTGTGTCAGGCGGAGAATGATTCCCGTACGCAGTGTCCCATGATGCATCGCGGGTCGGTGGCGTGGCCCCGAGCCTGACCAGGGCGATAGGCCCTGTGGCGGAACGACGGCGCCGGGGCGCATGGCGCTGGACATGGACGACGCGATTGCGCATGACCGCATCATACCTCGGGAGGATCCAGCGCCCAGAATCTAGCCGTCCACCAGGTCCGGCCCGAATCTGAGTCTCCCACACTCATTTCCCCAGCTCTTCAACGAAGGATGAGAGATCGGATGCAACGTGCCCAGGCTCTTCCCAGTACAGGGCATGCCCGGCACCGGGATACACTACAAGTCGAGACCCTGGGATAGCCGCCTTGAGCGCATCCTGATCAACCCTGGGCAGGAATGTATCCTGGTCACCCCAGACGATGAGTGTGGGGACGGTGACCTTGTTGAGCTCGTGAAAAGCATCGTCTTCCAGCAATCCTTCGAATGTGGCCCTCCATACTCGAGCCGGAACCTTCAGGCTTTCCTGTACCATGGCCTCGACGAATGCTTGTGGCACCGCCTGGGAGATCGTACCCTCTACAAACCCGCGTACGAAGGTCGGGTCTACCGGATCTGACAACTTCGAGATGGCAGTGGACCAGATCTCTCGAGCAGCCGGGTTGTCTGCCAGGGTGGCAGGTGATCCCAGAAGCACAAGCCCGAGGGTTCGCTTGGGGTAGTTGATCGCAAAGCGTCGGGCTACGAAGCCACCGCTAGAACCACCTGCGATAACGGCGGCCTCAAGATGGAGGGCGTCCATGAACGCTGCAAGGTCCTCGGCGAAATCACGGGGGCGATAGCCCTGAGCGGGTCGACTCGCATCACCGTGGCCCCTTTGCGTCGGGGCAAAGGCATGAATGGAGTCGGGCAGGCACCGGAGCACTCCTTCAAAAGAGTACAATGAGTCAGCAATGGCATGCAGAAGCACCATGGGAACACCCGTGGAATCTCCATGCTCCAAAAAAGGAATCTTCACCCCGTTTGAAAGCTTGGCAGATCGGACAACAACTGCCATGTTTGGAGAGTCCACCTCCCGTGGCTGCATCAATGGTTCGCATATCGATGACCTATCCCGTCAAGCCGGTCATCGCGGATACCCAAGCTGAGCAGTATAGACATTCCATTTTGCAGTGAATACCCGAGGAGTTGTGTAGCGGAGCTGCGCGCTGTCATAAGACTTCGCGCCCAGAACCAACTTGGTGTGGTTGCGGTGACGACGTCAGGTAATGTGACAACCCGACCGGACATTTTTGCAGCTGTCCCGTACATCACAAAGCTTCAGATGATTCCGCTGAATACAACGAAGTCGATGACATAGTGCGCAATCAGAGCGGGCCAAAGGGTTCCCGTGAAGACAACTGCTGCCGAGAAGGCAGCCCCGGTCAGCATGGCGGAAAGTACTGCGCCGATCCCACTCGACCAGTGAGACACACCGAAGAGGATCACCAGGAGCCAAATCCGCAGAGAAAAGAACACCCTTGTCGGGCTACGTTGCTTACCATCCGCCTCAAGGAGACCCAAGGCGTTCTGCCTGAACATAGTATTCACCCGCACTCCGAACACGCGAAATGCGATGCCGCGAAAGAAAGCCTCTTCTGACAGAGCCACAAGTGCTATCCCAGGGAACAAGTCAATCGCGAGACGAATGCCGGACAGATTCGGATACCCAAACAATTTGGTATTCGGAAGGGAGCGATACAGCCAGGGCTCGAGCACCTTGTACAGCGCAATACCCCACGCGCTTATCAGGACCACCCAGGAGAAGCGAATCCACCCCGCACCCG
The DNA here is from genome assembly GCA_963733835.1 of uncultured Spirochaetota bacterium. GTDB lineage: Bacteria > Spirochaetota > Spirochaetia > SZUA-6 > Fen-1364 > CAVTER01. Next base: position 113,861 of record CAVTER010000012.1, read on the forward strand.
GTCGGGGTGCCGTGCCCTCTTCCAGGAAGAGGAATCTGCCGAGTGAAATCCCTGCCAGCTTCCGGCCGCCCCAGCCGATCAGGACAAGGAGGAGGATCACTAGCCTCATCGTGTAGTCGGCAACGTAGACCCAATGAGTGTCCTTCACGGCGATGAAAACGAAATCGTTCAGTACAAAGATCGCGGCACAGAGCCAGAAGGAAACAAACGAGACCCTGGCCACCCGTCGAGGATTCGTGCTTGACTTGGCCACTAGCGCTGCTCTCCTGGGTCCTCTCAGTCCGTCGCACAAGTCTACTGCCGCAGATCTGCCCGCAGCAAGGGCACAGCAAGGAAATTGACCGTTTGCGGCGCGATGTCCCATAACGTGACGCGGGTAGTCGACGCGGCCCTGAGGCCAACAGGGCCGAAGGGCCATGTGCCGACGAGGCGCGCCGCAGCGCTCGATCCACTTGCAGGCGGTCTTTCCTGAGATGCTGAATCGTTCCGCCAGGTCCCTGACGGTGTAGCAACGTGAGTTGTGGTCGTGGAGGAGGTTCTCTCGCTGCTCGACCACGGTAACCCCTTTCCACGGCATCGGTGCCTCCTCTCGGGAGGAAGTGTCACCCATGTCCCCAGAAAGAGTGTTACCTATGTCTCCAGAATACTCTGTTACCTATGTCCCCGAACGGTTCACTATTGGACCAGGTTCAGACTCTACTTGCCATTTCGGAATGTCTTGATGCATACATAGTCCAGGTACAAGGAAGATGATGAATACTTACGCAGTACTGCTGCGCGGCATCAATGTCGGCGGTAAAAATATCCTACCCATGGCAGACCTTAAGAAGTGCTTGGAAGAACTGGGCTTTGCCCATGTATCAACGTATATTGCCAGTGGCAATGTGCTGTTGGCATCCAGCGAACCCGCTGATGAGATTCAAGCCCGGATTGAGGCCGCTCTGACCAAGAGCTTCAAACTTGACAGCGAACTCATCAAAGTCTTGGTGCTGAGCCGAAAGAAGCTTCAAGCTGTCATTGATCACAAGCCGAAGGGGTTCGGTGAACAGGCAGAGAAGTATCACAGCGATGCCATCTTTCTGATGGACATTACTGCAGCCCAGGCCATGCCGATATTCGATCCACGCGAAGGTGTCGACAAAGTGTGGCCGGGACGCGGCGTAATCTATTCGCAACGCCTCAGTGCCGAGCGTACCAAGAGCCGACTCAATAAGGTCACGGCATCACCGCTTTACAAATCTATGACTATCAGGAGTTGGAACACGACAATGAAGTTGCTGGACATATTGAAAGGCGCAGATGCCAGTAAGGGCGCATAGTTCATACGAAAACGAACCGAATATCGCCCCCGACAGTTCGTTAGGGCACCGCCTTCTCGCAAGTTGCTGTAGCTGAGGGCGGCGAAAACACGCCGGACTCCTTGCTCGCTTCAGAGAATGCGGGGACGTCATCAAGCAGCACAAATCAGCCCTGAAATATTGCCAACATGAAGCTGAGCCACCCCGCTGCATCACCAGCGCGAAGCCGCCCGGCAGACGGCCTGCCCTCGAATCAAAGACCAGCTCAAGGGGTCGGCTTCAGCGAACTGTCAGCCTGTCCCAATTTCTTTCAAATCTCCTTCCCGCATTTGAGGCACTCAGCCCCTCGCAGCAGGCAGGGAGGCTATCCTCCGCTGGGAGATTGGTGAGGATCAAAGGGCTCACCATATCGAAATCCGCCTGCATCTTGAGCAGCCCACCACCTTTTCAAGGCAGTGCGATGTGCATCCGAGGTAACGATACTCAGGATACGCCCTTCTTTGGTGGCCTGGACTTCACACCCTTCATGGGTTGGTGCATCTACAATAGATTGACTAGCCTGTAGCCAATAGACTTCACCCCGGAGGATGAGGCCTTCCTCTCGCTCTCGGTCACCATATTGCCGCCAAAGTTCCTCGGCTCGCCGTCGAATCTCACCCCGCTCGTCATCAGTCAAGCTCTCAAGGAAGGTGGCTGTCGCCTGGTTGAACTCGCAATTCTGCAGATGCATGAAGATCATTCCGGGGATAGGTTCCGGGAGATCAATTGCCACCTGTCGGAAGACATCTGCAACACTCTCTGTCCTCAAGATTGGTCTCTTGTTCTTCAGCGGACCAGACTCACCTTCACCTCCAAAGTCGTTCGTCGTACCAAGTTCTTTGTCCCAACTGAATGTGGTCCCAGAACTACCATCTTGCCTGTAGCAGATGTCAAAGCCAACTATCTGTCGCTCACTATCATAGACTATCAGATCGAAATAGCTGTTAGCGAACCAACGCCGGTGAGGCAGTCCCTTGAATTGTAGTGTCTTCTTGATCTCTCTTAGAGGTCCTTCGACGTTGTAACGCCGCCAAGCGAGGCCCCTTGCAAATCGCCGAGCCCGGATCAAATTGCTTCCGATCTGTCTCAATATCGCCTTGAATCTTGTGTTGGCCGTAATCCTGTCTGTCGAGGGTTCTAATCCATCAGCAATCTGTCTGAGGAGCTTATCTATCTGATATCGAGATAGTTCATCTGGTGTCATTCTCTTTCCACCTTGCGTTGTGAAGGATGGAGGGTTCCCTGGTGCCTCATAATGGCTTGAGTTCGTCAGGCTCCTCGTCCCTATCCGAGGATCGCGCAGATACCGCCAATCTCAATCGCTGCAACCCCTTCTCATAGTCTGGTGCACACCGCTTTGCCAGCAAACCGCATCTTATGACTGGCTGACATAGAGTTGAGCCGCCCCGCCGACCTGCGGGAGAGCCCAAACCGTTCAACTGAGACCAGGCAGCGCTTCCGAACAACGCTTAAGGGGTCGGCTCCAACGACTTGTTAGAACGCCCTATGGTACATTCCGAGGACATGGGTGACACCCTCTGGGGTCGCTCTATCTGGCGCACCCTCACTGGTACCTTCGAAATGATGTCATGGATCTTGTTGAGCTTCAACTCATATCGCCCAATCAGATAGAAGCAGAAGTACAGATCGTACATCCCCTCGTCAACCTCCTCGAGGGCAACATACTCATCGTTGATGGTCTGGCTGACGAAGATCTGCTTCCCCAGCACCCGGATGGTTCCGCATCGGCTGACACGGCTCACCAGCGCATGCAGCGGGTAGTCGTAGCTTCCAATCCTCCTGGGCATATCCCTTCGAGAAGGCATATAGGTCTCCGCGGGGCGCTTCATCGCCAGAGCTTCATGGGGGCGCTCCTCGTTGAACTCTTCACGAAACACGTCGAACCTCCTCTGTTGCTGCCGCATCGTGCGGGAAGGAGGCCGTGCGGTGTCCTGCTTGAGGGTACGGTGCATTCGCTCATGGATCCCATTCTGCTCAGGATGACCAGGTTCGATGAGCTCAGGGCAGATACCCAGCTTGATGAACCACACCGAGAGGCTCGACAGTCGAGCCAAGGCGTTGGAAGCGAACGGGACCCCGTTGTCGGTGCGTATGCGCAGCGGCAGGCCATACTCGTTGAAAAGCCGCGTGAAATGGGCCTTCGTCTCCTGACCATCAACGCTGTCATGTCCATCGCAACCCAGGAGGAACCGCGAGTTCAGGTCACTGACGGTCTGCGGGAAGCAGTAGCTGCCGTTGCCGAGCCGAAACTGGCCCTTGTAGTCTGCTCCCCAGATCTCGTTGGGCTCGTGGGCGACACTCTGAGGGCAGCCGGGATGCTCTCTTCGATGGCGGCGGCGATTGCGAACCAGCCCATGGTTCTTGAGAATCTGCGCTGCGGTTGAGCAGGAAGGCAGCTCCCAGCTGGGATGTCTTCTGCTGCAGCACATCCAGAAGCTTCCCGGGGCCCCAGCTGGAGTGCGCCTGACGCAGCTCCACCAGCGCATCGCAGATCTGCTTCTCCGTCTGCCACGGACAGCTATGCGGTCGGCGGGATTGGTCCGCCAGGCCCTCTCGGCCGCGCTCCTGGTAGCGCTCGATCCACTTGTAGGCGGTCTTTCGCGAGATGCTGAATCGTTCCGCCAGGTCAGTGACGGTGTAGTAGCGTAAGGTGTAGTCGCGGAGGAAGTTCTCTCTCTGTTCGCTCACGGTAACCCCTTTCCACGGCATGGGCGCCCCCCTCTCGGGAGAGAGTGTCACCCATGTCCCCAGAAAAAGTGTTACCTATGTCTCCAGAATACTTTGTTACCTATGTCCCCGAACGGTTCATGCGCCTTCGCCAAAATCCCTCTTCACTGTCGGGCGCAATTATTTGTTTCGGCGCAAACGATGCCGGCCCTCCGATTGGCCCATTCTTTCTATCGGTAGATAACCAGTTCAGATACCTTTGAGGTCTTCATTAGGTAGCTCAAAGGAACTTCGATCAAGAACATGTCTGGCAAGTCGATTACCTGTGGTTTGTAGTCAACTTCGTCTGTAGAATAGACAACCCTAGAGATCGTGCTGCAGGCAGACTTGCTGATCGATAACCTGTACTTGTATGAAGACATCAACACGAGCCCCATCGCACTATCCTCCGAACTTGAGTCCGTGTTGCGTGACATCCCCGAGAACGACAGGGTGATTCTGTCGTTGCCGAACTTGGGTAGGAAGGGCGCCTCACCTGACTGTAGAGCAGTGTGTATTTCCGGTGCTTTCACATTCAATGAGAGCTGCATGGCAAGGCCCGTCTCCAGCTCAGTGTCAACTTTCGCAAGTGTCCCCTTGAGGTTCGTGATCTCGTTAGTGAACTCATTGCCTTCTGCAAAGATCTCTCCAAAAGGGTCACTCTCTGAGTCGGATTCACTTTCAGCCATTTTGAGCAGTGCCTTCGAGACGGTTAACTTGAGATAGACGTTGACGTTTCCGTTTCGCTCCTTCCCAATATGCTCATAAATGTCAATGCATCCGCCCAAAATGATAACCATGCAGAGCAGAGCTACAAGCAGCCTCAATCTTGCCATCTGTTTGCTCCTTCAAGTGCTGTGTACAGGTCCCGAGGAATATCCTCCTCTCATCTGTCCCAAGACTATATACTATGCAGCAACTGCCCGAAGACGCAATGGCGCATAACGTACCGCGCGTATGTGACCAGCCCCGAGGCCAACAGGGCCGAGGGGCTGTGTGGCGGAGCGGCGCGCCGCAGCGCCGCGGAGCCCGAGGCGCCTTCCGAGGCGCCGATGCACATACGCGCTGTTATGGGACGTTGCGTCTTTGAGTGCTAGCCCATTCACTTTCGCATCACTAACATAGATTTCAGTTACCGACGTGAATCAGAACTGATGTCTTGCGAATTCCAGACTGCATCAAACGGACGAGCTTGCATCCAGGCGGTCAACAGCAACGACTTGTTAGCGCCATTTCAACTCACTTCGACCGCTTGCGGGATCGCTTCTGAATCCGTGTCTCTTCCACCGCCTTTGCGAAGAAGACAGGGAAGAACGAGACAAGGAAGAAGACGCTGGTGAGAATCTGCAGAGTCACGAGTTGGCGCGCTTCCGGAGTTATTGCGTGCATGTCGCCGTAGCCAACCGTCGCTGCGGTAACAATGCTGAAATAGACCGCGTCAGTTGGTGCAGCAAGTCCCTTAATCCCCCCAACATTCCAGTATAGAAATGCAAAGGATAATGACGTGCCCAGAAAAGCGATCACTAGGAGGAATGCTGCCCTAGAATGGGATGCTGGTCCAATCCTCGCCGGAATGAAGACATTGCCCAGAACATAGGTCGCAGTTTCGATCGTTGTCCCGAGGATGATCCAGTACCAAACAGAGTTGCGGAGTTGGAGTGCCACAAGTAGCACGACCGGAACCACAATTCTGGCAAGGATGTAGATCTCTGAGACGGCGTAGTTGACTTTGTAACTGAAGTCGGAGGGGGTCTGACCCCTTGGAACCATGCGTCTGCCTATTGCTTCGGCCAGAATACAGAGCCAGTTGTATGGGAAGACGAATTGCAGCCCGGCGAGAATCAGTTTGCAGATGCGGAATAGGAGGAAGGTATTGTCCTTCCAGACCGCGACTATGCCGGTCGCCATGCCTGGAAGCATTGACTTGTAACCAGACGGCTGCTTGAAACCTGGTCCGAATAGCAGCCGGCCTGTTAGCCGAGCGAGCGGTTTTGCCGAAGCAGTCATCAGCCACCTCTCCTGACGGGTTGCATCCAGCATGCGCCGGGTACGCGCCTTACATGCTTGGCGATCATAACCAGGATGGCGCTAACACAATATTGTGCATCAAATGCCCAGTGACGCAATGTCCCATAACGTGCCGCGCGTATGTGACCAGCCCCGAGGCCAACAGGGCCGAGGGGCTGTGTGGCGGAGCGGCGCGCCGCAGCGCCGCGCAGCCCGAGGCGCCTTCTGAGGCGCCGATGCGCCTACGCGCTGTTATGCGCAGTTGCGCAGACGTCCAAATCTCGCCCTATTTGCCTGCACGTTGACGTCTCGGCTATTTTCGGCCGATAATTAAGCTCTGCGCTTCCTCCTCTTCAAGGGGGAGAGTTGACTTCCCTTTTCGAAGGCAGAGGTATACGGTAGGTTACCGGCCGGTGCTGGAAAAGATGTTTCTAGAGACCAAGACGACGGTTCCACGAAGGTATGAAACACCTGAGTCGGGCAAGAAGAAGTTCTCGACGGGTTCTCCGAGCCTCTGACCTGGGTCTTGAGCATCGACTTGAATTCCGGTCGAACTCCAGCCAGGTCAAGGCCACGAGTAGCTTTTCCGGATCCGAGTGGACGAAGCGGGTTTGAGATTGAAATTGACTTTATCAGTCGGCTCGACGGGACCTTTTCATAGACCTGATGCCCACGTGGGAACCCTGAGTTCCTCACGGTGTTTCGATCCCAAATGGATCGAGCGATCGAACCTTTCCGGGCGGAGAAGCCATGCTGAATGCGGTTGAAGGCGAGACCACGATTTTTGTCCGTAAACTCGCTTGTGAGGCGGCCCAGAATCACGAGTACAGTTGGAAGGTGAGATTCTTTGGAGTCTGCTTCTTCCAAAAAGAGCCGTGCCACTGCATTAAAGGGAATTGGCGAGATATCGAGGCCCACCGAAGGCAGGCTCCGCTACTGATTGGCGCACCGCCTCAGGTAGCCGACCAGTTCCGTACGAGGCAATCCAGGCATAGTAGAAGTGAGGATACGGCATAACCGAAGCTATGAGCCCAACGAGGCCTCAAGCGATAGGAAATACTGTAGCACGATCTCATTGAGTATCTGCTCGGAGTCGGGATGTGCAGAACAGCGGTCGACAGATCCTCGACCCATCGAAAAGGATGTCTCGTCGATGAGATCCACGGATTCGATGATCGCTCTGCTTTGGATCATCGTCCCAGAGCAGACTGGCCGATCCAAGACACCGAACATATCGATGCATTCGAACCTCTATTCAACTGGAGACTCGACAGGAAAACATGGCTATGTTCGAGCGCAATTGCGTATAACGTGCCGCGCGTATGTGACCAGCCCCGAGGCCAACAGGGCCGAGGGGCTGTGTGGCGGAGCGGCGCGCCGCAGCGCCGCGAAGCCCGAGGCGCCTTCTGAGGCGCCGATGCACATACGCGCCGTTATGAGAAGTGCCATGAGGATTGCGAGCAACTTGTTTCGATCGCCTTCCCAATAGCGCGCGAGCCACCTCACATGAAGCTCTCGCCAGGCCGGGGTCAGAACGTCGCTACCGAAAGACTTTGATCTTGTCCGCCTGAAAACCAACTACAGTCTCAGATGGCCTGCACTTACACCCGATTTGAAATCCGTGATCGCGCGCGGGATGGCAATCCTAGGAGAAGCCATCCATCTTCATCCAGATCGCACGTGACCCAGGAACCTCTTAGACCCAAATCCCCGGGCTACTTTTCCGTCATGGCATTTCTCATAACGTGCCGCGCGTATGTGACCAGCCCCGAGGCCAACAAGGCCGAGGGGCTGTGTGGCGGAGCGGCGCGCTGCAGCGCCGCGAAGCCCGAGGCGCCTTCTGAGGCGCCGATGCACATACGCGCCGTTATGAGAAGTGCCATGAGGATTGCGGACAACTTGTTTCGATCGCCTTCCCAATAGCGCGCGAGCCACCTCACATGAAGCTTTCACCCGAGCCGGGGTCAGAACGTCGCTATCCGAATGACTTTGATCTTGTCCGCCTGAAAACCAACTACAGTTTCAGATGGCCTGCACTTACACCCGATTTGAAATCCGAGATCGCGCGCGAGATGGCAATCCAGGAGAAGCCTTCCATCTTCAACCAGATCGCGCGTACCCAGGAACCTCTTAGACCCAAATCCCCGGGCTACTTTTCCGTCATGGCATTTCTCA
>CAVTER010000013.1:0-116120 GCA_963733835.1 uncultured Spirochaetota bacterium
GCACCCCGGGGTAGCCCATGCACACGGGGCAGACGTTCGAGTTGGGCTCGTCGCCGAAGGCGGCCCTGCACCCGCAGAAAACCTTGGTGCGGGTCAGCAGCTGCGCGTGCACCTCAAGGCCGAGGAAGGAGACGTACACGGCTACCTCCACTCCGCCGGGAACGCCGGCGGGTCGGGGGAGGGGAAGGAGACTTCCATCTCGCGGGCCGCCGCGAAGAGGCGATCCTCGCCGAAGGCGGGGGCGAGGAGCTGCATCCCGACAGGAAGGCCGTCCTCGACGCCGGCGGGGAACGAGAGGGCCGGCAGGCCCGCGAGGTTTGCCGAGCAGGTGAAGATGTCTGCCAGCTTCTGGGTGAAGGGGTCCGCGTCGGCGCTGCCGCGGACGAAGGGCGGCACGGGGTAGACGGGCATCAGGATGAGGTCGACCTGCTGGAAGGCGCGCGCGAAGTCGTTCCTGATCGCCGTCCTGATGCGCTGGGCCCGCAGGTAGTACTCGTCCTGGAAGCCCGAGCGCAGCACGTAGGTTCCCAGGAGGATGCGCAGCTTCACCTCGTCTCCGAAGCCCGGCGTTCCTCGTGGCGGTCATGAGCGCCTCGGGGTTCTCCGCCCCGGGCGCGCGCGAGCCGTAGCGCACCCCGTCGAACCGGGCGAGGTTGGCGCTCGCCTCGGCGGTGGCGATGACGTAGTAGGAAGAGACCACGTGGTCAAGCGTGGGGAAGGGGACCTCCACGACCGTGCATCCCGTCTTCTCCAGGCGGGCGCGCACGGCATCGAAGGTCTTCCTGACCGCGGGGTGCATGGCGATGTGCGCGCACTCGGCCGGCACGCCGATGCGCCGCGATGGCGTGCCCCGCCCCCCGGCAGCCCCGTCCGCCGGCTGCCACGCCAGGGAGGAGTGATCGCGGGCGTCGACGCCCCGCACCGTTTCGAAGACTCTCTCGAGGACCGTCACCGTCTTCGAGACGATGCCCAGCACCTCCAGCGACGAGGCGTAGGCCACCAGGCCGTAGCGGGAAACCGCTCCGTAGGTCGGCTTGAGGCCGTAGACGCCGCAGAACGCGGCGGGCTGCCGCACCGAGCCGCCCGTGTCGGTCCCCAGCGCGAAAGGGACGATGCCGGCAGCCACGGCCGCGGCCGAGCCGCCGCTCGAGCCGCCGGGCACGCGGGCCGGGTCCCAGGGGTTGTGCGTTTCCATGAAGGCCGAGTTCTCGGTCGAGGAACCCATGCCGAACTCGTCGAGGTTGGTCTTGCCCACGACCACCGCCCCCGCCTTCTGGAGACGTTCCACGGCCGTGGCGCTGTAGGGAGACACGAAATCGCGCAGGATCTTCGACCCGCACGTGAGGCGGAAAGACCGCACCGCGATGTTGTCCTTGACGGCGAAAGGCAGCCCGGAGAGCGGGCCCGCGGAGGGGGAAACGGCGGACGTCTCGGACAGGCCGAGGTCCGGGTCGAACTGGAGGAAGCAGCCGACCCGCCCGCCGCGCAGGGAGGCTGCCTCCCTCCACTGCCCGCCCGCACGGGGGGCGAGTGAGTCTCGCCAGTCCATCACAGCACGTTCGGGATGACGATGAAGCGCTCTTCCCGCTCGGGAGCGTTCTCGAGCAGCCTGTCCTGGAGGCCGGCGTCGTCCCGCGGTCCTCTCGCAGCCTGTTCTCGCTCAGCAGTGCGTGAGTCGTGGGCTCCAGCCCCTCGACGTCGATCTCGCGCATGTGGGAGAAGTACGCGAGGACCTGCCCGACCGCCGCGCGCAGCCTGTCGACCTCCGCCGGGGTCAGGGTGAGACGGGCCATCCGTGCGGTCGCATACAGCTCCTCCGCTTCCATGTCGAAGCATTTAAGCCGGGCCGTCTCGTCCTGTCAAGCAAGTTGACGATCGGGCCGGGAAATCTTACATTCTCTCCATTCCCTCAAGTGACCCGAATCGCGCAGTGTCGTGCAATTTGCGGCTGGATGAAAAAATACCTTTGAATGCGCGACATGGCATGGTACAATATCATGACCAAATGCAGGGAAAGAATGGGGATCGTGAGTGGTAAAAAAGGACTTCCCGAAGATTCACTTCTACGATCAGGATCTCGTTGCTCTGTACGACGAGACCTGGATCCTCATCCGTGACTTCTGGAAGAAGGGAACCTCGGCAAGCGGCTTGCACAGCCGCTATTTTGCCCATCCTGACAGCACCCGGATCAACCAGTTCAACGCCTGTTTCGCAACCTTCTTCCTGGTCTATTCCAACCGCATCTACCCCGTGTTCCCCCTGCTCGACAACTTCTACGCCAAGCAGGAACCTTCGGGCGCCATCCGTGGCGAGTACAACGAGAAGGACGGCAAACCCGTCAAGTCGAAGGACAACCCCCGGGGCATCCTGCCGCCTCTCTTCGCCTGGGCCGAGTACAACATCTACCACAAGCTGGGCGTGAAGAAGCGCATCCGCGATGTGCTGCCCGTGCTCGAGCGGTACTTCGAGTGGATCGAGCAGACCTTCCGCAGGGAAAACGGGCTGTACTCTGTGCCCCTCGCGGCGACGATGATGGAGAACTCCCCGCGCGAGGGCGTGTGCTATCCCATCGACTTCAACGCGCAGATGGCGCTCGCCGCCTTCTACATCTCGGAGCTCGCCGACATCATCAACGACAAGGACACCAACTACAAGTACAGGAAGGCCTACTTCTCGCTGAAGACAAAGATCAACACACTGATGTGGGACGAGAAGGACGGCTTCTACTTCGACCTCGACAGGAACGAGAAGAGGCTGAAGGTGAAGACCATCGCCTCCTTCTGGCCCCTGCTGGCGGAGATCCCCAACGAGGCGAGGGGCGAGCAGCTGATCGAGCACCTCGTCGACCCGCGCGAGTTCGGCGTCGAGAACCCGTTCCCCACGCTGGCCGTGCGCGACAGAGCACTTCGACCCGGCGGGCGTGGGCTCCCGCGGCTCGGTGTACCCCCCCTTCAACTACATGGTCATCAAGGGCCTGGAGAAGTACAAGCGCCACGACCTGGCGCGCGAGTTCGCCATCCGCCACATCTACCACGTCCTGGACGGCCTGTATCCCGAACACGGGGAAGAAGGGTTCGCTGTACGAGGCGTACGCCCCGCACACGGAGGGACCCGCCAGGTGGCCGGGCAAGAAGGGCTTCCCCCGCACGATGTTCCTGCACTACACGGCCCTCACCACCATCTCCCTGATGCTGGAGAACATCATCGGCCTGGACATCTCGCTGCCGCGGAAGACGGTGAACTGGACGATCCCCACGCTGGAGCACATGGGCATCGAGGACCTGGCGCTGAAGCGGAACCTGATCTCGATCCTGAACGCGAAGAGCGGCAGGGGCTGGGAGATCCACCTCGAGAGCGAGAAGCTGTACTACCTGACCATCGACCTGTTCGGGGCGCGCAACAAGACCCTGCCCATCCCGTCGGGCAAGTGCTCGATCCTCGTCGACAAGATCTGACCCGGGGGGGCCTGTCCTAGAGGGCGCTGCGGCCCCGGAAGGAGCGGGCAAGGGTCTGCCTGTCGGCGAACTCGAGGTCGCCGCCCACAGGCAGGCCGAAGGCAAGCCGCGATATCGCCGCTCCCGAGTCCTTCAGAACCTTCACGAGGTACAGGGCCGTGGTCTCACCCTCGACCGTGGGGTTGGTGGCCACGATGACCTCGCGCACGCCGCCGCCTTTCACCCTCTCCACAAGCCCCGCGATGCGCAGGTTCCCCGGGCCGATCCCGTCGATCGGCGAGATGGCCCCGCCCAGCACGTGGTACAGGCCCCGGTGCTCCCGGATGGCCTCGATGGTGAGCACGTCGCGCGGCTCCTCCACCACGCAGATGGATGACCTGTCGCGCGAGGTGTCGGTGCAGATGCCGCAGGGGTCGATGTCGGTGTAGGTCCCGCAGATGCTGCAGTTCCTGATCGTCTGGTGCAGCGCCGCGAGGTCCTCGGCGAGGGACCGCGAGAGGGTCTCGTCGGCGCGCAGCAGGTGGTAGGCGATGCGGGAGGCGCTCTTCCTGCCAAGTCCCGGCAGGCGGGCGAGGTTCGCGACCAGTCGCTCGAGTGCGTTCACGCCGACTGCCCGTCAGAAGCCCAGCATGCCCGGGGGAAGCTCGAGCCCGCCTGTGGCCTGCGAGACCTCCTCGCGCAGCCTGTCCTTCAGCCGGGACAGGGTGTCGGTGAGGGCGGCCAGCACCAGGTCTTCCAGCATGGTGATGTCGGAGGGGTCGACCGCCTCTTTCGCGATGGAGACCTTCTCGACGCGCATCTCGCCGTCCATCTCGACGGTGACCATCCCGCCGCCTGACGATCCGGTCACGTGGATGCCCTTCAGCTTCTCCTGCATCTCCCCGACCTTCGACTGGAGTCCCTGCAGCTGCTTCAGGACGTCAAACGGGTTCAGAGCCACGCCCCTCTCCTTTCACGACCTCTCCCCGAAAAACCTTGCGCAGCAGCTCTACCCTCTGGTCGACGCGGGCCTGCTCCACCCGCACCTCCTGGAAGGCGACCTTCAGCCGCACCGGCCGGGCGAGCAGCGCCGAGGCGCGCTGGCCCAGGGAGTCCTTTTCCTTGAGAACGAGCTCCCCCGCGAACCTGTCCCGCGACGGGAAGGTGAGAAGGAGCTCAGCCTCGTCGGCCGACGACGAGGCGCACTTCTCCAGCGCCGAGGCGAGGGCGGGACTCTCCCGGCGGATCGCCTCTATCATCTTCGGGACGATCCTCTCCGGTTCGACCGCGGGCGCAGCGGGCACGACCCCACTGGGCGCCTCCGGTGTCGGGCCGGGGAGCCGGGGGAGCCGCGGGCTCGCGCCGACCTGCCTCGCGCAGCATGCCCCCCGTGGACGGTCCCTGCGTCGACGGGGACGCCGGCGCGAACGGACGCGGTGCCCGCTGCGGCGCCGCGGTGCCCGCCCCGCGCGCGAGCCCCCCACCGGCGGGGGCAGAGCCCCGCACCTCCCGCAGCGCCTCCATGATCTCGGACGGGCTGATCAGCCTGTCCAGGCCCGCAAGACGCGAGAGGACCAGCTCGAGCTCGAAGCGCTGGTTCAGCGAGAAGCGGATGGTGCGGTACAGGGCGAGGAGCATCTCGATCGCCTTCTCGATCTGCACCGCCGTGAGCGAAGCGAGAACCGCGGCATCGAAGTCCTCGGGCGCGTAGCCCAGAAGCGTGTCCCGGGAAATGCCGCTCTTGAGGAACAGGAGGTTGCGGAAGTACTCGGCGAGGTCGGAGACGAACTGCTCGACCGACACGCCCGTGGCGAGCACTGGCGTCGAGCCGCTCCAGGACCGGCGCGGCGTCGCCCGCGCGCAGGAGGCGGACGAAGTCGTTCATCTCGTCGATGCCCAGCACTCCCAGCTTCTCGCGGATCTTGTCCAGCGTGATCTCGCCCGCCGAGAAGGAGACGACCTGGTCGAGCAGGGTGTAGGCGTCGCGCAGGGAGCCCGTGGCTTCCTTGGCGATCCAGGTGAGGGCCCGCTCCTCCGCCTGCGACTCCCAGCTCGCGCGAGGCCTCCTGCAGCTTGCCCTTGATCTCGGCGGTGGAGATGAGGCGGAAGTTGTACTGCTGGCAGCGCGAGCGGATCGTGGCGGGGACCTTGTGCACCTCGGTGGTGGCGAAGATGAACACGATGTAGGGCGGCGGCTCCTCGATCGTCTTCAGCAGCGCGTTGAAGGCGCTGTTGGAGAGCATGTGCACCTCGTCGATGATGTAGACCTTGTAGCGGCTGGAGTTGGGCGCGAAGAGCACCTCGTCGCGGATCTCGCGCACGTCGTTCACGCTGGTGTTGGAGGCGCCGTCGATCTCGATCACGTCCAGGGAGGCACCGCGCGCGATCTCGACGCAGCTGGGGCAGACGCCGCACGGCTCGGCAGTCGGTCCCTTCTCGCAGTTCAGCGCCTTGGCGAGGATGCGCGCCACCGAGGTCTTCCCGACCCCGCGCGGCCCGGCGAACAGGTACGCGTGGGCGATGCGGCCCTGCTGGATGGAGCTGGTGAGGGTGGCCGCGACAAACTCCTGGCCGACCAGCGCGGAGAAGGTCTGCGGACGTTTTCGTGTCGCGGTGACTTCGTACGGCATACGAGGCGGCCCCCCCAGCCGAGAGAATGCGCCTGCGGCGCCGGCGGAAGAAAGCAACCCCTTCAGCTCCATTCACGCCGGTTACGGCTCATGGACACGCTGCGTACCGCTGCTACCTTCCGGTCCTGACGGGGTTCGGCAGCAGCCCATAGCGTATGACCTGAACATCAACGCCAAAGGGGTTGTACGGAGAGAGTGGGATTCGAACCCACGGTACCCTTACGAGTACACACGCCTTCCAAGCGTGCACCTTCGGCCACTCGGTCATCTCTCCAAGCCAGGATGGCCAGGTCGCGCGACACGGATGTACAGCGCGACCAGCCCATGGATCTCGCGGAGAGAGTGGGATTCGAACCCACGGAGCCGCAAGCGGCTCAACGGTTTTCGAGACCGCCCGATTCGACCGCTCTCGCATCTCTCCGAAGGAAGCCCCGCAGGCGCCGCGAACGGCGCCTGCTCCGTGCCCAAGAGGATTCGAACCTCCGACCTTCAGATCCGCAGTCTAATGCTCTATCCAGCTGAGCTATGGGCACACGACGGAGAGGAGGGGATTCGAACCCCTGATACCCTTACGAGTATAACGCCTTAGCAGGGCGCCCGATTCGACCACTCTCGCACCTCTCCCCATCCATTTGCCGCCCGCCGACGCGCGGACGGGGCGAGGATACCGTGACCGGAGAGGGAGGGATTCGAACCCCCGGAACCGCGAAGCGGCTCAACGGTTTTCAAGACCGCCTCCTTCGACCACTCGGACACCTCTCCCCGCTCCACGAGCAGGGCAGAGCGGCAGGCGATCACCCTGCGGCAGGACCCCGCGGCGGAGCAAGCTGGCGGCTTCACTATACTCATCGGCCCGGGCTTTGTCAACAAAAGGGCTCTCGTAATTCCCGCCGCGACAGGCTTTGCGCTGCGGGAGCGCCCATCGCCGCATCAGGTGCGGATCTTCAGCAGCTCGAGCAGCCTGTCCAGGTCGTCTGCCGAATAGTAGGCGATCTCGACTCGCCCCTTTCGCGCCGTGCCCATGATCTGCACCTTCGTGCCCAGCTTCTCGATCAGCTTCTGCTCGATGTCGCGGATCTCGGGGGGCCGTGCCTCGCGCCCGGGCTTCGCGGCCGCCCCGCCTGTCCGTCCGGTCTTCCTGCCCCTGTTCATCGCCGACGAGGCTTCCTCCGCCTCGCGCACGGACAGCCCCCGCTCGACGATCCGGCGGAAGAGCAGCTGCTGGTCCGCAGGGTTCACTGCCGCGAGGATGGCGCGGGCGTGGCCGCTGCTCATGTCTGCGCGTCCCACGGCCTGCTGCATCTCCTCGGGCAGCTTGAGCAGGCGAAGGCTGTTCGACACGGTCGAGCGGTCCTTGCCCACCTTGGCGGCCACCTGCTCCTGGCTCAGCCCGCCCATGTCCATCAGCCGTCGGTAGGCCTGCGCCTCCTCGATCGGCGTGAGGTCTTCGCGCTGCACGTTCTCTATCAGCGCGACCTCCAGCTTCTCTTCCTCGGCGAACCTGCCCACGATCACGGGGATCTTCGCCAGGCCCGCGAGCTTCGCCGCGCGGTAGCGCCGCTCACCGGCGATGATCGTGTAGCGGCCGGCCGCGTCCTCCTCGACGAGGACGGGCTGCAGCACGCCCTTCTGGCGGATGGAGTCGGCGAGCTCCTGCAGCCGGGCGTCGGCGAAGTCCTTGCGGGGCTGGCTGGGGTTGGGCCGCAGCGCGGAGAGGGGCACCTCGGACGCCGACGCGGCGGTCCCGCCCCTCTGCTCCTCCTCGCCCAGCAGCGCGCCGATCCCCTTGCCCAGGGCTCTCTTAGACATTCTGCAGGACCTCCTCGGCCAGCTTCTGGTAGCTGCGCGCCCCGATGCACTCGGGATCGTACAGGTTGATCGGCTTGGCGAACGACGGCGCCTCGCTGAGCCGCACGTTGCGGGGAATGATCGTGCGGAAGACCTTGTCCTTGAAGTAGCCGGTGACTTCCTGCACCACGTCGTGGGCCAGGCGCGTGCGCACATCGTACATGGTGAAGACGATCCCGCCGATCGTGAGGTTGCGGTTCAGCCCCTTCTGCACGCGCGCCACCGTCTGCCGCAGCAGGCTCAGGCCCTCCAGGGCGAAGTACTCGCACTGCAGGGGGATGATGACCGAGTCGGCGGCAACCAGGCCGTTCAGCGTGAGGATTCCCAGCGACGGGGGACAGTCGATGAAGACATAGTCGAACATGCCCAGGATCGGCTCCAGCGCCCTTCGCAGGTAGAACTCGCGGCCCTCCTGGTCGACCAGCTCCACGGTGGCGCCGGTCAGGTCGATGCTCGAGGCGATGATCCGCAGGCCCGCCACCGCCGTGTCCTGGATGG
This sequence comes from uncultured Spirochaetota bacterium, assembly GCA_963733835.1. GTDB lineage: Bacteria > Spirochaetota > Spirochaetia > SZUA-6 > Fen-1364 > CAVTER01. Next base: position 8,411 of record CAVTER010000013.1, read on the forward strand.
CGGAGGCCGCCTCGACCCTGCCCGTGATGACCTCGTAGATGCCCGGCGTGTCCCGCTTCGCGCCCACGGCGCTGGAGGTGTTGCTCTGCGGGTCGAAGTCGACGAGCAGGACCTTCTTCCCCGCCTCGGCGACGTACGCGCCGAGGTTCACCGCCGTGGTGGTTTTGCCCACGCCTCCTTTCTGGTTCGCGAACACGAGAACCTTTGCCATCGCGAAAGGAATAGCCTATTTGACCCCGGCTGGCAATAGAAACCGGTTTTGACCCCACGCGCGTGAAGCAGTTTTCCCGTCCGGAGGAAAAATCCGGAAAAACTCTTGCGCCGGCCCCGGTTGTGCTGTATACCATGGGCCGGCCGGAAATCGCACGAAGGTTTCCTTGGGAGGGGAGCGACGTGTTTGTCTCTATAAAGAAACGCAACGGGACGATTGTCCCTTTTCACCCGCGCAAGATCACCGCCGCCATCCAGAAAGCGGGCGAGGCCACCGAGGAGTTCGGCGCCGAGGCGGCCCAGAAGCTCATGCTCCGTGTCGTTGCCATCGCGCAGCAGACTCTGCCCGGCGAGGTCCCCTCGGTCGAGCAGGTCCAGGACGTCGTCGAGGAGGTGCTCCTGTCCTCGCAGTACAGGAAGACCGCGAAGGCGTATATCCTGTACCGCGACCAGCACGCGAAGATCCGCGAGATCGTCTCGCGCGCCGACGTCGACCTGATAGACCGCTACCTCGACAAGGCGGACTGGCAGGTCAAGGAAAACTCCAACATGGGCTACTCGCTCCAGGGACTGAACAACTATGTCTCCTCGGAGGTGAGCAAGGTCTACTGGCTGAACAAGATCTACCCGCCCGAGATCCGCGCGGCGCACTCCGACGGCGATTTCCACATTCACGACCTGGGAATCCTCTCGGTGTACTGCGTGGGGTGGGACCTCGAGGACCTGCTGATGGAGGGCTTCCAGGGCGCGGCAGGGAAGGTCGAGAGCAGGCCGGCGAAGCACCTGCGCAGCGCCCTGGGCCAGATCGTGAACTTCTTCTACACGCTGCAGGGCGAGGCGGCCGGCGCGCAGGCCTTCTCGCACTTCGACACGTTTCTCGCGCCCTTCGTCCGCGCCGACCGGCTGTCCTTCGACGAGGTGAAGCAGGCACTGCAGGAGTTCGTCTTCAACATCAACGTGCCCACCCGGGTCGGCTTCCAGACCCCGTTCACCAACATCACGATGGACCTCGCGGTGCCCGCAATGTTCCGCGACAAGCCGGTGATCGTCGGGGGCAGGGAGGGGGAAGGCGTCTACGGGGACTACGCGGCCGAGATGGCGGTCATCAACAGGGCCTTCCTCGAAGTCCTGTCGGAGGGAGACGCCAAGGGTCGCGTGTTCACGTTCCCCATCCCCACGTACAACATCACGAAGGACTTTCCATGGGACGATCCTGACCTGGAGGTCCTGTGGCGCGTCACGGCGAAGTATGGAATCCCGTACTTCTCCAACTTCGTGAACTCCGACATGTCCCCCGAGGACACCCGCTCGATGTGCTGCAGGCTGCGCCTGGACCTGCGCAGCCTCGAGAAGAGGGGCGGGGGCCTGTTCGGCGCCAACCCCCTCACGGGCTCGATCGGGGTGGTCACGATCAACATGCCCCGGCTGGGCTACCTCTCGGCGGACGAGGGTGAGTTCCTCGACAGGCTGGGGGGGCTGATGGAGCTGGCCCGCTCCTCGCTGGAGATCAAGCGCAAGATGCTCGAGCGGTTCACCGAGAGAAATCTCTACCCCTACACGCGCTACTACCTGCGCGGCGTGCGCGAGCGCTTCGGCCAGTACTGGAAGAACCACTTCTCGACCATCGGGCTTGTGGGCCTGAACGAGGCATCGGAGAATCTCCTCGGGACGAACCTCGGGTCCGAGACCGGGCAGCTTTTCGCCCTGCGCGTGCTGGACTTCATGCGCGAGAAGCTTCTCACCTTCCAGGAGGAGGGGGGCAACAACTACAACCTCGAGGCGACCCCCGCCGAGGGAGCATCCTACAGGCTGGCCCGCATGGACGCGGAAAAGTTCCCCGGCATCGTCTCGGCGAACGAGAATCCCGGCGAACCGGGCGCCAAGCCGTTCTACACCAACTCGTCACAGCTGCCCGTGCAGTACTCGGACGACGTCTTCGAGGTGCTCGATCTGCAGGACGAGCTGCAGACCCGCTACACCGGGGGAACCGTGCAGCACCTGTTCATCGGCGAGGAGATCACCTCGCCGCTCAGCGTGCGAAGCCTCGTGAAGCTGGTCTGCGAGCGCTACCACCTTCCCTACTTCACGATCACGCCGACGTTCAGCATCTGCCCGTCGCACGGGTACCTGTCGGGCAGGCAGGAGACCTGCCCGCACTGCGGCGCGGCCTCCGAGGTGTACTCCCGCGTCGTGGGGTACCTTCGCCCGGTGAACCAGTGGAACGAGGGGAAGGCCGAGGAGTTCAAGGCCAGGAAGACTTTCAAGCTGGCGTAGGAGGCCCCGCCCCTGCCGCGCAGGCGCCGGCATCGGGACGGGCAGGACGAGCTCCATGGTCATCGGCGGACTTCAGAAGCTTTCCCTCTCTGATTATCCGGGAAAGATCTCCGCGATCGTGTTCACGCGGGGCTGCGGCTTTCGCTGTCGCTACTGCCATAACCCCGAGCTCGTGGATCCCAACCTCTACGTGACGCCTTTCGATGGAGAAGATGTCCTGCGCTTCCTGGAAACCCGCAAAGGGTTGCTCGACGGCGTGGTCGTCACGGGTGGAGAGCCGACCTTCCACGAGGACCTGCCCGGTGTTTCTTCGAGAGATCAAGTCCCTCGGATTCGCGGTCAAGCTCGACACCAACGGCAGCAACCCTGCGCAGCTTGAGACGATCATCCGCGGTCGGCTCGTCGACTTCGTGGCGCTGGACGTGAAAGCGCCCCTCACATCCTACGCGCGCGTGGCAGGCGCCGATGCGGACCCGCTGTCGGTTCGCCGATCGATCGGGGAGCTGATCGGGAGCGGGATCCCTCACGAGATGCGGACGACCTACTGCGCCTCGCTGCTCTCTGTCGAGGACATGAGACGCCTCGCGGCAGATGTGAGGGGCTGCAGCGCGCTCATCGTGCAGGGCTTCCGTCCGACCGCCGCACTCGATCCCGAGCTGCTGCGGGAGCCCGCGCCGACAAAGGCCGAGCTGGAGAAGGCCCGCGCTGCCGTCGAGGCTGCGGGAGTCACCTGCCGGATCCGATAGAGGCGAGCACCGGCGCCAGGGTGCTGTCGAACAGCGCCTCGAGCGCCGCGTTCGTTCCCCTGCACCCGTCCACGACGGCGGCGCTCCACCGCACGTACTGTTCCCGCCGGTGACGGGTCCACCCCACGGGGGGCCGCTCGATCACGTCGCGGAGGTTTGCGATCTTGTCGGCGAGCTTCACGAGCTTCGCCTCGGGCGACAGGCGCGGAGCATGTTCCACCTGCAGCCGCTTTCTCTCGTCTTTCTCGAGAGACGTGTCGTCGGTCACCTCCGCGACCACGGCGCGGACCGCGGGCCCGAAACGCTGCTCGATCTCCTCGAGGCTCACGCCCACGTCCTCGACCGTGTCGTGCAGGACCGCGGCCACGAGGATGACGGGGTCGGTGACTCCACCGGGATGGGCGATCAGCCGCGCGACGGTGATGAGGTGGTTGACATAGGGTGAGCCGCGCAGGTCCTTGCGGCGCTGGTCCCTGTGTCGGTCCGCGGCGAAGTCCAGGGCGTCCAGCAGGAGCGTGGTGGTGTCTGTGTCGCCTGTCATGCGCGATCCCGTGGGAAGGATAGCAGACCGCGCGGACCCTCGCTACTGCGCAGGCGAGGTCAGAGCTCCCGGCGCATGACGAAATCGGTCTGGCGTTCGCCGCCCATGAAGAAGTCGTGCGTCCCGGCCTTCACGAAGCCCATGCGCTCGTAGAATCCGATCGCCTGGGTGTTCTTCTCCCACACGCCCAGCCACGCGTAACGCTTGCCCCTCTGCCGGGCGATGTCGAGCCCCTTTTCCAGGAGCACCCTTCCCAGCCCCCGGCCCTGGAAGGCCCGGCGCAGGTAGATCCTCTCGATCTCCAGCCCGTCGGCTTCGCGCAGGTCTGTCTGCGCCCCGTTCTCGTTGACCTTCAGGTAGCCCGCGACCTGCCCGTCCGCCTCGAGGAAGAGGAAGCGCGAGCCGGGGTTCGCCAGCTCGGCGCGGATTGCATCCCTGTCGAAGGCAGCGCGCAGGTACTCGTCCATGACGGCGTCGCTGGTCATCCCCGAGAAGGTGTCGCGGTAGGTCTCGATGCCGAGGGAGACCAGGGCGTCGAGATCAGGAAGATGGCACGCGCGGAAGCCCGCTCCTGGCGTCATGCTGCGGCAGTGTTTCACGTGAAACACCCGCCTGGCAACCCCCGGGCCAGCGATGTTTCACGTGAAACACTGCCGCCGCTCAGGGGATGGTGGTCACGAACAGCCGACCCTCGGCAGGCACGATCTCCTGCAGGACCTTCCGACCGGACTGCGCGGCCGTCGTGATCCCGCCCCAGGGCTCCGCCCACTGCCCGGCCATGTGAAAATCCGCGATCGTGGAGATGCGATGCCGGACCCTGCTGCTCAGGGGCGTGGACACGTCGACGACCTCGACGCGCGATGAGAAGCCGGGGTGGTACCCCTCCATCGTCCGGATGACCGCGTCGGCTGCCTTCTGCTTCTCCGCATCGTACAGGGCGCGATCAGTCTCGACCGCCTTCCACCAGCTCCAGTCAGAGCCCCAGAACACGGTCAGCGATGCCTTGCCCGCGGGTGACATCGAGGGATCGAAGCTGCGGGTGAAATCCTGCGCGACACCGAGGTTCACCTGGACGGGCTGGTCCGAGACCCGGTCCGGCGTGTACGCCGCCCGGATTCCCTCGTCGATCCAGGCGTCTCCCAGCAGGTCGAACAGCGTGGTCCTCCCGTCCGCGGCGGAAATCACGACATCGGCCGGGATCCCGGTGCCGTCCGCGAGCACCACGCCCCGGGCGTGGCCCCCCTCGACGATGATGCGCGCGACCCGTGCCCCGTAGCGGACCTGCCCTCCCAGGTCCAGGGAGCGCTTCTCGATCGACCGGGCGAGGGCAAGCCATCCGCCCACGGGCATGCCCGTCGCCTTTCGATCTGCGTAGGCCAGCGGCAGCAGGATGGCCAGGAGCGGCACCTCTGCTCCGCCGAAATGGGAAAGGCTTGCGATCGCCCGCGCGAGGAAGGGGTTTCGAAAGCGCGCAGCCGCCTCCCCGAGCGTGGTTCGGCTGCTGCGCAGCAGCAGCGGAAGGCGGGACACGGCAGTCGCCGCGAACCGGGCCTGGTCGAGGGCCGCGGCGAGCCTGCCGCCGCGGGGAAACGGCGGGTCGAACGCCACCAGGCTCCTGATCGAACGGCAGAACTCCCCGCTCGCACCGCGATCCTCGGGCGCTCTCCGGTTCATCTCGGCCTCGAGGGCATCGGCATCAGACCATATCACCAGCTCTTCGCCGCCGGTCCGACGATCCTCCCGAACTCATCGCCGTGGAAGAGCGTGCAGCCGTCGGCCACCTCGAGCTCCTGCCAGAGCCTGTAGATCGCGCTGCGGGGCGCAGAGCCTGCCAGCCCCGCGAGGCTGCCGTCAAAGGTGTACCCCCCGCCGCGCGTAGCAGCCGGCGGCAAGCCCTGCGACTCCGGCGCCGATGATGATCATCGATCTCTCCATGGACTGGTCTCCCCTGCGGATGATGATGTGTGGCAACGACGGATGACCTGGAAGATCGCGCCCAATCCCAGGGGCCCGGTCTGCAGCGTCGAAAAGACCCTACGCCCCGGTGCTTTCCTCGGCGGGCTGTTCGTCCTTCATCACGCGGGCCACGCCGACCACGAGGTCGGGCTTCGTGATGTTGACGATGCGCACGCCCATGGCGGTCTTGCCGAGAGTCGCGATGCCGTCGAGGCGCAGCTTCAGGGTGTTGCCCTGCGAGGTGATGCAGACCAGGTCGTCCTTCTGGCTCACCGAGAGCACGCCGACGACCTCGCCGGTCTTCTCGGTGGCCTTGTAGCAGATCTGCCCCCGTGTGCCGCGGCCGTGCGGGCGAGAAGTTGTCGTACTCCGTCCGCTTGCCGAAGCCGAACTCGCTCACGAGCAGCAGCTGCTCGCCCCCGCGCACCATGGCCACGCCGGCCAGCTCGTCCTTGTCGGAGAGCTTGATGCCCAGCACGCCGCGCGAGGCCCGGCCCATGGCGCGCACCGCCTTCTCGGGGAAGCGCAGGGCCTAGCCCTTGCGCGTCACCAGCACCATCTCGTCGCTGCCCGCGGTGAGGCAGCGCCGTCACGAGGCCGTCGCCCTCGTCGAGGTGGATGGCCACGATGCCGCGGGTGCGCGCGTTGGCGAACTCCGAGATCGCGCACCTTCTTCACCACGCCCCGGCGCGGTGGCCATGAGCACGAACCGCTCGTCGGGAAGTCGTGGAGGCTCACGATGGTGGTGATCTCCTCCTCGCCGCCGATGGACAGCAGCACCTTGATGCTCTGGCCCTTGGCCTGCCGGCTGCTCTCGGGGATCTCGTGCACCTTCACCCAGTAGGACTTGCCCTGGTTGGTGATGAACAGCACGTAGTCGTGGGTGGAGGCGACGAAGAGCTGCTCGATGAAGTCCTCGTCCTTCAGCACGGTCGAGGAGGAGCCCTTGCCGCCCCGTGCCCTGGCGCCTGTAGGCGGTCACGGGGATGCGCTTGATGTAGCCCCGGTTGGAGATGAGGATGACCATGTCCTCGTCGGTGATCAGGTCCTCGATGTTGATCTCCTCGGCCTCCTCCGTCGAGGATCTCCGTGCGCCGCTCGTCGCCGTACTTCTCCGCGATCTCCGCCGTCTCGTCCTTCACCACGCCGAGGATCTTCTGCCTCGCTCGCGAGCAGGTCCTTCAGGTGCTCGATCAGCGCCAGGATCTCGGCGAGCTCGTCCATGATCTTCTTGATCTCGAGGCTCGTGAGGCGCTGCAGGCGCATGTCGAGGATGGCCTGGGCCTGGCTCTCGGACAGGCCGAAGCGCTTCATCAGGCCGCTCGCGGGCCGTCTCGACGTCCTTGCGACTTCTTGATGAGCGCGATCACCTCGTCGATGTTGTCGAGGGCGATCTTGAGGCCCTGCAGGATGTGCGCGCGCTCCTCGGCCTTCGCGCAGGTCGAACTGCGTGCGGCGGGTGACCACCTCCTTGCCGGTGGGCGACGAAGCAGTCGATCATCTCCTTCAGCGACAGCGCCTTCGGCAGGCCGCTCCACGAGGGCGAGGTTGATGACGCCGAAGGAGACCTGCAGCTGCGTGTGGGCGAAGAGCTGGTTCAGGATGACCTTGGGCGAGACGCCCTTCCTGAGGTCGATGACGATGCGCATGCCGTGCCGGTCGCGACTCGTCGTTCAGGTCGGTGATCCCGTCGATCTTCCGCTCCTTGACGAGGTCGGCGATGCGCACGATGAGCGCGGTCTTGTTGACCTGGTAGGGGATCTCGGTGACGACGATCGTGTCCTTGCCCTGTGCGCGAGGTCTCGATGGTCACCTTGCGCGCGCACGATGATCTTGCCGCGGCCCGTGGTGTAGGCGTCGCGGATGCCCTGCCTGCCGAGGATGATGCCGCCGGTGGGGAAGTCCGGGCCCCGCACGAGCTCCATCAGCTCCTCGACGGGTGGTCTCGGGATCGCTCGATGACCGCACGATGGCGTCCGCGATCTCGTCGCAGGTTGTGCGGCGGGATGTTGGTGGCCATGCCGACCGCGATGCCGCTGGAGCCGTTGACGAGCAGGAACGGGAAGGCGCCGGGCAGCACCAGGGGCTCTTTCTGGGAGCCGTCGTAGTTGGGGCCGAAGTCGACGGTGTCCTTGTCGATGTCCCGCAGCATCTCCTCGGCGACGCTGGCCCAGCCGCGCCTCGGTGTAGCGGACGGCCGCGGGGGGATCGCCGTCGATGCGAGCCGAAGTTGCCCTGCCCGTCCACCACGCGGGTAGCGCAGCGAGAAGTCCTGCGCCAGGCGCACCAGCGCGTCGTAGATCGCCATGTCGCCGTGGGGATGGTACTTGCCCAGCACGTCGCCGACGATCCGTGCCGCACTTCTTGTAGGGCTTGTCGGCGTGCAGGCCCATCTCGTTCATCGCGAAGAGGATGCGCCGGTGCACGGGCTTCAGGCCGTCGCGCACGTCGGGCAGGGCGCGCGAGACGATGACCGACATGGCGTAGTTGAGGTAGGAGGTCTTCACCTCCTCCTCGATGGCAACGGGGATGATGCGGTCTTTCACATCAGACATGGTCGTGCAGCCCTCACACGTCGAGGTTGGTCACCGCGAGGGCGTTGTCCTCGATGAACTTCCGCCTCGGCTCGACGTTCTCGCCCATCAGCGTGGTGAAGATGTCCTCGGCCTCGACCGCGTCCTCGAGCCGCACGTGGATGATGCTTGCGCTTCTCGGGGTTCATCGTGGTCTCCCAGAGCTGCTCGGGGTTCATCTCGCCGAGGCCCTTGTAGCGCTGGATGGTCGACCTCGGCTGGGTCCTTCGCCGTGCTCGGCGAGGATCTCGTCCTTCTCCTTCTCGTCGTAGGCGTAGAAGATCTTCTTGCCGACCTCGACCTTGTACAGCGGCGGCATGGCGATGTAGACGTGGCCGCGCTCGAGCGAGCTCGCGCATGTAGCGGAAGAAGAAGGTGAGCAGCAGCGTGCGGATGTGCGAGCCGTCGACGTCGGCGTCGGCCATGATGATGACCTTGTCGTAGCGCAGCCTCGCGAGGTCGAAGTCCGTGCCCGCGCCCGGTGCCGAGCGAGCGCGATGATCGGGAAGAGCTTGTCGTTGGTGAGGACCTTGTCGATGCGCGTCTTCTCGACGTTCAGCATCTTGCCCCAGAGCGGCAGGATGGCCTGGAAGACGCGGTCGCGGCCCTGCTTGGCGCTGCCGCCGGCCGAGTCGCCCTCCACGATGTAGAGCTCGCACTTCGCCGGGTCGTCCTCGCGAGCAGTCGGCGAGCTTGCCCGGGCAGGCCCGCGTTCTCGAGCAGGCCCTTCTTGCGCGGTGAGCTCGCGGGCCTTGCGCGCCGCCTCGCGGGCCTTGGCGGCCATGATGGACTTGTCGAGGATCTTGCTGACGACGTCGGGGTTCTCGTCGAAGAACAGCGACGAGCCTGTCGTAGACCAGCGACTCGACGATGCCCTTCACCTCGCTGTTGCCCAGGCGCGCCTTGGTCTGGCCCTCGAACTGCGGCTCGGGGACCTTGACGGAGATGACGGCGGTCAGGCCCTCGCGCACGTCGTCGCCGCTCAGGTTCTCCTCGAGCTTCTTGGCGAGGTTGAGCTTCTTCAGGTAGTCGTTGAGGCACCGGGTGAGGGCGCTCTTGAACCCGATGAGGTGCGTGCCGCCCTCGCGGGTGTTGATGTTGTTCGCGAAGGTGAAGATGGTCTCGGCGTAGCCGTCGTTGTACTGCAGCGCCCACCTCGACCCGGACGTGGATCGCGCTCGCTGTCGAAGTAGACGGGCTCGGCGTGGATCAGCGTCCTTGTTCTTGTTCAGGTACTCGATGAAGACTTGCACCCCGCCGTCGAAGTGGAAGAGGTGGCGTCTTCGGCGGGCATCGCGCGCTCGTCGGCGATCGCAGATCTGGACGCCCTTGTTGAGGAAGGCGAGCTCGCGCAGGCGGTTGGACAGCAGTGTCGAAGCTGAACTCGATGTCCTCGAAGATCTGCTTGTCGGGCTTGAAGCCGGGTGATCGTGCCGCGCCTGTCCGTGTCGCCGATCACCGCCACCGGCGGCCTCGGGGATGCCCCGCGCGTAGCGCTGGAAGTGGACCTTCCCGTCCTGGTGGACGGAGACCTCGCACCACTCGGACAGCGCGTTCACCACCGAGACGCCCACGCCGTGCAGGCCGCCCGAGACCTTGTAGGTGTTCTTGTCGAACTTGCCGCCGGCGTTGAGCTTGGTCATGACGACCTCGAGGGCGCTCACCTTCTCGGTGGGGTGGATGTCCACGGGGATGCCGCGGCCGTCGTCCTCGACGGTGACGACGTTGCCCTTGCCCGAGGTGCACGGAGATGGCACGTGCAGGACCCGACCAGCGCCTCGTCGATCGAGTTGTCGACGATCTCGAAGACGAGGTGGTGCAGGCCGTCGAGGCTGGTCGAGCCGATGTACATGCTCGGCCGCTTGCGGACGTGCTCGAGACCCTTGAGAACCTGGATATTGTGTGCGCTGTAGGTGTCGTGCATTGGAATGGGGGCGCCGATCAAGCCGACGATACCGCAGTTTTTGCGGAAAAGATCAATCGCAGAGCGGCCCGCCGACTGCCCGGGACCCCCGCCTCGAGGTCCCGGAAAAACCTCGCCGCCCCTTGCGGGCTGCCATGCGATGGGCTACACTGCGGCCGAAAGGCTGTGTGCATAAACTGTGGATATCAGGCGCCAGAAACCGACGGTCGCGGCATGATCGCTTTCACTGCCCGCATTGATGCAGTCTGCCCCCTGCCGGCCCGGAGGCGTATTGCAAGTCTTTTCGATGGAAATAGTTGCATATCGTACCCTTCCGCCCGCCAGATCTTCCGCCCCTCTTTCGAGAGAGATTTTTCCATGTTTCGCGGGAAGCCGGGAGCGTCCGGGATTGTGCACAACCTGTGCATAGATTGGCGATAAGAAGGGGACAATCACGATGGAGACCGGGAAGCGGGGCACCGAGGCCTTCTGGAAGACAGGCGTCTCGGACATCGCGGACGAGGTGACCGAGCAGGAGCTCGCCACGTGGTTCCGCGGCATCGAGTACGCGGGCAGCAGCGACACCAGCGTGACGCTCTCCGTGCCTTCCAGCTTCTACAAGGACCAGATCACGCAGCGCTACCTCGCCCGGCTCGAGGAGAAGCTCGCCGACCTGGCGGGCCACGAGGTGAAAGTCAAGTTCACAGTCCAGAAGAAGAGCTCCGCGAAGGCATCGCACGACGAGGGTTCCAGGGGAACCAGGGCGGATGAGCCGGCGGCCAGGAAGCGCCAGCACCCCCAGCTCAACCGGGAGTACACCTTCGAGCGGTTCATCATCGGGGAGTCCAACTCCTTCGCCGCCAACGCGGCACTGGCCATCTCCAGGAACCCCGGCACGGGCTACAACCCCTGCCTCATCTACGGCGGGGTCGGCCTGGGCAAGACCCACCTCGTGCAGGCCATCGGCAACTCCGTCGTTCGCGCGAGTTCCCCGACCTGAAGGTGGCCTACGTCACGGCCGAGACCTTCGCAAACGAGTTCATCCTGTCCATCCAGAAGAAGACGGGCCACCAGTTCAAGAACCGGTACCGCTCGGTCGACGTGCTGCTCATCGACGACATCCACTTCCTCGAGGGCAAGGAAGGGACCCAGGAGGAGCTGTTCCACACCTTCAACGCCCTCTACGACGCGAACAAGCAGATGGTCTTCACCTGCGACCGGCCGGTCTCCGAGATCCGCAGCCTGTCCGACCGCCTGCGAAGCCGATTCGAGCGCGGCCTGAACGTCGACCTGCAGCCTCCCAACTACGAGACGCGCATCGCCATCCTCAAGAAGAAGATCGAAGAGAAGAAGGTGAAGATCCCCGACGAGGTGGTCGACCTCATCTGCCGCAACATCACCACCAACGTGCGCGACCTGGAGAAGGCCCTCACGAAGCTGATCGCCTACGCCGAGCTCGTGAACAAGCACATCACCCTCGAGATCGCCCAGCAGCAGCTGAAGGACTTCTTCACGCAGCCCGCCCAGAAGAACATCACGATCGAGCACATCCAGCGGGTCGTCGCCGACTACTTCGGCCTGTCCTACAAGGACCTGCGCGGCAAGAGGCGCACAAAGGCCGTGGCGTTCCCCCGGCAGGTCGCCATGTACATCTCCCGCGAGCTCACCGAGTACTCCACGACGGAGGTCGGGAGCCGAGTTCGGCGGCCGCGACCATACCACGGTCATGCACGCCTGCCAGAAGATCGAGGACCGGCTGAAGCTGGACCCCAACCTCGAGCCCACGCTGCAGCAGCTGATCAAGAAGGCGAGAGAGACACAATGTGTGAGCCCTGGGGACTACCTGTGGGGAACGTGCCCCCGGCCGTCATTGACGTGGGCACGGTTTCGTGGGAAACCCTCGGGTGGAGCACGGCCGCGGGGGGCATGTGGACAGACGGGGAGCAGTCGGGCGCACTTGTTCCGGGCAGGTATGTCCTTCCCCGGGAAAGACATGCCGCGGTTGTCCACATATCCACAGTGCCTACCGGTACCACCGGCTCTCTAGTATACTGAATAAGAGGAGGAGAAGATGAAGTTCAGCTGCACCCGCGATGACCTTCTGAAGGAGATCTCGATCGCCCAGGAAGTCATCTCGTCCCGCAACTCCCTCTCGGTCCTGTCCAACGTCCTGCTCACCGTGGGAAAGCGCGGCCTGAAGATCCAGGCCACCGACCTCAAGGTGGGCTTCGAGACCAGCTCAAGGTCGACGTGGCCCAGGAGGGAAGCACCACCGCCTTCTGCGACAAGCTGCTGAACATCCTGCGCTCGCTGCCCGAGGGCGAGGTGGAGCTCGAACAGGTCGACGCGACCATGCTGCGGATCAAGCCCCGCGCGGGCAAGATCGACTTCCAGCTGCGCTGCATCCCCTCCGACAAGTACCCCGAGATGCCAGAAGGCGGCGGAGACGCTGTACTTCGACTTCCCGCAGAAGGATTTCATCGAGATGGTGTCGCGCACCCTCTTCGCCGTGTCCGACGACGAGACGCGCTACTTCATGAACGGGATCTTCGTCGAGAAGAAGGACGACAGGCTGGTCATGGTGGCCACCGACGGCCGGCGCCTCGTCCTACATCGCCCGCAAGATCCCCGTGCCCGATGGAGAGCCTGCAAGGGCGTCATCCTCCCGCCGAAGATCCTCTCCGATCGTGCGCAAGCTCGCCTCGGGCGAAGGCAACCTCTCCCTCGCCCTCACCGACAAGAACGTCTTCGTCCGCATGGGCGACAAGCACCTCTCCTCGAACCTCATCGACGGCCAGTTCCCCGACTACCGGCGCGTCATCCCCGACGCGCAGAAGTACAAGGCGCTCGTGGACCGCAAGCCTCTCGAGGACGCCCTGCGCCGCGTGTCGCTGCTCGTCGAGGAGAAGTCGCGCAAGGTCGTCTTCTCCTTCGCCGACGGGCGCGCTCACCATCGTCGTCGAAGGAGAGCGAGCTCGGCGTGGCCACCGAGGAGCTGGCCTGCGACTACGCGGGGCCCGAGATGTCCTTCGCCGTGAACTGCCTGTACATGAGCGAGCCGCTGCGCGAGATGGCCTGCGAGACGGTGAGCCTGGAGTTCAGCGACGTGAACAAGGCCATCACCCTGAAGCCCCAGCCCGAGGACGGCTACCTCAACATCATCATGCCCATGCAGCTGGATTGATGGGGTTCGAGGAGCTCAGGTTTTTCAACTTCCGCAACCTGTGCGACCGCGAGCTGCTCCTGGACGGGGCCCGCGAGGTGTTCCTGGTCGGCGAGAACGGCCAGGGAAAGACCAACCTCCTCGAGGCGGTGCACCTCCTGTGCGTCGGCTCCTCGTTCCGCGAGCCGCGCGAGGCGGCCCTCGTGCGCGATGAGGCCTCGCCCGCCGGGTTGGCCGGCCGCTACGCGGCCCCGCCGGCGAGACGACCGACTTCGGGATCCAGATCTCCCCCGGGCGGCGCAAGGAGATCCAGGTGGACGGCAAGGCGGTGGCAGAGCGGCGGGAGCTCTTCTCCCGCGTCCTGTGCGTCTGCTTCGTCCAGGAGGACATGGACTTCGTGACAGGCTCACCCGAGGAGCGGCGCCGCTTCTTCGACCAGACCCTCGTCCTCTCCGACCTGTCCTTCCTCGACCTGCTGCGCGGACTACCGACAGGTCCTGCGCGCGCGCAACCTCTGCCTGCGGGCGGGGCAGGAGGACCTGCTCGACGTCTACGACAGCCAGCTCGCCGACCGGGGCCTGGAGCTGCAGGCCCGCAGGGCAGTCCTGGCAGCGCAGTTCAACGAGGTGTTCGCTCCCCTGTACCGGACCGTCGCGGGGTCCCAGGCCGCGGTCGAGGTGCGCTACAGGCCGTCGTGGGCGGGCCTCGCCACTCCCGCGCAGGCAGCGGGCAGGCTGTCCGCGCAGCGGGAGCGCGACCTGGCCCTCGGCGCCACGACCAGCGGTCCGCACCGCGACTCCTTCCTCTACAGCCTGGAGGGGAAGGACTTCACCCGCTTCGCCTCCACGGGCCAGCTGCGCCTGTGCGCGCTCGCGCTGCGCGTGGCCCAGGCCCGCTTCCTGGCCGAGAGGACGGGGAAGAGGCCCGTGCTGCTGCTCGACGACGTGCTGCTGGAGCTGGACCCGGGCAGGAAGCGCCAGTTCGTGGCCCAGCTGCCGTCCTACGAGCAGGCCTTCTTCACCTTTCTGCCCGGCGAGAGCTGGCAGTCCTTCCGCGGGGAAGGGACCCGGGTGCTCACGGTGGCCAACGGGGACTTCGCGGCATGAAGAAGGTCGGTGACCTCCTGCGGCAGTTCCTTGAGGCCAGGGGGTGGGTGTCCGGAGATCCGTACTCGGCCCTGTTCACGGGCTGGGCGGGGGTGGTCGGGGATCCCCTCGCGGCCCACTGCACGCTGGCAGAGGTCGAGGACGGGGTGCTCGTGGTCGACGTCGACCACCCGGGGTGGCTGCAAATGGTGCCATGCGCAGACAGGCCGTCATGGAGGCCGCCCGGCGGGGCAGCCCCGACCGCCCGGATCACGGGCCTGCGGGCGCGCATCGGCCGTTGACAGGGCGGCGCATAATTCCTATATTGACACGGATATACCCGTCGACAAAACCCCTGCTCGTCCAGGATAACCAAGGAGCATCTTTCCATGAAGCGGACCTACCAGCCCAGCAAGACCAAGAGGACGAGGAAGTTCGGCTTTCGCGCGCGCATGGCCACCAAGGGCGGGCGTCTCGTCCTGAAGCGCAGGCGCGCAAAGGGACGGATCAAGCTCACCGCCTCCGATGAGAAGAAGCCTTACTAGGAAGGAAAGACTCCGCAAGAGCAGGGATATCAGGGGTGTGTTCACCAGCGGCAGGAAGGTCGAGGCATCGGGCCTGCGGCTCCTGCACAGGGCGAACGGGATGCCGCTGACCCGCGTGGCTGTCGTTGTCGGGAGGGGCTGCGGGGGCGCGGTCCGAAGAAATCGGGAGAAGCGGATCACCCGGGAAGCATGGCGCGCCGTGAAGCTCGATGTGGCGCCGGGGCACGACGTGGTGTTCGTCGTCAACAGGTTCGGCGCGCAGCTCATGGAACGGGAGGCCCTCCTGCGGCGCCTGCTCGATCGCGCGGGCCTTTCCGCACGAGGCGGACGGGAATGAGACGGACGTGAGAGCGATCGCGGTTTTTCTCATCACCCTCTACCAGAAGCTCATTTCTCCGCTGTTTCCTCCCTCCTGCCGTTTCGTTCCCACCTGCTCCCAGTACGCGAAGGACGCGATCGTGAAATTCGGCATCGCGCGCGGCTCGTATCTCGCCGCCCGCAGGATCCTGCGCTGCCATCCCTTTCATGCCGGGCGGCTACGATCCGGTGCCCTGAAAAGAAGGACAAATGGACAAGAAGACCCTCCTGGCAGTCGTGATCTCCGTCGTGATCATCGTGGGCGGCATGATCCTGCAGCCGCTGCTGTTCCCGTCGAAGAAGACGCAGCCCGCGGCGGCGCCGGCGCCGTCGACCCAGCAGCAGGCGCAGCAGCCGGCACCGCAGACCCCGCAGACCCCGCAGGGAGCGCAGGGCCAGGCCCCTGCGCAGGGAGCGAGCGGGCCCACCGGCGCCGTGACCCCTGTTCCGTTTGACACCGCCAGGGGGCCGACCCCTGTCGCGGGGCAGACGGTGGTGCGGGAGACGGACCTGCTGCGGCTCACCTTCCTTTCCGACGGCGGGACCCTTGCCTCCGTGCAGCTCAAGAACTACAAGAACACAGACGGGTCGCTGGTCGACATGATCCTGCGGCCCCGGGATGGCGCGCAGGCCGACCTGCCCTTCGGCATTTCCTTCGGCAATTACGGGGCCGAGCAGCGCCGCGAGCCGTTCTCCTTCCGCGAGAGCTCCGACGGGAAGAAGAGCACCTTCGAGTTCTTCCGCGACTACTACTCGCCCACGGGCGTGCCATTCACCCTGCGCAAGTCCTACGTGTTCATCCCCGGCGAGTACCTGTTCGAGATGAACGTCGCGATAGAGAACTCGGTCAACGACGTGCCGGCCCTGGACGCCGGGGGGCTCGCCTACACCCTGAGCGTCGGCCCGCAGTTCGGGCCCCCGTACAAGAAGCTGGACGGGAAGAACGAGTACCGTAACTTCGTCTACTGGGCGGACGCCAAGCGGCAGGACCCGAAGGTCGCGCAGGGCGCGGCCAACGTGAAGGAGCTGGACAAGAACATCACCTGGGCGGGAGTGGTGGGCAAGTACTTCACCGCCATCGTCAACCCGCTTCTCGCCGTGCCCTACCGGACCGTGTTCGACACCCGCCGGACCGTGCAGGGCTTCGACAGGTCGGTGATCCACATCGCGCGGCCCGCGCAGAAGGCGAACGCCTGGACGGACAAGTACCACTTCTACATGGGCCCGGCGAAGAAGGACATCCTCGAACGCTACAACAAGTCCGAGAGGAACGTCCTGGGCGTCTCCGACCTGCACGCGGACGAGGTGGTCACCACCAACCGCCTGATCGGGTGGCTGGCCAACCTGATGAAGTGGGTGCTGGAGCTGTTCTACAAGCTCATCCCGAACTACGGGGTGGCCATCATCCTTCTCACGCTGCTCACGAAGCTGGTGTTCTTCCCGCTCACGATCAAGAGCTCCGAGTCCACGGCCAAGATGGCCGCCCTCAACCCGAAGATGCAGGAGATCCGGGCGCGGCTGAAGGACAAGCCCGACAAGATGAACCAGGAGATCGCGGCGCTGTACAAGAAGGAAGGGGTCAGCCCCATGTCGGGCTGCCTGCCCCTCCTGCTGCAGCTGCCCATCTTCTTCGCGCTGTACAACCTTCTGAACACGCACTTCGAGCTGCGCGGGGCGCTGTTCATCCCCGGCTGGATCCCCGACCTCTCCGTCCCCGAGTCCGTCCTGGACTTCGGCTTCACGATCCCCCTGGTCAACTGGACAAGCCTGCGGCTGCTGCCCCTCATCATGCTGGGCACGCAGCTTCTCTCGGGCAAGGTGACCCAGCCGCCCGGGGCGGGCGACCAGCAGGGCGGCATGAACATGAAGCTCATGACCTACGCCCTGCCCATCGTGTTCCTCTTCATCCTGTACGATATGCCCTCGGGCCTCGTGCTGTACTGGACCGTCCAGAACGTGCTGTCCATCGTGCAGCAGCTGTACATGAACAGCCGCCGGAAGGCCAAGGAGGCCCAGCTCGCCGAGGCGGCGCCCCCGGTGGTGAAGGGCAAGAAGTGAAAAACGCCAAGGAGATCCCCATGGTCGTGAAGGAGTTCGAGGGCAGGACGGAGAAGGAGGCCATCGACAGGGCCATCGAGGAGCTGGGCCTGGACAGGAACGAGATCGACTTCGAGATCGTGGAGTCCAAGCGCCCGGGCATCCTGTTCCGCGGCGGCAAGGTGAAGATCCGCGTCCACATGAGCGAGGAGCTGGAGGAGACCGACGAGCCGGCCGACGAGTCGGCCGACGAGGGGACCCCGGAGGGCCGGGCCCCGCGCGGGGAGGGCGGCGCGCCGGACTCGCAGTTCGAGGCCGCCATGGTCGACTACACGCGGGGGTTGCTGGAGCGCATGGGCTTCGACGCCGAGGTGACGGTGAACTTCCGTGAGGACCGGCGCCTGGGCCTCGACATCGAGGCGGACGGCTCGGCCATCCTCATCGGCAAGCAGGGCAAGACCCTCGAGGCTCTGCAGTTCATCGTGAACCTCGCCGCCGGTCGCATGGGCGGTCAGACCACGCGCGTCGTGCTGGACACCCAGGATTACAGGAGCCGGCGCGAGAGGAGCCTCCTGCGCATGGCCAACCAGGTTGCCGAGCAGGTGCGCAGGAACCATGACTCGCAGCTGCTGGAGGCGCTGAACCCCTTCGAACGGCGCCTCATCCATACCTCCCTTGCCCGGCACGGCGACATCGAGACGGTGAGCGAGGGCGACGGCCTGTACAAGAGGATCCGCGTGATCTGGAGGGGGAGGTAGCCGTGCCCATCTTCGAGTATGCCTGCGGCAGCTGCGGGGCCTCCTTCGAGCTGCTTGTGCGCGGCTCGGAGCGGGAGGTGAGCTGCCCCTCGTGCGCCAGCACGACGGTGGTGCGCAAGCTGAGCCTCTTCGCGGCTCACACCAAGAGGGCGGAGACGGCGGTCCCGCCGTGCCACGGCGGAGGGCAGGGCTGCGACCTGGGCAGGTGCGGCTCGGGGCTCTGCGGTGCCCGCTGAGAGGGTGAGGAAGGGCTCCCGGACCGGGATCGCGGTCTGGGACCAGGTGGAGATTCCCCAGCGACGATGCGCCGTGTGGCGTTTCGCCCCGCGCAGCATCTGGGTCGAGCGCGTGGAGAACGAGTGGCACGCGCTCTGCCTGGCCGACGGGGCGGGGCGGGACGAGGCGGCGTTCGTCGAGCGGGCGGAGAAGCCCGACTCGTCCCTGTGGAGGCACTACCTGCACACGCAGGACGTGCCCGTCCAGCCGGCCCCCGTGCTTCCCGACCGCCCGGTGGTGGTGCGGCCCGACAGGGCGCTCACCCTGCTTCCCGGGGAAACGGCGCAGTTCTTCGTCGAGGTCCCTGTCTGGTTCCGCCTCTCCTGCGCCGACGGCCGCGCCACGCGCATCTTCGAGGAGCCGATCTGCCGGCTCTCCCAGACCTGGTTCGGCGACCCGATCACGGGCGAGCTGTGCTACGGCCTTGCCACCCGCCTGCACCAGGGGCTCGCGTCCCTCCAGCCGACGGCGCACCTCGCCGTGTGCCCGCTTTCAATCACCAACGAGTCGGAGAGCGATCTCGCCTTCGAGAAGATCTGCATGCACGTGGAAAACCTCAGCGTGTTCCGCGGGGCCGATCGCCTGTGGGCCAACCGGCTGAACGTGATCTTCCGCGGCCCCGAGCAGGCCACGCAGATCGAGATCGTGCGCGAGCCCCCCGAGTTCGAGCAGGGGCTGCAGCTCGCCGCGGCCGCGCGGATGCCCGCGGCGGGCTGGAACATCAGGAGGACATTCGGGATGCTGAAGTACTTCGCGGACTTCTGAGAAGGGGAGGGCCACGGGGGTGAACTTCCTCCAGCAGGTCGGCGCATGGTTCCGCTCGCTTTCGCCCGACATCCTCACCAAGGGCATCACCGTCGCCATCACGATCGTGCTGGGCCTCTTCGTCGTGCGCCTGCTCGCCGCGGTCACCCAGCGCTACATCATGAAGAAGTCCACGCCCCAGCGGCAGATGATCGCGCGCAAGGCCATCACCTACACGGGCTTCGTCCTGGTGCTGATGGCGGTGCTGGGCGAGCTGGGGGTGAAGCTCACGGCCCTGCTGGGCGCGGCGGGGATCGTCGGAATCGCGGTCGGCTTCGCCTCGCAGACCAGCGTGTCCAACATCATCAGCGGGCTGTTCCTGATCTCGGAGAAGCCCTTCGCCGTGGGCGACGTCATCCGCATCGGGGGCACGACCGGCATCATCCAGTCCATCGACCTGCTGTCGATCAAGATCCGCACCTTCGACAACCTGTTCGTCCGCATCCCCAACGAGAAGATCCTCAGCTCCGAGGTCACGAACATCACGCGCTTCCCCATCCGCCGCATGGACATCACGCTCCAGGTGGCCTACGGCCAGGACCTCGAGCGCGTGCACGCCCTGCTCGCGGAGATCGCGCGCGACAACCCCTGGAGCCTGGACGAGCCGGAGCCGGTGATCGTGTTCTCCGAGTTCAAGGAGGGCGGGGTGGACGTGCTGTTCGGGCTGTGGTTCGCGAAGGCGGATTTCCTCAACCTGAAGAACTCCATCATGAAGAGGGTGAACTGCCGCTTCCAGGCCGAGGGAATCCGGTTCGCGAGCGCGCGTCGCATCCTGTCCATCGAGCCCGGCGAAGAACAGTAGGTCAGAAGGCCGCCGCCAGGCCCCCCCTGTCGTCCTTCCGCCACGGCAGCCATCCCAGGGCGAGCACGCGGACCGAGATATCGGTCTTCTTCGGCGCGACCGTGAGCTGCTCGAGCTCCTCTGTCAGGGGATCGGCCGCGGCCTGCAGTGCCGCCAGCTCCTTCTCCATCTCCGCCTGCAGCTCCTGCAGCTCCGCGGCAAGCACCTCCTGGTTCTCCCGTGCCCGCGCAGCGTCCTGGGTTTCCCGCAGGATGCGCCCTGCCCCGCGCGCGGCCGTGGTTGCCCTGCCGATGGTGGAGGTGCGCCGGCCGCCGCCGACGAACGCCCCGATCAGGGCAGCGCCGACGGAGATGGCGGCCTGCAGCTTCTGCTGGTTGGCCTGCTGCTTCTCGCGCTCCGAGGCCTGTTCCGCGCGGCGCAGCCGCTCCTCGAGCGAGGAGATGCGCGCAGCGTAGCGCTGGCGGACCTTGTCGATCGTGGCGTCCCGGCGTTCCCGGCCCGACTGCTGGAGCCGGACGCGGAAGTCCTTCTCGGGTTCGCCCGGGTGCGAGGCCATTCCCAGCGCGGGGCTGCGGAGCACCGTGACGGCCTGGGTGCGGTACAGCCACTCCCGGAAGTCCCTGCCCCAGGCCGTGTAGTTCTTCTCGTCGAGCAGCGGGGGGGCGACGGGCCCGAACTGCGCGCCGTCGGGGGCGGCCGTCTTCAGGTCCTTGTCGCGGACGGGGACCGCCGCGGCCTCGTCCCAGAGAGGACGGCCCAGGTCGGGTGAAATCTCGGCGGCGAAGGCGACCTCGCGCTGCTCGGACAGGCCGGACTTCGCGTCGGAATAGTACAGCGTGGCAACACCGAGGCACCGCGCCTCGCAGACAAGGCTCCCCGATCCTGCGGTGCGTTCGGGGACGAAGAACTGGGAGACGGTCGGACTGACGGCCGGTCGGCCCGGGCCGGCTGCAGGGGCACGGGCGGGGGCCGCCGCGGGGAGTGGCGAGGGCGCCGGACGCGGCCCGGTCCCCACGAGGGACTGGCGCAGCGGGTCCATCAGGGTGCGGATCTGGTCGCGCGTGAGCGGCCCGCGCAGGTATGACATGGCCCAGCGGCTCTCGAAGAGGACGGGTGCATCGTCGTGCACGTTGTTCATGAGGAAGACCCTGTTGCCCAGGCCCGAGAGAAGCGCGGCCAGGCTCTTCCTGTTGAACTTCCCTCCCGATCCCAGGGCGGCGCCCTCCAGGCCGTCGAGCACCCTGTCCCTGTCCCGCTCGGTCTGCAGCCTGCCGATGAACCACGTGCCCGCGTTGGACAGGCCCTTGTAGTCGAGGTCCACGGGGTTCTGCGTCGCCAGGACAACCCCCACGCCGAAGGCCCGTGCCTGCTTGAGCAGGGTCAGGAGCGGTCCCTTGGACGGGGGGTTTGCCACGGGCGGGAAGTAGCCGAAGATCTCGTCCATGTACAGGAGGGCGCGGAGGCTGGTGGTTCCCGACTGCGCCCGGGTCCACGCAAGGACGTGCAGCAGGAGCAGCGACACGAAGAACATCCTCTCCGCATCGGCCAGGTGGGCGACGGAGAAGATCGCGATCCGCGGCTTTCCCTTCGGGCCGCGCAGCATGCGGTCCAGGTCGATGGGCTCCCCCTCGACCCAGCCCTTCATGGCGGGTGCCGCGATGAAGGCGTTGAGCTTCATCGCCAGCGCCTGCCTGTCGCCGGCGGGAAAGAAGGCCTCCAGGTCGAAGACCCCGACCCGCTGCACGGGGGGAGACTGGACGGCCTGGATGAGCTCGGCGATGTCCATGCCCCTGCCCTGCTGCCAGGCCTTCTCGAGGATGGCGCACAGCAGGATGTGTTCGCGGCTCTTGAGAGGGTCGGAGCCGATGCCCAGCAGGTCCAGGAGGCTGGTCACCGTGGTCGTGATGCGCTCGCGCAGCAGGTCGGCATCGTCGAGGATCGCCCTGCCGGGCGCGTCAAAGGACCGCAGGATCGACACGGGCACGCCGGCGCTGCTGCCCGGGGTGTAGACGGCGAAGTCCGCCGCCTCGCGCAGCCTGCGGATGCGCTCGCCGTCCTGTCCCCAGTCGGCAAGGCCCTTCTTCCATGTTCCTGCCTGCTGCTCGGCGTACTGGGCGGGGGTCATTCCCTTCCTGCGCGCGTCGTCCTCGTTGATCCAGGGGAGGAAGTCCGCCGGCGTCATGTCGGGGAAGGTCAGGAGGAGGTTCGCGAGGTCGCCCTTGGGGTCGATGACCACGGCGGGGATGCCGTCCATCGCGGCCTCCTCCAGCAGGGCGATACACAGGCCGGTTTTGCCGCTTCCGGTCATTCCAACGCAGACGGCGTGGGTGACCAGGTCACGGGAATCGTAGAGCAGCAGGGGCTTCTCCGCCTTGCCCTCCTTCCCCGTCTCCCGGCCGAGGTAGAACACACCGAGCTTCTCGAAATCCTGCATGGCACCACCTCCCCCGGGAGCATCCCGGCCGGGCGCGGCCGCGGGCCCCGGTTTCTGCACCTCCAGTTGTTGTACCAGCGCCGGTCCGGATTGTCCAGAAACCATGCCCGGCCCTTGACGCGGCGAGCGCCGTCCCTCTACTGTACGCACTACCCTCGAACATGGAGAAGGCGCGATGAGTCAGAAGCTGAAGGTCGGGATCGTCGGCGCCACCGGGATGGTCGGGCAGCGGTTCGTGACCCTCCTCGCGGACCACCCCTGGTTCCAGGTGACGACCGTGGCGGCGAGCGAGCGCTCCGCGGGCAGGACCTACGCCGAGGCGGTCGGCGGATCGCTGGGCCATGCCCGCGCCCGATCCCGCCGGCGATCGGCGAAGCTGATCGTGGACAACGCCGCCGACGTCGAGGCGGTCGCCGGCGGGGTGGACTTCATCTTCTGCGCCGTGGACATGCCGAAGGACGAGACCCGGGAGCTGGAGGACCGCTACGCGAAGGCGGAGACGCCCGGTCGTGTCCAACAACTCGGCGCACCGGTGCGACCCCCGACGTGCCGATGCTCCTTCCCGAGGTCAACGCCGGACCACCTGGCCGTCATCGACGCGCCAGAAGCGCGGCTGGGCACGCGGCGCGGCTTCATCGTGGTGAAGCCCAACTGCTCGATCCAGAGCTACGTGCCCGCGCTGCACCCCCTGCGGGAGTTCGGCATCGAGAAGGTGTTCGTCTGCACCTACCAGGCCATCTCGGGCGCGGGCAAGACCTTCAAGGACTGGCCGGAGATGGTGGACAACGTGATCCCCTTCATCGGCGGCGAGGAAGAGAAGAGCGAGAACGAGCCGCTGAAGGTCTGGGGCGCGGTGAAGGACGGGGGCATCGTCCCCGCGGCGGGCCCCGTCATCTCCAGCCAGTGCATCCGCGTGCCGGTGAGCGACGGCCACCTGGCGGCGGTGTTCGTGTCCTTCCGGGCGCAAGCCGGCGAAGGAGAAGATCCTCGAGCTGTGGCGCGCCTTCGAGGGCAGGCCCCAGGCGCTGGGGCTGCCCGAGCGCGCCGCAGCCGTTCCTCACGTACTTCACGGAGGACAACCGGCCGCAGACCCGGCTGGACAGGGACGCGGGAGCGGGCATGGGCATCACGGTGGGACGGCTGCGCGAGGACAGGATCCTCGACTACCGGTTCGTCTGCCTCTCCCACAACACGGTCCGGGGCGCGGCGGGCGGCGCCGTGCTCATGGCCGAGCTTCTGAAGGCCGAGGGCTGGCTGAAGGCGAAGTAGGTCCGCGCGGGCATCTTCGATCCCCGCAGGGCTTCTCCGGACGAAGGGGGGGACGGCATGGCAGTGTATCTTGCCGGTATCGACATCGGGACCTCGGGGGCGAAGGGGATGGTCTTCGACCTGGAGGGCAACGCCCTCGGGTCCGGCCACCGCGAGTACCCCTGCACCTACCCGCGCCCGGGCCTCGTGGAGCAGGATGCCGACCTCGTGGTCGACTCGACCATGCAGGCCATGGCGGAGGCGGTGCGCGCGAGCGGCGTGGCGCCCGCCGCCATCGCGTCGCTGTCCCTGTCGGCGCAGCGCTGCTGCGGGATCTTCCTCGACGGTGCGGAGCGCCAGGTGCGGCCCATGATCTCGTGGCAGGACAACAGGTCAGCCGTCGAGGTGAAGGAGATCGCCTCGCGGATGGGTGAGGCGGAGTACTACAGGCACACCGGCTACCCGAACAGCACGACGTGGCTGCTGTCGAAGATGATGTGGGTCCGCAAGAACGAGCCCGACACGTGGAAGAAGACCCGGCGGGTCGTGCAGATGCACGACTTCTTCGTGCGCGCCCTCGGCGCCGACGACTACTACGTGGACTGGAACGACGCGGGGTTCTTCGGATTCTTCGACTCGACCTCGGGCCAATGGGACAGGGAGATCCTCGACCTCTTCGACATCCCCGCCCGGCTCCTGCCCCATCCCCGACCGTCCGGGACCCCCGTGGCGAAGATCTCGGCTGCCGCGGCGAAGCGCTGCGGCCTTGCTGCGGGCACCCCCGTCAGCGTGGGCGCGGGCGACCAGAGCGCGGGCGCGGTGGGCGCGGGCATCGTGCGCAGGGGACTGGTGTCGGTGTCCATGGGCACCGCGGGCGCGGTCACGGCCTTCCTCGACGCGCCGTTCCGCGACCCGGCGGGGCGCACGATGGTGACCGCGCATCCCGTGAAGGGCCGCTGGCTGCTGGAGGGCTACCAGGCCGCTGCCGCGAGCGTCTACCGCTGGTTCAAGGAGCAGTTCGGCGGAATGGAGACGCAGGAAGCGGAGAAGAAGGGCGGTGACTTCTACTCGCTCATGAACGAAAAGCTCGAGGCAGTGCCTGCCGGGTCGCGGGGGCTGCTCGTCCTGCCGTACTTCGCCGCGGCAGCCACTCCCCGCTACAACCCGTCGGCACGCGGGACCATCCTCGGGCTCACCTTCTCGCACGACCGCCTTGCGCTGGCCCGGGCCTTCATGGAGGGCATCACGCTGGACATGAAGGACATGATCAGCTCCATGATCCGGTCCGGTGTCGCCGTGCAGGAGGCGCGCATCCTCGGAGGGCCTACCCGGTCACGGCTGTGGAACCAGATCCAGGCCGACGTGTACGGGGTGCCGGTGACCACGCTGAAGGTCACAGATGCGACCGTGCTCGGGGCGGCGATCCTGGGTGGCGTCGGGGCAGGGGTCTTCCGGACGGTGGAGGAAGGGGCGGGGGCGATGGTGCGCCTGGACGAGAGCTTCGATCCCATCCCGCAGAACGTGGCCACGTATGCCCGGCTGTACGACGCCTACTGCAAGGCGTACGACGGGCTGGCCGGCGGTGGGGCCTTCTCGGCCCTGGCTGCGTTGCAGGACCTGTCCGACTGAGACGCGTCGGTGCGCCCTCGGCCGGGTTGACGGCTGGGCGGGCAGCCGATACTCTGGGCGTGTTTCACCGGCGGCCATCCGCGAACCCAAAAGGCTCTTGTACGAGAAGGAGGACGACACATGTACCCGTTCGAGTTTGATATGCCAACCAGGGCGATTTTCGGGGAAGGCGTCGTCGGCAAGGTGGGCAGCCTCGCCGCCGGCTTCGGGAAGAAGGCCCTCCTCGTCACCTACGACGAGGACTTCGTGAAGAAGGTCGGGTTCTACCAGAAGGTCGCCGAGAGCTGCAGGGCGGCCGGCGTCGCCCTTGTGAGCGCATTCGGGGTCAAGAGCAACCCGACCGTCGAGCACGCGCTGGGCGTCATCGCCCTCGCGAAGAAGGAGAAGCCCGACTGCATCATCGCCCTCGGCGGGGGAAGCGCGATCGACGAGGCCAAGTTCGTCGGCATCGCCGCCGGCTACGGCGGGGATCCGTGGGACTTCCCCACCGGCAAGACCCCCATCACCACGACCCTGCCGCTCATCGCCGTGGTCACCATCCCGGCCACCAGCTCGGAGCTCAACGGCACCTCCGTCATGTCGTACGAGAAGATCCAGCGAAAGGAAGGCTTCGCGAACCCCGTCATGCGGCCCCGCTTCGCGGTGCTCGACCCCGAGCTGACCTTGTCGATCCCCATCCGGCAGACCGCCTATTCCGCGGCCGACATCGTCTCGCACCTGCTGGAGGCATACCTCGGCCACGGCCTGGACTGGGCTCCCTTCCAGGACCACTACTGCCAGGGCTCGATCCGCACGATCATGGAGTGCATGGACAGGCTGCTCGCTGATCCCCGCGACAAGGAAGCCCGCGCGCAGATGATGTGGACGGCCTCCTACGCCTGGAACGGCTTCTATCCCTGCGGCCTGGGCCCCGCGGACGCGACGATCCACGTGCTGGGCCACTCGCTCAGCAACTTCTTCGACACGCCCCACGGCGCCGCCATGTCGGTGACCATCCCCGCCACCATGCGCTGGTTCCTGGACAAGAAGACGAAGCGCCTTGCCGGCGTTGCCCGCGAGGTCTTCGGCGTGCGCGAGGCCGACGACAAGGCGGCGGCGAAGGCCGGCATCTCCGCGATCGTTGCCTGGTTCAAGAAGATCGGGACCCCGACCACCCTCGCCGAGGCGGGCATCCCCGCGGACGCGGTGGCGAAGCTCGCGGCCGACGCCCTGAAGACCGCCCAGGCGTGGGGCCTGGGCGAGCTGTACACGCTGGACACGTGCGTGAAGATGTTCGAGCTCTGCAGGTAGGACCACGGCCCGACCTGCCCCATGACACAAAGAGGGCGCCCGGATGTTCTCCGGGCGCCCTCTCGCTTTTCGGACCGTGTGGCGGATGCCCCGCCGCTGCTGCTAGATGTTCTTGTCGGCGAACTTCGGGTGGAACTGCTCCCCCGAGAAGCCCCACCGCGTCACCGGCCGCTTGCGCAGGCCCCACGTCTTCAGGGCTGCCATGAGCTCGGGCTTGTCCTTTGCCGCCACGTCCAGCCCGATGCCGGCCATGGCCGCGTCGATGGCCTGGCGGAAGGCTGCCGCGCCCGCCGTGTAGCCCATGGGGTGGCCGAGCATCCCGCCGCCGGCCATGAAGATCATGTCGGGGCCGTTCTCCTCGAGCATCGGGGGCACCGCTCCCGGGTAGATCCCCGCGCCGGGCATGGGGAAGATGGGCTTGATGTGGTAGAAGGGCGCGTGCAGGGTCTGCGAGACGCGCAGGCATTCCTCTGTCGAGGCGACAGGGATGCTCGACCAGATGCTCGGGGTGAGCATCATGTCTGCCCCGCACAGCCTGCAGATCTTGGACAGCACCGGGAAGTTGATCGCGGGCAGCAGCGCGAGCAGGTGCGACACGTGCAGCAGGATGGGGGCGGTGATCTTCGGGTCCTCGGCCAGCACCCGCAGGATCGACGGCCCTGCGGAATAGGCGAGCAGCAGCCCCGTGGCTCCCATCTCGCAGGCCTTGCGCGCCTTCTCCTGGACCCGGTCGGCCTCGTCGGTGATGCTGACCATGTACAGGGTCTTGTGCCCGGTCTTGTCCTCCGCCTTCTTCAGCGACTTGAGGACGGCCTCCAGCCTCTTCTCGAAGGAGCAGTTGGCAAGCTCCGTGCACATCTCGTCGTCCTTGCACAGGTCCACGCCGCCGAGGGCGCTCTGGTAGACCTGGTTTGCCGTCTCCTCGGGGGTCATGCCCATCTTGGGCTTGATGATCTGGAGCGTGAGCGGCCGCTTCTCCACCCCGAGGATCTTGCGCACTCCCGGGACGCCGAACTTGGGACCCTTGAACTTCTTCGCCAGCTTCTCGGGGATGTAGATGTCGAGCAGCCGCATCTTCGTGGGGAAGGCGTGGCAGTTGCCGGCGATGGAGAGCAGGAGCATCGGGACATTCACGTTCACGTCCCACGCCGCCGTGGGGAAGCCGAGCTGGAGGACCGCCTTCTTCGTGCCCTTGGGCGCGGGAACCTCGTAGTAGCCCAGCACCTTGCTCATGAGCCGGTTGCGGACCTCGGGGGTCAGCTCCTTCACGTCCATCCAGCTCGAGGTGGACCCTTCGGCGGCCAGCCTCTCGACCTGGCCGAGGTGGTCGATGAACTCCTGGCCCTCGACCACGTCCTCGATGTAGTAGGTCCCCACGATCATGTCGTCATGCTCGATCACACTTTCCCACATGAAATTGAACATGTGGGGATCGTACAGGTCTTTCACGGTCTTTCCTCCATGTCTTGGTATTGTACTTGTACACACAAGCAGACATTCCGAGGTTACCAAGCCGGTGAAAGAGTGTCAATAGTTCGAGAAACTCAGAATTCAAGCGAACTTGACACACTGTCCGGGCCTGTATACAGTGACATGCCCTGTACACTTGTATGAACAGGAAGAATGGCCAGAAAGAGATGACCACGACCGTCTCGGTGGGCGAGCGCCGGATCGACAGGGCCCTGCCCATTCCCTACTACTTCCAGATTGCCGAGATCCTGCGCGGCACGCTCGCCGACATCCGCGTCGGCCCCGACTCCGAGGTCGCGCTGCCGTCGGAGAACGAGCTGTGCAGCCTGTACTCCGTGACCCGCGCCACGGTGCGTCATGCCCTCGACCTGCTGGAGCGCGAGGGGCTCGTGTACCGGAGGAAGGGAAAGGGCACCTACCTGCGCCGCAGGGTGCAGCTCGACCTGGCCCGGCTGTGCTCCACGACAAAGGACATGCAGGCCCGCGGGTGGGTGCCGGCGACCCGCCGGCTTTCCAGCAGCGCCATCCCCGCGGCCAGGCACATCGCGCACCAGCTCGCCATCCCCGAGTCCTCGCTGGTGTGGGAGATCCACAGGCTCCGCCTCGCCGACGGGGAACCCATCAGCCTGCAGTGGTCCTCCATCCCCTGCCAGCGCGCCCCTGGCCTGGACCGGCACGACCTGGCGGGGTCTCTCTACGACACCCTGCGCACCGCCTACGGCATCGAGCTGCGCACCGCCGAACAGGTCATCCGCACCCGCCTCGCCACGGACGAGGAAGCCGCGCTGCTGGAGATTCCCTCGGGGGCGCCCGTGTTCGTCATCGACCGCACCAGCTTCGACCAGGCGGACAAGCCGGTCGAGCACCTGCACGCCCTCTGGCGCGGCGACCGCTACGACCTGCACATCCGGCTCACCTCCTGAGCCGCGCCGGGGCCCGCTGCCCCGCGCGTTGGCGCGCGTCCCCGGCACTTGCCCCTGCCCGTGCGCGCCGCGTATCCTGCGGGGGGATGGCGGGAAAATGGAAGCACCGCAGACCGTGATCGACCTGGGTGGAAACCTCGTTCTGCGGAGCGTGCGCGACGATTCGGACATCGCCCGGCTGGTCGAGATGTACACTCGCGAGCAGAACCCGGTCGAAGGCCGCACCGCGGCGAGCCTCCTTGCAGGGAGCGGCCGCGTGCGGCGCGGCGAGTACCTGCTGGTCGAGGACACGGCAACCGGCAGGATCGCCTCAACGACGTGCCTCATCCGCTGGGCGATGCGCTTCGGCGGGACCCGTCTTTCCTGCGCGCAGGTCGAGATGGTCTACACGAGCCCCGCGTGGAGGAACAGGGGCCTCGTGCGCAGGCAGATGGAGAGGCTGCACGAGCTGGCGCACGGGGAGGGGTTCGACATCCTCATCATCTGGGGGATCCCGAACTACTACAGGCAGTTCGGCTACAGCTACGCGGTCGAAGGCGCGGTGAGCGAGACGCTGGACGCGTCGGCCGTCCCCGGCGGCCCGGCAGGCAACGTGCGGCTGCGCCCCGCGGAGGCAGCAGACATTCCCGCGATGCGCCGTTTCCACGACGCGCTGTTCGACCCGCTCGACGTCGCGATGGACAGGGGCGATGACCACTGGCGCTACATGGTGGAGTGCGCGCGCCAGCCCGTCCTCGTCGTGGAGCGGGGAGGGGAGCCTGCCGGCTACCTCGTGGCCTCGCCCCTGGGGCGCACGATCCGCGTTCTCGAGAACGCGGCTGCCGACACGGAGACGGCGATGGGCGTCCTGCGCCTTCTCGCGCAGGGCTACGAGCAGGTGGTGGCGCGCTGGCCGCGGCAGGGCGCCGTCGCGCAGCTGCTGCAGTCGATGGGCAGCACGCGCAGGATGAGCTCCCAGTGGCTTATCCGGGTCCCCGACATCGCGGGGCTGCTCTCGAAGCTGGCCCCCGAGCTGGACAGGCGCCTGGCCGCCGCGGCGCCCCGCAAGGCGGACGCGGACCTCGTTGTCAACCTGTACAGGGACGCAGTGCGCATCGGGATCCGGGCGGGACGCGTGGCCTCGGTCGAGAAAACGGGCCCGGTGGACACCACGGTGGGAGGCGGCGGGGCGGACCTCAGCATCCCCGCCGACGCCTTCGTGCGGCTGCTCTTCGGGCAGGCCGGCGTCGACGAGCTGTACACCTGGTGGCCCGACACGCTGGCGAGGGACGGGGCACGGCCGCTGGTCGAGGTTCTCTTTCCCCGTCTGGAAGCGTACCTGTCCACTCCTTACCATGCCTATGGCCCGGGCTTCGACGGGCTGGACGATTCGGTGCGGGCGCTGTACCTGTAGGATGCGCCGGCCCGCCGGATACGGGTGACCGGGAGGAGGGGCTGATGGCTCGACTTGCAGTGAACGGGGGAACACCGCTGCGGCGGCGGCCGTTCCCGGCGTGGCCGCGATCGGACGGGAGAACGCGGCGCGCGCTGGAGCGCGTGCGCGCCAGCGGCTGCTGGGGCACCCTCGGTCCCGAGGTGGCGCGTTTCGAGGAGGCCTTCGCCCGGTACCTCGGCGTGAAGAAGGTCCTCGCCGTGAGCAGCGGCACCGCGGCCATCGAGATCGTGCTGCGCGCCCTCGGGGTCGGCCCGGGAGACGAGGTCATCGTCCCTCCCTGGACGTTCATCGCGACGGCCTCGGCGGTGCTGATGGTCGGCGCTACCCCGGTGTTCACCGACATCGACGAGGCGACCCACTGCCTGGATCCCGCCTGCCTGGAGGCCGCAATCACCGCGAGGACGAAGGCCGTCATCCCGGTTCACCTGGCGGGCCACCCCGCGGATATGGACGGGATCGGCGAGGTGGCCCGCCGGCACGGGCTTGCCGTGGTGGAGGACTGCGCGCAGGCCCACGGCGCCTCGTGGCGGGGCAGGAAGGCGGGGGCGCTCGCGACGGCGGGGGCATTCAGCTTCCAGAACTCGAAGAACATGGCCGCGGGCGAAGGGGGGGCGATTTCCACCGACGACCCGGCGCTCGCCGACATGTGCTGGTCGATCCACCACATCGGCAGGCTGCGGGAGGGGGAGTGGTACGAACACCACTACCTGGCGGGGAACTACCGCATGACCGAGTGGCAGGCCGCCGTGCTCGGGCCCCAGCTCGCGGGGCTGGACGGCCTGAACGCGCGGCGCCACGAGAACGCGCTCCGCCTCGCGGCGCTCCTCCACGGCGTTCCCGGCATCGGCACCTTCGCGCAGGACCCGCGCTGCACGTGCCACGCCCACCACCTGTTCCTGGTGCGCTACGATCCCGCCCGCTTCGCGGGCGCGCCCAAGAAGGCCTTCGCCGCGGCGCTCGCCGCCGAGGGAATTCCCTGCGCACCGGGCTACCTGCCGCTGCACAGGCAGTGGGTGTTCGACAATCCCCGGGTCAGGCAGATCCTCTGCAGGGACATCCGCTACGCGGAGCTGGCCCTCCCCGTTGCGGACGGGGCGGGCGAGCGCACCCTCTGGCTCCCCCAGAATGTGCTGCTGGGCTGCGACAGCGACCTGCGCGACGTGCGGGATGCGATCGTGAAGGTGGGCGAGAACGCGGCAGAGCTGGCGGGCCGCCGCTGAGGCGGACGCCCCCCGTCTGGCTTGACAAACGCCGGCTCATTCGCGCTAAGTGTTCCCGTCCGAACGGCAGAAGCGAAGAGAGGCTGTCCTGAAGTACCTGATCCCCAGCCTGGAGAGGCTGATCCACGTCCTCGAGTACCTGGCCAACGAGCAGTCCCCGCGCAACGTGACCGAGATCTCCCGGGCGCTCGACCTTCCGAAGAACAGCGTCTTCAGGATCTGCCGGACCACCCTCGCCTTCGGCTACCTCGAGGAGCACGAGAAGGCCTACAGCATCAGCCCCAAGTTCTTCGGCCTCGCCTACAAGGGGCTGCGCTCCAGCAACCTCTTCCTCCACGCGCACGACGTCATGCAGGACCTGCGCGAGGAGGTGAACGAGACGGTGATGCTCGGGAGCCTGCACGGCAACTCCATCACCATCCTCGAGGTGCTTCCCAGCTTCGAGTACATCAGGTTCCAGATAGAGCCCGGCCACGTGGTTCCCCTCCACGCCTCCGCACCGGGGAAAGCCATGCTCGCCTTCTCCTCCCCGCAGATGCAGAGCGAGCTGCTCGAGCACATGTCATTTACCCGCTACACGGACAAGACCATCCCGGGCAAGCACGCCATGCGGGTCGCCATCGACCAGATCCTGAAGGACGGCTATGCGACCGACGAGGGGGAGGAGGTGAAGAACATCCACTGCATCGCCAGCCCCGTTTTCGACTACCGGGGGTACGCGATCGCCTCCCTGTGGGTGTCCGGGCCCTGGTTCCGCCTTGTGCTGGAGAAGTTCCCCGCCATCGGCAAGTCCGTCCTGCAGCACGCGCTGGTGGTGTCCAGGCGTCTTGGCTTCTCTCCCGAGCTCTCGCCGTATTTCCAGGGGAAGACGATGGGAAGCGCTCCCGGGGGAAGCTGAGTCAACAATCCCGCCCTGTATTCGAAATGGCAAACACAGTGCGCGGCGAGTTGATATAGCAACAAAAACATCCCAGAAAGTGCCTTCGCAATTCAGGTTTCAATTATCGATCGCAAGTTTTTCTTGACAACCGACACTGCCCGTGCAAAACTTCTCCCGGTTCGAGATCGCTTTTTTCCGGCCGTGAGAGGCCGGAGAAGAATCTTCGGAAAAGGAGACGCAGCATGAAGAAGATCCTGGTTCTCGTCCTGTTCAGCTGCCTTGCCGCGGCCGTGGGCTTCAGCCAGGCCATCACGGTCGGGCACATTGTCTACGACATGAGGCACCAGTACCACCAGGCCATCGCGAAGGAAATCGTCGACTACGGCAAGAAGATGTACAACGCGAAGGTCATCGTCCTTGACGGCAAGGCCGATTCCGCCGAGGTCCTCAAGGCCGTGGAGAACCTGATCGCGCAGAAGGTGAAGGCCATCTCGCTTCACAGCCCCGACCAGGCCATGACGCTGGCGGCAATCAAGATGGCCCGCGCGAAGGGCATCCCCGTCGTCACCACCCTGGTGTGGCCGGCCGAGAAGATCGCCCCGCACATCCAGCCGCTGGAGAATCCCTCCTCGTTCATCATGGGCCAGCGCTCCGCGCAGAAGTGGCTCGAGGCCAACCCCGACCAGCCCTGCCGCGTCGCGATCCTCGACTTCGGCAAGTTCCCCCCCGTGGAGTGGCTGCGCACCGAGCCGTTCTGGCAGGGCGTGAAGGCGGTCGATCCCAACGCCGAGCTGGTCACGCAGCTCAACGGCCAGGGCGACACCACCAAGTCCATGGAGATCACCCTGGACATCCTGCAGGCCAACCCCGAGGTGAACATCATCTTCGGCGCCAACGACGAGATGGCCCTCGGAGCCCTGGCTGCCTGCGAGCAGATCGGCCGCGGGAAGATGGACAACGGCAAGCCCCTGACAGAGGTCATCGCGGGCCTGGACGGCAACGTCTCCGCAATGCTCAAGATCTTCGACCCCAACTGCTCCTTCAAGCTGACCCACGGCGCCGTGCGCGACAACGCGCGCGCCGAGCTGGACACCATGATGGGCATGATCAACAAGAAGATCGACCCCAACAAGTGGATGCAGGTCGACGTGCTCAGCAAGGTCACTTCCTACTGGGACAACACGATCGAGGAGGCCCAGAAGTTCCTCGAGGACAACTTCCTCTACAAGGGCAACCTGAAGGCAGACCTCGCCAAGGCGACCAGGAAGAAGTAGCCTCCGACCGCACGATACAAGCGGGGAAGGGCCCGGCCCTTTCCCGCTTCCTTTTTCTCCATGAGGGCGGATCCCGGTCCCGGGCCGCCCGACGTTCTGCCCAGGATGGAACAGATGGTTGCACACGCACAGACCGCGAAGATCGACCTCCAGAAGATCGTGCTGATATCGATCCTCGTCGCCATCGTGGCGGCGATGAGCTTCCTGTCGCCACGGTTCCTCAAGGTCAGCAATTTCATGAACATCCTGCTGCAGCTGGCGCCGCTGCTGATCATCGCCTCGGCCGCGAACCTGCTGATGATCACGGGCAACTTCGACCTGTCTGTCGGGAGCGTCCTCGCCTTCTCCGCGATCATGCACGCCTTCATGTCGAAGAACGGCCTGCCGATCTGGCTGTCCATCCTTCTGTGCTGCGTCATGGCGGTGGCCTGGGGTATCCTGAACGGGATCATGGTCGGCTACCTCAACGTCAACCCCGTCATCGCCACCATCGGGACGATGTACGCCACGCGCGGCTTTGCCTACCTCGTGGCCCGCTGGGACGGCGGGGCCAACATCACCGCCGGCCTGCCCGCCGAGTTCAGCGACTTCGGCCGCACAAACCTCTTCGGCGTCCTGCCCATCATCCTCGTGTTCATGCTCGCGGCCGTCCTGATCTTCCTCTTCGTCGAAAAGAAGACCGTCCTGGGCCGCTACAGCTTCGCCATCGGCGGCAACCGCTCCGCCGCGCGTCTCTCGGGCATCCGGGTGCCGCGCGTGACCCTCGTCCTGTACCTGCTGGTCGGGCTGCTCGCGGGACTGTGCGGCGTCATCCAGGTGTCGAGGGTGGGCTCGGGGTTCCCGAACATCGGGGAGGGCATGGAGTTCGACGTCGTGGTGGCCATCGTGCTGGGAGGCACCAGCATGCTGGGCGGGTCCGGCTCGACCGCAGGCATGATCCTCGGCGCCTTCATCGTCGGCGTGGCGGCCAACGGCCTGAACCTGCTGAAAATCCCCTACTTCTACCAGACCATCACCAAGGGCATCCTCCTGATCATCGCGGTCTTCGCCGACCAGACCATCCGGCGCCGCGGCCAGGTGGGGAGGTGAACATGGACAGCGGCAGCTCCTCCACCGTGCTGGTGGCCATCCGCGGGCTGGACAAGCATTTCCCCGGCACGCACGCGCTCAACGACGTGAGCTTCGACATCCATGGCAGGACGGTCCACTGCATCATCGGCGAAAACGGGTCGGGCAAGTCGACGATGATCAAGATCCTCACCGGGGCCCTGGAGAGGACCGGGGGCGAGATCCTGTTCGAGGGCAGGCCGTACCTTCCCCGGACGGTCCGCGAGGCCATGGCCCTGGGGGTCATGGCGCTGTACCAGGAGCTCAACGTGGTGGACGACCTCACCGTCCGGGAGAACCTGACCCTGGGACGGGAGGAGCACCGCGCGGGGCTGATCAACACCCGGGCCGACATCTCGACCCTCGTCGACAACCTGGCGAACCTCGACGCCTCCATCCGCCTGACCGACAGGGTCGGGGACCTGAGCGTGGCCCAGCGGCAGATGATCGAAATCGCCCGGGCGATCTCGACGAACTGCAAGCTGCTGATCATGGACGAGCCGACAGCCGCCCTGAGCGAGGAGGAGGCGAAGCGGATGTTCGCCGTGATCCGCACGCTCGTGGACCAGGGGATCACCGTCGTGTACATCTCGCACAAGCTGAGCGAGGTCTTCCAGATCGGCGACAGGGTCACCGTGCTCCGCGACGGGAAGATCGTCGACACCCGGGTGGTGGCGGAGATCCGCGACGATGCGAGCTGCAGCTCCGAGAGCGATGCGTGCCTGGAGCTCGTGAAGATGATGCTGGGCAAGGTTGTGCTGGAGGAGTACATCCCCAGCACGAACATCCAGGCCGAGAAGCTGATCGAGGCGCGGCACATCGACACGCCGAAGCTGCACGACGTGAGCTTCGACCTTCGCAAGGGCGAGATCCTCGGGTTCTACGGCCTTGTGGGCGCGGGGAAGACGGAGGTGGCCCGGGTCCTCTACGGCCTGGACCCGTACGAGGGAGAGCTCCTCTTCCGCGGCAGGCCTGCGCCGATCACCAGCGTCCCGAGGGCCCTGAGGACCGGCATCACCCTCATCCCCGAGGAGCGGCGGCAGGACGGCATCTTCGGGCAGCTTTCCATCCGGGCGAACATCCCGATGATGCGCATGGCGAAGGTCCTGCGAAACGGGGTCATCAACAGGGCGCGGGAAAACTCGCTCGCCGACGGGTACATCAAGAGCCTGTCGGTGGCGACGAACACCCGCGAGAAGAAGGTGGCCCAGCTCTCCGGCGGGAACCAGCAGAAGGTCGTCATCTCCAAGTGCCTCAACCGGGAGAGCGACGTGCTGCTGATGGACGAGCCCACCCGCGGCGTCGACGTGGGCGCCAAGCAGGAGATCCACGACATCATCCGCAAGCTGGCGGGGCAGGGAAAGGGCATCATCGTCTTCTCGTCGGAGCTTCCCGAGATCGTGCACCTGTGCGACAGGATCGTTCTGATGAGCGAGGGGAAGGTGCGGGCGGTGCTGGAAAACGGCGCGGGCGTCGACAGCGACAGGATCATGGCCCTGGTGGCCGGCGGGGAGGAGCGCGCATGAAGCGGAACGACCGTTTCGTGAGAATGGTCAGGGACCCGAAGTTCCTCATGCTGATCCTCCTGGTGGCGCTGAACGTCGTGTTCTCGGTCACCTCCCCGGCCTACATGAGCGTCGAGAACATCCTCAACATGCTGAAGCAGTCGGCCATGGTCATCATGGTCGCCTCGGCAGCCACGATCCTCATGATGACGGGCAACTTCGACCTGTCTGCCGGCAGCAACCTGGCCCTCACCGGCGTGGTCTACACTCTTCTTCTGACCGGCGGGATGCCCCTGTGGCCTGCGGCCCTCATCGCCCTCGCCTGCGGGATCGCCGTCGGTGTGATCAACGGCGCCCTTGTGGCAAAGGTCGACTTTCCCCCCTTCATCGCAACCCTGGGGATGATGTACATCGCGCGGGGCCTGGCCCTGATCCTGGCGGGGGGAACCCCCGTGCGCGGCGAGAAGGTCCCCCTCGCCATCACGACGCTGGCCCGCGGGTACTGGCTGGGAATCCCCATCCCCGTCTACTTCCTCGTGATCGTGGTGCTGGTGTTCCTGGTGGTCGAAAAGCGGTCGCTGTTCGCCAAGTACTCCATGACCATCGGCGGCAACAGGAATGCCGCCCTGTACTCGGGCATCGGCGTGGCAGGCATCATCTTCTGGAACTACGTGATCGTTGGCGCCCTGGCCTCCTTCTCGGGCATCATTGTCGCCTCGCGCCTTGCGGCCGGCGATCCCCGCGTGGGCGTCGGCTTCGAATTCGACGCCATCCTCGCCATCCTGCTGGGAGGCACGAGCCTCCAGGGAGGCAGGGGCTCGATCGTCGGGACGCTGATCGGCGCGCTGATCGTGGCCGTGCTGGGAAACGGGCTGGACATGCTGAACATCATCACCTTCTGGCAGAGCATCCTGAAGGGCGCCATCTTCGTGTTCGCGATCGTGATGAACCAGAAGGTGCTGAAGAATATCGGCAGGAACCCGCTGGCCGCTGCCAGGGGCTAGGGCGGCGGCGGGGCACCGCGGGCGGGCGCGATCGACGCGCGCGCCGGCCCGAGGGTCACGATGCCCAGCTGACCGTCGACGAGCAGCCAGTCGCCGTCGGCGATCTCCGTCGTCGCACCACGGACGCCGCACACGCAGGGTATGCCGGCGCGTGCGGCGAGGACCGCCGTGAAACCAAGGCGTCCCCCCTCCTCACAGACAACTCCCGCGGCGGCACCTGCCCGGGCCGACCCACGAGACGGAAGACGATCGCAGACCAGGATGGCGCCGCCGGCAGGCGCGTCGGCGGAGCCGTCGCGCAGGATCCAGGCGCGGCCCTCGGCGAGCCCCGGTGCCGCTGGTGCACCGGCCAGTTGTCGGTGGCGGGCGGGATCGGCGGCGCATCCCGCGGCCGGTGGCGCGCCGCGGGATGTCTCCGCCGCGGCCACCCACCGGCACCACGCGCCGCGCGCGCGCTCAAGCAGCTCGCGGACTCCCGCACAGCCGGCCGCATCTGCGGCCTGCAGGAAGCAGGCTTCGGCGTCGGCATCCGGTGCGGCACCTTCCAAATCGACGAGAGGGCGCAGGTCGAGCAGCGACCGCGGCTCCCCGCCGAAGGGCGGCTGCACCAGGCGTCCATGCAGCTCCGCCAGGCGCAGGATGCAGGGATCGGGGGCCGAGGAGGACGGGGCCTGTGCGGGCAGTGAGAGCTCGACGGCTCCTGCTCCCGCGCGGCAGGCGCGCACGCTGACCCGTCCCGGCGACCCGAGCAGATCGCGGAGAGGCTCCGCCGCGCTCAGCAGCGCTGCCCAGGCCAGGCGCACCGCCTCCAGCGCCGAGGCGGCCCCCCGCACGCCGTCGAAGCGATGCTGCAGGGCCGGCAGACGGCCTGCCGGCGGCAGGGCCTGGACCAGGAGCTCATCGCCGCCCATGCGCGCGATGCGGGCAAGCAGGGGGGCTTCCAGCGTTTCGGGCAGAGGCGAGCGAAGAAGGGTCGCCTGCAGCTGCAGCCACAGGTCCCAGGACTCGAGGCTCTGCAGCGGGAGCGGCAGCCGATCGGCGGCCAGGAGGAGGCGCTCTTCCAGGCCCGCGGCCTGCAGCCAGGCGGAGAGGAAGTCCGCCTCGAGGACCACCTGATCCCGCGGGAGTCGACGGCTGCTCACGCGCCCGGCTCCCAGCACACGACATCCTGGAACCGGTCCACCAGGTCGTAGCGGCTCACGTGCACGGCCACGAGAGCCGTGCCCGCCGAGGCGACGAACTCCTCCAGCTCGGGGAAGCGGGCAAGGAAGAGCTCGCGGTAGCGGCCGTGGGCGTCGCCTGCCGTCTCCGACGCACGGCCCGCGATCTCGACGCCGCAGGCCTGCTCGAGATCCCGGGGGCGGTTGGAGCGGTTGTCCACGAACAGCGAGACCCCGGGGCGGGCCTGCAGGTTGGCGAACTTCGCCGTCTGTCGCGGGGTGGCGAACAGTATCGTCCCGAGCTCGTCGGCGGCCGCGAAGGAGACGATGTTCAGGTGCGGCGTGCGCTCCCCCACGGTGGCCAGGACGGCGAACAGCTGCTGGGCGAACAGTGTCCCCAGAACGGCCCTGATCTGCGAAACGTCCACGGCCTCTTCTCCTTCTCACGTCCCCGGCTGGACTCGATCGTACAGCTGCACGAACTGCCCGGCTACCCGCTGCAGCGAGTAGCCGCGCCGCACGGTCTCGCGGGCGTTGTCCTGCAAGGCCTGGACCTGTCCGGGAGCGAACGGTCGGGGCAGCGCATCCAGGCCCTGTCGAAGGCTCTCGGCGGTCGTGGTGTCGACCAGGAAGCCGTTGACCCCGTGGCGCAGGTAACGCCGGGCCCCGCCGCGCAGGGGAGCGCAGGCGATCATGCCCGCGGCCATGGCCTCGAGAACCGAAAGCCCGAACTCCTCCTTGTAGCTCGCGCAGACGTACAGGTCGGGGTGGGGCGCGAGGCTGCGCGCGCCGAGGAAGGCTTCCAGCGCGCGCACCTCGTCGTTCGCCATGGCGTGCAGGTGCGCGAGGTGGCCGCGGCACGGCGGATGAGCGTCTGCCAACCGATGGATCTCGGCGAGGACATCGGCCTCGCCTGCAGCGGGATGCTGCAGGTCACCGCCGACGAGCACCAGGTCGCAGCGCTCCCACCAGCGCAGGTCGAGCCAGGCCCGCAGCAGGAGGACCTGCCCCTTCAGGGGCGAGAGCCTGCCCACGTTCAGAATCAGGGGCCGGCCGCTCCAGGGGGAGGCGAGGGACAGCCGCAGCCGCGGATCGGTGAGCAGGGCCGGCACATCCACGCTCCCCACCGCCTCCGGCAGCGACACCCCCTCGTCGATGCCGGCCACCAGGTGGTGGGCCGCGCCTTCCAGCTGGGGGAAGTAGGGCAGGAGCTGCTGCCGGATGGCGTACCTGCCGATGCCGACGACGGCGCGGGAGCGGTGCAGGAGCTCATCCCCGATCGAGATCCTGTTGAGCGCCTCCAGGCCGGACTCCAGGGGGAGCTGCCGCAGGTTCCCGGCAGGATCGCACAGCCCGCGGTGCGGGTCCGGGGTGAGGGTGACGACCAGGGCTGCCCCCAGGGGGACAGCCTCGCGGGCCGCGGCGAGGGAGGCGTCGTCCAGGAAGCGCACGTGCACGACCCGCGGCCGCGCGCCGCAGCGGTGGTAAAGCCGCCGCAGCGCCGCCCGCAGCCGGTCATGGCCCCGCAGGAATCCCGGCGCCCCGCTCGGCGACAGGTGGATCGGCACCCGGACGAGGAGGTGCCCCGGCCCGAGTCTTTCCACACCGCGGTACG
The DNA here is from genome assembly GCA_963733835.1 of uncultured Spirochaetota bacterium. GTDB lineage: Bacteria > Spirochaetota > Spirochaetia > SZUA-6 > Fen-1364 > CAVTER01. Next base: position 48,635 of record CAVTER010000013.1, read on the forward strand.
GGTAGGCAGCCTCCGCCGTGTTGTACAGGACCACGGTGAGCACGGCCAGCCCGTGGGTGGCCAGGGCGTCTCCCAGACCACGCAGGAGCGTGGCGACCCCTCCGCCGTCGCCCCGACCGGGGAACGACGGATCCCCGTAGAACATGGTCTGGACCACGAGCCGCGCGGCGGGGTCCACGCGAAGGTCAGCGTACAGCAGGGCGGAAGCCAGTCCCGGGCGCGCCAGGCGCTTGTCCGCCTCGGCGGCAACGGCCGCGGGTTCTTCCCCGCAGGCCTCGGCGACCGCCAGGGCGTCGGCAGCGGCCTGGAGGGCCCGATCGCCGACCGTCGAGACCCCCATCTGGCCCTCTCGCGCAGAAGCCTCGAGGAGAGGCTGTACGGCGTCGCCCAGGCACAGGGCTGCCGCGTAGTGCGCGCAGGCGGCTCGAAGATCCGGCTCCGGACTGTCCAGGGACTGCAGCACACTCTCGACCGGCAGGGCGGGAAGTCGCAGCGCCGCGGCCGCCTCCAGGATGGCGGCGAAGGTCGAAGCCGAGCCGGGTGCCTTCCCGAAGGCCGCTGTCGAGGCTGCCGCGGCCAGGCGGGCGCTGACGATGTCGGGCCCCAGTTCGGGCAGGGAGGCAGATATGGCCTCGGTGAGGGTGCGGTCCAGGGAGCAGCTGCTGCCCAGCGACGGGATCTTCAGCAGCAGGGCGTCGAGGGTGCGGGTCGGGAGGCTGCCCGGGCGAAGGACTGCCTCCTCGGCGGCGAGTCGTGCTTCAAGCACGTCTGCCGCGACGCTGTCGCGCAACGCCTGCTCTCCCAGGAGCGCGCGGTAGAGCTCCCGCGTGGCGGCACTGGCTCCCGGCGAGCCATAGGGGCCGTGCGCGGCATACAGCCGCCGGCGCAGGGCGGCGAACGCGTCCACGGCTCCAGCCATGGCCGTCATCATAGTCGTGCCTCCCCGGGCCTGCAACCCGCCGGGCCCGGGGGCGGGCAGGCACTGCAGCAAAGGTCGTTGGCGTGGCCGCGACAGGTGTGGTAGCATGCGCGACCATGGGGATCGCGTCGCCGACAGCAGGCCTGGTCCGAAGACCGATGAACCGCTGGCACGTCGTCGTGGCCGGCATCGTCCTCAACCTGGCCCTGGGGGCCCTGTACTCGTGGCCCGTCTTCTCGAACTTCCTGGAGAAGGCGCTGGCGGAAGCTGAGAGGTGGAAGCACTTCGAGACACAGCTCGTCTTCTCCATGGCCACCGTGTTCCTGGCCGTCGGGGTGATCGTTGCGGGACAGCTCAGCGAGCGCTCCCAGCCCCGCCTCCTGCTGCTCGTCAGCGCGCTGTTCACGGGAGGAGGCTACGTGCTCGCGGGGGTGCTGCCCCTGCGACCTGTCTTCGTCACCATCACCATCGGCGTGATGGCCGGCTTCGGCATTGGCGTGGCCTACGCGCTGCCCATCAGCCTCGCGGCAAAGTGGTTCCCGGACCGCAAGGGGCTGGTCACCGGCCTGGCCATGGCGGGATTCGGGCTGGGGTCGGTGCTCTGGTCACAGGGATTCGACCTGTTCCTGGACGACCGCCTCGGCATCAGCCTGACCTTCGTCCTCTACGGGGTGGTGTTTGCCGGGATGATCCTGTTCACTGCCAGGTTCTTCTTCAACCCGCCTGCCGGTCACAGGGAGGCCGTGCTGGCGCGGATGGCCGCCACCGCCGGAGGCGCGGCCGCCCTTGTCAGGCAGGCGAGACTGGCACAGATCGCGGCTGATGGCAGGGGCGGCGGTTATGTCCGCAGCCAGATGATCAGGCAGCGGCAGCTGTATTGCCTCGTCTACACCTTCATGGTCGGTTCGGCGATCGGGTTGATGATCATCGGGATGTCCAAGTCATATCCCATCGAACGGCTGGTGGCCGTGGGGTATCCCGCGAGAACGGCGATGCGGGTGACCGGGCTGGCCGCGCTCACTCTCTTTCCCGTCTTCAACGGGTCCGGCCGCATCGTCTTCGGGTGGCTGTCCGACTGGCTGGGCTGGAAACCGGTGATCGTGATCAGCTACATCCTGCAGTCGGCGATCCTGTTCTCGTTTCACTGGCTCATGAGCGCCCCGGTCACGGTTTGCGTGGCACTGGTCCTGCTGGCGGTGTGCTACGGCGGCAACTTCACGATCTTTCCCATTGCGACGGCGCAGCTCTGGGGCACCGAGCACCTGGCCGCCAACTACAGCCTCGTGTTCCTCGCCTTCGGCGTCGGCGCCCTGGTGGGCCCGCCGCTGAGCGGCGCGGCCAAGGATGCGGGAATCATCGAGGTCGCCTTCCTCGCCGCGGGTCTCCTCCTTGCGCTGGGCGCCATCCTGGTGGCCACGCTGAAGAGGCCTGCCCCGACGCGCGCTCCCAGACCCGCCGCCTGACCCCGGGCGTTCTCCAGCCGGCAGGCTCCCGCATCGTCCTGCCGCGAAGCCGCGCGATGCCGTGCTCGGTGACCACGTGGTCGGTGTTGGCCCGGTGCAGCATGCTGGGAACGTCGGTGACGGTGCCCACCTTCGGCGACTCGCGCGAGCCGGGAGCGTGGAACCACCAGGAAAGCTCGAAGTGCCCCTTCATCTCGGGGTTCATGGAGAAGTCGTACGGCTTCCGGGTGAGCACGGAGAACACCCGCACGTCGCAGGAAAGCACTCTCTGCAGCCCTCGGCCGGAGGTCCGCGCCGCCCATGCCGGGTGGACGGCATCTCTTCCCCGAAAGCAGCGGCTATGGTATCCGGATACCGGCCTGGCCGTCAAATGTGCGCCGGACAGATCGACGGATGCGAACGCAGGCACCCGCCGTCGAGGAGCTCCCGGCCATGGAGAAGCCGGCGGCTACAGCTCCTCGATCCGTTCCAGGCAGGTCTCGGCCTGCCGCAGCAGGCCCTGGCGCTCCTCCTCTCCCATGCGATCGAGGCTCTTGTAGACCAGCCCCAGGCGCGGATTGTGCTCCAGCAGGGGGCGGTGGCGATGGTAGAAGTGCCAGTACAGGCTGTTGAACGGGCAGGCCCCGGTCCCGTCCGGCGCTTCGCTTCGTAGCGGCAGCTGCGGCAGTAGTCGCTCATCCGCGAGATGTAGGCCGCGCTGCAGGTGTACGGCTTGGTCCCCACCAGGCCGCCGTCGGCATACTGGCTCATGCCGCGGGTGTTGGTCACCTCCACCCACTGCACCGCGTCGATGTAGATGCCGAGGTACCATGCGTCCACCTCGTCGGGGTGGACGCCGGCCATCAGCGCGAAGGCCCCCGTCACCATCAGCCGCTGGATGTGGTGCGCGTAGGCACCCTGCAGCGACTGCCCGATCGCGTGTGCCAGGCAGTTCATCCGGGTGTGCCCGCTCCAGTACCAGCCGGGAAGGGTGCGGCGGTGCGCGAAGTAGTTGCACGACGCGTACTGCGGCATCCTCTCCCAGTACACGCCCCGCAGGTACTCCCGCCAGCCCAGGATCTGCCGGACGAAGCCCTCTACCTGGCTGATGTCCACCCGCCGGCCCCGGAGTGCCAGAACTCCAGGGTCCTGGCGATGACCTCCCGCGGGGATATCATCTTGGTGTTCAGGGCGAAGGACAGCCGGGAGTGAAACAGCACCGGGTGTGCCGAACTCATGGCATCCTGGAAGCGCCCGAAATCCCGCAGACCATTCTCGAGGAAGTGCTCGAGCAGCCGCACGGCCTCCTCGCGGTCCCGAGGCCAGGGGAAGCTGCGCGCCTCGACGCTCCCGATCGTGGCGACCCCGGCCGCGCGCACCATGCGTTCCAGGCCGGTGACATCATGGCCGAAACACAGCGGCACGGGCGCGCGCCGGGCCGCTTCGTCGGTCAGCCGCCCGCGGTTTTCCGCATCGTAGTTCCAGCGCCCGCCGATGGGCTTGCCACCCTCCATCAGCACATCGTGTCGGCGCCGCATGGACCGGTAGAAGCTCTCCAGGAGAAGGGTTTTCCGGCCCCGGAAGAACCGGGCGGCTTCTTCCCGGGTGCCGAGGAAGTGCTCGCTGTCCACGGCGCGGCTGGGGATGCCCAGGGCTGCGCAGTAGTCCCGCAGTTGGCGGTCCACCCGGTACTCGTCGGGGAGCTGGTACTCGATTCGCCCGAAGCTCTCCTCCCGGATCAACCGATCCAGGTTCTCCGGGATCGACTGCCGGTTGGCCGGGTCGTCGAGGGCCAGGTACAGCACGCGGTGGCCACGGGCCCGCAGCCCATCGCGGAAGGCGCGCATGGCCTGGAAGAAGGCAAGCACCTTCCGGACGTGGTGCCGGACGTAGTCGGTTTCCTGGCGGACCTCCATGAGCAGGTAGGTGACCCCGGGATCGACAGCGCCGAACCAGGAGTGCTGCGGGTCGAGCTGGTCCCCGAGGATCAGCCGCAGGGTGCGCGGAGAGCCCGTGTGTCCGCGGAGAGCCTTCAAGACCGCTCCCGCCGGGCTGACGGATCGAAGAGTGCCAGGCTCATGGCATTTTCCACTCCGTCGTTTCCTTCGGGACCTTCCATCTCGCTGACCTGCCGCCGACCGCCGCGCAGCTCCCGCGGTCCCACGAATGTGTCTTACAGGGCGAATCGCTCCGAGTGCAGGCGGCGGCGGGGCACGCCGAGCCGCCGCAGCGAGCCGAGCACCCCCTTCATCATCCGTGGAGGGCCGCAGACGTAGAAGGCCCTGTCCGCGATCGAGCCGCCCAGCAGCCGCCCGATCATCTCGTGGCCGATCCGCCCCACCTCTCCTTCCCAGTCCGCGGGGGGGCGCTCGAGCACGTGCACCACTTCCAGCCGCGGGTGCGCCCCGCGCGCGATCGTCTCGAGCTCCTCTCGGAAAGCGATGTCCTCCCTGGTCCGGTTGGCGTACAGGAGCAGGACACGGGCTTCCGCGCCGGTGCTCTGCATGTGGCGGATCATGCTCATGAAGGGGGTGATGCCGATGCCCCCCGCGATGAACGCGAAATCCCTCTCCTCCGGGTGCAGAAGGTAGGAGAAACGGCCGAACGGCCCCTGGACCCGTACCCGGTCGCCGCTGCGGACCTCCCTGATGGTGCGGGTGAAGTCGCCCGATTCCTTGATCGTGGACTCGTGGGTCTGGCCGCCGCAGCCGCAGGAGGCGATGGTGAAGGGGTGCTCCTCGGGCCGCACGTTGCCGGGGGGCATCCGCTCCAGGGCGATGAACTGGAACTGGCCCGGGAGGCTGGCGAGGGGCGCGCTTCCCGGACCGGGGGTGAGCGCCAGGGTCCAGGCGTTCGGGGTCTCCTGGCGCAGGCCGGCCACGGTGAACAGGCGGCGCCGGGCAGGACCGATCACCTTGTGCGCCGCGTAGGCCGCGACCCCCACCGCCAGCAGGACCGCGAAGATCACCCGCAGCGGCACGAGCAGCAGCAGGTCCCTTCCCGTCAGCCAGGCGTGGACGAACCCCGCGGCCAGCAGGACCAGGACCGCCAGGTTGTGCAGCCCGCGCCAGCGCTCGTGGCTCAGGCGAATGGCGGCATACAGCAGGGAGCTCAGAACGATCACGATGAGAGCCAGCACCCCGAGCTTTCCCAGGAGCACCGGCCATGGCCACTGGAAGCTGCTGAGCAGGGAAAAATCCCCGTAATCCATGGCGAGCAGAAGCGGGTGAAGCAGGATGAGCACGCCCGCCGCGACAGCCATCGCCTTGTGGAAACGGTAGAGCCGGTCCAGGCCGAACAGCCGGTCAAGCCACCGCGGCCGGGCAGACAGCAGAGGCTGCAGGGCGAGGATCGAGAAGCCCAGGAGCGAAAAGACCAGCCCCAGGTGCAGCGCGGGGGTCCGCTCGGAGACGTCGGGTGCGAGAAGACAGGTGACGACGGCCGGCCCCACGACGGCCAGGATGTATGCGAGGAACGCGCCGGTGCGGGCCAGTGTCAGTAGAGGTGAGCGTTTCATGGAGATTCCTCTACTCCATCCCGCCATAGACCTTGAGGTATTGCAGCCTCTCGTAGACCGCCGAGTCGGCCTGGCGTTCCCTGCTCAGCCTGCCCCTGAACTCCTCGATTCTTTCGAAGCCGTGCCTGTCCATCCAGGACGTCACCTCGGCGATCATCGTCCCGATCCTGCCCAGGCCCTTCTGGAACAGGGCCGAGCACAGCTGCACTGCCTTCGCCCCCGCGAGCAGCAGCTTGACGACTCCCGCCCCGTCGTGCACGCCCGTGGAAGCGGCGAGGTCGCAGCCCACCGCTGCGCTCAGGATCGCGATCCAGCGCAGGGGAACGTGGATCTCGTGTGCCGTGCTGAGGTGGTAGCCCGGCGACGGGGCGAGCCGCTCGATGTCGAGGTCGAACTGGTAGAACCTGTTGAACAGCACCAGCGCCGCGGCCCCCGCGTTGCGAAGGGAAAGGGCGAAGGAGGGCAGCGAGGTGAAGGAAGGGCCCAGCTTCACCGCGAGGGGAATCGACGTGCGGGCCCGGACCTTTTCCACTACATCCAGGTGCGCCCTCTCGATGGCGGCCGCCCCCCGGGAGAAATCGGACGGCAGCAAGGCGATGTTCAGCTCCAGGCCGTCCGCGCCGGCCCCGCGAGCCGGGCGGCGTATTCCGTCCAGCCCCCGGCCGAGACGCAGTTGAGGCTCGCGATCACGGGGATGGTGAGCTTCTTCCTGGCCTGCGTGACCAGGTCGAGGTATCCCGCCTCGGTCTGGTGCGTGCCAACCCTGCGAAGGTAGTCGGCCGCCTCCGTGTGGTCGTAGCCGCTCCCCTCCTCGACGAGCGAATCGACTTCCCCCTCGACCTGCTCCTCGAACAGGCTCTTGAGCACGACCGCCCCCGCCCCTGCCTCCTCGCAGCGCAGGAGCTTCTCCACCGTGCCCGTCAGGCTCGAGGAGGCCACGACGAGAGGGTTTCTCAGCTTCAGCCCCATGTAGGTCACGTCCAGGCGAGCCATGCCGTCCTCCTTCCACCGGTTGTCCTCGAAGCTAAGCACGGCCGGGCCCCGCAATCAAGGAGATGGCGAGGGGGCGACGTCGGAGTTCAGCTGCCCCCTGCCGCCGAGAGCCGCATCGTCGCGATTCCCTGGACCAGGAGCGTGCCCATGAGGAGGTACACGATGAGCTTCTGCCCGATGGTGAGAGCGAGGTAGGCTGCAAGAGTACGGGTCGTCCCCCAGACGACCATCGCTGCCATGAACAGCGCGAGGGCAGAGAACAGCGCCACGTAGGCGGCCGCGCACACCCGGGGGCAGCTGCCGGACCTGGTCAGCAGGATGGTCATGAGGATGCAGAGGACCATCACCGTGCCGAATGCGACGTTCACGAGCACCATGTGCACCGCGAAGGTCAGGGGAGAGCCGTCAAGCGGTGCACAGCCGAGACCGGCAAAGGCAAGGGCGCTGGCCTGGCCGAGAATCCTGGCGGGACGGGCGAACCTGTCTGCGGCCTGGCGGGGAAGCCCGGGAATCGCCAGCCTGCGGAAGTAGAAGAAGAATCCCAGGCCGGCGCTCAGGAGGGTCAGGCAGAACAGCGAGGCCGACCCGAGGTTCGAGGCGCCGCCGTACGTCGTCACCCTCCCGAGGTCGCTCACGAAGTTGAGCAGGAAGCTGTACCGGAGCCGTCCAGGCTGGTAGGAGCGAAGGTGTGCGCCGAAATCGTATGCCGTTCCCATGTAGACAGTGGCATGGCCTCCCCGGTAGACCAGCATGTTGATCGTCGAAAGCACCAGGAACAGCAGCGGGAAGACGAGTGCGGGGAGAGCCCCAAGCTTCACGGGGAGAATCCGCCTGCCGCTGCCGCGCCCTTCTGTGCTGCTGCTCGTGCCTGCCATGTTCTGCGATTCCCCCGACGTGACCTCCGCAGTATACCCGGGTGCTCTTGACAGGTGAACCAGCCTCCGTGTCTCCTGTCCGCAATGGGACTGCAGGAGAAGCTGCTCATGGCCGCCGGGTGCCTCCTGTATACCGTTTTCACCCTCATCCGCAGGCATTCATCGCGGAGGACCCGCGAAGCGGAGAAGGACCTCGAGTACGTGGAATCCCGGCGCGGCGTCGACATGCTCCGCCTCCTCATCGGCTACGAGCTTCTAACCTTCGCCCTCTACTGTGTCGATGTCTGCGTCGGTCCCGGCAGCATGATCTTCCAGCTCTCCTTGCCGTGGTGGCTGCGCTGGACGGGCGTGGCGCTCTTCGCAGCCGCGGACCTGCTGTTCTTCCGGGTGCATCGGCATCTCGGGGCGAACTTCTATTCCAATCTGAAGCTCAGGAAGGGGCACCAGCTCATCACGACAGGCCCGTATCGCCTCGTTCGCCACCCGATGTACCTCGGGCTGTATCTCAACCACGTCGGTGTTTTCCTGCTCACCGCCAACTGGCTCATCGGCGCCACGTGGCTCGTCGGCTTCACCCTGCTCATGGTCTACCGAGTGCCCCGGGAGGAATCGATGATGCGGGGCAAGTTCGGGAGGGAATACGAAGCCTACAGTGCGGGAACGGGACGCTTTCTTCCCGTGGCGTGCACCGCGTGCGCGGCGCGGCGGGGTCGCACATGAGCAGCCAGCCCGGTGGAGCTGCAAAGAAGGGCGCGGCGGCGAACAGATCCCTCGCGGGCCTGGTCGCCGCGGCGGGGCAGTTCGCACGAAGCCCGGATCCACCGCACTACCCGATTCGCAGGATACGCATCTTCACTATCGCCTTCGCCTGCGTCGTGCGTCTTCGAGATGGCCGTCGTGGCGGTGCTGGTTGCCGTGTATCCGGACAACTTCCTCGCGCAGGCCTGGAAGCTCTTCTTCAGCGAGCTGGGAGCGCCCGTGACCGTTTTCGGCTCCCCGAACCCCGTGGGAGCGCTGATCTTCTCCGGCAATATGGCGGGAGGAGCTGTCGGCTGCGCGGCATTCATCCCGATCATCCAGATCCTCTTTCCCCGTGCACCGGGGGGGTTCTACCGGAAGCTGCGGGTCTTCTACATCGTCTGCGTGGGGATGATCGCCGGCGGGAACGTCGGCGTGATCTTTCCCTACACCACCCATTGGGCGCTGCACGTCATCAGCGCCTTGGTCTGCATGGTGGGGATGTGGATCGGGTGGACCGCGTTCGTCCTGTTCAACACCACGTGGCTGTCCTTCCGGTGGCGCCTGGCCATCGTCTCGATCGTCCAGGTGGTGATCTGGTTCATCATCGTGAGCGAGCTGGCAGGGTGGCACCAGGAGTTCTTCCAGAAACCCGGGCAGGGGCTGGTGTTTGCCCTGGTGATGTGCTGGCCATTCCTGCACTACGCCCATCTCGCGAGATCTGCCCGCGGGGAAGGGTAACCATCTCCTATCGGTTTCTGCCCATCAGCAGGAGGATGAAGCTCACGTACTCGTAGATCACGACACCCACCCAGGCGAGGATCGTCACGCCGGACGCGGAGGCAGCCACATCCTTGATCGCGCCGACCTTCCTGTTGTGCCGGGGCTCCACGAAGTCACACAGCTTCTCCACGGCCGTGTTGGAGAGCTCCGCCGCGAGGGCCTGGACGGTCACGACGCTCACCAGCACAAGGTCCACCCACCGCGAGAAGACGATGCTCGCGACCACGACAACGGCAGAGACGGGCAGGATGGTTGCCACGCTCGCGTCGTGGCGGATGGCGTACAGCAGTCCCCGCGCCGCGTACCCGACCTTGCGCAGGAGCGCGGGCGTCCTCTTCTCTGCCTTCCTCTTCATTTGCAGATCCCTCCCCGGTCATCGTCCTGCCGCATCCCGCGGAAGTGCTGCCGGCTCGGCCCCGGATGGCGCGGGTGGACGCGCATGCCTCGCACGCCTATGTGTAGCCCAGGGCCTTCGCCCTGGCTGTGAGGTCGGCCCTGAAGTCGGGGTGCGCGACGGCGATGAGGGCAGCGGCACGCTCCCGCGTCGTCCTGCCGCGCAGCCGCGCGATGCCGTGCTCGGTGACCACGTGGTCGGCGTTGGCCCGGTGCAGCGTGACCGCGGTGCCCTCGGGCAGCACCGGCACGATGGTCGAGACCTTCCCGCCCTTCGCAGTGCTGTAGCAGGCGATGATGCTCTTGCCCTTGCCGTCCAGGCCCTCCACGGCACCGATGGCCGTGTCGGACTGGCCGCCGGTGCCCGAATACTGCGAGGTCCCGATCGACTCGCTCGCCACCTGGCCCGTCAGGTCGACCATGAGGCAGGTGTTGATCGACACCATCTTCGTGTTCTGGCGGATCACGGCGGGGTCGTTCACCCACCGGCCCCTCTCGAACTGCACCGCCACGTTGTCATGCAGCCAGTCGTAGAGCTTGCGCGAGCCCATGGAGAAGCAGCAGACGAACTTTCCCTTCAGCAGGCCCTTGCACCCGTTGGTGACCACCCCCATCTCGGCCAGCTCCATCACGGAGTCCACGAGCATCTCGGTGTGCACTCCCAGGTCGCGCTTGTCGCGCAGGGCGAGGGCCGCGGCGTTGGGGATGCCGCCGATACCCAGCTGGATCGTGCTCCCGTTTTCGACCAGTTCGGCGATGTACCCGCCGATGGCGAGGTCGGTGGGAGTGGGGGAGGGCGAGGGAAGGGTGGGCACCTCCACGTCGCGCTCGACGAAGAGATCCACGTCCGAAACGTGCACCTCCGTGTCGCCGAAGGTGCGTGGCAGCTGCGGGTTCACTTCGAGCACCACCGTCCGCGCGGCCTCCAGCACGTCTTTCTCGTAGGTGATGCCCAGCGACAGCGACACGTAGCCGTGCGCGTCGGGCGGGGTGCAGGTGCCGAAGAAGATGTCCGGCGTGTGCGCGTACATCCTGTCGGCAGCGGCACGGTGCAGCATGTTGGGAACGTAGGTGACAGTGCCGGTGCCCGCCTTCAGCGCCTCGCGCGAGCCCGGCGCGTGAAACCACGAGGCAAGCTCGAAGCGTCCCTTCATCTCGGGCTTCATGTAGAAGTCGTACGGCTTCAGGGTGAGGACGGAGAACACCCGCACGTCGTGCACCCTGTCTGCCACGATATGAAATCGGCTCATGCAGCCCTGCGGCTCGGAGGCGCACTGCGCCACGATCACGTCGTTGCCGCTCTCGATGCGCGAGACGGCGGCGTCGATGTCGACGAGCTTCTTCCCGTACTCCTGCTTCCAGTTCATCCGCGTGCTCCTTCCTGTCACAGCACCACGAGGTCCGCCCCCACGGCGAACCCCGCCCCCGAGGCCACCAGCACCACCGCGTCGCCCGCTGCCACGCGCCGCTCCTGCCGGGCAGTGTGCAGCGCCATGGGGATGCAGGCAGAGCCCGTGTACCCGTAGCGGTCCATGATGCAGGTGGTCCTCTCCATGGGCAGGCCGAGGATGCCCATCACCTCGGAGATGACCGACCTGTTGATCTGCGTGAAGAGGATGTGGTCGACCTGCGCGAGCTTCCAGCCCGCCTTGGCCAGGAGCTCGCCGACAAGGGGCGGCCAGAGCTTCACGTTCCTGTCGCCCGGCAGCTTCTGCAGCAGCTCCAGGCCCCAGGTCCCTGCCTCCAGCAGCTCGCGCGTGACGGGCGTGCGCGTCCCGCCGGCGTACACGCCGACGTAGTTCCACTGGGTGCCGTCGGCCCGCCGCACGCCGTCGACGTAGCCGCGGGGCCTGCCGGCCGGTCCTCGGCCCTCGCCAGGAGGACCGCGCCCGCCCCGTCGGCGAAGATGCTCCACCCGAAGCCGTCGCCCGGGCGCACGAACGCCGGCATGTTGTAGACACCCACCACGAGCGCGTAGCGCAGGCTCGCGTCAGAGCAGATCATCCGGGAAGCCGCGTCCAGCGCCGTGACGAAGGAGGCGCAGGAGGCCCCGACGTCGAAGGCACCGGCGCCGGTCTCGCCGCCCTGCAGCCTGCCCTGCAGGACGATGGCAGTGGCAGGCGAGATGAACTCGGGCGTGTCGGTGGCCACGATGAAGAGGTTCACCTCTGCTGCCTCGACACCGGCGTCGGCGAGCGCCGCCCGCGACGCCTTCTCGGCAAAGTCGGCAGTCGTCTCGGAGATGCCCCGCAGGCGGGCGATGTGACGGGCCCGGATGCCGATCTTCGACTCCAGCTTCCCGGCATCGACATCCACACCGGTGAGCCGGGCGAGCTCCTCGTTGCAGATGGGATCGCCCGGTGCGTACAGGCCCGTGCCCAGTATGACTGCGCGTGCCATGCTCCCCCCGTCAGTCCAGCCACCGGGAAAAGCCGTGCGCGAGGTATCTGCCGATCGTCTCGAGCACGGCCCGTGCGTTGGCCGGCGAGGCGTCGAAGGCAGCCTCGATGCCGAAGTAGTGGGCGATGCCGAGGAGAAACTCGATTGCCGTTGCCTCGTCGGCCTGGCCGTTGCCGTCAGGGTTCTTGCGGTACCCCTCGACGAACAGGCCGTAGTACTCGCGCACGGAGGCGGGCAGGACGAACTCCGCCTCGCGCACGATGGTGTAGCAGTCCTTGTCGATGGACAGGAACACGATCCACAGCCACATGCCGCGCAGCTCCCGCTCCAGCCTGTTGAGCGGCGCCCCATCGCTCGCGGGGAGGTTGCGCGCGATGAAAGCACGCACGCTGTGACCGGCCCGCCTGATGATCTCGGCGAAGAAGGCCTCCTTGGACTCGAAGTAGGCATAGAAAGCGCCCACGGACAGTCCCGCGCGGTCGGTCACCTCGTGGATGTTGGTCTCGAAGTAACCCTTCTCGCCGAAGAGGCGTTTGCCCGCTTCGAGCAGCCGGCATCGGGCCCCCTCCTCGAGCGCCACGGGCAGGGGCACGGCGGACCCCCCAAACACGCGGCCCGGGTCGAAAGACATGCCGGGGAAAAGGCCTCGCGTGACGATCGCCTCCAGGTCACCCTGGACGATGTCCACGCCCTGCAGGGCCCTGCGGATGGCGCAGAAGCGCACGCCTCCCAGGGCGAAGAGGTATTCGGCGAGCCCCGTCTCGCGCCCCAGCGCGGCGCTCAGGCCGCGCTCGTATATGGAGACGAGCTGGCGCTCGTACTCGAAGAACCTGTACTGACCTTCACGGAACACGGCAACCAGGTCGGGGTGGACCCACGAGAAGTTGACGATGGCCTCGAGGAGCGCCGAAAGGCGCTGGTGGGGCCCGACGCCGGCGGGGGTCTCGACGGCCTGTCGGATCATCTCGAGCACGCGGGCGAGGAGCTGCCGGAACAGGGATTCCTTGTTCTCGAAGTACCTGTAAAAGACACCGTTCGAGAGTCCCGCTTCCCTGCAGATCGCCGCAACGGAGACGGTCCCGTACCACTTCTTTGCAAACAGTCCGACGGCAGCGTTCACGAGCCGCTCTTTTGTGCTCGCTTCTGTCTCCAGGATGCGATCCATCACGGCACGTCCAATATGAGAGGTGAATCGGTCACGCGAGGCATTATAGGATCATTCCAAGTGCAATGCAAGCGCAAAATCCCTGCGGAGAGCTCTTATGAAGATACAGGTTGGCTTCCACCCCCCTTTCGACCGACTTGAGGAGAAAAAAAAGTCTTGACAGTAGAGCAGATAGGGAGTAGAACCGTGAGAGACGATTCACTTTTCAGAGGAGCTGGTCGGATGCACGTCGGCATCATCGGGCACGCGACATGGATTCCCAGCCGTTCGCTCAGCGCGGCCGACATCTCCCGCCAGACCGGGGTCCCCGAGGATGTGATCGCGCGCAAGTTCGGCGTGATCCGAAAGCCTGTCGCAGGCCCGGGCGAGACAACGGCCGACATGGGGCTCGAGGCATCCCGCCGTGCGCTCGAAAACGCCGGCATCCAGGGTGCCGACGTCGACCTGGTGATCTGGTGCGGCGGGCAGCACAAGGACTACCCCTGCTGGCTCGCCGGGCTGTACGTTGCCGACAAGCTGGGGGCCCGCAACGCGTGGAGCTTCGACATGGAGGCCATGTGCGGCTCCATGATGGCGGCACTGGATGTTGCGAAGTCGCTGCTCCTCGCACGGGACGACCTGCGGACCGTCCTGCTGGTCTCGGGCTACCGAAACAACGACCTCATCGACCCGTCCGAACCGGCGACCCGGTTCATGCTCGACATCGGCTCGGGCGCCTCTGCACTCGTGCTGCGCAAGAACGCGGGCAGGAACGCCGTGCTGGCGTCCTCGTTTCGCGGCGACGGGTCATTCTCGCAGATGTGCGTCGTCCCGGTCCTGGGAACGAAGAGCTGGCCCCCGCGGGCCGAGGACCTGGCCCGGGCGCACTTCATGGTGCCCGACGAGGCGGCGTTCAAGGAGAAGTTGAACGCCACGACCATGCCCAACTTCTACGGCGTGATCAGGAGCGCGCTGCGGCAGTCGGGGTACCCGGACAACCCTGCGACGGGCAAGCCCGACTCCGCTATCGACTACCTTGCTATCCTCCATTTCAAGAAGAGTGCGCACGATGCCGCCCTCGCGGAGCTGGGGCTCGGGCCGGCGCAGACGACGTACCTTGATGAGTACGGGCACCTTGGACAGAATGACCAGGTGCTCTCCCTCGGGCTGGGTCTGGAAGCCGGCAAGGTCCGCGACGGGTCGACGGTGGTGTTCGTGGGCGCGGGGCTGGGATTCGTCTGGGCCGCGACAGTGATCAGGTGGGGACCTTACAGGGAGTGGAACGCAGACCCTGCGGGGGCCACCCCGGACAAGGAGAGTGCATGCGTCTGAAGGACAAGGTGTGCGTCGTCACCGGCGGCGCGCGGGGAATCGGCAGGGGAATCGTGGAGGCCTTCGCCCGCGAGGGGGCGGGCCGCGTGTGGGCGCTGGACGTGAACGACGCGGAGTTCGCGGCGCTGCAGAAGGAGTTCCCGTCCGTGACGGGCGCGGTGGTCGACGTGACGAAGTCGGCCGACGTGAACGCCCTGGTGGCCCGCATCCGGGCGGAGTGCGGCAGGATCGACGTCCTTGTCAACAACGCGGGCATCACCCGCGACGCGCTGATCCAGAAGATGACCGACGACGAGTGGGACGCCGTGATCAACGTGAACCTCAAGGGTGTGTTCGTCATGACCCGCGCGGTGGCCCCCGTGATGATGGAGGGGGGCGCGGGCTCCATCGTGAGCATCAGCTCCATCGTGGGCCTGGACGGGAACATTGGCCAGTCCAACTACGCGGCCACCAAGGGCGGCGTGGTGGCGATGACGAAGGGCTGGGCGCGCGAGTTCGCCCGCAAGGGCGCGAAGGTCCGGGCGAACGCGGTGTCGCCCGGCTACACCCGCACGCCCATGATCGCCACGGTGCCGGAGAAGGTGCTGGAGCCGATCATCGCGAAGACCCCGCTGGGGCGGCTGGCCGAGGTGCGCGACATTGCCAACGCCGTCCTGTTCCTCGCCAGCGACGATGCGGCGTTCATCACCGGCCAGGTCCTGCGCGTGGACGGCGGCCTGGTGCTGTAGGGAATCCCGCGGCCGCGCGGCAGCGGGCCGGGCGCGCCGCATCAGTTCAGAAGACGGGGGCCGCGGTGCGGCTCCGAAGGAGGAAGGGCATGAGGAAGGGACTGCTGGTGGTCGCGATCCTCGCGGTCTTCACGGCCGCGGGCTTTGCGCAGGGCGTGATCAAGCTGGGCGCCAACTGGAGCCTGGCCGACGTGACCGGGGTCGAGGGCTCGAAGGCGGCGCAGCTGGCCGTCGACCAGATCAATGCGGCGGGCGGCCTGCTCGGGAAGAGGCTGCAGCTGGTCGTCGTCGACGACGAGGGCAAGGGCGACAAGGGCGTGGCCGCCATCGAGAAGCTGGTCACCGTCGACAAGGTCGACATCCTGATGGGCGGCATGGCCTCGGGCGTCGCCCTCGCGCAGGTGCCCACGATGAAGAAGTACGGCCTGGTCACCGTCGCGACCGGCGCGGCGGCGAGCACCACGGTCGAGAAAGCCCTCGGGCCGAGTCCCGAGAGCGACTTCTACTTCCACCTCCACCCGTGGGATTACAACCAGGGCCAGAGCTACGTGGACGGCTGGGCTGCCATCCAGAAGAAGTACCCCAACGTGAAGATCGACAGGATCTTCCTCGCCTACGAGGAAGGGGCATTCGGCAAGGCATCTTTCGACGCGTCCAAGGTTCTCTTCGGCGGCCAGTACACTTTCGACGGCGGCTCGTTCAAGAGCGCCCTCATGGGCGGAAGCGACTACTCGGGCGTGCTCGACGCGGCCAAGGAGTTCAAGCCTGACCTGTTCCTCTGGGCAGGGTACGCGCAGGACGCGATCCCCATGCTCGAGCAGGCCAAGGCCATGAGATTCTCCCCGCCCATCTACCTGGGCGCGCCTCCCGCGTGGCCCGCAGACATGGCCCGGCAGCCGCTGGCGAACAACGTCATGCTGTACGGCATGTGGGCCCCGTCGATCAACATGGTGAGCCCCGTGAGCCGCAGGTTCTACGACGCGTACGTCAAGGCTTACGGAGCTCCGCCGACGAACTACTTCGCCCCTCTCTCCTACAGCGCGGTCTACGTGATCGCAGAGGCGATCAAGCGGGCAGGCACGATCGAGAAGGCGAAGCTCATCGCTGCACTCGAGGCGACGAAGTATGACTCGCCCCTGGGCCAGACCATCACGTTCAGCCCCTCGAATGTCATCAAGCACCAGGGCATCAGGAACCAGAAGATCCTGCAGTGGCAGAATGGCCAGCAGGAGGTCATCTGGCCCTTCGAGGCGTCGAACAAGTCCATCGTGTACCCGTTCCCCGCGTGGTAGGAGCGGGCAGAGAAGAAGGATGCAGGGGAGCGTCCGGCCGCCCGGCGGCCGGACGTCCCGTCTGAAAGGGGTGCCGACCCGATGAGGCTGAAACGGTCCCTGATCGCGTGGACGGCCGTGGCCCTGGCCGCGGCTGTCGCCATCATCTTCTGGAAGCCCACGGTTCTCGTGAACGGCGTGCAGAAGGCGGGGCTGTACGCGGCCGTGGCCATCCCCATGGCTCTCGTGCTCGGCATCGTGCACATCGTGAACCTCGCGCACGGCGAGCTCATGATGATCGCCGCCTACCTCTCCTATTTCGTGGCCAACCGCGTGCTGCACCTCGACCCCATCGTGGCAATGGCGCCCGTCGCGGTGGTCATGGCGGGCTTCGGCTTTGTCCTGTACAAGGCAACGATCAAGCACGCGCTGAAGGCGCCCGAGCTCAACCAGCTCATCCTGACTTTCGGCATCGCCATCGCGCTCTCCCAGGCCATCAACCTCGCCTTCACCTCCCAGTCGTGGAAGCTCGCCCTGCCCTACGTCTCGGCCTCCGCGACGGTGGGCGAGGTGAGCTTCGGGGTCTTCCCGTTCGTGTTCGTGGCCCTCGCGATCATCCTTGCCGTGGGGCTTCGCCTGTACCTGACCCGGACCCGCTCCGGCAAGGCCGCCCTGGCGGTGGGGCAGAACCCGCGCGGGGCGGCGATCGTCGGCATCGACGTGGACCGCACCTACGCGGTGGTCTTCTCACTGGCCGTCGGCCTGATCGGGCTTGTCGGATCGCTGTTCCTCACCAAGCAGGCCATCTTCCCGGGCGTGGGCGGGCCGTACACGATGAAGTCGTTCTGCCTCGTGGCCATGGCGGGGGTGGGCAACATCACCGGCATCCTGTACTGCAGCCTGGCCCTCGGGGTTGCCGAGGCGGTCATCGGCGGAATCCGCGGGTATGCCGGCTGGTCCGACATCGTGTTCTTCGCCATCATCATCGTGACGATCCTTGTGCGCGCCTACCGGGAGAGGAAGACATGAGAACCACCCTCCGGATCCTGGTCCCGGTGCTCGCGCTGGCCTTCGCGGTCGTCCTGCCCTTCTGGTCGGGGACCTATCCCCTGGCCGTGGCGCGCAGCGTCCTCACCTACATGGCGCTGGCGGTGAGCTGGGACATGCTCCTGCGTTCGGGCCAGATCTCCTTCGGCATCGCCGGCTTTTTCGGGCTGGGCGCCTACGCCGCGGCGATCGGCGTCCTTCGCGCCGGCATGTCGCCGCTCCTGTCCATCGTCTTCGCGGGAGTGTTCGCAGCCGTGGTCGCGCTGGCGCTGGGGTTCGTGATCCTGCGCCTTCGCACCGTGTACTTCTCGATCACCACCCTCGCCCTGGCGGCGATCTTCCAGGTCATCGCTCACAACGGGCACGCCTGGTCGGGGGGCCGGAGGGCCTGGTCATGCCGGGGCTCATCTTCGCCGGCGAGGCGAAAGCCCTGTACTGGGTGGTCCTGGCCGCCGTGGTGCTGGCCGTCATCGCCTCGGTGCTCTTCGAGCGCACGCGCCTTCGCCTGGCCCTGACGGCCATCCGCAACAACGAGGTGAGCGCGGCATCGGGGGGCATCCACATCTTCAAGTACCTCGTCGTCGCCTTCGTGGTGAGCTCTTTCCTCCAGGGTGTCGTGGGCGGGATCCAGGTGCAGGGCTACGGGTTCGCCTCGCCGGACTCCGTCTTCGACGCGAACTACACCCTGCTGCCCCTGGCCATGGCCCTGCTGGGCGGGATGCACAGCACGGTGGGTCCTGTGGTCGGGGCGCTGCTTCTGGGCGTGGCCGCCGAGTTCCTCAAGCTGAAGATTCCCTACGGCCACTACCTTGTGTACGGCGTCATCATCCTGCTGGTGATCCTGTTCATGCCCCAGGGACTGTGGGGTCTGGCACGGGGGCGGCGTAGAGCCCCGCCCGAGGGACGGCGGAGAGCCCCGCCCGAGGGACGGCGGAGAGCCCCGCCCGAGGGACGGCGTGCCGCGGCGGGAGGCCACTGATGGCAACACTCGAGACGACGGGCCTCACCAAGCGTTTCGGCGGCCTGGTCGCGGTGAACAACGTCTCTTTCAGCCTGGAGCGGGGAGAGATCCTCGGCGTCATCGGGCCCAACGGCTCGGGGAAGACAACCTTCATCAACCTCGTCTCCGGGGTCTACCCGCCCACGGCGGGCCGCATCACCTTCAAGGGCAGGGACATCACCGGCACCCCCGCGCACGCACGGGCGCAGGCGGGGATCGCCCGGACGTTCCAGCTCATCCGTCCGCTTGCCGACCTCAACGTGCGCGAGAACGTCATGATCGGGTTCGTCTTCGCACGGCGCATGACACAGCGGCACGCCCGCCGCGAGGCCGAGGCGCTGTGCGACTCCCTCGGCCTGGGCCGCCTCGACAGGGGCGTGGCCGAGATCACGATGCTCGAGACCAAGAAGATGGAGATCGCCCACGCCCTGGCCAACGGGCCCGAGATCCTCTTCCTCGACGAGGTGATGGCGGGGCTCAACACGGACGAGACCCGCGAGCTGATCGGTCTGGTGCAGTCGGTGAGCCGGCGGCTGAACATCGGCGTGGGGGTGGTCGAGCACGTGATGGGGGTCATCCGCGAGCTCACCCACCGGGTCATCGTGCTGGAGAACGGCGAGGTCATCGCCGCCGGGCCCTACGAGGAGGTGTCCCGCAACCCCCGCGTGATCGAGGCATACCTCGGGGGGGCGGCCTGATGCTGAGCATCGAGAACCTGGAATGCGGGTACGGGAAGCTGCCGGTCCTCCGCGGCGTGTCGTTCACCGTCGGGGCCGAGTCGGTGGGACTGTTCGGCCCCAACGGGGCGGGCAAGACCACCGTGATCAGCGCGCTGCTGGGCATGGTGAAGCCGCGCGCAGGCCGCATCGACTTCGACGGGATGAACCTCGCCGCGATGAAGACCCACGACATCGCCCGGGCGGGCATCGCGCTGGTGCCCCAGGAGCGCGAGCTCTTCCCCTGGCTGTCCGTTGCCGACAACCTGGAGCTGGGCGCCGCCTACATCCCGCACGCGCGCGACAGGATCGAGGAGCAGCTCCAGGTCGTCCTGGGGCTCTTCCCGATCCTGAAGGAGCGCTACCGGCAGCTGGCGGGCACGATGTCGGGCGGCCAGCAGCGGATGGTGGCCATCGCGCGCGCCCTCATGGCAGCGCCGAAGCTGCTGATCCTGGACGAGCCCTCCCTCGGCCTGCAGCCGTCCATCGTGGCGGAGGTATTCGAGAAGCTCTCCGGGCTCAAGCGCTCGGTGTCCATCCTGGTGACCGAGCAGAACGTGCGGGAGAGCCTGCGGGCCATCGACAGGGGCTACGTGCTGGAAAACGGCGCCATCGCCCTGGCCGACACGGCCGAAGGCCTCGCGCACAACCCGCACGTGATCAGCTCGTACCTGGGGATCTAGCCGTGCCGCGCGCCCAGGTCCGCGGGGCTGCACTCGAGTACGAGCTTTCGGGAGGCGGCCCCGCCTGCATCGCATTCCTGAACGGCATCGCCATGTCCATCGCGCACTGGGGGCCCGTCGCCGCGCCCCTTTGCTCCCGGTACCGCTGCCTGTGCCACGACTTCCGCGGCCAGCTGAAAAGCCCGCGCCCGGCAGGTGCGCCGACGCTCGCCCTGGAGGACCACGTCGAGGACATGCGGGGGCTGCTCGACTCACTGGGCATCGACCGCGTGCACCTCGTGGGCACCTCCTACGGCGCCGAGGTGGCGATGATGTTCGCGTACACGTCGCCTTCCGCGACGGCGAGCCTCACGGTGATCGACGGCGTGAGCGAGCTGGATCCGGTGCTCCGGGCCGCGGCCGATTCCTGGAAGGCCGCCGCGCTGTGCGACCCGGTCGTCTTCTACCGGATCATCGTGCCGTGGAACTACTCGGCCGGGTACATCGCCGCGAACGCCGAGACGCTCGCGCGGCGGGAGGCCGCGGTTGCCTCGCTGCCCCGAGGCTATTTTGAAGACTTCGCGGCGCTGTGCGACGCGTTTCTCGCCATCGACATCACCCCGCACCTCGCGGAGATCTCCTGTCCCACCCTCGTGCTGGTGGCGGAGAAGGACATCCTGAAGCACGAGGGGTTCGCGCGGATCATCGCCGGAGGAATCCGCAGAGCCGAGCTGCGGGTGATCCCGGGGGCAGGCCACGCCGTGGTCATCGAGAAGCCCGACGCCGTGCGGGCCGAGGTCGAGCGGTTCGTGGACGGGCTGCGGGGAGGCTGACATGGTCGAGGCAGTGATCGAGGTCCACGCGGTGCAGTGGCCCGCTCCGGGGGCGGTGCAGGTTCACTACGTGGAGCAGGGCGAGGGGGTGCCGGTCCTGTACGTGCACGGGAACACCGGATCCGTGCGCTGGTTCGAGAGGGTCATGGACGTGCCGGGCTGCAGGACCATTGCCCTGGACATGCCGAACTTCGGACGGTCAGGCCCGCTTCCCGGTGAACCGGACCTTGACAGCTACGCCGATGCCGTGGCCGGCTTCATCCGCGGGCTGGACCTGGACAGGCCGGTTCTGGTCGGTCACTCCCTGGGCGGCGCGGTGTGCATATCGCTTGCCGCGCGCTTCCCCGACCTTGCCCGGGGCATGATCCTCGTGGATTCGGCGGCGCCGTCCGGCCTCGTGACCCCCGAGGAAAGGTACCCGGGCATCGAGCTGATGCGGACCAGCAGGGCCGTGCTCGCGCAGGCGCTGGCTGCCGTGGCCCCGACCCTGCAGGACAGGGAGGTCCTCGATTCACTGGTCGACGACGCGGCTCGCATGGCAGCTCCCGCGTGGATCGGCAACGCGCGCGCCCTGGGGCGGTTCAGCGACGTCGGCAGATGCGGTGCATTCACGGCTCCCGTGCTCGTGCTGCGGGGCGGGAAAGACATCATCATCACCGAGGCGATGGCCCGGGAGACTGCGGCGGCGTTCCCCGCAGGCCGGCTGCAGATCCTGGAGCACGTGGGGCACTCCCCCATGGTCGAGGACCCGGCTGGTTTCGCGGGGATCGTGGCCCGGTTCGCGGCAGGGCTTCCCGCCGCGCAATGACCTGAACCGAAAGGAGACTGCATGAGCAGGGTGAGCATCGTCGGGGCGTCGAACACGAAGTTCGGCAGCTTCGTGCAGAAGAACAAGGAGACGGGCGCGGTCACGGACCTGACCTCCATCTATGCCCTCATGGTCGAGGCGGGCAAGGCCGCTCTGCAGGACGCCGGCGTTGCGGCGGCGGACGTGGACGGGGTCTGGGTGGGGAGCTGCGCGCCGGGCCTCTTCGCCAACCAGGAGCACATTGCGGCAATGGCGACCGAGGTCGATCCGGAGGGCCTGCGCTTCAAGCCCATGACCCGCTGCGAGGATGCCTGCGCCTCGGGCTCCGTTGCCCTGTACAACGCCGTCTACGCGGTCGAGGCGGGCAGGGCGCGCGTGGCACTCGTCATCGGCGTGGAGAAGATGAACCTCCTCGACACGAAGGGCGTCACCCATGCCCTGGCCACCTGCTCGTACTGGCCCGAGGAGGGCGGGAAGGCGCAGACCTTCCCGTGCCTGTTCGCCGAGTATGCCAGGGGCTACGCGGCACGCTACGGCCTGTCGGCCGAGCAGCTTGCGCGGATGCTCGCGACCGTCGCGGCCCTGGGCTACTCCAACGGCCTGGACAACCCGCTCGCCCACTTCGGCAGGGGCGGTCCCTCCGACAGGGCGCGCCTGGTCACCGCGGATGCCATCCTCGCCCTCCCGGCCGAGAAGAACCCCGTCATCGCCGACCCGCTGCGGCTGCACGACTGCTCCCTCATCTCTGACGGGGCGGCCGCCCTCGTGATCATGAAGAGCGACGACGCGGCCGCGGGAGCCAGGGCCGTCGAGATCGCGGGCATCGGCCACGTGAACGAGCGCATGGCCCTCTCAGTCCGTCCGAACATGCACGAGCTCGTCGCCGGCAAGGAAGCGGTGCGCCGCGCCTTCGCCGAGGCGCGCACGGGGGTCTCGGCCGTGGAGGTGGCCGAGGTGCACGACTGCTTCACGATCAACCAGCTGCTGTGCACGGAGGCGCTGGGCCTCTCGGCCGACGGCCGGGCAGGGTACGACTACATGGAGGGGCGCTTCACGAGGGACGATGGCAGGGTGCTGCGTGAACCTCTCGGGCGGCCTGAAGGCCAAGGGCCACCCGGTGGGCGCGACGGGGGTCTCGATGCACGCGCTGCTGTACAAGCAGCTGGTCGGCGAGCCCATCGGCGCCGCCCCGGCGAAAAAGAAACCAGCGGTCGGGGTGTCCTTCAACGTGGGCGGCTCGGCCGTCACCAACTGCGTGACGGTGCTCCGCAGGACGAGGTAGGAATCACGGGCCGCCGCGCCCGCGCGCGGCAGCCCGCCCGGTTGGTCTGCCGCCCGCTCAGACCCTTGTGGTGAGGAAGATGGGCAGGGTCATGTGCCCGATCTGGTCCTGCGTCTCCTCGATCTCGTCGATGTGCCTGTCCTCGTCGTTCAGGATTCCCTCGAGGATCTCCCGGGTTGCGAAGTCGTTCACCTCGCCGGCCAGCTTGATGGCCTGGTTGTAGGCAATGATCGCCCCTTCCTCGGCCGCGTGGTCGTTCTCGAACATCTTCGGGACTTCGGGCCCGATGTGGATGTCGCGCAGCCTGCTCACGACCGGCAGCCCCTCGAGGAAGAGGATCCTCCCGATCAGCTTCTCGCCGTGCTTCATCTCGTCGATCGCCCGCTTCTGGAAGTGCTCGTGCAGCTTGCCGTAGCCCCAGTTCTCGCACATCTCCGAGTGCACCATGTACTGGTTCACCGCCGTGAGCTCGTCGGAGAGAAGCGCGTTCAGCGCCTCTATCAGCTTTGCGTTGCCTTTCATGTCGTCCTCCCTGGTCCGCGTGTGGTCTGACCCATCCTACGCCTCCGCCGCGCGCGGCGCAATCTCCCGCCGGCCGAGCGGGGCTACTGGCCGTACACCCGGATGAGGGCGCGGCCCTCGCGGAGGGCGCCGACCGTCTTGTAGAAGAAGGTGATCCGCCTGATGATGCGCCTCTTTCCCGGCAGGTCGATCACGCGGGAGCGGCTGCCTTCCCTGAAGACGTGGCGCACGTGCACCACGTCGCTCGTGCCGTTGCCGAAGGTCACCTTGACGCGCAGCATTTCCAGGTCGTTGTTCTCGACCTCGAAGCGAAGCCTGGAAAACACCCCGTCCTCGAGGCCGACCACGAGCTCGTCGCGGTCAACCCGGAAATCGACTTCCTTCTCCCCGAGGAGGACGAGCTTCTGGTCCCCGACCGCGGCGGTGCACACCGCGAAAGCAAGAACCGCGGCCAGCAGGAGCGTCATTCTGCCTCTCATCTCTGTGCCCTCCCTCGGATCGAGTATAGCACGCGCCGACTGAGTCAGAAGGTCTCGGGCACGACCGAGACGATCTCGCCCCCGCTCACGGTGACCGTGACGCAGCGTCCCTCGCCCGCCGGGCCGGAGAGACTCGAGCACAGCCACTCGTCCATGGGCCCGATCGATGTGTGCCGCGTCTCGTGGCTGTGGCCCTCCAGCAGCAGCTCCACCCCGTTTCGCGCGTACAGGTCGACAAGGAAGGCCCTTTCGGCGGCATTGGTCAACTTGAAGTACCGCGTGTCCTCGCCGTTGTACAGCGGGTAGTGGCAGATCACGACCTTCTTCTTCGGGTCGGCGGCGAGGGCGGAGGAGAGCAGGTCGAGCTGCCTTCGTCCCAGGGTCCCGTTGCCCGAGTCCAGGACATGGAAGGTCCTGCTCCCCACGGCGAAGGAGTAGAAGCTTCTCCCGACCCGCGTTCGGAAGGACTCCCACCCGCTGTTGTACAGGTCGTGGTTGCCCACTGCCGAGAAGACAGGAACCCCAAGGGAGGAGACCCATGCCGCGTACCGGGCGTATTGCGCGGGCAGGCCCGAGTCCACCACGTCGCCCGCCACGATGACGAACGCGGCCCCGCGGACGGCCGCCAGTGCCGCGAAGGCAGCAGCCGCGGGTGGGTCGGCCGCGGCCTCGAAGTGCGCGTCGGCCGTTGCCAGGAAGACGTAGTTGTCCGGGTCCCCCACGATCGGCGGGGCAGGGGCGGGGACGGAGGTGTCGCCAACCCTTTCGTCGACGGGGGAAGGCCTGCCGAACAGCTCGTCCAGCCCGTACCTGCACGAGCCGGCCGCGAGAAGGAGAACCACGGCAAGCAGGAGGAGGCCGGACAGCCGGGCAGCGGTTCGCAGGCGCCTCATGGCGACGACCCCCCGCCGAGCGGGACCAGCAGCACCGCGCGCGCGTCGAACCCATCGAGGTACGAGGTCAGCGTGAACAGGTCCGTGTAACGGGCGGCGAGCAGCCCTTCCAGCTCGAGGCCGCAGGGCAGCCGCCACCACGCGGAAAGCTCGAACGAGGTGCGCAGCCACAGGGCGAGCGCGCCGTCGGAGCTGACGGCGAGCTCGAACCGTGCCTGCTCCAGCGGGCGGGAGCAGACGCCGACGCGTGCCCAGGGGTACGAGTCCCGCAGCGTTGCGGCGACCGCGGGATAGAACGTGCTCCTCGCTGCGAACCCGCCCGCGGCCGACAGGGAGGCGATACGGGGACCGATCTCTGCCCGTGCATGCACCAGGGTGCCCGCTTCGGTCGCGGCGCTTGCCCAGGCCCGCAGCCACCACGAGAAGGAGATCCCAAGACGGAGGAGCCTGCCGTCCCACGCGGTGAACCCGGCATCAACGCGAACCGACGGCTCCCAGGGCAGGCCGCAGTCGGCGGTGATGCGAAGGTCAATGACCGGGTCGGACAGGCGCAGCCCCGCGAGCAGCCGGGCCGGGCTCGACTCCGCCGTCTCCCAGTCCACCCCTGCCCCGGCGACCAGGGAGACCCCGGCAGCCGCGGCGAATGGCCGGGCAGCGAGCAGGAGGATGGCCGCGAGGCACCCGGCAGGCAGGGGTGATCTCATCCTTTCAGCCCGCGGGTTCCCTTGAACGTGCGCACGCGCATGGGGCCATTCAGCGTGAGAGTCGAAGCGTTGTCAAGGCGATCTGCGGCGCGGGCGAGGAACACGCCGCCTGCTCGATCGGGGGGAGGCGTCGATCGGGTTGGCGCGCCGAAAGCCACCGTGTATACTGCGCGCACAACACCACGTGTGGAGGCACCATAGTGAAGCGGTCTTTCCTTCTCCCCGCGATCCTTGTCCTTGCGTCCCTCTCGATGGCCGGGTGTCCGGATCCTGGCACGCCTGACCCGGGAGACTCCTCGGCCGTCATCGCTGTGTCGGCGAGCGAGTCGTGGGTCGAGCCCTTCACAATGATCCTCAAGGCCGACGGTACCCTCTGGGCTGTCGGGTACAACGGCTACGGCCAGTTCGGCGACGGGAGCCAGTCAACCGCGGGGATCAGCACGCCGGTGCAGGTCAACACGGATGTCATCGCCGTGTCCGCGGGCTCCATGCACACGATGATGATCAAGACCGGGGGTACGCTCTGGGCAGCGGGGACGAACACCGAGGGCCAGCTCGGCGATGGCACGACGACCGAGAGGCGAACGGCAAGGCAGATCAAGCCCGGCTACACATTCTCGTCGGTGGCGGCGGGCGATAAGCACACGCTGATGGTGGAGACGGACGGGGACCTCTGGGTTGCAGGGAGGGGCGACAACGGGCAGCTCGGCACGGGAGGCACTGCCGACAAGCTGGCTGCCTTCAATGTGACCACCGCAACGGATCTCAAGGCCGTCTCGGCGAACATGGAGCACTCGGTCCTCCTGAAGACTGACAACTCAGTGCTGGCCACGGGCACCAATACGGGCGGACGCCTTGGAGACGGCACGGGTGTCAACAAGACGTCCTACACCCCCGCGCTGGTGACCGACGTCCTCTCGATTTCGGCGGGCTACCAGCACACGATGTACGTGAAGTCTGATCACACCCTCTGGGCGGCAGGGGCGGCATCCTACTTCCGGCTGGGCGACGGGCAGGATGTGAGCAGCGCCCTGACTCCCAAGCAGGTCATGACCGACGTGGCCGCCGTCTCTGCCGGGGGCTTTCACACGATGATCCTGAAGACGAACGGAGACCTGTACGGCGTGGGCCGCAACAACTACGGCCAGATCGGCGACGGCACCAAGGACACCGTACAGACGGCGAAACTGATCATGACAGGCGTGGCTGCCGTTTCCGCGGCCCACGAGTACACGATGATCCTGAAGACGGACGGCACGCTCTGGGCAACGGGCAGGAATCACCTCGGCCAGCTCGGCGACGGCACCAAGGAGGAGAGGACGCTGCCGGTCCGGGTGCTGTAGGTCCGGATCAGCGCCTTGCGCCCCGCGTGAACGCGACGGCGTTGGCGAGCATGCGCTCGATGGGGTACTGGGGATCGTAGCCCAGCACCGCGCGGGCGCGCTGCGTGGACAGCTCGTACGGCTCGATGCCCTTCACGGGGGCAGCGCCCCACGGCACGCCGAGGTCCGCGGCCAGCTTCTCGATGAGATCCCGGTAGCGGAAGTTCGACGGCCCGGCGAGGTTGAAGGTTCCCCCGAGACCCGCAGCGTGGTTCACGACTCCCCGGACGATCCCCTCGGCGATGTCCTCCGGGTCGGACACGTGGTCCACCCCCGAGGTGCCGTCGAGCATGAGCGGGGCGAACACGCCCCTGCCGCCCGAGAGCGACGGGGCGAGGCGCGCCTTGTCCCTGGTCGGACAGGCCGCCCTCCCAGAAGTCGTAGCCGAAGATGCGCAGGATCTCGTCCACGTCGAGGCACCAGCAGATGCGCAGGATCAGCCACGGCATCCCGTAGAGCTTCCCGTACTGGCGGCACATCTGCTCGCACACGATCTTCGCCAGGGCGTAGAAGCGCGATGGCTGAAGCTCCGTGTCCTCGGTGATGGGCCCATCGAACTTCCGCGGCCCCGTCGCGTAGGTCGCGTCGGTGGATGCGTACAGGACGCACTTCAGGCCCGCCGCCCCCCGTGCCGCTTCCAGCACGTTGTACGTGCCCCGCACCACGCTCTCGAAGAGCTGGTTGTTCTCCTTCTCGTGAACGGCCGGGGGAACATGTCCCACGCGGCAGCCAGGTGCACGACGAACGCACAGCCGGGGACCAGCTGCTTGACGCAGTCCTGGTCGAGGATGTCGCCCGGGACAACCTCGAGCCCGGGACCTTCCAGGGACGGGGTGCTGCTCCTGTGGGAGAGCAGCCGCACCGCGTATCCCCTTTCGAGGAGCTTCCTCGCGACCCGCCGCCCGATCCGACCCGATCCTCCGGTCAGGAAGACCTTCTCGTCTTTCATACCGCCACCTTGATCACGAGCTTTCGCACCTGCGCGGGCCCCGCGCCGATCTGCGTGCAGCCCGGCTTGTGCGCGTCCTCGGGGAAGAGCACTGTGAACCAGCCGGGCACGAGGGGGACCGCGACACCGACAGGGCCGTCGTGGAAGGAGATGTCCTTCTCCTCCGAGTACTCTCCCCGGACCTGCAGCGAGGAAAGCGGCGCCCAGTACAGCGTCTCGCTTCCCGAGAGGACGACCTGGATGTCGATGAAGCGCCGGTGGGCCTCGAAGAGCTTGCTGCCCGGGTCATCCGTCTCGTACGAGGAGAGGCTCGCCGTGAGGCTCCGGGGCCCCCAGCTCGTGCGTCCCATCCGCCGGCGGGTTTGCCGCCAGCCGGCCCATCGCCTGCAGACCCTTGTCGAGCAGGAAGGCGATGCCGCGGTAGCGCCCGGATTGCGCGAGGGTGTCGACGATCATTGCAGCAGCCTCCCCAGTGCGCCCCTGTCCGCGTCGGCGAGGCGCTTCAGCGGCGGGCGCACGTCGCCCACGGGCACCCCCCGAAGGGCGCAGCAGCGCCTTGAAGGTGGAAAGCTCGCAGCTTGCGTCCCGTGCCGCGATGAAGTCGTCCAGCTCGCGCTGCTTTGCTGCCGCATCCCCGGCCCTGCCCTCGCGGAACAGCGGCGTACAGGGCCACGAGCAGCTCCGGCCGCGCCGAGGCGTTGCCGGACACCAGCCCGTCGGCTCCCTCGTGCAGCGCGGCGAGGGCGAGGCTGTCGTTGCCGTTGAACAGGCTGAAACCCGCGTCCCATGACCCGCCGGTACTCCCGCAGCCGTGTCCAGGCTGTCGCCGCTGTACTTCAGGCCGATCACGTTGTCCGCCGCGGGATGCCACGCGCAGAAGCAGGTCCGGGGATATGTCGTTGCCGGCGTACTCGGGGATGTTGTACAGGAACACGGGAAAGCCGGGGACGGCGCGGGCGACCGCCGTGAAGTGCCCGTCCAGGGCGTCGTCGTCCAGGGGGAAGAACGGCGGGCTGAGCAGGCTCACCGCGTCAGCCCCGGCCTCCCGCGCCCCGCGCCGCGAGCCGCGCGGCGAGATCCGTGGCATGCGCTCCCGCGTGCACGATGACGGGGACGCGGCCCGCTGCGCCTGCTGGACGAGCACCCGTGCCCCGCGGGCCCGCTCCTGCTCGGCGAGCAGGGGCCACTCGCCCGGTGGTGCCGAAGGCGAAGAGGCCGCTCACGCCCCGCGCGATGAGGAAATCGCAGTAGGAGCGGAGGCGCTCCTCGGAGAGCGAGGCCCCGTCGTCGGCGAAAGGGGTGACCATGGCGGCGAAGACGCCCGCGAAACGGTGAAGGTCTGTCATGCGGGACGGCTCACGCTTCCTGCAGAGTCCGGGCCAGCTCGCGCGCCCGTTCGAGGTCCTCTGGCGTGTCCACGCTGAGCGGGACGTAGTCCTGGCGGGTCTCCACCACCCGCAGCCTGCGGCCGTGCTCGAGCACGCGCAGCTGCTCCAGGGACTCCAGCTTCTCCAGCGGCGTCTGCGGCAGCGCCGCGTACTGCGAGCAGGAACTCCCTCGTGTAGGCGTACATCCCGATGTGCTCGAAGGCCCGGTGCCCCTCGCTCCTGCGGGGATAGGGGATGAGGGAGCGGGAGAAGTACAGGGCGTTGCCTGCCAGGTCGACCACGACCTTGACCACGTTGGGGTTGGCGAAGTCTGCGGGATCGGTGATCTCGTGCATGGAGGTGCACATGGGAAGGGAGGGGTCGTCCAGCAGCGGCTGCACGACCTCGTCGATCATCCCGGGGCGCACGAAAGGCTCGTCGCCCTGGATGTTGACGACGATCTCGGCGTCCAGTCCGCGCACGACCTCGGCCACCCGGTCGGTGCCCGTGTTGTGGTCGCGGGAGGTGAGCACCGCCTTGCCGCCGAAGCCGGCCACGGCCGGCATGATCCGCTCGTCGTCGGTGGCCACGATGAGGGCGGCGAGGGTCTTCGACCGTGCGGCGTTCTCGTAGACGTGCTGGATCATGGGCTTTCCCAGGATGTCCTGCAGCGGCTTGCCCGGCAGGCGCGTCGAGGCGAAGCGCGCCGGGATGACTCCCACGACTCTCACTTGCCGCTCTCCTTCAGCCGCGCGATCATGCGCTGCCTGTCCAGCACGCCCACGTTCTCGACGATCCACTCCCGCATCTTCCTCCCCTGCGCCGACTCCTGCGGGTAGGAGAGGAACTCGAGGTCGACGCCCAGCTCCCGCGCCGCGCGCAGGGCGAGCACGGGCCACACGGCCCCGAGGTCGGCCACGATGGGGATGGAGCTTTCCAGGCGCGCGAAGCCGGACATCTCCATGCGGAAGGGCACCTTGAAGGTCTTGGTCTTGGGCAGGCCCTTGTCGATGGACTGCTGCACCTCGCCGCCGCTCTTCTCGATTGCCAGACCTTCTCGAGGTTCGGGTCGAGGTCGATGCGCACGAGGGTCTTGCCCTGCAGGCTGTAGGTGGTCCCGCCTTCCCAGCCGGCCCAGATGCCGTGGCCCGTGTACGTCTCGAAGGGGCCGTCGTGGATCTCCTGGGTCAGGGCCACGCCGCTCTCGATGATCACCGCGGCCTCGCCCAGCATCCGGGCCATCAGGGCCGAGCGCTGCGCCAGGGGGATCGAGTCGCCGATCGCCATGCCGACCGCGCCGCCGCCGACGAGCTGGGGCACCGACACCAGCGCGGGAACCCCGGCGGCAGCCGCCGCGCCGATCATCGTGCGCGGGTCGGCGCCGAGGCCCGCAACGCGTTCGAAGGGAAGGCCGTGCTGCCGGGCAAGGGACTCGATCTCGCGCGCCAGCCTCTCGGTTCGCAGGCCCATCGGGTAGCCCATGTTGCCCGCGGCCTTGATGATCGTCTCCCCGGGCGCCTCGCGCGCCCGGCGCAGGAGAGCCTCGTCCAGCGTCATCTCCTGCCGGACCATGCGCTCGGTCTCGGCGCTCATCAGCGAGAGCTCGAAGAGCCCTCCCCGGGGCAGCAGCTGCTCGGCAGGCCCAGCGCGCGGCCGTCGACACGGTGCACCGTGTCCAGGCTGCCGGCCATCTCGTGGGCGACGACCGCGGAGCTTGTGCTGACCCCCTGCACGATCCCGGCGCGGATGAGCTCGGCGATCAGCGTGGTGACCCCCTCGTGGACGTTGGGGCCGCTGCCCGTGACCACGACGACGCCGCGCCCCGCCCGCCGGGCGGACACCACGGCCTCGACGGTGCGGTCCACGGCGGCGCGCACCGGCCCCTCCATGCCCGCGTACAGCGACTCGACAAAGGCGAAATCAGGTTTCATGGCGACGATCCTTCCCTGCCCGCCCTATCCCTTGTACCCGGCCAGCCGCGGGATGAACAGCACGATGTCCGGGAACGCGCTGATGACGAAGAGGGCGAGCATCATGAACAGGATGAAGGGGATCAGCTCCCGGAAGACGGCGCCCAGCGGCGTGTCGGTGACCCGCGAGATGATGAACGCCGCCTCCCCGTACGGCGGCGTGGAAAGCCCGATCATGAGGTTCAGCGTGACCACGACGCCGAACTGCACGAAGTCGATGCCGGCGGCCTTGATCAGGGGCATCACGATGGGCACGACGATGAGGAGCGATGCCGACACGTCGACGAAGCATCCCAGGAGCAGGAACAGCACGTTGATCGTGAGCATGGTGAGCGCGGGGGTGTTCGTGAGGCCCAGCCCGATGAACAGCTCCGCCACCTTTGCCGGGATCTGCTCCCGCGCCAGGACGTACCCGAACAGGAACGCGCCGCCGATGGTGAAGCTCGTGAAGCCGGCCGCGACCACGCTTTCCACGAGGAGCTTGTACAACTGCTTCAGCCCGAGGCTGCGGTAGACGCCGAGGGCGAGGATCAGCGCGTAGACGCAGACGATGGCCGCGGCCTCCGTGGGGGTGAAGACGCCCGTGTAGATTCCGCCCAGGAGGATCACGGGGGCAAGGAGCGCGAGGAAGGAGTTGAGCAGGATCTTGATGAACTCGCGGGGCGTGGACCAGCGGCCGACGGGGTACTTGCGCTTCCAGGAGATGATGGCCACCCACACCATGAGGCAGCGCGGCCAGAACGACCCCGGGCAGAAGGCCCCCGAGGAACAGGTACCCGACCGAGGTGCTGGTGAGCATGGCGTAGATGACCATGGGGATGCTAGGGGGAATGATCGGCCCGAGCGTCGCCGAGGCCGCGGAGACGGCGCAGGAGAAAGGCCTGTCGAACCCCGCCCTCTCCATCGCGTGGACCTCCATGACGCCGGGGCCGGCCACGTCGGCGATCTCCGAGCCGGACATCCCGGCGAAGATCATGGAGTTGACGATGTTCACATGCGCGAGACCGCCCCGCGCCCTCCCCACGACCGCGCTGGCGAAGTCGAAAAGCCTGTCGGTGAGCTTGGAGGTGTTGAACACCTTCGCGGAGAAGATGAAAAGCGGCACGGCGAGGAGCACGAAGTTGTTCTCGAACTGGATCACCATCACGTCGACGACGTTCGTGAGATCCACCCTGCCGAGAATGAAGTACAGCACCGAGCTCACGATCATCGCGAAGCCGTACGGCGCCCCCATGAGGAACATGACGAAGAACACGGCGAGCCAGATCGCTACTGCCACGGGAGCACCTCCACGTCCTTGATCTCCCGGCCGGCGAGGCGCAGGACGTTCTTCACGATGTCGGTGAAGTTGTGCACGAGGACGAGAACCAGGAAGATGGGGAACACGAGGAGCAGGAACGTCCAGGGCACGCGCAGGGCCGACGCCTTGATGGGATACATCTGGATCGTGTACCGGATCGAGGGCACGACCAGCACGAGCAGCGCCGCGTTGATCACCAGCGTGAAGATGAGCTCGAGGATCCGCCGTCCCTTCTCGGGAAGCGACCTGTAGATCAGGTCGAAGCGCACGTGCTGGTTGTACCGGGTGGCCAGCGCGCCGCCGAGGTAGATCACCCAGACGAAGCAGTAGATGGACAGCTCGAACAGCTGCGGGCTGGGATTGTTGAGGACATAGCGGAAGAACACCTCCAACGAGACGCTCAGGATGAGCGCCGCGAGGATGAGCGCCGCCAGGTACACCTCGAAGACGTCGAAGATGAAGTTCACCACTCGCCGCATTCCCTACTCCCCTTCCCTGTCCGCCCGCCGCGTGATGGCGCGAAACTCCTCGCGGCAGCGACGGTAGTCTTCTGACAGCCTGTCCACGTCCATTCCCGCAAGGATCAGCCTGTACCCCTGGTCGATGGCATCGCGCATGATCTGCGGGGTGAAGGCGATGACCGCGGCAGTCCTGCCCGCCCGCGCGCACGCGTCGGCCACCGCGGCCAGCTCGTCCTTCACCACCGCCGCCATGGTGTACTCCGTCGCCGGCCGCCCCAGGCGCAGGGCCAGGTCCCGGCCTCCCGCGTGCAGCGCATCCACGCCCGGCACCCGGGCGATCTGTTCCGCGTTGGCCAGGCCCTCGGGGCTTTCGATCTGCAGCATGACGACGGTGCGCCTGTTCCACGCGGTCGTGTCCGGCTCGATGCGCTCGGGGCGCACCGCGCCGAAAGACCGCACGCCCTCCGGCGGGTAGTAGCAGTGCCCGACCACTGCCCGGGCCTGGGCCGGGGTGTCTACCATGGGGACGATGATGCCCTCTGCCCCGGTGTCCAGGAGCCGCTCGATGGTTCCCCCGTCGTGGGTCCACGTGCGCACGAGGACGGGAACCCCGATCCAGTGCGCGGCGCGCACCACGCCGATCAGCATCTGCCAGTCGGCGTGGGAGTGCTGCGCATCCAGCCAGAGCCAGTCCATGCCCTGGCAGGCGTACTCCACGATCTCGGGGGACCCGGAGTAGATGCCGGCACCGAGCAGGACATCGCCCCGTGCGAGCCTTTCCTTCAGCAGCATGGGAAAAGCGGGGCGCCTGTCCATCGGCAGGCGCCCCTTCTCCATCCGGCGATCCGGGCCTACTCGATCGCCCGGATCTTGGCCAGCGTGCCCTTGCCGTACTTGGCGTCGAACCTGGGATCGCTGTAGAACTTGGCCGCGTTGTCCATGAAGGCCTTCTTGTCGGGGATGACCACCTCGGTCCCCCACTCCGCGGCTGCCTTCCCCAGGAGGGTGGTTTCCAGCTCCAGGTTCTGCTCGTTGAGCCAGAACCTGGCGACGCGCATCGCCTGCCTGATGAAGGAGCGGTAGCTCTCGGGCATCTCCTGCCACAGCTTCTCGTTGATGACGGGTGTCACGTAGCCGATGACGTGGTCGGTGAGCACCACGTACTTGGTGACCTCGAGGAACTTCTCTGCGTAGGAGGTCGGGATGGGGTTGTCCTGGCCGTCGATGGTTCCCGTCTTCAGGCCCATGTACACCTCGCCGAAGCCCAGCGGCGTGGGGTTGGCGCCCAGGGCACGGCCCACGTCGAGCCAGGTCTCGGTGTTCGGCATGCGCAGCTTGATGCCCTTCAGGTCGGCGGGGGTCTTCACGATGCCGGCCTTCTTCGTCAGGGTCAGCTCGCGGGTGCCCATGTACCACACGTCCAGGACGCGGATGGCCGACTTCCTGGCCAGCGTCTCCCAGTAGGCCTGCCCGACAGGTCCGAGGGTGACGCGGTACAGGTGGTCGATGTCCTTGTAGAGGTAGGCGGACTCCAGGGCCCCGATCTCGGGGTAGTTGGCGAGGTCGGTGAACCAGGAGGGGCTGCCGTCGCAGGTCATTTCCAGGGAGCCCTTCATCACGCCGAGAAGCCCGGTCTTCTGGTCGCCCAGCTGGCCGGAATGGAAAACCTCCACCTTGATCTTCCCGGCGCTGAGCGTCCCGACCACGTCGGCGAACTTCTGCATGGCCTGCACCTGCACGTCGGCGGGGCTCGCCACGGTGTTGAAGCGCAGGGTGTAGCTCTGGGCGGAGAGGCCGGCGGCCGCGAACACCAGCATGCCGACGGCGAGAGCGATCGCGATCAGTTTCCGCATGATACCTTTACCTCCTCTTCTGCTTTGATGGCAGTCGACGACTGCCAGTTTCCCGTATCCGGTCTGCAGCAGCTGCACCTCCTTTCGCGTGACGAATTGGCTTCCCCCGGGGGACAGCCCTGTGGCCGGCGCCGCTGCCCTGCGGCAGCCACCCCAGCCTGCGGGAGATCTCCCCGGCAGCGGCGACAACGCGCCGCGCGATCTCGGCGTCGCGCGCGGGGCTGACCCGGTGGGCCGGTCCCGACACGCTGAGCGATGCGAAGACGATCCCGTCCCTGTTGCGGATCGGCGCCCCGACGCAGCGCACCCCCTCCTCGTGCTCCCCGTCGTCGATGCTGTAGCCCCGCGCCGCCGTGCGCGCCAGGTCGCGGGCAAGGGCCGCGGGGTCGGTGAGGGTGCGGGGGGTGAAGGCGCGCAGGCCCGGGCCTGCGCAGGATCCGCGCGGCCTCGGCGGGCGGGAGGAAGGCGAGGATCGCCTTGCCCAGCGCCGTGCAGTGCAGCGGCGCCCTGTCGCCGAACTCGAAGAACGTCCGCAGCTGCCGCGAGGATTCGCTGCCCTCGACGTAGAGGATCTCCTCGCCGTCGCGCACCGTGAGCTGCACCGTCTCGTCCAGCTCGTCGCGCAGTCTCTCGATCGAGGGGCTGGGCGACCTGGCCCAGCTGCCTGTCGCGGCGTGCGGCGCGGGCGAGCTCCTCGACGCGCAGGCCCACGCGGTAGCCGCCGTCGACCTTCTCGACGAGGCCTTCGGCGGCGAGGGTGGACAGGATCTCGTAGGTGCTGCTCTTGGGGGCCCGCAGGGCGCGGCACAGGTCGGCGACGCTCAGGGAAGGGGTCTTCCCGAGGGCCTCGAGGATGTGGATGGCCCGGCGAATGGAACGGACCTGGTTCATGGCGTGTTCAGAATGTCAGAAGCCATTCGGATATGCAGACTATAGGCCCGGCACTTCCGGGTTGTCAAGTTTTTTCTGCGCCGGGCGGCCGCGGGGGCTCAGCCGTCGGCCGTGCCCGCCATGGCCCTGCCGAGGAGCTCCAGGCTCCGCGGCGGGTCGGGGAACTCCTCCGTGAGGGTGAGCAGGCACCGTCCCGCCTCTGCGGCACCCGTGGCCAGCGCGGCCAGCGCGGCGAGCACGTCGGCGTCGGCGCCGAGGAAGGAGGTGGCGGGGATGTTCACCCACAGCGCCTTGCCTGGCCACGCCGCCCGCGCCTCGGCGAGGGCGAGGTTGCCCATGGGCGGGGGAGTGAAGCCCTCGACGAAGTCCATCGCGCAGGCGCCGACCGCCTCGCGCAGGCTGGCGAGCCGGCCGTCCATGTGCACGCCGTACAGCTTGCCCGCCGCCCTCAGCACGCCGGCCGCGCGGTCATAGTACGGCGCGTGCCAGCGGCGGAACATGTCCGGGCCGACCATGTCGCCTGTCAGGTTCTCGGCGCTCCATACCGCCTCGGCGGGGGAGCGGGCCGCGATGGCGAAGGCTTCCTGGTCCCGGGCGGCCAGCGACTCGACGAGCCGGTCCAGGGCAGGCCCGTCGTCGGCGAGGGCGCAGCTGAAGCCGACCGGTCCCATCCACTCGGTGAGCAGGCGCTGCACGGGGGAGCGCATCATGCGGCACAGGACCAACCCGTCGTCGGCCAGGGCCGCCTGCGCGCCGGCGACGGCATCGTCGTTGTCCCGGTACTCCGTGTCCTCGGCGATGCAGGAGAGCGCCCGGAAATCCGACGGGCCGCGGACGGGGTACTGCTCGGTCCACGTGCTGCCGTCCGGGCCTTCGCGCAGCCTCGCCTCGAGGTCCCCGTAAGGCGTGTGCCACGTGCGGAAGACCAGGCGTGCCTGGCCGTCCCACCCCGCCCGTTCGTCGACCGAGACCCGGTGCGTGCCCTCCCGGTAGGGACGCACCGACTTGTCGATGATCGCAAGGCCCAGGCCGCGCAGGCGCCGCTCCAGGGTGCCGCGGGGGAGCAGGTCGTGGTGGATCGTCCAGGGAAGGCGCCCCGGGGCTCTCCCCGAGAGCGCCGCCAGGATGTCCTGCCGCACTCTGTCCCGTCCCCTGTTACAGGAGGCCCAGCTCCTCCAGCACGCCGCGGACACGGACAGCATCCTCGTCACCCATGGTGAGGCTGTCCATGCGCATGCGGCGCGTCGAGCGGCCGAGGAAGGCCGCCCCCGCCTTCAGCGCCGGGATGACCTTGCCGCCGGTGACCCGGTGGATCGCGTAGAGCCTGTGCACGAGGCCGTGGTTCCGCATCACCCCTTCGCTGTCGCCGGCCTGGGCCGCGCGCACCAGGGCCACGTGGAACCCGGCCCAGACGTTGGACAGGCCTGTCACGATGCCGTCGGCGCCCGCGAGCATGGCCGGGCCGTCCAGGTAGTCCTCACCCATGATCCACGAGAAGGGGCCCGGGCCCGCGAGCATACCGCGGCAGAAGGACACGAAGTCACCCGAGGAGTCCTTGATGCCCGCGATGTTCGGCTCGCGGGCCAGCTCCAGCACGGTGTCCAGGGCGATGGGGTTGTGGGTGCACTGCGGGATGTTGTACAGGATGAGGGGAACGGGCGACCGCCGGGCCACCGCCCGGAAGTGCTCGCGCACCGCCTCCTGGGGCACCGCGTAGTAGTAGGGGGCAACGGCCACGACGAAGTCGGGCTCCAGGGGAGCCAGCGCCTCCAGCTCGTCCAGCACCTGCGGCGTGGACGGCTGGATGCAGGCGGCGGCAAGGAACGCGCGGCCTGCCGTGACCTCCGCGGGCGGCCTTCAGCACCTCCGCCTTTTCCGCCGTGGACAGCAGCGCCCCTTCGCCTGTGGTGCCCGCGATGAAAAGCCCGTCGGCCCCCGCTTCCACCAGGTAGTCGATCTGCTTTTCCAGCAGCCTCATGTCGATGCGCCCCTGCTCCGTGAACGGAGTGAGGGGAGCGGGGATGACCCCTTTCAGCTTCCAGCGGTACTCGCCGATCATCGACCTCTCCTCCCCGTCACACCGTGACCATCAGCTTCATCGTGTCCCTGCCCCCGAAGAGGCGGAACACCTCCAGGTAGTCCTTCAGCGCGAGCCGGTGGGAGATCAGCCCCTTCGACCCGCACCGCCCCGCTCGCCAGCAGCTCCACGGCCCGTGCCGTGGCGAACTGGTTGTTGAAGGAGCCCAGGATCCGCAGCTCGTTCTCGTTGATCACGAAGGGGTTCACTGGATCATCCGGTCCTGGGGGCTCACCCCGAAGAACATGACCGTGCCGCCCTTGCGGGCGAGGGGGATGCAGGCGGCCTGGGCGGCGCTGTTGCCGGCCACCTCGAAGACCACGTCCGCGCCGATGCGCGCGGATCTTCCTCATCTCCTTCGCCACGTCCTGGCGAGTCGGGATCGATGACATGGGTGGCGCCGTGCGCGACGGCCAGCTCGCGGCGCAGCGCGATGGGCTCGCTCACGACGATCGTCGCGGCCCCCGCGTGCGCGGCGCACTGCGTGATGAGGTTGCCCATGGGACCGCCGCCGACGATCAGCACGGTGTCGCCGAGCCGCACGCCGGCGAGATCCACGCCGTGCACGGCGCAGGCCAGCGGCTCGGTGAAGGCCGCCTCCTCGTCGCTCAGGGAGTCGGGGATCGCGTACACGTTGGTGGCCGGCATCACGCACAGCTCGGCGTCCGCCCCGTCGCAGTGCACGCCCATGGAGCGCGAGCCGCTCGCACAGGTGCTCGTTGCCGGACTGGCAGTAGGAGCAGGCGTGGCAGACCTTGTTGGGGTCCACCGTGACCCGGTCGCCCGGCGAGATGCCCCGCACGGCGGCGCCCGCCTCGACCACCTCTCCGGCGAGCTCGTGGCCGATCACCACGGGGTACCGGGCCGGGTACTCGCCTTTGTACAGCGAGTTGTCCGTGCCGCAGACCCCGCAGGCGCGGATGCGGATGAGCACCTCGTCGGGAGCGGGCCGCGGGTCGGGCATGCATTCGACGCGCACGTCCCTTGCCGTGTGAAGCACTGCTGCAAGCATACGGGTATTCAGCGCTGCCCCGCTGCCGCTGTCAAGGCGACGACGGCGTGCCGCGCGGGGTCGTCCTTGCGCGCGTGCGCGACCCGGGGTAGGATGGCCGCGCCCATGAGCGTCTGCCTGGTCGGCAACTTCTGCATCGACCTCATCATCAGGGGCGTGCCGCGCATGCCCGCCTGGGGCCAGGAGGTCGCGGGCGACGACTACCTGCTGGTCTCCTCGGGCCAGACCACCTACACGGCCTTCGCGCTGCGCGCCCTGGGCGACCCCGTCTCGGTGATCGGCTGCGTGGGCGACGATCCCTGGGGTCGGCAGATCCGGGCCGACCTGGAGGCGCGCGGGGTGGACACCGCCGGCCTCGAGACGGTGCGCGGCGGCCGCACCGCCCTGAGCGTCGCCGCCGTGCGGCCGGACGGGGAGCGCGCCTTCGTGTCCGACTTCGCCTGCCTGAACAACGCCGACGAGAGGTGATCGAGCGGGGCTGGGACCTGGTGCGAGGCGTCCCGGCTGGTCTGCCTGCTCGGCGTCTTCAGCTGGCCGGGCCTGTCCCTGGCGTCGTGCCGCGACGCTTTTCGCCCGTGCGCGCGATGCGGGCAAGACCACGATGCTCGACACGGGCTGGGACCCCGGCGGATGGCAGCCGGACACCCTGGCTGCCCTGCGGGCCCTGCTGGCCGCACGACGATCTTCATGCCGAACCAGGACGAGGCCGCGGCCATCACGGGCGAGCGCCGAGCCCGCGCAGGCGGCCCGCGCCCTCGCGGCGCATGGGCCCGCGCTCGTGGTCGTGAAGCTGGGGCAGCGAGGGCAGCCTCGCCCTCGTCGACGGGCGGTATCCTGCGCCAGCCGGCGCTATCCGACCGCTGTCGTGGACACCGTCGGGGCCGGCGACGTGTTCAACGCCGGCTTCCTGCACGCACGGCGCGCGGGCCAGCCGCTGCAGGAGTGCCTGCGGTTCGGAGCGGCGACGGCGGCGGTGCTACATCGGCCGGCGGCGCGAACCGCTTCCCCTCGGCCGGGGAGGTGAGAGCGTGATCGATTTCCACACCCACCCCGTGATGATCCGCGAGCTTGTCGCGGGACGACGCCGACGCTGGCAGCGGGCCGTGCGGGACGTGTTCCAGCTGTACTTCCCGTCCCAGCCCCTGGAGGTCTTCCTCGCCGAGATGGACGAGGCGGGCATCGAGCGCGCGGTGCTGCTGCCCGTGGACTGCACCACGGCGCACGGCTGCCGCATCGTCACCAACGAGCAGGTGGCGGAGCTGGCCGGGAAGAACCCGCGGTTCATCGGGCTTCGCCTCTGTGGACCCCTCCGTGAAGGACGCTCCCCGGCAGCTGGAGAGCGCGGTGCGCGGACTGGGCCTGAAGGGGCTGAAGCTGGACCCCGCGCTGCAGCGCTTCTACCTCGACGACCGGCGGGCTGGCCTGGCCGCTGTACCAGGCCTGCGCCGAGCTGGGCGTGCCCGTTGTTGATGCACTGCGGACTGAGCTGGTCGCTGGTCGGGCAGGCGAAGTACGCCCGCCCCCTCGCCCTGGAGGAGGTTGCGCAGGAGTTCCCGCGGCCTTCGCATCGTCATCGCGCACTGCGGCTGGCCGTGGGTCGAGGAGGCGCTCGCTGGTCGCGCTGAAGTACCGCAACGTGTACCTGGACACCTCGGTCGTGTACAGCGGCACGCCGGCGGACGCGCTGCGGCACGTGCTCGCCGAGCGCATCGGCCTGGACGTGCTCGAGCGCAGCCTGCCCCGCCAGGTCCTCTTCGGCTCCAACTACCCGCGGGCCGACATCCGCCGCACGGTGCGCGGCATGGCCGCCCTCCCCCTCAGTCCGCCCCTGCGCGAGCGCATCATCGCGCGCGAACGCCGAGGAGCTCCTATGAAGAGCATCGTCAAGCGGATCACGATCGTGACCCATCACGAGACCGAGCTCATCGATATCACGACCGCGGTGCTGCGAGGAAGTGGAGGCCTCGGGGGTGCGCTCTGGAACGGCGTTCGTCCTGTCCCTGCACACGACGACCGGGCTCACCGTGAACGAAGGTCTGCCCGACCTCGAGCAGGACATCGCCGACTGCCTGCAGGGACTGGTGCCCGAGGACCGCGCCCTACAAGCACGCCCGTTTCCTGCACGAGGACGGGCAGATGGCCATCAACGCGCCCTCGCACCTGCGCGGTGCGCTGCTGGGCTTCGAGGTGTTCTTCCCGATCGAGAACGGCCAGCCTGGTCAGGGGCGTTCGCCAGACCATCTACTTCGTCGAGCTGGACGGCCCCCAGGAGCGCACCTGGGTCGATGCAGATCCTGGGGGAGTAACGGGCGCCTCTGGGCGCCTTCCGCTCAGAAGTACGTCTCGCCCGGCGAGGTACGGCCTGATGTGCATCTCGCCGTAGGCGTCCATGTCCCGGCCGTGCAGGGTGCAGTACGTAGATCAGGAAGAGCTGGCTCACCGTGTGCAGCGCGAAGGGCGCGAGCACGGGGTGGGTGTCGAAGTAGTCTCTGCTGTCGAACACGGCCAGGCGCGCGCCGCGCGACCGGCAGTAGGCCTGTGTGGCGAGAGAGTACTCGCGCGAGGAATCGGTGCCGACGAACTGAACCATGGCGGGTGAGCTGGGCAGCACCTCGAGCGGGCCGTGGCGCCACTCGGAGCTGCGCAGGCAGGCGGCGTGGATCTTCGCGTACTCCATGAGGTTGGTGTAGCCGTACTGGTAGGCCAGCCCCCACACGGCGCCGTCGCCGAGCACGTAGAAGAAGGCGTCGTCCTTCAGCCGCTCGAGGGCCTCCGCCGCCACCTCCTCGCTCTTCGCGAGGGCCGGCGCGGAACCTGCCCGGGCAGGAGCTCCAGCTCCTTCTTCATCCGCGCCGCCTCGGCCTTCTCGCCGCAGAGCTCGGCGTACTCGGCCAGAAGCCACAGCAGGTTGGCCATGGCCGAGGTGTACAGGCACACCGACTCGTAGGTGATGAGGTGATCGGCCTGCTCCATGAGCTTGCCCTTGCGCGTGCGGCAGATGGCGATGGCGGGGTATCCCCGCTCCCGGCAGGCCCGGGCGGCGTTCACCGTGTCCGCGGTGTTCCCCGAGTAGGAGGCGAGGATGGCCACGGTCTTCGCCTTCGCGTGCGCTCGCGGCTCGTCGGCCAGGAACTCGGGGCCGTAGCGGTGAGCCACGGGAAGCGAGGTGCAGGTCTGCAGGAAGTAGAAGCCCGCGTACAGGGTGACCCAGGAGGCGCCGCTTCCCAGCAGCAGGATGCGGTCAGGGCGGTAGTCCTTCAGGAACCGCGCGAGGCGGCCGAGCTCCTGCCGGTTCGCCGCGAGACTCTTTTCGATCTCGTCGGCGGCGATGAGGTAGGAGGAGATCTCGGAACGCTGGTTCTTCTTCAGAAGGACGGGATCGAGCTTCACCATGGCACGCCTCCACTTCAGGGACGAGGTGTCGAGCCGGGGATTTGCACTGGACCGGCGCTACGATAGATGGTTCCCTCCCGTCTGTCAACGTTCGCCGCGGGCCTGCACGACGGGATGGCAACGTATTGGTAAGGCGGACTTACCAGCGCGTAACTCCTCCGCGCCCGCCGCCTCCCGTGACGCGCCCGCGTCAGGGCAGCACGGCGCTGACCGTCGTGCACGGAGAGCAACGGGCAGTGATGCGCTAATTCTCTATGCTGCCTGCCCTTGCCAGCCTGGCCGGCTGTGAACGATCTCGTCTTCTCTCCCGAGCGGCCCCCGTCG
Source organism: uncultured Spirochaetota bacterium (assembly GCA_963733835.1). Lineage (GTDB taxonomy): Bacteria > Spirochaetota > Spirochaetia > SZUA-6 > Fen-1364 > CAVTER01. The sequence continues at coordinate 91,095 of CAVTER010000013.1, forward strand.
CGCCGCCTCTGGGCGCCGCTGGCACGGCAATTGCTTTCCTGCAGGCACATCTCGTTCTCATGGAGTGTCGAGTCATGCACTGGAGAGCACACATGGCCGCCGTCACTGCACGAGCGTTCGCGATCGGGATCGCGGCGCTCGCATTCTCTGCCTGCGCCTCGCTTGACCCCGGATCCTTCCTTCCGGAACCGGGCTGGTACTACGGGGTGGGCACGGGAGCATCCGCCCCCGAGGCGGGCGACGCCGCGCGCAGCGACCTCGTCTCGAGGGGCCTCACGGCCATGCGCGACAGGACCGGCATCAAGGGCGACCCGATCCAGGTCAGCCCCGAGGCGGCGCGTGCCTTCGTGCTGCCGAAGCTCAGGCCGTACGCTCAGAAGAAGGCTGCCGATTCCGTGAGCATCGCGTACCGCATCCGGGTCGCCGACTGGGACAAGGCAGCGGACAAGAGGCAGGCCGCGGTGAGGTCCGAGATCGTCCCGCGCATCATGGCCCTGGAGACGGATTCCTCGCGGTCCCTTGCCGACCGGATGCTGCAGGCGGGGCAGCTGCTGCAGCGGCTGCACCAGGAAGGACTTGCCGACCTGCTCACCGAGGCAGGCCCGGGGACCCCGCTGCTCTCCACCCTCATCGACGCGATGTGCAGGGAACAGGCGGGCGGCCTCGCCATCAGCGTGGATCCACCGGGCGGGTTCGTCGAGAACGGGACGGCATTCCGGGTCCATGCCGCGGCCGCCGATGGGAAGAGCCCCGGGGCGCTGCCCCTGCGGATCGCCTGGTCGACGCACGACAGCGAGCCCGCGGTCGTTCTGGTGACGACGGACCAGCAGGGAAACGCCCGTCTCGAGCTCCCGCCCGGCGAGCCCTTCCGCAACCGCGCCGTCCGGCTGGCCGTCTCGACGGGCTTCTCCGGGACCTCGCCCTTCTCGCGCGCGTTCCCGGGCATCGACGCGGGCTCTGCTGCCGAGTACCTGTACCGTCATTTCGACGACGTGCAGGCCTTCTTCTCCCGCGCAGTCATGGTGCCTGCCGGCCCCTTCATCGCCGGTGCCCCTGCCCGCGACAGGCGGGCCACCCGCAAGGAGGCCGCGCGCCCGGCATCGACGGGCGAGTTCCTCATCGACATTCATCCGGTCACCAACGCGATGTACCGGATCTTCCTCGACGACACGGGCGCGGAGAACTTCCCGGAGTACTGGGAGAACCCCGACTACAACCAGGACGACCAGCCGGTCATCGGGGTGAGCTGGGAGGACGCCAACCGGTTTGCGGCCTGGCTGTCGCAGCGCCTTGGCGTGACGAAGCGCCTGCCGACCGAGGACGAGTGGGAGAAGGCGGCGAGGGGCGGGCTGGACGTGCTGTATCCCTGGGGGGACCAGGGCCCCGCGGAGGGAACACGGGCCAACTTCAGCGGGAACGGCCGTTTCCGCTCGCCCTCGCCGGTCGGCAGCTTCGAGGCGGGCAGGAACGCCTGGGGCCTGCTCGACATGGCAGGCAATGTCTGGCAGTGGACGTCCACCGCCTCGGGGCGCACGACGGGAGGCGCTCCCGCCCTCCTCGCCAAGGGCGGTTCGTGGATGGACGGCCCGACCGACCTGCGCATTTCCAACAGGCTGGAGCTCGATCCCTCCCGCGGATACGCGGACGTCGGGTTTCGGCTCGTGACGGAGGTTTCACATGACGAGTAGAAGAAAGCTGGTGAGCAGGATGGTCCTGGCCGCCGCCGCCGCGGCGCTGGTGCTGGCGTCGTGCCAGACCACCGCGGTCAGGGAAACGCCGGACGAGAAGGCCATTGCCCGCGGAACGGCGGCATGGAGCGACAGCTCCCCCGCCGCTGCCGCCCCGTACTGGAACGCGATCACCGAACCGGCGGCACGCGACAGGTACCTTTCGTACCTCCGGGCGTACGAGGCGGGGGAGACGTCGCTCGACGAGGCTTCCGCGCTCAAGCCCGCGGATGAGGAACGGATCCTTGCCGGCTACCAGAGGGCCCTGACGGCGTTCGCCGGGCTCCCCCCCGAGCTCCCGCTGCCCGCACAGACGCGGGCCAGGGCAACGGGCCTGGCCGAGGGGAGGATGCGCGCCCTTATCGGCGCGGGCAGGTTCGCGGCCGCCCGCGACCTGGGAAAGAAGGCGATCGCGGCCTTCGGCGCCTCCGCGGCTGTCGAGTCGATGGACGCGGAGATCGACGTGATCCTCGCCTCGCGAAAGAGGGAATCCGACGCGGATGCGTCCCTGGAGAAGGCGCGCGCCACCGAGGCCTTCGCCGACAGGATCGCAGCCCTGGAATCCTCGGCCGCGGCGTTCGGGAAGGCGGAGACCGCCCTTGCCGGGGAAGCCGGCAGGGCAGGCGTGGCGAAGAGCGCAGGGGTCGCGCGCGAGGCCGCGCGCCTGCGAAAGAAACGCCAGGACGCGGCGATCGAGAAGGACAAGCTGCTGCGCGAGCGCGCCTATGCCTTCAAGGACCGCATCGGGGAGGAGTTCGCGCGGGCCCCCGAGGCGAAGGCCGTGGGCACGCTGACCCCCGAGGACGTGCTCGCCCACGAGGAGACGGTCAAGCGGAACGTCGAGGCCGTCTACCAGGAGATGAGGGAGTTCGCCTCGCGCTACCCGCAGGCCATCGACCTCGAGATGATCCGCGAGGTGGAGGAGCAGAAGAAGGATCTCGACGCGAAGATCGCCCAGATCACCGCGGAAATCACGACGGCCCGCGAGATCGCCAGCCGGGGCAAGATCGCGATGCCCATCATGATCGGGCTGTTCAACCCGCAGCCGGGCAGCGCCGAGGAAGCGAAGAAGAGCCGCCCGGCGGCTTTCGGCGCCCGGGGAGCGAAGAAGGCCGAGTACTGGTGGGGCATGGTGTCCATTGCTCCCGGGGCCATGAACGACCTTGTCGTGACCGTCAGCGACAACAGGGTCGTGCGCGTGTTCGCCGAGAACACGAAGTCGGGATCGCTCGTCGACAGCAGGGGGATCAAGGACCTGGTGAACCGGGGGTACAAGGTCGGCAGCTCGTGGCCCGTCCTGAACGCCGGCAGCCAGCTCACAAGCGACAAGTACTTCTTCGAGGTGCAGCCGGGAAAGTCTCCCGACTACACGGGGGACGTCGTCGTCTACAGCTCGTTCATCATGAGGATGCGCTGATGAAACTCACGAAACGCACAATTCTCCTCGGGGCTGCCGTCGCTGCCGTCGCGGCGGGTGCCGTCGCGGCCGTGCTCCTCCTGTGGAAGCCCGAGCCGAAAGGGATCGTCGTCGCGGTGTCAACGCTGCCCGACTCGCTGAACCCGGTCCTGGAGCAGAACGCCTCGGGTCTGAACGCCGACGAACTGCTCTTCGATGGCCTCGTGAACTTCGAGGTCGATGCCGCGAGCGGCAAGCTGTACCCCGAGATGGCGCTGGCGGAGAGCATCGAGCAGGATCCCCGCACGAAGAAGAGCTACAGGGTGACTCTCAAGGAGGTGGCCTGGCACGACGGGAGGATGCTCAGTGCCGCGGACGTCGTGTACTCGTTCGCCGCGTACGCGGAGCCGTCCAACAGGTCGCCCCGGCGCGACTACCTCACCTCGTTCATCGAGAGCGTGAAGGCCGTGGACGAGCGGACCGTGGACATCGAGTTCACGCGGCCCATCCCCCCGTTCCGCGTCTATCCGGTCCTCACCTTCAAGATCATCCCCTGCATCTACAAGGGACAGGAGATGGCGCCCGGCATGCGGGCGGGGGAGAACGAACGATACTTCGCCACCGAGCCTGTCGGCACCGGGCCGTTCATGCTCGCCGGCTGGGAGATCGGCAAGTGGGTCACCTTCACCGCGAACCCCCGGTACTTCAAGGCGGCCCCGCAGGCAGCGCAGCTGGTGATCAGGAAGGTCATCGACCCCGTGATCCGGATGAACGAGCTGCGCCAGGGGCGCATCAACCTCGTGCTGGAGACTTCGCCCCTGGACCGCCCCCAGGTGGAGAAGCTCGCCAACGTGGACATCAACTGGTACCTCCCCTATGCGTTCTACCAGGTGGCGATCAACACGAAGAGCCCGCTGTTCACCAACGCCGACGCCCGCGTGGCGCTGTCCATGGCGCTGGACAGGGCGAAGCTCGTGCCCTCGGTCACGGACAGCCGCGAAGGGGTGGTTCTGAACGCGGGCCCGTTCCCCGCGGACATCTTCTCCAGCAACATCCCCGAGTACGTCGACCAGCCGCTGCCCGACCCCGCCCCGCGCGACCCGGAACAGGGCACGGCGCCTCGCGGGTGCCGGGGGCATCTCGGGGCGCACGGCAATCCTCCTGTACCCCGACTCGATGGGAGAGTTCGGGGCCCGCATGGCCCAGGGCGTCGCATCCCAGCTCGCCGCGATCGGCCTGACTGTCGAGCCCCGGCGCACCGGCGACCAGATCTACAAGCGGCTGGTCTTCGCCGAGAAGAAGTACGAGCTCGCCCTGGTGTACTGTGACGGCTTCGACAACCTGTACTCCAGCCTGGGGAGCTGGTACCGGTCGGACGGCGAGCTCAACATCTCGGGCATCGGGGACAGCCGCCTGGATGAGCTGTTCGACAGGTGGGACAGGGCCGTGGTCATGGCAGACTGGGTGGACCTGACCCTGCAGCTGCACAGGCAGATCTCCGCGCTGGCCCCCGCCATGTACCTGTGCACCCTCGAGAAGGACGTGTACTCGCGCGGGATCAGGGACGTGGCCATCGCGACGGACAACCCGTTTCTGTCCGTCGAGTACTGGTCGCTGTAGGGGGTCGCCGGTGCGTTTCCTGCGCTTTCTCGGCCGCGAGTTCCTGCTGCACGGCGTGGTCTTCGCCGTGGCGGGGACCGCGGCCCTGACGGCCCTGTACCTCCTGGCAATCGGGGCGCCACCGGCGAGCTTCCTCGAGACGGGACGGTCGTTCCTCCTGCTCCTGTCCGGGTCGCAGGACTTCTCCACCGCGCACCCCGGCTTCAGCGCGGGGGAGATCATCGCCAGCGGCGCCGCGATCACCCTGCCGCTCGCCCTCGCCTCGCTGGTCATGCTGACCCTGTCGGCGCTGGTGTGCGCCGCCTGGTCGACAGCGGCCCGCTACCTCTCCCGCGCGCACGCGCAGCGCGGGAGCGCCTCCATCGGAGGGCTGGTGGGCCTTGTCACCACGGTGGCGGCGGCGCTGCCGCTGTTCGTCGGCTTCTGGGCGCTGGCAAACGCGTTCGGCAGCCAGGCGCCGTTCCTCCTCATCGCCCTCTCCACGGTGGCAATCGGGGGGCTGGGCTGGGACGCCGCCCGCTTCCTCATGGCGGACATGGCGCGCCAGGTGGAGACGACCCACGCCGAGGTGTTCACGACGCTGGGCCAGCCCCTGTTCCGCCTGTTTCCCGTGCCGGGAACCTTCACGGGGTACCTGTTCTCGTCCAGCCTGCCCCGCTTCATTCCCTACCTGGCGGGGAAGGTCCCCGCGATCATCGGCGCGGTGACCATCGCCGAGATCGTCTTCTCCTTCCCCGGCCTCGGCAGCACGCTCCTGGACGCCCTGCTCTCGACGAACAGCGACCTCCTGGTCGCCGCGGTATTCATCCTGCTGTGCGTGAACGCCATCGTCGCCTTCGTGGTCAAGTCGTTCCTCTTCCTCCTGTACCCGAGGTGGTATGAGAAAGCTGTCTGAGATCGCGCGGATCGTGTTTTTCGTCGTCCTCGCCTCGCCGCTCGCGCTGGCATGGCTGCCCCCGGGAGGTCTCTCCCTCGGCGTGGAGGCCTCCTTTGCCGCCTCGCTGCACGCCTCGTTCCGACAGCTTGCACTCACGCTTGGCGCGACTGTCGCCTTCGCCACCCTGATCACGGCCGGCCTCGGCTACGCGAGTGTGCTCTGGCAGCGGTTCGGCAGGGCTGCATCGAGCGTCCTGAAGGCAGTGGAATCCGTGCCGGCCATCCTCATCGCCCTGTTCTGCTACGCGCCGGTGTCCGTGTACCTTGCCCGGCAGGCGAGCGGGGCCACCCAGGCCGCATCGCTTGCCGTGTTCGTTCTCGCCGCGACCCTGACCACGCTGCCGGAGGCCGTGCGCGGCATCGCGATCCCGCTCGGCGACCTGTACCACCGCAAGTACAGCCTGTCCTTCCGCTCCTACGGGCTGCCGAAGCGGCGGATCCTCTCCGTGCTCATCGCCTCCCGCTCCATGCGGGCCGCCCTGCGGCGCGCGGCCGCGGGCATCCTCCTCAAGACCCTCGTGCTGGACTGCTCCTTCGGGTTCGTCATCCAGCTCGGGTTCGGCAGCTACGGGACACCTGCCCACGCGAGCCCCGGGGCCCTCATCGCGGCCAACCGCGACGCCCTCTTCGCCGGCGGCACGCCGCTGCTGTTCTGGCTGCCCTCGCTGCTGCTCGCGGCGATCAGCACGGCCTTCCTGCTCGTGCTCGAAGAGCGAAAGGACGCGGCGGCATGAACGAGATCCCCCTCTCCCTCTCGGGCTTCTCCCTCTCCCTCGGGGCCCGGCACCCTGGTGACGGGGTGCGACTTTGCTCCTCCCCACGGCAGCTCCACGGTCATCATCGGGCAGACGGGCGTCGGCAAGTCGGTGCTCCTGCGCGCCGTGGCCGGGACTCCTGCCGCTTCGGACGTTCACCCTCGGCGGCTCGATGCGGGTGCACGGACTCGACGCCTACACCGACGGCCGCAAGAGCAGGCACGGCATCTGGGCGCGGATCATGAGCCGGGGCCTCGTCTTCGTCCCTGCGGAGAGCGCCCAGGCCATGAACCCGTCCCTGACCCTCGAGCACAACCGCCGCCTGCTCGCACCCGAGGAGCGCGCGACGATCGAGCGCAGGCTCGAGACGTACTTCGGGCTCGATTTCGGCGCCTTCGCCCGGCTGTATCCCGACGAGGTGAGCGGGGGGGAGCTGCAGCGCATCACCCTGATGATCCTGCTCTCCCGGCGGGGCGACCTGGTGCTGCTCGACGAGCCGACGGTCAACCTCGACAGGAACCTGCGCAGGCGCTTCATCGAGTTCCTGAACAGCGAGATCCTGCCGGCACGGGACAAGACGGTGCTCATGGCCAGCCACGACCTGGATTTCATCCATTCCCTGAAGTTGGAGCGACGCGTATGCCCTGGAGGGCGGCCGACTGGTGCGCCTCGGGGCGGTGCCGCGCGCCAACGGCTTCGCCAGGCCGACCGCGCGGAAGATCGGGCGGCGCCGGCCTCTCGCTGGAAGGGGTGTCACAGGGCTACTTCAAGAGGGGCATTTTCGGCGAGCGCACCTTCAAGGCCTTCACGGGTCTGTCCATCCGGTTCGACCGTTCGACCATCTACGGCATCACCGGCCCGTCGGGCTGCGGCAAGTCCAGCATGATCAAGGCCATCCTGCGCCTCGTGGACGGCACGACGGGGGTCATCCTCCTGGACGGCGAGGACCTGGTCTCGCTCAAGAAGCGCGAGCGCGGGCAGGGATCCCGCGGCGTTCGTCCCCTTCCGGCAGGAAGATGGCCGTGGTCCAGCAGGATTCGCGCTTCGCCTTCTTCCCCGACCAGCGCGTGCGGGACTCCTTCCGACAGATCCAGGCCGCGCTGGGCGGCCCGGGCAGCCTGGATCGCACGGCGCTGCGAAAGCGCTGGAGCAGGTCGGGTTGAAGGAGACCCACCTCGACGCGTACCCGCGCTCGCTCTCCTCGGGCGAGATGAAGCGGATGGACATCGCGCGGGCCCTGGCGGCGAAGCCCGAGGTCCTGCTGCTCGACGAGCCTTTCGCGCACATCGACTTCGAGACACGGGCGCGGGTCATGAAGGCCATTTCGGACTACATGGCCGAAAACGCCACGATCCTGATCGTCGTGACGCACGAGGACTTCGACCTGCGGTATTTCGTCGAGCACACCCACGACTTCCCCGCGCTCGTGGGGACAGAGAGCGCCGCAAGGTAGTCGACCCTCTGGGGGGAGGCGCGGTCCTCTTGGCGGAAGGTGACTGTTTCGGTAAGGTACCGCCATGCAGACCACTACCCGCCATGCCGTCTTCTTTCTCCTGGCGGCCGCATCCGTCGCGCTTGCCGGTTGCGCCACCGCGCGCCCCGCGGCCGACCGGCTCCCCGAGAACGGCCGCTACACTGTTGCCGTGGCCGAGATCGCCCAGGAGACCGACTCGTTCTCCCCGGTGCTCACCACGCTGCGGGACTTCGAGGCGGGCGCGCTGCACTACGGCCCGGAGGTGATCGCGAAGGCCGACCCGAAGAGCACGGCGATCGGCGGGTTCGTGCAGGCCATCGCCGAGCACGGCGACGGCGAGGTGAGCGTCCTGCCCATCCTGCGGGCATCTGCCATGTCCGGCGGCCCTGTCGAGCGGTCGGTCTACGAAAAGCTCAAGGCGGAGCTCGCTCGCCGGGCTTGAAGCGGCGCCCCGCCTGGACGGCGTCTACCTCGTCCTGCACGGCGCCATGGGAGTGGAGGGCATGCGCGATCCCGAGGGCGACCTGCTCGCGGCGGTGCGCGCCGTCGTGGGTCCGACGCTTCCCATCGGGATCTCCCACGACCTGCATGCGAACGTGACCCGGGCCAGGAGCGAGCTGGCCACCTTCCTCGTGGGCTATCACACCAATCCTCACCGCGACCACTACCGCACGGGGTACGAGTCGGGCAGGATCCTGGCCGGCACCGTGCTGGGGAAGCTGCACCCGGTGATGAGCGTGCGCAAGATGCGCCTGCTCAAGGGCGGCGGCATGAACATCGACTTCCTCGCGCCCATGAACAAGGTGTTCCGGGCGTGTCGAAGGCGGAGAAGCAGAAGGGCGTCCTCTCGGCTTCCGTCTTCCCCGTGCACATCTGGATCGACGACGAGGAGCTGGGCTGGACCACGGTCGCCGTGACCGACGGCGACAAGGCGCTGGCAGACAGGACCGCCGACGCCATCGCCGACGCGGCCTGGTCGATCCGCGCGGTGCCGCACGCCAAGTCCGTACACCGCGGAGCAGGCAGTGGACGAGGCGAAGAGGCGCTGTTTCGCGCGCAAGACGGGCGACCCTGGTGGTCTGCGACGTTGCCGACGCGGTGGGCGCGGGAGCGCCGGGAGAGAACACGTGGATCCTGAAGGCGTTCCTCGAGGGTGCGCCCGACCTGGTCACGTACGTCCCCATGCGCGACGCCGAGGTCGCCCAGGCGCTCTGGGAGACGCCCGCTGGACAGACGGTGACGGTGACCGTGGGCGGGCAAGCTCGAGACGAGGTACAACAGGCCGCTTCGAGTTCACGGGCGCAGATCGTGAGCCGCACCGACGGCGAGGTGGGCAAGACCGTGGTCCTGCGCGCACAAGGGCGTGCACCTGATCGTGAGCGAGCTGCCCGCCGCCGCCACGAAGCCCGCCGTTCTTCGACGACCTCGGGCCTGACGTCTGGGCGGCAGACGTGGTGGTGGTGAAGAACCTGTTCCCGTTCCGGTACAACTTCATCGGCGATGAACCGGGGCACCCTCAACGTGGAGACCCCGGGAACGAGCGAGCGTCGACGTGTTCGGGCTGGGCTACCAGCCGGATCCCCCGGCCGATCTACCCGCTTGACCAGGTGGAGAGCTGGCGCCCCGAGTGAGGGGACGGGGCTCTACGCGGGGAAGAGGCCTGATTCGCTGATCGCGCGCGCGATCGGGACCACGAGGTCGAGGGCCTCGCCGGTACACGTCGGCTTTCGCGGGGGCGCCCTGCCGCTCCCAGCGCGCCGCCCTCTCGGTGACAATGAGCGCACGGGAAGCCTGGAGGCCGGCCAGGATGCGCTCCTGCACACCCGCGTGCGCGAGGAGCGAGACGATCCGCGCCGGATCGCTCCCCCGGACGTGCGCCTCCTCGTCGAACCGGGCCGATCCCACCTCGATGTCGGACAGCCCCAGGACCGTCTTTCCCATCCGCGCCAGGGTCGTCTCCCGCCCGATCCGCATCGTGAACGGGAGGGTTTCGGGATACAAGGCTTCCACCACGGCATAGGTCGTCTTTCCGCGCGTCTCGGGAAACACGGCCACGAAGACCCCCGAGCGGTTGCCGACCAGGCGCCACGGCGCCATGAGCTTGAGAAGACCCCTGCGGCCGGCAGGGGGAAGTGCGTCCGGGGGCGCGCCGCCCGGGTTGTCCTCCAGGGGGCCGCGGTAGGAGAGTTCCAGCTCTGCCGCGATGGCGCGCATTGTCTGGTGCTGCCTGCGGAGCACGCGCGACATCACGAGGAACGAGAGCGCGCACAGGACGACGAAGACTATGGGGACGATGAGGCCCACGGCCGCGGTCTTTCCCTACCGCACCTCTTCCCAGCCGCCCGAGGACTCGGAGCGGAACAGGGCGTCCTCGACCTTCATGTTGTCGATCGCGTCCTGCGGCGGGGTCGGCACGGGACCTCCCGCGCGCACGGCGCGCGCGAAGGCGTCGAACAGGAGCCCGTACTGGTCCGCGGGCGGCAGGCTCACCGTGCGCGAGCCGATGCCGGTGGTCACGACGAGCTGGGCCGGGGTGTCGGGGGGCATGTTGAACGGGAGCGGGATGAGGATGGAGCCTGCCGAGCCCAGCACGCTCACGCGCTGCTGGGCGAAGGACTGGGTGCCCGCGCTGAAGATGGCCCTGCCGTGGCCGAAGTCGAGGATGCCCGAGCTGAGGATGTCCGTGCCGAACTCGGGGTCCCTGCTCACCAGGCTGATCGCCCGCCGGGGCTCCCGTCCCATGACGAAGCGCGAGCAGGAGATGGCGTAGCAGCCGATGTCCTGGATGGTCCCGCCGCCGGTCTCGGTCCGGTTCCTGATGTTCTTCGGGTCCTTGTTCGTGTACGAGAACACGGTGCCCACGGAGTGCACCTCGCCGATCTCGCCGATGCGGACCAGCTCGCGCACCCGCTGCCACTGGGGGTGGAACCGGTACATGAACGCTTCCATCACCAGCACGCCCTTCTTCTGGGCATGCCGGATGGCCCTCTCGGCCTCGGCGGCGTTCATGGCGAAGGGCTTCTCGCACAGCACGTGCTTGCCCGCGTCGGCGGCCTTCATGACCCACTCGGCGTGCAGGTTGTTGGGAAGCGTGATGTAGACCGCCTCGATCTCCCTGTCTGCCAGGAGCTCTTCGTAGGAGCCGTACGCCTTCGCGATGCTCATGGAGCGGGCGGCCTTCTCGGCCTTCTCTGCCGAGCGCGAGGCGATCGCGCGGACCTCCGTCGTCTCCGAGGTGGACAGCGGCGACTGCACGCGCAGCGCGAAGTGTCGGGACACCGAGAGAACACCGAAGACGACCGGCTTCATGACCGGACCTCCCTGCGGATGGTCTGCTCGCGGTTGGGACCGACAGAGATCCAGGTGATGGGCGCGCAGATGCGCTGCTCGATGAACCGCACGTACGCCTTCGCGTTCTGCGGCAGCTCCTCGAAGGAGCGGATGGAGCTGATGTCCGTCTTCCAGCCCGGAAGCTGCTCGTACACGGGCCACGCGCCATCGAGCAGGCGCGTGACGGGGAAGCGGTCGGTGGCCTCCCCGCGGATCGTGTACGCGGTGCACACGGGGATGGTGTCCCTGTAGGCCAGCACGTCGAGATTGGTCATCGCCACCTCCGTGGCGCCCTGGACCCTGCAGCCGTACGAGGTGGCAACGCAGTCGAACCAGCCCACCCGGCGGGGCCTGCCCGTGGTTGCCCCGTACTCGCCGGCCGAGCCGCCGCGCTTTCGAAGCTGCTCGGCCTCGTCGCCGAACAGCTCGGTGACGAACGGTCCCGCCCCGACGCAGCTGGAGTAGGCCTTGGTCACGGCGACGACCGTCGTGATCGACCACGGCGGCACGCCCGCGCCCACGGCGGCGAAGCCGGCCAGGGGCGAGGAGGATGTGGGGTAGGGGTAGATGCCGTGGTCGGGGTCGCGCAGCGTTCCCAGCTGTCCCTCCAGCGAGGATCGCCTTTCCCGCCTTCACGGCGTCGAGCAGGAGCGTGGTCGTGTCGTCCACGTAGGGGGCTACGGCGTCGCGCCAGCCCTCCACCTCGGCGACCACCTCGTCGACGCTCGACCGGCGGCCTGCCGTAGAGCTTCTCCACCAGGACGTTCTTCTGCGCCAGGGACTTCGAGAGGCGGGAACGCATGAGCGGCCGCGTCGAAGATCTCGTTCAGCTGCAGGCCGATCTTCAGGTACTTGTCCGCGTAGAACGGGGCGATGCCCTTCTTGCGTGGAGCCGAACTGCTCGTGGGCGAGGCGCGCCTCTTCCATCTCGTCGAACAGGATGTGGAAGGGCAGGACCACCTGGGCCCTCTCGGAGATCTTCAGCACGGGCCGGGGGACACCGCGCCTTCTCGAGGGAGGCAAGCTCCCCGAGCAGGGCGGGAACGTTCAGCGCCACGCCCGGGCCCACGACGTTCACCACGCCTTGCGAGAACACTCCCGACGGCAGGAGGTGCAGCGCGAACTTCCCGTACTCGTTGATGATCGTGTGGCCGGCATTGTTGCCGCCCTGGTAGCGGACCACGAAGTCCGCCTCCCGGGCGAGGAAATCCGTGATCTTGCCCTTGCCCTCGTCGCCCCAGTTGGCGCCGACGACAGCGGTGACAGGCATCGCTTCCCCCTCCGCGCCTTCACAGGCGCCCGCGTATCGTACACAATCGCGGGATGCGTGCAAAGGGAGCCGTTGTCGCGGCGGCAGCAGTCTTCGCCCTGTTCCTGGGGACAGCCTGCCCCGCGGAGCAGCTTGTCCCGGTCGGCGTGAAGGTGTTCCCGCAGGACGCCGTGCTGACGGTGGACGGCACGCCGGCCCCGCGGCCCAACCGCCCGGGACAGCACGTGCTCCGCCTCCGCCACGGACAGCACGTTCTCGTCCTGGCTGCCGAGGGATACGTCGGGAGGACCCTTGCCATGACCGTGCCGCCCGCGGCGAACCTGGAGCTCAAGCTCGAGCGGCAGGCGTCCCGGCTCGCGCGGGTGGGCAGCACCACCACGGGTGGACAGCCCAAGAGCCTCGCCTTCTCGCCGGACGGAAAGCGGATCTTCTGCGCCCTGCTGGAGGGCAGGGGAGTCGAGGTGATCAGGACCGACGGCCTCGCCGTCGAACGGCTCCTGGAGCCGCCCGCGCCGTGGGCGGGGCAGCGGGGGTTCGTGGAGATGGCGGTGCTGCCGGGGCGCGGCGAGCTGTGGGTGAGCCAGATGACCACGACCATGGCGCACGTGTTCCGCCTGTCCGACCTGGCGCACCTCGCCTCGTTTTCCACCGGCGGGCGCTGGCCCAAGGTCATCACGGTCTCGCCGGACGAGACGACGGCCTTCGTCTCGAACTGGGAGTCGAAGGACGTGTCCGTGGTCGACGTGGACAGCCGGACCGTGACCGCCCGCATCCCCGTGGGAGGGGTGCCGCGGGGCATGGCTCTGTCCCGCGACGGGGCGTTCCTGTACGTGTGCCTGTTCGACAGGGGGACGGTGCAGAAGGTCGACCTCGCGACGCGCGCCGTGGCGAAATCGCTGTCCTTCGGCCAGGGGGCGATGCGGCACATCGTGCTGCACCCCTCGCGGGACATCCTGTACGTCTCCGACATGCTGCGCGGCCGGATCCTCGAGCTGGACGCGGGCCAGGACACCCTCCGCGCGGAGGTCGCCGTGGACAGGAACCTGAACACCATCACCCTGACCCCCGACGGGAGGCACCTCTTCGTGTCGTCCCGGGGCCCGAACAATCCCGACGACTACACGAAGAAGGGACCCGCGTTCGGCACGGTGTCATGCATCGATACCCAGGCGATGCGGGTCGTCGACTGGACCTGGGGACGCAACCAGCCCACCGGCCTCGCGGTATCGCCCGACGGCCGCGCAGTCGTCTTCTCGAACTTCCTTGACGACGAGGTCGAGCTCTACGCTTTCTCTCCGGATGGGCTACAATAGGGCGTTGCCCCGCGGGCCGCGGAGCGGCCAGGAGGAATCAATGAACAGCACGAGACTGCGAAGCCCGGCCTGCCCGTCTGCCCGCACCCGCCCCGCCGCCCGCATCGGCGCCGCCGCGGTCGTGCTGGCCCTTGCCGCGGGTGCTTCCCTGGTTGTCTCCTCCTGCTCTCCCCGCGGGCAGATGCGCCGGCCCGATCCCCAGGTCGTGCAGGCGGTGCCCGACGGGGCGGTCTCCCGGCTCGCCACGCTGCGGGTGAGCTTCGCACGGGTGCAGCCCGGCGCGCGGGACGGAGAGCAGGTCCGGCCGCAGCCCTTTTCCTTCAGGCCGCCCGTGCAGGGCACGTGCCGATGGGCAGACGAGCGGACGCTGGAGTTCGTGCCGTCCCGTCCCCTTCCCGGGGGCAGGCGCTTCCGCGCCGCCGTGACCATGCCGGGGATGAAGAGCTTCGACTTCGCCTTCTCGGTGATCAGGCCGGGGTTCGACATCTCCTTCGACGGGCTGGAGGTCGAGGACGGCGGCGCCGACAGCTACCGCATGGCAGGCACCGTTCTCACGGCGGACAGGGAGGATCCTGCCCGGGTGGAGAAGCTCCTGCGTGCAACCCTTGGCGGGACGGACCTGCCCGTGGCCTGGGAGCACGGCGCGGACCCGCTCGCGCACGACTTTCGGGTCACGTCGATCGCGCGCGGGCCGTCGCCCGCGGTCATGACCCTCTCGTGGTCGGGCAGGCCCATCGGGGCGAAGACCGCGGGGCGACGCGCCGTTGCCGTGCCCTCGGCAGGTCCTTCGAGGTGCTCGACGTGCGCGCGGGCGACGGCGAACCGGGTGATCGAGGTGGTCTTCTCCGATCCCCTGCGAGGGCGCAGGACCTCGCGGGCCTCGTGCGCGTCGCGGGACGCGACGACGTGCGCCTGGCCGTGCGGGGCAACATGGTGCGCCTGTTCTCCCTGTCGCCCTGAAGTCCACGGAGACGGTGACGGTCGATCCGGGCGTGTCCTCAGCGACAGGGGGCGGACATCGCGCTGCCCGTCGCGCAGTGCGGTGGCCGTGAAGGACCAGCTGCCGCAGGTGCGGTTCGCGGGCAGCGGGCGTCATCCTCCCGACCACCCAGGGGCTCACGGTGCCCATCGAGACGATGAACCTCCGCGCGGTCGTCGTGGAGGCGTTCCAGGTCTACGGCGACAACGTGACCCAGTTCCTCCAGGTGAACACGCATGGACGAGTCGCGAGGAGCTGTACCGGGTCGGGACGGTGGTGTGGCGCCAGGTGATCCCCCTCGGCACGACGGACGCCCAGAAGAACACGTGGGTCCGCCACGGCCTCGACCTCGACCCCGCTGCTGACGGCCCACCCCGACGGCATGTTCCAGCTGCGGGTGTCCTTCCGCCAGCCGCACGTGATGTGGGCGTGCGCGGCGCCCGAGCGGCCCGGCAGGTCGACTGGAGCACGGTGCCCATCGTGCAGGACGATCCGGGACGCGGACGACAGCTTCTGGGACTACTACGACCCCGAGTACGCGAGGAGGACTACTGGGAGCACGAGCGCAGGAACGACCCCTGCCACCCCGGCGTACTACCTCCCCTGGTATGCAGGGGCGACGAACATTCTCGCGACGTGCGCAACGTGCTCGTCTCCGACATCGGCCTCATCGCCAAGGCCGAGCCGAACGGGAAGATCGCGTGTTCTGCACGGACCTCCGCACGGCGCAGCCGCTCGCCCGGGGCTGACGATCGAGCTGCAGAGCTTCCAGCGGAAGCCTCTGGCCTCGGCGACGAGCGACGCGTCGGGCATGGCGAGCGTTCAACGGCGCTGGACAGGCCGTCCTTCTCGTGGCGGAGCTACGGCGGCGCAGCACGGCTACCTCAAGGTCGACGGCGGCTCGGCCCTCGTCACGAGCCACTTCGACACGGGCGGCGAGATGGTGAAGGCCGGGGTGAAGGGGTTCCTGTACGGCGAGCGCGGGGTCTGGCGTCCCGGCGACACCATCCACCTCACCTTCGTGCCTGTGGATCCGCTGCAGGACGTCCCCGCCAGCCACCCCGTCACCCTCGAGCTGCGCGACCCGCGCGGCCAGACCGTCGCGCGTCTCACGCGCACGTCGTCGGTGGACGGGTTCTACGACTTCACCACGGCCACGGACGCCGATGCGCCCACGGGGACGTGGGAGGCCCGGGTCAAGGTGGGCGACCGCGTCTTCACGAAGGACATCGAGGGTCGAGACGCGTCATGCCGAACCGGCTGAAGATGAGCTTCGAGCTGCCGGCGAAGGGCGGCGTGCTGGCCGGCCCGCTTCAGGGCGCCGCTCACCGCGAGCGTGGCTGCACGGGGCGGTCGGCGCCGATCTCGACGCGAGCGTGACCCTGCGCCTCAGCAGCACGCCGACGACCGCTTCGCGAAGTACGCGGAGTACGTGTTCGACGACCCGGCCCGCGACCTTCGAGCCGTCGAGGAGCAGGAGCTGTTCGACGGCACGCTCGACGCGCAGGGACGGACCGAGGTGCGGGGCACGATCGAGGTGGAGGGCTGCGGCCCCGGGCAGGCTCGCGGCGCAGTTCTTCGCGGTGAAGGTCTTCGAGCCGAGCGGCGTGTTCAGCACGGAGCAGTTCCGCAGGGACCTCAGACCCGTACGACCGGTACGTGGGCATCCGGGTGCCGAAGGGCGACGAGGCGCGCGGGCATGCTCCTGACCGACACGGACCACGCGGTGCGCATCGTGCTCGTCGACCCGAAGGGCAATCCCGTGCGGTCGGGCCAGCGTGCAGGCCGAGCTCTACAAGATCGACTGGCGCTGGTGGTGGGAGAAGGGCGACGAGGACCTCGCCGAGTTCGCCTCGAGCCCGTCCGCTCAAGCCGCTGAAGAGCGACAGGGTGACCATCGTCGAACGGCGAGGGGGAGTGGAAGCTTCCAGGTCAAGTACCCCGACTGGGGCCGCTACCTGGTGCGGGTGCGCGACCTCGCCGGCGGGCCACGCCACCGGGCAAGATCGTCTACATCGACTGGCCGGGCTGGGCGGGCAGGGCCATGGAGGGGAAGATCGGCGCCACGATGCTCACGCTCGCCACCGACAAGACGCGCTACACGGCGGGCGAGACGGTGACCCTCACCTTCCCGTCCAACGCGCAGGGCAGGGCGCTCGTGAGCCTCGAGCAGACGGGGACGGGTGCATGCAGAGCGAGTGGGTGCAGCCCGCCGACGGGACCACGCGCTGGCAGTTCACGGCAACCCCCGAGATGGCGCCGAACGTGTACGTGCACGTCACGTTCCTGCAGCCGCACCTGCAGACCGCGAACGACCTGCCCATCCGCCTCTACGGAGTGGTGCCGGTGATTCGTGGAGGACCCGCGCATCGCACCTCGCGCCCGTCATCGAGTCGGCCGACACGTTCACGCCCGGGCGAGACGGTGACCGTGACGGTGAAGGAGGCGAAGGGCCGCGAGATGACCTACACCCTCGCGATCGTCGACGAGGGCCTGCTGCGCCTCACCGGCTACTCGGCGCCCGACCCGTGGACCACGTTCTACCGGCGGGAGGCCTCGCAGCTGCATGACGCTGGGACCTCTACGACTTCGTGGCCGGCGCCTTCGCCGGGCAAGCTGGAGCGCCTGCTCGCCGTCGGCGGCGGCGACGAGACGAGGCCGCGGGCGGAGCGCAAGGCCAACCGGTTCCCGCCGGTGGTGCGCTTCGTCGGTCCCGTCACCGTCGCGAAGGGCGGCGGTCGACACGCACGAGATCGAGCTGCCCCAGTACGTGGGCGCGGTGCGGCTGATGGTCGTCGCGGGCCACGACGGGGCGTGGGGCGTGGCGGAGAAGGAGGTCACAGGTCAAGAGCGAGCTGATGGTGCTGCCCACGCTGCCCGCGGGTGCTTCCACGGGCGAGGACGTCGCGTTCCCCGTGACCGTCTTCAACACGAAGGACGACCTGCGCTCGGTCACGCTGGGTGTCTCGGCCTCGGGTCCCGTGACGGTGGCCGGGGCAGCCGCGCAGACCGTCCGTACACGAAGGCCGAGGAGAAGGTCGCCCGCTTCACCCTCAACGTGGGAAACTCCCCGGGGCATCGCGAACATCCGGGTGAACGCCGAGGGCGGCGGCGCCCGCGCGGCCAGAGCGAGATCGAGATCGAGGTGCGCATTCCCTCCACCCGCCAGGTCCGCGTTCTCTCCTCGACCATCCAGCCGGGGCGGGCGTGGCAGGAGGACCTGGCCCTCGTGGGGATCCCGGGGACGAACGCGATCCAGATCGAGGTCTCGCGCGTGCCGCCGCTGGACCTGGGACGCAACCTCGCGTGGCTCGTGCGCTACCCTCACGGCTGCGTCGAGCAGACCACGAGCGCCGCGTTCCCGCAGCTCTTCCTCGACGGCCTGCTCCGCCTCGAGCCGAAGAAGGCGGCAGAGGCGCAGCGGAACATCGAGGCTGCCATCGCGAAGCTGAAGCGGTTCCAGTCCGCCTCGGGCGGGTTCGGCTTCTGGCCCGGCGCGGGCGAGGCAAGCGAGTGGGCGACCAGCTACGCGGGCCACTTCCTGGTGGAGGCGAAGAAGAGGGGCTTCGTCGTCGATGCCGACGTCATGGAGGGATGGACGGCCTACCAGAAGCAGGCTGCGGGCGAGTGGGAGCCGGGCGAGTACCACGCCGACATGCAGCAGGCCTACAGGCTGTTCACCCTCGCCCTCGCCGGCGCCGCTGACCTCGGCGCGATGAACAGGCTGCGCGAGAACCGCGGCATTTCTCCCGCCGCGCAGTGGCGCCTGGCCGCGGCCTACCACCTCGCCGGGCAGGAGGACGAGGCACGGAGGCTCGTGAACGAGCTCGGCATCACGGTGTAGAAGTACCGCGAGCTTGCCGGGACCTACGGGTCGGACCTCCGCGACAGGGCGTCGATCCTGGAGTGCATGGTCGTGCTGGGCCTTGTCGACCAGGCCGAGACGCTGGCCGAGGAGGTGTCCCGCCAGCTCGCCGGTGGCGAGCCGTACGCAACGCAGACCACCGCTTTCTCGCTGCTGGCGCTGTCTGAGTTCGCCCTGGGGACGTCGGGGACCGCCGCGCCGCTGCGGGTCGCCTTCTCGTGGGCAGGCGGTCCCGTGAAGGAAGTCTCCACCCGCGCGCCCATCCTGCTCGAAGACATACCGGCAGGTCTCGCGGCGCGGGGAAGGCTGGCCGTCACGAACACGGGAAGCACGGCGATCTACCCGCGCGTGATCCTTGCCGGCCTGCCGCCGCTGGGGACCGAGAAGGAGGTGAAGAACTGGCTGGACGTGCAGGTCTCCTACAGGGACGGGGAGGGGATCGAGGTCGATCCCTCGAGCATCCCGCCCGGCTCTGACGTCGTCGTGACGGTGAACGTGGTGAACCTCAACAGGTTCGTGGACTACGAGTCGCTGGCGCTTTCCTACCTGCTGCCGGGGTGCTGGGAAACGGCCACGGCGAGGGTGCTCGAGGGCATGGGAACGGGGAGCAACGCGTTCGACTACCAGGACATCCGCGACGACAGGATCCTCACGTACTTCCGCCTGGGGAAGGGCGCCTCGCAGCAGTTCAAGTTCCTCCTCACCTCCGCCTACGCGGGCAGGTTCTACCTTCCCGCCGTGACCGTCGAGGCGATGTACGACTCGACGATCCGCGCGGTGGCGCCGGGCAGGTGGCTCGACGGACGGTGAACAGGGCCTCGCTCGGTTTCCTGCCCGCCCTCGCCGCGGCGGTCCTGTTCTGGCTCGCGCTGCCCCCGCGCCTGTTCGAGCCGGGCTACTCCACCGTGCTGCTGGACAGGGAGGGCAGGCTCCTGTCCGCGCCGATCGCGGGGGACGGCCAGTGGAGGTTCCCCGGCGACGGGCAGATCCCTGACCGGTTTGTCTCGGTGCTCGTGGCATGGGAGGACAAGCGTTTCTTCCACCACCCCGGGGTGGACCCCGCGGCGATCGTGCGCGCGCTGGGCGAGAACATCCGCGCGGGGCGGGTCGTGAGCGGGGGGAGCACGCTCACAATGCAGGTGATCCGCCTGTCGCGGGCGGGCAGGCCCCGCACGGTGGGAGAGAAGCTTGTCGAGGCCGTCCTCGCGCTGCGCCTGGAAATGCGCGAGACAAAGCCGGCCATCCTGCGCCTGTTCGCTTCGCATGCCCCGTTCGGCGGGAACGTTGTGGGCTTCGAGGCGGCGGCCTGGCGGTACTTCGGCCGGGAGCCGCGCACCCTCTCGTGGGCCGAGTGCGCCCTGCTCGCGGTGCTGCCCAACAGCCCGGGGCTCATCCACCCCGGAAGGAACAGGGACACGCTTTCGGCGCGCAGGGACAGGCTTCTCGCAATCCTGCACCGCGAGGGCGTCATCGACGAGGCGACCCTCGGGCTGTCCCTGGCCGAGCCCCTGCCGCCCGAGCCCTTTGCCCTCCCCCGCGAAGCGCCGCACCTTCTCGACGGCGTCCGTGCGGCCGCCCCCGGGGGCTCACGCGCGGCGACCACCCTGGACAGGGGTCTCCAACAGCAGGTGAACGCGATCCTCTCACGGCGCGAGGAGGCCTGGGAGCTGGCAGGGGTGCGGAACGCCGCCGTCCTTGTCCTCGACGTGGACTCGGGTGAGCCGATCGCATACGCCGGGAACATTCCCGGCGACGGCCCCGGCCGGTCGGTGGACATCATCCGCTCGGTGCGCAGCACCGGGAGCCTTCTCAAGCCGTTCCTGTACGCCTCCATGCTGGACGCGGGGGAGCTGCTGCCGGCCCAGCTCGTGGCCGACATCCCGACGCGCATCGGGGGATTCCAGCCCGAGAACAACTCCCGCACCTACGCCGGGGCCGTGCCCGCGAATGTCGCGCTGGCCCACTCGCTCAACGTGCCCGCCGTCCGCCTGCTGCGCTCCCACGGCCTTGACCGTTTCGCGGAGGAGCTGCGCGGGCTGGGCATGACCTCGCTCACCCGTCCTGCCGCGAGTTACGGGCTGACGCTCGTGCTCGGCGGCGCCGAGGGTTCGCCGTGGGACCTCACGCACATGTACGCGGGGCTCGCCCGCGGCGCGAAGGGCCTTCCGGGATTCGGCATCGGGGCCGGGGCGTGCTGGCTCACGCTCACGGCGCTGCTGGAGGTGGAGCGGCCGGGCGAGGAGGGCGCCTGGCGTGACTACATCGGCTCGAAGAGGATCGCCTGGAAGACGGGCACCAGTTACGGTTTTCGAGACGCGTGGGCGATCGGCGTGACGCCGCGCTACGCGGTCGGGGTGTGGGTCGGCAACGCGAGCGGCGAGGGCAGGCCGGACCTGAAGGGGTCGACAGTCGCTGCCCCCGTGCTCTTCGACGTGTTCGGCCTGCTGGGAGCGACGGGGTGGTTTCCCGCGCCCGAGGCGAACCTGGTGCGCGTGCGCACCTGCGCGAAAAGCGGGCTGCTTGCAGGGCGGGACTGCGAGACGACCAGGGACACCCTTGCCCCGCCGCGCGCGGCGCAGGCCGAGCCCTGCGGCTTCTGCAGGTTGGTGCACCTCGAGCCGTCGGGTCGCTTCCGGGCGACCACGCGCACGCAGCCCATGGGCTCGCTTCGCGCCGCGCGCTGGTTCGTCCTGCCCCCGGCCCTGGAGTGGTACTACGCGAGGAGCCACGTGGACTACAGGCCGCTGCCCCCCTTCCGCCCGGGGAGCGGCGAGCGCGAGCAGGACAGGTCGGCGGCCAGCCTCGCCCTGCTCTTCCCCGAGCCGGGGAGCAGGATCTACGTGCCCATCGACCTGGACGGCAGGCCCGGGCGGACGGTGTTCCGCGCGGCGCACAGCAACCCGCGCGCGGTGGTCTTCTGGCACATGGACGGCCAGTACCTCGGGGAGACAGTGGAGCTGCACGACATGGAGGCCCGGCCGGGGCCCGGGCCGCACGTCCTGACCCTCGTCGACGAGGCGGGCGAGGAGACCGTGCGGGCCTTCACCTGCCTGTCGCAGAAGTAGGCAGGCACGGCGACCCCGCGTCGGCGGAAGATCAGCGCTTTGCGCCGACGGAGGCGAACGTGTAACGCGCGTACACGGCGAGGTCGGCTGTCGTATCGACCTGGGAGACCTTCACGGCTCCCCCGCTCTGCGCGCTGTCGACCCTGTCGCGCTCGGCCTGGTTCAGGAGCTTGAACCCCAGGAGGAGCTCGGCGCGCAGGGAGAGGCTCTTCCCCAGCGCAACGTCGGCGCCCACCCCGCCTTTGAACCAGAACTGGTTGAGATCTGCCTTGTCTTCGTCGGTCATCGCCGCCTTCAGGTCGACCCCGTCCTGATCCTTCAGCCACAGGTTGAGGTCGTACTCGATGCCGAGCAGCGGGAAGAGCGTGAACATCTTCCCCAGCGCAAAGGGGTACTTGCCCAGCACCGAGACCGAGAGGAATCCCGACGCGTTTGTGTCGTCGGGCTCACCGCTGAAGGTGTTCGTGCCGATGACGCCGGTCCACTTCTCGTGCGTGGTCCCGTTCCCGCGCAGGCCGACGGCCGCCTGGCCGTAGGTTGCATCGAAGAACGCTGCAAGGCCCCACGGCACCGTCGTGAAGCGGTCCGTGTAGGAATCCCAGACGAGGTACTGCTCAGCCGAAAACTTCCTGCACAGCGACCCGACAGAGGGCCCGACACCCGCGCTGAGGTCGAGGGCGAACGCGCCCGCGGCGAGCAGGGAGAGAACGAGGACGACCGTGAGCCTTTTCATACACGCATTCCTTTCGCGGCGCCTGCCGCATGTCCCGTGATCGGCCGCAGCCACAATGAATATCGGCGCCGTGCGCGGCGAATCGAAGGGCACCGTTGCGGTGCGCCGGCACAGGGTCTATACTGCGCGGCCATGGGCAGACAGATCGAGGTTGTCGCGGTCCGGCCCCGGACCCCCGAGGAGCGCGAGTTCATCGCCTTCCCCAAGAGGCTGTACGCGGGGGCTGCGCAGTGGGTCCCCTGGTTCGACGTGGACATGCGTGCGCTCCTCCGCCGCAGTCACCCCTTCTTCGGCCAGGCGAGCGGGGAGTTCTTCCTCGCCCGGGAGGGCGGGCGCACGGTGGCCCGTGCCTGCGTCGTGAAAAACCCTGCATACATCGCACAGCACGGCACGCGATGCGCGCATTTCTACTTCTTCGACGCGGCCGACGACCCCGCGGCCGCCGATGCTCTGTTCGCCCGCCTCAGGGGCTGGACCCGGGACCAGGGCCTGGAGATGCTTCGCGGGCCCATGCTGCTTGGCGGCGCTTCTGGAAGCGGGGTCCTGATCAAGGGGTTCGAGCACAGGGCGGCGATGACCATGATGCCCTACAACGGGTCCTGGTACCCGCGCCTGCTCGAAGGTCAGGGGTTCCGCAAGCACGTGGACCTGTACTCGATGGACCTCCCTCCCGCCACCTTCCGCATCCCGGAGCGGATCGGCTCCGTGGCCGACAAGGTCCGCGCGCGGGGACGGTTCGAGGTCATGCGCTTCAGGAACAAGCGCGCTCTGTCCGCCGTTGCCGACCAGATCGCCGAGCTGTACAACGCCACCCTCGCCGACCACCTGGAGGACTACCCCCTCAGCCCGAAGGAGCTGGAGCAGGTGAAGAAGGACCTGCTCATGATCGCCGACCCGCGCCTGGCGAAGATCCTCGCCTACGACGGCCGGATCGTCGGGTACCTGTTCGCCTTCCCGGACCTGTCGGCCGTCCTGCAGAAGAACGGCGGGCGGGTCGGACCCGTCGAGATCCTGCGGCTGCTCTCCGCGATGAAGAGAAGCGACAGCCTCCTCATCAACGGGATGGGCATCCTGCCCCAGTACCAGCGGCTGGGCGGCAACGCGCTGCTGTACGACGAGCTCACCCGCACGGTGGGCGAGAGGGTCTACCGCCGCGTGGAGCTCGTCCAGGTCTCCGAGCGCACCGACCTCATGCTGCGCGATATCCAGACGCTGGGCGCCACCATCTCGAAGGTGCACAGGATCTACGAGCTTCCCGTCTGACCCGCGTGGGCCGGGCAGCGCCCTGCAGCCTCTCAGTAGGTTGCGAAGTAGTAGTAGCTGCTCTCGGGGATTCGGTAGCTCCCGCTCTTGCTTGCAGCCATCACGTACCACCTGTACGCCGTTGCGCGAATGAGGCCGGACAGCTTGATCGACGGGGTCTCTGTTGAGTACGACGCGAACTTCGTTGAGGCAGCGACCCCGATGTACAGCGTGTAGCTGGTGTCGGCAAGACCTGCCCGCCACTGCAGGGTCGGCCGGGTGGAAACCCCGGCGTCCCCGTTCAGCGGGATGCAGGGAGTGACGACGATGTGATGGGCTGCGATCCACGGGGACACCCACCCCGCCGCGTCCACCTGCGCGATCTCGAGGGAGTGGTCTCCGTCGGCGATGGGACGGAAGGCCGAGCCGGCAGTGTACGAGGTGCCGGACACGGCATAGTCTGATCCGCCGTCGAGTCTGCGCCTGTACCCTGCAGCGCCGCCCGCACCCGGCGTCCAGTACCACGTGGGAGTGTTGTCCAGCGTCGGGCTTGCAGTCGTGCTTTCGAGATTCCACGTGGGGGGATCGGGAGCAATGGTGTCGCGGATGATGGTGTCCGACCTCGGGATCGATTCGTTCAGATCGCTGTCCTGGAACTGAACCCAGGCCGTCTTTTCTCCTTCCCCGGTGTCCAGCGAGAACGCGACGGGGAACGAGGTGCCGGGCGTGTTCATGTACGACTCGGCCGCGAGCCCCCCTTCCGTTTTCGCGGTCCTGTAGCGGGTCACCGCGTCGTTGGTCGTCACGGTCAGGGTGACAGGGTCGGTGTTCGTCACGTACGCAGCGTCACCGTTGATCTTGACACCGCCGTTCGGGAAAGTGCCAGTCTCGTACGACCAGATCACCTCATCCCTGATGGTGCTCCCGTCGCTGCCATGCAGCGCCGGCATCAGGGTCACCGTGTAGGTGGTCTCGTTGCTGAACAGCGGGTATGCCAGTATGGAGAGGGTGTTGGTGGAGCTGTTGAACTCGTAGTCGAACGAATCGATGTCCGTCATCGGGGAAAACTGGACGGTGGAAGCGCTCACCGTCGCCATGTCGACAGGCCTGTCGAACTGGACCTTGACCGCCTGGCCGGGGTTCACGTCGGTCGCGCTGTTGGCCGGCGTGAAGTCCTCCACGATCAGGTACTTGTTGTTCGCCAGCTTCACCTCGTCGGTGAGCAGGGCGATGAGGTTGGTGGGCGAGCACGAGGTGAGCAGGAGGCTTGCGGCGGCCACGGCGGCAAGGAGCGCCGTCCGGGGGGTGACTTTCACTCGTC